>NZ_CP196426.1:917500-1485000 GCF_051669845.1 Pararhizobium sp. O133 | reverse complement strand
CGCGAGATTTCCTTGCGCTGGCTGTCGGGCACGTTCCTGACCGGCATCACCTCCAGCCTTTTGATGGGCGTCGCGCTTTTTGCGGCGCTCGACGGCCGCCAGCAGCTCGCCATTCCGGCGGAAGCCTACGCGGCGGTGATGGATCCGTCCGCCCGCGGAAGCCAGCCGACCGCCGCCGCCAAGCGCGGCAACCGCGTCCTGACGCCGAATATCGTCGCCAAGCCCTCCGATCGCACCATTCTCGAAGTCTCGACGATGACGCGGGACGGCGACAAGGAGGTGGTGCGCCGCCAGCCGTTTGCCCATGTGAAGATGACGCTGGCCGCCAATCACCAGGCGGCCGAGAAGTATCCCTCCTTCGATCCGCTGGCGATCTTTTCCAGCGATGAGGCGCAGGCCGCGCCGCCGGTCAGCCGCACCGGGACGATTTACGGTTCCGACGTCGAATCCGAGGTGGCCCTGAAAACGATCGATTTCCCGCTCAAGGGATCGACGCTGAAATTCGCCCCCTCCATGTCGATGGACGAGGTCGAGGAGAATGTCCGCACCAACGGATCCGTTCTCACCGACGGCAATACCCAGCTCGCCTCGCTCTTCTATGTCGATCCACGCCGCTTCGCCTCCGACGCTTCCGACATCGACCTGATCCAGGGTCTGTCGGCGCGTATCGTCGAGGAGAACATGACGGTCTCGGCCTTCGAGAACACCGCCGGCCAGACCACGGAATATGCCGACGACGTCATCCCAGTGCGCCGCGCGACGCCGATCGCCGCCGTGCTGATCAATGCCGGTTATGGCAAGGCCCAGGCCGAGGATCTCGCCGGTTACCTGCGGCCGGCGCTCGATGCGACGGAATTGCAGGAAGGCGATGTCCTGCGCATCGGCATCATCCAGAAGGGCGAGAACGAGGAAGCCAAGGTCGTGCGCGCCAGCGTCTATTCGCGCGGCGCCCATGTCTTTACCATGGCGCTCGACGATGGCGGCAATTTCGTCAAGGGCTACGAGCCGCCGCCGCTCGCCGCCGTCGCCAGTGCCTTCGACGATACCGGCACGCCGGCGATCAGTGCGGGCCGCGACCTGCCCCGCGTCTATGACGGCGTCTATCGCGCCGCCCTCTCCTACGGCATGAATTCCACCATGGTGGCGCAGATCATCAAGCTTCTGGCGAGCAATGTCGATTTCCAGGCGCAGCTGAAGCCGACCGACAGCCTCGAAGCCTTCTTCTCGGTCACTGATGAGAGCGGCAAGGCGACGGACGACAGCGAATTGCTCTATGTCAACGCCAAGTTCGGCGATGCGCAGACGAAGTTCTATCGTTTCCAGGACCCGGAAGACAATTCGATCGACTACTACAACGAGCAGGGCAAGAGTATTCGCCAGTTCCTGCTGCGCAATCCCGTGCCGAACGGCACGTTCCGGTCCGGCTTCGGCATGCGCCGCCATCCGATCCTCGGCTTCTCACGCATGCATACCGGCGTCGACTGGGCGGCCCCGCGCGGCACGCCGATCATCGCGGCCGGCAATGGCGTCGTCGAGAAGGCCGGCTGGGATAGCGGCGGCTACGGCAATCAGACGCTGATCCGCCATGCCAACGGCTATGTCTCGTCCTACAATCACCAGAGCACCATCGCCAAGGGCGTCACCGCCGGCGCCAAGGTCGTCCAGGGCCAGGTGATCGGCTGGGTCGGGACCACCGGCCTGTCCACCGGGCCGCATTTGCATTACGAGTTGATCGTCAACGGCAACCGCGTCGATCCGCTGCGCATTCGCCTGCCCGGCGGAAAGTCGCTCGATGGCCCGGCTTTGGCGCAATTCGAGGAAGAGCGCACCCGCATCGACGAATTGCTGGCCAAGGACAACGGCACGGCGGAAGTGGCGGCGGCGCAGTAGCACCACGGCCATCGGAATATTCTACCGCTTGCGATAGAGGATCATGCCGCCGTGATGGAGAACGCCGTCGATGAAATCGCCATCGGCGGTGAAGCCGGTATCATCCCAATATTCGATGTGATCGCCACTCACCTCGTAGCGACCCTGATAGGCGCTTTCCCGCGTGCCACGCGCTTCGTCATAGCGACCGTTGGCAAGAAGTTCGTGGCGGACACGCTCATCCTTCGTCACCCAGAGGCCGATATAGGGATGCGGTTCATGCGTTGCGTTCATCGTGTCGTCCTCCGTTTGGGCCAAGGCGGTGCCCGTCAGCACCGCCGCTATCGACAAGACCATGGCGATTCTGACCATCAGTGCGCCGTCCGCGTCGGACGCACGACGATTTCGTTCACATCGACATCCGCCGGCTGCTCGATCGCAAAGCGGACGGCCCGCCCGATCGCGTCGGGCTGCAGCGCGATGGCGCGGTAGGCCTTCATCGCCTCGGCGGCGGCGGGGTCGGTGATCGTCCCGGCCAGTTCGCTTTCCACGACGCCCGGATGGATGCAGGTCACGCGGATATCGTCCCGCTCCTGCCGCAACCCGTCGGAAATCGCCCGCACGGCGAACTTGGTGGCGCAATAGACGGCAGCCGTCGGAACCACATTGAGCGCACCGATCGAGGCGATGTTGATGATGTGACCCGAGCTTCGTTTCGTCATCTCCGGCAGCACGGCGGCGATGCCATGAAGGACACCCTTGATATTGACGTCGACCATCCGGTCCCATTCATCGACCTTCATGGAGGCCATCAGCGACAGCGGCATGATGCCGGCATTGTTGACGATGACATCAACCTTGCCGAAAGCGGCCCGCGCGGCATCGGCAAAGACCGCCACATCCGCGCGGTCGGTCACGTCGACCCGACGCGTCTCCACCATGCCGCCGGCCGCGCGAAGTTCCTCGGCCAATGTCTCCAGTCGGTCGGTGCGCCTCGCACCGAGCATCAGCCTGTATCCGGGACGGCCGAGTTCACGGGCAATGCCCGCGCCGATCCCGCTGGAGGCGCCGGTGATGAGGACTGTTTTCTCGTCTGACATGATCTTTCCTTCCGTTTCAAGCTTGGTGCTTGCGGACAGGATAGGGACAGACCATTGTCGCGATAAGCCGCTTATTGATGATCTCGACGGCAAGGATAGCTAACCAATGTCACCGGACCTGAATGCACTTTCCGTCTTTGCCGTTGTCGCCCGAGAGCGCAGCTTTCGTGCCGCGGCCGACCGGCTGGGGGTCACGCGCTCGGCGGTCAGCCAGACGATCTCCAGGCTGGAGGAAACGCTCGGCATTCTGCTGGTGCGACGGACGACGCGCAGTGTCAGCCTGACGGAAGAGGGCCAGCGCCTGTTTGACGACATCGGTCCGGCAATTGCCGACATCTCGACTGCGGTGTCGACCGTCGCGGAGGCCCGTGGCCACCTGCGCGGCCAGTTGCGGCTCGCCGTCTCATCAATCGCGGAAAGTTTTCTATCCGGAGACCTGCTGGCAGCCTTTGCGGAAGCCAACCCGGATGTGCAGATCGACATCACCGTGTCCGATGAGGAATTCGACATTGTCGCTGAGGGCTATGATGCCGGGGTTCGGCTCGGCGAAGTCGTCGCACAGGACATGATCGCCGTTTCCGTTTCCGGCCTGCAGCGTCAGTTTGCCGTTTGCGTACCCGCCTATCTGAAAAAAGTGGCGCGGCCCAATCACCCTCGAGACCTGGCGCATCATCGCTGCATCGGCTGGCGCCCGGGACCGGGGATTGCGCCGTATCGCTGGGAATTCACGGAGGACGGCAAGGATTTCAGTGTGGCGGTGGAGCCCGAGTTCACCACCAACGACATGGGCCTGATGATCCGCCTGGCGCTGTCGGGCGCCGGCATCACCTTCGGCATGGAGGAGACGTTCCGCCCGCTGATCGAGAAAGGTGCACTCGTGCCCGTGCTGGAAGAGTACAGCCCGCCATTCGCCGGTTTCTACCTCTATTATCCGAACCGCCGGAACCTGACGCCCAAGCTTCGGGCCTTGCTGGATTGGATCAAGCGCGCGCGGTCGCAAACCACGGACCGATAGCGCAAAAAACCTCCCCGGAAAACCGGGGAGGTCTGATGGTCATTGCGATCGCAGTCGATCCTTACGCCGCGGCCTTCTCCGCCCCGTCCCGCAGCTTGAAGTTCAGCCGGTCCGACCCGGCAAACGCCTTGATCGTCGAGCCATCCGGGAAGTTGCCCTGCAGAATCTGCTCGGCGAGCGGGTCCTGGACGTATTTCTGCACGGCCCGCTTCAGCGGACGCGCGCCATAGGCCGGATCGTAGCCCTTGTCGGCGAGGAAGGCGCGGGCCTCGTCGTCGAGTTCGAGCGTGATCTTGCGATCGGCCAGGAGCTGCTTCAGGCGAGTCAGCTGGATATCGACGATCGCCCCCATCTCTGCGCGCTTCAGGCGGTGGAACAGGATGATCTCGTCGATCCGGTTGAGGAATTCGGGGCGGAAATGACCGCGCACCACATCCATCACCTGATCGCGCACCTGGTCGCTGTCATCGTTCTCGCCAAGCTGGGACAGGTATTCCGCCCCGAGATTGGAAGTCATGATGATCATCGTGTTGCGGAAATCGACGGTGCGGCCCTGGCCATCGGTCAGGCGGCCGTCATCGAGAACCTGCAGCAGAACGTTGAACACGTCCGGATGCGCCTTCTCGATCTCGTCGAACAGCACGACCTGATAAGGCTTGCGCCGCACCGCCTCGGTCAGCGCGCCGCCTTCCTCGTAGCCGACATAGCCGGGAGGTGCGCCGATCAGCCGGGATACGGAGTGTTTCTCCATATATTCCGACATGTCCATGCGCACCAGTGCCGTATCGTCGTCGAACAGGAAACGAGCCAAGGCCTTGGTCAGCTCGGTCTTGCCCACGCCGGTCGGCCCGAGGAAGATAAACGAACCGATCGGACGGTTTGGATCCTGCAGACCGGCGCGCGAACGACGAACCGCGCGCGACACAGCCTGAACCGCATCACCTTGGCCGACAACCCATTTGCCGAGTTCATCTTCCATACGCAGCAGCTTGTCGCGCTGCCCTTCGAGCATCTTTTCCACCGGAATACCGGTCCAGCGGGAAACCACATGGGCGATGTTGTCCGGTGTGACGACTTCCTGCACCATCGAATTGGTCGTCGAATCCTGGGCTTCGGATGCCTCCAGCTCCTTTTCGAGCTTCGGGATCACGCCATAGGCAAGCTCGCCAGCCCGCTGAAACTCGCCCTTGCGCTGGGCGATCGCCAGTTCGTTGCGGGCCTCGTCGAGCTGCTTCTTGAGATCGGCAGCCAGGCCGAGCTTCGACTTTTCCGCCTGCCAGCGCGCCGTCAGCGCATCGGCTTGCTCTTCCAACCCGGTCAGGTCCAGTTCGAGTTTTTCCAGCCGGTCCTTCGAGGCGCGGTCGGTTTCCTTCTTCAGGGCCTCGCGCTCGATTTTCAACTGCATGATGCGCCGGTCGAGTTCGTCCAGTTCCTCGGGCTTGGAATCCACCTGCATGCGCAGCCGGGATGCGGCCTCGTCCATCAGGTCGATCGCCTTGTCCGGCAGGAACCGGTCGGTAATGTAGCGGTTCGACAGGGTCGCGGCCGCCACCAACGCGGAATCGGAGATCCGCACCTTGTGGTGCTGTTCGTACTTTTCCTTGAGGCCCCGCAGGATCGAGATCGTGTCCTCGACATTCGGCTCGTTGACCATGACCGGCTGGAACCGGCGGGCAAGGGCCGCGTCTTTTTCCACGTGCTTGCGATACTCGTCGAGCGTGGTCGCGCCGACGCAGTGCAGTTCGCCGCGTGCAAGCGCGGGCTTCAGGAGGTTGGACGCATCCATCGCGCCATCCGCCTTGCCGGCACCGACCAGCGTGTGCATTTCGTCGATGAACAGGACGATCTCGCCGGCTTCCGCCTGGACTTCGGAGAGAATGGCCTTCAGCCGTTCTTCGAATTCGCCGCGGAATTTTGCACCGGCGATGAGCGCGCCCATGTCGAGCGCCATCAGCTTCTTGTCCTTGAGGCTTTCGGGCACGTCACCGTTGATGATGCGCAAGGCCAGGCCTTCCGCGATTGCCGTCTTGCCGACGCCGGGTTCACCAATCAGGACCGGGTTGTTCTTGGTGCGGCGCGACAGGACCTGGATCGTACGGCGGATTTCATCGTCGCGACCGATCACCGGGTCGAGCTTGCCGTCGCGGGCATCCGCCGTCAGGTCGCGGGCATATTTTTTCAGCGCGTCAAACCCGGCTTCGGCGTTCGCCCCGTCGGCGGTGCGTCCCTTGCGGATGTCGTTGATCACCTGGTTGAGCTTGGCCGCCGTCACGCCAGCCTTCGACAGGATGCCCGAGGTCGCAGCCGACGTTTCGATGATCAGCGCCTGCAGCAGCCGCTCGACGGTGACGAAACTGTCGCCCGCCTTCTTGGCAGCTTCTTCAGCCGTGGTGAACACCTTGGCCAGCGGCTGCGACAGCGAGATCGAGCCGTTGCCGCCGGATACTTTCGGAAGCTTGGCCAGCGCACCGTCATTGGCGAGCTTGGCATCCTTGGCGCTGCCGCCAGCGCGATCGATCAGCGAGGCTGCCATGCCCTGGTCGTCATCGAGCAGGACTTTCAGCAGATGTTCGGGAACGAATTGCGGATGCCCCTGGGCCAGCGCATAGGTCTGGGCGGATTGCAGGAAACCGCGCACGCGCTCGGAGTATTTTTCAATATTCATCAGTCTACCTCCGGAAATCGGTCAGCCCGTTGATGGCACTGCCGACGGTTGGATTGAGGCCCCCTGAAAAGGCAAGCCCGTGTCTCGTCGTTCCGCTGCCAAAAGACAGCCACGACAACTTGAGAGGAATATGGGTGCAATTTTTTGCAAATTAAAGAGGCATTTTATCGTCGCCGCGAAATAGAATTCCTCCGACCCGACCCTTGAAAAATCCCGTGTTGCATCGCCGCGAAAACCCGGTTTATAAGCGACACACTCACCACGGACCCGGTGCAATTCCGGGTGGCTCTTCTGGCCGCCGATCCGCCAGACAACGCACACCTGCATGTCCCGATAAAATCGCGCCACCGCGCGCTTGCCATGCGTTGCGAGATCTCACTTCATGTCTTTGTCATCCATCCGTCGGGATTGGTCCGCCAATCCCATCCGCGAAATGCTCGCCGGCGCCGTCGCGACCTTCGCGTTGATCCCGGAAGTCGTTGCTTTCTCCTTCGTCGCCGGCGTCGATCCGGAAGTCGGCCTATTCGCCTCCTTCATCATCGGCATCGTCATCGCCTTTACCGGCGGACGCCCCGCGATGATCTCCGCCGCCGCTGGCTCCGTCGCGCTGGTCGCCGCCCCGCTCGTCCATGCCCACGGCCTGCAATATCTTCTTGCCGCCGGTTTGCTGGCCGGCCTGATCCAGATCGTCTTCGGCCTGCTGCGGCTCGGCGTGCTCATGCGGTTTGTGTCCAAATCCGTGCGCACCGGCTTCGTCAACGCGCTGGCGATCCTGATCTTCGCGGCGCAGCTGCCGCACATCATCGGCGGTGACTGGACGTCCTATGCCATGCTGGCTGCCGGCCTCGCGGTGATCTATCTCGCGCCCCGGATCACGACCGCCGTCCCCTCGCCGCTGATCTGCATCCTCCTTCTCACCATCGCCGCCGTGGCACTGGATCTTCCGGTCCTGACCGTCGCGGATCTCGGAAAGCTGCCGGATTCGCTGCCGATCTTCGCCTGGCCGACCGTTCCCATGACGCTTGAGACCCTGAAGATCATCGCGGCCCCGGCGCTTGCCATCGCCATGGTCGGCCTGCTCGAATCGATGATGACCGCCAGCGTCGTCGATGACTTGACGGATACGCCAAGCTCGAAGAACCGGGAATGCACGGGCCTCGGCATCGCCAACACCGCCGCTAGCCTGTTCGGCGGCATTGCCGGCTGCGGCATGATCGGCCAGACGGTCAGCAACGTGAAATATGGCGGGCGCGGCCGGCTCTCGACCCTGTTCGCCGGCGCCCTGCTGCTGATCCTGATGGTCCTGCTCAAGCCATGGGTGTCACAGGTGCCGGTGGCGGCCCTCGTCGCCATCATGGTCATGGTTTCGATCGACACGTTCGACTGGTCGTCGCTGCGCACGCTCGTGGTTCACCCCCGGATGTCGAGCGCCGTCATGCTGGTGACAGTCGTCGTCACCGTGTTCAGCGCCAACCTCGCGCTCGGCGTCGCCGTCGGCGTCCTCCTCAGCGGCGTGTTCTTCGCCTTCAAGGTCGCCCGACTGATGCGCGTGGAGACCCTGCCGGATGCGGCGGCTGCAATGGTGACCTACCGCGTCACCGGCCAGATCTTCTTCGCGTCCGCCGATGCCTTCATCGAATCCTTCACCCTCGACGAAGCCGAAGGCATGCATGTTCTCATTGATGTCTCGCGAGCCCATTTCTGGGATATCACCGCGGTCGCGGCGCTGGAAAAGGTCGTCCACCGCTTCAAGGCCAACGGCATCACCGTCGATGTCGCCGGCCTCAACGCGGCAAGCTCGACCCTGATCGGCAGCCTCGACAATCCCCTGTCGCTGAAGGAATCCTGAAAAAGCAAAACCCGGCAGCTCAAGAGCCCACCGGGTTTTACCTCACATGAATATCGGCCGCCGTTTCCGGCATCTCGTCCGGCTTATTCGCCGGCGGCCTCGGCCAGAGCCGGCTTGTCGCCGCCCTGATCGCCACCCTCTTCACCCGAAGCAGCAGCTTCGTCACCACCGGCTTCGCCACGGCGTGGCTGGCGGCGGGGGCGCGGTGCGGTACGGCGGCGCGTCGGGGCGCGGCCGGTCGGTGCTTCCTCTTCCAGCGAAACCTCGGCGGGCGTGCCTTCGATCACCGGCTGTGGGCCGGAACCGTCGATGACGGGCTGCGGCGCCAGATCGGGACGCGGCTGGGCCTGCTCGGCGCGCGGCTGGCGCGGACGGTCCTGCTGGCGCTGGCGTTCCTGGCGCGGCTGGCGTTCTTGATCGGGCTGGGCCTGACGCTCTGGGTCCTGCTGGCGTTCACCCTCCGGCTGGCGGTGCTGCCGCTGCTGGCGCTCTGCCTGCTGATGGTGCCGCTGCTGCTGCTCGACCTGCTGGTCCTGGCCGCCCGAATTGTCCTCGGTATCGCCCTGATCCATATCGTCGTCGCGCTCGTTGCCGTCGCGGTCCTGATAGTCGTTGCGATCGTTGTAATCAGTGCGGTCGTCGCGCTGGAAGCGTTCCTGCATCTGCGCCTGGGCGCTGGCAATGATGCGGTTGTAATGCTCGGCGTGCTGGAGATAGTTCTCCGCCACGACCCGGTCACCGGAACTTTGAGCGTCACGGGCAAGCGTCGCATATTTTTCGGCGATGTGCTGCGCGGTACCACGAATCTTCACGTCCGGACCGGAACTATCATAGGTCCGGGTCAGCGGGTTCGAGCCCTTCCGGTTATGATTGTTGTTATTGCCACCGCCATTGTTGTTGCTGGTGTTGGTATTGTTATTACGCCCACGGCCGCGCTTGTTCTGCTGTCCTGGCCTCATCGTTCACTCACCTGGATTCTCTTGATATTGATGATCTTGTGGCTTCGTGGCCCGCCAGAAATTCTTCAAGAGAATTCCGGGTCAGGCAGACACGCGCCGCGACCCAACCGTCTCATGACGGTACCGTCGCTGGTTAAAGTCAAATTAACAGGTACCCGCACCAGGCACTGTCGAACCTTAGCAACTCTTTTGTGAGAGCAATCCCTGCGGCTAGGTCTGACCGGAACGAATCTCAGATCTTAGACCTTCTACCCAGTGCGTGAGGGTGAACCTAGCCCGCTTCCTCTTTGATTCCAAGCCTTTTCTTCATGGTCTCTAAAAAGAACCCGCCATTTTCCGCTGGTTTTGCGGGGTTACGGCAACAGTTCGAACAGGATCGCCCTGTCATTTCCGCCGAGATCGCGCACGCGGTCGATCGCCCGGAAACCATTATCGGCAAAAAGCTGGCCGACGACCTGCATCTGGTCGTAGCCGATCTCGACCCCGACGACCCCGCCGGGTGCCAGATGCGCGGCCGCACCGGCAGCAAGCGTGCGATAGGCATCCAGCCCATCGGCGCCACCGTCCAGCGCCAAAGCCGGATCATGGTCCTTCACTTCAGGCGCCAGGGACGCAACGACATCGGTCCTTATATAGGGTGGATTCGACACAATGATGTCAAACGTGCCGTTAATTTGTTCGAACCAGTCGCTTTCGATCCCCGTGAACCGCCCGTCGAGACCATTGCGCGCCGCGTTCGCCCGCGCCATCTCCACCGCACCCGCGGCAAGATCCGAGCCCACCCCGGTCGCTTCCGGCACCGCGCTGAGCAGCGCCAGGCAGATGGCCCCCGTGCCCGTGCCGAGATCGATGATCCGGCAGGAACCGTTTTCCGCGACGATCTTCCGGGCGACCGGGATCAGCCCCTCGACGATCATTTCCGAATCCGGCCGTGGCTCCAGCGTGTCCTTCGACATGCCAAGCGTCAGCCCGTAGAATTCGCGCCACCCGAGAATGCGATAGACCGGCTCATGCGCCGCGCGGCGGGCAATGGCGTCGCGTATGCGCTGCGCATCTTCAACCGACACCGATTCGCTGCCGCGCGTCACGAACGCCAATGTGGGGAGGTCAAGCAATCCGCCGATCAGCACGCGCGCATCCAGCGCCGCCTCGCCGATATGCGCCTGCAGGAATCGGGCCTTCGCCTCGGCAAACAGGCTGTCGAGCGTATCGGTCATCCCTGGATCTCGCCGAGCTGTGCCAGCTGGTCCGCCTGGTAATCGGCAAGCAGTGCGTCCACCACCTCGTCGATTTCGCCCATCATCATCCGGTCGATCTTGTAAAGCGTCAGGTTGATGCGGTGATCGGTGACGCGACCCTGCGGAAAGTTATAGGTGCGGATGCGCTCGGACCGGTCGCCGGAACCGACCTGGCTCTTGCGCGAGGCGGAGCGCTCATTGTCCGCCTTCTGCCGCTCCATGTCGTAGAGCCGCGACCGCAAAACCTGCATCGCCTTGGCGCGGTTCTGGTGTTGCGATTTTTCAGAAGAGGTGACGACGATGCCGGTCGGCAGATGGGTGATGCGCACGGCCGAGTCCGTCGTGTTGACGTGCTGGCCGCCGGCGCCGGAGGAGCGCATCGTATCGATGCGGATATCCTCGTTGCGGATCTCGATATCGATATCTTCCGCTTCCGGCAAAACCGCGACAGTCGCCGCCGATGTATGGATGCGGCCCTGCGTTTCCGTGTCCGGCACGCGCTGCACCCGGTGAACGCCGGATTCGAATTTCAGCTTGGAGAACACGCCGCGCCCGGTCACGGTGGCGATGATTTCCTTGTAACCGCCGGCATCGCCTTCGCTCGCCGACAGCACCTCGACCTTCCACCCCTTGTCGGATGCATAACGCTCGTACATGCGAAAAAGGTCGCCGGCAAACAGCGCCGCCTCCGACCCGCCCGTACCGGCGCGGATTTCCAGGATCGCGCTCTTTTCGTCGGCGGCGTCCTTCGGCAGGAGCAGGATCTGCATGTCCTTTTCCAGCGCCTCGATGCGTTCCTCGATCTCCGGCTTTTCCATCTCGGCGAGGTCGCGCATCTCGCGATCGGTGGTGCGATCGTTCATCAGCGTGTTGACATCGGCAAGCTCGGCCAGCGCCTTCTCATACAGCCGGATCTTCGTCACCACCGGCTGCAACTCGGAATATTCCGACGCCAGCTTCACATAAACATCCGCCGCCGGCCCCTCCGACATCCGCGCCTCGATCTCGCCGAAGCGCCGCTCCAGCTCGCGCATTTTTTCAACAGGAAGTGTGGCCAATGTAGTCTCCGTGGGGCGTGCCGCTTCGCGCGTCCGTCCTTCATTCTGTCCGAGCTTGCGGAGGCTTACCCCCCTCTGTCACTCACGTGACATCTCCCCCTCAAAGGGGGGAGATCATTCTTTTCCCTATCTACACCATAGTCAGGGACGCACAATCGTTGCGGTCAATCTCCCCCCTTGAGGGGGAGATGTCGGCGTAGCCGACAGAGGGGGGTGAGCCCACAGCGGACTCCAATGCCAATCCCTAAACCGGCACCCCATGCTCCGCCGCAAATGCCAAAAGCTTCTCCCGCAATGGCGTCAGGTCCTTGTGGTCGTCCAGTGCCGCGTGCAGCATGGCCGAGAGCTTGTCGAGATCGACGGCGAGCAGCATGGCCTTGACCGGGCCGACGGCCGTCGGCGACATCGAGACGGAGCGGTAGCCGAGGCCGAGCAACGCCATGGCGGACAGCGGCTTGCTCGCCATTTCGCCGCAGAGCGTGACCGACGTTTCGTTGCGGTCACCGGCGCGGATGATGTCGCGCAGGATGCGCAGGAACGGCCGACCGAGCACGTCGAAACGATCCGCCACCCGCGCATTGCCGCGGTCGACCGCCATCGAGAACTGGAACAGGTCGTTGGAGCCGACCGAGACGAAATCGACTTCCTGCATCAGTTCGTCGAGCTGCCAGAGCAGGGCCGGCACTTCCAGCATGGCGCCGAACTGCAACTTGCGCGGCAATTGCTCGCCGACCTTGGACTGGCGCTGGATTTCCTTCTGAAGGAGTTCTCGCACGGTACGCAACTCGGCAACTTCCGTCACCATCGGCAGCATGATGCGCAGTTCCTGGCTGGCGGAGGCCCGAAGCATGGCGCGTAACTGCGTGCGCAACAGGCCGGGACGGTCCAGCGACAGGCGGATCGCCCGCCAGCCGAGCGCCGGGTTTTCCTCTTCCGCCGCGCGGAAATAGGGCACGACCTTGTCGCCGCCGATATCGAGCGTGCGGAAGGTCACCGGCTTGCCGGCCGCCTGCTTGATGACGTTGCGATAGAAGGCTTCCTGCTCCTCCATCTTCGGCATGGTCGAGGCGATCATGAACTGCAACTCGGTGCGGAACAGGCCGATGCCCTCCGCGCCGGATTCGGCCAGTTGCGGCAGATCGACCAGCAGGCCGGCATTCATCTGCAGCTTGATCCGCTTGCCGTCCTTGGTCACCGGCTCGATGCCACGCAGCGCCCGGAACTGTGCCTGCCGACGGGCGCGCAGCCTCACCTTTTCCTCGTATGCCCGCTGCAGGTCCGCCATTGGCCGCAGATGCACCTGGGCGCCGTCGCCATCGACGATAACAGCATCGCCGTTTTCGGCCAACGCCACGACACCCGCCGCCTGCCCCACCACGGAAATGCCCATGGCCCGGGCGACGATCACCACATGGCTTGTCACGGCGCCGTCTTCCAGCACCAGGCCGCGCACGTTCTCGCGCGGATAATCCAGCAGTTCGGCCGCCCCCATGGCGCGGGCGACGACGATGGCATCGGGCGGGAAATCGCTGGCCGACAGCCGCGCGCCATAGCCGGTCAGCTGGCGCAGCAGCCGGTTGGCGAGGTCGTCGAAATCGTGCATGCGCTCGCGCAGGTAAGGATCCGTCAGCCGGATCATCCGCGCCTTGGTCTCGCTCTGCACCCGCTCGACGGCGGCTTCGGCGGTGAGGCCGTTGCGGATAGCCTCTTCGAGCTTGCGCACCCAGCCCCGGTCATGGGCAAACATCCGGTAGGCTTCCAGCACGGCGCGGTGCTCGCCTTCCATCGACACGTCGCGGCGCGACAGCATGTCGTCGATGGAAATGCGCAAGGATCCCAGCGCCTCGGCCAGCCGGCCAAGCTCGTGGTCGGTATCGTCGTTCAACAGATTGGTGACGACGATGCGCGGTTCGTGCAGCACGACGTAGCCGAGGCCGATGCCTTCTCCGAAACTGTTGCCCTCGATCGTCACCGGGCGCGACAGGTCGAGTTCCAGTCCCGGACGGGTGAGCTTCTTCAGTTCCCCGGTCGCCACCATCTCGGCGAGCACCATCGCCGTCGTCTCCATCGCCTCGACCTCGTCGTCACGATAGGTGCGGCTTGCCTTGTTCTGCACGACGAGAACGCCGAGCGAGCGGCCGGTGCGCAGGATCGGCACGCCGAGGAAGGAATGGTAGACCTCCTCGCCGGTCTCCGGCAGGTAGGTAAAGGCCGGATGCGCCTGGGCGTCGGAGAGATTGAGCGGCCGGGCGGAAGCGGCGATCGTGCCGACGAGCCCCTGCCCCATCTGCAGTTGCGCGAGATGGACGGCGTCCTTGTTCAGGCCTTCGGTGGCATAGAGTTCGAGCACGCCGTCGGAGCGCAGCACGTAGACCGAACACACTTCCGCGACCATGTTCTGAGCGATCTGGCGGACAATCTGGTCAAGTCGCTCCTGCGGCTCGAGCGGTTCCGCCATCAGTTCGCGCAACCGCTTGAGAAGGACGCGTGGACCCGCGGAAAGGTCTCTCATCGCGCAACGTCTCCGTATCTGAAATCATCAAGGGCAGATAGCAATCGCCCCGGCATTATCAAGCGCCGGAAGCGACCGTAACTGCGTCGCTTAACTCTTATCCAGACCGTAGACGGAATGCAAAGTACGAACCGCCAATTCGGCGTAAGCACCGTCGATCAGGATGGAAATCTTGATTTCCGAGGTGGTGATCGCCTTGATGTTGATGCCTTTTTCAGCAAGTGCGCGGAAAGCGGACGCGGCCACGCCGGCATGGCTGCGCATACCGATGCCGATGACCGAGACCTTCACCAGGCCCGATTCGTTCTGGATGACGTCGAAGCCGATCTTTTCCTTGGATTCGTTCAGAACCTTCAGGGCCTTGTCGACATCGCTGGAGGGCACCGTGAAGGTCATGTCGGTCTTCGAGCCGTCTTCCGAAATGTTCTGGACGATCATGTCGACATTGATGTGGCTTTCGGCGAGCGGCCCGAAGATCGCGGCCGAAACGCCGGGCCGATCGGCCAGGCGCCGGAGCGAAATCTGTGCTTCATCCTTGGCATAGGCGATGCCGGTGACGACTTCCTGTTCCACGATCTCTTCCTCATCACAAATCAGCGTACCGGGGGGATTCAAGAAATCGCCCATGCCCGGTGCATCGGGGTCTTCGAAACTGGAGCGCACGAAGGTGCGGACCTTGAATACCATGGCAAGCTCGACCGAGCGAACCTGCAAGACCTTGGCCCCGAGCGAGGCCATTTCCAGCATTTCCTCGAACGCGATCTTCTTCAGGCGCTTGGCCTTCGGCTCGATGCGCGGATCGGTCGTGTAGACGCCGTCGACGTCGGTATAGATGTCGCAACGATCGGCCTTCACCGCGGCTGCAATCGCCACAGCCGACGTATCGGAACCGCCGCGACCGAGCGTCGCGATCCGATTGTCCGGGCCAAGCCCCTGGAAGCCGGCGATGACGGCCACCTGCCCCTCGCCGAAGCGGCGGACCAGTTCCGTGCCATCGATATCGAGAATGCGCGCCGCGCCATGGGCGTTGTCGGTTTTGATCGGGATCTGCCAGCCCTGCCAGGAGCGGGCATTGATGCCGATATTCTGCAGCGCGATGGCCAGCAGACCGGACGTCACCTGCTCGCCGGAGGCGACCACGGCATCATATTCGCGCGCGTCATGCATCGGCGAAGCGTCACGCGTCCAGGCGACCAGTTCGTTGGTCTTGCCGGACATGGCGGAAACGACGACCGCGACCTCATGGCCGGCATCGACTTCACGTTTCACATGGCGGGCCACATTCCTGATGCGATCCATATCCGCGACGGACGTGCCGCCGAATTTCATCACGATGCGTGCCATATGCCTCTACCGGTATTGCCTGCTGCGCCAAGGGGTTCGCGCCAGTGAAAGAAGTTGGCGGTCTCTTAGCGAAATTGAAAGCGGGGTGCAATGGCGGAACACGCACCGTTCGTCTTGCCGCACGCGCCTGTAGCGATACAGGCGACCGTTCGCCGTTTAGTATCGCTGTGGCCTTTAAGCTTGCTGAAAACGATCAGCATTTTTCGAACCGTTGCATCAAGGCGCAGCTTGAATTGCTGCCTGACTTTAACGCAGTTCGCAAATGTTCATGCCTGTCACACCCCTGTCATCAAACCCTGCTCCTGTCCCTCCGACCAACAGGAACGCGACCCGATGATCGACCACCTCGACCGCATCAAGGCGGAAATTGCCGACAGCTTCGATGAAGAGCTGGAAATGCAGATGGAAGAGGACCGTCTTGACGAAATGGTCGCCGAGGGCATGTCCGGCCCGGCCGAGCCGACGCTGGAGCGCAAGACTTATTTCCGTGAACTGTTCCGCCTCCAGCATGAACTGGTGCGCCTGCAGGATTGGGTCCAGCACAAGAAGCTCAAGGTCGTCGTCCTGTTCGAAGGCCGCGATTCCGCCGGCAAGGGCGGCGCCATCAAGCGTGTCACCCAGCGCCTCAACCCGCGCGTCTGCCGCGTCGTCGCCCTGCCTGCACCCACTGAGCGCGAACGCAATCAGTGGTATTTCCAGCGTTATGTGCCGCACCTGCCGTCATCAGGCGAAATGGTGCTGTTCGATCGCTCGTGGTACAACCGCGCCGGCGTCGAGCGCGTCATGGGCTTCTGCACGCCCGAGCAGGTCGAGGAATTCTTCCGCGACGTGCCGGAATTCGAGCGCATGCTGGTCCGCTCCGGCATCATTCTCATTAAATACTGGTTCTCGATCACCGACGACGAACAGGAATTCCGCTTCCAGATGCGTATCCACGATCCGCTGAAACAGTGGAAGCTTTCGCCGATGGACCTGGAAAGCCGCATCCACTGGGAAAACTACACCAAAGCCAAGGAAGAGATGCTGGCCCGCACCCATATCGAGGAAGCCCCCTGGTGGATCGTCCAGGCCGTCGACAAGAAGAAGGCGCGCCTCAACTGCATCGCCCACCTGCTCGCCCAGATCCCCTACGAGGATGTGCCCAAGCCGGAACTCGTCCTGCCCGACCGCATCCGCCACGACGACTACACCCGCCACCCGGTCCCGCCGGACATGTACGTGCCGGACGTGTATTGATTTCCGGAAACGCCGTCTGGTTTCCCTTGCGGTGCAGTTGCCGTTTGTCCTTCTCCCCGTCAAAACGGGGAGAAGGTGCCCGACAGGGCGGATGAGGGGCGGTCTTGCACGGCAGTGACGTGTGACCGGAGGTGGCAGCCTGATGCCATCGGAACCATTCCAAGGCTCCCGGGAATCGTCCCGTTCAGCGCATGAACAGCGCACCACCCTGACTTGAACTGCTTATCATTTAAGTTCATGTTACCGTCATGGCACAGGTCAAGACATCCCCGTCAATCGTTACCGTTCGCAATTCGCGGACTGGGCAGCTCGTCACGATCAAGGGCGCCGGCGCCCTCAAGGACAGCGAGCTTTCCATGAAACGCGGGCTCGACCTCACCAAGCCAATCGCGGAACAGGCACTGAGAGGCGCTCGCAAACCGAAAGCCAAGTAATTGGCTGGAGTCGTCCTCGATACACACGCTCTCCTGTGGCTGGTGACGCGACCGGAAACCCTTCTCAATGAAGCTTTGATCGCGATCGCTGCCGCTCAGGAGGCCGGGAAGCTTTTTGTTTCACCGATCACGGCGTGGGAATTGGCGATCGCCGCGAACAAGAGGACGAATGCTCCCGATATTGGCGACGTCACGGTCAAGGACTGGTTCAAGGCGGCTATATCCGTCACTTCCTGCAAGGTCGTGCCCATAGGGCCTGCGATCGCTCTCGAAGCTGCGCATATGATCGCGGCAACCAATCACAAGGATCCGGGAGATTGCTACATCATGGCAACCGCCAGATACAAGAAGGTGCCGATCGTCAGCCGCGACGCGACAATGGCCCAGATAGCTGAAACCGGCTACATTGGGATCGTTGCCTGCTGAATGACCATCTTGCCTTCAGCGGCAAGGTAATCTCCATCCCTCACTCCCCTACCCTATTCCCCGCCACCACCGCCAGATACGCCGCCTGCAGTTCCGCAAACACCGAACGTTCCGGCATCGGCGCGCCGAGATGCAAGGCCCGCAATTCCTCCATGAACGCAGCCCACATCTGCGGCCCGCCATTCTCCAGGAGTTCCGCGCGGATCGAGAGTTCCTCGGATGCCGGCGTATGTCGCCGTCCCCAGGCGCCCATCTGGGCGATGAGCGGCACGAGCTGGATCGCCGGTTCCGTCAGGCTGTAGATGCCCTTCTGCTTGTGGCTCGGGTCCTCCGTGCGCGAGAGCATGCCGCTTTCGCGCAGCCGCTTCAGCCGGTCGGCCAGCACGTTCGAGGCTATGCCTTCTTCCGATTGCGTGAGAAGCTCGCGAAAATGCCGGCGATTGCCGAACATCAGGTCGCGGATGACGATCAGGCTCCAGCGGTCGCCGAGCATTTCGAGGGTGAGATTGATCGGGCAGCCCGACCGGTGTGCAACGTCCATTTTCAGCCTTTCGCCAAACTGCTTGCAATATAAGAGCGGTTACCCTACAAAACAACCAGTTTCATATTGAAATCAGTTTGGGAGGATACAATGACGTTGCAGCTCTTCGCCCACCCCTTCTCGTCCTACTGCCAGAAGGTGCTGACCGCGCTTTATGAAAACGACACGCCGTTCGAAATGCGCGTGCTCGGACCGGACACGCCCGATGTCGCCGCCGAATGGTGCGCGCTCTGGCCGATGAAGCGCATGCCGCTCTTAAAGGATGGCGACGAAACCGTGATGGAGGCGACGGTGATCATCGAACATCTCGGGCTCGCCCATCCCGGTCCGACCCGCTTCCTGCCGTCCGATCCCACGGCGGCGCTCAAGGCGCGGATGATGGACCGCTTCTTCGACAATTACATCATGACCCCGATGCAGAAATTCGTGTTCAACCACATCCGCCCCGAAGCGGATCGCGATGCCTACGGTGTCAACGAAGCCAAGGCCATGCTCGATGATGCCTATGGCTGGCTCGATGGCGTGATGGCCGGCTCCGAATGGGCGGCCGGCGATACGTTCGGCCTTGCCGACTGCGCCGCCGCGCCGTCGCTCTTCTATGCCGACTGGGTGCATCCGATCCCCGAAACGCTCGTCCATATCAGCGCCTATCGTGCCCGCCTGCTCGCCCGGCCGTCCTTTGCCCGCGCCGTCGACGAGGCCCGCCCCTACCGCGACTTCTTCCCGCTCGGCGCGCCGGATCGGGACTGATGAAATCCCCGGTTGCCAGGTCCTTCGACTTTCTGTCTTCGTTGAAAAACATACCCCAAACGGGTGAATCCAGCGCCTGCGAATCACGCTAGTGTCGCCGCGTGAATGCGGCGAGACCTGAGCCACCCCGTCCATCGCGGCGGGGTGGAGTACGGGTTGAAAACAACCCTGCCAGCCGCCAGAAAAATTACTAACATTCTGAAAAAGATTGGTAATCGTCTGTCGTCCATCGACGGCCGGGGCTGACTGCAAACCCGCTGCGTCACCCGTTTCCGATTCGCCAGCAGCCTGTATTGGCCCTAGGTCCAACTATCTCTGGCCTTGAATTTGGTGGAGCTTTCGTCGTGGAAAGCGTGCCGGTATTTGCAATCTGCTCGATCGGAAACAAGGACACCGCAGCCCGCTTCGCCCATAGAATTGCCCGGTGAATTTGAACGGTGGAGAGTATCATGGCCATCAAGAACGTCTTCCCTGATGATATCTGGAACGCCGCCGTAAAGGCACGGACAAGCGTTTCGGAAGAATATTTCGAAGATCATTCGGCGATCATCATCGCCCGCGCCATCCTTGCGGAACGCAACCGGTGCGCAGACCTCGCCCGCAAGGATGCCGACCGGCAGATGTTCGTGGGTTCGGAAATCGCCCTACGATAGGCTTCCGGCAAGATATCTGAGAGACGGAGTGGCCGAACGGGCACTCCGTCAGACTGCTGACAAACTCCCAGGCCGATTGTTTGAGGACGTGGCAAGCCCACCCTCCGTCGTTCTCGCCCTTGTGGCGGGAATCCAGCGACCCGACGTCCGGCGGGTCAAAAGACTCTTTAAACCCAAGGACTTGGCTGACTGGTTCCCGTGACCAGCACGGGAATGGCGGAGAGGATGGTGGTCCTCAGCCGCTTGATCAGGCTGCCGCGCCTTTAAAACGCAGCACCACTTCAAATCCATCCGCCCGGCCTGTTGCTGGAGACAGAACCTCGAAGCCGATATTCATCTGCTGCAATAGCCGCTCGGCGATCGACAGACCGAGACCGGAGCCGACCGCGACTGTGCTGCCACGGCCGAAACGCTGGCGGATTGTCGCCATCTCATCCCTTGATAGCAGCGCTGCGCCATTGACGATGCGCACCACGCTTTCCGTCTCAAGATAGATATCCACCGGCTCCTCGCGGCGGCCGTGCAGCAAGGCATTCTCGATCAGGTTGCGCAGCACGATGGCAAAGGCATCCTCGCTGTAGTTGCCCTTGAGCGATGCCCCGGCCTCGCGATGAAGCCGCAGGCGCTCCGGCTCCGGCGCGCCGCGCTTGAAATCGGTGACAACCAGCTCCAGCACCCGCGCGAGATCGACGCTCTCCGTGTCACCGCCGATACCGGCTTCGGCGCGGGCCAGTTGGAGCAGCTTTTCCGCCGTGTGACGCAGGTTGATCAGCGAGACCTCGATCTGCTGCGCCCGCCGTTTGCCGGGGCCATCGAGCTCGGCGATCAGCATCTGGGTCTGCGCCAAGGCTCCGGCGATCGGCGTACGCAGTTCATGCGCGCTGTTGGCGGTGAATTCCCGCTCGGCATCAAAGGCCGATTGCAGCCGGGTCAGCAAGTGGTTGACCGAGCGGGCGATCGGACGCAGTTCGCGCGGCAGCATGTCGGAGGGCACCGGCGCCATGTTGCCGCCATCCTTCTCCTCGATCGCCGTGCGCAAATCGTCGACCGGCGCCAGCGTCCGGCGCACGATCTGCCGGATCAGCAACACACTGACCGGAATGAGCACCAGCACCGGCAGGAACAGCGCAAGGCTGCCCTCGTTCAACGCCTCCGACCGGTTTGCCAATGCGTCAGCCACCTGCACGAAGATTGTGTCGCCCGGCGAGGACGCGGTGAAGAACCGGTAGGTATCGCCGGTGAAGAAGCCGCGCTTCAGCGGCACGTCGAACGGCTCGGCCGGCGCGTCATGCGAGCGGAACAGCAGCTCTCCGGCGGCATTGCGCACCTGATAGACGAGATATTCCTCGCCGGCGTCGTCGGTTTCATCGTGCCGCGACGAGGCGTTTCCCTGGCGCCGGTCCATTTCGTCGACGATCAGCGGCACCAGCCGCTCGGCCGTTTCCTGCAGCGAGCCGTCGAAAATCTCGCCGAATTCGTCGTGCATGACGGAGACGCCAAGGCCGGCGGCGATCAGCCAGAAAGCGGTCGCAGCCCCCGTCAACCACAGGATCAGACGCCGTGTCATGCTCTGCCCGCCGGGCTTGTTCTCGTTCACGCCGGCGCTCCGATCTTGTAGCCGACACCGCGGACGGTCGCGACATGGTCGCGCCCGAGCTTCTTGCGCAGCCGGCTGACATAGACTTCCACCGTATTGCTCTCGATCTCGGATCCGAACGCATAGAGCGCCTCCTCGATCTGGGCTTTGGAAATGATCGCGCCGGGACGGGCCAGCAGCGTATCGAGCACCGCCCATTCGCGGCCGGAAAGGCTGACCTCCTCGTCGCCCGAAAACACCCGTCGGTCGGCCTGGCTGATCTTCAGCTCGCCGAAGCGGATCAGAGGCGAAACATTGCCGCCATATCGCCGGATCACCGCCAGCATCCGTGCGGAAAGCTCTCCGAGATCGAAGGGCTTGACGAGATAGTCGTCGGCACCGCTGTTCAGGCCCTCGATCCGGTCGGAAATCTGGTCGTGTGCGGTCAGGATGATGACCGGCGTCGCGTTATCGGAAGCCCGCATCTCCTTCAAGAGCGCGATACCGCTGCCGTCCGGCAGGCGCAGGTCGAGCAGGACGAGACCGTAGCTGACGGTCCGCAGCGATGCGCGGGCATCCTCAAGCGTGAGCATCCAGTCGACGGCATGCCCGGCTGCCGCGACATGGTCGCGAACCGCCTCCCCCAGAATTTCGTTGTCCTCGACAAGCAGAACGCGCAATCGACGATCCCTCTACCGGCCAGCATTTCCGGCATTCTATTTCCTCTTTGGCCCGCGCCGTCAAACACTACGAAGCAGCATTCACCCTGCATGACGCGATCACATCCAGCGCCGGATCGTAGACCCTGGTAGCAATGTTCATCATGCCGAGCACGGTGTGGAACAGGTTGTCATGCGACTGCGGCTCGCCCGTCTTGGTGTCCAGGCAAGCGGCATCGATCCCGGTCCTGGCTTCCGGGCTTTGCCACAGCACGAAAGGAACATGCGTCTGCTGTGAAGGCGCGATGAAATAGGGCGCGCCGTGCAGGTAGAGCCCATGCTCGCCCAGCGATTCGCCATGGTCGGACATGTAGATCATCTGACCGGCCATCTTGCCCTGTCGTAGCTTCAGCATGTCGATGATCTCGGACAGGACATGGTCGGTGTAGAGGATCGTGTTGTCATAGGCGTTGACGATCTCGTCATGTGAACAGTTGCCAAGCTCCGGCGTCCGGCAATCCGGGGTGAAACGGCGGAAGGTATCCGGGTAGCGCTGGTAATAGCCCGGCCCATGGCTGCCGATCTGGTGAACCACCAGCACGCTGTCGCCCTTGACATTGTCCAGCCAGGAACCGAGCCGGTCCAGATGCACGGCATCGATGCATTCGTGATCGATGCAGAAGCGCGGGTCGTTGATGTCCGAGAACGAGGTATAGGGGATCCGGCTGGCAAGTCCCTTGCTGCCGGTATTGTTGTCCCACCACTCCGCCTTGACGCCGGCGTGCGTGAGGACATCAAGCAGATTCTCGGTTTCAAGCCCCTTCTCGTGCGTGTAGCTGGCACGGGTGTAGATCGAGAACATGCAGGGCAGCGAGACCGCCGTCGCCGTGCCGCAGCTCGACGTATCGGAGAAATAGCGCACGCCGCGCGCGGCAAGCTTCGGATTGGTCATGCGGCCGTAGCCGCCGAGCGAGAAATTCTCGGCCCGCGCGGTTTCACCTGCGACGATGATGGTCACGCGCGGCTTGCCCGAGGCGACAGGCGCGATCACATGCGCGTCGGTGCCGAGCGGCTGGACAATGAGATTTTTCTCCGCCCCGCTCGCCCTGACATAGCGAATGACACTGACGATCGGCGCAACCGGGTTGAGCGTCGCCATCAGATCGCGATGCTCGCGTGTCGTCGCTGCCAGCGTGCGGACATTGGCGAGACCCACCGCGATGAACACCGCAAGGCACGACAGGACGAACGCGGTATTCCACATGAATTTCTGCGGAAACGGCCGATGTCGGATGCGTATCGCCGTGATCATGAGAGAGGGCACGATGCCGAAGATCGCCACATGTGTCACGAAACCCGCCGTCAGCAGGTGGCCGGCCTCCGATCCCGTCGTCTCGGCGGCGTTGCGGATCATGTCGAGATCGATGATCGTGCCGAAGTGATCCATGAAGCGGGAGGACACGGCTGCGGCCATGACCAAAAGGATGAACAGCGGCTTCGTCAGATATTTCACCGACACCGCGATGCAGACGGCCGAAAACAGCGCCAGAAGGCCAATCCCCATCAACACCACCGCGAAGCTCGGAAGGCCGAGATAGTCGATAGCCTTCGCCCAGAAGGTCCGGTTCGTCAGGAAAACGAGATAAGCCGCCACGATCAGGCTCAACGTGACACTGCCGATCTGAGGGCGCACCAGGCGCGGCGAGGCGTTTGATAGGGTTACAAAAGTCACCAGTCTGCTCCTGCGATACATCGGACGGATGGAGCAGGCTCAAAAGGCGCCGCACCATCAGGCGCGGGCACCCCGTCTCCACCCCTGACATCTGGAATTGTTTTCTGACAGGAACCTGAACGGTGTGAGTGAGGACTGTTGCATAGGGGAAGACCCCTCTGGCCTGTCTGCCATCGTCTCACAAAGGGAAGAGAGACCCAGCCACAGGCCCCCCTTTTAGATGAAGGTCCAGGCGACAGGTTAAGTCCCTCCCCTTTGTGGGGAGGGCTATCGCATATGGAGTAAAGACCCCCTCTGGCCTGTCGGCCATCTCCCCCACAAGGGGGGGGGAGACCCGACCGAACGCCCTGTTTTCAGCCTCGGACGAGGCGGCGGGTTAAGTCCCTCCCCCTTGTGGGGAGGGGTTGGGGAGGGGTCTTTTCCATACGCAATAACCTGGCGTGTGAGGAGATAGGAATACACAAGGAAAACGATTATCGTTCGACTTGCGCGCGTTCAGCCTGCTGTCAGTTTCGGCAGGCAGGGTAGATTCGACACTGGAGATTCTTGCTTGAAAGCGCGCCGCGTTCCCCTTGGCCTATTGTATGTAGCCGCCCTCGTCGTGGTGATCATCCTGATCCCGCTATGCCGCCTTGCCGGCTCTCAGGCCTCGACGCTGACGCACCGGCAATCCTCGGCAATGACCCTGCGTCTCGATAATCTCAAACTCTGAAATAGAGTAAGCATCTACTTACCTATCCCTCGCCACCACGGCCTGCCTGCGCAGGAATCGGGTGGCGGCTCCTTCTCCTTGCTGCGATTGAAGCGCTCGCATAATCCAAGAGGAGTTTCAGTCATGACCACATTGTCCATGAAGGTCGCCATCATCACCGGTGCCAGTTCCGGCATCGGCCGGGCGACGGCGAAACTGTTTGCCCGCGAAGGCGCCCGTCTCGTCCTGTCCGGTCGCCGCCGCCCGGCCCTCGACGACCTCGTCGCCGAAATCGAAGCTGAAGGCGGCCAGGCGCTCGCCGTCGATGGCGACGTCCGCGACGAGGGCCACGCCCGCGCGCTGGTCGATACGGCCGTGGAAAATTTCGGCGGCCTCGACATCGCCTTCAACAATGCCGGCACGACCGGGGAAATGGCGCCGATCGCCGATCTCTCGACCGCCGGCTGGCAGGAAACGATCGAGACCAACCTGACCAGCGCCTATTTCGGCGCCAAGTATCAGGTCCCGGCCATGGCGAAGCGCGGCGGCGGTTCGCTGATCTTCACCTCCAGCTTCGTCGGCCATACCGCCGGCATGCCGAATACATCAGCCTATGCCGCCGCCAAGGCGGGGCTGATCGGCCTGACGCAAAGCCTGGCGGCGGAACTAGGAACCAAGGGCATCCGCGTCAATGCCATCCTGCCGGGCGGCACCGATACGCCGATGAGCTTCACCAACGCGCCCGGTGCCGGGCCGGAGATCCTAGCCTTCGTTGAAGGCCTGCACGCCCTGAAACGCATGGCCAAACCCGAGGAAATCGCTCGCTCCGTGCTTTACCTGGCCTCGGACGCATCGAGCTTCACCACCGGCACCTCCATGCTCGTCGATGGCGGCGTCTCGATCAACCGCACCTGAAAAGCTCAGAAAATCCCCTCAAGCGGGGATGAGATTTGACGCGGCAGGTCCGGCATCCTTTCCTCTCTCCCAGTGGGAGAGGACACAAAATCAACAGCTTAGCCAAAGGCTAAGTGTTAGATTTTGTTGGTGAGGGGATCTTTCCCTCAGAGCCAAAATCCCCGCCCCCATCAACCCGTGCCATACTTCCCTTCGTCCCACGATCGGATACACCGGAAAGCGTTGCCGGCGAGGTGGGGCCGGTGCTCCTGGTCTGTGTTTGAAACGCAGGCACGATCCGGAGGGCCTGCAGAAAGTGGTTTCCCTCCCGTTTGAAACAGGATCGGGGCGTGTCTGTGAGGCACACAACAGACGGCTGGGGCGCAAATGCCTCCAAACCCGTAAGGGTTTTCCGTCTGGCAGAGAAACCGGAGTTGCAGGTAAAAACCACCGAGACGGGACACATCGCGTGTCATTACTTACTAACTCATCAGGCACACGATGTGTCCCGGCCGAGTTGATTATCCAAACCACGGACGCTCGCGCCGCGTGAAGGCGCACGGCTGCCCTGTATCCCCACCAGCAAAAGGATCAGACCATGCCGAAACAGGATTTCACTGATTATGAAAAGCGCATCGCCATTGATCATGAACGCCAGTGCCGCACCGTCCTGACCACATGCGAAGTCTGGCAGGAGTGCCCTCTCCGCAAATGCCGCCGCGATAGGGCCTGCACCGGCGAGATGCTCGTCTCCGCCCATCAGGACCGCAAGGTCCGGGTCCAGCGGGAACTCGGCCTCTCCGGCAAGGCCTGCTCAAAATTGCCCCGTTGCATCGCAACCATCGACGCATCGTTCTTTGCGGCATTCACGGACCGCCTCGACACCCTCCAGAAATACCTGGTCGCCAACCCGACCGTCATCTTGCCGTCCTTCGACCGCTATCTGAAAGGGCGCCAACTGCGCCGCGACACCGCCGACCCTTGACTTTCGCGCCCGATCGTCCGACTTCAAAAGCGACAGTCCCGAGGAGTTTCCGCCATGAGCGAACAAGCCCGCAGCACCATCGATCAGGCCGAGGTTGATCGCTTTTCCGCGATGGCGGCCGAATGGTGGGATCCGAAGGGCAAGTTCCGGCCGTTGCACAAGTTCAACCCGGTTCGGCTCACCTATATCCGCGATCGGGTTTCCGATAATTTCAGCCGCGACGCAAAGGCACCGCAACCGCTGAAGGGCCTGCGTTTCCTCGATATCGGCTGCGGCGGCGGGCTCCTGTCCGAGCCGATGGCCCGCATGGGCGCCGATGTCGTCGGTGCTGATGCCTCGGAAAAAAATATCATGATCGCCAGGACCCATGCCAGCGGCAGCGGCGTCCCGGTCGATTACCGCGCCGTCACGGCGGAATCGCTGGCAGAGGCCGGCGAGACTTTCGATGTCGTGCTCAACATGGAAGTCGTCGAGCATGTCGCCGATGTCGAGTTCTTCATGTCGACCTGCGCCTCGATGGTGCGCCCCGGCGGTTTGATGTTCGTCGCCACCATCAACCGCACGATGAAAGCCGCCGCCCTTGCGATCTTCGCCGCCGAAAACGTCCTGCGCTGGCTGCCGCGCGGCACCCACCAGTATGAAAAGCTGGTACGGCCGGAAGAACTTGAAAAGCCGATCGTCGCCAGCGGTATGACGGTGACCGACCGCACCGGCGTCTTCTTCAATCCGCTCGCCAACCAGTGGAACCTGTCGAAGGACATGGACGTCAACTACATGATCGTCGCCAGACGACCGGCCTAGCCCGCAACAACGGGAGAATGCCGATGACACCCCCATCCTTCATATCAGGAAGAAGAAACGCCGCTTCCGGAGCATGGAGATGAGCTACCGGACGCTCCCCTGATCCCCGCCTCTCGCCGCTGTGCTACATTGGTCGATCGGATGTGTTCGTGGCCTTGTTCTTTGACATGGCGCATCTTTTCATCTGGGGAGAGTCGCAGTAACCAGCCGAAGCAAGAATTTCCAGATTGGGAATCTTTCAGCTTGTTTCCAGATTGGGAACGCACTAGATTGAGGGACCGTGAACGTCATCGCCAAATCCGCCCTGATCAAATTTTGGAACGGCTTGCCAAAAGGTCTGCCCAGGGAGACTGCGGAAGCCGCGCTGATACAATGGTACGCCACGGCGTCCAAGGCAAACTGGAGCAGTTTTGGCGATTTGAAAAAGACCTTCAATTCGGCTGATATGGTCGCAGGCAACAAGGTTATCTTTGATGTGGGCGGCAACAAATACCGGATCGTTGGTCTGGTCGCGTTCCGATCGAAACGGATTTTCGTTCTGTTTGTCGGCACGCATGCCCAGTACGACGCCATCGATGTGAAGAGCCTCTGATCGGAAGGAATCGGCATGTTGAATTTGAAGGCTTTCCGAACGCTGCGGAATGATGACGAATACAATGCGGCATTGAAGGAGGTCCGCCCTTATTTCGAGAACGAACCTGAAGAGGGCTCAGACGATGCCGCTCATTTTGACGCGCTGGTCATGCTGATCGAGCAGTATGAAGCGAAGCACTATGTGATTCCGGCCGCAAGCCCGATCGAAGTCGTCAAGTCGGTCATGGAAGCAAACAATTACAGCCGGGCGGATCTGGTGGCGGTCATTGGATCCAAAGCCCGAGCGGCCGACCTCCTGAATGGCAAGAGGGAAATGAACCTCGATCAGATCCGGAAGCTGAGCCGCGAATGGAATATTCCCGCCGGGTCTTTAATCGGTGGCATTTCCGCTTGAATGCGGCCTTACCGCATGGCGCAGCCCATGATCAGCGAGCACATTTGCGCCGAGCCTGGAAAAACATCCCCGTCCCTCACCCGCATGCTAGAGCATCGTTCCCTTAATACGACCCATTCTGTTGGCTCAAAACGTCCGATCCACAAGAAGGATGGCGCAGAGCGATGCGACATCCATCGGTCCAGCCATCCGCCGCAGTGGGCGGCCGTTTTCAGCCAACCCGAAGGGCTGGATGAATTTTGGCCACTACCGGCGGTGGCCGTCTCAACCGCAGCTTCTGCTGCGCTTTTCGCCAGCCGCCTTGGTTCTGGCCAAAATTCCTTCCAGCAGAATGGGCCGTATTAAGGGAACGATGCTCTAGACTTTCAACGAAAGCACATGCGCCAGCAGTTCCTGCTGTCCTTCCCGGTTGCTTTCCGCCAGTTGCCGGACCTTGTTCCGGTCGATGACATAGGCTTCGCCATTGGCGGCGAAGGGGTCCTTGAAAGTGAAGGCTTTTGGCGATGGCCCGTGATCGTGGAGATATTCCAGCCGTTCGACGCCATCGGACCAGTCGGGCAAACGACGCTCGTCCACCCACCAGAGAACGAGTGGCGGCCAGTTCGCCTTGATGTTCCAGTTGCGGGCGTGCTTGAGCGCATCGGCATGGACGCCGCTATAGGCGAAGGCCATCAGCGATTCGATATCGGCCCAGAGCGAGAGTGACGACGGTCCGCTGTCGAAGCCGCTGCCTTCGATGAAGCGCGGAAATACCTGCCGGCCCCAACTGCGCGGTCCCGGAACGCCGCGATAGCCCGACCGTCCGATAAAGCCGGCGGCACGGCTGGCCGCTTCGAAATTGGCTGGCTCTCGGGAAACGAAGCCCTCGACACGGGGATCACCCTCGGGGCCGACATGCAGGCCGAAATTATACATGGCCAGACGCGCACCTGTGGGACGCGGTTCGGCGGCCGCCATCTCAGTTCACGTCGTCGGGCAGGACCGGCAGCGGCGCGATCTCGATGCCCTCGTCCAGCAGTTCACGCGCCTCCTCGACCGTCGCCTGGCCGATCAGCCCGCGCTGCTCGGCCTCACCATAGTGAATCTTGCGCGCTTCCTCGGGAAATTTGGTGCCGACATCCTCGGCATTCTCTCGGATCGACGTCACCAGTTCGCGGATCTTGGAAACCGCCTCCTTGCGGGCCTGGTCCATCATCAGCACCTTGGCCTCGTCCTTCTTGCGGGCGGTCGAGACCGAGGGCGCCATCAGTTCCTTGCCGATGGAGACGGACCCGCAGGCCGGACAGGAGACAAGCCCGAGGTCCGCCTGCCGATCGAAATCGGCACTCGAGGAAAACCATCCTTCGAAGGAATGGCCGTTGTCACAGGCCAGCGTGTATTTGATCAAGCGGCCACGTCCCCGGAGGTATCCGACGACACCTCCTCCAACGAAAAGGGCCGGCCGTTCTTCAGGTTCGGAATCTTTGCCCGCGCCGCAGCAACGGCGGCAACGTCGATATCGGCCAGCACCACGCCTTCGCCGGTGCCGCCGGCGCAAGCCAGTACGACGCCCCAGGGATCGACGATCATCGAATGGCCGAAGGTCTCGCGTCCGTCCTCATGCAGGCCGGCCTGCGCTGCCGCGATGACGAACATGCCGTTCTCGATGGCGCGGGCTCTCAAGAGGATTTCCCAATGCGCCTCGCCGGTCTGGCGGGTAAAGGCAGCGGGAATCGACATGACCTGCGCACCGGCCACGGCCTGGGCGCGGAAGAGTTCCGGGAAACGGACGTCATAGCAGATGGCGCAGCCGAGCTTGGCGAACGGCAGGTTGACGAGCCTCGCGGTGCCGCCCGGCGTGTAGGCCGCGCTCTCCCGCCAGCTCTCGCCATTGTCGAGATCGACGTCGAACATGTGGATCTTGTCGTAATGGGCAATCTTGCGGCCATCGGGGCCGAACAGGAAACCACGATTGGCGATCTTGCCGTCGGCAAGGCCGATTGCGGTGGAGCCGACATGCAGGTGGATGCCGAGTTCCGCCGCAAGCGAGGAAGCGGTGGCGACGATCAGGTCCGTGCTCTCGTCCCGCAAGGCTGCCCGCATGGCGGCGCGGTCACGTTGCAGCGCACCGGTCATTTCCGGCGTCTGCACATAGGTGGCGCCCTGTGCCGCAGCTTCCCGCACCAGCCGGGTCATGGCATCGGCGTTGCGGGCGACATCGACGCCCGAGCACATCTGGATCGCGGCGGCCTTGAACGTCATGGGCGTCTCCTTATGCGGCGAGCATGTCGTCCAGCTTGCCGGCACGATCCAGCGCATGCAGGTCGTCGCAGCCACCGACGTGGATATTGTTGATGAAAATCTGCGGGAAGGTGGTGCCACCATTCGACCGCTCGATCATCTTCTGGCGAACCTCCGGCGCATAGGTCGCGTCATGCTCCTCGAAGGCCACGCCCTTGGTTTCCAGAAGTTTCTTTGCCGCGGAGCAATATCCACAGAACTGACGGGTATAAATAACGACCGAAGCCATAGTCCTGACCTATTCTCTAGCCGGCCCTGTGCCAGCCTGTTGAAAGTCATATAAGACCGGACATGGCTCTTGCAAAGGTTAAAACCGTCACATCCGCGGCACCGGCCTTCTTCAGCGCTCGCGTCGCGGCCGAAACCGTGGCTCCCGTCGTATAGACGTCGTCGACCAGCACGATGCGCTTGCCGAACACGGCCGCCTTGCCGGCCTCGGTGACGGTGAAGGCGCCGCGCACATTGTCCTGGCGCTGCGCCGCCCCGAGCCCAACCTGCTGGACGGTGCGCTTGGTACGGATCAGGGCTGTTGCGAGATAGGGCTTGCCCGCATGCCGGGCGATGGCACGGGCGAGTTCTGCGGACTGGTTGAACCTGCGCCCCCAAAGCCGGAAGGCATGCAGTGGAACCGGCAGGATGGCATCGCAGGTGTCCACATTCCCATCGCTGGCGCGGATCATCCAATCGGCCATCATCACCGCCAGATCGGTGCGGTCCCGGTATTTCAAGCCATGGACAAGCGAACGGGCAATGCCGTCATGGATGGCAACGGATCGCAGTCGTTCGAATGCCGGCGGATTGGCGATGGCGTCGGCCGAGAGGATGCCGGTGCCGAGATCGTGGGAAAAGGGGACGCCCAAGACCTCGCAATAGGGACGCTCGATGAGCCGGAGTGTCGCCCAGCAGGAAGGGCAGACACCGCGATGCTGGCCGACCATGCGGCCACAGCCGCTGCAGACCGGCGGATAGACCGCATCGACCGCCACAGCCATCAGGCCGCGCAGGCTTCCGGTCAGGCCATCCACCAGCCGCCGCACCGGATTTTCCGTCCCCTCCACGCTCATGAGGTTGACTTTACGGCCAGCCGGGTTTCATTGCGATCAGATTTTTAAGCGATCAGAATTTTGGAAGCACTGCCGTGGATATCGTTTTCGACCAGACGCTCATCGAAACCCGCCGCAAGCGGGCACTGCGCAACGGTGACCCCAAGGCCGACTTCCTGCTCGAAATCGCCGCCCGGGAACTGGCCGAGCGGCTTGATGTCGTCGAGCGCCATTTCGACACCGCCGTCGAACTGCATGGATATACCGGTGTTGCCGCGCGCTTCATGGCCGAGACTGGCAAGACCGGCGAAATCCGCCGCGTCGAGACGGACGAGGCTTTCGCCTCTGGCAACGAGAATATTTCCGCGTCCCCGCTCGAAACCGTGCCGCTGGCGCCGGAATCGGTAAACCTGATCGTCTCGCCGCTGTCGCTGCACCTGACCAACGATACGCCCGGCGTGTTCATCCAGGTGCGCCGGGCATTGAAGCCGGACGGCCTCTTCCTGGCCGCGATCCCTGGTAGCGGCACGTTGCAGGAATTGCGCGAGGTTCTGCTGGCCGCCGAGAGCGAGATGACCGGCGGCGCAAGTCCACGCGTCATTCCCTTCGCCGATGTCCGCGATATCGGCGCCCTTCTACAGCGCGCGGGCTTCACCCTGCCGGTCGCCGACACCGAAACCTATACGGTACGCTACGCCTCGCTGTTCTCGCTCCTGAAAGACCTGCGGTCGATGGGCATGACCAATCCGCTCGCGGCCCGAAGCCGCAAGCCGTTGACTAGGAAATTCTTCCTGAGGGCGGCTGAACTCTACGCAGAGCGCTTCGGCGATCCCGATGGCCGGATCCGCGCGACCTTCTCGATCATCTATATTTCCGGCTGGGCACCGCACGAAAGCCAGCAGAAACCATTGAAACCGGGATCGGCGAAACAGCGCCTGTCCGATGCGCTCAGCACACGGGAACTGCCGCTGAAGGACAAGGATTAGCTAAAGATCAGTTCGGCGCGGTGGTGATCGCCGTGGTGATCTTGTCGAGTACCCCCAGGAGCGAATCCGAGAACCCGCCAAGCCCGACGATCATCCCCACGGATATAAGGCTGGCCAAAAGGCCGTATTCGACGGCCGTGGCGCCTGATTTGACGTTGAGAAAACGGACGAATGTCTTCATGTGCTCCCAGCCTGTCCGGCGCAGGCCGCTTCGGCTCGCGCATAAAGTTGTTCGGGCCGAGAAGTCGATGCGCGGGCCGCGTCGAGGGCGCCCCGCCCAGCCGAGGGATCAGCAGCCGCTCTTGCTTCCATTTCCGTCGATGATGCAGACGGCACCGGGCATTTCCTGCAGCACGCTACGGCGCACCGTATAGCGCTTGGTCGTCGTGCTGCTCGGGATCGATCCCGTCGAGATATTGTCGTAGTCGATCGGCGCGTCGGCCAGAACCTTGTTCTCGCTCTTGGAGGTGAGCATCGGCGTCAGGATCAATGTCAGCGCGATGACGGCGGTACCGAACAACAGCGACAGATTGAGCGCACCGGTGCGGCGGCTCTGGCTCGTCACCAGATCCTTGTCCTGTACCGTTCTCCAAAAATCGTCGTCGACCATCACATGCCTCTTAAAAATGCAGGCGCTTCCTTGATGGCGGTTCACTCCCACCGCCTCAAACCATGTCGCGCCGATACACGATCGGCGCCCGCTACGGGAAACATCCCGAAACACATAGACGCCGACACTGAACTGAGGCTGATCTTGAGCGAGGGTGATAAATGTTTGATTAATAAAATCGAAATTTCCGACCGTTTGGTCAGAGCAGATCCATCAAATAGGGGATAAGCGGCTCGTCCGCTGGTGGCATGGGATAATCGCGCAAGGCTTTGGGCCGAACCCATTTGATCGCCTGCCCCTCCCGCCCATGGGCAGTGCCTTCATAACGCCGGCAGACATAGAGCGGCATCAGCAGATGAAAATCGTCATAGGTGTGGCTGGCGAAGGTCAGAGGCGCAAGGCAAGCGACCTTGGTCCGGATGCCCAGTTCCTCGTCGAGTTCGCGGATCAGCGTCTCTTCCGGCGTTTCGCCAGGCTCCACCTTGCCGCCGGGAAACTCCCAGAGGCCGGCCAGCGACTTGCCCTCGGGACGCTGCGCCAACAGGATGCGGCCATCGCTGTCGATCAGCGCGCAGGCGGCGACAAGCAGGATTCTCCGGCCCTTGCCGTCCATCGTCACGCCTCCGCCCGCCGATAGCAGTAGCGGTAGACATCCTTGAAGCCGAACTTGCGGTAAAGCTGGACCGCCGGCCCATTGTCGGCCTCGACCGCCAGCCATGCGGTGCGGGCGCCGCGAAGACGGGCCCAGCGCAGCGAGGCGTTGACGATCGACGAACCAACGCCTTGGCGGCGGACGTTGTCGGCCACGGCGACCTGCAGGATACCAGCCAGATCATTGTCATGCACGGCCAGCGATACGGCAATCGGCCCTTCTTCCGGAGACTCGAACAGGAACAGTCCGCATTCCGGCTTGATCGCGTTGATGATCTCACTGAGGCCCGCCTTCTCATGGGCGCTCTCGCCGCAAATCTGCAGCCGGGCATCGACGAAGCGGCCGACATCGCGCAGCGGCAGGTGCTCGATCGCTTCCGTCGTGTCGTTCGGCGGAATATCGGCCATCATGACGATCGTTTCGGAAAACACCGGCCAATGCCGCTCATTCATGTAAGCGATCAGTTCCGGCGGCGTCAGTGGCGTCTGGCGTACCGTGAGCGGACGGCCATAGTCGGAAAAGCGCTTGGCCGCCTTTTCCAACCGGATCGCGATATCGCGGCTGTCGGAGGGGTCGAGTGGATTGACGGAGTTGAGCCGCTTGGAATCGTGCCCCGCCGTCAGTCGGACCAGCCAGCTGCCATCGTACTGCACCGATGCCGCCGGCCAAGCGCGGAAACCGACAGCTTCGAGACGCCGGACATTCGGCAGATCAGCCTTCAAAATCGTATCCTGCACGCGTATCAGCTCCGATAGTCACCGTTGATCTCGACATATTCCTTGGTCAGGTCGCAGGTATAAACCGTCGCCTTGCCTAAGCCGAGCCCGATCTCGACACGGATGGCGATGTCCTCTTCCTTCATTACCGCTGTCGCCGCCGCTTCCGAATAGGTCGGGTCGCGTTCACCTTCGACGGCGACGCGCACATCGCCGAACCAGATCGCCAACCGATCGCGGTCGGCCATTTCGCCGGACTTGCCGACGGCCATGACGACACGGCCCCAATTGGCGTCCTCGCCGGCAACCGCGGTCTTGACCAGCGGGGAATTGGCGATCGACAGACCGATGCGCTTGGCGGCAGCGTCGCTTTCCGCGCCTTCGACCGTCACGGCCACCATCTTGCGCGCACCTTCGCCGTCCCGCACGACCTGCAAGGCGAGATCGAGCAGGAGATCATTCAGGGCTGCCCGGAAACCGGACAGCGTGGAATCGGCCGCATCGGTGACCTTGGCCTGACCATCGGCACGAGCAGCCCCGGTGGCAAACAGCATTAGCGTGTCGGAGGTCGAGGTATCGCTATCGACGGTGACGGAATTGAAAGTCGGGCCAGTGCCTTCCGACAGCAGAACCTGCAGAGCCTCCGGCGCGACATCGGCATCGGTCACGACGAAGGACAGCATCGTCGCCATGTCGGGCGCGATCATGCCGGCGCCCTTGGCGATACCGTTGATAACGACGGGAACGCCGCCGATCTCGGCGGTTCGGGTCGATACCTTCGGATAGGTGTCGGTGGTCATGATCGCCTTTGCGGCCTCGAACCAGAAATCACCTTTCGCATCCGTGGTCATATCCTTGAGAACGCCGGCAAATTTCGTCGCGTCCAGCGGCTCGCCGATCACGCCGGTCGAGGCGAGAAAGACTTCGCCCGTCGAGCAGCCGACGGCTTCGGACGCGGATTGCGCCGTCAGCTCGGTCGCCGCCTTGCCCTTCTTGCCGGTGAAGGCGTTGGCATTGCCGGAATTGACGACGACAGCGCGCGCAATGCCACCCGAAAGGTTCTGACGGCAGAAATCGACCGGCGCGGAGGGGCAGCGCGAGCGGGTGAAGACGCCGGCGACAGCGGCCGGCTCATCGAACACCATCAGCAGCACGTCCGTGCGGTTCTTGTACTTGATGCCGGCGGCGGCGGTCGCCATGCGCACGCCGCGCACCTCGGGCATGTCGGCAAAGGATTTCGGGGCAAGCGGAGAAACGGGACCGGACATGATCAAACCTCAGATAAGAAAAACCACCTGGAACTGATTTGGATAAAACAGGGGGTCCCATCCTCCGTCATCCCGCCCTTGTGGCGGGGATCCAGCGACCCGACGTCTGTCGGGTCAAAAGACTCTTCGCCCAAGGACTTGGGCGGCTGGATTCCTGTGGCGAGCACAGGAATGACGGGGTTTTGGGTATCAAGAACCCCTCACCCTAGCCCTTCTCCCCGCCTGCGGGGAGAAGGTGGCCAACAGGCCGGATGAGGGGCCGAACGCACGCCGCTAGTTGGCGGTAGCAGCTTCCGCCTTGTTGGCTTCATCATAGGCCTTCTTCAGCGCCGGGTCGGTGATATCGACGCCGGCTTCCGTCTTCGCCTTGGTCAGAAGCGCGATATACTTGTCGCGCATGACGAGCTGCTTGACCTGCTGCTCGACCTGGTCGAGCGGCGGTGCGGGCTGCTGGCGCTTGTCTTCGAGCAGAATGACATGGAAGCCGAACTGGGTCTTCACTGGAGCGGTCGTGTACTTGCCCTTCTCCAGCTTGAAGGCGGCTTCGGAGAATTCCGGAACCATGCGATCCTTGGTGAAGTAGCCAAGGTCTCCGCCTTCGCTCTTGTTCGGGTCGGTGGACTTTTCCTTGGCCAGTTCGGCGAAATCCTTGCCGTCATCGAGATCCTTGATGATCGCCTTGGCTTCGTCCTCGGTCTTGACGAGGATATGGCGGGCCTTGACCTCTTCCTGCGCCGGGATCTTGGCGATTTCAGCGTCGTAACGGGCCTTGACCTCGTCGGCCGTCACGCCGTCGACAACGTGCTTCTTGAAGTAGGCATTGTGCAATTCGCGATCGGTCAGATAGGCGAGGCGCTTCTTGAAGTCTTCATCGTTCTGCAGGCCTTCCTTGCCGGCGTCGGCGGCGAGCAGCTTGACGTCGATCAGGCCGGAAAGGGCAGCGGCGCGCTTCTGCTCGTCGGGAAGCTGGGCGAGCTGCGGATCGAGGCCGGTCAGGGCGAAATCGAGTTCCGACTGGTGGATTTCCGCGCCGCCGACCTTGGCGATGACCGGATCGGCAGCATCCTGCGCGAGCGCCGGACCCTGAGCAGCCATGACGGCGATCACGGCAACAGCCGCCAGCATTTTGTATTTCAACATCCTCGTACCTTCCACGCTGGATATCCGGAACCGTGGTCACGGCCGGCCTGAAACGTTCCCAATCATCAGATTGTGGCCGTTCTGTAGCCTTTGCCCGCCTCAACTCCCGTTGACATAATTCGACCCCCCTCTTATCTGTCACGCACCCTCGCGTCCAGAACAGTTCAGGGCGTTTCATAGTATTTCGCGGAGAATCATCCGCATTGGCGACATAGAAGAAAGGACCATTCTTATGGTCAGTCTCGGCGGCCTCGCCCGCAAAATCTTTGGCTCCTCGAATGATCGCCGCGTGAAGGGCTACAAGGCCAAGGTCGATGCCATCAATGCGCTTGAGGCAGAAACGAAGGCACTTTCCGATGAAGCGCTGGCAGCCAAGACCGTCGAATTCCGCAGGCAACTGGCCGATGGCAAGACTCTCGACGACCTTCTGGTTCCGGCCTTTGCCGTTGTCCGTGAAGCCGCGCGCCGCACCCTTGGCCTGCGCCCCTTCGACGTTCAGCTGATCGGCGGCATGATCCTGCATGAGAAGTCGATTGCGGAAATGAAGACCGGTGAAGGCAAGACCCTGGTGGCGACGCTGCCGGTCTACCTTAATGCGCTCGCCGGCAAGGGCGTGCATGTCGTGACCGTCAACGACTATCTCGCCACGCGCGACTCGGCGACGATGAACCGGATTTATTCGTTCCTTGGCATGACCACGGGCGTCATCGTCCACGGCCTCACCGACGACCAGCGCCGTGCTGCCTATGCCTGCGATGTCACCTACGCGACCAACAACGAACTCGGCTTCGATTACCTGCGCGACAACATGAAGTACGAGCGCAACCAGATGGTTCAGCGCGGCCACTTCTTCGCGATCGTCGACGAAGTCGACTCGATCCTGGTCGATGAAGCACGCACGCCATTGATCATTTCCGGCCCGCTCGACGACCGCTCCGAACTCTACAACACGATCGACCGGTTCATTCCACTGCTGTCAGCCGAAGACTATGAAATCGACGAGAAACAGCGCTCGGCCAACTTCTCCGAAGATGGCACCGAGAAGCTCGAAAACCTGCTGCGCGAAGCGAACCTCCTGAAGGGCGAAACGCTCTATGACGTCGAGAACGTCGCGATCGTCCACCACGTCAACAACGCCCTGAAGGCCCACAAGCTTTTCCAGAAGGACAAGGACTACATTGTCCGCAACGACGAAATCGTCATCATCGACGAATTCACCGGCCGCATGATGCCGGGCCGCCGCTACTCGGAAGGCCAGCACCAGGCACTGGAAGCCAAGGAAAAGGTCACCATCCAGCCGGAAAACCAGACACTGGCTTCGGTCACCTTCCAGAACTATTTCCGCATGTATTCCAAGCTCGGCGGCATGACCGGCACGGCCTCGACGGAAGCCGAGGAGTTCGGAAACATCTATGGCCTCGAAGTCGTCGAAGTCCCGACAAATCTGCCGATCAAGCGTATCGACGAGGACGACGAGGTCTATCGAACGGCGGAAGAGAAATACAAGGCGATCATCGCCGAAATCAAGGATTCGCAGCAGCGCCAGCAGCCGGTGCTCGTCGGTACAACCTCGATCGAAAAGTCCGAACTTCTGGCAAAGATGCTCGCAGACGCCGGTTTCCAGAACTTCCAGGTCCTGAACGCCCGCTACCACGAGCAGGAAGCCTATATCGTCTCCCAGGCCGGCGTACCCGGTGCGGTGACCATCGCCACCAACATGGCCGGTCGCGGTACCGACATCCAGCTTGGCGGCAACCTTGAAATGCGCATCGAGCGCGAACTCGGCGAGATGGAACACGGCTCTGAACGCGACGAAAAGGAAGCCGCGATCAAGGCCGAGGTGCAGCGCTTGAAGGACATCGCGCTGGGTGCCGGCGGCCTCTATGTTCTCGCCACCGAACGTCACGAAAGCCGCCGCATCGACAACCAGTTGCGCGGCCGTTCCGGCCGTCAGGGTGACCCGGGCCGCTCGAAATTCTTCCTGTCGCTGCAGGACGACCTGATGCGCATCTTCGGCTCCGACCGGATGGATTCGATGCTGCAGAAGCTCGGCCTCAAGGAAGGCGAAGCGATCGTCCATCCCTGGATCAACAAGGCGCTGGAACGCGCACAGAAGAAGGTCGAAGCCCGTAACTTCGACACGCGCAAGAACCTTCTGAAATACGACGACGTTCTCAACGACCAGCGCAAGGTGATCTTCGAGCAGCGCATCGAGATGATGGATGCGACCGATATTTCCGAAACGGTTGCCGACATGCGCCACGAGGTCATCGAGGACATCGTTGCCAAGCGCATTCCCGAAAAGGCCTATGCGGAACAGTGGGATGCGGCGGGCCTCAAGGCCGACTCGCTGAACTCGCTCAACCTCGATCTGCCGATCGTCGAATGGGCGGCCGAAGAGGGCATCGACGAAAACGACATCCGCGAACGCATCACCGCCGAGGCCGACAAGGCGGCGGCCGACCGCGCCGAGCGCTTCGGCCCGGAGATCATGCTCTATGTCGAGCGCTCCGTCGTCCTGCAGACGCTCGATCATCTCTGGCGCGAGCATATCGTCAATCTCGACCATCTGCGCTCCGTCATCGGCTTCCGCGGCTATGCCCAGCGCGACCCGCTGCAGGAGTACAAGTCGGAAGCCTTCGAGCTGTTCCAGGCGCTGCTGGCAAACCTGCGCCAAGCCGTGACGGCGCAACTGATGCGCGTCGAACTCGTGCGCGAAGCGGCCGAAGCACCGCAGCCCGCACCGCCGCAGATGGTCGGGCATCACATCGATCCGGACACCGGCGAGGACGACTTTGCGGACAGCGTCAATCTCAACTTCGTCGAGCCGGAGAACCGCAATCCGCAGGATCCGTCGAGCTGGGGCAAGGTCTCCCGCAACGAAGCCTGCCCCTGCGGCTCGGGCAAGAAGTACAAGCATTGCCACGGCGCCTTCGAGGCGTAAGGCTGACGGAACTTGATTTTATAAGCGGTATCGTTTATTTCTGAAGTGGCAGACGGGATTGCCGTCCCGCCTGCCTTGAACTTATTTAGCGAAATTGATCCGGACGGCTATTGACCAGCCCGTCCGGGTTTTCCGCATCATAAGCGTGATGCTAAATGGCTTTTGCCACATAGAACACCTCCAGATTCGACAGCAAGGCCGTTGCCTCGGCCGGGGAGCCCGTCTTCCCGGTTGCGCGGGCTGGTTCCACGCACGCTGCTTCTGCCATCGAATGCAACCGACAATAGCAGATCGATAACCGTTGTCAGCAGCCTGGGAACGTGAATTTATTGCTGTAGGAATACCGCAAAAGTCGGATGATTTCGCATCCTGCACCCTTTGTTAACGCTGTTCTGGCAAGAGTTGCATTCTGTTTTGCGTAGCTTCGGGTATTCCATTGTTCATGGCAGCGTGTCACACGGCTGGACGCATCTTGCCGCCCGCATTGAGGGATCGGCTGTCGCCGCTGCTTGAAAAGCTCGGACCGATCCTCACCAGCAACGATCCGAAACATCTGGCGCAACGCATGGCGCTGGTCGCCTTCGCCATCCGTGTCGTCAGCGCCGCCATCGCCTTCGTGTCCCAGATCATACTCGCCCGCGTCATGGGCGAGTTCGAATATGGCATCTACGTTTTCGTCTGGGTGCTGGTGGTGCTGTTCGGCAACCTTTCCTGCCTCGGCTTCCACACCGCCATCATCCGCTTCCTGCCGCAATATCATGCCCGCGACGCAGTGCCGGAAATCCGGGGGCTGACAACGACGGTTCGCATCTTCGCCCTCGTCTCGGCGACCGGGCTGGCGCTGACGGGCATTGGCGGCCTGTGGCTGTTCGGCGACTTGATCGACAGCTATTACCTCGTCCCGCTTTATCTGGGCATATTCGCACTGCCGATGATTGCGCTCGGCGACGTCATGGATGGCACCTCGCGCGCCCATAGCTGGGCGGTTTCGGCGCTGAGCCCGACCTATATCATCCGGCCCGTCCTGATCCTCGGGTTCATGATGCTGGCGGTAGCGATCGGCGAGCCGCATACGGCCCGCACCGCGATGATCGCGGCGATGGCTGCGACATATCTCACCAGTGTCACCCAGTTCTTCATCCTGACCTGGCGCCTGCGCCGGCGTTACATCAAAGGTCCAAGCCGCATCGAATTCGGCACCTGGATCCGCGTCGCGCTGCCGATCTTCCTGATCGAGGGCTTCGGTTTCATGCTGACGAATTCCGACGTCGTGATCGTCGGCCTCTATCTCGATCCGCAAAGCGTGGCGATCTATTTCGCCGCCGCCAAGACCATGGCACTCGTGCATTTCGTGATGTTCTCGGTCAAGGCCGCCGCCGCTCCCCGCTTTTCCGCAGCCATGGCGGATCCCGATCGCCAGCAACTGGCCGTCATCGCGGTCGAAAGCGCCAAATGGTCGTTCTGGCCTTCGCTGGTGGTCGGCGCGATGGTGCTTGCCTGCGGCAATTTTCTCCTGTCGCTGTTCGGTCCGGCTTTTACATCCGGCTATCCGCTGATGGCGATCCTGTTTGCAGGCATCATGGCCAAGGCACTGGTCGGGCCGGCGGAAGCTTTCTTGACCATGGCCGGCCAGCAGAAGCTCTGCGTCGCGCTCTATGCCACCGCGCTCGTCGTCAACCTGGTGCTGAATGCCACGCTGATCCCGATGTTCGGGCTGACGGGAGCGGCCTTCGCCACGGCAGGCGCCATGGTCGTCGAGGCCATTCTCCTTCATGTCGCGGTCCGCCGCACCTTCGGCATCACGCTCTTCGCCTTCGCCGATCCGCATGCCAGAACCATCAAAGCAGAGGCTACCCACTCATGACCGGCAACCCGCATTTTCCCGACGACGCCAACAGCCGGTCGGCCCGCATCCTCGGCGGTCTGGCTCCGCCGGTGCCGGAACGCCCTGTCGCTGACAATACGGTCGCCATCGGTCGTCCCGGCCGCCAGCTTTGCCTCTATCCGGCGCGCCAGGGCTATGAACTGCAGTCCGAACTAGACTTCCTGTCGAACCGGGCGATGGAGCCGAACGTCTTCTTCACCGGCCGCTTCCTGGCACCGGCCATGCCGCGCCTTGAAGACCGCATCATCCGGCTCGCCCTGATCCGCGACAATGACGAGCGACGCAGCCGCATTCGGTTCCTGATGCCGTTCTCGATCGAAAAGCCCGGTTTCTCGATCGGCGCGCCGATCATGCGCGCCTGGTCCAATCCGTTCGGACCACTGGGTGTGCCCCTGCTGGATGCAGAGGATGCGGCACAAACCATCGACAATTTCTACGAAGCGCTCACCAATCCCTCGGTCGGCCTGCCCAGCGTTCTGGTCCTCCCCGATATCCGGCTGAAGGGCAAGTTCGCCCAACTCGCCCGCGCCGTCGCGATCGGCCGCAACCTGCCGCTGACCGTGACCGACACCTTTACCCGGCCGATGCTGGAAAGCCTGCAGGATGGGCAGACCTACCTGCGCCATGCCATTAGCCCGGCACATTTCCGCGAACTGCGCCGTCAATGGAACCTGCTGGGGACGCAGGGCTCCCTGTCTTACAACGTCGCCCGCCAGCCGGTTGACATCCGCACCCGCATGGAAGAGTTCCTGGCGCTGGAGGCCAGCGGCTGGAAAGGGCGCCAGCGCACCGCGATGGTGCTCGACCGCTACCGCGCCGCCTTCGCGCGAGAGGCGATCACCAATCTCGCTGAAGCCGATAGCGTCCGCATCCACACGCTCGACCTCGACGGCAAGGCGATCGCCTCGATGATCGTCTTCATGATGGCCGGCGAAGCCTATACTTGGAAGACCGCCTATAACGAGGATTATGCCAAGTATTCTCCAGGCAAGCTGCTGCTGGCGGAATTGACCGAGTGGCATCTCGACGACGCCAATATCGTCCGCTCCGACAGTTGCGCCGTGCCCGATCATCCGATCATGAGCCGCTTCTGGGAGCAACGCGAGGAGATGGGCACGCTGGTCATCGGCCTGCACCAGAACCGTGACCGCGACGTTCGCCAGGTGGCGGCCCAGTTGCATCTCTATCGCAACACCCGCAACATGGCGCGGCTGTTGCGCGAAAAGATCAGGTCGCTGGCGCCTCGCCTCGCGCGATAGCATCGGTCTCGGCCGTCGCCCTGTCGCGCAGGATGCGGCGGATAACCTTGCCCGAGGTCGTCAACGGCAGGCTGTCGAGGAATTCGATCTCGCGCGGATATTCGTGCATCGACAGGCGGGTCTTCACCCAGTTGCGGATATCGGCCTCGAGCGTCGGACCGCCTTCATGGCCGGGCTTCAGAACGACATAGGCCTTGACGATCTCGGTGCGCACCGGATCGGGCTTGCCGATCGCTGCCGCCAATTGCACCGCCGGATGGCCCGACAGACAGTCCTCGATCTCGTCGGGGCCAATGCGATAGCCCGACGACGTGATGACATCGTCATCACGCCCGAAGAAGGTGACGTAGCCCTCTTCATCCTGAACGCCCTGATCGCCGGTCGTCATCCAGTCGCCGATGAACTTTGCCGCTGTCGCCGCCTCGTTCTTCCAGTATCCGAGGAACATCACCGGGTCGGGCCGACGCACCGCCACCTGGCCCACGGTGCCGGCGGGAAGCACCCTCCCCTCGCCATCGATAATCGCGACCTCATGGCCCGGCGCCGGCTTGCCCATCGAACCCGGCTTCAGCACGCCGAGATTGGCGGCGGACGACAGGACGATATTACACTCCGTCTGGCCATAGAATTCGTTGACCGGAATGCCGAAGGCTTCGCTCGCCTGTTCCCAGGTCTCCCGGCCCAGCGCTTCACCGGCCGATCCAATGGTCCTGAGATTGAGCCGATACTGGGAACGCGGATTTTCGACCGATTTCATCAGCCGCAGCGCCGTTGGCGGGATGAAGGCGTTGCGCACATCCATCTCTGCCAGGATACGGAACGCCATATGCGGATCGAACTTCTGCCCCGGCGACGAGACGACGGGAACGCCGAGCAGCAGCGACGGCAAGAGCGCATTGAGAAGTCCGCCCGCCCAAGCCCAGTCGGCCGGCGTCCACATCCGGTCGCCCGGCTGCGGCAGGAAGGCATGATGAAACTGGAAACCGGGGATATGGCCGAGCAATACTCGGTGACCGTGCAGCGCGCCTTTCGGGGGACCCGTTGTACCGGATGTATAGATCATCATGGCCGGATCGTCCGGCGTGGTGTCGGCCGCGACGAATGTGTCCGCCGGCGTCCCTGCGAGCCTGTCGAAGGAGACGGTATCGGGCGCTTCGGCATCGGTCAGCACGACGCATTCCAGTTCCGGCAGACGATCGCGGATCTCCGCGATCTTCTCGTAACCGTAGCGATTGGTGACGATGGCGGCGGCACCAGCGTCCCGCAGCCGATATTCCAGCGCCTCGACCCCGAACAGCAGCGCCAGCGGCAGGGCGATGCCGCCGAGCTTGTAGATCGCGGCATGGGCGGTCGCCGTCTCGAAACTTTGCGGCAGCAGGATCGCCACCCGGTCTCCGGAAGCCACACCCTGATCCAGCAGCCCCTGCGCCAAGGAGGAGGAACGCGCGGCAAAGGCGCCATAGGTCAGCGACTGATGTTGGCCCGCCGGGTTGAAATGCTGCAGGCAGACCCTATCCGGATCGCGGCGCGCCCATGCATCGCTGATGGCGACCCCGATGTTAAATTTTTCCGGCACGACCCAGCGAAAATCGCGGCGGAGGTGTTCATAGGTATCGCTGATCGGAAGCATCGCCGCTCGCAAAAATTACGCTGCAACGCAATAACACTTCCGCCATGGAAACTTCAACACTGTGTTGGGGGCCTGCCGTCCATCAGGGAATCTGCAGTTACGAGGCAAAAGCCATTTCGCGGCAATTGCGGTCATTGAGCGCGCCAAGAAGTTCATCCTGTGTCTTGTAGCCTGCAAAAAAGAGATCGATCACGGCACCTGCGGCGCTGACGCCTTCCTGGCTGCGCAGCCGGATGCTTCTTTCTGCACACCAGGAAAACAAGGCGCCCGACAGGGCTTCGACATCATCGAATGCAGTGCAGGACGTAGCAGACTGGGACATGCTCAAGCTCCTTGTGTGCCGTTTGGGGATGAATTTGTTCCAGACTGATCACTGCGGCGATGATTTGCAATCGCGATGCGGATTGGCGGTTAATATCCCGCCGGCGCTGTCCTGAATTGATGCAATTTGGTTTTCGTCACACACGGAATTTCCTGAATAGGGCGATCCCTTGAAAAATATTCCGCGCAGTTTCTCGACCTTAACTGCCTGGCGATTGTGGCTGCGACTCAACGATCGGATTCCTGCCGCAAAGCCTCGATCAGCGAGCGGACTTTTCCAGTTGCATAGACAACGTCTTCACGCCGCATATGCACGGTGATCTCGACATCTTTCCATCCGGCGCCGTTTTCCCTTGCGTGGATCACGGCAGCCTTCAGCGAGCGCAGGACGACCGCCGGGCTATCTGCGACCCAAAACTGGACGGAGCATTCGGCATCCGCATAGCTGGTCAGCGCTTTGAGGGGGGCGAAGGCCATATAGCTTTTCTCCTGTGAGTTCGATCAGCGAACAGGGTTGTGAGCGAGAACCCATACTTTTCTTGGGTCAATATACGATAATTGTGACAATCAGGGAATTTCGCTGAATTTCTGTATAGTCAAGACGAACTGAACTGTGACAAACAACAATCGGCATCAGTCCGTATTTCAGGTATTCGCTATATGATCAGTTCCGCCTTCCGCGCAAAGATTTTCGACGTAGCCCTTCGCATCGCCGTTTTAGTGCCATTGATGCTGGTGATGATGTTCATCCCCTATGTGAACACCCCTACAATTCTCGTCATTTCGCTTCTTTTCTATATTTTTGTGCTCGATCTCGTCGGCTTCATCATAGTCAAATATGTCAGAAAATTCGTGAATAAGGTCGCCCTGCGCCTTGTTGGCGGAGCCAGTGGCAAATCACGCAAGCGCAGTGGCGCGGGCAGCACTGGCCTTTCGTCATGGCCAAGCGAAGGCGAGCTCCTGTCGCACATGATGAGCCATTGCGAATTCGTCCTTTATTTCGATTCTCCAAAGGGCACCGCCTATCAGGTGTTGATGTGGTTGCCTTTCCTGAGAATGCTCAATCGACCGTTTCAAATCCTGTGCCGCCAGCCGGGGACGGCTGCTGAATTGCGGGCGGCCGGTGTTCCCGTTTTCTATCTCAAATCGATCACTGAGCTGGATGCCGTCATCGGCTCCGCGCCGGTGAAAGCCGTGTTCTATGTCAACAACGCCATGCGCAACATGCATGTCGTGCGCTACAACAATTTCGTGCATATTCAGCTTCTGCATGGTGAGAGCGACAAGCCGTCGAGCTACAATCCCGTCAGCAAGATGTACGACTTCCTGTTCGTTTCGGGACAACTCGCGATTGACCGCTACCAGCGCAACGATGTCTTCATCGATCACCAAAAATTCCGGATCGTCAGCCGGCCACAGGTTTTCGAGATCGACGCGGATTTCCAGCGCGGAAACGAAATCAAGACCGTTTTCTATGCACTCACCTGGGGCGGCCTTTATGCAAACCAGGATCTGTCCTCGATCGAAAATGCGGAAGCCGTGGTCCAGGCTCTTATCGACAGAAACTATCGTGTCATCATGCGGCCGCATCCTTTGAGCTACGAACATGCGGCCCACAAGACGATTATCGCGCGGGTTGCCGACATGCTGACCGCCGCCAACGAAGCCTCGCAGGCCGGACACTGCATCTCCAATGATCGCCGCTTCGACATGCAGTATCCTTCGGCGAACGACTGCATCAATGCCGCCGACTTCATGATTGCCGACGTCACCAGCATCATCGGCGACTGGCTTTATTCCAAGAAACCGTTCGCTGTTATCGACCCGCATTCCGACAAGGAGGAGTTCGACAAGAACAATCCTCTCGCTGGCGGCGCCTACTACATCGATCGCGAACTCACGACGCTGGATGCCGTGCTGACCGACGTCGCCACGGTGGACAGCCTCTACGAGACGCGGTTGCAATCGCGCCAATACGCTCTCGGTGTTGGCGAGAATGAATCTCCGGTTGACCGGTTCCTTACCGAAGCCCGTGACGTATTGGAGAATTTCGACAAGATCGAGCATGAACGCCAGCTTGCAAACCGGCGGAGCGAACGGGCCGCGTAAGTCGCCGCTTGTGCGGCTCAAGAATGAGCCGGCGGCGGTTCAGTCTCGTACACCGATCAGGCTCCACCCGCCCTTCGCCTCGATTAGAAGCCGCGCGGGCTTTTCGAGAAAATGCCGTTGAGCAGGGAGGCAAGGCGGTAGCCGGCCTGCTTTAACCGGCGTTCGACGATGGGCCAGTTTTTCTTGTTATAGCTTTCCGGCAAGATGATCCTGCCGTCGGCGCTATCCCTCTCATACCCGGCAAGGGTCGGAAAGATCACATCGCGGGCGATATCGCGCCCCTCCAGTGCCCAGTCGGTCGGTGAGCCGGACAGATCGACAGGAAAGGGTGAGGCCTCCACTTCTTGCGCCAACGATGCGGTGCGCAGGTTCTGTGCCTGAATAATCTCGGTATCCCAAACCCTGTGCAGCTTCTGCACCTTGCCGCCGATCTCCATCATTTCCTGGCCGTTGTCGGCGCTGGCGTGCAGCGGCTGGTGCAGGTCTCCGATGAAATGGATGAGATATTTCAGCGCCGCCACCTGTGCCGCCGGCGGCAGGTCCCGCGCGCGCAGCACCGCGATATCCGCATCGATGGCGGCAAGCACGCAACGGTTTCCCTTGCAACTGACAGCGGGATCATAGCCATCATGGTTCAATGGCAGTTTGACCTCATGGGACGGCTGGCGCGGGATCGGCAGCTTGCGGACGTCATCCGCCCAAAGCGCCACCGATGCCATCGATGTCTTGCCCTCGGCTGCAAGGATGGACATGACGGCGGCTTTTGCTTCCGGCGTCAGATGTGCCTGCGCGATCACCGCCACCACCTTGTGCCCTTCCCGCCCCCAGGCGCATGCATCGCCATGCGTTGCGAGGAGGAGCAGTGCGGACAGAACAAGCTTTAGCATCGGAGAACTCCGCGAGCGCGCAAGGATTTGCTCACCATATTCGCAAATGTTTGAAAATTGCTTTGTCCAAATTGGGGGTGAATGGCCCCGTGCCGGATAATATCTGCTGCGCACACAAGAATTGGCGCGAATTGCCTGTTCTTGCAAATAAAGCGGGTGATAAAAATTTGAGCACTCCCGCAGATTGACACCTGCCGTTCGCCGGACGAAGGTAAAGCTGGTCGTGCCGAACGGTTGAGGGAGAGATCGATGTCAGGTTACGCATTTTTCAAAACCATCTTGATCGTTTCAGCCATTGCATTGCCCCGCACCGCAGCCGCCCAGAGTGGCGAAAAGCCGGCAGCAGCTCCCTCCGTCACCGTCACCACCGTCATCGAAAAGGACATAAGGCCGACGATTTCCTTCACCGGCCGCATCGAGGCCGTGGACAAAGTCGAACTGCGTGCCCGCGTCGATGGCTTCCTGGAAAAGCGGCTGTTTACCGAGGGCCAGGATGTGAAGGCGGGTGACCTGCTCTTCGTCATGGAAAAGGGGCAGTACGAAGCGGCCGTCGTTCAGGCCGAGGGAGCGATCCAGTCGGCTGAGGCCGGGCTGGCGCTGGCCAATATCGAAGTCGAGCGGCAGACGGCGCTGGTCGCGAAGAACGCTTCACCGCAGAACCAGCTGGATCTTGCCACCGCAAAGCAGAGCGAGGCGAAAGGCAGCTTGGCGCAGCTGAACGCGACGCTCGACAAGGCCAAGCTCGATCTCAGCTATACCGAAATTCACGCGCCGATCGCCGGCCGCATCGGCCGCTCTGCCTATTCAGTCGGTAATTTCATCGGCCCTTCAAGCAACGTGCTTGCAACCATCGTCAGCCAGGATCCGATCTATGCGACCTTCTCGGTGTCGCAACGTGAAATCCTGGCGATCCGCGAGAAGCTCGGCAGCAAGGGTTCGATGGGCGACAATGTCAACGCCGCACTTGTGCATGTCGAGCTTGCCGACGGCACGCGCTATGCCGAGACCGGCAAGGTCAACTTCGTCGACGTGACCGTCGATCAGGGTACCGACACCGTGCCGGTCCGCGCCAGCTTTCCCAATCCGCACCGGCTGCTGATCGATGGCCAGCTCGTCAACGTCATCGTGGAAGGCGGCACGGCTGAAAAATCCCTGGTCGTGCCGCAGGCGGCAATCCAGATCGACCAGTCCGGGCCGTTCGCGCTCGTCGTCACCAGCGACAACAAGATCGAGGTTCGGCGGATCCAGCCGGGACAGGTCCAGGGCAGCGACCTTTCGGTGACCAAGGGGCTTTCCGCCGGCGACAGGATCGTGACCGAAGGCATCCAGCGGGTTCGGCCCGGGCAGGTCGTCGATCCCGTCGAAGCCAAGTCGGGGTCCTGAGCCATGCTGTCCGGTATCTTCATCGATCGGCCGCGGCTCGCGGTCGTCATCTCGCTCGTCATCAGCATTGCCGGCTTTGTCGCGCTGAGCGTCATTCCGATCGCCCAGTTTCCCGACATCGTGCCGCCACAGGTCTCGGTAACGGTCAGCTATCCCGGCGCCAGCGCCGAAACCGTCCAGCAATCAGTGGCGCAACCGATCGAATCCCGCGTCGTCGGCGTCGACAACATGATCTACATGAAATCGACCAGCGGCAATGACGGCAGCTATACGTTGACCGTCAGCTTCGCCGTCGGCACGGATCCCGACATCAACGCCGTCAACGTCCAAAACCGCGTCAATCTGGCCGAGGCGCAGCTGCCGCAGGAAGCGCGGGCGCAGGGAATCAGCGTCAAGAAGAAATCCTCGGCGCTGATGCAGATCATTGCGCTGACCTCGAAGGACGGAAAGCAGGACCAGCTCTTCCTGTCGAACTATGCGACGATCAACGTCCTTGATGGCCTGAAGCGCATCACCGGCGTCGGCGACGTCACGCTGCTGACGCCCTCCGACTACAGCATGCGCATCTGGGTGACACCGGAAAAGCTGACCAGTTTCGGCATGACGCCGAGCGATATCGTTAGCGCACTGCAGAAGCAGAACGTCCAGGCCGCGATCGGCCGCATCGGCGCCCAGCCGGCTTTGCCGGACCAGCAATTCCAGCTGACCATTCAGACGAAAGGCCGCCTGACGAGTGTCGAGGAATTCGGAAGCATCGTGCTGCGAGCGCAGCCGGATGGCTCTTTCGTGCGGATCCGCGATGTGGCGCGTGTCGAGCTGACCTCCAAATCGGCCGAACAGATCGGCCGGCAGGACGGCACGCCGGCCGCCGTCATCGGCATCTACCAGTCGCCCGGCGGCAATGCGATCGCCACCGCCGAGGCGATCGACGCACTCCTCGAAAAGCTCAAGCCGTCCTTCCCCGATGGGGTCGAATACAAGGTGACATACGACACCACCGAGTTCGTCAACGAGAGCATCCACGAAGTCATCAAGACGCTGATCGAAGCCTTCATCCTCGTCGTCATCGTCGTCTATCTCTTCCTCGGCAGTGTGCGCGCCACGCTCATTCCGCTGATCGCCGTGCCGGTCTCGCTGATCGGCACCTTCGCGGTGATGATGGCGCTCGGTTTTTCGGCCAACACCGTGTCGCTGCTCGCACTCGTGCTGGCGATCGGCATCGTCGTCGACGATGCCATCGTCGTCGTCGAGGCGGTCGAGGCACAGTTGGAAAAGGACCCGAGCATGTCGCCGGCCGAGGCCGCGCGGCGGGCCATGGGCGAGATCACCGCGCCGATCATCGCGATCACGCTGGTGCTTCTCTCCGTGTTCATTCCGGTCGCCTTCATTCCCGGCATTTCCGGCGAGCTCTTCCGGCAGTTCGCGGTGGCCGTTTCCGTTTCCATGGTGATTTCCGCCATCAACGCCCTGTCGCTCTCGCCCGCGCTCTGCTCGGTGCTCCTGAAAGCACACCATGGCCCGAGGCGCGGCCCCATCCGCTATGTCCTGCAGGGGATCGACTATGCCCGCGATGGTTATGCGTCGCTGGTCAGGCGCTTCGTGCGCTTCGCATTTCTCGGACTCGTCCTCCTGGTCGGGCTTGGAGCCGCCACCGGCTGGCTGATGAAGGTGACACCGACCGGCTTCCTGCCGTCGGAGGACCAGGGCGCCATCTTCGGCGAGATCGTGCTGCCGGACGGCGCCTCGGTGAACCGAACGAATGACGTCGCCAAGCGGGTCGAGGACATGGTTCGCAAGACGGAAGGCGTCGACGGCGTCATGTCGGTCGTCGGTTACAGCCTGCTCGACGGCCAGGTGAAATCGAATTCGGGCCTCCTGGTCATCACCTTGAAACCGTTTGCCGACCGCCCGACGGTTGAACTGTCGGTCAACAGCCTGATCGCCAAGCTTACCGCCGAACTGCAGGCGCAGGTTCGCGATGCCAATGTCATCGTCTACAACCTGCCGCCGATCATCGGGCTCGGCACCGGCAGCGGCTTCGAATACCAGCTTCTGAGCCTGACCGGCGGCGGCGCGGCCGACATTGCCCAGGCGGCCCGCGGTCTTGTCTTCGCGGCCAACCAGGACCCGGCGCTTGCCCGTGTCTTTACCACCTACGCCGCCAACACGCCGCAGCTCTATCTCGATATCGACCGCGAGAAGGTACAGACGCTCGGCATCGAGGTTTCCGATGTGTTCAACGTGCTGCAATCGGTTCTCGGCAGCGCCTATGCCAACGATTTCAACCTGTTTGGCCGCACCTGGCAGGTGACCGTGCAGGGCGAGGCCTCCGAGCGCTCGAAGATCGAGGATATCTACCGGATCAATGTCCGCAACAACAAGGGACAGATGGTGCCGATCCGGGCCTTTGCCCAGGCGCGTCTGATCCTCGGGCCCCAGATGATCGTGCGCTACAACAACTATGCCAGCGCCACGATCAACGGCGGCCCCGCGCCGGGCCGCAGTTCCGGCGAGGCCATCGCGGCAATGGAAGGCGTCTCCACCAAAACCCTCCCGGCCGGCTACAGCTATGAATGGACGGGGACCGCGCTACAGGAAATCGAGGCGAGCGGCAAGACCACGATGATCCTGGGACTTGCCGTCCTGTTCGCCTATCTCTTCCTGGTCGGTCTCTATGAAAGCTGGACTATCCCGGTTGCTGTCCTGCTCTCGGTCACCGCCGCGATTACCGGCTCGATATTGGCGCTGAAGCTCGCGGGGCTCGACAACAATATCTATGCACAGGTCGGCCTTGTCGTGCTGATCGCGCTCGCGGCGAAGAACGGTATTCTGATCGTCGAATTCGCGATGGAGCGCCGCAAGCAGGGGCTGAGCATCTCGGAAGCGGCGGTGGAAGGCGCACGCGAGCGCTTTCGCGCCGTCATGATGACCAGCTTCGCCTTCATCGCCGGCCTCATACCGCTGGTGATCGCCGAAGGTGCCGGCATGCTCAGCCGCCGCGGCGTCGGCACCGCCGTCTTCGGCGGCATGCTCGGTTCGGCGCTGGTCGGCATCTTCCTGATCCCGATGCTCTACGTGAACTTCCAGTGGCTGCGGGAAAAGGTGAAGTCGATCGGCAGGAAAAGGGAGGAGCAACCGACGGAGTGAGGCGGCCGATGAGAAAGTAAGTTGGTGCCCCGTGCCGGGCTGCAGAAAATGATTAATTTCATATGGTTATGAAAATTCTGGACGATTGACCGACCCTAGAAATCATTAAGTTTTCCGTCAATGTGTCCAGCCGCTTTTCGCGGCTTTCCGAGAATATGTTAGCTTTATCTTGGAGAGTTTTTTATGAACCAGTTCGTATCGCCTCCGCTTGCCCCAATGCTGGAAAACGTTTTCCAACTCCCTCCTGCCATCACATTTGACCAAGCTGCCGCCAGCTACGTCGAACACGGCGGAGATAATCGATATCTGCCCCGCATCGTCGAATATTTCCAAGGCCGCGCGCTGGCGACGATCTTTCCTTTCGATATCTATCAAATGGCAGAGAAGCTTTACCCGACCGTCTCGAACGCGACGCGCAACCGCCAGGCACTGACGCCAGCACGATCCGTTCTTATCCACGGCTACGAACGAGGCTGGTGCAATCGAATCCTATTGCGGCGCTTCAAGGAAGAACCGAAGAAACGGAAGATCCCGGCCGCGCCGGTCTGGCTGCATGCCTTTGCTCGCCAAGCTGAGAAAGACGGACTGATGCACGTCGCGGCGATCGTGTTGTTCATGGCACACACCGGCGCCAGGGTGAGCGAGGCTGTGGCGCTGGAATGGCCGCAGGTGGATCTGGCAAACAGGACAGCTTTGCTGCTCAAGACAAAAACGAGCACCAACTCGTCGCGGTCATTAACCGACGAACTGGTGTTACGTCTCCACGAACTGCGGGCCGAAAATCATTGGAGCCCGCGTGTCTTTCGCTACCGATGCCGGCATTCGGTGAATGAGAGGATCCGCGATGTCTGCAAGCGCGCCGGCATCAGCTATAAATCAAGCCATGCATGCGGCCGGCATTCATTCGCCACCAACTCGAGCGAAAACGGGATCGACGTAAAGACCGCCATGCAGGCTGGCGGGTGGCGCAGCGTCGAAATCTTCCTCGGCACCTATGTCACGCCGAAGCAGAATTCAGGCCGGATCGTCGCTGACAGGTTCAACGCCTACCAGTATGACGCCGACCTTTAGCGACACCCATTGACTCCCTCCAGAATGAGAACATATTAAGAACAGAAATAGGAGGCCATCATGGCTATCGCTGAAAAATTCATTGTCCTGCCGTTCAAAAAAGTCCGGGGTGGGATCGCGCCAGGCGAGATGCGCCAGGCATCGAGCGCCGCCAGCGCGGAGAAGATCGCAACAGCCATGGCGCCCCGCCATTCGGGCGTTGCGGCCTATTCGGTCCAGGTTGACACTGAAAGCGGGGACATGACGTCGCCCCGCATTCTCATTCAGTTCGGCGAAATCGCTGACATCGCCGCTTAAAACAGCGGCACGTCACCACCATGCATCAGGATACGCAACGTGCCCATTCGCGCGAACGCACAGATTATTGCCGAGCTTCGGGAGGCCATCGAGAAGATCGACGGCTCATCCCGGCGATCGCGCAAAGCTTTGGCGTTTGGCGTCCCTGAGATTGACAACCGATTGCCCAATGGCGGGCTGGCCTACAGCGCCATCCATGAAATCGCCGGCGGCGGCGAGGATGTCGTGCATGGTGCCATCTCCGCTCTCTTCACCGCTGGCATAGCGGCCAGGACACAAGGACCGATCTTGTGGTGCCTGACCAGAACTGACCTGTTCATGCCCGGCCTGGCGCAAGTCGGGCTCAAACCCGGCCGTGTAATCTTCGTCGAGTGCAAAGACGAAACAGCGATTGCGGAATCGTTCGAGGAGGTGCTGCGCTTCGGAGGGACTGGCGCAGCCGTCGCCGAGCTGGTGCGCCTACCGATGGACATGTCCCGCCGCTTCCAGCTGGCAGCCGAGAAAACAGGATCAATGGGTTTGATTATCCGCCGATGGCGTCGGCAGTCGCAGGCAACCGATTACGGAAACCCTACGGCGGCCGCCACCAGGTGGCGCGTTAGCGCTATGCCGTCGGAACCGCTGCCCGTGCAGGGCGTCGGCCGGGCGCGGTGGTTGCTCGAGCTAATGCGACAGCGCGCCGGTGAGAGCTTCGACGTCGAGGTCAACGCCTGCGACGGTCGCGGGCACATGAGCGCCGTTCACAATGATTGGTATGGAAGGAGATACGATGAGCGACGAACTCAGGGCCGCACGCACGGATGACCAACTGGTCTACGACCGGACGTGCGTCCATCCTGGCTGCGGAAAGTGGGGAATGGTCGGGCTCGATCGCGGCCGGTCCGGGTCGAACTACTGGTGCAAAGAACACCTGCCGGATGACTACTGGTCTCCAACGATCCGCCCCGCCGAACTGGTCAACGGGGCGGCTCAGGTCGCGCCGCATTCACGCGGACTTTGAACCACACTTGCCGGAACAAATCTAGATTGCTGAGGTTGTGGCGGAAATCGAAGGCCGCCCTAGCTTATTAGCATGACCCGAATTACAGCCCCGCGCATCACGTTTGATCATGCCGACCGGTTCCTATCCTGTCAGGAGGCCATTGACGCGGCGGCCTGCGACATGATCGCGGCGGCCGTGCGTGCAGGCTGGACAGAGCAAGAGGCGATCGCTGCATTGGCCGAGGTCGCCGACAACCGGATGCTTGGCTGCCTCGCCAATCACGAGACCGAGGATCGCATCGCCGCCGCCAAGCTGGTGCGCTGACCATGGCGCTCTATGCTTGGACGATCCGAGTGCCAAGCCGCGTGCCGATCGAGCGTGTGACTGACATCGAGGAACTACACGGCGTCATGCGCGTCCTGGATCTGCCCGGCCTGCGGAACCCTGCTGACATCACGGCCGACGCCGATGGCATCGTGCCGGACACCGGCAAGTTTCGGCATGTTGATGTTGAGGATGGGTTCGACTGGTCGGTGGCGTGGGTGAAGGTCGTTTGAGTAACCGAAGGAATTAAAAAAGGCCCGAGATTTCGGGCCTTTTTTAATTCCTCCGAAGATCGATGTTTCTATCGATCCGATTCTTCACAATCGAATTTGGTTGGTCCGAGCGTGAAAGAGTTGCGGAAATCCGCAATTGCGCCGTCGTAAACGCCACGGCTTTCTTTTGCTACCGTCTCGAGACGGCTCAGGACTTCGCTCTTGCGAGGAACTTGTGAATCCGTTTTCTTCTCGATGGTGGGTTGCATTTTTATCCCCAACTTTAGATGGTAATATGAGTCTATTCTCACCTAACAACTTTAACAAAAGCAGAACGCAATGACCACAGAAACGTTCCAATATCCTGAGAAATCGCTACCTGAAATAATTATCGGTCTGGTTTCGCCTGTGGGAACCAACTTGGTGCCGACCATCGAGGCGCTGAAAATTGAATTCGAAAACAAAGGATTTGAGTTTCATCATATAAAACTTTCCGCCCTTTTCCCTTCGATCGCGAACGACATCAGTTATGATGGGCTCGATGTCACCACAAAATACCACCGAGTTGACACATACATCAAATTCGGAAATTTCATTCGAGATAACATCGGTCCGAAAAGTTTAGCAGTATTCGCGGTCTCTGAAATCGCCACGTCCCGAAAAGCGGCCGACAAGAATGCCAAAGGAATCGTATATGTTGTTGACCAGCTGAAAACCGAACACGAGCTGGATCTCCTTAACGAAATTTACGGCGTTCGCTTCCTTCAAATTTCCGTTTACTCAGCTCGTGACGTTCGCGTCGACAACTTGGCGAAGACGATTGCTCACGACAACAACAAGCGCGACGGGAACCGTTTTCGCGACCAAGCTGAAGCACTCGTGGTTCGAGATGAGGATGAATTGGGAGAGCCAAATGGACAAAAAGTCGGAAAGATTTTTCAGTTCGCCGACGTCGTAATCAATGACGACAGGTCTGACGACGGCGCCAAGGTGTCGAACCAAGTTTGCAGATTTGTTGAGCTACTGTTCGGGAACAATGGCTACTCACCAAATCACTTGGAGTATGGAATGTTTCTTGCGCATTCTGCCGCGCTGCGGAGCCTTGACTTGTCGAGACAGGTCGGGGCTGCAATCTTTCGAAAGACCGGCGAGATTGCTGCCCTCGGCTCAAATGAGGTTCCGAAAGCGGGCGGCGGCACTTACTGGGCTGACGATCATTTCGATGCCAGGGAATACACTCTCAACTTCGACAGCAACGATGTGCGGAAAAAGGAACTGCTGGATGAGGTAGTGGGAATTTTGCTGCCCGATGCAAAGTCATTATCGACAGAGCAAGAGAAACTACTTGAAAAATCTCAATTTATGGATGCGCTCGAATATGGCCGCATCGTTCATGCCGAGATGTCAGCGTTAAGCGACGCGGCTAGATTAGGGATTAGTGTTCAAGATGGCACAATTTACTGTACAACATTCCCATGCCACATGTGCTCGAAACACATCGTAGCAAGCGGGTTGTCGAAAGTTGTGTTTCTGGAGCCATATCCCAAAAGCTTAACATCCGACCTTCATTCAGATTCTGTAAAAATCGAAGGCACGTCAAGGGGCAGCTACACCCGCTTCCCTTCAGTCGACTTCACCCCATTTTTTGGAATCACGCCTCGACGATATCGAGAATTTTTTACTCGCACGAAGAGGAAATCGGGATCTCAATATCAGCACTATAAGAGGGGTGCCCCCGAGCTAATGATTCCTGCCACAGGACCATTCTACGCCACCAGAGAAGGAAAGACCGTGGAGGTTTTATCGGAGCAAATTGCTTTGTTCCAAGAGAGACGCCAGAAAAGCGTTGCCACAGATCCAGAGACAGCATCCGGCGAAACGCCGTGAGCGCTACCGCCTACGATCTTGGGGCGGGTGTCGAGCCGTGCGGGAGGCGAAAGCTCTTGCCGACCAGCATACGGCTGTGGTTGCATGGAGCCGAGACGCCGACCCGTTGGCCGGGAGTATGGACCGTCGGAAATCCTGTTTCAGAGCGGCCCGGTGCCGGAGATGGAGTAGATATGCAGAAGTTCACAGTGACCACGGAAACCTTTGTCACGGCCGTCGACGAGGCGGAAGCCGCAAGAAAGGCTCTCGCAGAGATATGGGGAAGCCCCGCCTTAAAATATGCTGTTGTAGGCGCAGACGGCCATTCTCACTACATCTACCTAAGTAAGGAAGAGGTTGTCGAGGCTGTTAAAAAGTTCTGGTGACGGCAATACCCCCTAATTTAGGGTTTGGGAGGCTCGCTTGGAGAAAAACGAAAAGGATTGGTCCGGTCGCCATGTGCGTCTGAGGTTTGAGCTATTCATCACGTCGCTCCTAATCTCAACTTTTGTATTCTATCACACTGAACTGAAGCCTTCCGCACTACTGCCAATCGATCTAAGCCATATCCCGCAGAACATAGTGCTAGCCGTACTTTATGCTTTTTTCATTTACACTTTGATCCATTTCTGGATTCGGACGGAAACCGAGCGGCTCGGCATCTCGCAAGAGACCGCAGAGATAAACGGCGCCTTGCAAAACATCATCTCGGCAAAGCAGAATTTCGATACCAGCCTAGGCCCGCTGGATCCTGCTTCAGTGCTTGATTTCCTTCAAATACTCGACGGGAAAATTTCCACCCTATCCGAGAGTTTTGCCGCAGAATCCGCCGCGATGTCGAAGTACAAGCGCCTTTACGACCGGCTGGAAGGGGCACGAGCCGCCCCCGACGAAGCCAACACCACGGGGATGGACGAGAGCGGGAAACGGAGGGAAAACATTGAAGAACTGACCATTGATGTCCTCCAAACCGAAGGCAAACTCGCTTCTGCTCGGAGCCGCGAAGATAGAGCCGCGGAGGAACATTTGCGCGCGCTCCGGATCCACCTCAAAGAAATGACCGAGGTAATGCACACAGGCGCTGCGCAGGCTGTCCAAAACGCAAACAAGCAGCTGAAAATGGATGTTCACGTGCTGAATACAATTCGCCGCAACTTTTTGCTGGCGAGAAACTCGTTCACCTGGGAACGGATGTGGGCTTCTTGTTATCTCCCAGCCGGCATCAGCACGGTCTTGGTGGTGTGTTCTTTGACTAAATTGGGATACGAAGCTTGGCTAGTACGGTAAGTGTGCCGCCGCCTTTTGTTTGAGCCCCACAGAAGATAACCGAGCGCTTTGGGAATAGACTTCCTGCACACGCTCTTAGGTCACCGGCCGCTGCCCGATCAGGCAACGAGCGTAGTCGTCACCGAGATCCTTGGGAAGCTCTACAGCCGGAGACAGAAGGACGCAGATGAAATGACTGACGAGCTATCACAGGCAATAGCGTACCATGCTGATCGAGCAGCCGCAGGACGCTTGTACGCCATGATTCCGCAAGAGCTCGCCATCGCACTGCAGGCAGAGTTTCCTGAATGGACGATTCAAGAAGTCGCTGCTCGGCTGAGGCATGCATGGCGTGAGCGCAATCTCCAATTTAGCACCCTTCTGCGCCCAATGGGTTGGGATCAGTCGGTCGAATAAACGGCCCACAGAAGATCTGAGGGCGGCGACTGTTAGATAATCTAGCGGACGAGTAGCGGCTCACGGCAAGGCTTCGGTACGGCCGAGGTGGGAGTGCACTAGGCCTCCCTACTTGACAAGCGCTATCGTCCCGGCGCTGGGACCGATCCCAAGCGGCACTGGTACGGGAGACCCCGCATAGCCGGTGTTAAGGACCAAGTTTGCACCGGCGGTCACTTCTACCTGATCTGCGACGATGGCTGTCCAGGCAGACGCCGCGCCGACGTTTGCGTTACAGTCGGTCGTTAAAGGAGTAGGATCTTCCAAATCAGGGTCGCACGTACCATCTCCGTCCTTATCGCCGCCAATGGTCAGCTTATCGTTGGGCAGATAGACTGTTCCGACAAGCTTCTGGGCGTTCTCGCTTTCAAACTTGAATTCGCGAGAAGCTGAGGAAGGTTGGCCGTAAAAAAGCACGCCGGCCATTGGACCTGACGTCGGAGCGGTGAGAGAGATTATCGAATCGTTTTTCAACTCGATAATTGACTTATCCCCGACGAAAACTAACCCCGCTCCCGCGCCCGTAAGTTTTGAACCACTGTCAAGGCGAACCTTGCCATCCTTAAATACATAGATTCCAGGTGCCATGGTCACATCCGAATTCTTTGTGATTTTCAGACCCTTACAGTAAGTTCCCGGCGTGATCGTCTTCTTTTCGCCGGAAATCTTCACGCCCCGGAAATTGCAGACCGACGGCTCAATCAAATTATCGATTAGTTGCGCGCGACCCACGAGGGGATCGCTGATAGTCGGGCAGTCCGTAAGCGGGATCGGTGCAAAATTATTGAGCTTGCCAGCATACCCTCCCGCAGTGCAGGTCAGCTTTGACTTCAACAACGCGGTGTTGCTCGCAACGATAGCCTTCGGATCGACGGAGTTCGAATATGCTGAACACTCGGTCGCATTCACACGGCCAGATCCCTTCAGGTTAAACGTACCATTTCCTGTAGGTGCGGTAACAATCAGACAGATGATGCCCTCGCCGCTGGCCTTCGCCCTTGCTCGAACGAGAATTTGCGGGCTGTGCTTGAAGTAGCCAAGCACGAAATATGAATAGTGATCTTGTGCAATTGCCACATCAACTATCCTATCAACTTCGCTCACCTCGACGGTCGGGGTCAGTACCGACGAGGCGAACTGGCTGGATGCGTTAGCGGCAATATATTCTAAAGCCACCCCCTTTGCGTTTTCTGAGTTCCACCCTTTCAAACTCGCTTCTTTTGTCGCAGCCAGTGCCGCTGTGTCGGCAGCTTGTTGCAGATCAGTACGATGAATCTGGTATATAAGGAGATCGATAATGCCTCCAGAGAGACCGAGGATTGCCGGAAACAGGAGAGCGGTAATCAAGGCAAAGTGCCCCGAGGTAGAACCTATGAAGCGGCGCAGTTCTGACAGAATTTTGCAGGAACCCAGCTTCACAGAAATGTCCGATCGCACGTTGATTGGAGGCTTAGCAACCCATCGACCGTACGCATCAACTCCAAAAAAAACGTAACCGTTTGGCCCAAAGATTTGTCGACTCCAAACGATTATGGGGTGGTGGGTTGGCGGCAGCATTAGGAGCGCCAGCGTAAGCGTGATAAAGCTGGGTTGTTCAACGGTATCGCATATTCAAGGCCACTGCTTTTAAGACGATATTTTTTGACGTTTGCCCCGGTCTGCTGCTGACCGACAGACCGGGGCATTTTCGGTGGTTGGGAGCGGGGTTACGCCGCCTGCAAAATTTCCGGGTGAATTTTCGCCAATCCACCTTGAAACCGGTCGAGCCGCACCGATATCAGAAACATCCCAAAATCGTGAAAAGGAGGAATGCAATGATTGCCGACCTGTATTTTTCCGTGCCGCTTAAAGTGGCGTTCCCGAATGGCCTCACGCGCACGTTCGAGAGCTTGAACGACACCCTCGATTTTCTCGAGAACGAATGGCCGCTCCGACATGGTGAGCGCTATCGGCGTGCTTGCGAGAAATGCCGTGCCGCCCTTGCGAGGCGAACGCCCGTTGCGATCGCACGTGAGGCTTTCGTGGCCGCGTGCCTGGAGGCTGGTTTGCCTGTTGAGGCTGTTGCCCCTGCTTGGCAGCGCTCCGGATCCAGCTCATCGGGCCGCATGACCGCATAGCCGTAAATCTAAATACGAAAGAAGGATCGCAACATGACCGAGAAATCTTCTCGGCGTCCGCGCGGTGCGTCTCCGCGTGGAAACTTTGAACAATCGAAATCAGCAAGTACTGACGCCGAAACCGAAAGAATGGCGGCGCAGAAACGAAAAACTGAAGCGCTTCGCCAGCTTCGGCTGAAGGCAGAAAGGAACGCTGCCAAGTAGCCCCGACGATCAGAAAGCAATAAAAAAAACGCCGCGACCAGAAGGTTGCGGCGAAGCGTGACTTGGTAGTGAGTGCTGGCGTTGCACAAGCGTTGCATGGCCCGCTTGAGTTGAAAACCCCTAAAAATTTATGATGTTTTTAACGAAGATTAAGATGCATGTTGATCCCCTTGTATTTTAGGGGGGGAACCAAAAATGCTTAAGCTCAAAGAAGTAAAAATGCTTATTATGGCACTCAAGCAGTCTCTGCCGGCTGAAGAGCGATATGCCGTACTTACATATCTAGTTTCGATGGTGGAGCGAGAAGCGTCCGATCTCGGGAAGATATTGGCACAGGAGGAACGTGAACTGGCGCGAGCGGGGTATCAACAAGCATCTGGTTCTTGATCATCTTCCGGATCACGTCGAGCGCGTCCCTGGGCTCCGTCCCGCGACGCATCTCGGTTTTTACTCGGGCAAGCACGATCTCAGCGCCGGGGAATTGATGTCGAATCGTTGTCATCGCTAGACGTTACACCAGCGCAATCCGGATCGACACTGCTTGGGATCAGGTAGGCGGTTGAGGCGCGAGGTCAACCCCAGATCAACCCGGCCACGAATGACCAGAACGCCAAGCATATCGCGATCGCGAAGATTAATGCCTTGAGCCGGAGCGACGGCGAATATTCGCGCTCCGCGCCGAACCGCTTGTGGTCCTCGGAAAAGTGAGAATATTGGTCTTCTTCCTTGGTCATCGGTATCCTCCCTCACGCGGAATATGACATAGATCGAGAGTTGTGCAAGAGTGCTAAATTTAAACGCTGCGCTAGAATCCCCTGCGCCAACGAATTATGGAAAAAATTCGGTCGTCGTTGGCCAGAACGGGTGGCAGCGGTGCGTCAACCTCGCGAAACTGCGCCCTTTCAGATCGTCCGGCGAAAGACCGACGATCCATGGTCCGGCGCGCTGGTATCCAACCGGTCGATCCGGGCTCGACGTATCGCCGGCCTGTCGCATCAGCTGCACCGCGACACGCTCGAATTCGTTGGGCCTGTCGCCGACGAACCACGAAAGGCCAAGATATTCGCAGTCGCGAAGCTTGCGAAACGCAGCATCAATCCTGGTCTGCCCATCGGCGGTCGCGTCGATCGACAGAATTTGGAGCTTTGACACGACTGGCCAATAGCGGGTCTCAAGTACCGGCCCGACCGCGAACAGCGTAAAGGCGAGCGCAAAGAAAATGATGACGCTGCACACGATTTTGAACAGCAGTAGCGCCAGCTCGAGGATCTCACTTCGCAATGAAAAACCCTCCCTTGAAAACAAAGTTCGCAAGGACTGCGATGAAGGTAGCTCCGAATGTGGTGAGGATCCACATTCCGATTTTCTCGATGCGTGTAAGTCGCTCTTGAAGATATTCATCTTTGACCTCTTTCACTGCCGCATCCTTTTCGTACTCCGCCATCCGTTCGGTGAGGGCAGTGAGCGTCCTGGCGTGAGACTGGGAATCTTTTTCAACGAGAGAAAGTCGATCGAGGGTCATGGCTTGCTTTCAGATGCGAGATCGACGGCGGCCGCTCCGGTTGTCCGGAGCTGCACAAGGCATGTGCATCGTAGCCGTCACTGGACGGGAGGCTGTTTTTTGACAAGACCCGACAGTCCGTCGCGTGCGATGTTAATCACTGTCTTGAATACGCCCAGGGCAGCGATGACCGTCGTCGTGTAGGTCGGGTCGATAAACGATCCCGAGCACTCCAGATCGCCCCCGGCGAGCGTGGTGCAGCCCGTCGCAAGCAGGATCGCAGTTGCCAACGCCAGAAGAGCGATGATGACGTTGAGGATGTTATGCACAGCGTTGCTGTTCATTTCGTTTTCCTTTCAGGATTTGCAGACGGTGGTCGGGAGATCGATGGGTAGCGGGCGCGGCTCGACAGCGCCGCGCAGAGCCTTCTCGAACAGCAGCGCGTAGCGGCCGATCTTTTCGGCTTTGTCCGTACCGTTGACGACACGGCGCGCGGCGATGAATTCGCGCAGGTCTTCGGCATCGCTTTCATCAATGTCGTCAATGAAGTCGCGAAGATCCTTGCCGGTCCACCAGCCCTCGCGGTTACCGAGAAACAGCGAATGGGCCGAGATGATCGGATCGCCGCGCAGTGCGGGATTGGCCACGAGGTCGATACCGAGACCAAACGTTTCGTTGAGACGGTCGGACGCAAATTTGGCGTTTCGCCGGCCCGTGTTCTGGACGTCGCCTTCGCCGCGGAACCGGTAACCATCACCCTTGACCGTATTGCCGAGGATCTTTCCCAGCTTGGTGCCGGGTTCATACTTTTTGAAATACGAACGTCCGCCGCGCTCGATGATCGGGTGCATGGTTGCCGCCGTCTCGTGAAACGACGTCGCCAGATCATAGGCAAGGTCACCGAGCGGATCGGCGGAGTAAAATTGCTCCCAGACATTCAACAGCCTTTCAAAGCCATCGACCTGGCCTTGCGTGAAGCCGTTGGGGAAAAGCACGCCGCCGCGCAGCGCGGCATAGAATGCAGCACGATTAAACACTGTAATATCCTTTATTGAGTTGAACGATGCCTTGGCGGCTAGACCGCCAAGGACCCGGTGAGCAGCCATTCGGCCGCTGATCCACCGACATTGCCAATGCATTTCGCCCGGCAGCGCGTGTACTGGCCGCCGGTCTTCAGCTTGCCGCCATCCGAGCGGATCGTGGCGCCACTGGCGGGCGCGAAGGTAAAATACCCCGTCCCCGCCTGATAAAAGTCGATCTCGATATCGACAGTGGTGCCGGCCGGCAGCGTGACCGTCTCTGTGTTGGCAGCACTGATGAGCGCCATCTGGGCGCCGTTGTCGCGGGAGCCGCAGATGTAGTTTGCAACCTGAGTGATGACGCCCTGCTGCCCGCTCTTGGATACCAAAAAGAGCAGCGGTGTGGCCGCATCGGTCACGAGGTAGGTCACGGACGCGCGCGGACCCAGGGTCATGTAAGCATGACCGGTGACCTGCACGACGAAATCCGTACTATTAAACAGCGTGATCCGTTGCCCCGGCCGCACATTGGTCTTGTCAATTGTCAGGCCACCACTAAAGCCGATGCAATCCCCTGTAGGAGTGAGCGCAATGATCAGGTTATCGTCGAGGTGGCCGCCGATGACGATCGCGCCGCCGGCGGCAGGCGATTGGGTCGTGTACCGCGATCGACGGACGGAGCTTCCGTAGCGGATTTCACCCTTGATCTTGGTGTTGGTAAAGACTGTCGGCAAAGCGCCGAACGGAAAGGCAGACGAGCCTTGGTTAAAGCTGTTGGTGCCGATGACCGTGACATCAAGCTCGATATCAGAGGTGCGCACCGACGCGCCGATAACCTTGAGCAGGTTGGCCAGCACGGCCGCTCCGCCCAGGATTTTGATATTGCCCCTGATCTTGATCGCGTCGTTCGCGATGCCGAAGGGATAGATCGTGTTGAGCCCTGTCGCGCCTGTCAGATCGAGCGTCACATCGATTAAGGTAAGCTCCACGCCGGCATCGGAAATCTCGAAGATTTGACCGATCTGCGAGCCGTCGCCGGAAATCTTGATAATCGTATTATCGATCGTCAGCTTTGCGGTCTTGCCGCTTGCGCACGAGATACTGATCACATTGGGCGTCAGGCAATCGACGACCTCCAGCAAACTATTGGAGACGACCGCCTCGCAGTTCTGCGCTGTCGAGCTGTCGCCGGGACCAAAAGAAAGCGGATATTTGCGTGCGCCCCTGACAACGCCTTGGAAAAACCCACCCTCGATCGTGCGCAAGGCAACACCCGTCTGGCAGCCGTCGATGATCACGCCCTCGGCGCGGACATTGCGGCCGCGCAACTGGACGCCTGCACCGCCGGAATTGGCACCCGCATAGCCATTGCTGACCGTGCCGCCCGAGAAGACCACACCATCCGCCTCGTCGTGGGTGTCAACGCCAGCATTCGACCCGCCGATGATCGCAAAACCATTGACGGCAAGCCCGCGCGTCTTGCCGTAGCGGTGCAGATTGCGTCCCGTCTGGTTGGCCGCGATGACGTAGCTGTCCGTCGTCACAAGGTGGCGCAGGTTACTGCCCGAGATGTTGCTGACGAGCGTCTGTTCGCAGCCGACGATATCGACGCCGTAGCCAAAATTATTGTTGCCCGGATCGTTGTGATGGTTGGCGCCTTCAAGACCGCTGATGCGCGCGCCATAACATCCGACCAGTTGCACACCGACCGCCAGCGAACGCGGCGTGGTCAGTCCGGACAGGTGGCAGTGCGTCAGGCCCTCCAGCTTGATAATCGGCGCAGCGTTGAGCTGGGTGAGAGCGTCGTCAAAATCGCCGCGGCCATTGATGATATCGACGCGGGCATCCTTGAGCGCAAAGACCCGCACATTGGTCGTGTAGGTATCCTTGAGCTTGGCTGTTAGCGAGATCGACGATCCCGAGCTATCCAGCCCGACGACGGCGATCTCGCCCTTGCGCACGCGCAGGCTGCCGGAGTTGTGCTTGCCGCCGTCGATATCGTCGTCGCTGACGATCTTGACGAGATCGCCACGCTTGACGGTCTGCGGCGTGCCGATCGCCAGGACATCGGTGCTGTTATTGTTCGCGGTATTCCCGGTCTCCGCCAGATTGACGGCGTTGGACCGCGTGATGGACGTCACGTCAGAAACCCATTTCGGCTGCGAATAGAAATTCAGCACCGGCGCTGCACCCGCCAGCAAAAGCCGGGAGTAGACATTGAGATCGATGACAAGATGATCGCCGTCGTCAAGCTCCTTGGCATAGGCCTCGACCGTCCCGGCCGGCACGGACATCTGCCGCCGGTCTGAGACGAGGAGGGCATCGACCCCTTCCGAGAAATCGACCGTGCCGAAATAGGATATCGGCACGGTCGCGCCTTCGCCCTGGACGACATATTTATAGACGAGCACGCCGGCTTCCTTGCGGTAGCGGACGCGCGCCCCGCCCAGCGTTTCGTCGACAATGACCTCGACAACCTGGTTGGCAGGCAGCGACCCGACCGATGCAGCGGCAAGCGCATAGCTGTCGAAAAACCGCACGTCGCCCGACGCTTCAGCCGCAGCACGCGCCTGCTTCGACGATTTCGCCGCAGAGGTCGATGACGCCTGCGCCGAGACGGCGGATTTCGCGGCGGCCGTCGCCGACGCCGATGATGAGGTCCTGGCATCTTCGGCGATTTCAGCCGCCTCGACCGCAGCTGCGGCCGCATCAGCCGCTGCACTGGCATAGGCCTTGGCGGCATCGGCCGGCAGGTCGGCCTTTTTATTCCACGTGCCGCCCAGCAAACGGTAGACCCCACGATAATCCTCGTTGTCGTCGAGGAGGACCATGCCGACATCACCCAGGTCGAAATCGTCGGCGACGGCGAACAATTGAGCACGCGTTTCCTTGGCGACGATCGCCCCCGTCGCCGCGATCAGCGCGGAAAGCGCCACCGCCAGCGGCCCCGAGCCGATCAGCTGCGCGGCCAGAGGGTCCTTTTCCACACGCACGGCATTGCCGCCGCGATTGGCGACAAAGGAATCGAGCAGCTGGCTCAGCGCCAGGCTGTTGGTTTTTACAGTGTCTGTCATGGATCGTTTCCGGAAATGCGCGGCGCGCGAGGAAATCAGTAGGCGACGGTGAGATTGATCGCTTCGGCCGGGCAGACCGGCCATGCACTATCGTCGGCGATCGAGCCGGTCCCGCTTGCAAGCGGATCGACCGTCGCCCGCATAGCATCGACCCACCCACGAAACAGGCGATAGGCCGTCAGCATCGCGGTATCGTCTGACGTGCGCGACCCCTCCGGCGTCGCCGCGATGATGGCGGCGGCGGCGGCCATGTTCATTTGGCATTCCGCCGATGCGACGCGGTAGATGCGCGTGCCACAGGCGGCTTTTGCAGAGCGCAGCCGCGCCGCCTGGGCTAGACCCTCATCCGTCTGCAAGCTGTAGGCCAGGCCCGGAAACCGTTCGGCGGCGTAAGCCACAAGATCGATCCCGTCATCCTCGATCCGGACGATGGTCGGCTTCGGCGTATGAAATTCGACAATTCTAGTCATCGTCTAAGCCTTCCTGATGCGGAGTTCGGAATAGCGCAGAGTGCCGCCGGATCCGCACCGCGCCCGCGCCTTGAGATTGGTGACTGTGCCGGTCGATCCATATTGAGCCCCAACATCGGTCGAGCCGGACTGCAAGTAGACACAACTGTAGTTGCCGTAACGCACGCTCAGCAGCAGTTGGGCGGTCTGGCCTGGACTGCCGGACGTGTCGTCGTAGATTTCGATCCAGCTGCTGCCGTTATCGATCGAGAAGTCGATGCCACAACGCGTTCCGGTCGACGTGTCGTACATCTGGCCGACGATAATTTCGAACAGGCCATAGGTCGCGTCGAGATCGATCTCTTCCGTCGATCCCGTCGGCGTCGGCGCAACCAGCGCCTTAATCTTGCCGAGCACCTCCCAAAGCCGCTTGGGATCGATAACCTTGTGTTCCTGATCCGGATCGGCCGTCTCCGCACTATTGGCCCAGTCGCGCAGGACGCCGAGCGCATAAGCCAAAGTCGACGGATCGATAGACTTCCCCTCGATAGCAGCGTTGATCGATTCCGCGTCGGTGGCAAAGTTTTCCGAAAGAGCTTCCCAAAGTCGCCTGGGATCGATGATTTTGTTTTCAACGCCGGGGTTGAGACCCTCTGCGCTGTTGGCCCAGTCGCGGAGTTGGCCAAGCGCATAGATCAATCGTGCCGGGGAAATCGCCTTGTCATCAACCTCGTCGTCAATCGATTCCGAGTTCGACGCGAACGGAACGTTGGTCAAAAGCATGATGGCTTCATGGAGCTGCGTCAGGTCGTCATCGATCGGCGTCAGACCAGCCTGTGTGATGACATAGAGAATTTCGCGCTGCGGATCCTCGATAGCCGCCGCCGGCACGCGTGAGCCGCTGGTGGCGCCTGCCGTGTTGCGGTCGACATAATGGGCGTTCGGATTGGTTGATCCGAACGGTGGTTGATAGCGCATGGTTGCGTCCTCAATAAACGGTGAGCGGGGTCAGGTCCTGGTCACCAAGGAAGTCGCCATCCTCGGTGGTGATGAATATCTGAGGCCGGGGCGGCCACAGGACGGGAAGCGTCCACGCCGGCGCCAGTCGGCGCAGGATGCAGAGCAGCCGCTCCGCCTCACCGAAATTGAACAGTTCGTCGAAACCGCATTCGCCCAGCCCGGCGCGGAAATAGTCGATCGACAGATCGTCGACCCGCACGGCCCAGTAGGTTTCCTCGGACGCGGCGCCAGTCTCGTGCTCACCGCCAATTTCGGAAAAGCCACACTCGAAGATGGCGCCTTCCTCGATCTCGATCGTGAAGCCGTAAGCCGCCGCAACCCGGATGAAATCCGAAGGATGGATCACGGCCTGCGAATTGACCTTGGCTTCCAGGGCGCGGATCCGCTCCGCGACCGTGGTGGCATCGGTCACGCAATTGTCGGGCAAGCCGTAATCAGCCTCCCATTCCGGCAGCAGTTCCGATACGCCCTTGACCGATGACTCCAGCGCCAGGCGATAGGCACGGCTGTAAAGCCACTCGAACGGCGACAAGAGGACGCGTGTAAACCGCGCCAGGTTGGAGGACAGGTCGATCGCCTGTCCGTCCGGCGAACCCCATGCTGGACCCTGAGGCCATAGCGACAGCCCGGCCGTGATCAGGTCATCGTTTTCAGGCGCCGACAGCCCGTCATAGGGCAGCGCGATCGCGACCGACTGCGGCCCGGCCGATGCGATCGACGTGACCGTGTGCAATGCCGGATCACGCGCCATAAGTCACCGTCCCGAGAACGGGAAATTCCCCGTCCGTCAGTTCGATATCCGCCGATGGGGCGACCAGCACGTGCCGGCTTTCACCGGCCGCCTGCGAAACCGCTTCCGCGATCCACGACTTCGACAAATTGAATGTATCCCCCGGTATCCCGGGCCGGCATCGCGCCAGGAACATCGCCCGGATGCCCGCCGCGATTGCGGCCCGCGTGTCCGACGTGTCTGACGACAGCCCGTTGATTGTCACATTGACCGGGCGAGCGACTGGCGCCCGGGCAACGCTGTCGTCGACCCGGATCAACCGCTTGGCGTCGATAGCCGCCTGCACCGCCGTGACATCCGATGCCTCCGGAATGGAATTTTCCCGACCGGTAAACAGGAAGAAAACAACAAGAAATCCCGGCGCCAGCGGATCGCGAAACGCCCAGGCCTTGATGACGCCAGGCACACTGCGGGCAATGCGCTCATAATCCGTCAACGTTCCGCCGCCCGGCGGGTTTTGCTTGCGCTGCAGGCCGCGCATGCGCAGGCTGTCATCGGTCTCGATATCCGCACCGCCGCCCAAACCGTCATCGCCAACCGTAAATTCGTCATCGAGCGTCGGAAACAGCACTGGATCAGCCACCGCCAAGATGCCGCCGGCGTCGCGGTTGACCGCCGAACCCTTGGCATCGGATCGCACCGTGAAGGTCACCGCACCGCCGACGCCGCTTTTGGCAGATGCCGTAGAGCGATAAATCGTATTTCCGGAAATGAACCGGACCCCGATCGGATAGGTGGTCGACGCCGCCCCCGTCCCGCTGATCTTGCCGGTCGCGGCAGATGCGGCCTTCCGGTAGATGCCCACATCGGCACAATGCATCACCAGAAACTGGCCGCTCGCCGTCTGCAGGAAGAGCTGCTGCGCCAGATAGGCCATGCGCAATTCGAATTCATGCGACAGGGCCGCCAGCACCTTGCCGGTTACCGTAACAAAATTGTTTTTCAGCGCGGAATCGGTTCCCGGCATGTATTGGCGAAACGCACCGCGGGCGCGCTGCGATGTTTCAGCCAGCGAGCGGACGTTCCACGCCATCGATCTGCCTCCATAAAATTGCGAATGTGTCGTTGTAGACTTGCGCGCCCTCGCGCCCGTAGAGCGCGACGGCAAGGTCAAGCCGGTTTTGGCTGCGATCGGCCGTCGCGGTCGCATCGACCCGCACCACGGCGCCCTGTCGAAGCAAAGGCTGCAACGCCTCGCGGGCATAACTTTCGGCAACCGTCTCGATGCCCTCGAAGAGCCTGCCCCGCCGCAAGAGCCACAGCCGCGAGCCAAGATCCGTCTCGCCATTTTCAAGATCGAAGCTATCCCCGACCCAGCCGCGATTGGTATCGCCGTCGCGCAACTCGCTCGCCTCGACCCGGCGATCGGTCATCAGGCAGATCAGGACCTGTGTTGCCAGGCCCTGTTCCGCCTTGAGGTCGCCGGGCGCCGATCTGTGCGCAATTGCATTGACGGTGATATCCCCGGCGATGCCGTCGAAGATCAGGTCGGGCGCGCGATAGGGCTCCTCGGCATCATCAACCGGAATGATTTTCAGCACGGCGATGCTCCGGATCAGTGACTGTGATGATTGGGATTGCTGCCCGTCGCGGTGATATTGCCATCGACGGCGAGATTTCCGACGATCGACACGTTCCCGGTGATCATGAAATCGCCGGTCACGGTCCATGTCCCGGCAGTCATCGTCACCGTGTGCGATTGGAAATCCATAACCACACCGTCGCCGATCAGCTTGATGATATTTCCATTGTGGTCATACAGCGCCGACGCCCCGGCCGGCAGATCGCCGGGCCGCAATGATGCTTTCTCGCCGCCGATGACATAGGCTTCATCGGCATTTCCGTTCGGCGTCACCAGAAAACCGGTGGCGCCCTTGACCGGGACGGAGGCGAAGCCGTGCGGCTCAAGACGATGAACCCTTGTGAAACCGTCACTGAACAGTCCCCGTCCGTTGACAAATTGCTGTCCGGCTTTGTGGGTGACTTTGCCGTCAAATTCGAACCGCGTCCCGCTCATTGTTCTTCGAACTCCGCCTCGATTGCGCCCGGTGCGCCGTAAGCCTTTTCCGTCTTCCCGCGCGGGTTCTCGCCGCCAAGGGCACGCGGATCGGCAAGCGACAGCGTGGCGGTGGTGCCGCCGTCGGACTGGTCGAGGGTCACCGACTTGATGATCATCATGCCGTTGACCCCGATCCAGTCGTCGTCGACATGCACCAGGTAGTTTTCCGTCCAGATCTTGCCGCCGTCGTCGCGCCAGCCTGAGACGGTGATTTCCGCCGTTGACGCTGACCCCGCCCCACGCTTGACTTGCCATTCCGCCCGCGTCTTCATCCGGTCCGTCAGCGCCTCGCCCTCATGGCGTATGACGAGCGGCCGCTCGCGCGAAACCCCGGCATCCTTCGCCGTCGCCTGCCCGCGCAGCTGTTGCGCCGCTGTGCCTTCGGTCATCTGCCCCCGAACATGCACGGCCGAATGCCGCCCTTTTTCCGTCAGGGTCGATGATGCGGTGATGATGCCACGCCCGCGAACAATGCTGCCGCTGTGCGTACCGGCCGGCTTTGTCGCCAACTTCAGCTTTCCTTCCGGTGTGTCGTGGATCAGGATGCCCCGGCCCCGCGCGCGTCGCTCGATGGTATGAAACAGGCTTTCCCCCGGATTGAGCTTGTGACGCACTTCCTTCGGTAGACCACCGTCGTCCTCGACACCGATACCCAGACCGTCGAATTCACGTGCGATCGCAGCAAGGTCCTTATCCAGGACCTCCCCAGTCGAATGCAGCACCGAACATTCCGTCGCATCCACGGTGCGGGACACGATCGTCAGCGAACATGACCGCGTTTCCGCGTCATGGCTCGGGTTCACATCCCGGACGTAGCCGGTAAGGATCAGCGTACCGCTGGCCGTTATACTCACCGGCTGGCCCGGTATCGCCGGCAGGCCGGGACCGACATAGGCGACGACCATCGACGCCGTGCGCACAGCCTCTTCCGCCGAGACGGAAATGCTGATCGATTCATGCGGCGGCAAACCGCTTGCCAAAACTGTTTCCAGCATCATGACGATATCGCCTCGAATTGGGCCGGCATGATCATCGGCGTCGCGGATCTGGCGATATCGACCAGGCTTCCGGCACGGTTGGCGTCGCCATAGAGATGATAGGCAAGGGCCGTCGACGGTAGGGAGACGCCGGTCTGCACGATGATGATCGGTGCGCTGTTGGCCGCAATCTCCGAAAGCAGCCGCAGGGCGATCTGTGCCAGTGCCGAAAGCCAGATGAACGTGGTCGCGCTCAATGGCGACAGGATCGCCAACGCATCATCGAGACTTGTCGCCAGTATGGTTCTGGCTTGCCGTGCCGCCGGGCGCGACGGCCAGCCGACGCGGCCCGCCGCGATCGCCTGCGCAACCGTCACCAGCACGGTCAGGGCATCCTGCGTATCGCCGGCGCCGACAGCCGCGGGAACACGCAGCCGCTCAAAGTGCAGCACGGTCGAGGCGCTTTCGCCGATCATCCGCGTCAGCTGCAGCATTTCGAGAGCAAATGCGGTCGCATCGAACGTACCCGCCGCTTCGATCCGCACAGCAAGATCGGCCAGGTCTTCGGCGTCGGTGATGATCTCGCTGCCCCGGTCAGACAGCCATTCAAGAACGGTCGTACGATTGGCCGCCATCAGAACATCCCCGCAAAGCCGAGCGCGGCATCGACAATGTCATTCGAGAACGACGCCGCGACATCCCCGATGGAAAGAAACGACCCGGCGCCGATCCCGGCCGGGACGAAATGCAGGTCGACCGCGATGTAACCGGCACGGTCGCGAAACCGCGACCGGCTGAATTCCTGACAGTGCATCATCCGGCCACCATCGATCGGCAACATCAAAAAGCCAGGTCCAGGCAATCCACAGACAGCAAACAATGCGTGGCTCTGGAAGTCCGCGACGTCGCCGAGAACATAGGCCGTAACATCGACGCTCTCGGTGGCGCGCCCCATATCTTCGATCAGGCTGATCTCACCACCGGCATATTCATGCACCGCCAGGCGGCGCCCGCCGGCGCGATCGTCAACCTCGACATAAAACGGCACACCGCGGAACGACGCCGGCAACAGTGTCTTTGTCCAATCGCGCATGATCGCCCCTTAGTATCCGCCACCGCCACCCGTCGCCGGCTTTCCGGCACTGTCCGGCATGGATCGGCCTGTGTCAGCATTGGCTTTCTTGCCACCCGTTACGCTGGCGGCGATCGACGAATTGAGCGTGCGCGCCGCCGCGCTCAATTTTTCCGCAGCAGACATGATCGAGGCGCCGACATTGACGCCCGCCACCTCGAAGAACGCTGCCGATTCCTTGATTGATTCCTTGGCCTGCCGTCCACCGTTGGCGACGCTTTGGCCCGCGTCCTCGCCGCTGCGCTTCAGCCCGGAAATCCCTGCGTCCATTTTAAGGGCGTCCTTCCATTCCTGCGCGCTCGGTATCTTGAGTGAGGGCATGATGCTGCCAAGCCACTGATCAGGGCTCTTGCGCGGCGTTTGTGCGACGTCGTCCGCATCCTTCCCCGGAAACACGGATTGGCGCCGTGCTGCGCTTTGGCCCGGCCTCGCGCTCGGTATGCCCTGTAATTTACGGCCGGGAAATTCAGGAACTTTGCCAGGCATCGGCCCTTGAAAATGCTTCTTTCGCCACTCCGGATCCTTGTAACCGCCCTCGGCTGCAAGCCGGTCCGCCTCCTCGCTCTTCGAATAGGCGCCGAGCGGCATATTCTTTGCCATCCACCATTCGCGTGCCCAGTAACCCATCCCCTTTTTTTCAAGGGAATTACGAATTGCCGAGCCGCGGTCGAGATCCTTAGACATCCCGTCCATGGCCGAACCGGCCGGCTTGGCAATGGCACCCCCGAAGCTGGTTTTCAGCTTTTCCCAGCTGGCTGACATCCGGTCGATACTCGCCTGCGTGTCGGTCAAAACTGTTCCAACATCGCGAAGCACAGTGCCATCGACCTTTGTCGAATTAACTGCTTCGATAAATTTCCTGTAGCTGTCGCCGCTGGTCATCAACGACTGCATGCCGAGCCGGAACTCCTGGTCGGTAAACAAAAGCGGAAGCTTTGTGAGATCACCTTTGATCGCCTCTTGCGACAATCGAACAAACGCTGAGACGGCATCTTCGCCGGCGGCCTTTGCCGCCGTCATTTCCTTGCGCAGATCGATCCCGAATTTTTTGAATTTCGCTGCGGTATCGCCTGAAAACATTTTGCCGAAGATATTCTGCGCTTGCGTCGCTGCGGCCTCTGCCGATCCTGTATCCTCGCGCAACGTCTGCAAGATCGCGATCAATTCTTTAAGGCCATCGTGTCCAGAATATCCAAGTGAGGCGAATGAATTAGCAAGCTCTGGAATAAAGGAAGCCATATCCTTCATTTCAAATTGACCCGCCTTGCCGCCAGCAACCATCTCGTCGAAGGCCCGCTGCATTTCCTTCGCTTCAAGTTTCAGTGCGCTGGACGCCTTGATTGCAGTATTGGCTATATCTTCCGCCTGCGCGCCCGTCGCCTGTGTCGTCGCAAGGATCGAGGGCAGGAAAGCCATCGCCTCTTTCAGTGACAGACCGGACGAAACCAGCGTGTCGAGCGCGGAAATCGCCGGCTGGAAATCGCCGAAGGATAGGTCCTTGGCGATCTGCTGCACACCTTCGAACGCCGCCTTGATGTCGTCGGCGCTGGCGTCGGCCGTGATCCCAATCCGCGTCATCTGCCGCTCGACAGCAGCGAAATCGACGAGTGCCGCCTTGGCGGCATAGGCCGCAGCAGCTGGCGCCGCATAGCGCAACATCGAGGTGAACATCGCCGCGCTGTTGCGGGCAAGAAAAGACTGGCGCCGATTAAGCGCATCGGCGCGCCGGTTCACCTGGTCCATCTTCCCGGCAAGGGCTTTGAAAACCTGCCCCGTCTTGTCGACGGCGGAAATCCTCACTCTGGCTTCGACTTCTCTGGTCATCGATTGGCTTCCGCAAATTTGACGAAACGGTTGGACCAATACGCGATCTGGCTAGGCGTCATCGCCTCCACCACATCCGACCGGAACCCGAGACGAAAGATCATCCAGTCGGCTGTTTCTCCGAGCCCATCGGCTCCCGAAAAAAACCGCACACAGCTCTTTCCAGCTTGATGGCATCGAGTGCAGCCAGCCCGCTAAGGCATTCATATCCGGGCTCGACAACAATCTTTTGCAGATAGGCATCGACCACTGAGGGATAAGTGACCACGACCGCGCCATCAGGCGTGGGTTGCCAGTCCTGCGGCCGGCCAAGACCGTCCATGAAGATTTCCTTGTAGGATGGCTCGCGCAACACGACTTCGCTGAAAACCTTGTCATGCACCGTGTAGGTCTGGCCGAGCGGAATGATCAAACGCGCCATGATCAGCCATCCCTCCGGCTGTATTTCTCGGCGACACCGGTAAGACCGGTGACCTCGCCCGTCATCCGGTTGGTCTGCGGATCACCGGTGACAAATGCATCGGTGAAGTAATGCGTGACGCCGGTGAACTCCTCGTCGAACGTGACGTTGAAACGCGGTGACTTCATGAGCGCGTCGTGATCAAGGCCGCGATCCGCGAAAGCGATCTCGAAGCGTCGCGGCTGCACCGTCGCGGTACGGTCAACACTGCCATCCTGGTTGGTGACAGCCTCCGTCGAAAGCCCCGAAGTCTGCATGTTGAGCGTGCCACGCAATGAGATCGCTTCGCCCGTCGACAGCCGCATCGTGATCCGGCCGCCAAAATCCTTGTTACCCATGGTCGTTTACCCCTGTTGAAATGGCGCTTAGCGCGACCGGTTAGCGAAACTGGCTGTAGACGCGGGCAAGGCCGGCGAAGATGTCGAGCGCGTTGACGAAATCGAGCGGCAACACGACGTTGACCCGGTTCGGATTGTCGGTGTCGCGCGTCACGACCATCGCCTGCAGCGCGCTTTCCGAGTTTTCCAGCACGCCCGGCATGCTCTGATAGGTGTGGTAGAGCGTCGCGAGGATGTCGCGCGGCGTCGAGATCGCGTCAAGGTTGGACGGATTGCTGTCCGCCAGCGCCTTGTTTCCATGCTCATAGGCAAGCCGGGCGCGGAAGTTTTTCAGCGCATAGGTCAGCTGATAGATGCGCTGGATATCGCGAAACGTCGTGTCCGGCGCGCCGTTCGTGGTCTGCTGGTGCGTCACGATCTTGTCGATCGTCACGTCGCCGTTGCGATTGATCGCCCAGGTCGACACGCCGTTTTTGAGGAGCGCGTCACGCGTCGGATAATCCATCCAGTAGGTCCGGTCGCGCGGCGCCGACAGGCCTTCGACGACAAGTCCGGTCTGATTACGCGACACATCTCCATTGGTCCCACTGCCGAGCCAGGGCGCCGTGCGCGCCACCATCGCGGCGACCCAGACATAATCCGGCTCGGCAAAGCCGCCAGCGGAAAAGCGCGGAATCATTGTCAGGTGCCAGGTGTCGCGATCAAGCGCCGCCGTCACCAGGTTACTGGACGTGTCGGTCTTCGGATAAAAGGCATGCCCGTAGAGCTGCTGCGCATAGGACCAGCGGCCTGACACCTCCGAAAGGAAGTCGTCGAGCAAGCCAAGATTGGTGCTGTCGCCGAACGCGCTGACGATCATTTCAAACGGATCATCCGTCATCGCGGCGATGATGTTGGCGAGCGAGGGAGTACCGGCGCCGGCCGTTGTGGTGGCGAAGCTCAGCACTCCGGCAAAAGCGTTGACGACATCAAGGACGGGGATGGAGACGTCAATGCCGGTCGCATAGGTGCCCTTATGCCGGGCCGTGATGGTCACGACATTGGTCGCGACAGTCGCCGTGAACGGCAAAGACATGCCGGTGAAGCGGTTATAATAGCCGTTGATCGCGGCTGCGATGGCAGCGGCGACCGTGTTGGCACTGTCACCGGCCGCGATCTCGACCGAGATCACCTCGCCGGCAATCAGGAGGATGCCCTGCCCGCCGGCCGCAGGGACGGCGCCGATGGTAACGGTCCGGATTTCGGCCGTGCCGCTATCGGCAACGCGGCCGATCCAGATTTCCTGCGCCGGCGCATTGCGGCGCGCCGCGATGAACATTGTTTCCAGCATCGAGCCGCCGCCGACTAGCAGGCGGGCGTCGTTGCGATTGTTGCACAGTGCAATGCCGCCGGCGGCGAGACTGCCGGCCGCGAGACCATGCCCCAGAAGGATCAGGCGGTTTTCGTTTTCGAACTGGCCACCGGACTGGACGTCGAAGGCGAACAGCGGGGCGGTCAGGTTGCCCGGAATATTGTTCATGGGTTTTTCCTCTGTTTTCCGCCTTCAGCGGGGTTTTCAATTCTGACGATGTCGCCGTCGCGTACGAGGCGGGCCTCGTAAGGATTGGCGAAATTGACGCGACGTCCCTCGTCGGGCCAATCGGGCTGACCATGAGGCATGGGGACGTGCAGGCCCTTTTTGGGCCGGTAAAGGTCGGACATGATGGGCTCCGGGGTCAGAGGCCGGTGGTCACCGGACCGGTGGAGACGCGAACCTGTTCAAGGTCCGGAAGATTTTCAGGGGCAAAATGGGCTGCAAGCGCCGAAAGCTTAGCCCTCGCGTAGGACTGCACCGGCAGAACATCGAACAGCGAGGCAATCGGTTGCGGTAGACCGCCGACCGGCATGTCGAAGTCGTCGTCGGCAATCTCGCAATGCATGCGGATCGTGACGCGATGCCAGCGCAGGCCGATCTGCGGGGCGGCAAAGGTTTGCATCTCGGTCTTGATGATGCGTTTGACGATCCGCCGCCACAGCCCGCCTTGCTGGCTGCGCTCAAGCAGCCGGCGCACCTGCGCACAAAGTGCAGCCAGGACAAGCCGGGCGTCCGGATCATCGCCAGCCAGGGCGTCGGAAAACTCTTCCCCGCCCTCTGACGCAACAACGGCCAGCTCGGCGACGATTTCAAGCACCGCGTCCGCAACAGTATCGCCAGCGGCGGCATGTTCGCCACGTAGCGAGACGCCGCTCTCGACGGTATAGAACGCAAGCACCGGCGTGTAAGGTGCGGTGCGGTCAAGATCCTCGATCGCCGCGGCGCGACTGTCATAAACCAGCTCTTCGGCCAACGTCGGATAACCCGACTTCGACATGACCGCCGCTGTCGGCAAAACAATCTCTATCGCGGCAAGCCGCATGGCTTCAGCTGCAAGCATCGTTCAAGCCTTTGCCCGGTTCAGGTAATAGACCCCGCGGGCCGAACCGTCCGGCTCGTTGGCGGCGATCTTCCACGTCAAAAGCTTTGCGGTCACATAATCGCCGCGCGCGGGCTTGTAGGGCCAAGCAGCCGTGTAAGCCGTCAGGACCGCGTCATAGGACACAGTGCCGTTTCGGATTGCCGGATCACTCGGCTGATGCCGCGCGATCCTGTCGCTCGGCGGTTCCAGCTCGATCGTGCCTTTGAAATCAAAAGGCAATCGATCCGGATCATCGATTTCCGCATGGTTGACCGAAGCGCCGGTCTTACGCGGCTGCAGGACACAGTCGGTAGTGTCGAACATCGAAGCGCAGGCGGCCTCGGTCAAAGCTTCGGCGGCGTCCCAGTCCATCACTACACCCGTTGGAAGAATGCCGCGACACAGAGCCGCGGCATTGATTGGCATTCAGACTGACGACGTCAGTTCGAGGTGGTCAGCTCGACCTGGCACTCCGGCTGCTTGCAGACCGCAAGAGCGTTGGACTGCGATTTGAACTCCACGCCGCCGCCATGTTTCAGCTCTTCAGTCGTGATGAAGACCGGTTCAGCCGTGTTTTCAATCGGCTGGTTGAGCCGGTTGATGTGATAGACCGGGCCTTCGAACGTCTTCATCATGTTCTGCGTCCCGGTCGGATAGGCGTAGCCCATATCGTCCGCGACGTTCTTCTCGCTGGTGATCACGCCGGCAGCATTCTTCACCGGCAAGCTGCCCTTGTATTCGCGGAAGTTGATGCCGCCGAACTCGAACACACGACCCCAGTTACCGCCGAGATATTGCCGTTCGATCGTTGTATGAAGGGCCGAGTTCTGTGCCTGCAGCCAGAACTTCTCGACCTTGGCGTGGGTTACAAGCTTGTTGAAGAATGTTGGACTGACGATAGAATCGACGCCTCCAACCGTCTCACCCTTGATGTTGGTCTGGATATGATCGAGGACTTCCTCGCATTTCGCCATGACGTCCGTGCCGGCAGTTCCGAGCAAGAAATCGACGGTCTTCTTGGTGATCTGAAAGGCCGCGTAGAGGTCGTAGAGCGTCCGGCCTTTACCGTCCTTGATCAGGCCCTTGAGCATACCGAGGCGGATGTATTCACGGGTGATCGAATGCTTGCGCCGGATCGTCGCCAGCTTGCGCGCGATTTCGCGATCGAGTGACGCGGCGGTGATCTGACCGTTCACCACTTCCATCACGCCATCGAAGTCATCGGGGCTGATGAAATCGATATGCGGAAAGTGCGGGATTTCCAGAATGATAAAGTTTTCGCTGTCGTTCGGGCCGACGTCACCAGGCCCACCGCGCGGTTCTGCGGCGAGAACGTATATTTCGCCGTCGCGATATTCGATACGCACATACTTCGACGACTTGGCTTCGGACGGGGCCACGTTGAGCGCATTCAAAAGTCCGAATGTGTTGGGGATGCGGTTGACCTCTTCGGTCAGTTCCACATCCGTGTAGGGGAGCAGAAGTTCAGGCATAGGACTTACCTTTCGGGGTGGATTGACCATGAGGGTTCAACGACCCGCCATCAGCGGGCCGCAGCAACCGGTCGAGGGTGAAGAAAATCAGGTGCGGATGAGGAGCTTCAGCCGCTCATCGGCATCGAGGATAGCAGCGGCCTTCTGGGCATCGGTCGTGCCTTCCGGCCACAGGATCGCGCCGAGACGCAGGACACCGAGGCGCCGGATGGCGAGGCCGTCCGTATCGTTATCGACACCATCGGCGGCAGCGACGGTCCGAAGCGAAAATCCCCAGAGCTTCTGCCGTCCGTCCGTCGCGGTCGGGTCCCAGATCGCCACCTTGCCGTCGTTCACCCCGACCGCTTGGCTGAGCGTGACATTGAAGGTGTCACCCTCGACGAAGTTGGTGCCACCACCGCTGATGGTGAACTTCACCGCCTTGCTGAACGCAGAACCACCTGTCGCCGTACCGATCGCGACACCTTCCGGATCCTCGACACGAAACTTGGAGGTGCCATCGGCGCCGCCGGTGGTGCATGTGACGGTATAGACGCCGATCTTGGCGCCGGCGGCAAACGCCGGATTGGCGAGCGCCAGTGTGCCGTTGCCGGTGTTGCCACCAACCGCAGCCTGCGCAGCCGTGATCACGCCAGCCGCCAGCAACTTGCCCAAAGGTGTGCCGAGAAGAACGGTCCGCACACCGCCCGAGCCGGCGAGCAGTGTGAACCGCTCGCGCGACATTTCCGGATCTTCGCGCTTTACCAGGTCGGAAACCTGATCGGGCCGCGCACCCCTCAAAACTGTCATCGTCATAGATGTATCCTCGGTTGGGGCGCGGCGTTTAGGCCGGACGCTTCAGGGTTGCGATGTGGGAGGAGACGGCGGCGGACAGTCCGCCCTTCGGTTTCTCGGTGTTGGTGCCCGCGCCCGGCGGCGTCGCCAACGATGACGCAGCAAGCCGCTGCTGCTCATAGGTCTGCGCCGGAGCCGTGGCACCCGGCTTGCCGGCTTCAACATTCGCCGAAACGAATGCGACGACCGCATCGGCCGACATGCCTGGCGAACCATTGGCGAGGTCGAAGGCGGCGGACATGCGCTTGCCGTCGCCCTTGATGGCTTCAGCCGAGAAGATGCTCGTCATGCGCTCGTTGGCGGCCTTGAAACCGTCGGCGTGGCCGTCGCTGGTGGCCTTGGCCACAGCGGCAGTGTGTTCGGCGGCGGTGACCGTAGCGCCGGGTTTGGTCTGATCGTCAGGCATATCAACCTCTTGTATTGATGCCCCTTGTTGAGGCGCTTCGGTACTGGACGCTTCAGCGCCCGGCTCTTTCCCTTCAGGGGGAATTTCACTCATCAGCGGCTGCATCGCAGCCTGCATCACCGCCAAAAGGCTCGAACGCATGGTCAGCTCCTGTTCACTTCCTTGATGAAGGCGTTGAACGCCTGGACGGGATCGCCGACGACATCGACCAGTCCGAGGCCGATCGCCTCGTTGGCGTCGAAGCATTCCGCTTCGGTGGCCAGCGCCTTGGCTTTCGTGATCCGGCCCGAGCGCCCCCTCGAGACAAAGGTCGCGAACTTGTCGCGGATTGCATCAGTCTGCGCCTGCCACTTGGCAATGACGCGCTCCGGCAAAGGCTCCAGTGAATTGCCCTCGAACTTGAACTTGCCAGACCGGATAATCGTCACCTTGACGCCCTCCTGCGCCAAGGCATCGGAATAGTCCGCGTGCAGGATGATGACGCCGATGGATCCGGCGCCGCCAAATTCAGGAATGACGATCTGGCGAGCCTGGCTGGCAAGCAGATACCCAGACGAATAGGCAAAGTCGGTCAGGATCGAGATCGTCGGCTTGGCTTTCGACAGCTCCTGCATCAACGTCGCGGTCTCATAGGATCCGCTGACCTCGCCACCGTAGGAATCGACCTCGAAGACAACACCTTTGACAGCCGGGCTGCGGATCGCAGTGGCGATCTGCGTCTGCAGTCCCTGGTAGGACGTCTCGCCGGACTCCGACCCTATGAACGCACCCTTGTGGATCAGTGTGCCTTCGATCGGGATAATGGCGACGTTGTCGATGATATCGAACGGTAACCGATCCGAACGCTGATAGGCACGGTTGAGGCGGTCACCGAGTTTGCCTGCGGACGGCCGGCCATTCTCGAACGCGGTATGGTCGATCCCGCCGGAACCGTTGGCAACGAGGATCGTCGATCCGGTAATGCGCGAGCCGAGAGCGCGCACAAAGGTTTCAGCCTTGCGTTCGTCATACATCAGCGGCGTGTCGAACAGGCGCTGCGCGACATTTCCATAGGCAAACGACATGACTTTTCCTTACGGGGTAAAGCGGAACTGCTTGGCGAACCGAGTGCGCCGGCCGCCGGCCTTGGCCGAGCATGCGACCGCCAGGCGCTCAAGTTCGGCATCGAGGTCCTTCATGTTGGTCGAGGCGACCTTGATCCGGCGTTGCGTCACCGGCGAGCGGATTTCGGTTTCCTCGATTGCTTCGCCAGCCAGTCGCTTCAGCTTGACCGCGTAAAGCGCCTGCCACAGCGCACAGGGATCATCTGCGTCGACGACGGCGCCATTGAGTGTCACGAGCAGGGGCATCAGGCAGCAGCCTTCTTCTTGGATGCATCGTCATCCGACCCTGCAGGATCGCTCGGCATGTTGCGCATGAAGGGCGACGGCATGCCGGCAGCGATGTACCTGTTGTGTTCCAGCAAGCGCTGCTGGAAAACTTCGTCCGGATCCTCGCCGAGATCAGCGCATTCCCGCGCCAGCGTTGCTGTCCCATTGGCAATCCGCTCAGATGACGCTTTCGCCGCCTTGCCATCATCGGCAGTCGGCTTTGCAGGTCCTTGCCATAGTGCCCAGGACACCCGCTCACGGTTGGCGAGGAAAGCCGCGTATCCGCCCTTGAACGGGATACGCCCCTCGCCAATCTCTTCGTCGAGCCAGCTTTCGTATGGCATCTGGTAGTGCGGCGCAGCGATCCGCTCGCGCCGACGCAACACGACAGGCCAGAGCGACGACGTTTCCATCCGCACCGACGAATAGGTCGCATCCGAATAGTTCATGGTAAGGCCACCGAACGTGATGCCCATGGCGCGGGCCATGTCGCGCGACAGGCTGTCAGAAAACGGCAGGTACTGGCCGCCCGGCATTTTCGCCGTCTGAAACCCAAGCTGCTCACCCGGCGCCAGATGCGAGACTGTCGGATCGCCGCTGACGCTGATCTTCGAACCTGCAGCAAGGTCGAGCTGCGCCTTGAAGTAATTGGCGAAGTCCGATGCAATCGCCGACGCATTGTCAGCGCCGCTTTCCTTCAATGCCTCCATCGCCTCGAAAGCATCCGAACTCGGCGCAGCGCTTGTCAGGGTAATGGCGAAAATCGTCTGCAGGATCGCGGTCTGCAACGTCGCATCGTCCAGCATCTCGTGCTGGATATGCTTCCGGAACGTCGGCGCGAGAAGCGAAATACCGCGCACGTCACTGGCGTCCATCGGGTCGAATGCATGCAGGACAGTCTGGCGACCAGCGGCGTCGCGCGCGGCATAGTCCGTCGTCGTCTCGATCCCGCTTTCGCGGCTCTTGAACCGGTAGCGGGTTGCCCGGCCGTTCTCGTCATGGAAAACGCCCTGGTATAGGCGTTCAAACTCGCGGGTCTCGCGAGACAGCCGCGGCGGCGGTACCATCAACATCTTGGTTCCGGACTGGATACCGTAGTGACTGCGCTGCGCGCTGCTCATGTAGGACAGCACGCCCGTGCTTTCGCCGAACGCGATGAAATACCGGATCCCAATGTCCGCCATCTGCGGGATCGTCAGTTTGCCACGAAAATCGCACTCGGCCGGGTTCCACGCGTAAAACTTCCAACGGCGCTTGATCAACGCGATCAGCTCAGCGCGCTCGGTGTCGCTATATCCAAGACCGGTCAAGTCGGGCTGTGGGTTGAGCGCCAGTTCAGACCCGACTGTATCGGCGATGATCTGGTCGCAGGCACCCTTCAGCCGGCCGCTGTTCTGGATCATATCCATCGCCAGCGCTGACGTGCGATCCCATGCACGACGGATGTCGTCACGATGCTCGCGCAGCACGGCCGGGCGTGATGCGATCGCACCCGAGCGCGTGTCGCGCAGATAGCCAGCGTGCGGCCGAGGCGCGTCTGCCGCACCCAGGCGCGGTGCGGTAGCCGTAAGCTCCCGACCCGCTGGCACTCTGACTTTCGGCTTCATCATGTCCGTTTCATCCACCTGTTCGGGGTTGCCGCCGGCGCCGGGTTAGGCGGCGGCGCTGCGGGTTTCGGCGGCGGGCTAACCGCCATGACCTGCACAGAAGACGGTGACAGGAGATCAGCTGACGCCTCAGGCTCACGTGTTGCCCGCAGCGCCGCCCACTCGGCCGGTGACATGCGGGAAAGACCGAGGTGCTCGGCGATCGCCATGGCGTAGATCCGGCAGTCGAGAAAGTGGTTATGCTCTCGACGCTTTTTCCATTCCTCATGAAGCTTTCCCTTGATCAGCTTGCGGTCGAAATACTCGCCGGTGATCTGCTGGAAATACTCCTCGCCCAGTTCCTTATGGAAATGGCAGTACCCTGCAGGATCCGTGGCCTCGCCGGCCGCCAAGCCGATCTTGTGCAGATTGCCGTAGAACTCGGCTTTCAGTGACCACGTGCCGACCGGCCAGGACATCGCCGAGCCGTATTTCTTGCGCTTGCCCTTCTTGCTCACGGACTTGCGGTTCGGCAGGCTGATCGCCGGAACGCCGCGACCAGGCTGGCCCTTGACGGCATAGGCGTTTGGATGCCGCCGGCACCATTCCAGCACTTGGTTGGTCCGGTAACCGGAATCCACCGCGACCGCGTCGAGGCGATGGAGAACACCGTGGCTGTCAGCGAACTCCTGCCCGATAAACTCGGCGAACAATTGCCAGGCGCCCTGCTGAGGATTGTCGGTGGCACCTTCGAAGAATTCGGCAAAGACGTTCCAGCTTTGCCGATCCTCTCCAAAGGCAACACCCTCGCAGTAAATGCCGTAACTCTGGACGTCAGCCCCTGCGACGAACAGCAAACCGCCAGCCGGGATCGAATGGGACGGATAGACTTCGCGACGCTCCATCAGCCGCTGGTGATCCGGTGCATTGCCCTTCATTGCATAAGGCAGGGCCAGAACCAGATTGTGATAGTCCTTCGCGCCCGCCTCACCCTTGCCTTCGTCGGCAATGAAGTCTTCGGCGATCGCCTCGTAAGACATCATCAGCGACATGAATGCGTCGACATGGAAGCCGGGATGACGATCAGGTCCTGTGAAGCTGGGGATGTAGCGACCGGCGCGAACCGCATGCACCCGCTCCATCTCCGAAATATGATGCTGGCAACCGATGCACCGCATCACTGTCTTGTGCGGCTGGCCACGATCGATAATCAGATTGCCCTGCTGCTGAACCTGTTCGAACCCGCACTCCGGGCAGTTCACGTGCCAGAAGCGCTGATCCGATTTCCGAAACGACCGATCGATGCGGCAATGACCCGGCCCCTCGCCGAGCGCGTCCCCGCTGTCCAGCTCCGGCGTTGAAAGCTCAAGGATCTTGTAGCTTTTCTGCCGGCGGAATGCGGTGAAGCGACCGAAGAACAGAGTTTCCGGATCCGCGCCGTTCGGCAACTCCTGCCACTTCGACACTTCGTCCTTCACACCGTAGCGGCAGGTTTTTGCCGATAGGTCCATGACCGTGTTGGCATTGGCCAGATAGATCGCGCCGCCGGCAAACTTCTTCTCGTACGTCGTCGAGCCCACGCCAGACCGGCTAGTCGTCGGGTATATCACCTGCTTGTCGGTACGCTTCTGCCACTCATCGATCAGCGGCTGCATCTTGCCGCTGTTCATGTCCTGCAGCGCGTCGATACCAGGGACGCCGTAGAGGGCGTTATCCGGTGTGTTCTCCGCGATGTAGATCATCCATGCCAGGGCAAGGATCGAAACACCCGTCTGCTGCGCCTTGCGGACCGTGACCAGATTGCAGGAATGCTCCTGGCTAAGGCACTCCGCAATCTCGACCAGGTACGGCGCATCTGCCGGCGACCAGAATTCCCCTTTTTTCGGGCCGTCGACCAGAATGATGTTCTGGGTCAGCCACGTACCGAATGAAACTGGCGGCTGTGGCCGCACTGCCAGTTCCAAGCCTCGCGCCACGACACGAAGCGCACCGGGATGGGCGTTCACGAGATATCATCCTCGATCAGCTGATCGGTTGCGGGCGCAGTCTCAGCCAGTGCGGCCAGCTTGTCGGCGATTTCGTTGCCGAGTTCAAAGGCGATCTGGCGCAGAAGAACCCGGACGCCGTGGACGCCTTCCTTTGAAACGGCCAGCGCAACATCATCGGCCCGGTTCTGCAGCCGCTTAACGACGGCCTGAATTTCGAAACCGATGGTGCGGACAGCGTTATCGATGCCGTCACGTCGCACCAGCTCGCCGCATGCTTCTTGATGCCGGATCCGCTCGCGCCCGACCTTCAACCACTCCGACTGGCGGCGCGCCTCGTCGAAGCTGTCGCTCGGATCAAGTGCCGGCGCAAAGCCCGCCGGCGCACCTGGTTGCCGGATCTCGGCCTTCGCCTTGGCCGGGTTCACATGGCGCTGGCGATGATGGTCGTAATGAGCGACCGAGATCGCTGCCACCCGGCCCTGCCCGTCGCGATCGACTGGCGTGTCGGGCTTGTCGGCCAAAAGCTTCTGAACTGCCTTCGAGATCGCCTGCTTGGAGACGCCGTCGCGCTCGGCAATCTGCGCCACGGACCACATGATCAGATTTTCGTCTGTCACAGTTCACCAGCGCCTTTCCGTCAACTTGTCACCCGGCGTCAACCCCGGTTGTCAACGTCGTCAACCCCGTCAACCCAATATTTTGACCCCTGAGACTGACAGGATTTCGGGGTCGCCCCGGCCCGTGGACGGGGTTTTGGCCTGTACGGTCCCTAGAGCCAGGGGGGGGTACACCTGCCCCCGATCACCGGGGGAGAAGGCGCTCGATCTCGTGAAGGACGCGCGGTGCGAGATGATCCTCGATGATCTCAGCCAACACCTTGACGAACACATCCGGATTGTTGGTCACGTCGTGCGCCGGGTTCGGGCCGAACAGTTCGCGCACCGGCAAACGCTCTTTCCCCACCCGCTTCATCACCCCGCGATGTCCGCTGTCCATCCCAGCGATGAAAGCACTACGGTAGGAACCTCTTGCCCTTACGCTCACGCCAGTCTTGGTCTGGGTAGCGCCAAGCTTGTAGAGCGATATCCAACCCGACTTTTCGATGATGTCGACGGTGTTTCCGCCAGCGTTGAAATGCGCCGTGGTGAGCTTCCTGACCATCGTCTGTGTCAGGTCTGTTCGCTCAGCACTGCGCTTGACGACCCGTGTCCGCGCCATGTCCCGCATGCGCCGCATCGCTCGGCCCATCGCCTTCGCCTTGATCGCGCCTGGCAAGTTTTTGATTGCCCGGCTGAGATCGACAAATTCCGAGGCGTCGAAAATGACCTGTGTCATCTGATCATGCTCCAGTGCGATCACAACAAAAAGCGACCCGAAAGCCGCTTAAGAACTCTGATGAAAACATAGCTTTCGCAGTGGCCTTGAATCGATGCCTCTCATCCGAGGCTCTCAAGGCTGGGTCCGGGGCGTTGTTCCCTGAGGCTGGCGCCTGCTCTGGCCTGACCAAGATGTCAGGCGATCGGAGGGTTACGAAATCCGGATTGTCCGTTGGCGAATTGGTGTCACAGCTTCTTGAGAAACGCAACAGGCATGCTGCCGATCTCGAAGACCTTGCCGGCCACGTCGATTGCCACCCTTGCCCGCGCCTCCCGGCTCCAGGTCACCGAGAGCACAAGGCACCCGAACCCTGCAAACGGCCCATCCGTGATATCGGCCTTGCTGCCCTCGCAGATCGTCTTGTCGGTAGCGATACGCGGCGCATCGATCTTTGCGCAAATCCTTTTAAACATTTCCACATCGCCTTCATGAACGACGTGATATCCAGTATCGCCGCCGACAATGTCGCGCACATGTTTCACCCGCAGAAGCCCTGCAAAAGCCTCATGTTTGGGCACGATGCGAACCAGCATGTATCCGGGAAAATACGGCATAACCGTCTCGATCTTGCGCCCCAGACGCACCGAAACCCATGTTTCACGCGGCATGAAAGCCTCGATATTTTTTTCAGCCAAGGCCTTTTCCACAGTGAATTCCCGACGCTGATCGAGCTGCAGGCAGAACCATTTCGCCTTCAGCGGCGCGGAATCAACCTTGTCGCGCGAAGCCTCACCCAGAAACCGCGTTGTGATTCGTCCCTTTTCGAATTGCCGCTGGGAGCCGCCATAGGCGCGAAGCCGCTCATCATGCGACAGTTCAGCCTCGGTCATCGGACGGTACGGGATCTTCACACCCTCGATCTTACGCTGCATCGTCATCGCCCTTGCTCCGTTCCTTGAGATAATCCGAAATCTGTTCTGCAAACGCATCGACCGCATCACGCACGGCAATATCGAGACCATCGGCATCGCTGGCGATCGCGGGCAGATAGACCCATTCCGGCAGGCTGCGCGCGTCCAGGAATGGCCAATTGCGCCGCTCGTGCTCCCGCATCCAGGCCACCATAAGGTCGCTGTCGCGGCGCACCTGTGCAAAGCCTTGCGCCGCGCCTTCGAGCGCCAAGGGGCAAATCCAGCCCTGCCGGTTGCGCGCACGCTCATGCATCGTGTTGACGTTGGGATATCCGTGATTGCGGCGCTTGTCGGCACGCACACGGTCGAGCGTCCACTTGCCGGCATCGACCATCGTCTTTTCCGTCGCCGTCAGCCCGCTGATCGCGCCCGTCACGCCTGCCAACAATTCAGCGAGGCGATAGGCACCCCACAGCTTGCCGAAAGCGGGCACCATTGCGTTCTTCGGCTTGGCTGCCTCCTGCATGGCTGGCACGTCCCGCCACAGCCGCTCGCCAAAATAGGTCGATGGCGCCGGCACATGATCCTTTTTCTGACCCTTGAGCAACGCAAGCCAGCCCGTGAACCGGTCAGAAGCCTCTGTCCGCTCCTCAGCGGTCAGCTTGAGCCAAGCCGCCATCGCAGGCTTTTTCGGCATGCCGTCGAAACCGGGCCAATCCTTCACCAGCCGCCAGAATGCCGCCTCAACCTTTTTCGGATCTTCCTCGCCCTCGCTCGCGCCCTCTCTCAAATTGCTATCATCAGTATTTGCTAGATCTGAGTTATTACTATGTGCCGATTTTACCGGCGACGGCGAAACCGGCGACGGTTTTACCGGCGACGGCAAATCAGTCTGCGGTAGAAATGCAACACTCTCCGAACCGCCCGAAATTCCGGAATTATTTTCTACGGTTAGGCCGCGCGGCTCATCATAGATCACCAGAATTGATACACCGAACTTGCCATCGGCCCGGCTCTGCTCACGCTCTGCATAGCCGAGATCGACCAGTTCCGCGATCATTTTGCGGGCCTTGTCGCGCCCGCAATTTCCCTTTTTGACGATATCGCCGACGACGACCGTCCAATTGTCCGGCTTGGAAAGCAGATAGCTCAGCAACCAGCGCGCCTCCATTGAAAGGCGCACGTCCTCAAAGACATGGTTTGGTATGGCCGCGTACCGCGCGTTGCGCTCCCCGCGACGAATGGTCGGTTCCGCGCTCATCCGTCCACCTGCCCGTCCGCCGGCAAGCCCAGCATGATCCGCCGCATCCTCCCTCGCGCCGCCTCCACAGCGACGCTCTGCAGGCCCGGCTCATCCGCATGGCGGGCGCTGCGCAGGAACGCCAGTTCCACGTCGAGATAGATAAGCCCATCGCGGAAGCCGGCATGCATCAGTCGGTTGCGAATCGTCCCCTCGCAGGTCATCAGCATCGACGGAGAACACTCCAGCAGCGCATGCGCCCGTTCCGCGTCATCCGCCGCCGAAGCGATGCGGGCAATTTCCGGTCGCAGTTCGTTCATCGGGTGATCTCCCGCTCGATCCGCTTGCCAATCCGGTCAAGTTCGTCGACCTTGTTGCAGAAAGCGACATAGCGGTCGGCCAGCATCTTTTGTTCGGTGCTGATCGAAACGAATTCCTGTTTCAGCAGATCGCGCTGCGTCAGGTAATCGTCGAACAGCGGATTGGAGCCGGCCGGGCCGAAAAACTGGTCGCGCACCTGCGCTACCCAGTCGCGCGGCACGCCGAGATCCTTGGCGACCGCCACGTCGGTCCATGGCGCCTTGTAGCAATCCTTCGAATAGACCGTGTCGAGCTTGTCGTTGATGATGCGCCGGTCCTCGCGCGACATCTCGCGCGGAGCCTCCGCCGCAGGCTGCGTCGTTGCCATGGCCGTATCCTTCCGTTTGGGTTTGCGCTTGCATTGCGGGCTCAAGTCCTTTTTGGGGACACTGCCAACGAGCCAGCCCTTGTTCTGGAAATGCTTTGCCGCCATCGACGGCGGCTTGCGGTTCGTGCCCGTCATGTGCGGGAAATAGGCCTTGACGCCGCAGCCACAGCCGCACACGATCTGCATCGCCTGCGTCTGGTTGCCGTCGCCATAGGGAATGGTAACTTCGTCGAAGAGCCGGCCGAGGTTCATCTCTCGCCCTTCCATGCCCGAAAGTCGGCCATCAGCCGGAAATAGCGTTCCTGCGCCGGCCCTTTGTCGTTCAGTTCGGTTTTCGACGAGATCGCCAAAAGGCTTTTCAGCCGCGTGTCGGCGGCCTGTTTGTCGCGCACCGGCCCGCCCGCGCCCTTCTCCTCCAGAAAGCGCTGGAAAGGCCGATCCTGGCAGTGCATCGCCGCAAGGGATGAAACCGGCGTATTTTTCTTTTCATGCCGCTGCAGGTCCGCCCGCAGCGCCCGCACGGCATCCGCCGCCCTTTCCTGTAGGATGAGGAAGAAAGCCACCGCATCGGCAGCCGAGCAGATCAGTTCATATTCGTGCGCCAGCGCATCGGCATGGATGGTGCAAAGACACACAGCCTCGCCGGTCGATCGCTTCGAGATGACGCGCGTCACGCCGCCATCCACCTCCAGCCCCCAGGCATCGCCCGTCAGCCGCGCGGACAGATCGCGGAATCGCGCCAGCCGCGCCTTTTCGCGCTCGCGTTCGGAAGGCATCGCCGTCATGGGCTATCCTCCCCAAACACGAAACCAGCCTGCTCGGCCTTGGGAGCCGGCGGCGCGGAAACGAACATGTCGGGCTGGGCGTAGGCCTTGCGAATGCGTTCGCAGGCGATTTCGAAATACTCGGCGTTCTTCTCGATACCGACGCAACGGTGGCCGGCTTTTGCACATGCAACCGCCGTCGTTCCACTTCCGAGAAACGGGTCGAGCACGACGCCCCCCGCTAACGACAAAAACGAAATGCACCACTGAATCAAAGGGAGTGGTTTTGTGGTGGGATGACCAAATTCGACTCGCCCGACTGGGGCGTTGAAGCGCTTCGCCGGTCGATCAAGGTTCGTCCACGCCAATTCGGCATCAGCCATTGTGGGGACCGAATTGATCTTATTCCAGAGCAGCCAGCACCGCGATGCAGGTACATTGAAGTAATTTGCGCCCCAGATGATCGAGGGCACGTTCAGTTGCAGAATCGCGTCTATCCACTCCTGATTTGCCTCTAAATCCCATTCAAGGAACCCAGACATTTCATCCTTGGCGCCCCACGTGCCGCCTTGCATACGCTTTCCGAGGCCGTAAGGCGGATCGGTAACAACCGCTGCCACCTTCCCCAACGCAGGCATCACCTCCATGCAGTCGCCGAGGTAAAGCTCACACCCTCCGATCACCTCGACGCGCTTTGCCGCCGGGCAGCGCTCACGCAAGAGTTTTGCGCGCAAGGCCGCGATTGCAGCATTGTAGCTTTCGAAACTGTCTTTCTGCGGATCGTAAGCCTCGGTCACGCCGCCTCGCTTTCCGCCTCATGTGCGGCGCGGAAACGGGCGACCTCATCCGCCTCATAGTCGACGCGGTAAAGCACAGTCTGGCTGCCATAGGTGCCGTCTTCGTCCATTTCCCAGACGCACCACATCGTGTTCATCTGGGAAGACGCCTTGTTGCCGTCCCAGCCGTCGCGGTGCATCATCGGCAGCCGGTGCTTGTTGACGTAGATCCGCGCCGGCGGGCAGGTTTCCATGTAGAAGGTGCGGTCGGCATCCTCGTACCCGGAAAGCACATTGAGGTTCAGCAGCAGCGCCATCTTGCGCGGCCGGCGCACGCGCAGCGCATGCGCGATCACCGCGTTCATCTCGTCGCCATAGGGCGGATTGGAAACGATGTCGTGCGATGGGCCCTCGGTGGTCATGTAGTCGGCCACGCCCTGGCACTCGCCGTCCTTCGTCACGGTCCCGTAATCGACGAGGTCGGATATCACCACGTCGTAACCGACCGCCTCCAGAACCCGCACGATCGCGCCGCGCCCGCAAAAAGGCTCCTCGACAACGTCGGCAAATTGCTCCAGCGACAGGATCGTCCATGTTCCCTCGGGCGGAGTTTCATACAGATTGTTGCCACGCTCTTCCTTGGTCGCGGTCTTGGTGCCGATCGCATGTTTCAGGCTTGCACGCGTGGGTGCAAGACCCTGCGCGATGCGCGCTGCAATTGCGCGCTCGGCAATGCCCGGCGTCTTTTCCTCCGCCGCCGCCAGCTTGCGGGCGTCGTGGATTTCCTGTCGGGTGAGGCCCGCCTCCGCTTGCTTGAAAATGTCGTCAGCCGCGACATTTTTCGGGCGGCCTTTCTTCGCCGCCTCGCCTGCCGCTTGCGCCGCGTCATAAGCCTTTGCCAGCATGATCTTGCACTTGGTTTCCAGCATCAGCGCATCGCCCTGCAGCTGCCGAAACTTCGGGACCAGCTCGCGGGTCGCCGCATATTTCGCCGCAAAGCGCGCTTCGGCCTGGCTCAGATCATAAGCGCCATCAGCGATCACCCGCGCGCGGGCAATATCGCCCTCGCCGAAAAGAGCGAGCGCCGTCAGCATCATCGTGACGATCTCAGGCACCCCGCCGCGCGGCGCATCAGCGGGGCGCGCGCCATCGTGCTCCAGAATAGCCGTAGCCGTCGGGCTGATCACCGAATCTGAATCGATGAAGAGCCCCAACGCCGCCGCCGCTTGGCGCCCCGCATCGGTCGCGAAACACAGCGTCGGATCCGTCTCGTGGCGCCGAACAAGCCCGTAGCCGTGCAGCTTGGAAATCTTGCTGCGCTCGTTGACGGAAGAGGCGCGAAATTCGCCCTCGGTAATCGTCGCCATGACGATGGCCGTCTGTTCCGGGGAAAGCTTGGTAATATCCATCAGTGCGCCCTCGTGAGGCGGCCGAGGTAATATTCGCCGGCCGGATTGATCGAAAAATGGTGGGAATGGACCGGATGGCGCTTCGCGTAGCCGGCCTGCACCAGCGCCGCCCCGGCCAGCTTTTCAGCCAGCCCGCGCGCCATCAGGTATTCGCCGTCCCGCTCGTTGAGCTGACGGAGAAACTGCCGTTCCTTCGGCTTGAGGGGGATGATTTCGGTCGCGTGGCGCATCACGCATCCCCGACGATGCGCAGTTCGGCCCGTTCGCCGCCGCGCGCCCGGATCACCGCAAGCGACGCCCGCAGATCGGATGCCGCCTTTTCCATCAACGAGGCGACGCGATCGACCTGCCCGGCCTCGGATGGCGTGACATGGCCATCGGCAATCGCCTGCGCCATCGAATGCGAAAGCTCCGCCGATTGCCGCATCAGCTCGGCATGGGCCAGCATGATCGAAACATCCGCCTTGCGCTCGGCCTCCGGGTCGGTCAGCCGCCGGCCATTGGCCTCGGCCATCACGGCGGTCACCAGCGCATTGCCGCAATCGCCCTCCAGCGTGCGGATCGCGCCGACAGGCATCAGGTCGGGGTCGTTCGGATTGTTCCAACGCCCCACCTGGCTCTTGGAAAACCCGGTGATCTGCACGGCGCGCTCGATGCCGCCGCAACGGTCGATCAGGTCGCGTTGCGCCGCTTTGACGCGAAAAAGGAATGCATCCGACATCGAAAATCTCCGGACAAAAAAAGACATTCCCGCGCCGGGAATTCCGGTCGGGTTTTCCCGTGGCGGGAATGAATGAAAGTTGCGAAAGATCAGCCCGTTAGATCACGGGGGACCGCATGCACAGGGAACAAGAAAAGACGCCATGCCGGGGGCGTGCAGGAGGAGACCCCCGGCATGGCTGGCCCGCCGCTGGGAGGAGGAGGCGGAGGGATTGGAAAAGAGGCGCGTCATTCGGCTGCCTCGGAAACTGGTGTGGCCTGCGCCGTCAGGCAAATTGCCAGAAATTGGATCGCCGTCACCCGGCCGGCACTGCCACGCTCTACGTCACGCGCGAGATCAATACTCGGATCGCGCTGGCCCGTGAGGGCCCGAGACAGCGTGCTGGGTGACCGGCCAATGCGTACCGCAAAGACTGAAAGGCGTTCACCAGTTTCGTTCAGGTAGTCTGTTAAAGCGTCCATGCGCGCAAAGTTGCCAAATAGGCAAACTTTAGTCAAGGCAATTTTTGCCTATCTGGCCATGGCGCCGCAGCTCAATCCGAGGTTTTTTGCCATATGGACAAAGTTTACCCCAATAGAATTCGCGAATTGCGCGAAGAGCGCGAGCTGACCATCGAGCAACTGGCAGAAAAGACCGGCCTGTCGACGTCGTATGTCTCTCGCCTGGAGAGCGGCGAGCGGAATCTTTCTGTCAAGAACATCAATTTATTCGCGCATGCGTTCCAAGCCGAACCGCAGGAACTCCTCGCCGAAACAACAGCAAGGAAATCCAACGTCGTCGCCGTCATGGGTCGCATCGGAGCAGGAGCTGAAATCTTGCCAGAAGACGAACAGGTCCCTCCGGAAGGTCTCTATGAAATCGAAACGCCTTTCCCCCTTCCGGAAGACGCCGAGGCCTACGAAGTAAAAGGCGAATCGATGTGGCCCCGCTACGATGACGGCGACATCATCATTTGCTGGAAACAGGGAAACGATCCGGAAGAGATGCTCGGATGGGAAGCTGCCGTTAAGACAGCGGAAGGGCGCCGCTACCTGAAGCGGCTACTGCGAGGGTCTGTAAAAGGCACCTACGATCTCGAAAGCCACAATGCCCCGCCCATTCGTGGCGTGAAACTGGTATGGATCGCAGCGGTTCAGTCAGTGATCCGAAGCGGCCAATGGCGCAAGCTCGCCCCGTCCGCTCGCCAGCGCCTGGTGCAGAAAATGACCGCGAACCGGTGATAGATTGCCTATTTTCCGTTTTGCTCGGGCAATGTCGCGATAGCCAGTGCGCGGACTGAACTATCCGGCATAGCGAGCAAGATCGCACAGCGATCTTCCGGCATTGTGGCGGCAATCTCGCGAACCCGCCGTGCATGGCCGCCAGCCTTCTTTATAGCCGCCTTTATTTGTGCCTCGTGTCGGGTTCCCTTCGCCTCCTCGATCAGGAACGCTGTCATCCGATGCGCCGCCGCCACGCAGGTCGCTGACGGCTCTGCCGACGCAAGCAGCGTTGCGAATACAATTGTTAGCATCACCACCTCCCTTAACCCTTGGATAATTCAGAGTTGCTGAGCCGGAAACCGTTGGCAAGCGCCAGCTTTTGGCAAAAATTGCCGCACCGAAATTGTCAATATTTGCCAAATAGGCAAATTTCCGCTTGACGATATTTGCCTATTTGGCAATATATGCCCGTATTCGCCAACAACGGAGAAACGGACATGCTCAAAAACAATCTCGACAACGCCACGCGCCAGCAGAAGGTCGAAGCCGTCGCCGAGGCGATGATCCGCCTGGAAGCCAGCGGCAATGCCACCGCCGAAAACATCAAGACGCTCACCGGCATCAAGCAGACCGATCTCGACAACGTCGCCGATGACGCCCGCGCCTTGGCCTTTACTCGTCAAAACGGCAAGCCGCGCGTCAGCGTCCCCGCCGGCATGGCGGCTTGATCGCCATGACCAATCGCGCGCCCGTTCACACCATTGCCAACACCCGCCACGAACGGGCGCAGCGCTCGCCGTTCATGGCCGATGTTCAGGCCGATATCGACGCCGAGGATGAGCAGCTGACCCGCCGTGTTGAAAACGGCCTGCTGGTCTTGCTTGCCATCGCCTTCGTCTGCGCCGCTGGCCTTTTAGCCGGCGTCATCGAGAGGCTTATTTGATGACTAAGCCCGTCCTATCCGGCCCCTATTTCATCCTCCCCGCCAGCCACGACGCCTTGCGCCTGCACGAGCTGGCGAAGGCGGAACGCCTTACCGATTATCTGCGCGGCTATGTCTGCGGCGCAGTGTCAGCCATTGCCCTCGTTGCCACCGCCACACTCGTCGTGCGCTGGCTCGCCTGAAAGGAACCCCCATGAAGAAGATCCGCGATTTCAGCCAGATCATCGGCATGCTCGAAAACGGACAGCTCAATCCGGCCCTGTCGGCCGAGGTCGCCGACACGCTGGAAAAGCTTACTGCCCTGTCCGACCAGAACCCGGCAGCCACCCACAAGGGCAAGACGACGCTCACGCTCGATTTCGCCGTCAAGGACGGCATGGTGACGATCGCCACCGCCTTTGAATCAAAAACGCCGAAGCGCCCGCGCAAGAACTCCGTCTTCTGGGTCGTCGAGGACGGTGCCCTGTCGACCGAACATCCACGCCAGCACGACATGTTCGGCCCGCGCCCGGTCTCGTCGACCGAGGGCGACCGCCCGACCGCTTCCGCATCCTGAACCCGCGCAGAAGCGCACGCTAACCCACGAAAGGAAAACCCGTGGAAACTCTCGATAAAGGCGCCGTCGAAGCCGTCGCCGATCTCGCCCGGAAAGCCGGATCGCAAATTCTGTCAGTCACGATGCCGGAGAAGATCAACGGTCTGCCGTCGTCCATCCCGGTCCTCTTTAATCCGCAGACTGGCGGCGTCACCAGCCTGCATGACAAGCTGGCCCCATGGCGCACCAAGCCGGAACGCAAGGTCGGCACGGCACGCGTCGATACGCTCGAGTCCTTCATCGAGCTGGTCGACCGGCACAAGCAGGAAAACAGCGTCATTTTCGCAACGACCGACTGGCGCAAGCCCTCGCTGACGGCTGTCATCGACTATCATTCGGCCACCGAGCCTGACAACGGATCGCATCGCATTCACTATCAGTTCCCGCTGTCGGAAGAATGGAAGGCCTGGCTGGCGGTTGACAGCAAGCAGATGGAACAGGTGGCGTTTGCCGAATTCATCGAAGACCACATCGCCGACCTCTCGTCTCCGAGCGCTATCGAATCGAAGGATTTCGAGTCCATGTTCGGCGCACCGGTCGCCTTCCCCAACGATATCGTCATGTTGTCGCGCGGCCTGCAGATTACCGCCGAAACCCGCGTCAAGCAGGTAATCAAGCTGCAGACCGGCGAAGCCCAGATCATGCTGGAGGAAGATCACAAGACCGCCGGCGGCGAGCCGCTGGTGATTCCCGGCGTTTTCATCCTGCAGATCGCGCCGTTCTTCATGGGCGAGGCAACGCGCATTCCGGTGCGCCTGCGCTATCGCCTCGCTAATGGCGCCCTGAAATGGACCTTCCAGCTGTACCGTCCCGATCGTTACATCACCGAACAGGTTCGCGCCGATCTGGACGAGGCGGCGGAAAAGACTGACCTGCCGAAGTTTGAAGGCAGCCCGGAAATGCCCGGCGGCGCGTCGCTGTAAGCGACGGCTGAAATGAACGCGGGCGGCCCGCTCCCTTGAAGCCGCCGCCCGCACCAAAACAGTTACATCCGAGGTGATCATGAATCCGCACTATGTACGCCGCCCGAGCGGCATGATGAAACACGTCGTTACGAAAGTCGTTACAGTTCCACCGGAGAAGGAAGACCTGATCAAGGCCGACTTTCTGCATGGCCTGAGCATCCGCGACATCACCGACCGCCGCAAGCTTCCCTACAATGCCGTGCGCAACCTGATCTGGTCATTCGGTCGAGAGTGGCGCGAAGAGGAACGCTTCGCCCGCATCAAGCCAGACGAACGCAAGATCGTCATTCCGCGCACCTTTCTAGAATTCGGCACATACCGGCTCGTGCCATGTTCGCTCCCGCGCATCTCGATGCATGTCGCGGCCCTGGAGGAACGCGCGTGACCGAGACAGCGCCAGAGCCCGAGAAACACTGGTTCCGCGTCCACTTCCATGACGAGACGACGCAGGACCATTTCACCGTCAACTCGCTGGTCGCAGAGAAGAACGCCCGCGCAAAAAAACCCGGCGGCTTTGTCAAGAAGATCAAGCGCCTCAAGGAGGTTAAGTCCGATGCTCGCTAATGTGCTCGAATACCCAGCCCCATCGCTCACCTGGCAGGCCCTGGTCACCGAGGACGGCGAACCGTTCGCCGCCTTCGTGCGCGGCCACTTCAATCCGTGCTCGCTGGCTGGCGACGCTGAGGATTATATCGTCAAGGCCTTCGGCGACATCGCCCCGCAGTTCGCCGACGACATCAAGGAAATCATAGACGCGGCCGGCGGCGCCGTCATCTCGCAGTTCTGGCTGCGCCCCGAACATGCCGACCGCATCGACGACGCCGAATTCTTCGTCATCGCCACCGCCGGCCAGCGCCGCGCGTTCCCGGTGACGGGCGTGAGGTTTCAGTGATGGATGAGATCAAGCACCAGGGCACGGTCGCCATGACCAGGACATATCCGATCAGCCGCGAGTTGCTCGGTAAGATTATCGACGACGTCTTCGGCGGCGCGATCGAAGATGCCTCGGTGATCGAGGACATATATTCGGCCATAAAAAATTTTGAGGCTACCCCCCCGCCTGTACACCTTGTGCGGGGCCTCATCGAGAAGATAGCAGCAACGCCAATCTGGCAGGACACCTATCCAGACGGCCCGGATGCTTCAGACGGCCGTTACCGCATCACGCCGGATGATATCCGCGCATGCCGAGCCGTCCTCGCAGCGTCGGAGGGCTCGACCGATGCTTGATTTAAGAGAAAGAGCTGGCCCGCTGATGAAGCGTGTTGCGATCGATGGTCACGAGATTTTTTTGCCAGTCGACGCAACCTTGCACGATGGCCCACCAGCCGATGCAAGCGATGAAGAGCTATTGGAATGGCTCGAAAAAGACCTTTTAAAGCCGTTGGGAGGTACTTGGTGATGACCGACAACCAGAAATCACCGCCCGAAGTAGATGTGATGAGTAAACGCCTAGGCGTCACCGGGAGATTCGCAGCTGAGATACGCCAAGAATTTGATGATCTCTTGGACGCGAGAAATGGCTTGGCCGTCTTCACTGCTGAGCGTGAGGAACCGTTTCCCGCCTCCCAGCCACTCAATGGCGACCCCATTTTCGGCGCCTCTCTCTGTGACCATGCTGTACAGGTCCTCGCTGATCGCGCGCTGCATATCGTGGATCAGGAATATTCGCATAGAGCTTCTCACGACATCGCACAGACTGCAGACGAGTACACCTTTTCGGAGGGTTCTGTCGAATGATGGCGTCCCGTTTCACGCTACCGGAAGGCAATATTCATGTCACTCTAAGTGGCGGCCGCACATCCGCATATCTTCTGCATGAGCTGCTTGAGGCGAATGGAGATCTGCCGGAACGGGTAAAGGTCGTGTTCGCCAACACCGGCCGAGAAGATCCGCGGACGCTCGATTTCGTGCAGCAGATCGCTCAGCGATGGTCCATGCCTATAACATGGGTGCAGTACCTGCCCGACGCGCCATGGTTCGAAATCGTCAGCCACAACAGCGCGGCCCGCAACGGCGAGCCGTTCGAAGCCATGGTCAAGCATAAGCGTTTCACGCCCAACGGCGGAAAGCGCATCTGCACTGAGCAACTGAAAGTCCGCGCCGCCCGGCGGATGCTGGTGGCTTGCGGCTGGACGCAGTGGACCAAGACGCTCGGAATTCGCGCCGATGAGCCGCACCGCCACGAGCAGGCCGACCAGCCCCGCGAAAAGATCTGGATGCCGCTTGTTGCCGCCGGGGTGACAAGGCCTATGGTTCTGGATTTCTGGAAGGCACAGCCATTCGATTTGCCGGAAGGCGTCGATAGCAACTGCCTCCTCTGCTTTCAGTTCGGCCTCGCCCAGCTCGCTCGCCAGATGCGGGAAGACCCCGAAGATGATTTCCCCGAACGTATCGAAGCGCTCGGCTTTGGAACTTTCCTGAAGCATCCCTGGTCGGAAATCCGCGAATTCGCTTTCAGCCAAACCGACATGTTCGAAACACCACGCCGCCGACGCAGCCCTTGCGGTGCGGCCGACAACGAGGAGTGCGCCGCATGAAGTTCTATGTCGCAGCACATGACAGGCTTCTCGCCTCACTGGTGGCCGGGGCCATTACTCGGGCCGGCCATGATTGCACGAGCACCTGGATCAAAAACGAGTTCTTGCCGACCGACACACACACCGTTGAAGAGCGTCTGTCGATCGCCTTCGAAGACGTTGAGGACGTTTGCCGCAGCGATGTACTCGTTTTGGTCGCTGGCGCTGAGAAATACTCAGGCGGAAAATTTGTGGAAGCCGGTATCGCCATGGGGCGCGGGATCCCAGTGATCGTCGTCGGACGTAGGGAAAACATGCTCCTTTGGCATCACTCCATCATGTCCGTGGACACGGCTGAAATGGCGGCAACGGTGATTTCGAACCTCGAAAAGCAAAACCCATCGCCCCAATCGAGGGTGGAGTCCGACCATGGGTGAGCACGGCAACATCACCGACAAAAGCGATGACTGGTATACGCCGCGCTACGTGTTCGACGCACTCGGCTGCAGCTTCGATCTCGATGTTTCGGCGCCGATCGAGGGACCGCGCTACGTGCCGGCCGCTCACTGGTTCTGGGAACGCGGCCTTGAGCAAGACTGGTACGGCTTCGTCTGGATGAACCCGCCATTCGGCCACCAGAGCACAAAGCAGTCCTGGCTCACCAAGTTCATCGAGCACGGCAACGGCATCGCTCTCCTGCCCGATCGCACCAGCGCGCCGTGGTGGCAGTGGGCCGCGCCGCAGATGGCGTCCCTGCTTTTTGTCTCTCCCAAGATCAAGTTCGAGCGGCCGGACGGATCGCTTGGCGAACAGCCTGGTTCCGGCACGGTGCTGATGGCTCTTGGTGCCGCCGGCGTCCTGTCTCTTGATCAAGCTTCTGTCGCTGGCCTTGGGATTATCACGCGGCCCGTCCGGCAGGTCGGAGAAGCAGCATGACGGTACTCTCAGTCAACCGCCGCGCCTCTTATGATGAAGTCGCCGCCGAGATGGACCGTCGCGGTCAGGTTATCGAGAAGCTCGAAGAACAGATCGGCCAGTTCAAGGCCGCGATGAAGATGCCGGATGCCGAGCGCCGGCAATGGTTCATTCGCTACTGCCTTGACACCACCGGCTATTTCAACCGGGCAGACATCTGCGATGCCTTCTCGGTTTCCGTTCCGCAGGCCAGTCTCGACATTCGAAAGTGGCTCGATACCAACCCTACCGGCGCGATCTACAACGCCAGCCGGCGACGCTATGAGGTGCAGCATGTCTAAAAACCTTACCCCCGCGCCCGCGTCGAGGGAGGTGTAGCTATGGCAAAAACCTATGCAATCGCAGATCTGCACGGAAGGCATGATCTACTGGTTTCCGCCGTCGAGCGTATCGAAATGTCCAGCCACAGCGGCGGAACTATCGTGTTTACCGGAGACTATGTAGATCGCGGTCCAGAGTCACGACAAATAATTGAGACCCTAATGGCGGGGCCACAGTTGTCTGGCTGGAGATGGGTTTGCCTTCAGGGAAACCATGAAGAAATCATGCTCGCCGGCTGTGGTGGAGAGTTGCAATGGTGGCTTCCGAATGGCGGCGGCCAGACACTGATCTCCTACGGCGGCCAGCCAGGAGGCAATGCTCGTGAGGCTGTCGGCCTCATTCCTAAGACGCATCTTCAGTGGCTGGAAAGCCTCCCTCTATACCACCACGACAAGCATCGTGTGTTTGTCCATGCGGGCGTCGACGAAACTCTAGACCTCGAAGACCACCCCGCGAAAATCCTTCAGTGGCACAGATACGATCGGTCTTATCCCCATGGGTACCGAGGGATGCACGTCGTCCACGGCCACGAGCAATACGATGACGGCCCGGTACTGCACCCAGGCCGATCCGACTTCGACACGTTCGCCTGGTACACTGGTCGCCTTGTCGTGGGCGTCTTTGATGACGATATCCCCGGCGGTCCAACCTCGACATTCGAGATCATCGGCCCAGCGGTTCACGAAATTAAGGAGCGCAGGGCATGAGCATTGTTTCGCGTGAAGACCGTCTGCCATTTGTTACGGCACACATGGCGACATACATTCGGGTGCGCCGTCACGAACTCGGTTTATCGCTCGACCAGTTGGCCGAACGCTGCGGCTCGTCGAAGTCGCACGTGTGGGCGCTGGAAAGGCGGCAGTCGAAGAACCCCACCCTCTGGCTGATCCTGTCGCTCTGCGACGGACTGCAGTGCAGCCTCAATTCGCTGATTGGCGCCGACGTTTCCCAGCCGATGTTTTCCGAGCAGGAGATGGCATTGGTCGATGCCCACCGCCGCATCTTTCTCGCCAGCGGGCCGACGTTCAATCCCGATATACCGAACGATAAAAGTTCTCCACCCCAGGACCATGTGCGGGGCGGCGAACTCTTGGCGACGATCAAGGAATTCGCCCGCTGGCATCACCTCAACGAGATGACGATCGCAGCGGGGAAGACACCGAGCGACAGCGAGATCGACTTCGAGGCCATGGCCTGGAACCGGATCACGCGCGCCCTCAAGTCTGAGGGCTCTACCGATGAGTGATCTTCTCGCCCTAGCTGATCGCGTTGCGGCCGGTGATATCAAGTGCCTCAGCATCAAGCAGCCGTATCCCCACCACATCTTCTATGACGGTAAAGATGTCGAGAACCGCGACTGGCCGACGAAGGGTCGAGGCTGGTTCATCGTTCATGCCGGTGTCTCTAAATCCGAGATCGAAAAAGACGATGAAGCGCAGATGGCGATGCCGCGTGGTGGCGTCGTCGGGATGGCCCGCATTGTTGATTGCGTTCGCGAGATGGAAAGCGAGTGGTTCTACGGGAAATTCGGCTTCGTTTTGCGCGATGCCTTCCCGCTTCCGCTGATCCCTTGCCGAGGCGCGCTTTCGTTCTTCGCCCTTGAACCTGACATGAACCAGCTGGTGGCCGCTGCCATCCGCGAACACGCGAGGATGGCAGCATGACCAACCATGAAAACCCAGCCCCTGTAACGAGGGCGGTGTAGCCCCATGAGCAGCCGTCGCGATCGTATCCGCGCTAAGATCATGGCCCGCGTCGAAATCGATTCGGACACGGGCTGCTGGCTATGGACCGGCCCGACCTCTGGAAGCGACGGTCGAGGCGCAGACTATCCGCGCATGTCACTGGATGGCCAGACTGTCGCCGTCCACAAGGCTATGTGGACGAACGAGCACGGTTTCATCCCGGGAAAAAAAGAGCTTGATCATGTCTGCCGCAACCGCCGTTGCGTCCGTCCCGATAATGACCGGCATGTGCAAATGGTCACGCGCAAGCGCAATGCGCTTCGGCGCGAGGAGGCCAAGCGGACAGCGTTGAGGTGTGAAGGGGTCGATGCATGACCATGACACCTCAAGATCGCGCAGTCCCCGCGTGCCCTATGCCGACCGCCCGTGGACTTAATCGCGTCCAAGCGGCGGCCTACATCGGCGTTTCGACAAGCTTGTTTGACGAAATGATCCGCGATGGCAGAATGCCCCAGCCAAAAAAGGCAAACGCCCGCACGATCTGGGATCGCAGGGCGCTCGACAGAGCCTTCGACCGTCTGCCAGGTGGCGACGGCGAGGAGGAAGACGGATGGGATTTTGAAGTCTGATGCCGAAAAAATTCAGCAAAAAATATATTGTCGAGGACACGACCGACGGCGTCCTGCGCTTCTACTTCCGCCGTCGCGGGCAGAAGAAGATCCGCCTGCCGGGCATTCCGGGTACCGATGAATTCAACAAGGCCTATTATGCAGCCCTTGACGGAACGCTGACCGCCGACCGGATCGGCCCGAAGCTTTCGACGACAGGAACCCTTCGCTGGTTATGCGAGAAGTATTTCCAGTCGGCAGACTACATCGGGCTTGATCAGCGCACGCGCCTGGTGCGCAAACAGATCATCGAACACATCTGGGCCGAGCCGATCAAGACGGGCTCACCCAAGCGTTTCGAGGACGTGCCGATCTCGGCATTCACCGCGAAGGCAGTCAGAGTTCTCCGTGATCGGAAGGCCGGGTTACCCGAAGCCGGTAACGGCCGGGTGAAGGCCATGCGCGCAGTATTCAACTGGGCGACCGCAAAGGATGTTGAACTAGCGCTGACGAATCCCGCGCGTGATGTCGGATATTTTCGCAGCAAGACGGACGGTTTTCACACCTGGACCGAGGCCGAGCTGGAGATGTTCGAGGCAAGGCACCCGATCGGCTCCAAGGCGCGGTTGGCGATGGCGCTGATGCTTTACACTGGTCAGCGGCGGAGTGACATCATTCTGTTCGGCCGCCAGCATGTCAGCAACGGACAGATCAAGTTCACCCAGCAGAAGAACCGCAAGCGCAAGCCGATCACGCTGGAGCTGCCGATCCATCCGGATCTGCAGAAGATCATTGACGCGACGCCGGGCGGAAACCTGACTTTCTTAATCACCGAGTTTAACAAACCCTTCACGGCGAACGGATTTGGCACGTATTTCCGCCGGCGCTGCAACGAGGCCGGGCTACCGCATTGCAGCGCCCACGGCCTGCGTAAAGTGGCCGCAACACGGCTCGCCAACCACGGCGCATCCGAGCATCAGATTATGTCTGTGACCGGGCATACCACGTCGAAGGAAGTTGCCCGCTATACCAAGGCGGCAAGCCAACGGCGCCTCGCAAAGAGCGCGATGAACCTTATGACGAAGCCAGAAGAAGAGGAGGAAACGTGAACATATGTGTCCAGCTTGTAGACCCGATATCGGGTGTCTGGACGTTTCGAGTAGAAAAACACAGTAAAAACAACGGGATTTTTAGGTGTTGGTGCCCCGTGCCGGAATCGAACCAGCACTCCTCTCGGAACCTGATTTTGAGTCAGGCGCGTCTACCAATTCCGCCAACGGGGCACGGATACCTTTGCGGTAGTGAAATGCGTGTACACGATGCGTTTTGGGGCGGTCAACCGGGATTTTGAATATCACCGGCGGAGAATCACAAAACTGTGCGGTTCGCGCCCGCAGCAGGTCATTTACAGCTTGGCCGTTCCTGCTAAAAGGCATTGACCTCAACAGGAACAACCGCATGCTCCGACGCCTTTACGACTGGACAATGTCGCTCGCCGCCCGGAAATCCGCCGAGGCCTGGCTGGCCATCATCGCCTTCGTCGAAAGCTCCGTCTTCCTGGTTCCCGCCGACGTTCTCTACCTGCCGATGGCGCTGGCAAGGCCGGAGAAGGCCTATCGCTATGCCTTCGTGGCGACAGTCGCTTCCGTGCTCGGCGGCATTGCCGGCTGGTATATCGGCCATTATGCCTTCGAGGCACTGGCCAAGCCGATCCTGCATTTCTACGGCAAGCTCGAAGCCTTCGAGACGATGAAGGCTTCGGTGGGTTATGAGACATTGGTGCTGCTGCTCGTGACATCGGGCCTGGCGCATCTGCCGCCGATCAAGGTCGTGACCATCCTGTCGGGTGCCGCCAATATCAATCTCGGCCTGTTCATCATCTCGGCGATCCTGGCGCGCGGCGCGCGCTTTTACCTTCTCGCCTGGCTGCTGCGCCGCTACGGCGAAGAAATCCGTCATTTCATCGAGAAACGGCTGGGCCTGCTGGCCGCCGCGGCCGCCGGCCTGCTGATCGCCATGTTCGCAGCGTACCGTTTCCTTGCCTGATCATCTTGTGGAGTCCGCTTTGAGCGACAGCATGACCATTTCCGACCGCCGCCGCTTGCCCTCTATCCTGGTGACCATCGGCATGGCGGCAACCGTCGGCGGCGCGCTCGCCTTCGAACATATCGGCGGCTACATTCCCTGCGCGCTCTGCCTGATGCAGCGCACGCCCTATTACTGGGGCATCCCAATCGGCATCCTCGCCGTCGTCAGTTCCGTCGTGAAACTGCCGGTGCGGCTCACCCGCTTCCTGCTTGCCGTCATCGCCATCCTGATGCTGGTCGGTGCCGGCATCGGCATCTATCATGCCGGCGTCGAATGGCATTTCTGGGAAGGCCCGGCGACGTGCGCCACCACCGCGCAGGGCGTGTCCTCCAATGTCGGCGACCTGCTCGGCGATCTCGACAGCAAGCACGGCCCCTCCTGCACGGACGCGGCGCTACGCGTACTCGGGTTGTCTTTCGCAGGGTGGAATGTGATTGCGAGCGTGATTTTGGCGGGAATTGCCGTGCGGGGTGCGGGCAAGAGGTAAGACAATTCCCAGCGTCGACCATTGGCATTGCCTGCCGGACAAGGTTCCCGCACAAAACTCGACCAGTTGATCGGTTTTCGCCTTTTTTTGTTTGAAAATGCCGTGCATGATGGCGGCATGACCAAGTTACTGGAACAAGCCGTCGAACGTGTTCGCACCCTCCCGTCCGATCAACAGGACGAACTGGCGCGCATGCTTCTGCGCCTCGCTGACGCGCAGGAGGAACCGGTGTCCCTATCGGCCGAGGAGCGGGCCGCCATTGCGGAATCCAAGGCAGCGGCGGCACGGGGCGACTTTGCCACAGACGATGAAGTTCGTGCTGTCTGGGCCAGCTACGGCCTGTGAAACTTCGCTATACGAAACCAGCCCTCGCCGACCTCAAGGACCTTGCCGGTTATCTTGATCCGCGCTCGCCGCAAGGAGCGCGCAGCGTTCGATTGCGTATCAAGACGTTGATCGAACGGCTTCCGGAGCAGCCCTATGTCGGGAAACGCACGGAAGACTCGACCATTCGTCTGCTGACGACAGCGCCGTACCCGTATCTGATCTTCTATGAAGCAACCGACGACAGCATCATCGTTCATGCCATAAGGCATGCGCCCGCGATCCCGCAACAATGCCAGGCCAATCGTGACCCGCGCATAGATGCGGTATCTCAATGACACCGCATCAAGACAGCGCGCGCCCTTAAGGCTGCAGTTCCACATCCCAATACAGATAGTCCATCCAGCTTTCATGCAGATGGTTGGGCGGGAAGAGGCGGCCGTTGTTGTGGAGGTCCTGCACCGTCGGGTGGAAGGGTTTCTGGTGCGGGAACATGCCGGCCTGGCGCGGCAGCTTGCCGCCCTTGCGCAGATTGCAGGGCGAGCAGGCGGCAACGACGTTTTCCCAGGTGGTCTGGCCGCCGCAGCAGCGCGGGATCACATGATCGAAGGTCAGGTCGTCGGGTGAGCCGCAATACTGGCATTCGAACCGGTCACGCAGGAAGACGTTGAACCGGGTGAAGGCCGGATGGCGCGAGGGCTGGACGTAGCTTTTCAGGCAGACGACACTCGGCAGGCGCATGGAAAAGCTGGGGGACGAAACCTGGTGATCGTATTCGGCCAGGATATGCACGCGGTCGAGGAAAACAGCCTTGATCGCGTCCTGCCAAGACCAGAGCGACAAGGGATAATAACTCAGCGGCCTGTAATCGGCGTTCAACACGAGCGCCGGAAGGCCATGTGGTGAGACTGCAATCGTCAAGCCAGTAAACTCCTGCTCGATTCGGCACCTGCACCTTCTATATTAGGCGCGTTGCGTCAGGATTGTGAAGCCAAAAGGAAAAAGGAAACAAAAGATTCGGTTTTTACCTTAAGGCGTCACCGGCAGGCCGTCCCGGCGCATTTCGGTGGCGTAATAGGCCCAGAAGAGCCGGGCCGCGACGCTGCGCCAGGGCGCCCAGATTTCCGTCAGCGAATCGAGTTCGCGGGCGGACGGCCGCATCTCCAGCATCAGCGCATGGCCAACGGCGTTCTGCAGCGCCACGTCGCCGACCGGGAAGACATCCGGATGGCCGGCGCAGAACAGCAGATAAACCTCCGCCGTCCAGCGGCCGACACCCTTGATCGCGGTCATTTCGCGGATGGCGGCTGAACCCTCGATGGAACAGATCGCTTCCAGATCCAGCTCTCTCGACAGGACGGCGGCGGCCACCCGTCGCAAGGCATCGGCCTTGGCCCGCGACAGGCCGAACTGGCGGCAATCGTCATCCGACATGGCATGGACGGTCTCGGCGTTGATATCGCCGAGAGATGCTTCCATGCGCGCCCAGATGGCGGCCGCACTCGCCTTGGACACCATCTGCGAGACGATGATATTGGCTATGCCGCGATAGCCGGGATCGGTGCGGCGCAGCGGCACCGGCCCTGCCTTCGACACGACGTGCTCCAGCCGCGCATCGAGCATCACCAACCCGCTCAGGCCGGCGGTGATATCCTCATGGGTGCGGATGATCCGCATGTCCCTGTCCTCCAGCGCCTCTTGTCTTTTGGCCTGCGGATGGTCCGGCAAACCTATGGCCGGATAGGCGTTTCCGTGGCAAGAACAAGGTATGGATGAAGCCTTGCCAAAACAACCCGTTTTCCGTTTCGCACCGAGCCCGAACGGCCAGTTACACCTCGGTCACGCGCTGTCAGCTATCCTCAATTTCGATATGGCGCGGCAGGAAAACGGGCGCTTCCTGCTGCGGATCGAGGATATCGACATCACCCGCTGCACGCCGGAATACGAGGCGGGCATTGTCGAGGATCTGGGCTGGCTGGGGCTTACCTGGGAAAGTCCGGTCCGGCGGCAATCGGAGCATTTTAACCTCTATCGTGAGGCGCTTGGCGCGCTGATCGACCGTGGTCTCGTCTATCCCTCGTTCCTGACGCGAGGAGAGATCAAAGCCCGCGTCACCGCTTTCGAAGCCGAGGGCGCGGCCTGGCCGCGCGATCCCGATGGCGCGCCGATCTATCCGGGCGAGGAGCGGAGCCTGTTGCCGATGGGCCGGCAGCAGATGCTCGCCAGCGGCAAGCCGCATGCCTGGCGGCTCGACATGGCCAAGGCCGTTGTGCAAGTGATGGAGCCGCTGACGTGGCGGGAAATGGGTGGAGGACCGCAGGGGGAGACAGGCATGATCACCGCCGACCCGGCCCGCTGGGGCGACATCATCCTGTCCCGCTCGGATGCGCCGTCGAGCTATCATCTGGCGGTGACGCTGGACGATGCGGAACAAGCCGTGACCCATATCGTGCGCGGGCAGGACCTGTTTCACGCCACATCGGTTCACCGGCTGCTGCAACATCTGCTAGGCCTGCCGGAACCGCTCTATCATCATCATCGCCTGATCCCCGGTGAGGATGGGCGCAAGCTGTCGAAAAGCAATCGTGATACCGGGATCGCCGCGTTTCGCGAGGCGGGGAAGACGCCCGCGGATATCCGCGCGATGATCGGCCTATAGGGCGTTCTTGCCCGGCGCTTCCGGAACTTGTGGTACGTCTGCCGTCTCCGCAGGCTTTGCCTCCCCCTCCTTCACCCCCCTGATATGGCGGATCACCATGCGCTTGACCTTGTATTTCATGATTGCCGCATTGATCTCGGCACCGAGGATGAAGATGACTCCGACGATATAGAGAAAGACCAGTGCGATCATGATCGAGGCGAGACCGGCATAGGTGGAGACATAGTTGGCGAAGGTGGAAAGGTAGGAGGCAAAGACATAGGCGCCGACCGACCAGGCGATCAGCGTCAGGATGATGCCGGGCAGCACGTCGAGAATCTTGCGACGACCATCCGGCAGCCAGAGATGACTGACGATCAGGCCGGTGGTCAACATGACGAAGACCCCGGCAAGGCTCCAACTGTCGATCACGGTCAGGAGATTGTTGAACCAGGGCAGATAGGTGCCGGCATAACGAATGGCGAGCGGCACCGCGACGAGCAGGATGCTGACGATGGCAAGCACCAACACGCCGGCAAGCACGAAGGCGAGGCTGGCGACACGCGTCTTGTACCAGGGCCGGCTTTCGGCGACCCGGTAGGCGCGGTTGAGCGAGATGCGCAGGGCCTCCACCCCGTTCGAGGCAAAATACGCCGCCGCCAGCACCGATATGGTCAGCAGCCCTCCGCGCGGGATGGTCAGAACCTGGACGACCTCATCGGAAATCGGCTTGGCGATCGATTCCGGCCAGGTGTCGAAGATGAAATGCACCGCCGTGGTCGCGAACTGGTCGGCACCCAGAAAGCTGCCGAGCGCAGTGCCGAAGATCAGGAAGGGAAAGATCGCCAGAAGCGTGGACAGCGCCACATGGCTTGCCATCGCCCAGCCGTCGTCCTCACTGAAATGCCAGACGGCATCGAAGACGACCTTCCAGGCGATGCGTATGAAGGCCGGCATTCTCTCTCCCAAGCAGTGCTCACGTCAGTCGGATTGTAACCCGTTCATCAATATGGGAAACCGGGCAGCGATTTCTACAGGAAAAGCCATCATGACCGACCGTCCATCGATAATCGTCACCGGCTGCTCGTCGGGCATCGGCGCCTGGTGCGCGCGCGCCCTGCAAAGGGACGGCTGGCGGGTGTTTTCCACCGTGCGCCGGCCGCAGGACCTCGAAAGCCTTGAAAAAGACGGCATCGAGGCGTTCATCATGGACTATACGAAGCCGGAGACCATCTCAGCCTTGGTCGACCAGGTTTTTGCCCGCACCGGCGGCCGGCTGGATGCGCTGTTCAACAACGGCGCCTATGGCCAGGCGGGCGCGGTGGAGGACCTACCGACGGAAGCGCTGCGGCTGCAACTGGAAACCAATGTCATCGGCTGGCATGACCTGACGCGACGGGTCATTCCGGCGATGCGGGCGCAGGGGTACGGACGGATCGTCCAGTGTTCATCCATTCTCGGCATCGTGCCGTACAGATGGCGGGGCGCCTACAATGCCTCGAAATTCGCGCTGGAGGGTTTGACGCTGACGATGCGGATGGAACTGGCCGGCAGCGGCATCGAGGTGAGCCTGATCGAACCGGGGCCGATCCAATCACGTTTCATGGCCAATGCGATCGTCAATATCGAACGTTTCATCGATCTCAAGGGTTCGGTTCACGCGGTCGAATATGAGCGGCAGATGCGGCGGCTGAGGGGGGAAAGCGGCCCCTCCGCCGGCAAGCTTGGGCCCGACGCCGTCTATCATGTGCTGAAACGCGCCTTGACGGCGAAGAAGCCGAAGCCGCATTACATCGTGACGCAACCGGCCAAACAGGGCGCGCTTTTGAAGAAGCTGCTCCCGGCCGCATTGTTCTATCGTTTCATCGGCCGTCTCGGCTGAGCTGAAGGCAAGGATATTCGCATGCAAAGTTTTCTCACCGGCCTGACCCTGCTCGTCATGGGCCTCGTCGTCATCGTCCTCATTCGCGGTCTGATCACCATGGCCAAGGGCGGCAATGGCAACACCTCGAACAAGCTGATGCAGGCCCGCGTCTTCCTGCAGGCGGTCGCGGTCCTGCTGATCATGCTGACGCTGTGGATCACCGGCGGCGGGCGCTAAAGACCATGGTCAAGCTCAACAAGATCTATACGCGAACCGGCGATGACGGCACGACCGGCCTTGCGAGCGGCCCACGACGGCTGAAGAGTGATCTGCGGGTCGAGGCCTATGGCACGATCGACGAGGCCAATTCCTTTATCGGCCTGGCACGCCAGCATACGGCTGATATACCCGCCCTCGACGCCATGCTGATGCGGATCCAGAACGACCTGTTCGACCTTGGCGCCGATCTCTCCACGCCCGATACCGGCGAGACTCTGCCCTATGAGCCGCTGCGGATCATCGCCGCGCAGGTGGCGCGGCTGGAAGCGGAGATCGACCTTCTGAATGCCGACCTCGATCCCCTGCGTTCCTTCGTGCTGCCGGGTGGCAGTGGTGCTGCGGCAGCCCTTCACATCGCCCGCACGATCGTCCGGCGCGCCGAGCGTCACATGGTGGAGCTTGCCCGCACCGAAGGCGAAACGATCAGCGAGCCGGCGCTCGAATATGTCAACCGGCTCTCCGATTTCCTGTTCGTCGCGGCCCGCTGGACCAACGACAAGGGCAAGTCGGATGTGCTTTGGGTTCCGGGAAAAAACAGGTAAGGTTCCAGCCGGCCAAGCCTTCAGGGGACCCCATGTTCATACCGCTGCACGACGCCAATTCCCTGAAGCATATCAAGGTCCAATATGTCACGATCAGCCTGATCGTCCTCAACACGCTGATCTGGCTGGTGACCGGGCCGCTGCTCGTTCCGGAAGAGTTTTCGAATGCGACGACGATGGGACTGGGCTATATCCCGGCGATCGCCTTCGACTATGCGCATCTGGCGCAGAACCTCGTGCTGGTTCCCGACGAAGCCACCTACATCACCTATTCCTTCCTGCATGGCGACTTCTGGCACCTGTTCGGCAACATGATCTTTCTCTGGGTGTTCGGCGACAATGTCGAGGACGCGCTGGGACATTTTCGCTTCCTGGCCTTCTACCTGCTGTGCGCGGCCGCCGGCGCCTTTGCGCACGGCCTGGTCGACACCGCTTCGGAATCGCCGCTGATCGGTGCGTCCGGTGCCATTTCCGGCGTCGTCGCCGCCTATTTCCTGCTGCATCCGAAGGTTCGCGTCTGGGTGCTGGTGATGTTCCGTATCCCGCTGCCGCTTCCAGCCTTCATTCCGCTGGCGCTGTGGCTCGGCCAGCAATTCCTCATGCTGGTCGTCGATCCCGATGGCGATGTTTCCTGGGGCGCTCATGTCGGCGGCATCATCGCCGGGTTGATCCTGGTGGTCATTTTGCGACGCCGGGACGTTCCGCTATTCGACCGGACAATCGTGACGCCGCGGGCCGTCCGCCATGTCGAAGCGACCGTCGCGACATCAGCCGATCCCGCCTCGGAAACACCGGTCAAACCGACGCTCTGGGGCAGGCCGTCGTAGAGCCGCTCCGTGGAAATCGTAGCAATCAGGGAATTCATCGGCGAAACAGGGCATTGAGTGGATGGGCCGGGGATGGATGCTCGATCTCGAATTGTCGAAATAACAACCGCACCAAAATTTCGTTGACGCGCACGTAAACGTCAGTATTTTTCCGGTGGCAATCTTTTGGGGAGCCGATTGGCGGAGATTGTAATTGGAGAAAAAACGCGTATCGATGTCGCCAACCGACAATCAGGCCGCTGCGTTAAAGCGCATTTTCTCGCAAACGTTTCGTAAGGAAGGACATCATGAAAATCCTGGTCACCGTCAAGCGTGTCGTCGACTACAACGTGAAGATCCGCGTGAAGGCGGATGGGTCTGGTGTCGAGCTTGCCAATGTGAAGATGTCGATGAACCCGTTCGACGAGATTTCGGTGGAAGAGGCCTTGCGGCTGAAGGAGGCCGGCAAGGCCGAGGAAGTCGTGGTGGTTTCGGTCGGCCCGGCCAAGGCGGAAGAGACGCTGCGGACGGCGCTCGCCATGGGAGCGGACCGGGCGATCCTGGTGGAAACCGAGGATGCGGTCGAGCCCTTGGCTGTGGCGAAGATCATCAAGGGCGTTGCGGACGCCGAGCAGCCCGGGCTGATCATCGTCGGCAAGCAGGCGATCGATGACGACAGTAACCAGACCGGCCAGATGCTGTCGGCGCTCTTGGGCTGGGCACAGGGCACGTTCGCCTCGAAGGTCGCGCTGGGTTCGGACAAGGCTGTGGTGACGCGCGAAGTCGATGGCGGCCTGCAGACGATCGAGATCAAGCTGCCGGCGGTGGTGACGACGGACCTGCGCCTGAACGAGCCGCGTTATGCCTCGCTTCCGAACATCATGAAGGCGAAGAAGAAGCCGCTCGACAAGAAGTCGCCGGCCGATTTCGGCGTCGAGACCGCACCGCGCCTGAAGGTCCTGAAGACCGAGGAGCCGGGTGGCCGCAAGGCCGGCATCAAGGTGAAGACCGTTGCCGAACTGGTCGACAAGCTGAAGAACGAAGCCGGCGTGCTCTAGGGCCAGACTTCGCCCCTCACCCTAACCCTCTCCCCGCTCGCGGGGAGAGGGGATTATCGAGGGTGCCGCCTATTCCTTCTCCCCGTCGAGACGGGAGAAGGTGCCCGAAGGGCGGATGAGGGGCAAAGCCGCAAGGCCAGTGAACACATCAAGATTATCGAGCGCGGTCTTCAAGACCCTGCATGCTCAAAGGGAGATTACATCATGGCCATTCTTCTTCTGGCTGACCACGACAATGCAACCCTGTCCGACCAGACCGCCAAGGCACTGACGGCGGCTTCGAAGATCGGTGGCGACGTCCATGTTCTGGTGGCCGGCAAGGCTGCCCAAGGCGCAGCCGATGCCGCTGCCAAGCTCTCCGGCGTCTCCAAGGTCCTGCTCGCCGACAGCGACGATCTCGCCAACAATCTGGCCGAGCCCTTAGCCGCTCTGATCGTCTCGCTGGCCGGTTCCTACGACACGATCGTCTCGGCCGCCACCTCGGTCGGCAAGAACGTGTTGCCACGCGTCGCCGCTCTTCTGGACATTGCCCAGATCTCGGAAATCACCGAGGTCGTCTCGGCCGATACGTTCAAGCGGCCGATTTATGCCGGCAACGCCATCCAGACGGTGCAGTCCACCGATGCGAAGAAGGTGATCACCGTGCGCACGGCCTCCTTCGCGTCCGCTGCCGAAGGCGGCTCGGCCTCGGTCGAGACCATTTCCGCTGCCGTCAATCCGGGCCTGTCGAGCCACGTCAAGGACGCACTGTCCTCATCGGATCGTCCGGAACTGACCTCGGCCAAGATCATCATCTCCGGTGGTCGTGCGCTCGGCAGTTCGGAAAAATTTCAGGAGGTCATCCTGCCGGTCGCCGACAAGCTCGGAGCCGCCGTCGGTGCCTCGCGCGCTGCCGTCGATGCCGGTTATGCGCCGAACGACTGGCAGGTCGGCCAGACCGGCAAGGTCGTCGCGCCGCAACTCTACATCGCGGTCGGCATCTCCGGCGCCATCCAGCATCTGGCCGGCATGAAGGACTCCAAGGTCATCGTCGCCATCAACAAGGACGAGGAAGCCCCGATCTTCCAGGTCGCCGACTATGCCCTCGTCGGCGATCTGTTCGACATATTGCCGGAACTGCAGAAGGCGCTCTAAGCCTTCTTTGACAACATCCACGAAACGGCCGCGCATTGACGCGGCCGTTTTTCGTTCTGGCGACATGATTTTCCGGTCAATGCGACCATCGCAGGTGCGAATAAAGGCTGGAAAATTCGGTGCGTTGTCTTTATCACTGGCATCCGAAGATGTTGCCCTGCCGGGTGACACATGGCCTGTGCCTGACCGGAAGCGCGACCGCCCTTCCGGATTGAAGATGGAAAAACTGCTCGATGATCAAGAATGTCGGAATTGTTGGCGCTGGACAAATGGGCTGCGGCATTGCCCAGGTATCGGCCTCGGCCGGCTACAAGGTGCACATCTACGACATTTCCGCTGACCGGGTCGAAGCCGGCCTTGCCACCATCAACGGCAACATGGCGCGCCAGGTTTCGTCCGGCAAGCTGACCGACGAGGAACGCAAGAAGGCCTTGGCGCTGATCAAGGGCTCCGCCGACCTCAACGACCTCTCGCCGATGGATCTGGTGATCGAGGCCGCGACCGAGGACGAAAGCGTCAAGCGCAAGATCTACGGCCAGGTCTGTCCTGTCCTGAAGGCAGACGCCATCCTTGCCACCAACACGTCGTCGCTGTCGATCACCCGGCTTGCCTCCGCCACCGATCGGCCGGAACGCTTCATGGGCATCCACTTCATGAATCCGGTGCCGGTGATGAAGCTGGTGGAACTGGTGCGCGGCATTGCGACGGAAGAGGGCACATTCTCGACCGCCAAGCAGTTCGTCGCGACGCTCGACAAGACGATCACCGTCGCCGAGGATTTCCCGGCCTTCATCGTCAACCGCATCCTTCTACCGATGATCAACGAGGCGATCTATACGCTTTATGAAGGGGTGGGCAGCGTCGACGCGATCGACACCGCCATGAAACTCGGCGCCAACCATCCGATGGGCCCGCTACAGCTCGCCGATTTCATCGGGCTGGACACCTGCCTGTCGATCATGCAGGTGCTGCATGACGGGCTGGCGGACTCGAAATACCGCCCCTGCCCGCTGCTGGTCAAATATGTCGAAGCGGGCTGGCTCGGCCGCAAGTCCGGCCGCGGCTTCTACGACTATCGCGGCGAAGTTCCCGTTCCGACCCGGTAAGAACCAGCGCTTATATTCGTCTTCTATCATATTGATATCAAAGACTTTCAATGCTGCCGCATTCCACCCGGCAGTGTTCAATTCCTCTTGATCGAAATTTGACGCAATTTTATTTTCCGCCCGCCCCTGGCCGTAAACCCGGATGCCTCGGATTTGCAGCGACTGCCCTGTAGTTTCCTGATCACAGATCACGAAACCCACCGGGAGTTCACACCTTTATGAAAAACCTTCTGCTGATCGGCGCTGCCGTTCTTGCGTTTGCCGCGCCCTTCGCCGCCCAGGCGGAGGAAACAAAACTCCTCAATGCTTCCTACGACGTTGCGCGCGAATTGTTCGCGGCTGAAAACGAAGCCTTTATCAAGCAGCATCCGGGTATCACCGTGGACCAGTCGCATGCCGGCACATCCAAGCAGGCACGCGCGATCACCGAAGGGCTGGAAGCTGACGTCGTGACCTTCAACCAGGTCACCGATATCGACTTCCTCGCCAAGAACGGCTTCGTTTCGGAAGACTGGCAGAAGGGCTTTCCGAACAACGCCTCGCCGTTCTATTCTTTCCCGTCTTTCCTGGTGCGCGCCGGAAACCCGAAGAACATCAAGGACTGGAATGATCTCGTCCGTGACGATGTGAAGGTCATCTTCCCCAATCCGAAGACCTCCGGCAACGCCCGCTATACCTATCTCGCGGCAACCGCCTATGCCAAGGAAGCATTCAACAACGACGACGCCAAGGTGAAGGAATTCATCGCCAAGATCTTCGACAACGTCCCCGTCTTCGACACCGGCGGCCGCGCAGCCACCACGACCTTCGTAGAGCGCGAGATCGGCGACGTGCTGATCACCTTCGAAGCCGAAACGCGCGGCATTGCCAAGCAATATGGCGAGGACAAGTTCACCAGTGTCGTGCCGTCCGTCAGCCTCCTGTCGGAATTCCCGGTCGCGATCGTCGACAAGGTGGTCGACAAGCGCGGCACGCGTGACCTGGCGAAATCCTACCTCGATTTCCTCTACACGCCGGAAGGCCAGAAGGTCGCCGCCGAGTTCGGCCACCGCGTCAACGACCCGACGGTCGCCGCCGAATTCAAGGATCAGTTCCCGGAAATCCGCCTGGTTAATGTGGATGACGTCTTCGGCGGCTGGAAAAAAATCTCCGAGGAACATTTCGCCGAAGGCGCGGTGCTCGACAGCCTCTATGGCAGCCGCTAACAGGTCCGCTTAATGGTCATACTGAATCGGCGGATGCTGGGCATCCGCCGATTTGGCATTTGCAAAAGGTATTGAATGTGAGACGGCGCATATTGCCGGGACTGCCGCTTTCCTTGGGGCTGACCCTTGTCTACATATCGATCATCATCGTCCTGCCACTCGGCGCGCTGATCTTCAAGGCGGCGAGCCTGGGGCCGGAGGATTATTGGCGCATCATCTCTTCCGAGCGTGCTGTCGCAAGTTACCGTGTCACCGTTCTCTGCGCGCTGGCCGCGACGCTGTTCAATCTTGTTTTCGGCCTGGCGCTGGCCTGGGTTTTGGTGCGATACCGCTTTCCCGGACGCCGGCTGTTGGATGCCGTGGTGGATCTCCCGTTCGCATTGCCGACGGCCGTTGCCGGGATCGCGCTGACGACCCTTTTCGCCAGCAATGGCTGGTTCGGCGGGGCCTTGGCCCAGATCGGCATCAAGGTCGCCTATACGCCGCTGGGCATCATGATCGCCATGGCATTCACCAGCCTGCCCTTCATCGTGCGAACCGTGCAGCCGGTTCTCGAGGAACTGGACCCGGCGCTTGAAGAGGCCGGCCAGACGCTCGGCGCCGGCGATCTGTCAATCTTCCTGCGCGTCATGCTGCCGCTGCTGGCGCCGGCACTTCTGGCCGGGGTCTCGCTCTCCTTCGCCCGCAGCCTCGGCGAATTCGGCGCCATCATCTTTATCGCCGGCAACCAGCCCTATGAGACGGAGATCACCGCGCTCCTCGCCTTCATTCGGCTCGAGGAATACGATTATCCGGCATCGGCGGCGATCGCCTCGGTGATGCTGCTGGCCGCCTTCCTGATGCTTGCCGTCACCAATCTGCTGCAGGCCCGCGCCCTGCGTTACTCCGAGAGAGGCTGAGATGACGGCACGCAAACCCGGAACCGCACCACGCGTCGGCGATGCGCCGCTTTTCCGTTACGGGCTGATCGGCGTCGTCGTTGCGTTGTCGCTCATCATCATCGTTGCGCCCCTGGCCGTCATCGGGTTCGAAGCCTTCTCGAAGGGCCTCGCCTTCTTCGGCGCCGCCATCGCCGACGCGGATACGCTGAGCGCCATCGGCCTGACCGCACTGACGGCCCTGATCGCGGTTCCGATCAACACCGCATTCGGTATCGCCGCCGCCTGGGCAATCACCAAGTTCGACTTTCCGGGCCGCCGGGTGCTGCTGATCGTCATCGAGATCCCCTTCTCGGTCTCGCCGATCGTCGCCGGCGTCGCCTACCTCTTCGTCTACGGCCTGCAGGGGCTGTTCGGGCCGGCGCTGCAATCGGCCGACGTGAAGATCCTGTTCGCTCTGCCGGGGATCGTTCTTGCCAGCATGTTCGTTACGGCCCCCTTTGTCGCCCGCGAACTCATTCCGCTGATGCAGGCGCAGGGCCGGGATTTGGAAGAGGCCGCGACATCGCTTGGCGCCAGCGGCTGGCGGACCTTCTTTTCCGTGACCTTGCCCAATATCAAATGGGCGCTGCTCTACGGCGTCATCCTGTGCAATTCGCGGGTCATGGGCGAGTTTGGCGCGGTTTCCGTCGTCTCAGGCAACATCCGCGGGGAAACCAATACGCTGCCACTGCACATCGAACTGCTCTATCACGACTACAACGCCGTCGGCGCTTTCGCCGCCGCCTCCATCCTGGCGGTGCTCGCCATCGTCACCCTGATTGCCAAGGTCCTGCTGGAACGGCAGGGCGCGGGCCGCATCAGCCGGCCAGGCCTCGTTTCATCCCCTGCGGAGGTCCCCAAGTGAAAATTCGCCTCGACAATGTCGTCAAGACCTTCAACACCTTCCGCGCCGTGCGCGACGTGTCGCTGGATATCGAGAGCGGCGAACTGGTTGCGCTGCTCGGTCCATCCGGTTCCGGCAAGACGACGATCCTGCGCATGGTGGCCGGTCTCGAATATGTCGACAGCGGCAGCATTCATTTCGGCGCGCAGGATGCCACGGATATTCCCGTCCGTGATCGCGGCGTCGGCTTCGTGTTCCAGCACTACGCCCTGTTCCCGCACATGACGCTCGGCGAAAACATCGCCTTCGGCATGAAGGTTTCGAAGACACGCCGGACGCCGCAGCAGATCAAGGCTCGTGTCGAAGAACTTTTGACACTCGTACAGCTTCAAGGGCTTTCAAATCGGTTCCCCGCCCAGATCTCCGGCGGCCAGCGCCAGCGTGTGGCGCTCGCCCGCGCGCTGGCCGTCGATCCGAAGGTGCTGCTGCTCGACGAACCCTTCGGCGCGCTCGACGCCAATGTCCGCCGCGACCTCCGGCGCTGGTTGCGCGAGATCCACAAGACGCTGGGCATCACCACGCTGTTCGTCACCCATGACCAGGAAGAGGCGCTTGATCTCGCCGACCGCGTGGTCATCCTGAATGGCGGCAAGATCGTCCAAAATGGCACGCCGGAAGAAGTGTGTCGCAATCCGCAAAGCGCCTTCGTGATGAAGTTCCTGGGCGACACCAACCGGCTGTCCGCAACTGTTTCGGACGGCAAGGCGCATGTCGCGGGCCAATTCTTCGACGCTCCGGCCGTTGCCGATGGCTCGGCCGAAATCCTCTTTCGTCCGCGCGACGTTTCCTGGCAGCCGGGTGGCCCCGGTATTCCCGCACGGATCACGCAGATCATCGACCGACCGGATTCGCGCCGCGTGCTGGCGACGACGGAAGACGGCGAAACCATCGAATTCGATGCCCCGCCGGAATTCGCCGGAGAGATCGATGCGGACGGTCGTCTCGGCATCACCCGTCAACGAATTTACACCATCGGCTGAGTTCGGTCAGCTTGCCGGCGTGATTGCCGCCTTGACCAGTGCCTTGGCATCGTCGCTGTCCCAGACGGCGGGGCCGTTCATCGAGGAGATCAGGCAGCCCTTGTCATCCATCAGGAGGGTGACCGGCAGGCCGAAGGCAAGACCTTCCTTCTTCAGCGTGTTGAAGACGCCCATTGACGAATCCCGATAGAAGCCGAGGTCGTGAACCTTGGTCTCGTCGAGGAAGGCCTTGGGCTTTTCGTCATCGCCGATGTCGATGTTGACGGCGACGACCTCAAATTTGTCGCTGCCGGCCGACTGTTGCAGGGCATTCAGCGCCGGCATTTCCTCGCGGCAGGGCACGCACCATGTCGCCCACAGATTGAGCAGCACGGTCTTGCCGCCAAAATCGGCAAGCGTCAGGTCCTTGCCGTCCTTGCCCTTGAAGTTCAATCCGGCGATCGGGCGCGGCTCGCTGACCGGCGCCATGGCCGCGACCTGGCCTTTCAGGAATGGCGTGATGGCGGCAACCTTGTCTTTTGAGGCCTCGCAGGTCTTCGCATCAGCGGTTTCGACGGCGATACCATTGCCAGACCCGCTTTCCCTGACGTATACGACTGCCGCACCGGCGATCAGCCCGGCAAGGGCGGCGATCACCACGAATTTGCCAGGGGGAAAGCGCTTCTTCTGGTCTGTCACTTCATTTTCCAAGCGGATCATCCTTAGGGCGGGCATTTTTCATGGCTGACGGCACTTCCGAAACCAAAAGCTCCAACCAGATGTGGGGCGGACGCTTCGCTCAGGGACCGGCGGCGATCATGGAGGAGATAAATGCCTCGATCGGCTTCGACAAGAAGCTTTTCGCCCAGGACATCCGCGGCTCAATGGCGCATGCGACCATGCTGGCCCATCAAGGCATCATTTCCGCCGATGATAAAGACAAGATCGTTCACGGCCTGACCACGATTCTGTCAGAGATCGAAAGCGGCCAGTTCGAATTCTCCCGTCGGCTTGAGGACATTCACATGAATGTCGAGGCACGGCTCGCCGTGCTGATCGGTCCGGCCGCCGGTCGCCTGCACACCGCCCGCTCCCGCAACGACCAGGTGGCGCTCGATTTCCGCCTCTGGGTGAAGGAAGAACTGCAGAAGACCGAGAAGATGCTGACGGCGTTGATATCAGCCTTCCTCGACCGCGCGGAAGAACATGCCGAAACGGTCATGCCGGGCTTTACCCATCTGCAGACCGCCCAGCCTGTTACCTTCGGCCATCATTGCATGGCCTATGTCGAGATGTTCGGCCGTGACCGTTCGCGCGTGCGCCACGCCATCGAGCATATGGACGAAAGCCCGATTGGTGCCGCGGCGCTCGCCGGCACCGGCTTTCCGATCGACCGCCACATGACCGCCAGGGCACTCGGCTTTGCCGGCCCGACCCGCAATTCGATCGACACCGTTTCCGACCGCGATTTTGCGCTCGAATTCCTGGCGATGGCCTCGATCTGCGCCGTACACCTGTCGCGGCTGGCCGAAGAGATCGTCATCTGGTCGACGCCGCAATTCGGCTTCGTCCGGCTATCGGACGCCTTTTCCACCGGCTCCTCGATCATGCCGCAGAAGAAGAACCCCGATGCAGCCGAACTGGTGCGCGCCAAGACCGGCCGCATCAACGGTTCGCTGATCGCGCTTTTGACCGTCATGAAGGGCCTACCGCTCGCCTATTCCAAGGACATGCAGGAAGACAAGGAACAGGTCTTCGACAGCGCCGAGAGCCTGGAACTGGCGATCGCCGCCATGACCGGCATGGTGCGCGACATGACCATCCGCGCCGACCGCATGAAGGCCGCCGCCGGCTCCGGCTATTCCACCGCGACCGACCTTGCCGACTGGCTGGTGCGCGAGGCGGGCCTGCCCTTCCGCGACGCCCACCACGTCACCGGCCATGCCGTGGCGCTGGCCGAAAAGAAAGGCTGCGAACTGTCGGAACTGACGCTCGATGAACTGCAGGCGCTGAACTCGGCCATCACCGATAAGATTTTTGACGTTCTGACTGTCGAAGCCTCCGTCGCCAGCCGCCAGAGCTTTGGCGGCACCGCCCCGAGCGAAGTGCGCAAGCAGATCGCCTGGTGGCGGGCAAGGAACTGAGGCAAGATTCAGGGTGCACAACGCCTTGAAAACTCGATATGAGTCCTGACGAATTTGACCATGGGCCTGACCGCCCGGACCGGGAATCTTTCATGCTCTTGAGAAAAACCACTTACGTGCTTGTTGCCCTCGCCGTTGCCGGCCTGACCCTGTCCGGCTGCGGTCGCAAGGGCGACCTCGACCGTCCGGGCTCGTCCCAGCCGATCAATACCAAGGCGGCGCCGGGCACCGTCGAAAAGAAGGATGAAGCGCCGGGCAAGCCCTTTCTCCTCGATCCCCTCCTGTAACAGAGCGCTCCCTTGAACCATTTCGAATATCGCGACGGCATTCTCTTTGCGGAAGACGTCTCCGTCATCGACATCGCCAAGGCGGTCGGCACGCCGTTCTACTGCTATTCCACCGCGACGCTGGAGCGGCACTATTCGGTGTTCTCCAAGGCGTTTGCCGATATCGACGCGATGGTCTGCTATGCGATGAAGGCCAATTCGAACCAGGCCGTGCTGAAGACGCTCGGCCGTCTCGGCGCCGGTGTCGACGTCGTTTCCGGCGGTGAACTGCGCCGCGCGCTGGCGGCCGGCATCCCGGCAAGCCGCATCATGTTCTCCGGCGTCGGCAAGACCGTCGCCGAGATGGACCTGGCGCTGGATGCCGGCATCTACTGCTTCAACGTCGAATCCGAGCCGGAACTGGAAATCCTCAACGCCCGCGCCGTGCGCGAAGGCAAGAAGGCGCATGTCTCCTTCCGCATCAATCCCGATGTCGATGCCAAGACCCATGCCAAGATCTCGACCGGCAAGAAGGAAAACAAGTTCGGCATCGCCTACGAGCGCGCCCGCGCCGTCTACGCCCATGCGGCGACACTGCCCGGCATCCAGGTGACCGGCATCGACATGCATATCGGCAGCCAGATCACCGAGCTTCAGCCCTTCGCCGACGCCTTCAAACTGTTGCGTGAACTGGTCGATACGCTGCGTGCCGACGGCCATGTGATCGATCACGTCGATGTCGGCGGCGGGCTCGGCGTTCCCTACAAGGTCGACAACAGCCCCCCGCCTTTGCCGGACGCCTATGCGGAAATCGTCAAGGACCAGTTGCGCGAACTCGGCTGCAAGATCGTCATGGAGCCTGGCCGGCTGATCGTCGGCAATGCCGGCATCATGGTGACCGAGGTCATCTATGTGAAGGACGGCGGCTCGAAGACCTTCGTCATCGTCGATGGCGCCATGAACGACCTGATCCGGCCGACGCTCTACGACGCCTATCACGAAATCCAGCCGGTGCGCATTTCCGCAGCCAACGCGCCGCGTATCAAGGCCGATATCGTCGGCCCGGTCTGCGAAACCGGCGACTACCTGGCGCTCGACCGGGAAATGGCCATGCCCAAGCCCGGCGACTTGATTTCCGTCGGCACGGCCGGCGCCTATGGCGCGGTGCAGGCCGGCACCTACAATACCCGCCTGCTGGTGCCGGAAGTGCTGGTCAAGGGCGACCGCTTCCACGTGATTCGCCCGCGCAAGTCCTACGAGGAGCTGATCGGGCTGGATTCGGTTCCGGACTGGCTGGAATAAAAAGCTTCCATCCTTCCTGACCGCTCCTGTTGAAAGCGATGCCGCAAGCGTCGAAATCGATCACGTTTGCGTTGTCGCCCTCGTCTTCGCCACAAAGAGTGTTATCCTTTACAGCCTATGAAATGCTGAAAGGGAACGGATGACGGAAATCCGGCGCGAGGCTTCGAAAGAAGCGGCTGGTTTTGCAGGAAGCCTTGCGATCAAGCGGACGCTTGCCCGCATCGTGCTGGTGATCGAGCGCGCCGTGCCCCGGGCGCTGCCGCTGCTCGTCACCGCCCTCCTCTTCGTCTCCGCCGCATGGTTCGGCTTCTTCCGGATTGCGCCGACCTGGCTGCACATCGCCGCCCTCGTTGCCTTCGCCGCCGCGTTCTTCGTCCTGCTCGTTCCCCTGTTGCGTGTCCGCGTGCCCGGCATATCGGAAGCTGACCGGATGCTGGAGGAGCGCAACAACCTGCCGCATCAGGCGATCCGCGTGCAGGACGACGAACCCGCCACCAGTGGCGCCTTCGGCAAAGCCCTGTGGCAGGAACATCAAACGCGCATGGCGCGGCTGATCGGCACACTGGAGGCGGGCCCTCCTCGCCCCGATATCGCCCGCAGCGACCGCCATGGCCTGCGCGCTGTCCCGGTGCTTCTGGCCTGCCTCGCCTTCGCCTATTCCTATTCCAACAAGGCCGGGATGATCTCGGATGTCTTCCATCCGCCGCAACCGGTGGCCACGACGCCTGACACCCGCATCGATGCCTGGGTGACGCCGCCTGCCTATACCGGCCGGGCCCCGGTCTTCCTGACCGGCCGGCAAGGCGCGGAACCAGTCGCCGCCAGCACGGAGCCGCTGCGCATTCCGCAGTTCAGCGAACTGACGGTTCGCATCACCAGCAGCGGCGAGGATACGCCGGTGACTTATCTGGAAGATGGCGCGGTCGAGCCGCTCTTGATCGCGGCGCAGGGTCAGAAACCGAAGGACGGCACTGTCGAGAAAGCTGCGGTACAGCCAGCAACTGCCGACCCCGCCAAGCCCGGCAGCGAAACCCATCTGCTGAAGATCACCAAGGACGGCACGCTCTCCGTCGCGGGTGAAACATGGGCTTTCACGGTCATTCCCGACAGCGTGCCGGACATCGCCTTCGACGGCCTGCCGCGCACGACCGTGGCCGCAGCGCTGGAAATCGGCTTCTCGGCGAAGGACGATTACGGCATTCAGGATGCCTGGGCCGAGATCACGCCGCTGGACAAGCCTACGGCCGACGCGCGACCGCTCTATCCGTTGCCGGACTATCGTCTCGACCTGCCCAAGCGCAACGCCCGCGAGGCCAAGGGCCTGACCAGCCGCAATCTCTCGGAACATCCGCTTTCCGGCAAGCGCGTGCGCGTCACGCTCGTTGCCCGCGATGCCGCCGGGCAGGAGGGCCGCAGCGTACCGCAGGACATGATCCTGCCCGCCCGCCCCTTCTTCGAGCCGCTGGCCGGCGCGGTCGCCGAGCAGCGGCAGGTATTTGCGCTGAACGCCAAGGACCTGCCGCGTGCGATCGAGCTCAACGATGCGCTGATGGTGCGCCCGGACGAAACGATCCCCAACCTCACCCATTTCCTGCTGCTGCAATCCGCCCGCGCCCGCATGGCGCTGTCGCGCAATGACGACATGCTGCGCGATACGGCTGGATATCTCTGGGAAATCGCGCTCGGCATCGAGGACGGCGACATGGCGCTGGCCGACAAGCGTCTGCGCGACGCCCAGCAGAAGCTCTCGGAAGCGCTGGAAAAAGGCGCCTCCGACGAGGAGATCGCCAAGCTGATGCAGGAACTGCGCGACGCCATGAAGGAATACATGGAGGCGCTGGCCAAGCAGGCGGCAAAGAACCCGCAAATGGCGGCCAATCCGAACCAGAACAACGTTATGCGCCAGCAGGATCTGGAAAAGATGATGAACCAGATCGAGAACCTGGCGAAATCCGGCGCCAAAGATCAGGCGCGCCAGCTGCTGTCTGAAATGCAGCGCATGATGAACAATCTCCAGGCCGGCCGCATGCAGCAGCAACAGCAACAGCAACAGGGCCAGGAAAACAGCGAGATGCGCAAGCAGATGGACAAGCTCGGCCAGCTGATGCAGGAGCAGCAGCGGCTGATGGACGAGACGTTCAAATATGACCAGGCCCTGCGCGACCGGATGCAGCGCGGCGATCCGCTCGATGGAGAGGATCAGCAACTGTTCGACCAGGAGATGCCGCAGGAGCCGGGCCAGCAGCGCGACGAGAATGCCCAGCAGAACCCGATGGACAACATGACCGCCGAGGAGCTGAAACAGGCGCTGAAGGACATGCAGGCCCAGCAGGAGCAGCTTGGCAAGCAGCTCGGCGACCTGCAAAAGGGGCTGGAAGGCATGGGCATCAAGCCCGGCAAGGGCTTTGGCGAGGCCGGCCGCGAAATGAAGGGCGCCGCCGGCGCGCTCGGCAAGGGCCAGGGCGAACAGGCTGTCGGCAGCCAGGGCCGCGCGCTGCAGGCGCTGCGCGACGGCGCGCAGGACATGATGCAGCAGATGCAGAGCCAGGGACAAGGCCCCGGCCAGGGCCAGGGCGTGCCGCAATACGGCCAGAACGGCCGCGACCCCCTCGGCCGCCGCCAGCAGAACGCCGGCCCCGATTTCGGCGACCAGGTCAAGGTGCCCGACGAGATCGACACCCAACGGGCGCGAGAGATTCTTGACGAAATCCGAAGACGTCTTGGCACGAATACGTCGCCGGAAACGGAGAAGCAGTATCTGGAGCGGTTGCTGGATATCAGGTGAGGGGTGACGGAAAATATTCGAAGAGGGGGTTGACCACCGGAGTATTGCAAATTTTGCTCCGATACCCACCTAATGGCATACAAGCCGTTAGGTGGGAGAACTGGTGGAACCTTATTGGGAAAATTTTTGGGCAGTATTGGACTGGGTAAAGTCTATATTCGCAATCTTGGGCGCTGCTGGTTTATCCATTGCTGTTGTTATCGGATCTGCATATGGAATCTTCAAATTTCTTGGAGAAAAGTGGATAACTCAAAAATTTTCTGAGCAATTGGAAGCTTACAAGTCCGAACAAACACGCGAATTGGAGCGTTTACGTCACCGCATAAACGGCGTTTTTGATCGAACAAAACGACTACATGATCGTGAGTTTGAGTTGCTGCCAGACATTTGGGCAAAGCTTGTCGATGCAAAGAGTTGGGCCGGAGGATATCTCGCAGCATTTCAGCAATATGCTAATGTCGATCTCATGGACGATGAGAGACTTGATGAATTTCTAAATGGTACAAAATTTTCTGAGGCCCAAAAAAGGGACGTGAAAAACGCCAGTGATAAACAAAAAGTCTACACCAGAATTCTGGAGCTTTATCGATATTCGGACGTCATTGACAAGCTTAGAGAAGCCATCAGTGGATTGAACAAAAACGGCATCTTTGTACAGCCATCGCTTAGAAACGACTTCGCTAAGATGATAGACCTTATCCATTCAGCCGTGATTGAACACCAAATTAACTTGGAACATGACGTTTATCCGCGCATGAGGGACGCAGCAGATAAGCTTAAAGTGGAGGGTGAGCCTCTTTTTAAGAAGATTGAAGAAGCTGTAGCCGCACGGTTTTGGGACTCGACAACGACTGAAATTTGATTACTTCTGATTTGAAAGGCCCTTGGCTACACCGGCGGAAATGGTCGCTCAAGCCGCCAGCGCCACCGCAACCGCTTTCCGAATATCCGGCAACGTAAAGGGCTTCGACACCACATCGATGACCTTGCCGGTCAGGTTGTCGGCGCGTTCGCGTTGTTCGGCGTATCCCGTCATCAGCAGGATTTTGAGTGCCGGAAAAGCGTCGGAGGCCTGGAGGGCGAGTTCGATGCCGTCCATGACGGGCATGCGAATGTCAGAGAGAAGCAGGTCGAAGGTTTCGTCCTGAAGGGCGGCGAGGCCTTCGGCGCCGTCGGCGGCCTCGACGGTCTGGTGGCCGTCCAGTTGGAGGGCGCGGGCCACGAAGCGGCGCAGACTATCTTCATCTTCGGTAATCAGGATCTTCGCCATCATGGCCTCCTGTTCGGCAACACCTCCGCCGGGAAAGCGCCATTCAAAGCGTCCGTCGCCGACTCACAGCACGACCGCTGCAGGCCCCAAAACACCAGACGATCCTTTGTATTCCGTAAACGCGAATGGCGAGATCAGACGCTGTCCACAGCCCGACAGCGTCCAAATCGTGCCATTCCGGAACAGGGCGATCAGGCGTCGCCGGTGACGATGCCGACAAAGGGCAGTTCGCGGAAGGCATAGGCGACATCCATGCCATAGCCGACGACGAAATAATCCGGGCATTCGAAACCGACATAATCCGCTTCGAGATCGGTCTGGCGCTTGACCTTCTTGTCGAGAAGGACAGCGATGGTCACCGATTTGGCGCCACGCTCCAGCATCAGTTCCTTGGCAAAACGCAGGGTGCGGCCGGATTCGAGGATATCGTCGATCAAGAGGACATCGCGTCCATGCACGTCGCTGTCGATATCCTTGATGATCTTGACGCCCTGCGAGACGGTGCCGGTACCATAGCTCGAGAGCGTGATGAACTCGACCTCCGGTGCAAGGCCAACGGTATGCATGGCGCGGATCAGGTCGGCGGCGAAGATGAACGAGCCCTTGAGCACCGCGATGACCAGGAGGTCGTTGAGCGGACCCTTGGCGATCTCTTCCGCCATGGCGATGTTACGCTCCGAAATGACTTCGGCGGAATAGAGCGGATCGATATTTTTTCCACGAACGACGGGCATGGGATGTCTCCACGAATTTCAGGGGAGACTGCGTTTGATGCCTCCGGAGCCTAGCCGCTTAGCACAGTCAGGGCGTCGAATCACCCGTTCCACCGAAGGAAACCGCCACCTGCGGCAGTTTTCCACCTGTGTGTAAGAGGCGCGTGGAAAATGGACGGCTTTCGCCCGGAGCCAGAACCGACACTCCGGATTCGATTCGGCTGGCGGTCTTGCGATGGCCGTTGGCGATGACATCGACAAGGATCGTCGGCACGGCCTTGGGCGCATTGGTGTTGTTTTCCACGGCGCCATAGACCGAGAGGATTTTCATGCCATTGGCATCGTTGAGCGCCGTGGTGATGCTGTTGATCGATAGCGCCGGCGACGAGGCAACCGCGGGCTTCGGCTGAGGCAGTCCGAGCGCCAAGAGGAAGACCGGGGCGCAGAGGCAGGTGACGAGCACAGCAAAGGCCTTTGGCGACGCCGCCTGCAGCAGGCGCTCGAAGCGATTGAGGCTGCGGGAGAAAACGCCCCCCTCGGGGACCGCTGTGGACCGAAGGTCCGCGCGCAGCCCTGCCCTGCTGTTGTCGTTGAAGACCGGATAGGGTCCGCGCCGGGTGTTGACGGCAACGGTTTCGAACTCCGCGTCGATGATCTCGACGGCGCGGGTCCTGGATGCGGCGGGAGCCGAGCGCGCCGGGCGTTCCGGCGGCAGGAAATCCATCTGGCGGGCGGCACCGCTGGACCGGGAAGCGTTCATGGTCTCTCCTCTCGCAGCCGCATCGGCCGCGCCAGAATCCCCGTGAGCCTCGAAGGCTAGATTCGGGCATTGAAACAAACCTTTCCCAGACGTAAACCTAAATGGTTAATGCTTCGAAAATGGCGCTCGCGGACCGGCGTGTTTTCATGGAAAATTAACCACTGTTTAACCATGTTGACGCTGTAACAGCGGTGCTGCGCTGCGTCGCGCGGCACGGCCATCAACCCGCCGCGAACGCGTGGCAGGCACGCCTGACGAGAAGCTGGACTTAGCCGTTGATTCATTTTGAAAATGTCGGATTGCGTTATGGAATGGGTCCGGAAATTCTCCGGGACCTGACCTTCGACATTCCCAAGAAATCGTTCCAGTTCCTGACCGGCCCATCGGGCGCCGGCAAGACGACGCTGCTGCGCCTGCTGTTCCTGTCGCTGCAGCCGACGCGCGGCCTGATCCGCATGTTCGACCGCAACATCTCGACCATTCCGCGCGATGAATTCCCGATGCTGCGCCGCCGGGTCGGTATCGTTTTCCAGGATTTCCGCCTGCTCGATCACCTGACGACCTACGAGAATGTCGCGCTGCCGCTGCGCGTGCGCGGCAAGGACGAATCCTCCTATCGCGCCGACGTGCTCGAACTGCTCGGCTGGGTCGGGCTCGGCGAGCGCATCAACGTCCTGCCGCCGGTATTGTCGGGCGGTGAGAAGCAACGCGCCGCGATCGCCCGCGCCCTCATCGACCGACCGGAAATCCTGCTCGCCGACGAGCCGACCGGCAATGTCGATCCGCCGATGGCGCGCCGTCTGCTCAATCTGTTCCTGGAGCTCAACCGGCTCGGCACCGCCGTCGTTATCGCCACCCATGATCTGTCGCTGATGGATCAGGTCGAGGCGCGCCGCATGATCCTTTCGCAAGGGCGGCTCGATATCTATGAGTGAAGCACGCCTCACCGACCGATCGCAGCCACCAGCGCCACAAGAGCGCAAAACGGCGCTGCGCGTGCGCCCGACCGCGCCGATCGTGCCGCCCGGCAATGTCTCCGGCAATGCGCTGATGCTGGTCATCGCCATCATGGCCTTCCTCGCCTGCCTGACGCTCGGCGCGGTCAGCATGGTGCGCGCGACGGCGCAGAGCTGGCAAAGCCAGATTTCCCGCGAGATCACCATCCAGATCAAGCCCGACGAAAAGCTCGACATGGAAAAGGCGCTCGCCGACGCGCGCGACCTGGCGCTGACCTTCGACGGCACCACGGACGGCACGATCGTCGACAAGGCCGCCACCTCTCGCCTCCTGGAACCATGGCTTGGCGAAGGCCTCGATCTCGACGACCTGCCGGTGCCCCGCCTGGTCATCATCACCATCGACGAGCAGAGCCCGCCGGATTTCACCGCCATGCGCAAGGCGCTGACGGAGGCGATCCCGCAGGCCTATCTCGATGACCACCGGACATGGGTCGATCGATTGGTTGCCATGGCGCACACGACGGCGCTGATCGGCACCGGCGTGCTTGTCCTCGTCTTTTCAGCGATGGTGCTGACCGTCGTCTTCGCCACGCGCGGCACGCTGTCGGGCAATCGCCATATCGTCGAGGTCCTGCATTTCGTTGGCGCCGAGGCGGGTTTCGTCGCTTCCGAATTCCAGAACCATTTCCTGAAGATCAGTCTCAAGGGCGCCGGCGCCGGCGGCATTCTGGCCGCGCTCTGCTTCGCTGTGGCGAGCTTCTGGCAGTCGCGCTCGCTGGCGACGCCGGAGAGCGACCAGACCACGGCGATGTTCGGCAGTTTCACCATCGGCTATACCGGCTATCTCGGTATCGCCGCCATCATGGTCGTCATCGCGCTCCTGACAACGCTGACGGCGCGGTTCACGGTCATGCGGACGATTTACGAGATCGACCTGATCCGCTCTGATCCGGCCCGCATCGACGGCAACCAGAGCTGACGGCCATGATTGCTTTGCCTTGCACCCACCCCTTGCCGCAATCTGATTCTATCCAGGAATCAGATTGGCTGGCAAAGCATCCGGAGCAGGAATGACCGAAAACGGTGACATGCGGCAGCGGGGCACCCGAACGCGAAGGCACATCAGCTTTCGCCGCCGGCTCGTGCGGCTGACCTTCTATGTCCTGCTTCTCGTTACAGGATGCGCGGCCGCCGGCTTCCTCTATTTCGCCGACACGGTCGCCTCGCTGCAGCCGCCCGCCAATCCCAAGGCCGATGCGATCGTCGTGCTGACGGGCGGCTTCCAGCGGATCGACCAGGCCGTCGATCTGTTGAAGACCGGCGCCGGCAAGCGTCTGCTGATCTCCGGCGTTCACCCATCGACCACCGGCGGCCAGATCCGCCGCAACACCCAGAGCTCGGCCGATCTCTTCAAATGCTGTGTCGATATCGGTTACGACGCGATCGACACGATCGGCAATGCCAACGAAACGGCCAACTGGATCCGTGACAACGGCTACAGGAGCATCCTGGTCGTCACCAACAATTATCATATGCCGCGCAGCCTGCTGGAACTGCGCCGCGCCAATCCGAGCATCGATTTCATCGCCTATCCCGTCGTCAACTCCGACCTGAAGAGCACCAACTGGCTGCGCAACCCGATGGTACTGAAGACCATCCTGTCGGAATATCTGAAGCTGACGATCGCGACCGTGCGCGACGCCCTGGGGGCGCATACGGCAAGCGGGCTGCGAACCGAAAAGAGCTGATACATTCTGGGACGGTTGGGCTGCAATCTTGGCCGCCAGACTGTTTTCCTTCGGAATATTCGTGTAGGGCACGGATGACCTGTTTCGCTGCGAAAGCCCGCTGATGATCATCCTGCGTTCCGTCCTGTTCAACATCGTGTTCTACATCAATCTGATCCTTCAGATGATCGTGATGACGCCGTTCTATTTTCTCGTTCCCCGCAAGACATCATGGTTCGTTCCGAAGAACTGGGCGCGCAGCAATCACTGGCTGTTCAGGGTAATCGTCGGCACGACGTTCGAGATCGAGGGACTGGAGAACATCCCCCAGGGCGGCTACATCTTCGCGCCCAAACACCAGTCGTTCTGGGATGTCTATGCGCTGCTGCCCTGGTTGTCCGATCCCTTCTTCATCCTGAAGCGCGAACTGGTCTGGATCCCGCTGTTCGGCTGGTATGTGCAGAAACAACGCATGGTGCCCGTCGATCGCGGCGCCCGCGGCAAGGTGATGGCGGCGGTCATGCAGCGCACCCGGGATGAGATGGCAACCGGCCGCCAGCTGATCATCTATCCGGAAGGTACGCGCCGTCCGCCGGGCGCGCCGCCGGAATACAAGTACGGCATCGCCCGGCTCTACCGGGATCTCAGCATGCCGGTGGTGCCCGTGGTGATGCATCCGGGCCTGTTCTGGCCACGCCGCAAATTCCTGCGCTATCCCGGCCATTTCAAGGTGCAGATCCTGCCGCCGATCGCGCCAGGTCTCGATCCCGATCTCTTCCTGAAGACGCTGGTTGAGGTGATGGAAAGCGCCAGCGACCAGTTGCTGGTGGAAACGGTAAAGGCCAATCCGCACCTGCCGCTGCCGCCGACGGCCATAGCACGGCTCAAGGAGCTGGGTGTTCAGGCCTGAGGATCAGCGGCTCCGATCTTCGCCACGACCGCTTCCAGCCAGGGATCGCTGATGCCCATCTCCTTCAGGTGGGCGACCGTGTTGATGACGTAATCCGTGTTGGCGCCCGATTTGCCATGGGAAACCAAGACTGTCGCTGCCGCTTCCTCGGGGCTCAACAGGCCGGCATATTGCGCATGGGCACGGTCGATGATGTAGGCGAGCGCCGATACGCGGCGGCCATCCGCCAGCACGACGGGCATGGTCCGTTCCTTGTAGACGTGCGTCACCAGTTCGCGTTCACGCAGATAATCCACGACGGCATCCCTGTCCCGGACGGAAACCTTGAAGGCCATGCCGCGGCAGGAACCGCCTCGATCGAGACCCAGAACCAGGCCCGGCCGTTCCTGCGTTCCCCGATGCACCCAGGAGCGGACGCAGAGCGAGCGCCGGTAGCCAAACGTCCTTGCCATCATCTTGTCTTCGAAGGCAAAGCCGGGATTCCACATCAGCGAACCGTAGCCAAAGACCCAAAAATCGTCCATATCCACTGCCATTCACATCCCGCCATCCATGCGCCGCAAATGAAGGACACATGGAGCGGCTCATACGCACTCTTGAGCTTTCTAGCGCAGAAGCCTCGGATTCGGAATCGAATTCCTGACGGCCGACTGCCGGATCGCCCGGATTTTTCAGACCCAGTCCTGGTGCCGCAGCGTCAGAGACAATGACAGCTGGAGCATTTCATGACGGCCACGGATCTCGCCGCCCCCACGACCGGAAGCAGAAAGATCAGACGGCTGGGCATCGGCATCCTCCTGTTCATCCTGCTCTATACCGGCCTCTGGTTCTTTGCCGCCAACCGCATCGAAAGCCGGCTCGCCACCTATCTGAGCCAGGGCAGTGCGGCCCGTACGGTCGAATGCACGGACATGGACATTCGCGGCTTCCCGTTCCGTATCGGCCTGTTCTGCGACAAGGTTCGGGTCGACGACACCGCGCGCGGCGCATCCGCGACCTTCGGTGCGTTGCGCTCGGCCGCCCAGGTCTACCGGCCGGGCCATGCCGTCATTGAACTCGACGGACCGGCGGAAGTCCGTTTCTCACCCGGCATCTCGTTTTCGGCCGACTGGGACCTGCTGCATGCCAGTCTGCAGGCGACACTGTCGGGCTTCGATCGCACCTCGCTCACCTATGACACGCTGGCTGGCACCGCCGTACTACCCGCGCTCGAAGAAGATGCCATTCCCGGCGACACGCACCGGCTTGCCTTCACCGCCGATCATGGCGAATTGCATCTGCGTCAGAACGGCGACGATCTCGACGCGGCGGCCAGTATCGATGGCTTTGACACGAAAATCGACGGCGGCCCGAGCCTTCTGCCTGCGCTCAACGCCAGCGCCGACCTGACATTTGTCGGCCGCGCGGCCCTGATGAATGCCGGCGGCCTGCAGCCCGGCGCCCTGCATGGAGCCAAGGGCGAGATGCGCGCCCTGACGCTCGACCTCGGCAACGGCATGGTCACCACCGCCTCCGGTCCGTTCAGTGTCGATGATCAGGGCCTGATTTCCGGCGAGTTCAGCGTCACCATGAAGAATATCGAGGGCTGGCGGCAAAATCTGATTAAGGCCTTCACCGACAAGGACGGTACCGCGATGATCAACAACATCGCCAACATGCTGACTGCCCTGGCCGACGGCAAGAACGAGGCGACGGTGAAGCTCAACGTGCGCGACGGCGTGGCGTTTCTGGCGTTTTTTCCGATCGGGGTGTTGCCGCAGTTGTGACCGAAACATTGACGAACCTTCTTGGTTCACGAATAATCACCATGAACCAAGGAGGTGCAATCATGGCTGCATTTACGGTCCGCGTTGCAGAGGACGTGGCAACCAAGCTCGACCAATTGGCCGAAAAACTTGACCGCTCCCGCTCGTACATGGCCGCGCAGGCGATCAAGGACTATGTGTCGCGCGAAGAATGGCAACTCGCGGAAATCGAGGCCGGTCTGGCAGAGGCTGATCGTGGCGAATTCGCAAGCCACGCCGATATTGCCCGTGTCATTGGAAAATACGTAAAGTCCGCACCTCAATCATGAGCGAACTGCGCGTTCGTTGGACAGTTCGCGCGGTCAGGCGCCTTGATGAGATCGGTTCCTATATCGAACACGAGAACCCGGACGCCGCCGCCCGAGTCGTGGCCCGGATCGTATCGGCCGTCGATCGACTCAGCGAACTTCCTGCCATGGGGCGAGAGGGCCGCATCCCGGGCACCCGTGAACTGGTGCTATCCGATATTCCCTACATCATACCTTATCGGGTCGGACCAACCATCGACATCCTGACCGTTATGCATGCTTCGCAGAAGTGGCCCACGAAACTTTGAAGGCGGACAAACAGCCTGCCCCTACTTCTGGTCCATCGCATGCCGCCCGAAATCGGCCATGTCGGTATCTTGACCCGCCTGCACGATCGACCTCCGAATGGCGCGGGTGCGGGTGAAGAGGTCGAACAGTTTGTCGCCGTCGCCCCAGCGGATCGCACGCTGCAGATAGGCAAGATCTTCGGAAAAACGCGACAGCATTTCGAGGATCGCGTCCTTGTTGTGCAGGCAGACATCGCGCCACATGGTCGGGTCGGAGGCCGCCAGACGGGTGAAATCGCGAAAACCCGAGGCGGAATATTTGATGACTTCGGATTCGGTCACCGCTTCCAAATCATCGGCGGTACCGACGATGTTGTAGGCGATGATGTGCGGCAAATGCGAGACGATCGCCAGCACCTTGTCGTGATGCTCGGGATCCATGTCATCGACCATCGAGCCCAGCGTCTCCCAGAAGGTGCGCAGTCTGACCTTGGCCGTCTCGTCGGTGTCCGGCAACGGCGTCAGGATGCACCAGCGGCCCTTGAACAGGCCGATGAAGCCGGCATCCGGGCCGGAATATTCGGTGCCGGCGATCGGATGGCCGGGAATGAAATGAACGCCTTGCGGCATATGCGGCTTCATCTGGGCGATGACCGAGCCCTTGGTCGAGCCGACATCGGTGACGATGGCGCCGGGCTTCAGGCTGGCGGCGATCTCGGCGGCAACGGCACCGGAGGCGCCGACGGGCACGGAGACGATCACCAGATCCGCATCCTTGACGGCATCGGACGCCGATGTCGTGTAACGGTCGCCGAGGTTGAGTTCCCGCGCCCGCTGCAACGTCGCCTCGCTGCGCGTCGAGATGGTCACCGAAGCGGCAAGCCCCTTGTCCTTGATCTCGCGCGCGATCGAGGAGCCGATCAGGCCGATGCCGATCAGCGCGATGGTTTCAAACTGTTTTGCCATCACGCGTCCTGACATCAAGGTTGGCCCATGAACTGGGTTAGCGCGGCGATCACGCCCTCATTGGCCTCGGCCGAGCCGATCGTCATGCGCAGCGCATTCGGCAGGCCGTAGCCCCGCACGGCGCGCAGGATATAGCCGCGGCTGGTGAGGAATTCATCGGCATCCGGCGCCCGCTTGCCATCGATATCGGGAAAATGGATCAGCACGAAATTGGCGACCGACGGCGTGACACGCAGGCCGACCGACGACAGGGCGCCGGTGACCTTGCCGAGCCACAGCAGGTTGTGCTCGACGGCGGCGGCGGCAAAAGCCTGATCGCGGATGGCGGCGGCACCAGCGGCAATTGCCGGTGCGTTCATATTGAAGGGACCGCGCACACGGTTCAGCGCATCGATGATCGCGAGCGGCGCGTACATCCAGCCGATCCGAAGCGCCGCGAGCCCGTGGATCTTCGAAAACGTCCGGGTCATCACGACATTCTGGTTGGACGAGACAAGTTCAAGGCCGGCTTCGTAATCGTTGCGGCGGACATATTCCGCATAGGCCGCATCGAGAACCAAGATGACATTCTTCGGCAAGCCGGCCTGCAGGCGACGCACTTCATCAACCGGAACATAGGTACCGGTCGGATTGCCGGGATTGGCGAGAAAGACCATCTTGGTCTTCGGCGTCACGGCGGCGAGGATGGCGTCGACCGTCACGTGGCAATCGGTTTCCGGGACGGTGACCGGCGTCGCGCCGGCGCCCATGATCTGGATCTTGTAGACGAGGAAGCCGTGCTCGGTGATGATGGCTTCATCGCCAGGCGCAAGATAGACGTGGCAGAGCAACCCCAGAAGCTCGTCGGAACCGTTGCCGCACATCAGATTGGCGGTGTTCAGGCCATAGACGGAGGCGATTGCCTCGCGCAGTTCGATCGCCTGGCCGTCCGGATAGATTTCCAGCTTGGCGGCGGCCTTCTGGAAAGCTTCGATCGCCTTCGGGCTCGGCCCCAGCGGCGTCTCGTTGGACGAGAGCTTGTAAACCTTGGCGACACCCGGCGCATGCTCCTTGCCCGGCACGTAAGCGGCAATATCGAGGATACCGGGGCGTGGCATGGGGTTCTGCAGGTCTGCGCTCATGGGATCAGCTTTCAACGGCGGGAAAATGACGCTCTGCCAATACCGGTGATGACGGTTTTTGTCGAGTGTGACCCGGCGTCACAAATCGATTCGATGTGCTGGCCTCAGCGGCTTCTCGCGCGTCGTCGGCACACCCTGCGGCGCCAGCACCGGAACAAAGACGCGGCGCGAGGCGCGGGCGGCGACCGGCAGGCCCTGATAGAGCCGCTTCTGCGCCTCGACGATGATGACGCCGGAGAACATCGGCCAGAGCGAGCGACCGACCCGCTCGAAGGCGCGGCGCAGCTTGAGGATCATTTTGAGTTTCGAGGGTGGGAAGAACAGGGCGTCGGCGGAGGCGCCGGGCGTGAAATTGGTCTCGCGCAACAGCGCCGTCAACTGCCCGCGCGAATAGGGCCGTCCGGAACCGAAGGGCGTATGTTCCATGCGCGCCCAGACGCCACGCCGGTTCGGCACGACGATGACGAGCCGGCCACCGGGCGCCAGCACCCGCCAAAGCTCCTTCATCGTCTCGCGCGGGTTTTCGGCGAATTCCAGCGAATGCACCATCAGCACCCGGTCGACCGACGAATCGGGCAGCGGCAGTTCCTCGTCGAAGATCAGCGCTGTAGAGGAGAGTTCCGCCACCGGCCAGTTCACCGCCCCCTGCCCCGCCGGCATGAAGGCGAAGGTCCGCTCGGTATCGGCCCGGAAACGATCGAGATACGGCACGGCATAACCGAGGCCCACCAGCCGCTCCTCCGGCAACCGCGCCCAGAGCGACGACAGCGCCATGCTGATCGACTGTTCGGCAAAGCGCCCGAGGCGGGAATGATAGAACTGGCGAAGATCGACGATATCTGCGTGCATGCCCATCATGTTAGCCTCGAACGGGTGGACTTCAAGACGGCGGTCACTACATTCGCGATAACCGACCCGTCCGCCGCAGGAACTCCCGTCATGACCAATCTCGAAATCGAACTGTTTTCATGTCGCACCGACAATTTTGGCGTGCTCATCCATGATCCCGACAGCGGCGCCACCGCCTCGATCGACGCGCCGGAGGAACAGCCGATCCTCGATGCGCTGAAGCGGCGCGGCTGGACGCTGACCCATATCCTGACGACCCATCACCACCAGGACCACGTCGAGGCCAACCTGGCACTGAAGACCCGGTTCGAGGCGACGATCATCGGGCCGGAAAACGAGGCTGCCAAGATTCCCGGCCTTGACATGACGATCGGCGACGGCGGTGACTTCGAATTCGCCGGCCACAAGGTGCATGTCTACGAGACGCCGGGCCACACCGCCGGCCATATCTGCTTCCACTTCCCCGACGACAAGCTGCTGTTTTCCGCCGACACGCTGTTCGCGCTCGGTTGCGGCCGGCTGTTCGAGGGCACGCCGGCACAGATGTGGGCTTCCCTGACAAAGCTGATGGCCCTGCCGGACGATACGACGGTTTATTTTGGCCATGAATATACGCTGTCGAACGCTCGCTTCGCCGTCACGGTCGATCCCGACAACGAGGCCCTGAAGAGCCGGGCCACAGAGATCGAGGCGACGCGCGCCAAGGGCGGCTTTACCGCGCCGACGACGCTGGGCATCGAGAAGCGTACCAACCCCTTCCTGCGGGCGCAGGATACCGGCATCCGCAAACATCTGGGCATGCAGGGCGCGACCGACCCGGAGGTCTTTGCCGAGATCCGCAAGCGCAAGGACAATTTCTGATGGCCGCTCTGCCCGGCACGGCGCAAGCCATTATCGACTCGCTGCAAATGGAACGGCATCCGGAAGGCGGCTGGTACATCCAGACCTTCAAGGACGAGGCCGGCGGCCCACATGGTCATTCCACGGCGATCTACTATTTGCTGGAGCGGGGCGAACGTTCGCACTGGCACCGGGTCCGCGACGCCGTCGAGGTCTGGCACTTCTATGCCGGCGCACCGCTGACGCTGAGCATCGCCGAAGACGGCAAACCGGCCACGACTGTCACGCTCGGGCCGGACATTCCTTCAGGCGAGCGACCCCAGGCCATCGTGCCGGCAAATTGGTGGCAATCGGCGATGTCGCTCGGAGACTGGACGCTAGTCGGTTGCACCGTTTCGCCCGGCTTTGACTTCTCCGCCTTCGAGATGGCGCCAGCCGACTGGCAGCCGCCGGAGACTTGAGTCTATTCCGCAGCCTGTGCAGCGTCGGAACGGTTGCGGAAGATGACATCCTTTGCGGCGAGCACCGCGCCGCCTGTGACGAACAGGCAGGCGAGCGCGATGCGCCAGGATGGTTCGGCAAAGCCGAAGGCGATCAGGATGAGGGTCGAGAGCACTGGCGCGGCGTAGCTCGCTACCCCGAGCAACTGGATATTGCCGTTCTTGACCCCGAAATCCCAGGCATAGAAGGCCGCACCGACCGGCAGCAGGCCAAGCCCGGCAACAGCGATCCACTGCGTCGCCGTCTCCGGCCAGACGGTCGTCTCAAGGCCGAGATGACAGAAGAAGGAGAGAATGGCCGTCGCCAGGCAAAAGCCGGTGACGACATCGGTCGAAACGGCATCGAACCTGCGGGTCAGCAGGGAATAGCCCGACCAGGTAAAAGCGCAGGCAAGCGCCGCACCATAACCCAGCGCATAGGCATTATCGAACGCAACACCATTGTGGGCGACGATCAGGACCGTACCGGCAAGACCGAGGACGGCACCGGCAAGGTGATACCAGCGCAGCCGCTCGCCCGGCAGCAGCGCCGAGCCGACGACGATCAGCAACGGCCAGAGATAGGCGATCAGCCCGGCCTCGACGGCCGGCGCATTTCGAAGGGCTGTGAAATACAGAAAGTGGTAGCCGAACAGGCCGGCAATGCCGACGATCCAGACCTTGGCGGGCTGCCTGAGCAGGACCAGCCGTTCCGGCTTCAGCAAAAGCACGACAATGCCGGGAAGGCTGCCGATGGAGAAACAGATGGCCGAAAGCTGGAAGGGCGGCATGGTGCCCGAAGCTGCCGTCAAAAACGCCAGCAGCGACCACATGAGGATCGCCGAAAAGCCGATCAGCGTTGCCTTGACATTCATTCCCCTGCCCCCCGGCCTTGGCGGACCTTCAACTGCCGAACCGAGTCGCCCAGATGGTGACGGCACCGTAGCTGGTCGGAATCCGAACATAGACCGGAGCATATACGTTGACCGACTCGGCCTTGGCAAACCAGATCTCCATCGTTTCCAGCTTGCGCAGGTAATCGACGTCGTCCCGGCCCTTGCGATAGCCGGATTTCGGCACGAACTTGATGCCGCAGACGATGACATCGCCCTGGAACCCTTCGGTCTTGAACGGCTTGGTGCCCTTGGCGGACAGTTTCAGGTCCATGCGCGATTCGCCGTCGAAGATCGGTACGCTTTTCGGGCAGACGCGGGTATCCGCCGGGAAGATCAACCCCGACAGCGGATCGACGACATTGCGCATGTCGGCCTTGGTCACCGGGACCCAGTTCTTCGGAATCTTGCGCGCCGGCTTCATCGAGGCAGAGGTCACGTCACCATTGCGGAACTGCACGTCGATGTCGCGGCCCTTCTTGCCGGTCCGGTACCGGACCTTGTATTCTGACGCGCTCAGCCGGTCGCGGCCGACGGTTCCGGAAACCGACGTCTGGCCGGAGGTTTCGGCAAAGAGATCCGCAAGCCCGGCCGAATTCATCGTGCCGGATATTGTGTAGCGATTGGCCTTCAGCTCGGTATGGAACGACGCCTTGGCGATCGGCAGGCCGGCGAGAGCAATGCTGTAGTCCGTATTGTGCGTGACCTCGACGGCATCGGCCACGCCTGTGGAAAACGTTGCCACCGCAAAAGCCAGAAGCGCCGAGACACCGATGCGCAGGTTCATTCCGGAATGCCCTTTTCAATTCGTCCAAACGAAAGCCAGCGATACGGCGGGTTTGCGGCATTTCTGCGCCTTGCGGCCCGCTTTTGCCACAAGCCTTAAACCAATGTGAAACAAAGTGGAATTGCTTGCGCTCAAGATGTATAGGCGGCGGTGAAATCGAAACAATCGGCATATCAAGCTCTGCGAACGCCGTGGCATCCAAGAGTTTTCCCGGAAAATGAAGGTTTGGCTTGACTGCGCGGCTCTCGCTGACTATAGAACCGCAACTTTCCAATCATGGCCAACGGAATGCGGCCTGGGCTTGATGGCCCGCCAACGCATGGACCGAAGGCGAAAAGAAAAAATAGGTGCATCATGTCCCGTAGTTGTGAATTGACCGGCAAGGGCGTCCAGTCGGGCAACAATGTGAGCCACGCAAACAACAAGACCAAGCGCAAGTTCCTTCCGAACCTGTGCCAGGTTACGTTGATCTCCGACGTGCTCGGCCAGCGTTACCGCCTGCGCGTTTCGGCTGCTGCCCTGCGCTCCGTCGAACATCGCGGTGGCCTCGACGCATTCCTGATCAAGGCCAACGAAGTCGAACTGTCGATGCGCGCCCGCCTGCTGCGTCGCCAGATCGTCAAGAAGACGGCAGAAGCCGCAGTCGCCGCTTAATCAGCGGGCTTGCGAAGAACGATTTGAAAGGCTTGCCTGGGCAACCGGCAGGCCTTTTTCTCGTGTGCCTATAATAAAACCGTTCGCGGACATTGCCGTGCCTTGATGCACAGACCGCGAACCCGATCCCTCCAACTGGTGGCATACCCCAGGATAAAAAAATGCTGACGAACCGTACCTTCCTTCTCTATGTCGCGCTGATGACCCTCGTGGTCGTCGCTTCCAATGTCCTCGTGCAGTACCCCCTGCCCGGCTCGATCGCCGGCATGCAGTTGGGTGATCTTCTGACCTGGGGCGCCTTCAGCTATCCCATCGCCTTTCTGGTGACCGATCTCACCAATCGTCAGTTCGGCCCGCGCACCGCCCGCAAGGTCGTGATCGCCGGCTTCGCCGTCGCGATTGTCCTGTCGGTGCTCGTCGCCACGCCGCGCATCGCGATTGCCTCCGGCTCGGCCTTCCTGCTTGGCCAGTTCCTCGATATCTCGGTGTTCAACAAGCTGCGCACCCAGAGTTGGTGGCGCGCGCCTCTGATCGGCTCGCTGTTCGGTTCGGGTCTCGATACGCTGATCTTCTTCTCCTTCGCCTTCGCGCCGTTCTTCGTTTTCTTCGGCCCGAATGACGGTTTTGCGCTGGAAAATGCGCCGATCTTCGGCGTCATGGCGACGGAAGCCCCGCGCTGGATTTCCTGGGCGCTTGGCGACCTCGGCGTCAAGATCATCGTCGGCCTGGTGATGCTGCTGCCCTATGGCGCATTGATGAGTGTTGTCCGTCCGATGCCGGGTGTGAAGGCCAGCGCTTGAGTAGAGCCTTTGGGGGACAGAGCAAGTTCGCCCCCCTCTGTCAGCTGCGCTGACATCTCCCCCACAGGTGGGGAGATTGTTCTTTTCCCTTAAAAAGCTGCCGAGATCCTCTCATTAAGGGGACCCGTGAGGTTTCGGCCAATCTCCCCCCTTGTGGGGGAGATGTCACGGAGTGACAGAGGGGGGGGCAAGCTTGCTCCGAATTATCCCCAATAAGCCTCATCACTCCACCAGCTTGAATTCCAGCATCAGATTGCGCTCGAGGATCGAGTGGTTGTCGTCGGACACGACGATGACGTGGATGTCGCCGTTCGGCTGAACAACGACGTCAAGACCTTCCATATTGTCGATCTGGTAGCCCATGTCGGTATTAACAAGCACATCGCCGTCGACGACCGCACCCGGCTTGATATCGTCGCCCTTGAAGCGACGGATCTGCATGCCGATGCCCTCGGCGAACGAGAACCGGCGCTCCAGCAGCAGCAGGTCGCCATTCGGCAGAAACGCCCCATCGGTGATCGCGAAGGGATCGGTCTGCTTGACGCTGAACGTGCCCTTGCGCGGACCGTCGAGAACGGCAGCAAGGATATGGTCCGCCTTGTCGAAGCTCAACTCCGACACGACCACAACGCCGCCAGCCAGCGGGCTATCCTTCGGCGAGACGGCAATGGTCTCAAGTCCGCGATTACTGCGCAATTCTTTCGGCGGAATGAGGATCGGCAATGTGCCCAGCGGTTTCGACTGTGCAAAGCCGGGATCGGGATAGACATCGACGCGATGATTCCGCTCGTATGATGCCAGCACCTGCCCGTCGCGCAGTGCCAGGCCTTCGCAGTCCATCCGCTCCTTGACCTGTTCCGAGCGGCCCTTGTGGTCGATCATCGAGGTGATCGTCAGGTCGGTGACGCCGGACAGGCGTCCCTTTGCATCGCGCTCGACGGCGCCTTCAACCCAATGTCCCGTGTCCATGACGGCAAGGAAGGACTTCCGGTCCGGCCGGAAGCGGATCGAGGAAATCGCGCCGAGCAGCGGATTGCTCGACGACATCTCGATGCCGCCGATGAATTCCAGCTTTCCGAACCGCTTCTGTTGAGACGAGAACTTGAAGGTCTCGATCTGGCGGCTCTTCACTGGAGCGATTTCCTGATGCGCTGGCGATGCGGCCGTGGCCGGCAGGGATGCCCAGAGTAACATCAGGACGGAGGCGAGAATCGGGGTCGCTTTCAAACACATTCCTTCCGGCGGACCGGGTGTGGATGGAACGGCAGAAAGCCGCTTCCGGAAAAGGGAAATAACACTATCAAAGCCGAATCGGGGCAGGCATCGCCGCCCCGTTCAGGAAACCCTTCAGCCGGCACGCCGCCGCGCGGAGGCAGCACCCCGTCGTGAACCCGCATCGTCGAACAACGAGGCCAGTTGCTCGGTCATGGCACCTGCCAGTTCGTCGGCGTCAACGATTGTCACGGCGCGGCGGTAGTAGCGCGTGACGTCGTGACCGATACCGATGGCCAGGAGTTCGACCGGCGACTTCGTCTCGATCTGCTCGATGACGGCGCGCAGGTGGCGCTCCAGATAATTGCCCGGATTGACCGACAGCGTCGAATCATCGACCGGCGCGCCGTCCGAGATCATCATCAGGATTCGCCGCTGCTCGGAGCGACCGAGCAGGCGGTTGTGCGCCCAGATCAGCGCCTCGCCATCGATGTTTTCCTTAAGCAGGCCTTCGCGCATCATCAGACCGAGATTGCGGCGCGCCCGGCGCCAAGGGGCGTCGGCCGACTTGTAGATGATGTGGCGCAGGTCGTTCAGACGGCCCGGCGTCTGCGGCTTGCCGCTGGCAAGCCAGCGCTCGCGCGCCTGCCCACCCTTCCACGCTTTGGTGGTGAAGCCGAGGATCTCGACCTTGACGCCGCACCGCTCCAGCGTGCGCGCCAGAATATCGGCGCAGGTGGCAGCGACCGTGATCGGACGCCCGCGCATCGAGCCGGAATTGTCGATCAAAAGCGTCACGACCGTATCGCGGAAGTTCGTGTCCTTCTCGCGCTTGAAGGAGAGCGGCTGCATCGGATCGATGATCATGCGCGTCAGGCGCGCCGAATCGAGATAGCCCTCTTCCAGGTCGAATTCCCACGAGCGGTTCTGCTGCGCCATCAGCCGGCGCTGCAGCCGGTTGGCAAGGCGGCCGACGGCGCCCTGCAGATGGGCCAGTTGCTTGTCGAGGAAGGCCCGCAGGCGGTCGAGTTCGACCTCGTCGCAAAGCTCTTCCGCCGTGATGGTCTCGTCGAACTCCTCGGTGAAGACACCGTAATCGACCTTTTCGTTGAAATCGTCGAAGGGATGATGCGGCCGCTTGACCTCCCCGGGCGTCTCACTGTCGTCCTCGCCGTCATCCGACATTTCCTCTTCGGAAATCTCGGCGCCATCCATCTCGCCCTCTTCCATCTGCTCCTGCGCCGATTCGTTCTCGTCGGCGGGGGCAGCGTCAGCACCAGCATCTTCGTCGGAGCTGTTTTCTTCCTCTTCCTGGCTGCGCGGCTGGTCTTCGTCGGTCTGGCTCTCCTGATCGTCAGGCTCGACCTCGTCATCGCCGTACTTCTCGGCGACTTCCATCGACGTCAGCATGTCGCGCACGACGCGGGCGAAGGCCTGCTGGTCGTTGACGGCAGCCGACAGGTTCTGCATGTCCTTGGCGGCTTTGTCCTCAATGAAATCGCGCCAGAGATCGAGAACCTTGCCGGCCGATGCCGGCGGCTTCTGGCCGGTCAGCTTCTCGCGCACGATGAGCGCGAGCGCTTCTTCGAGCGGAGCATCCGATTGCCGGTCGATATTGCCGAAATTCGCCCGCGCATATTTGTCGTGCAGCATCGAATTCAGGTTATCGGCCACGCCGCTCATCCGTAGCGAGCCGACAGCTTCCACGCGCGCCTGCTCGACCGCGTCGAACATCACCCGCGCCTCGGCGCCCTGCGGCGACATGGTGGCGTGAATGCGGGCATCGTGGCAGGCCTTGCGCAGCGCCATCGAATCGCCGAGCCCACGGGTCACCGAAAGCTCGTGGCGCGTTGGGCGCTTGGAGATTTCCGGCAGCCGCATGCGCTCGCCGGTCAGGCCCGGACGCTCGTTGGCGAAGGTCACCTCGATTTCGGAATCACCGGCGATCGAGCGGATGCAGCCGGTCAGCGCCCGGCGGAACGGTTCGACATCGACGATCCCCGCAGGCCTTGCTTTCGAATTGTCGCCCCGGCCTGCCATGGATCAGGCCGTGGCTTCGAGCACGATATTGGCGGCACTTTCCTTCAGCTCGACACCGAAGGCGCGCTGATAGTGTTCCGCCACCAAAGCCCGCTCGAGTTCGTCGCACTTGTTGAGGAAGGTGACCCGGAAAGCGAAGGCGATATCACCGAAGATATGGGCGTTTTCGGCCCAGGTGATGACCGTGCGCGGGCTCATGACCGTCGACAGGTCGCCGTTGATGAAGGCGGCACGAGTGAGATCAGCAACGCGGACCATCTTCGACACGGTGTCGCGGCCACGCGCCTGGGTGAAACCCTTGACCTTGGCAGCGACGATATCGACTTCGTTGTCGTGCGGCAGGTAGTTCAGCGTCGTGACGATCGACCAGCGGTCCATCTGCGCCTGGTTGATCTGCTGGGTGCCGTGATAGAGGCCGGTCGTATCGCCAAGGCCGACGGTGTTGGCCGTTGCAAACAGACGGAAAGCCGGGTGCGGGCGGATAACGCGGCTCTGGTCGAGCAGCGTCAGGCGGCCGGAGGCTTCCAGCACGCGCTGGATGACGAACATCACGTCCGGCCGGCCGGCATCGTATTCGTCGAAGACGAGCGCGACATTGTGCTGGTAGGCCCAGGGCAGGATGCCGTCCTTGAATTCGGTCACCTGCATGCCGTCCTTGACGACGATGGCGTCCTTGCCGACGAGGTCGATACGGCTGACATGGCTGTCGAGGTTGACGCGCACGCAAGGCCAGTTGAGACGCGCCGCGACCTGTTCGATATGGGTCGATTTGCCGGTGCCGTGATAGCCCGACACCATGACGCGGCGGTTATGGGCAAAACCGGCGAGAATGGCGAGCGTCGTTTCGCGGTCGAAGAGATAATCCGGGTCGAGATCCGGCACATAGGCATCGGCCTTGGAATAGGCCGGCACGCGCAGATCGGTATCGATCCCGAAGACGTCGCGGACGGAAACTGTCGTATCGGGGAGGTTGGAAATATCGAGGTCTACCTTGCTCATCATGTCTCCAGCACGGAAGCCCTCTTGCGCCTGGCGGCGGGCATCCCGTCTATGCCTTTATAAATGTGTGACCGTAATAAAACGGGTTCCTAGCAGAAGCCAGCCTGTTTTAACAATTGATATGCCTGGATCACGGCGCGAAAACGCTCTTCCGATCCCCTGTCTCCGCCATTTGCATCCGGATGATGCTTTTTTACAAGCTCCTTGTAGGCCGACTTCACGTCGGCGGGCGTCGCGTTGGCATGCAGGCCGAGCGTCTCGAAGGCCTTGGCTTCCAGCGTCTTCAGCTTGCGCAACCGGGGCTCCTGCCGGGAGCTGCGGGCGCGTGCCTGCTCGACAAAGCCGAAGGGGTCGCGCATGCGGGCCTGGGCGCCGGCGGAACCGGAGCGCTGCTGCGACTGCTGCGGCGCATTCTTGGCATTCTTGTTGACACCCACCGTCCAGGTCGGACGATGGCCGGTGATCGCTTCCTTCTGGTAACGCGCGATCTCCGTGTCGGAAAGCCCCGAAAAGTAGTTGTAGCCCTTGTTGTATTCCTTAACGTGCTCGAAGCAGAACATGAAGAATTCATTTTCCGCGTTACGGCCCACCGGCGCGCGATGGACGGCATTCTCCTCGCACCCGTCCCACTGGCATTTGGGTGCCATCGGCTCGGGTTTCTGGCTCACCTTGCGGCGCGTCCGGATCCCGTCGAAATATTTTGAATCAAGTTTCATGGCGCTAATTATGGGGCGTGGCAGCCGCCACAACAAGAATTGACAAATCGGAATGTTGCAGGCTTTGTGGGGCAATTTTGCACCGCGCAAAAAGCCGTGCGGAGGCGGGTCTTCAGTCTCAGATCGAGCTTCACGGAAAAGCCAGACAAACGGGGCCAAAACATGTCGCTTCAAAGCCGTATCGAAACAAAACTCAACGCGGCCTTTTCCCCCGAACGTCTCGTTGTCATCAATGAAAGCCATCTGCATGCCGGGCACCATCCCGACATGAATGGCACCGGCGAAACCCATATGCGGATACGCATCGTTTCCAGCGCCTTTATCGGCATGGGCCGCGTTGCCCGCCACCGGGCCATCAACGATCTCCTGAAGGCCGAATTCGACGAAGGACTGCATGCGCTGGCTGTCGAGCCGGCTGTTCCCGGGGAAACAACCCGCTGGTGAACAACAGTGCTAATCATTTGCCACTGACAGACTAAACCAAGCAGTATTTGGCGCTTTGCAGAATTGACGGTTTTCACGCCTGCAACTACAATTGTGTCGGGTGGAGAATAATCGGGTCTCGCGATCCGTCGAATATTTAGACATACAGAACATTTTCATTTTTTAAGGCGCAGCCGACCACGGGTTGTCAGGCCGCCTTGCTTTTTTGAGGTCAGGGATATGCTCAGGAGGTTTGGGCTCGTCGCGGTGTTGATCACCACGTTTCTATCATTCAATCAGGCATCGGCAGCGACGCCCAAGAAAGTCGCGCTGGTTATGGGCAACAGTGCTTATCAGCACGCAGTCGAACTGCCCAATCCGAAGAACGATGCCAAGCTGATGGCGGAGACATTCCGCACGGCGGGCTTCACCGTGATCGAGGGCGAGGACCTCGACAAGAACGGCATGGCCAATCTGGTCGACCAGTTCACGGAAGCGGCCTATGACGCCGAGATTGCCGTCATTTACTATGCCGGGCACGGCCTTCAGGTCGATGGACAGAATTATATCGTGCCGATCGATGGGCAGCTCGAAACGGCGGCACAGTTGAAGACCCGCACCATCCAGGTCGACAAGCTGCTCTCAGCCCTGCCGCCGGATCCGGCCGTCAGCATCGTCATTCTCGATGCCTGCCGCGACAATCCGCTGGCCCGCTCGCTGGCCAAGGCTCTGCCGGCCAGCCGCTCAGGCGCGACAGGCGGCCTGGCGCCGGTCCAGACAAACGGACAGACATCGAATTCCGGCGGCCTGCTGATCGCCTATTCCACCGATCCCGGCGCCGTGGCGCTGGACGGCAAGGGCGTCAACAGCCCCTACACGACGGCGCTTGCCAAGCACCTGACAACGCCGGGCCTCGAAATCCAGAGCGCACTGACCAGGGTAAGGGCGGACGTCTCCGAGGCGACCGGCGGCACCCAGCATCCCTGGCACAATGCCTCGCTCTCCCGTGAAGTCTTTATCGGCGGCGACGCGACGGATCGCGGCATCGCCATCGAGCAGAACATCGTCAAGCCGACGGCGGAAGTCGCCGCGACCGACACCAACAACGTCAACTGGACGGTGGAACAGAAGCTCTGGGAAGAAGCATCCAAGCGCAACACCGTGGCGCATTACGAGCTTTACCTGCAGCAATATCCGAGCGGCAACTTCGCCACGCTCGCCAAGCTCAATCTCGACCAGTTGAAGACCGAGGCAACGACGGAAGTCGCTTCGATTGCCCCGGTCGGCGAAGCGACGGCCTCGGCCTCGCAGGTCCGCACCGCGGTCGCGATGCCGGATGATGTCAAGACAAGCCTCGGCACACCGGAAACGGAAATGACTCTTGATCTCGACAAGGAAGGCCGGATCGACCTTCAGCTGCGGCTGGGCGCGCTTGGCCATGTCACCGGCGGCGCCGATGGCGCGCTCGGGGCGAAATCCCGTCTCGCGATCACCGCCTGGCAGAAACAGAACGGTCTGATCGAAACCTCCTACCTGACGCAGCAGCAGCATCTTTTCCTCGTCGTCCAGACGGATCCGTTGATGCCGCAGATCAGGGCGCAGTACGAAGCCGACAAGGCCGCCGCTCTTGCAGCGTCCCTGCGCAAGGCCCAGGTCCGCCAGAAAGCGGCCAGCCAGAACAAGAAACGCTACCAGAACAACGACGGTGCGGTTCTGGAGGGCCGGGTCGAGCGCCGCAACAATGGCGGAGGCATGGACCCGGCCGGCGCGGCCTTCGCCGGCGGCCTGCTCGGCGGGGCGCTGGGCGGCATTATCGGCAGCCGCTGAACACTCAACTGCCGCCTGACTTACGTGCCTTCGCCTCTCTTGAGGGGCGGAGGCATCACCACATCTTCCGCCGGCCTGATTCGAAGCTGCGTGATCCGGTTCTTCACACGTTTCATGACGATGAAGCGCTTGTCATAGAAGGTGAAGGCCTGACGTTCCTCCGGAATCGTCCTCGACTCGTGGATGACCAGGCCAGCGACCGTGGTCGCTTCCTCATCCGGCAGGTTCCAGTCCAGTGCCCTGTTGAGATCGCGGATCGGTACACTCCCATCGACGACGACCGAACCATCGGCTTCCTGCCGCACACCCTGAATTTCAAGGTCGTGCTCGTCGGAGATATCGCCGACGATCTCTTCGAGAATATCCTCCAGCGTCACAAGCCCTTGCACCTCACCATACTCGTCGACGACGATGGCGAAATGTGCCTTGCGGCGCAAAAACGCGTTCAGTTGATCCTTGAGATTGGTGGTATCGGGCACGAACCACGGCTTTTGCGTAATCCGGCTGATATCGAGATTGTCCGGCTCGACGTCCGGCTCGGCGAGCGCGCGCAAAAGATCCTTGGCATGGACGACACCGATAATGTTGTCTGTCGCTCCACGCCAGACCGGCATGCGGGTGTAGGGGCTTTCGAGCACGGCGCGAACATTGACCGCCGGCGGGTCGTCCGCATTGAGGCCGCGCATCGACGTGCGATGAACCATGATATCGGAGACTTCAAGCTCGCCAAGATCGAGCACGCCGCCGAGCAGGTCACGGTCGGCCTTTACGACCGCGCCTTCACGATGCAGGAAATCGACAGCGCCACGCAGTTCCTCATGCGCCGTCAACATCGGCCTTTCCGTTGAAAACTCGTAGCCGAAAGAGCCGAGAATAATGCGGACGAAGCGGTTGACGAGGCTTGATATAGGCCCGAGCACAACCACGAAGAAGCGGGCGACAGGGGCCATGGCGCGGGCTAAGCGATCCGGCGAAGCCACCGCCCAGCTCTTGGGCAGGACGTCCGAAAAAATGACCAGCAGGAATGTCATCGTCAGGGTCGCGTAAAGCACGCCCCACCAACCGAAGGACGGAATGAACAGCTCGGCCGCCAGCGTCGCGGCAAGAATGTTGACGATGTTCTTGCCGAGCAGCAGCGTGCCGATCAGCCTGTCCTGCCTTGTATTGAGTTCCGTGACGAGGCGCGCCCGGTCATCGCCATTGGCTTCCAGCGCATGCATGCGCGCCTGCGAGGCGTTCACAAGCGCGGTTTCGGCCATGGAGAAGAAGGCCGAACAGGCGACGAGCAGGAGAATCGTGGCCAGAACCGGCCACTCCGCTGCCAGAAAGCCGAGAACGCCTTCCGCTGTCATACCGGGTGCTTCTCCTTGAGGAAGGAGAGGACCTCGGAGGCCGGCACATCATCGGCGACGAAGGATTGGCCGATGCCGCGCGTCAGGATGAAGGTCAGCTTGCCGCCCTTCACCTTCTTGTCCTGGGCGATGGCATCCATCAGCGTTTCGGCCGGCGGCAGGCCGCCCGGAATATCGTTCATCCGCGTCGGCAGGCCGACTGTCTTCAGATGCGCCTCGACCCGCACCGCATCGTCGGGGCTCGCGAGGTTCATGCGCGCCGAGAATTGATGGGCCAGCACCATGCCGATCGACACGCCTTCGCCATGCACCAGCCGCGCGCCGTCATACTGCGTTGCTGCTTCCAGCGCATGACCGAAGGTGTGACCGAGATTGAGAAGAGCGCGGCGACCGTTCTCGCGTTCATCGGCGGCGACGACATCGGCCTTGGCCTGGCAACTGATGGCAATCGCCTCGATACGGGCGTCACCGCCGGCAAAGACGGCCTGCCAGTTCTTCTCCAGCCAGTCGAAGAAGTCCGGCTTGTCGATCAGGCCGTATTTGGCGACCTCGGCATAACCGGCCTTGAATTCGCGCGGACTCAGCGTATCGAGCACGTCCGTATCGGCCAGCACCAGGTCCGGCTGGTGGAAGACGCCGATCAGGTTCTTGCCGTGCGGCGAGTTGATGCCGGTCTTGCCGCCGACGGAGGAATCCACCTGCGCCAGAAGCGAGGTCGGGATCTGGATGAAGCGCGAGCCTCGCCGGGCAATACCGGCGGCAAACCCCGTCAAGTCGCCGATAACGCCGCCACCGAGCGCGATCACCGCATCGTTGCGCTCGATGCGGGCGCCGAGGATCGCCTCGCAGACCGGAATGAGATGCTCGAAGCTCTTGGTCTTTTCGCCGGCAGGAAGAACGAGCGAGACTGCGTCGATGGCCTTTTCCTTGAGACTTGCCATCAGCGGTTCGAGATAGAGTGGCGCGACGTTCTCGTCGGTGATGACGGCCATCCGCCGGCCCTTCAGCCGTCCTGCAATTTCGGCAGTAGCCGTGGCGATCAGCCCCGGGCCGATCAGGATGTCATAGGAGCGGTCACCCAGATCAACGCGAACGGTTTTCTGGGAAGCGGACGGGCTGGCAGTGGTCATGGCTTCACTTCTTCGGCATGTTGACGAGGGCGGCGAGAACCTCTTCCACCATCACTTCTTTCTTGACGTCACGGGACAGCACGGTGAGATCCGCTTCCGCATAAACGGGATAACGGGCGTGCATGAGGTTTTCGAGCGTCTGCTTCGGGTTCTCGGTCTTCAGCAGAGGGCGCGTGTCGCGCTTGTTGACCCGCTCCCAAAGGACATCGAGTTCGGCATTCAGCCAGACGGACAGGCCATGGCGCTTGATATGCTTGCGGGTGCGCTCATTGATATAGGCGCCGCCGCCGGTGGAGACGATGCGCGGGCCGGAATGCAGCAGCCGCTTGATCACCCGTGCTTCCAGCGCGCGAAATTCGTCTTCGCCATAGGCGGCGAAGAGTTCGCTGATCGTCATGCGCGAGACGCGCTCGATCTCATGGTCGGAATCGACGAAGGGAACGCCAAGTGCAGCCGCTGTCAGCCGGCCGATCGCCGACTTGCCGGCCCCCATCAGACCGACGAAGACGAGGTTGCGTCGCCCCAGCGCGGCCTTCGCCTGGCTGATCAGCGCCTCCGAAACCGATTCGATCACGTCGCTCATGCAGTTTCAATTTCCCCATTCTCTTCCGGTATCGACAAATCAGCGGGAAGCGTCAAGACATGGCCTCATAGATGAGACAAGGAAACCGACTGTAAAACCGTCGTTCTTGCGCTTGCCAACAGCCGTGGTCATAGTGACGACCAGTCGAGGATTTGAAAATGCCCACCCTGTTCCGGTTCCTGTTCATCTGCGCCCTTGTTGCCGGGGTGATTTACGGAACCATGGTGGCGCTGGTGACCTTCGTCGATCCGGTCGAGCGCGACGTGACCATCCGCATCCCCTCGGAAAGGATCAACAAAACGCCATGATCGACCTTTCCGCCGCCCATATGGAATCCTTCCTGGAGATGATGAGCGCCGAACGCGGCGCCGCCAACAACACGCTTTTGTCCTATGAGCGCGATCTGGAAGACGCCTATTCGTTCCTGAAGCAGCGCGGCATCAAGCCGACCGAAGCGGGCTCCGACGATCTGCGCGCCTATCTCTCGCATCTGGCTGAACAGGGCTTCAAGGCATCCTCTCAGGCGCGCCGCCTTTCGGCGCTCAGGCAATTCTACAAATTTCTTTATGCCGAAGGCCTGCGCACCGACGATCCCACCGGCATTCTCGATGCGCCGAAAAAGGCTCGCACCCTGCCGAAGATTCTCAGCGTCGACGATGTGTCGAAGCTGATCGGCCAGGCGGAACAGGAGGCGGCAGCGGGTAGCAACGATCCGGTGGCGCGGCTGCGCATGCACGCGCTGATCGAGCTTCTCTATGCGACGGGCATGCGCGTCAGCGAACTCGTCTCCCTGCCCGCCTCGGTGCTGGCACAAAACGGACGTTTCCTCGTCATCAAGGGCAAGGGCAACAAGGAGCGGTTGGTGCCGCTCTCCCATTCGGCAATCCGGGCGATGCAGGCCTATGGCGAGGCGATGGCGCGCGACAACGCCGCCCAGAAAACACCGGCGCCGGAAAGCCCCTGGCTGTTTCCCTCCTCAAGCAAGGCCGGCTACCTGCCGCGCCAGGTCTTTGCCCGCGATCTCAAGGATCTGGCCGCCCGCGCCGGCATCCGTGTGGCGGCAATCTCACCGCATGTCCTGCGCCATGCCTTCGCCAGCCACTTGCTCGCCAATGGTGCTGACCTGCGCGCCGTCCAGGAACTTCTCGGACATTCGGACATTTCAACGACACAAATCTATACCCATGTACTGGAAGAGCGGCTTCATCAGCTGGTCCAAAACCATCACCCCCTTGCCAAACAGGCGAAAAAACAGGATTAGGAGCGCCAGAACCCTTCGCGTCGACTTGGCTCATCATGTCCGCGAACACTGGCGCAATATGATCGGAAACGCATCACATGCACAATTATCTCGATTTCGAAAAACCCATCTCCGATCTCGAAGGCAAGATTCACGAACTGAAGAAGATTGCCAGTGAAGATGAGAGCATCGACACCACGGACGAGGTCGAGCGCTTGGAAGTGCGCGCCCGCGAGGCGATGGCCGAAATCTATTCCAAGCTTAACCCCTGGCAGAAGACGCAGGTCGCGCGCCATCCGCAGCGCCCGCATTTCCAGGAATATGCAGCCAGCCTCTTTACCGAATTCACGCCACTTGCCGGCGACCGCAAGTTCGCCAATGACGAGGCGATCCAGGCTGGTCTGGCGCGCTTTCGCGGCACGCCGGTCGCCGTCATCGGCCAGGAAAAGGGCAATGACACCAAATCGCGTATCAAGCACAATTTCGGCAGCGCCCGTCCGGAAGGCTATCGCAAGGCGATCCGCGTCATGGAAATGGCCGATCGCTTCGGCTTGCCGCTGATCACGCTGATCGACACCGCCGGCGCCTATCCCGGCATCGGCGCGGAAGAGCGCGGCCAGGCGGAAGCCATCGCCCGCTCGACGGAAATGTGCCTCAACATGAAGGTTCCGATCATCTCCGTCGTCATCGGCGAAGGCGGGTCTGGCGGCGCCATCGCCATTGCCACCGGCAGCCGCGTCTACATGCTCGAACATGCGATCTACAGCGTCATCTCGCCGGAAGGTGCTGCTTCCATCCTCTGGCGCGACAGTACCCGCGCCAAGGAAGCCGCGACCAACATGAAGATCACGGCGGAAGATTTGAAATCGCTGGGGATCATCGACGGCATCATTACCGAGCCCGTCGGCGGCGCCCATCGCGATCCGGATGCCGTGATCGAGAAGACCGGCACGGTCATCGCCGACGCACTGAAAGAGCTTTCCGGCCGCACGGGCGAGCAATTGCGCTCCGACCGCCGGCAGAAATATCTGAGCATAGGCCGCCAGCTTTAAAGATATTTGATGGATTCCACGGGCTGGGCGCGGCAAACTCGGCTTGACGTCCAACCTTGGCCATATTCCTGCGCTCTGGAACGGTTGGGGCAAGGCGGCTCTGCAAGGTTAATATTTTGTGAAGTATAAGGACGTATTGATTCCCTGCGGTCCGCCCTGCGGGAAATTCCGCGTTCGATCGTTTTCTTGATGGGCCTTTGCTGATGCGTCTGACACATCTCGTTGCCACCGCTGCCTTTGCCGCACTGCTTGCCGGCTGCACGAACGAGACTCTCGACACGTTCGACAAGGCCGAGGTCGACATCAGGAGCGTCAGGAACAAGACGACCTACGAGCTTTCCGGCAGGATCGTTTCGAACATGCATTCGGCCAACATGCCGAAGACTTCGCCAATCATGATCCGCATCTTCAAGGAAGAAGGTGCGCTCGAGATCTGGAAGGCGGATGCCACCAATCGCTTTGCCAAGCTACGCGAGTACAAGATCTGCGCCTGGTCCGGCAAGCTCGGCCCGAAGGTGAAGGAAGGCGACCGGCAGGCGCCAGAAGGCTTCTATCCGATCAACCCCGGGCAGATGAACCCGAATTCCAGCTATTATCTCGCCATCAATACAGGTTACCCCAACCGCTACGATCAGGCGAACAGTCGCCGTGGCACGAACCTGATGATCCATGGTGCCTGCTCGTCGTCCGGCTGCTATTCTATGACCGACGAACAGATGCAGGAAATCTTTGCGCTGGCGCGTGATGCCTATAAGGGCGGCCAGCAGTCGATCCAGTTGCAGGCCCTGCCCTTCCGCATGACGGCCGAAAACATGGCGCGTCACAAGAACAGCCCGCATATCGAATTCTGGAAGATGCTGAAGACCGGCTACGACCAGTTCGAGATCACCAAGCGGCCGCCGGAAGTCAATATCTGCGAAAAGAAGTATGTCTTCAACCAGCAGACCGACGGCAAGTTCAGCCCGGCGGGACAGTGCCCGGCCATGTCGACGCCATCGACGATGCAGGTGGCCTTGGCGAACTACAACAAGAAATACGATGACGACTATGCCAAGGCCCTGAAGAAATACGACGGCATGGTATGGTACGAACCGAGCGAAGGCGAGCGCAAGGCGATCGTCGCCAAGGATCGCGTCGGCAAGGAACTCGCCTATGCGCCGACAGGCCGTTCCATCGACGCGGGCAAGCTGATGAAAGCCGAGGACCTCGCGAAACTCGAAGCCCGTCGCGCGGAACTCGCTGAAGCCAAGAAGGCGATCGAACTGCAGACCGCGGAACTCGAAAAGAGCACACGCGGCGGCAAGAGCGTACCGGTTCCAGCCCAGAACCCGCTGCCGCGTCCGGTCGAGCAAGCTTCCACCGAGCAGGTGACGACGACGAAGACGGGCTTCTGGAGCCTGTTTACAAAGAATGGATCGCAGCCCCAGACATTGGAGCCGACGACCCCCGAGGAGTTGCGCCCAACGGACCAGAATGCGGATGGAGCCACCGCACAGGCGGCAGAGACCGCGGCCAAGGCAAAGACCGTGGCCACCGAAACCGCCATCAAACCATCAGACGCGGCAGCACAGGATGCCGCAACGCTTCAGCAGGCATCCGTGGAACAGACCCCACCGGCAAAGAAAGGCTTCTGGGGAAGCCTGTTCTCGAAGGGTGATGCTTCGCAGACCGTGACACCGGTGGCTATAGCGCCTGTCAACACGACCGCTGAACAGCCGAACGCCGACCAGGAACCCGTCGCAAAGACCGCCCAACAACCGCAGGCGGTTGCCAAGGCCAAGACCGAAACAGCCGTGAAGCCGGCAGCAACTACCGGCCAGAATGCTGCCGCAACGGACACCGCGCCTGCCGTCGAGCAGGTCGTGGCCGAGCAGCCGAAGAAACGTCCATTCTGGAAAATCTGGGGCAATTGATGCCCGAGGAAACCAGCCTGGTCTACGACCTCAAGGGGTTGAAATGTCCCTTGCCGGTCCTTCGGACGCGTAAGCGTATGCTGACGCTTGCTCCCGGCACACTGATCACCGTGGAAACCACCGATCCATTGGCGATCATCGATATCCCGCATTTCTGCAACGAGGACGGCCACCGGCTGGAACGATCCGAAACGCTCGCCACCGGCCATCGCTTCGTTATCCGTAAGGCATGACGCTATGGCGCTGCTCAGCGCGGGTCTTCAAGGTGGGCCAAAAGATTCAGCACGACGGGCCTAAGCTGCGGCAAATGGACGTGCAGGATATTCCAGAGGTCATCTTCCCGAATCCGATAATATTCATGCCGCAGCAGATTCCCATCCCGATGATCTCACGCCACGGTACCTCCGGTGCCAATGAGCGTAGGTCCGACGGTAATTCCTTGGCGGCCTCTGAAATGATCTGAATGGATCTTTCGACCGCACGGACAACCAGAGAGCTTTCTGCAACTTCGGCTGGCCTCATATCCGCTGTTGCGGCGATAATTCCATCAATGTTTTCCAACATATGTCGAAGGCGAACTTCAGGTAGCTTGGCCGATGTCATTCAGAAAATCCGTATCGCGCTTTGCTCGATATGGGATCGATAGTGCGCAACAAGCGTCTCGCGTGTCCCATAACCAATGTCATGCCGGGAAAATGGTCCTCCAAAACGCGGTATGGCGCCATGAACCCTTGAAGTCCCGACCCTCGATCAACTTCAAATTCCACCAGAATATCAATGTCACTGTCAGGTTGGGCGTTGTCCCGCGCATACGATCCATAAAGGTAAAGCGCTGCCACACCTCGCGCTCGGATAGCAGGTTCGGCAGCTTTCAAACGGACGATGACATCACGACGATCCATGAGCATGATCCTAGCAGTTCGGTCGACTTTGTTAAAGTCGCAGTCCCGGCACCGCCAGCGGATTGTCTTCCAGCGCCTGCCGGTCCGGACGGTCGATGCGCGGCTTGCCGGTGAAGGCGTCGAACAGGTCTCGCACGAAGGCCTCGGGCAGGTCCTTGGTGATCAGCACCATGCGCGTGCGGCGATCGGCGGGGTCCGGCCAGGCCGCCATACGCTGCGGCGCATGGAACACGGTCTGCACCCCATGCAGGATCAGCGGCCTGTCGGGATTGTCCGACATCGACACAATTGCCTTCATCCGCAGCAGCTTTTCGCCATGGGCGGATCGTAAGAGATCGATGAACATTTCCAGTGCCATCGGATCGATCGGCCGGTCATGGACGATGCTGAACGAGCGGATATCGGCTCCATGACGATTGGCGTCGTGATGGTGGTCATGTCCACGATGATCGTGGCCGCAATCATGGTCGTGATGATGGTGGTGGTGGTCGTCATGATCGTGATCAGCAGCCGCCTCGTCCTGCAGCCAACGGCCGACATCGGCGATCTTGGTCGCGGGATCATAGAGACCGCAGTGAAAGAGTTCAGCCTTGCCGGCTTCCGGAAGATCGCCATCGATCATCGGCGCGCGCGGATTGAGGTCCCGCAGACGGACCTTGAGGTCAATGACGGCGTCCGGAATTGCCAGCGACATCTTGCTGATCACCAGCCGGTCAGCCATGGCGACCTGCTTGACCGCTTCCTCATGATGATCGAGCGTCGACAGGCCGTTGACCGCATCGACGACGGTGACCACCCCGTCCAACCGATAGCTCTGCGCGATGACCGGATTGCCCATCACCGATTGCAGCACGGGTGCCGGATCGGCAAGGCCGGTGGTTTCGATGACGACGCGTTTCAGCGGCTTGATCTTGCCGGTCTGCATCCGGTCCATCAGGTCGGCCAGCGTATCGACCAGTTCGCCGCGTACCGTGCAGCAAAGGCAGCCATCCGACAGTTCGATAATGCCGTCGCTGGAGGCTTCGACCAGAAGATGATCGAGCGAGACATCGCCGAACTCGTTGATGATCACGGCGGTATCGGTGAGGTCCGGATCCTTCAGCAACCGGTTGAGAAGCGAGGTTTTTCCAGCACCGAGGAACCCGGCAAGGATCGATACCGGCACGGCATTGAGAACAGGGCTCATGAACTATCCGATCGGATTATGCTGGATTTAGAATACGGGGCGCGGTGTCGGGATCGGCACGTCAGCGACTTCGCCCTTCGCGCCCTTGCCTTTGTCGGCGCCAGGAATGAGTCCTGCCGCAACGAGATTCAGCGGCCGGTTGATCTCATGAATATAGGGCGACAGCAGCTTCTGGCGGCCAACCTCGTCCTTGTTTTCCGAACGGATCTTGGCGGCCTTCGGATTGCAGATTTCCTTGCTGACATCGGCAACGGTCTCGCGGCCTTCGCCATAGGGGGCGATCTGCCCGAGGCCGGGCTTGCCGCCACCGCTCGAGGTCAGGCCGAGTTGCAAAAGGCGGGCCGATTCATCCGCGCGCCCACCGAGGCTGTCCGCGCCGAGAACGATCGAAACGACACTGCGGCCACCACGGGTGGCAGACGAGACCTGGTTGAAACCGGAGGCGCAGATGAAGCCCGTTTTCATGCCGTCGGCACCGTCAAAACGGCCGATCAGCATGTTGAGATTGGGATAATTCTTTTTGCCGGTGGTGAAACCCTCATAAGCAAAATAGGGCGCGTATTGCGGAAATTCACGCTTGATGGTGATCGCCAGAACCGCCAGGTCGCGCGCCGTGGTGTACTGGCCGGGGCCGGGCAAACCGTTCGGGTTGACGAAATGCGACGACGACATGCCGATGCGCCGCGCCTCGGCATTCATCTGCGCGACGAAAGCCGGCTCGGAGCCTGAAACGGTCTCGCCGATCGCAACGGCGATATCGTTGGCCGACTTGATGAGCATCATCTTCAGCGCGCTGTCCAGCGTCAGCGCCTGACCGGGCTTGTAGAACATCTTGCTCGGCGGTTCGCCGGCCGCATTTTTCGACATCACCACCGGTGATTCCAGCGTCAACTGGCCGGATTTCAGTGCGCGAAACGTCGTATAGGCGGTCATCAGCTTGGTGAGCGAGGCCGGATACCATTTCTGGTAGATTTCCTGCTGCTCGAAGACCTTCAGCGAGTTGACGTCGACAACCAGTTTCGGATTGGCGGCGGCCGGCAGGACAGCGGCCAGAAACGACGCGCCCGCGCCTGCCAGAACGGCCAGGAGTTTCACCTTGCCACCCATACGAATTCCAGTTGTCACCACAATCAAACCTCGAAATTTCGGGAATTGCCTCGTATCGTCCGGCTATTTAACCTATATGGCGAGGTGATGGCAAAGACCATTCTTTAAACGTCGATGCCAAAATCCCGTATCCCATGCCCGCAATGGACCGACAGGAACGAACAATGCCTATTCTGAACCGCGCAGCCGAACTTCAAAACGAAGTGACAGAATGGCGCCGCCATATCCACACGAATCCGGAACTGCTGTTCGCCGTCGAAAATACGGCAGCTTTCGTCGAAAAGAAACTGCGGGAATTCGGCGTTGACGAAATCGTGACGGGCATGGGCCGCACCGGCGTCGTCGGACTGATCAAGGGCAATCTCGGCGAAGGCCGCACCATCGGCCTGCGTGCCGACATGGACGCGCTGCCGATGACGGAAACCAGCGGCAAGCCGTGGGCCTCCAAGACATCAGGCAAGATGCATGCCTGCGGCCATGACGGCCATACCGCCATGCTGCTCGGTGCCGCCAAATATCTTTCGGAAACCCGCAATTTCAAGGGTTCCGTCGCTGTGATCTTCCAGCCGGCCGAAGAAGGTGGTGGCGGCGGCAACGAGATGGTCAAGGACGGCATGATGGAGCGTTTCTCCATCGCCGAGGTCTATGGCATGCACAACATGCCGGGCATGCCGCTCGGCCAGTTCGGCACGCGCCCCGGCCCGATCATGGCGTCGACCGATGAATTCTCCATCACCATCGACGGTCGCGGCGGCCATGCGGCCCAGCCGCACAAGACTGTGGACCCGATCGTCATCGGTTCGCAGATCGTCAATGCGCTGCAGACCATCGCCTCGCGCACCGTCGATCCGCTGGCATCCGTCGTCGTGTCGGTGACGAAGTTCAATGCCGGCTTTGCCCATAACATCATTCCGGAACAGGCCATTCTTGCCGGCACTGTGCGCACCCTGATGCCGGAGGTGCGCGACCTTGCCGAACAGCGCATCAAGCAGATCGCCGAAACCTTTGCCGCTGCTTATGGTGCCAAGGCTAGGGTCCATTACGGTCGCAATTATCCGGTCACGGTCAATCACCGCCAGGAGACGAATTATGCGCTGGCGGCGGCAGCCGATATAGCCGGCGAAAGCCAGGTCTCGGGCGATCTCGACCCGATGATGGGTGGCGAGGATTTTTCCTACATGCTGCTTTCCCGTCCAGGCGCCTTCATCTTCATCGGCAACGGCGAAACCGCCGGCCTGCACAACCCGGCCTATGACTTCAACGACGAGGCGATTCCGCACGGCATCTCCTACTGGGTGAAGCTCGCCGAAACGCGGCTGGCCGCCTGATCCTGCAGACCGAAGGATGACATGAGGATCGCGCCATGCACGAGATAGACAAGATCGACCGGCGGATCCTCAACATTCTCCAGGCCGATGGCCGGATTACCAATCTGGAACTGGCCGACCGCATCGGCCTTTCGCCGACCGCCACCAGCGAACGGCTACGCCGGCTGTTGAAGGAAGGCTATGTCTCCGGTTTCGGCGCGCGGCTCGATCCGCACAAGCTGGGCTTCGGCCTGCTCGTCTTCATCGAGGTCATGCTCGACAAGACGACGGCCGAAGTCTTCGACAAGTTTGCCGCCGCCATCAAGCAGGCGCCCTCGGTGCTCGAATGCCACATGGTGGCCGGCGGTTTCGACTATCTCGTCAAGACCCGTTTCGAGGACATGGCAGCCTACCGCAACTTCCTCGGCCACGTGCTCTGGACGCTTCCCGGCGTCAAGGAAACCCGGACTTACGCTGTCATGGAGGAGATCAAGAACGACGGACCGTTGCCGTTGATCTGACGGCCGGAAATGCTCATGCACCAAAATTGGGCTATATATCGATGATCCTTTCAAACCTCCCGGATTCCGCTTAGGCTCCCGCCGCCGCTCGATGATCGGGCGCTTTTGGGGGAGGGGTTCAATGCGGAAATTCATCATTGCCGCCGTGCTTTCGCTGGCGGCTGTCTCGACTGCACACGCACAGACCGTCAATGCCGGGAAATATACGCTTCAGGGCACCAACCTTGACGGATCGCCCTATAAGGGCACGGTGGAAATCACACTGGCGAGCGACACGACCTGCGTCATCGAATGGGACACGGGTGGCTCGAAGTCATCCGGCGTCTGCATGCTGAACGGCGATGCGTTCGCAGCCGCCTATATGCTCGGCGACGCGATCGGCCTCGTCGTCTATAAGGTCAATGGCGACGGCACGCTCGATGGCAAATGGACCATCACCGGCAAGGATGGCTCCGGCACCGAGGTGCTGACGGAAGCCAACTGATATCTTCAGGCCGTAAAAATAGCGCAGTCAAAAGCAGACCCCTCCCCCGGCTGTCCAAGGGAGGGGCGCTATCAAGCTTTCGCTCTCAGAGCGTCGCCATGTCGATGACGAAGCGGTAGCGGACGTCGCTCTTGATGACGCGCTCATAGGCTTCGTTGACTTGATCCATGCGGATCAACTCGATTTCCGAGACGATGTCGTGCTTGCCGCAGAAATCCAGCATTTCCTGGGTTTCCTTGATCGAGCCGATCATCGAGCCGGAAATGTTCTTACGACCCGGAACCAGCGAGAAGGCGTGGACAGGAACGGCGTTTTCCGGAATGCCGAGCAGGACCAGCGAGCCGTCGACCTTCAGCAGGCCGAGATAGGCATTCCAGTCGATTTCGGCCGAGACCGTGCATAGGATCAGATCGAAGGTGCCGGCCAGCGTCTTGAAGGTTTCCGCGTCGCTGGTGGCGTAATAGTGATCGGCGCCGAGCTTGAGGCCGTCTTCCTTCTTTGACAGCGACTGGCTGAGCACGGTGACATCGGCGCCCATCGCATGGGCAAGCTTGACGCCCATATGGCCGAGACCGCCCATGCCGACAATGGCGACCTTCTTGCCGGGACCAGCCTTCCAGTGGACCAGCGGCGAATAGAGCGTGATGCCGGCGCACAGCAGCGGCGCGGACGCGTCGAGCGGCAGGTTTTCGGGGATCGACAGTGCATAGCCTTCCTTGACGACGATGCTGTCCGAATAACCACCATAGGTCGGGGTCACGCCATCCGCCTCGAAGGCATTGTAGGTGCCGATCAGGCCGGGCATGTAATGCTCGAGGTCGAGATCGCGGGTTGCGCACTGGGTGCAACTGTTGACGAAGCAGCCGACGCCGGCGCGGTTACCGACCTTGAACTTCGTTACCTTGGAACCGACAGCGGTGACGATGCCGGCGATCTCGTGGCCCGGCACCATGGGGTAGCTGGAATTGCCCCATTCGTTGCGGACCTGATGAATGTCGGAATGGCAGATGCCGGAGAACTTGATGTCGATGACGATGTCGTCATCATTGGGTTCGCGCCGCTCGAAACTGAAGGGCTGAAGCGGTTTGGACGCATCCGTCGCCGCATATCCTCTTGCCAGGGCCATGGGTCACTCCTTTAATTCTGTGAAACGGGGTTTGACGTGGAAGCACGATCGGCTTCACCCCGAGCGCACTATGCAACAGCAGTAGAAAAGGCGTTAGAGCAATCCTGCAAGATTCTTGTACAATCCTGCAAATGACAGGAATCGCATTTTGAAATGCCGTTTCGAATGACTAATTTCGGAAACGCGAAATGAATTCTAAATGACTGGAAAGGCTTTCGATTATGACAAATCCCAGAACCTATCGCAGTCAGGAGTTGATCGACCTCATTGCCTGTTACGCCACGGAAGATGGTGACCACCCTACGGCTATTCCCGGCCTCAGCGTCCATCGGCGCTCGGCAATCGGCATGAAGGCCTGCGGTGCCTATAAGCCGAGCCTGGCACTGATCGCGCAGGGCGCGAAACAGGTGGTTCTGGGCAACGACGTCTTGCGTTATGGTGGCACGGACTACCTTTTGACCTCGATCGACCTGCCGGTCACCACCCAGATCGTCGAAGCATCGGAGGACATGCCCTATCTCAGCATGACCTTCCAGATCGACACCAACCGGATCGCCGGCATGCTCGATCATGCGACGGACGGAAACAGCACTCCCGTGGCGCGCGGCATGGCGGTAAGCACGGTGACGCCCGAGCTTGAGGATACCGCTATCCGGCTGCTGCGGCTGCTCGACCGCCCGGACGATATCCCCGCGCTGCTGCCGCTCATCGAGCAGGAAATGATCTACCGGCTGCTGACCGGACCGCAGAGCGGGCGTTTGCGTCAGATGGCGGTAACGGAGAGCCAGTCGCACCAGATCAGCCGCGCCTGTATCTGGCTGAAGGAGCACTACGCGATGCCGTTGAAGATCGAGAACCTGGCAAGCCGGGTGAGCATGAGTGTCTCCTCGCTGCATCATCACTTCAAGGCGATCACCGCCATGAGCCCGATGCAGTACCAGAAGCAGTTGCGCTTGCAGGAAGCACGCCGGCTGATGCTGGAGGACATGCTGGACGCCGGCTCGGCCGGCCATCAGGTCGGCTATGAAAGCCAGTCGCAATTCAGCCGCGAATATGCCCGTCAATTCGGCGAGCCGCCGCTGCGCGATGTCGGTCGCGTCCGCCGCAGCTTGATGGATCGTCTGACCGGCGGGATGGAGTTGCTGAGCGAGGGTTGATGCCACGGCAAGAACCGCCGGCAGCCCTGCTTTCAGGCCAAAGGCATCGCTAATCCTCGGGATCGACGGTGAGCCATTCCTTCGCGATAAGCGCCCGGAATGGAGAGAATCACCACATGATGCCAGTGACGGTCAAACTGAGCTCTTGGCGGCAGGGACAACTGCTGCGCGAACCGACATTGCTGACAGCGGTCGGCCTGCGGGAAACGCTGCTCAAGGCGCTCGATTACGATGAGGCCCGCGTCAATTTCGTCTGCCGGCAGGTGGAGGAAACCGGCGTCTACGAGCTTGGCGGCATACGCGGCGATTTCACCACGATGATCGAAAAGATCCTGCATTCGTAGGAATTTGTCGATAATCACGGTGATTGCCGGTGGCAATCCCCACCGGCAATATCAATGATCGTTCAAATTTTAAGCATCTTCTCGACAGCCACTTAACCGGGTCCCGATATCCTCACCGCAAGCAATAGGAGGATCGCATGATGCGGCACCAGTCAAGAAACGCCTATTCGGCATTCGAGGAAGACCACCGCGATCTGAGAGCAGAGAAGCGTCCTTTTTCGCCGACGCTGCGGCTGAAGGCTCTTGGTATTGCCTTTCTTCTCTGCCTGATGTTTTGGGGCGCCGTGATCTATTTCTTCACGCGGTAGAAACGCGCCAAGAACCCTGACACTTTTTTCAGGTCCAACCTTTGTTTTTCGGCCAGCCTCGATTGGTCACGGCTGCTCGCGTGTTCCTGCCGCCGCCTCGCGCTGATCGGCGTCCTCCAGATCGGCTTCCACGACATAGCTATCGCTGCGCTGCCGAGCCGCCTCCCGCATCGCATCGAGGTTCGGCCGCTCGTCCGGCTCAATCCCGCCGCCGTCGGTGGTGCCGTGATCGATTTCATGCTCCGCCTGAAGCCAATGCGCATGCTCCTGCCCATCCGGCGAGCCCGCCTCTTGCCATAGCCTGTGCGCCCGCTCCCTGATTTTGGTTTCACGATCCATCATATGAATATCCTTCCATCAGTTTTCGTGGTGAGAAACTCAACCGAATCAGGCGTGAAATGTTCCGCAAGCGCGCTTCGCTGGGTGCAAAGAAAAAGCCAAAGTCTCGGAGAGAGACCTTGGCTTTTAAACCGATGCACATGGGGGCAATGGCATCGGTAATGTCGAAGCGCTGAGGGGGCTTTCGCTTCGATGAGGGGTAAATGCACGAGTAACAGTTTGGTTCCCGTCACTGCACAGGTGGCTTACCTTTTGCGAGCATCAGCAGATCGAGTTCGATGGACGACGGCCCAAAGCGCTCATGGAGCGTACGCGCCTCCTCTTCGCTCAAACCGTATTTCCGCCGAAACTCCTCGAGAGAATAAGGCTCGCCGCGTTTCTGCCTAGGTTTCAGCCGGGGTTCCGTCATGGGGCATTACCAGTAACGCCGGCGAATGGTCGGTTCAGGCTGTGAGGCGGCGCCGAGAATGTAACCGATGCCAAGCCCGATCGCAGCCGCCACGAACAGCACGCTACCGGTCGCCGCCGGATGCTCGCGCGCCGTTTGTGCAATCGCGCTTCCCTCGGCCCTAGCAACTTCCGCCGCCTTCTTGGCCGCCGGCGTTGCGGCATCGACGACATTGGCGGCGCCATGGCGCACATCGGAGAAAGCCTGGGCCCCTTGGGCGGTTACGATCTTGGTCAAACGTGAGACCTCGGCGCGCAGAGATTCGATTTCCTTGTTGGTCGTGGCTTCGGCCATGTTTTTCTCCTTCGTTGGTTGCACTGCAACGCACGAGGGATGAAGATGTTCCCGAAAGAAGGGAATTTCGCCTGTCTAGGGCACTGGGAACCACCGCCTGTAAAGCAGGATTGAAAGCACGAGAACCACGAAAGCAGCCGGCCAGAAATCCGTCATCTGATCCCATGACCACCGCCACATCAGATATCCATCCAGATGCGGCGGCGGCATATCGACACTGATCTCGTAGTCCCGCTTTTCACGCCCATGAAAATGGCCGCCCGCAAAGGCGAGCCCTATCAAGATGGCAATACGCCTTTCATAGAGCGCCATGGCCGCCAGCCCGACGAAGCCAGCCATGATGAGAGCCTCCACGATATGGCCAAGCCAGTCGAAATGGGATTGCACATAAGTCCAGTCGATCATGACGATAATGTCGGACAAACAATAGCGTTGGGCAAGGCGGTATGCGGCTTACCGTACATCGAGGCCGAAATAGTCGCTCGACTGATCGTTTGGACGCAACTAAGGAAAAATGGTAGCGGGAGAGGGACTCGAACCCCCGACACGCGGATTATGATTCCGCTGCTCTAACCACCTGAGCTACCCCGCCATCGGACTTCGACGCTGGCCGTGGCCGCCGTCTTTGTCATCGGTGGGCGGCTTATAAGGTGCGGTTCGTGCCGGTGTCAAGCCGAGCCGTTTCAAAAAAGCGGAAGTTTTCCAAAGCCGGTGGAGAAGGCCGGGAGATGGGTGCCACATGCGCCCTGCCCGTAACCATTCAAGCCGCGACGACACCCTGCAGCAGATCCTTCAGCGCGGCTTCAGCCGCCGCTTCCCGCTCCGAGCGCAGGATGAAGCCGCCGCCGTAGACGCGGGCGTCCTCGCCGATGCCGGAATAGAGTGCGCAGGCCTGTCCGGGCGCGACGCCCGCCTCGCCTTCCAGAAGCTCGACCGAGATGCCGGAGGCATCGGCGCGCAGGATGGCCGGAGCCGGCTGGCGGGTGGAACGAACCTTGGCGAAACAGGCAAAGCCGTCCTTCGCCGCATCATGAATGTCACCGTCGCCCAGCCAGTTGATGTCGCGCAGATAGACGCGGCGGGTTTCCAGTGCTTCCTTCGGGCCGACAATGACGCGACGCGAACGAGCGTCGAGATGCACGACATAGAGCGGCTCGCCGGTGGCGACGCCGATGCCGCGGCGCTGGCCGATCGTATAATGCAGGATGCCGTCATGGCTGCCGAGCACGCGACCGTCGAGATGGACGATATCGCCAGCCAGCGACGCATTCGGCTTCAGCTTGTTGATGATATCTGCATATTTTCCCTGCGGCACGAAGCAGATGTCCTGGCTGTCGGCCTTCTTGGCGACGACGAGGCCCATGTCTTCGGCAAGCTGCCGGGTTTCCGCCTTGGTCAGGTTGCCGAGCGGGAAGCGCAGATAGTCGATCTGCTCCTGCGTCGTCGCAAAGAGGAAATAGCTCTGGTCGCGATCGGCATCGGTCGGGCGAAACAGCGCGCGACGGGCTGGGGCACCCGGCTGCGGATTGGCCTTCGAACGAATATAATGGCCGGTCGCCAGCGCATCGGCGCCGAGATCGCGTGCAGTGGCCAGCAGGTCAGCGAACTTGACGGTCTGGTTGCAAGCAACGCAGGGGATCGGCGTTTCGCCGGCGACATAGCTTTCGGCGAAGGGATTGATCACGGTTTCGCGGAAGCGCTGTTCATAGTCGAGCACGTAATGCGGAATGCCCAGCACTTCGCAAACACGGCGGGCATCGTCGATGTCCTGGCCAGCGCAGCAGGAGCCTGCACGGTGCACCGCGGCGCCATGATCGTAAAGCTGAAGGGTAATGCCGAGGACATCATAGCCCTCGCGCTTCAGGATACCGGCCACGACGGAGCTATCGACGCCGCCGGACATGGCAACGACGACGCGCGTATCTTCGGGCTTGCGATCAAAATCGAGACTGTTCACGGCATCCAATCCGGCATTCCGGTCCATCGGCGGGTTTCGGGCATTTGCGCGCGACCATACCCTGTTTCCTGCAAACGGCCAACGCCGCAGCGAAGCGGGCAGGTTTTTATTGGGCGTCGCAAGGCCGCTATATAGAAAGTTGCATGGATGGGGACAAGAGTACCGTCAAAGCCGCGCCAAGATCGAAAACAGAATTCAGATCAGCTTCATGCGCATGGCGCGGGCGATTGCCTGCATGCGATTGACGGAATCGAGCTTGCGGGTCGCGGTTTTGAAATAGCTGGAGACCGTATAGACGGAAATGCCGAGAATGATGGCGATCTCGTCGCTGCTCTTGCCGGCCGCCGCCCAGCGCAGACATTCGATCTCGCGGGTCGACAGCTTGTCGCGGGCTGACGAGCCGACCTCGAAGGTCCGCTCCAGCGTTTCGAACAGTTGCAGCAGGGTGAAACAGAGATCCGCCGCTTCTGCCCTATCGGGCTCCGAGCGGGCGCCGGAAAGAAGAACGGCAAAGGCCTCGCCATAGGTTGTGTGCAGCATGACCGCAAAGGTGTTTCGCAGCGGATAGTCGGCGAGCAGACCTTCCATCGAAGCGGCCGTTTCGGTCGCAGGAGCGCTCAATAAGGCCACGGTCTCGCCGAAGATCGGCAGCTTGGTATGACGCAGCCGCTCCACCAGCGTACTCGCATGAAAGACCGTCGCCGTATCATACTGGCGCACCAGTTCGGACGGCCAGCTCGACAACACCAGGCGTTCGGCAAAGCGCTGCTGCTCACCGAAGGGGATTCGCGCGATCATGAAGTGAGTGAAGCCGAACTGCGCCGTGCACTGGCGCATCAGATGAAGGACCTCGTACTCCGTCTGGACTGTCGAACTGGTCATACCGGAAAGGAAATCAGCATAAGCCTCGCTTCGCAAGGCCAGCTTGTCAGGGTCTTTCATATTTTTGATCACCAAATTGCCGGATCAGAAATGCCGGCTCCTCAAAAAAATCTCATCCCGGCTTTTTTTCAGAAGCAACACGCTTAAATCCGCCACTGGCAAAACTCCGAAAGTGCCCGGAAGGACACAATCGAAGCAAAATGGCCGTGGCATTGAAATAAAGTGGCGCAATGAGAGCATTCCGGGCCATCAATATGACGCTTATGCTCAATTACCATGCATCTATAGCAAAAATTTTAGGCAAATTGAATCGTTATATTTGCATGGCTCCTATGCAGGCGCCCGCTCTACGGTATCAGCAGTTGTAAAAATGCGCGCGGGATCGGGACGCCCCTTGCTCGGGACGAGCCCGATGATAAGCGGGCCGCGGAATCGGCCCATGATTCGTGCAGATCCCCGAAGTCTCTCAAATTATGAGCAAATTGTTACCGCGCGTTTAGGCAAATGTTAAATGTGGCAGGGTAAGTTGAGCCCACATGGTCTTGAGTATGTGTAGAGAGTCCAATGACCGAAATGATACGACCCCGCGTGAAATATGTCATCGGACCCGATGGCAGCCCTTTGACAATTGCAGACCTGCCCCCGGCCAATACCCGTCGCTGGGTTATCCGCCGCAAGGCTGAAGTCGTCGCCGCCGTTCGCGGTGGGCTTCTGAGCCTGGAAGAAGCCTGTGAACGCTATACCCTGACCGTCGAAGAATTCCTGTCCTGGCAGTCCTCCATCAGCGACCACGGCCTTGCCGGTCTTCGCACGACCCGCATCCAGCAGTACCGCCACTAGTTTTCCCGTCAGATTTGCAAGACCAGAGCGGCCGCACTCAATGCGGCCGCAGCCGCATCTGCAAGAGCCCCGTCAGGATCGCCGATCCGGCATAGAACCACAGCCCCGGCTGGGTGAAAGCCTGCGCCATGCCGCTCGTCTTGGCGGCGAAGATGACGAGCGCCACCAGCATCACATCCATCATCGACCATTTGCCGAGAATGGGCATCAGACGCGCGATGATGCCGTTTGCCCAAGCATCATCCGTCGGCACTGTCGCTTCAAACGCGATCGCGATCAGCTTTGCAAATGGAAACACGATGGAAAAAAGCGCGACGATCACCGCGAGAAGTGCATTGTCCTTCTCCCACAGCGCCCAGACGATTCCCAGAAGCGAAGGCGTCTCATTGAAGAAGATCAGCTTCTCGAACCGCACCAACGGCAGGACCAGGCCGAGCGCCAGGAAAAACGTCGAGAGAACCAGGAAAATCGGTGTGACGAGGCGCATGAATCATGTCTTCTGTTGCAAGCAGGATTACATACCACCTTCCCGGTCTTTGCACAGTGGCGCATGCCCGGCATGAAACAACCGGGTCCGCGCCAGCAGATGGAGAGATGCGATGGAGATCGAAAAATCGGAAACCGGCTCACACGGCCGCTACAGCACAACGGTCGAGGGCCATACCGGTGAAATGACCTATTCCCGGACATCGCCCAACCTGATCATCATCGATCATACCGGCGTCCCCGATGCGCTGCGCGGCAAGGGCGTCGGCCAGGCGCTGGCCGCGCACGCCATCGAGGAAGCGCGCAAGGGCGGCTGGAAGATCATCCCGCTCTGCCCGTTCATGCGCGCCCAGGTCCTGCGCCATCCCGACTGGCAGGACGTTATTCAAGCCTGACGAAGGTAGACAAGCTGGCCTAAATGCTGAAGGCCCTTCTCACGGACTTGAGACAAGTCCGTGAGAAGGGCCTTTGGCTTTCGCAATTCCCAAACGCGCCTAGGCGCGCATGCGAACGCTGCTGTCACGCTCTTCGAGCGCCGCGGCCTTGGCGAATTCCGCCTGAACCTCTTCCAGCGCCAGTTCCGCCGCATCCTGCTGAATCTTCAGTTCCCGAACCGAGACCTGCAGATTGTCGGCCCGCTGCCGGGCAGCCTTGGCAAACGTCGGATAGGCGAAGTGGGCGGGATCGGAAATCCCCGACTTCTTCTCTTCGAACGTGATCTGGTTTTCCAATTCCTTGGTCATCCGCTCAAATTCGGACATCATCAGTTGAAGCTGGCTCAACTGACGCTGTTTCTCCTTCACCTGAAATTCCTTCAGGCGAACAAGGCTCTCACGTGACTTCATACGCAATACTCCCGTGATGCGAGACCCCGGTTACTGATTTGACCCGTCCAACCGACCTTACGGCGTCGGAAAATGAAAAAAATTACAGCGATCTTAACAAAATCCTACCGCTGGTAACCTTTCGTTTACGGGCATCGTTAATCATAGGGACGATCATTTAAGGGTCAGTAAATGCCGGACGTTAAATTTGAGGTTCGTCATAGATTGAGTCAGATGAGTCAGATAACCGAATTTCTTAATGTTCTGCGTTAAGAATTTCATTCCGGATTCACGTGGAAAAACAGAGGACTGCGAAAAATATTTAACGAATTCTGCGGACTTGCCAGAGTGAATCAGAATTTGTTAACCATTTCGTGGCAGCCTCCAAATCAGGCAACGACTGGATCCGTATCGCGTAAGGGGGCCATCAACACCTTTCGGCGGCGGAAAAGGGGACAATTATGCGGGTTCTACTCATCGAAGACGACAGCGCGACAGCGCAGAGCATCGAATTGATGCTCAAGTCGGAAAGTTTTAACGTTTATACCACCGATCTCGGTGAAGAGGGCGTCGATCTCGGCAAGCTCTATGACTACGACATCATTCTGCTCGATCTCAACTTGCCCGACATGTCCGGCTATGAAGTCTTGAGAACGCTGCGCCTTTCCAAGGTCAAGACGCCGATCCTCATCCTCTCCGGCATGGCCGGCATCGAGGACAAGGTTCGCGGCCTGGGCTTCGGCGCCGACGACTACATGACCAAGCCGTTCCACAAGGACGAACTGGTTGCTCGCATCCACGCGATCGTGCGCCGTTCCAAGGGGCATGCGCAGTCGGTCATCTCGACCGGCGAACTGATCGTCAACCTCGATGCCAAGACCGTCGAAGTCGGTGGCCAGCGCGTTCACCTGACGGGCAAGGAATACCAGATGCTGGAGCTGCTTTCGCTCCGCAAGGGCACGACCCTCACCAAGGAAATGTTCCTCAACCACCTTTATGGCGGCATGGACGAGCCGGAACTGAAGATCATCGACGTCTTCATCTGCAAGCTTCGCAAGAAGCTGGCCAATGCCGCCGGCGGCGCCAACTACATCGAAACCGTCTGGGGCCGCGGCTATGTGCTGCGCGAGCCGGAAGGCGATTTCGCGGAAAGCGCCTGATCCAGCTTCGGCATTCAAGCCGCTGGTGTTCCTCCATCCCGCATAATGCAGGGATGCCACGGCCGATACCGCCGAGAATTTCGTCAAAGCCCGCCGATGTTGGCGGGCTTTCGCGTTTTCAGCCTATGCCTTAACCGTTTGTGTGCACGTCCGGCTTGGCGGAACCTCGTCCTGGAACACGAAAAAAGCCACGGCCCGGGAGGCAGCGGCTCACTAGTGAAATCCGGATGGGTATCGAGGGATCAGGCGGCGATCGACAGGGCGCCGAACACGCTGGTCAGGATCTTGCGATCGAACGGCTTCAGCAGGAAGTCGTCGGCGCCGGCGCGCTTGCCGGCCATCATCTTCTTCAGGTCAGCTTCGACGACGCAATAATAGATGCGCACGGTCTTGCCGTTGGGCAGATTGCGAATGTTGGCGATCAGTTCGAGCGCGCCATCGAGGCCGGCATCGACGATGATAATATTGGGAAGTTCGGCCTCGCAACGCACCAGCGCTTCCAGGCCGTTGGCCGCCTCGGATACCAGGAAATTCAACCCGGAGAGGATGCGCTTTCCGACCTTGCGTACGACATCTGAATCATCGGCAATCATCAAGCGTTGCATCCGAGGCTCCTTCTTTATACCTAAGCGGGAGTTCATTCCCTATCAACAACCGTATGCCGGTTTGGCAAAGATTCAGTTACCGAGGGAACGAAAAGTCGAATTATCTCCAGCTCAGGCTTCAGTCATCTTCGCCGTGAAAAGAATTTCCTCAGGCGTGGAGCTAACCTCGACGTCCATGCCGGCCTCTTCCGCGAGCAGCACGGTGTAGTACGGCTGGATGGTGTGGGCATCGACCGCCTCTTCCAGAGTGCCGGACAAAAGCTCGACCAGCTTCGGCGGAACCCGCATCATCCGGCCCTTGCAGACCAGCTTGAAGACCGCGTCATATTCCGGATTTTCCAGGATGACCTCGATCGAGCCGCCACGCGGGATGGCGCCGTAGGCGATCAGGAACAGATTGAGCAGCAGCTTGACGCGGTTCTTGGCAATGATGACGCGCGGCCCGGTCCAGGTCACTTCTGTCTTCTTTTCGACCGAGGCGAAATCCTTCGCGGCCTTTTCAGCTTCGCCGGTATCGATCGAGGCGCCGACCGAGCCGGACGCGCCGAATGCCAGGCGGGCAAATTTCAGCCGGACCGAGGCATTCAGAGCACTGGTGCGGATCAGGTCCATGGCGTCGGCATCGGCGCCGCCCTCGTCCAGCAGTTCAAGTCCGTTGTTGATGGCGCCGACCGGCGAAATGACGTCGTGGCATACGCGGCTGCACAGAAGCGCTGCGAGATCGGGACCGGTCAAGGTCAGGTTCGGGTTCTTTCCCATGGTCGTTTCCTCAATAGCCTTTCATCCGGCTTCGGCTTATCCAGCGATATCAGGCAGCGTGCCGCGATCTTTGCCCAGCCTGCTGTAGCCCGCGAACATTGCGCGGACATAGCGTCAAGGCGAAGATCATAATGACACCACATTTGGTAAACCGATTGTTAAGATGATCGGTTCAAATTGCTCACAATCAGCCCAACCCGTGACAATCTGGTACGGGACAGGAAAACAGCCCGCGGACATCCATCCCGGTCGCTCCTGACTTTACGGAGACAAGTATGCAGCGGATTGCCTCAGCCGTGAAAACCACCTGCCTGCAAGCGTTCGTCATTGTTCTGGCCGCCCTCGGCCTGATGACTGGCGCAAGTGCGCAGAGCGCCAACGGCACGCAGTACACGATGCAGGAAATCGTCGATGCCGGCCACGGCTTTTTCGGATCGACATCCGGGGGCCTTGCCAAGGTCGTGGAGCGGGCTTTCCAGAATTACGGCCTGCCGAACGGCTATATCCTCGGACAGGAAGGCTCTGGTGCATTCGTGGCCGGCCTCACCTACGGCGAAGGCGACCTCTATACCAAGAACGCCGGCCAGCACAACGTGTTCTGGCAGGGCCCCTCGCTCGGCATCGACTGGGGTGGCCAAGGCAGCCGGACGATGATGCTGGTCTATAACCTGCCGTCCGTGCCTGCGCTGTACAAACGCTTCGGCGGTGTCTCGGGTTCGGCCTATGTGGTCGCCGGCGTCGGCATGACGGTTCTGACCGACGAGCATATCGTGCTGGTGCCGATCCGTACCGGCATCGGTGCGCGGCTCGGCATCAATGTCGGCTATCTCAAGCTCACCCAGCAGCCGACCTGGAACCCTTTCTGAGCGGGAAACACTCCGTTATCCTGCTTCCAGGCCTTTTCGATGCCGTCGCGTCTTGCAAAAAAGCCGCGTTCGCGAATACTTGAAGCGCCTCTGCCGTCTACCCTCGGACGGACGGATCCGAACCGAGACCAGAGCATGCTGCGTGCTTCGAAGTGAAATGGCCAGTCCGTGATTGAATTCGCACTTTTGTTTGCCCTGGGCTTCCTGACGGCGGTGATCCTTGGCCTGCTGGTCGCGCCCGCCGTGCACAAGCGCATCACTCGGTTCGCCGAAGACCGCCTCAAGGCAACCATGCCGCTGTCGCCCCAGGAAGTGCGCGCGCAGAAGGATGCGGCCCGCGCCGGCTATGCCGCTGAAAATGCCCGCACCAGCCAGGCGCTGAAACGCGAGCGCGACAAGAACGTCAATCTCCTTGTGCAGAACGGTGCGATCCAGAAGGAAGCACAACGCGTCGCCGGCGAAAACGCCGATCTCCACACGCAATTGGCCGACATGAATGTCGAGGCCGCCGACCTGCGTTCGACGGCACGCCAGCAGGAGCTGAATATCGAGCGGTTGAAAGCGACGCTGGCCGATCTCGAGCGCGACAATGTCAAGAAGGGCATCGACATCAAGACGCTGACGCGGCAGCTCGATCACGTCTCAGCCGAGACCGACAGCCTCCGGATCGATGTCGCGGCCTATAACGCGGAGGCGGAGAACCTGAAAAGCCGCATGGCCGGCCTGCGTGACGAACGCGAAACACTGCGCGAGGACCTGAAAACCGAAAGCGCCAAGAACCGGGAACTGGAGGCACGGCTGGCCCGGGACGGAACCCGCCTTCGCCAGTTGGACGCCAAGCTTGGCAGGGAAATCGCCAGCAATGCCGATAAGGACAGTTTCCTCGAACGCCGGGCAGCCGAGATCGAGCGCCTGAAGGCTAAGGTCAAGGAATCCGGCACGGACCTGCGCGACGCATCCAAGGCCCTGCGCGCCGCCGGCCTGACAGTGCCGACCCGCAGGGACAAGAAGCCGGCGCCGACCGACAGCTCGGCAGAACAGCAAGCAGCAACCGTGACACCCGACAGCATGAAGACAGACGACATGACCATCCAGGCGGCAGCTGTCGACCTGACGGTATCGACCGAATATGTGCGCAATCGCGCCGCCGTCCTTGCCGACCGGCTGACCCATTCGACAAATGACGTGCATGATGATGCGATCCGCGAGGAGATTGCCGATATCGCAGCGACCATGGTGATGCTGACGGCCGCCCACGAAGGTTCTGGATCGCCGATCCCCGCATTGCTGAAAATGGCGAAGGAGACCAATAGTGGCGCCGGCATCAGCCTCGCCAGGCGCAGCCGCGACATGCTGCCACCCGACCAGCGATAAGCGCTTGGCCGCTCAGATGTGTCCGTTGATCATCGCCACCTGATGCAGCGCGATTCCCGTCGCCGTCGCCACATTCAGGCTGTCGAGCCCCGGCTTCTGGCGAATGCGTGCGGTGCGGATCGACGACAGGATATGCTGCGGCAGCCCCTCGCCTTCCGTGCCAACCAACAGTGCCGTGCGCGGCGCGGGCGGAATATCATGAAGATCCGTCTGTCCGCGCGGTGACAGGCCCCAGATCGAAAAACCGTCCGCCTGCAGGCGCCCGACCAGCGCCGTCACCGAGCCCTCGCGCGCGAAAGGAACCGAGAGAACAGACCCGACCGAAACGCGGATCGCCTTGCGATACATTGGATCGCAACTGGTCTCGTCCATCAGCACCGCATCGACGCCGAAGGCCGCGGCATTGCGGAACATCGATCCCATATTGTCATGATTGGAGATGCCACAGGCGGCAAGCACCAGGCTCTTTTCGGGCAGACCGCCGACAAGTTCATCCATTCGCGACGCCTGATCCCGGCTCCCCAGCGCCAGCACGCCGCGATGCATGTTGAACCCGGCGATGGCGTCGAAGACGGCAGCATTGGCGACATAGACCGGAACAGAACCGGGAAAATCCGCCAGGACGGCTGCAACGCCTTCGACCCGGTTTTCAAGCAGCAGGATCGCCTCCGCCCGAATACCCTGCACTGCCCCATCCGCAGCCGCCAGCATGCGCAGCACCACCGTTCCTTCGGCAATGAACAGGCCATGCCGACCAGTCAAATCCCGCTCCTTGATCGAGACGAAACCCGCGATGCGCGGATCGGCTGGGTCATTGATGCGAACGGGAACGCTGGCCACAGGACCGAAGCCTCAGTTTGCCTTGACGGACACATCCGCGACGATGCGACCGGCGGCGATGTCGAATACAATCGCCTTGCGTTCGCCGCCGGGAACCAAGCCGTAGAACAGGATCTGGCCGCCTGACAGGGCGACATCGGATACTTCGAAGCCGGCGGGTAGCGCCGCGGTTGCCGCCAATGGTGCATCGCTCGGCACGGCAACAGAGGCCGATTGCACCGTGTCCACCTTGCCTGGACGCGTTAGCTTGTAGACAATCGCCGAAAGCACGACCATAAGCATCACAACCATCACACCGGCCGAGACCAGCTGCAGCTTGATCATCTTGCGGCGCACGTTCTCCATCACCGGATCGAGCGGCTTGTCTTCCTGTTCGACTGGCTTCTGATTGGACATTGTTGGCCTTACCTGCGGAATGGAATGAAGAATGAACGACCCCTTTAAACAAGCCTCGGCGATTAGGAAAGTCCTCACGGCAAACGAGGACGCGGCCGGTCGCATTGATGCCTTCCTCACAGAGGCGCTTGGCGGCGAGTTTTCCCGCAACCGTATCAAGAGCTTGATCGAGCAGGGCGAGGTCTCCATCAACGGCAAGGTCGTCACCGAAGGCAAGAAGAAGGTCCAACCCGGCGACGTCTTCGAGATCGGCATGCCCGAACCTGAGGATCCCGAACCCAAGGGTGAGGACATTCCCCTCGACGTGCTCTACGAGGACGACGATGTCATCGTTCTCGTCAAGCCGCCAGGCCTGGTCGTCCATCCCGGCGCCGGCAACTGGACCGGCACGCTGGTCAACGCGCTGATCCACCATTGTGGCGACAGCCTGTCCGGCATTGGTGGCGTCAAGCGGCCCGGCATCGTCCACCGTCTTGACAAGGATACGAGCGGCGTAATGGTCGTCGCCAAGAACGACATTGCCCACCGCCACCTTTCCGACCAGTTCGCCGACCACGGCCGCACCGGCCCCCTGGAGCGCGCCTATATGGCCGTCGTCTGGGGCCGCCCACGTGGCCTGAAGGGCACGATCGATGCACCGCTCGGCCGCGCCGGTGACCGGATCAAGCGAGCCGTCAAACGCGAGGGTGATGACGACGCCCGCGAAGCGATCACCCATTACCAGGTGATCGAGCGCTATCATGAAAGGCCGGATTCGACAGCACTGGCCGCCATGGTCCGCTGCAACCTTGAAACCGGCCGCACCCATCAGATCCGTGTCCACATGGCCCATATCGGTCATCCGCTGATCGGCGATACGGACTATGGAGCCGCGTTCCGGACCAAGGCCAATCTGCTGCCGGACGAAGCCAAGGCTGTCGTCAACCGGTTCCCACGGCAGGCCCTGCATGCCTTCATGCTGGCCTTCGAGCATCCGGCGACCGGCGAGACCATGCATTTCGAATCCCCCGTGCCCGCCGACATGAAGGAACTGGTCGAGGCCCTGCGTAGCGGTGATTGAAGCATGGCGAGCGCCGCAAACAATACACCCGGTCATTCGCCGTCACGATGACCGGATTTTGCGGACCGATGCATCCTTTTCCGGTCTCACGCGTTGCACAGATCCAGAGTAGAGGAGAAAATCATGTTTGATGCCAGCCAGATCAAGGAACATGCGGAAATCATCAGCGCGGATGGCCTGCATGTCGGCACCGTCGATCGCGTCGAAGGCAGCAGGATCAAGCTGACCAAGAAGGATAGCGGTGCGGGCCATGAAGGTCATCACCATTTCATCGAACTGGATCTCGTTGAAAGCATCTACAACAACCGTGTGCGGTTGACGGCCAACAGCGCCGACGTTGTTTCCGCGGAAGAGGAAGAAAGCGGCTCTCCCATTCACTGACTGCGACAAAAGCGGCAAAACGGTCGTAAACAGCATTTCCGCTCTTGATATTTCAAGGGCGGACACAATCTACACGGTGTAACCCACCCTGAGCATTTTGCTTCTCTGGTCTCACGCAAGCGTGAAACCGGAGTTCTTGAATCATGCTTTCGCCGCACTTATCTATGAGCATGTGGGGTCGGATAGACCCACAAGCCCGGCCTGCCAGAAGGAAGCCGGAAAGCGAAAGGGGGGTGCATCATGGCCCGCAGTACGTTGCCGTCTATTACAGCCGGAGAAGGCGGTCTCAATCGTTATCTCGACGAAATCCGCAAATTTCCCATGCTCGAGCCGCAGGAAGAGTACATGCTCGCCAAGCGCTATCAAGAGCATGACGACCGCAAGGCGGCACACCAGCTCGTCACCAGCCATCTGCGCCTCGTGGCGAAGATCGCTATGGGCTATCGCGGCTATGGCCTGCCGATCGGCGAAGTCGTCTCGGAAGGTAATGTCGGCCTGATGCAGGCCGTCAAGAAGTTCGATCCGGAACGTGGTTTTCGTCTGGCGACCTATGCCATGTGGTGGATCAAGGCCTCGATCCAGGAATATATCCTGCGCTCCTGGTCACTGGTCAAAATGGGAACGACCGCAAACCAGAAGCGGCTGTTCTTCAACCTGCGCCGGCTAAAGGGCAAGATCCAGGCTCTCGACGAGGGTGACCTGAAGCCCGAACAGGTCACGCAGATCGCGACGACCCTGAAAGTCTCGGAAGCAGAGGTCATTTCGATGAACCAGCGCCTGTCCGGCGACGCCTCGCTGAATGCGCCGATCAAGGCGGGCGAAGGTGAGTCCGGCCAGTGGCAAGACTGGCTGGTGGATGATCACGACAGCCAGGAAGATATCCTGATCGAGCAGGACGAACTGGAAAGCCGACGCAGCCTTCTGTCCAACGCGATGAAGGTGCTGAATGACCGCGAACGCCGCATCTTCGAGGCCCGCCGCCTGACCGAGGATCCGGTGACGCTTGAAGACCTGTCGAGTGAATTCGACATCAGCCGCGAGCGCGTCCGCCAGATCGAGGTACGGGCCTTCGAGAAGGTTCAGGATGCTGTCCGAAAGGCTGCCCAGGATCGCCTGAACGCGCTGCGCGTCGTTGAAGATGCCTGACGGCCACCGTATCGGTTCACAATAATAAACCCGGCTGGATCGCTCCAGCCGGGTTTATCGTGTCTGTGCCGGATTACTGAACGGCCGGTGTCGGCTTTGCTACAAGGCTCCAGGCCTGCATCGCCTTGGTGAAGGCTTCCGTTCCCGCCGGCCCCTTTTCAAGAGTGAGAAGCGCACGGCGGCCGTTGCGATAGGTCAGCGGAATGTCGATCCAACTGCGCGTGCGCAACAGATCGGTATTGGTCGCCACCGCTTCCGGGAAATCGTTCAGCGCGATCATGTGGAAGTCTTCGGTGATCTTGGCCGGGACCGCGATCAGCGCATCGCCGCGATCCTGCTCGTTCCGCTTCATCGCGACACGCTGGACACTGTCGATACTGCCGCCTTCGAAATTCTCCGGCAGCGAGAAGACGAATTCGATGACATGGCTCGCCGGCAGCGAAGAATCGGCATTGCGCTTGATCGTCATCAGCGCCGTCAGGCCGCGTTCGGGCACATTGATCTGCGCCTGGATGGTTGGTTCCGGCTTGGCATCGCCGCCCGGGGATTCTTCCTTCACCGACCAGACGACATTGCCTTCGATCGCCGTCGGCGCCGACTGGCCGAGCCGCTCCTCGTAAAGGAACATCTTCTGGGCACCGGCAGGGATCTGCTGGACTGCTGGATCGGCCGTGGTCTGCTGGCCCGGAACGGGCTGCACCGGCTGGCCATCGGTCGGCTGTGTGCCGGTTGCCTGACCGTCGGGCGTTGCTGGCGTGGCCTGTGCGGTATCCTGTGGCGGCGTCCCGGCTTCCGTCTGGGCGGCGACCGATTTGCCTTCCTCGGCTGTGCTTTCGCCGGCCGGCACCGCAGCCGGCCCTTCATCGATCTCCGTGCCGTCCTGCTGGAGACGCTGCGTGAACTTGGTGCTGCTGTCTGCCGATGCCACTGCGTTGGTCGCAGGCGTCGGGGTCTGCGTATCTGTCTGCGCCGGGTTCGAAAGGTCCTTCGTGCCTTCGGCGGGCGTGTCCGGCGTCGTCTGGATCGGAGCCTGCGACGTGACCGACGCGACCGTTTCCGTGACCCACGCATTTACGACCGTCTGGTTCTGCCAATAGGCATAGGCACCGCCGCCGAGAATGAGGACAAGACCGGCAGCCAGCCCAAGGGCCTTCAGGTTGAGGCGTGAACGCTTCGGCTCGACGCGGTAAGACACCGGACGTGCCGGCACTTCCATTTCGTCCTGGAGGGTCGCGGCAGTATCTGCTCTTGCCGTCTGTGACGCGGCAGCACCGCCGACCGCAGCACCGGCCGCGGGTGCAGCGTTGCGGCCATGTTCCAGCAGTTCGTCGATATCGCCCCAGCCGTCACTGGCCGGCGCAGGTTTTTGCCGATCCGGTTCAGCCGCGGCGACCGTCTTCTCGACAGGCCAGGACCAGTCGGAAATGGCCGGCTCGGAGCCCTCGACGGCCGCACCCGGCGTTGCCTGCGCGAAGGGATCGCTGTCGTCCCAGGCCCAGGAATGCGAGGGATCGCCCGGCGCGTGTTCCTTGCCCTCGGCGTCGCTGCTGAGCGGCGTGACGGTTTCGACCGGTTCGTAATTGCTCAGGTCGGGAATCTCGTCGACGATCGCAGCGGAATCAACAGGCTCTTCCCAGACGGTTTCCGTATGGGCCGTGGCAGGCACCGGATCGCTCCATTCCGGCAGTTCCCATTCCGATGCTGCCGACGGCATGGGCCTGGCTTCGACCGTCTCCTGAGCGGTCTGTTCTGGTTGGACCGTCTCCGGCTCGACGGGTCCCGGTTCGACTGGTTCGGGAGCAGCCTCGTCCTGGACGGCTTCGCTGCCTGTCTCGACGACAGGCTCAGGTTCATGATGATGGAAGACCTCCGGCTCGGCAACCACCTCGTGGCGTTGCTCTTCCGGTGCGGTCCCATGTTCAGGTCCCGGCTCGAGCTGGGGCTCCTCAACATATGCCTGTTCAGGCTCGTCGATCGGATCAGCTGCGACGTCATGCTGCGTGTGATCTGCAGCCTCTTCGACAACAACCGGTTCGGACGCCTCCTCCGACGTATCGACAGCGGGTTCCTGGTATTCTTTGACGGGTTCGTGATGCTCGACAGGCTCGGGCCGCGGTTCTTCTACCGGCTGCTCTTCGCCAACCGGAGTTTCCTCGGCGACGGGCGCCGCTTCCACGACGGGATCGGCCTCCGGCTCGGGAGCAACATATTCCTCGACATCAACGACCTCGGGGGCCGGATCGACCTGCGGTTCGTCGAGAGCCGGCAACGCTTCCGCATTATCGCTCTCGACTTCGTTGATCGCCGCCTCCAGCTTGATCATCTGGCGTTCGATCATTTCGTCCGACGGACGCGGCTTCATGCTTTCCAGCTGACGGCGAACGGCGCCACGGGCCTTGTCATAGACCTTGGCCCGCATCTCAGGAACATTGTCCGACAGACCGTCAACGGTCCTTCGAATAACAGCGACAAAATCTGCCATCAGAACTTTCTCATACCATCAGCGCGCGCACGCCAAACTGCCTAGTCTCAAGGTTGAAGACTAGTCCTCAAACGGGTCCGTCACAAGTATCGTGTCATCACGCTCCGGGCTGGTCGAAAGCAGGGCCACCGGCGCGCCGATCAGCTCTTCGACCTGGCGGACATATTTGATCGCCTGTGCCGGCAGATCGGCCCAGCTGCGGGCGCCGACGGTGGACTCTTTCCAGCCTTCGAGGGTGATGTAGACAGGCTTCGCCTGGGCCTGCTGGGCCTGGCTCGCCGGCAGGTGATCGATCTCGACACCATCCAGCGTATAGCCGACGCAGATCTTCAGTTCGTCGAGGCCATCGAGCACGTCGAGCTTGGTGAGCGCGATACCGGTGATGCCGTTGGTGGCGACCGACTGGCGCACCAGCGCCGCATCGAACCAGCCGCAACGGCGCTTGCGGCCCGTGACCGTGCCGAATTCATGGCCCTTCTCGCCGAGAAACTGGCCGATTTCGTCAAACAGCTCGGTCGGGAACGGACCTTCGCCGACGCGGGTCGTGTAGGCCTTGGTGATGCCGAGGATATAGCCGAGCGCGCCCGGACCCATGCCAGAACCGGCCGCAGCCTGACCCGCCACCGTGTTGGATGAGGTGACGAAGGGATAGGTGCCGTGGTCGATGTCGAGCAGCGTGCCCTGCGCGCCTTCGAACAGGATGCGCGCGCCCTTGCGGCGCTGGCGATCGAGCAGCAGCCAGACGGTTTCCATGAAGGGCAGGACGCGGGCGGCGACCGAAGACAGTTCCTCCATGATCGCCTCGTGGCTGACTTCGGCTTCGCCTAGGCCACGGCGCAATGCGTTGTGATGCGTCAGCAGGCGATCGACCTTGGCCGGCAGCGTGTCGAGATCGGCGAGGTCCATGACACGGATGGCGCGGCGGCCGACCTTGTCTTCATAGGCCGGGCCGATACCGCGGCGCGTCGTGCCGATCTTGGTGCCGCTGTTGGAGGCGGCGTCCTCGCGAATACCGTCCAGCTCGCGGTGCAGCGACAGGATCAGCGTGGCATTGTCGGCGATGCGCAGGTTTTCCGGGGTGATGGTGACGCCCTGCTTGTCGAGTTTCTCGATTTCGGCGATCAGCGCATGCGGATCGATGACCACGCCATTGCCGATCACGGCAAGCTTGCCCGGGCGCACGACGCCCGAAGGCAGGAGGGAGAGCTTGTAGCTGGTGCCGTCGATCACGAGGGTGTGGCCGGCATTGTGGCCGCCCTGGAAGCGTACGACGATATCGGCACGCTCGGAGAGCCAATCGACAATCTTGCCCTTGCCCTCATCACCCCATTGCGATCCGACCACCACGACATTCGTCATTTCAGATTTCCTGTTTCCTTGGCGCCAGTCATGCGCTGTCTTCAAACCCGCGCATCTATACTGTTTTGTTTTTTGGAAAGCGACCCTGTTTAGACCGGGTTTCCGGGTTTTTGCATGGGAAATGCCGCGTTTAAGCGGCAACAATGAGGTAGATCGGTGATTGACCAAGACAAGCGTTGAAGAGTCTCCCTCCCTTAAACGGGTCTGGGGCGCTGATTATTCAGAACGCGGGTGCCTGATAGCGCAAGCCGAGGGCATTCGGGAATAGCCGAAAGTCTCATGAGGCGCCCGCTGGACCATGTTTCAGGCAAACCCATATAATATCCATTGCCATCTGCGCTTCAGATTGATTCAATGCGGCTCACGATGCGATGCCACGATGAATTGATGGGACCGCAAGAAACCATCTTCTTCATCGGCTCAAGTGCCTCGCCCAGGAATGCAATCCCCGTGAACTTACAAGCCTATGTCATTCTCTGCATCACCACGTTGATCTGGGGTGGAAACTCGGTCGCTGGCAAAATGGCCGTAGGCCATGTCAGCCCGATGATGCTGACCAGCCTGCGCTGGGTCATCGCCTGCGTCGTGCTGTTGATCTTCGCCGCGCCCCAGGTGCGCCGCGACTGGCCGACGATCCGAAAGAGCTGGCTGCTGCTGTTCGGCTATGGCATCGTCGGCTTCACCGCCTTCAACGCCTTTCTCTATTCCGCCCTGCAATATACCAGCGCCATCAATGCCGTCATCGAACAGGCCGGTATCCCGATGGTGATCTTCGTCATGAATTATGTGCTGTTCCGCACGGCCTTTTCGATGGCGCAGATCGCCGGCTTCACGCTGACGCTGTTCGGCGTGGCGCTGACTGCCTCGCATGGCGATCTCACCACGCTGCTGTCGCTGCAGCTCAACCAGGGTGATGTGCTGATGATGTTCGCCGTATTGGTCTATGCCGGCTATACCGTGGCGCTGCGCTTCAAGCCCGATATCCACTGGAAAAGCCTGATCGCCATTTCCGCTTTCGGCGCGCTGGTCAGCAGCCTGCCGCTGGTCGGCTGGGAGATGGCGACGGACCGGGTCATCTGGCCGGATGCGGAAGGCTGGATGATCGTCGCCTATGCCGGCCTCCTGCCATCGCTGGTGTCGCAGATTCTTTACGTGCGCGGCGTCGAACTGATCGGGCCCAACCGGGCCGGGCTTTTCATCAACACCATCCCGATCTTTGGAACGCTGCTGTCGATCCTCCTCATCGGAGAGACGCTGCAGACGTTCCACATCATCGCCATGGCGCTGGTACTCGGCGGCATTGCCGTCGCCGAAAAGGGACGGCCGAAAAGCTGAACGCGGGCGGTCAGAGAGGCCGCTCCATGTAGACAGCCTCGGCCCCATAAGCGCGAAGCCGCGGTTCCAGCGCCTCGGCGAATACCGGGGCAAAACCGAAGCGGCGCCAGAAAATATCGGCGCCACCCACGGCGATCAGCCCCATTGTCGCGAAATTCGCCCTTCGGGCCACGGATGTCATGGCCTCCACCATTGCGACCGCAGCCCCTCGTCCGCGCATTTCCGGCAGAAGCGACAGGTCGTGAACGTAATAGGCGTCGCTATCCGGTGAAACCGAGCCGATCAGCGTATCGAGCGGCGGTGGGTTCAGGCGCTGAAACGGATAGGAGACCAGATATCCCTTGATAAGGCTGTCTTCCTCGACGACGAAAAAACCGTCCGGATAAAGCTGTAGCCGCTCCGAGAACGTCGCCCTACCCTCCTGAAACGCGGGAAAAACCACCGCTTGTACGGACAAGACGCCATCAAGGTCTTCCAGCCGGGCATTTCGGAATGTGAAACTGGTCATGAAAATGAACCGAGACCTGCTGGCTGGATCGCGCACAGCGAAAACGAGCAAAGGCTATGCCCTGCGAAAACACGGCATAGCCTTTGAATTGCGGTTTGCGTCGGGCGTCAGTCGACGTTGAACACCAGCGGCTTGGCGGCGCGGATGGCCGGGTTGGCACGCAGCTTGTCGAGCACCGTTTCCGACACCGCGCCGTCGACATAGAGAAGCGCGATGGCATCCGCGCCGGCATTGTGGCGGCCGAGCTGGAAGTTGGCGATGTTGACGCCGGCATCACCCAAGGTCATGCCGATGAAGCCGATCATGCCGGGAACGTCGGTGTTGGTGATGTAGACCATGTGGTTGCCGACGTCGGCATCAAGGTTGATATCCTTGATCTGGATGAAGCGCGGCTTGCCGTCCGAAAACACCGTGCCCGCGACCGAGCGTGTCTGGTTCTCGGTGGTCACCGTCAGCTTGATGTAGCCGTCGAACACACCGGACTTGTCGCGCTTGACCTCGGAGAGGATGATGCCCTTTTCCTTGATCATTACCGGTGCCGAAACCATGTTGACGTCGGCCACCTGGGCGCGGATCAGGCCGGCGAGCGCGGCACTGGTCAAGGCCCGCGTGTTCATGCCGGCGGTCGCGCCGTCATAGAGGATTTCGATTTCCTTGATCGCGCTTTCCGTGACCTGGCCGACGAAGGCGCCGAGAACGTCCGCAAGCTTGATGAACGGCTTCAGGAGAGGTGCTTCCTCGGCGGTGATCGAAGGCATGTTGATGGCGTTGGAAACGGCACCCTTGATCAGGTAATCCGACATCTGCTCGGCAACCTGCAGGGCGACATTTTCCTGCGCTTCCGTGGTCGATGCACCAAGATGCGGGGTGCAGACGACATTCGGCAGGCCGAACAGCGGGCTTTCCGTCGCAGGCTCGACCTCGAACACGTCGAAACCGGCGCCGGCGACGTGGCCGGACTTGATGGCGTCGGCCAGCGCCTGCTCGTCGACCAGACCACCACGGGCGCAGTTGATGATGCGCACGCCCGGCTTGGTCTTGGCGAGCGCTTCGCGGCTCAGGATGCCGCGCGTCTTGTCGGTCATCGGAACATGCAGGGTGATGAAATCGGCCTGGGCCAGCAGTTCGTCGAGTTCGACCTTGACGACACCCATTTCCTCGGCCCGTTCCTTCGACAGAAACGGGTCATAGGCGACGACATGCATCTTCAGACCGATGGCACGCGCACAGACGATACCGCCGATATTGCCGGCGCCGATGACACCAAGCGTCTTGCCGGTGATTTCGACACCCATGAACTTGGACTTCTCCCACTTGCCGGCCTGCGTCGAGGCGTCGGCCTGCGGCAACTGGCGGGCAACGGCGAAGATCAGCGCGATGGCGTGCTCGGCCGTGGTGATCGAGTTGCCGAACGGCGTGTTCATGACAATGATACCGCGGCGCGAGGCGGCCGGGATATCGACATTGTCGACACCGATGCCGGCGCGGCCGATGACCTTGAGGTTGGTCGCGGCGGCGATCAGCTTCTCGGTCGCCTTGGTGGCGGAGCGGATGGCAAGGCCATCATAATTGCCGATGATTTCGGCGAGCTTGTCCTTGTCCTTGCCGAGTTTCGGCTGGAAATCGACGTCCACGCCGCGATCACGGAAAATCTGGACGGCGGTTTCGGAAAGTTCATCAGATACGAGTACGCGAGGTGCCATGAGAGGCCTCCATGAGTTTCGTCAAAATGGAAAGGATGATGGGACCGCGCCGATCAGCGCGGTCGAAAGCCGATCAGGCCGCGGCCTGCGAAAGCGTAGCCTTCTGCATCGCGAACGCCCAGTCGAACCATGGCATCAGCGCCTTGATGTCGGACGTTTCGATCGTCGCGCCAGCCCAGATGCGGAAACCCGAGGGAGCATCACGGTAGGCGCCGATGTCATGGGCGACGCCCTGCTTTTCGAGCAGCGCGACCATGCCCTTGGCAAAGGCATCCTGTCCGGCGGCATCGAGTGCCGCGACCTGCGGGTCGACGATCTTCAGGCAAACCGAAGTGTTCGACTGCGTCGCCGGATCGACCGCCAGGTTGGCGATCCAGTCGGTCTTTGCAACGAAATCCTGGATGGCCTGCGCATTGGCATCGGCGCGGGCGATCAGGGCCTTCAGGCCACCGAGCGACTTCGCCCAGTTAAGCGCATCGATATAGTCCTCGACGCAGAGCATCGACGGCGTGTTGATCGTTTCGCCCTGGAAGATACCTTCGATGATCTTGCCGCCCTTGGTCATGCGGAAGATCTTCGGCAGCGGCCAGGCTGGCTCGTAGCTTTCCAGGCGCTCGACGGCGCGTGGGCTGAGGATCAGGATACCATGCGCGCCCTCGCCGCCCAGAACCTTCTGCCAGGAGAAGGTGACGACATCGAGCTTGGCGAAATCGAGATCCTGCGCGAAGGCGGCGGATGTTGCGTCGCAGATGGTCAGACCCTTGCGATCTGACGGGATGAAGTCGGCGTTGGCAACACGCACACCCGAAGTCGTGCCGTTCCAGGTAAAGACGACGTCACGGTCGAAATCGACCTTTGTGAAATCGACGATCTTGCCGTAATCGGCAACGAACTTGCGGGTGTCGGGGAGTTTCAACGCCTTGACGACATCGGAAACCCAGCCGGAACCGAAGCTTTCCCAGGCGACCATGTCGACGCCACGCGGGCCGAGCAGCGACCAGAGCGCCATTTCAACGGCGCCGGTGTCGGAAGCGGGCACGATGCCGATGCGGTACTCCGCCGGCACGTTCAGGACTTCACGGGTGAGATCGATGGCTTGCTTGAGCTTGCTCTTGCCAACCTTGGCGCGATGCGAGCGGCCGAGGGCTGCATCGGAGAGCGCTTCGAGCGACCAACCGGGACGCTTCGAGCAAGGACCAGAAGAAAAATGAGTGTTCGCCGGGCGCAATTCCGGCGTCGCAGGGGTCGTCATCTGAGCTATCCTTCCAGATAGAAAGCCTCTCGTTAGGGAGAGGTGGCCTGCCGCCGTGAATATGGCGCGACCGGAAGGAAGTCAAGAAACTTATGTCGCTGCTGACAAGATTTTTGGCGGTAACGACAATGTGCCCACCTACCAGAGCGACAATCGCAGGCCGGCGCGGATTTCATGACGCGACAGACCGTCGTCGAAACCTTCGATATCCGTGCCGCCGAACATGTCACCGTCGTCGATCTGCGAATAGCGATAGTTGAGATCGAATTTCAGACGTTGGGTCACATCGTAGGACACGCCGGCCATCAGCGCGTAGGTAAAGCGCCAGCTGCTGTCTCCATTCAGCGACTGCGTCGCGGCCGCAGCCCCGGAGCAGGCGACGGCACCCGGCACGCATTCGGTCGTCAGAGACACGTCGCTCCAGTCCAGCCGCGTGACGCCGAGGCCGGCGCCGAGATAAGGCGTGAAACCGGCGACCGTACCAATATCGACATAAGCATTCGCCATCAGGCCGATGGCCCTGTAGTCGGCGCGCGCATCACCGGAGCAGTTCGTCCCGATCGCTTCTCCAGCGCAGGCAAAATCCGCCTGCCCCGATGCATCGTAGTCGCCACCGAAGTATTCGCCCGTCAGGTCGGCACGGACCATGTCGTTGAACTGATAACCGACGCCAAGCGACCCCGAGAACGGCTTGCCGAAGCGGGTGTCGTCGAAGGATGCAGTATCGGAGGTTCCAGCAATGGTATCGAAGGCGCGCAGCGAAGGCGTACCCTCGCCCGTCCAGCCAGCATATCCCAGATCACCGCGAAGATAAAAGCCGCTGGCGCCGGTCGTTGCAGCGGAGATGGTGACCTCCGGTGCATCAAGCAGTTGATCATCGGCCGCCATTGCCGGACCCCCGGCAAACAGCAGCGCAAGCGCCGATGCATTCAGGAATATGTGCCGCCAGTTCATCCCGTCACCCTTGGAAATCAAGTCACGGCGGCGGGAATCACCCTGCATCGCCCGTGTTTACTGCGTTAACTATTGCAGCGACAGGTTAACCGGCAGTTAACCATGCCTCTTAACCAAAGGGATAGGGGACGCAAAAAGGCCGCCCGGATAACCGGACGGCCCCTTGGAGAGGATGCTGCCTAACGCTTATTTGTAGATGGCCGGCTCGACCGGCGGAATGTAGGCTTGCTCGCAGCCGCCGAAGGAATAGCGCAGGCCGGCGCGGGCTTCGTGAACGTAGATGCCTTCGTCCGAACCCGGGCCGCTGTTGGCACGGTAACCGAACATGTCGCCGCCGAGAACGTGACGGAAGCGGTAACCGACATCTGCCTTCAGGTTGCAGGTCAGGTCGATTGCGGTACCGGCCATCAGGCCGTAAGTGAAGCGCCACTTGCTGCGGCCATCATGATCGAAGGACGGATCGCAATTCGACGAATTGCCCGTTTCGCAGCTCGTGTTCTTCAGCGTGTCCCAACGAACCTGCGTGCCACCGATACCGGCACCGACATAAGGCGTGAAAGAACCATAGGTGCCGATATCGACATAGGCGTTGGCCATCAGGCTCCATGCCGCCAGCGCGGAAACATCGCGTGAGGTACAAGCGACAGCGACGCCGCAGCCACCGGTCGTCGAGCCTTCGAAGTCGGCATTGCCGAGATAGTCGAGCGTTACGTCGGTGCGCAGATAGTTGTTGATCTGGTAACCGACACCGACGCCGATCGTCCAGGTATCGTCGAGATCGGCATCGTCGAAGTCACGGACGTAGCGGCCCGGGCCCTGATAGAAGTGCGCGCCGCGCAGATTGGTGAAGGCATAACCGACGTCACCGCGCAAGTACCATCCGCTGGCTTCCGCGATGACCGGCTCGGCGATCGGCTGTTCGATCGGCGGCTCATACAAATCCGCTGCAAAAGTTGCGGTGCTGCCTAGAATAGTCGCAACAACGCCAATCAATATAGTCTTCATGGCCCCAACTCCAATACTTCGTGTTGCTTGGCCAGCCGCTCGAATGGTGACCAAAATCTGACGTTGAAGCCGAGCGTAAACAAGAATGGTTAAGGGCTGATTAACTACAAAAATTTACCGTAAGTCTTAAGGATTCGATTTCCATTTGAAGCAACGTGAAATCTCGCTGCAGCAACACATGAAAAGGCCGAGCAATGCCCGGCCTTTCTTTTAAACGTCTGGAAAATTTTGTTTATCAGGCGACGTTGCGAACACCGCCGATAACGCCGATCAGTTCATCGACGATCCGCTCGACCTGGATACGATCATCACCTTCCGCCATGACGCGGATCAAAGGCTCCGTGCCGGAAGGACGGATCAGCAGTCGACCGTTCTTGGCAAGCTCAGCCTCCGCATCGGCGATCGCCTGGCGGACAGTGATATCCTCGAGCGGCGCGCCGGTCGAGATCCGGACATTCTTCAGGACCTGGGGCACGGGATCGAAGCGGTGGCAGACTTCGCTCACCGTCTTGCCCTGACGCTTGACGCAGGCGAGGATCTGCAGGGCTGCGACAAGGCCGTCGCCGGTGGTGCCGAAATCCGACAGCACGATATGACCGGACTGCTCACCGCCGACATTGAAATCACCCTTGCGCATCTGTTCGACGACGTAACGGTCGCCGACCTTGGTGCGATGCAGGTCGAGCCCGCGACCCTTGAGGTAACGCTCAAGGCCCAGATTGGACATGACGGTCGCGACGATGCCGCCGCCGCGCAGCATGCCGTCCGACGCCCAGCTGTCGGCAATCACCGCCATCAGCTGATCGCCGTCGACGACCGTGCCGTTCTCGTCGACGATCAGGACACGATCGGCATCACCATCGAGCGCGATGCCGATGTCGGCGCGCACTTCATGGACCTTGCGGGCGAGTGTCTCGGGATGGGTGGAGCCGCATTCAAGATTGATGTTCATCCCGTTCGGCTCGTTACCAATGGTGACGACTTCGGCGCCGAGTTCCCAAAGCGCCAGCGGGGCAACCTTGTAAGCCGCGCCGTTGGCGCAATCGATGGCGATCCGCAGACCCTGCAGGGTCACGTCGCGCGGCAAAGTGCGCTTGGCGTGTTCGACGTAACGATAAATGTCACCTTCGACGCGCTTGGCCCGGCCGATTTCGTGGGACTTGGCCAGTTGCGCCGTCATGTCCTTGTCGAGCAGATCCTCGATCTGGCTTTCGATCTCGTCGGAAAGTTTGTAGCCGTCCGGTCCGAACAGCTTGATGCCGTTGTCCTCGAAAGGGTTATGCGAGGCGGAGATCATCACGCCAACGTCCGCGCGCAACGAGCGCGTCAACATGGCGACGCCCGGCGTCGGGATCGGGCCGAGCAGGAAGACGTCGAGACCGGCGGCGGTGAAGCCTGCGACCAAGGCATTTTCCAGCATGTAGCCCGAAAGGCGCGTATCCTTGCCGATCACCACCCGATGACGGTGGGCGCCGTTGCGGAAGATCGTACCGACGGCGATGCCGACGCGCATGGCGAGGTCCGGGGTCATCGGGAAGAGGTTCGACTGTCCGCGGATGCCATCCGTGCCGAAATATTTGCGCTTCATAAAAACTCCAGTTCTGGTCAAAGGTGCCGGCGCAAAACCGTTCGCGCTACGCAGGAACTTCTTCCCGCAATGCCGGCATTTCCGGATCGCATGCCGATAGGTTGCATCAGGCTGCGATCGCGTAGAAAACTGCGATGGTTCTTCTCTTGCCATAAAACCGGCGCGACAGCATCCCGTTTTATCATCAGAATTCATTACAGCACGTTACCAAGCAGGAACTGGCAACAAGCGCATTTGTACTATGAATGGCAAAGAAAAACCGCCGCACCTCTCGGCGCGGCGGTTCTATGATGGTTTATTGTCACACACAAGCCTGGGCGGCTGGCCTTATTGCGGCTGCGGCTCGAACCCGCCTTCGGCTTCATCGCCCTTGCCGACCGAGCCGTCCTTCTTGGTGCCGGCCGACGGAACAGCGGAACCACGATGCGGGGTCGAGTCGTCACCGAGGTCACGAGCCGGTTTTTCGCCGCGGATCAGCGATTTGATCTCGTCACCGGTCAGAGTCTCGTATTCAAGCAGGCCTTCGGCGATAGCGACGAACTCGCTGTGCATCTCGGTGATGATGCGGGTTGCTTCCACATAGGCTTCGTCAATCAGGCGGCGCACTTCCATGTCGATCTTCTGCGCCGTCGATTCCGAGACGTTCTTGGACTGCGAGACCGAATGGCCGAGGAACACTTCCTGCTGGTTTTCACCATAGGCAACATGGCCGAGGACGTCGGAGAAACCCCACTGCGTAACCATCGCACGCGCCAGCTTGGTCGCCTGCTCGATATCGGACGACGCGCCGGAGGTGATGTTTTCCTTACCGAAGGTGATCTCTTCCGCGACACGGCCGCCCATCATGATGACGAGGCGCGATACCATCCACTTATAGCTCATGGAATAGCGGTCACCTTCCGGCAACTGCATGACCATGCCGAGCGCACGACCGCGCGGGATGATCGTTGCCTTATGTAGCGGATCGGCGACCGGAACCTTGAGCGCCGTGATGGCATGGCCGGCTTCGTGATAGGCCGTCAGCTTCTTTTCGGCTTCCGTCATGGCGGAGGAACGGCGTTCCGCGCCCATCATGATCTTGTCCTTGGCGTCCTCGAATTCCAGCATGGTGACGACGCGCTTGTTGCGGCGCGCGGCCATCAGGGCGGCTTCGTTGACAAGGTTCATCAGGTCGGCACCGGAGAAACCGGGCGTACCACGGGCAAGAACCTTGAGGTCGACATTCGGTGCCAGCGGCACATTGCGGATATGCACCTTGAGGATGCGTTCGCGGCCATTGATATCCGGATTCGGAACCACGACCTGACGGTCGAAGCGGCCTGGACGCAGAAGCGCCGGGTCGAGAACGTCGGGACGGTTGGTCGCGGCGATCAGGATGATACCTTCATTGGCTTCGAAGCCATCCATTTCGACAAGCAACTGGTTGAGCGTCTGTTCGCGCTCGTCGTTACCGCCGCCAAGGCCGGCGCCACGATGACGACCGACCGCGTCGATTTCATCGATGAAGATGATGCAAGGCGCGTTCTTCTTGGCCTGTTCGAACATGTCGCGCACACGGGATGCACCGACACCGACGAACATTTCAACGAAGTCCGAACCGGAAATGGTAAAGAACGGCACATTGGCTTCGCCGGCGACAGAGCGTGCGAGCAGTGTCTTACCGGTGCCGGGAGGGCCGACGAGCAGGACGCCGCGCGGAATACGTCCGCCAAGACGCTGGAACTTCTGCGGATCGCGCAGGAATTCAACGATTTCTTCCAGGTCTTGCTTGGCTTCGTCGACGCCAGCGACATCGTCGAACGTGACGCGGCCGTGCGCTTCGGTCAGAAGCTTCGCCTTGGACTTGCCGAACCCCATCGCGCCGCGCGAACCGCCCTGCATCTGCCGCATGAAGAACAGCCAGACGCCGAGGATCAGCAGCATGGGGAGAAGCGTACCGACATAGCTCAGGAAGCCGGACGAACCGTCGGTCTCGGGGCGAACCGTGACGGTCACATTCTTGGCCTGCATGCGTTCGGTCAGCGCCGTATCGATCGCCGGCGCATAGGTCTGGAACGTCGCGCCGCTTTCCGTGTAGGAGCCGATCACCTTGTTACCGGTGATGAGCACTTCCTTGACCCGGCTGCCGTCAACGTCCTTCAAGAACTGGGAAAAGGGAATATCCTTCGATCCCGTGCGCTCCGTCGGCTGCTGAAACATGCTGAACAGCGCGATCAACAGCAGGGCAATGATCGCCCAAAGGGCGAAATTTCTAAAATTAGGGTTCATCGAACTCCCCGGAACCTCTGTAGCAACCCGCAATGATTTGTGGCTGCATTCTTGCGCTTAACATAGGGTTGCGTGACTGCCTTGCCAAGGCAAACTCAAGCCCAACCTGACTTTTCCGTCAAAACATCGTGAACCGGAGGTGGAACAAAACGGTCACGACCAAAGAGCGCGGCTATCCTGTCGGCCATAATCAGGTCGAAACGCGGCAAAAAGGTGTCGCACAGGCTGATTGCGGGTTCGATCGTTATCCCCTGGGGCACATTGCCGAGAAAGAACGGGACGGACGCCGCTGCGCGCTTGACGATCGCTTCGGGCAGGCCTGCGGCAATCGGTCCCGCGCAGAGAAGGGCAGGATCGGCACCGGGCCGCACTGTGAATGGTTCGGGGCCGGAATTCGAGATCAGAAATCGATGATCCCAGATCGCCTTGCCAGACGGCGGGATGGTTACGTCCGGCAGCCCTCTTCGCTCCCGGTAAAGATAGAGACCTGAGCGACGGCGATCGAAAACGACACGGCCGGCCGCCATTCGGCCATCCTGCCCGCCGGCGAGAAACGCAGTGATCCGGCCCGCCGTCTCGCGGCCGGCTGGATGCGAACGCCCGCCAATCACCGCCGCAAGCGCCAGGATCGCGCGTTGACTATCCGGATCGGCGATTGTCCCAGCCAACACCGGGTCGATCCGCACGGCCAAGCCATTAAACCCGGTGGCATGGCAGGCAAGAAGCGCGGCGACCTGCTCTGCGGATTTGTAACGCGACATGGCGGCTGCGGTGAACTGGTTTGGCGCAACATGCTTGCTCATGTCCTGCCGGACCCGGACGCGTTCGAAACCGCGATTGGCGTTGCTGGGATCGTCGAACCAATTTTCGTTCAGGGAGAGGAGATAATCACGGATCTCGCCACGGCGCAGGCCGAGAAACGGCCGAAGCACCCAGATGCGCCGATCGACCAGCGTGCCATCCGCCATGCCCGCCAGCCCAAGCGCATCCGGCTCTGAACGAGCCTTCCGCATGGCGATCGTTTCGGCCTGATCGTCCAGCGTATGACCGGTGAGGATGCATTGCGCGCCCATCGTCTGCGCAACATCGGCCAGAAGACCGTAACGGACCAGTCGCGCGGCGGCCTGAATGCCCGTTGCCGGCTTCTCGCCATTCCATCGACGGGTGACATGGGTAATTCCGAGCGCTGAACAGAAGGTGGCGACGGCGTGGGCTTCATAAGCGGATTCAAGTCTGAGCGCGTGATCGACGGTGCAGGCCGCAAGGGTGAAGGCCGAAAAGCCGCCCGTGGAGATCGCCGCATGCAAGGCCAGCAACAGTCCCTTGGAATCACTACCGCCGGAAATGGCGATGAGGATCAGGCCCGGCGTCTTGAAAGAGGAAAGAAAGCGTTTTGCCGTTGCGACGGCACGGTGCTGCGCGCTAACGGGCTGAGGCGCGGCATGATCAGCAGGCAAGGCGGCTCTGTTCGCTGGTCACCTTCGCCTTCACGGCGGTGGAGGCTTTCGGATAACGCTTGCTGACCTCGCGCAGCGTGGCGCAGGCGGTGTCCTTGTTGTCGAGGGCGGCCAGCGACATGCCGAGCTTCAGCAGCATTTCGGGCGCCTTCGGCGACTTGCTGTATGCCTGATGCGCATCCAGGAACGTCTTGGCGGAATCGTTGAACTTGCCTTGGGAATATTGTGCCTCGCCCATCCAGAAGCTGGCATCCGCGGCCTTGTCGCCCTTCGGGAATGCTTCGAGATAGTTGCGGAATTCGTTTTCGGCCGTGCTGTAGTCACCTGTCAGCACATGCCCATAGGCGGACTGGTAGAGATCGCCGGGATTGCTATCGATCGCTGCCGACTGCTGTTGTGTTTCCGGGGTCTGGTTGATGCCGGAATCGACGCCGGGAAGCGTCGCGTCGAGGCTGGACGTGTCCTGGTTTGCCGCGACCGGATTGCCCGCATCGTCGAAGATGATCTGGCCGAGTGTCGAAGGCGGCGCGCCGTTGCTTGCGCCGGCGGTGGTATCCGATCCCAAACCTGCGTTGGGATCGGATGTCGCTGCTTGGTCATCCGTGGCCGGTGCGGTCGCGGATGCCGTATCGTCTGTCGCAGGTGTTTCCACCTGACTCTTCTTGGTCGAGCCCGACTTGCCGCCTTCCAGATCCTGGAAGCGGAATTCGTTGTCTTCCTGGAATTTGCGAATCTGCTCCTGCATCTGCAGAAGCTGGAAACTCATTTCCTCGATACGCCCGTTGAGCTGGCGGATCTGTTCCTCGAGCTGCCCGACGCGTCCAATCTCGCTCGACTGGACCTGGACCAGCGGCGCCTTGCGCGGCGATTGCGTCTCGCCATGAATGACGCGGTTCAATAACGCGGAAAGCGGCATGGCGGTTGCCATCTGCCCGAAGCCGGCGAAGGCAGTGAGGCCGATCATCCCCGCCACGACAAAATGTTTCATGTCATGTGTCCTGTTTGAAGATTCCACTCTCGCCGAAAGCCGGTGCAAATCAGGCTCTGGACGATTGCCGCACAGTTTTCCAATCGGCCCCAAAAAGCAACGGAGTTCGGTCAAAGTGTGACAAAAAAAGAAAGGCGGCCCGAAGACCGCCCTCTCTCGAAGTTTTTTCGACTATCCGGCAATTACATGCCGGCGCCACCGAGCACCGTCACGGCGCGGCGGTTCTGCGACCAGCAGGAAATGTCGTCGCAGACGGCGACCGGCTTTTCCTTGCCGTAGGAGATCGTCTTGATCTTGCCGGCCGGAATGCCGCGCGAAGCGAGATAATCGCGGGTCGCGGCAGCGCGGCGTGCGCCGAGCGCCAGGTTGTATTCGCGGGTGCCGCGTTCGTCGGCATGGCCTTCGACCGTGATGGCGTAGTTCGGATACTTGGCCAGCCACTGAGCCTGACGGTCGAGCGTCGACTGTGCATCGGCGCGGATCGACGTGGAGTCCGTGTCGAAGAAGATGCGGTCGCCGACATTGACCGTGAAGTCCTGAGCCGAGCCCGGGGTTGCCGCGTTGAGGCCAAGGCCTGCGGCGTCGTTCGGCAGGTTGTTCTTCTTGTTGGCGCAGCCGGCAATGGCGAGCGTCATGAACAGGGCAACCATGACCGGGTTGCGAGCGATGGTGTGCATGCGGCCTTCGGCCTGGGCGTGAATGCGGCTCATGGGCCGGTCTCCTTGAAAGGGTAAAATCAGGGTTGCCGAACTGTAACCGGAAGCGGTTAATCCACTTTCAACAGCTATGGTTAACAGAAAGTCAAAATGCGTGTTAAGGCCTGCTAAATCAGCACTTTGCGGCAGGAAAGCGGCGCGTCGCCACATTTCCCGCCGCATTGTGACAAAGCTATTCGAGAAGCGGCGACCATGCCGGGTCGGAAGCGAAACCCTTGGTTTGGACCAGTTGCTCGTTATAGCCGGTGATGTCGATCGAATAGAGCTGCGGGCCGCCGGCGCCGGCGCTTTGACGGAAGAACATCAGCACGCGGCCGTTCGGTGCCCAGGTCGGGCCTTCATTGTGGAAGCCCGTGGTCAGGATGCGCTCGCCCGAACCATCCGGCTTCATCACGCCGATCGAGAACTTGCCGCCAGACTGCTTGGTGAAGGCGATCAGGTCTCCGCGCGGCGACCAGACCGGGGTCGAATACGAACCATCGCCGAAGGAAATGCGGTTCTGACCGCCACCAGCCGCGCTCATGACATAGAGCTGCTGACGGCCGCCACGATCGCTTTCGAAGACGATCTGGCTACCGTCCGGCGAATAGGACGGCGAGGTGTCGATGGCGGCGGTTGATGTCAGGCGTGTGGTCGTGCGCGAACGCAGGTCCATCGTGTAGATATTGGCATTGCCATCCTGCTGCAGGCTCATGATGACCCGCTGGCCATCCGGCGAGAAGCGCGGCGAAAACGTCATGCCGGGGAAATTGCCGACGACTTCGCGCTGTCCGGTTTCGAGCTGCAGCAGGTAGACGCGCGGCTCGTTGCCCTCGAAGGACATATAGGTGATTTCCTGCTTGTTCGGCGAGAAACGCGGCGTCAGCACGATATCGTTGGAATTGGTGACCGCGCGGGCGTTGAAGCCGTCCTGGTCCATGATCGCCAGCTGACGCTTGCGGGCCGTCTTCGGGCCGCTTTCGGCGACATAGACGATGCGCGTATCGAAATAACCGTCCTCGCCGGTAATTTCCTTGTAGATCGCATCGGCGATGATATGGGCGACGCGGCGCCAGTTTTCCGGCTGGGTGAAGAACTGCTGGCCGGTCATCTGCGAGCCACCAAACGTATCCCATAGCCGAAATTCAGCCTTCAGGCGGCCATCGCCTTCCTGGGTAACGCGGCCGGTGACCAGTGCCTGCGCATTGATGACCTTCCAGTCCTCGAAGCGCGGTGCGGCATCCGGGTTGGAAATCTTCTCGATGAAGGCGTTCTTGTCGATCGGCGCGAACAGACCGGAACGTTTCAGGTCGGCCGCGACCACGTCGGAGATCTTCTGCCCAAGCTCACCCTGCAGGAAATCGCTGATAGCGATCGGCATGGGCTCGACATTGCCCTTGTTGATGTTGAGTTCAACGCGCGCCAATACGGGCGAGGTCGACAGTGTGACGACCGCCGCGAGGGCGACGAAAAAACGGAAGAGATTGCGTTTCAGCATTTATCCAAGCCTTTCAGCCATTCATTCATTGCTTGTCATTGGATCGACATGGAGCTCGGGTCGAAATTGACGACCATCTCTCTCCAGGAATCGTATTTATCAGCGGGCAAGCCCTCGAACGGCAGCGACTTGAGGATGGCGCGGCGCACGCTGCCGGCCATCGTCCGGCGCGCCGCTTCCGAGCCGCCCTTGGTCTCGACCTCCGGCTGGCCGACGATATTGCCCTGCGGGTCGAGCTCGAAGCTCACCGTCAGGATCATGCCGTCCAGACCCTCGATGCCAGCAAAGGAGCTCCAGTTCTTCTGGATCTGCCCGCGCAACGCATCCATCTCGTTCTGAGACAGCGTGTTGCCGGTTGTCTTGGAGGCGCCGAACGCCTTTTCCGTCTTGCCGCGCTTGGCGCCACCATTGGAAGGGTCGGTCTTGTTGAGAAGGGCTGCAATCTCATCCGCGTTGAAATCGGATTCGTTGGCGGACGAGGCCTTCTTCTTCTCTTTCTTGTTCTCTTCGTTCTTGCGGTCCGGGGTCTTGGCCGTCTGTGCCTTCTGCTCGACCTTCGGCTTGGCCATCGGCGTCGGCACCTTGTCCGGCAAGGCCTCGGCCTCTGTATTCTCAGCAGGCTTTTCCTCGGCCGGCTGCTCCTCCGGCTTCGGGTCCGGCTTGACTTCCTGCTTCGGTTCGGGAAGCGAGGCAACCTCGGTCGCCGGCTCGGAAGCGGGCTTCTCCTCGGTTACTTCCTTGGTTTCTTCCTTGGCCGGATCCGGCGTTGGTTCGGCCTTCTCGGTCTTCTCCGGTGCCGCCGCTGACTCATTGTTGCTCGGCTTGGCGTCCGGTACCGGGGCCGACTTCAGATCGACATTGTTTTCGCCAACGTTCTCGGCATTCTCGACGGTGTCGGGACGCTTGGTCGGCGTGACCGACGGAACCTCGGCCTTGGGCGCTTCCTTGTCGCCCTGCTGCAATTGCGTCAGTTCTTCAATCGGAACCATATCGACAGGCAGCGCCTCGACATCGGCGACCTGGAAGTCAGCCGGGCTGCCGAGCGACACCAGCGCCCATGTGAGCACCAGCGCATGCAGAACAGCCGATGTGATGAGACTGGTCTTCATCGTACGCGCTCTACTGGCCCTTTTTCGGCTGGGTCACGAGGCCGATATTCTTGAAGCCGGCTTCCTGGATACGCGACATGACGTCGGCGATCACGCCGTAAGGCGACGTCGCATCACCGCGCACGAAAATGCGTTCGCTGTAACCGGTCGTGGCGATGGCCTCGAGCTTGGCGGCGACTTCCTCGACAGGAATCGGGGTTTCCTGCAGGAAGACCTGGCCGTCGCTCTTGACGGAAATGGTAATCGGCTGCGTTTCGGAATTCAGCGCCTTGGCCTGTGTTTCCGGCAGGTCGATCGGCACGCCGACCGTCATCATCGGGGCCGCGACCATGAAGATGATCAGAAGAACGAGCATGACGTCGACGAACGGCGTGACGTTGATCTCGCTCATCACGGCCTTGCCGCCGCGACCGCCACGGCCACCGCGACGCCGGCCACCCGAGGCCTTGGCTCCACCTGCTGACATACCCATCGTCTATACCCCTGTTCCTGCGAGACCGTGCGCTTGTCGCGCAGCGCTTATTGTGCGGCCTGGCGAGGCTGCAGCTTCTCATCGATCTGGCGCGAAAGAATGGCCGAGAATTCGTCGGCGAAACCTTCCATGCGGGAGGTCAGCTTGCCGGCATCGGCGGAGAACTTGTTGTAGGCGATAACCGCCGGGATAGCGGCGAGAAGGCCGATCGCGGTGGCGAGAAGCGCCTCGGCGATACCGGGGGCAACGACCGCGAGGTTGGTCGATTTGGAGCCGGCGATCGCCTGGAACGAGGTCATGATACCGACGACCGTACCGAACAGGCCGACGAACGGGCCTGCGGAACCGATGGTCGCCAGCGACCCCAGACGCGCTTCCAGCGCTTCGGCTTCACGAGCGAGCGTCACGTCCATGGCGCGGTCGATACGCATCTGCAGGCCGATCGGCGAACGGGCGCCGCGTTCGAAGGACTTCTTCCATTCGCGCATCGCCGAGACGAAGATCGCGCCCATGCCCGACGTCGCCCGGTCGGACAGAGTCCGATAGAGCTCTTCCAGCGACTGGCCGGACCAGAATACCTGCTCGAAGGCATCCAGCTGGCGGCGGACCTTGCCGAACTTTAGCGTCTTGTCGACGACGATCGCCCAGGTCCAGATCGAGGCGCCGATCAGTCCCAGCATGACCAGCTTCACGACGAAGCCCGCTTCCATGAATAGCGACCACAGCGTCACGTCCGTCGTCGCCGCAGCCAATCCAACCTGTTCCATCGTTCTCAAATCCCCGAATCCAAACGCCCGGCAAGAGCAGTCTCATGCTCACAGCCAGGGTGCTCAAACGTCATTGTTGCAAGATTGACCCGGCAGCTGCCGTTGAACCGACGTCATGCCGGTCTTTAAGCTTCCTGTCTGCCTTCTTGCGTTCAATCTTGGTGAAAGGATGACGTGCATTGCACAAAACCCTAATAGAGGCATTAAGACATCATTATGGTTAAGGGAGTGTTACTTTACTGCACTGCAACGCCGCTCTCGGAAGCCTTACCGGCGTGATGGCCAAGGAACATTCTGCCCGGCGCCACGTTATGCAGCCATGAGCACGATCACGCCAAAACCCTCGTCCAAACATCGATCCCGGCCGCATTTCGACCATCGCGACCGTCTGATCCTGGCGCTTTACGCCCAGTTGCGCGCCGAGCGGGAAACTCGGGAAGCGTTGGAATGGGCGATCGAGAACGACGCCATATCGCCGGAAGTCCTGCAGGCGATGGCATCCGATCCCGTACCGGTGATCACCAGCGAGGACGTCGCGGCACTGGAACGGCTGCTCGCCCGCGATAGCGATAGCGATAGCGATAGCGATAGCGGAAAGATTTCACACTAACGTCCCAAACATCAAAGGTGGAGACATGGTATCGCGTGCAATGTGGAAAGGTCAGCTTCGCCTCTCCCTCGTTTCCATTCCCGTCGAAGTGTTCAGCGCCACCAAGACCGGCGCCCGCTTTTCCTTCCGCCAAATCCACGAGCCCTCGGGCAAGCCGGTGCACTACGACAAAGTGGTCGAAGGCGTCGGCCCCGTCGATACCGACGAAATCGTCAAGGGCTATGAATACGAGAGCGGCAAGTATGTCCTGCTGGAACCGGAAGAAATCGACGCGGTGAAGCTCGAGACGAAGAAGACGCTGGAACTCGTCCAGTTCGTTGATTCCTCGGAAATTTCGCCGATCTACTACGACAAGCCTTATTACGTCGTGCCTGCCGATGACCTCGCCGAGGACGCCTACCGCGTCGTGCGCGACGCCCTGCGCAAGGCCGGCAAGGTGGGACTGGGTCAACTGACCCTGCGCGGCCGCGAATACATCGCCGCCATCAGGCCCTGCGGCGACGGCCTGCTCCTCGAAACGCTGCATTATGCCGATGAACTGCGCAAGGCGGATCCGATGTTCCACGGACTGTCCGGCAAGACGTCCGAGGACGAACTCCTGGACGTGGCGACCGCCCTGATCGACAAGAAGACCTCAAAATTCAATGCCGCAAACTTCAAGGACAACTACTCCACCGCATTGAAGGAACTCGTCCAGCGGAAGCTCAAGGGCAAGAAGGCCAAGATCGAAGTGGACGAAGACGACGACGACAAGGGCAAGCGTGGCGACAATGTCGTCGACCTCATGTCGGCCTTGAAGAAGAGCTTGGAAAGCAGCAGCAAATCGTCCGCGCCGAAGAAAACGGCCGCGAAGAAAAAGTCTGCGTGAGCACCATGGCCCAGCACCACGATCCGCTGACGGAATACAATCGCAAGCGTGACTTCACCAAGACCGCTGAGCCAAAAGGTTCGACAAAACGCTCGAAGGCCGGAAAGCTCTTTCTCATCCAGAAACATGACGCGACGCGGCTCCACTATGATTTCCGGCTGGAATGGAAAGGCGTGCTGAAAAGCTGGGCGGTGACGCGCGGACCGAGCATCAATCCGGATGACAAGCGCCTTGCCGTGCGCACCGAGGACCATCCGCTGGCCTATGGCGATTTCGAGGGCACGATCCCGAAGAAGCAATATGGCGGCGGCACGGTCATGCTCTGGGACACAGGCTGGTGGGAGCCGGATAACGATCCGGACGAGGGCCTGAAGGACGGCAAACTGAAATTCCATATTCACGGCCAGCGCATGCATGGCGGCTGGACGTTGGTGCGGATGAAGCCGCGACATGGCGAGAAGCGCGAAAACTGGTTGCTCATCAAGGAACATGACGATGAGATGGCCGAAGATGGCGAGAGCTTGCTCACAGAAAACCTGACGAGCATCAAGACGGGACGCTCTATGGAGGAGATCGCCTCCGGCCATGGCGAAGAAAAAGCCCATGTCTGGCAGTCGAACAAAAGTGCCGAAGCCAATGTCAGGGCCGGTGCCATCGCGGAGAAAACCTCGCACAAGACGGAGAAGAAGCGTCGCGGCGATGCTCCGGCTTTCGTCAACCCGCAACTCGCGACGCTGACCGAAGACGCGCCCGCTGGCGATGACTGGCTGAACGAGGCGAAATTCGACGGTTACCGGCTGCTGATCTCCATCGGCAAACAGGGCGTCACCTGCTTTACCCGGACGGGACTCGACTGGACGGCAAAGTTTCCGGACATCGCCCACGCATTTGCCGATCTCGATTGCGATACCGCTTTGATCGACGGAGAAGCGGTCGCCCCATCCGAGGAAGGCTCGAAATTCTCCGCCCTGCAAAAAGCCATCAAAACCGGCGGTGAGACGCGCTTCTATGCCTTCGACCTCCTGCACCTGGACGGCCAGGACCTGCGCAAGAAGCCGCTCGTCGAGCGCAAGCAGGCCTTGAAAGAGCTGCTCGATACGCTGGAGGCCAGCCGCGCCATCCAGTACAGCGAGCATGTTCGCGGCAATGGCGAAAAGGTCTTTCAGGCCATGTGCAAGGCCGGACAGGAGGGCATCATCGCCAAGCAGGCCGATGCGCCCTACCGAGAAGGCCGCGTCGGCAGCTGGCTGAAGATCAAATGCACCAAACGGCAGGAATTCGTCATCGGCGGCTATTCGCCGTCCGACAAACGCGGAAGGGCCTTCGCATCCCTGTTGGTCGGCGCCTATGATGGTGATCGATTCGTGTATCAGGGCCGGGTCGGCACCGGCTTCGACGAGGAGACCATGACGGACCTGGCGGCTCGGTTCGAGAAATTGAAGCGCAAGACCTCGCCGTTTGAAACCGTACCGAAAGATATTTCTCGCGGCGCCGTCTGGCTGACCCCGGAGCTTGTCGCCGAGGTCGATTTCGCCGAATTTACCGCTGATGGTCATATTCGCCACGGTGCCTTCGAAGGCCTGCGCGAGGACAAGGAGGCTTCCGCCGTGATACCGGAAACGAAGAAGACGCCGCCGGCCAAGGCTGCGGCGAAGAAGGAGAGCAAACCGGCACATAGCGAGGCCGCCGCGGAAAAGCCTGTTGCAAAGCGCAGGGAGAAGGACACGGACGGAGACGTGCTCGGCATCCGCATTACCCATGCGGAGCGGCTTCTGTTTTCCGATCCGGATATCACCAAGATCGATCTTGCCCGCTATTACGGTGTCGTCGCCGACCGCATGCTGCCCTTCATTGCCGATCACCCCGCCTCCATCCTGCGATGCCCGCAAGGCCCCGATCACCAATGCTTCTACCAGAAGCATGCCAGCGACGGCTTTCCGAATGAAATCCATCAGGTGCCGATCGAGGAATCGGACGGCGACACGGCCAATTATCTCTATGTCGACGATGCGAAAGGGCTCGTCGCCGCAGTGCAGATGGGCACAATCGAACTACACATCTGGGGCTCGACGATCAAGCGGCTGGATGCAGCCGACCGGCTCGTCTTCGACCTCGATCCCGATCCGAGCGTGACGTTCGAGACGGTGAAAAAGGCGGCTTTTGTGCTGCGCGAGGCGTTGCAGACGCTGGGACTGAAGTCCGTGGCCATGGTGTCCGGCGGCAAGGGCATCCACGTGATCGTGCCGCTGTCGCGCCCGGCCGTCTGGGAAGACGCCAAAGCTTTCGCCAAGGGCCTGTCGTCAAAAATCGCCGACAATGACCCCGACAATTACATTGCCACCATGTCCAAGGCGAAGCGCAAAGGCCGCATCTTCATCGACTGGCTGCGCAATGAACGCGGCTCGACGGCCGTTGCCCCCTACTCGGTGCGCGCCCGCGCCAGTGGGCCGGTGGCCACGCCCGTCACCTGGGAGGAACTCGCCGATCTCGACGCCGCCAACAGCTTCCATATTCCGGATATCCTTGAACGGCTGGAAAATGAGCCGGCCCCCTGGGCCGACGCGGACTGGAAGCAGAACCTGACCAAGGCAATGCTGAAGGCGATCGAAGCCTGAGGCTCAGGCCTCGCCCCGGAACTTCTTTCCCAGCGTTTCCGGCAGGCGCCGCGGCCTGCCCTGCCCGTTGATCACAGCAATGATCACTTTGGCGGCGATTAGCAGCGTCCCTTCCCGATGGATTTCTTGGACAAGCACCATCTTGGCGCCACCTGCCTTTTCCGTCGTCGTGGTGATCGTCAGGATATCGTCCATGCGCGCCGGCGCCTTGAAATCGATTTCCATGCGGTGAACGACGAAAACCAACCCCTCGGTATCGCCCTTGATCGCCAGCGTCGCCTGTTCGACGCCGAGAAGCCGCAGATAGTCCGTGCGGGCCCGTTCCATGAAATGCAGATAGCGGGCGTGATAGACGACGCCGGAGAAGTCGGTGTCCTCGTAATAGACCCGTTGCACCAGCCGGTGGCCATGGTCCGTCAACTCGCCTGACAGCGCAATCAAAGTCATCCCGATCCTCGAATTTTTCTTTTTCTGTGGCGGAACAAAAGCCGTTTGGCAAGCATTGTCGTCCTGTCACATTCCGCCCCTATCACCGTACCCATGACCTCTCGTCTCACAGGAGATTGACCTATGAAGATTGCTGTCCTTGGCGGTGATGGCTTCGTTGGCTGGCCGACGTCGCTGCATCTGTCGGATGCCGGGCATGACATTCACATTCTCGACAATCTGTCACGCCGCTGGATCGATACCGAACTCGGCGTTCAATCCCTGACTCCGATGGACAGCATCCAGGAACGCACCCGCATCTGGCACGCCGAGACCGGTCGCCGCATCCACTTCCATCTGATCGACCTTGCCCGCGATTACGAACTCCTGAAGAAATGGCTTGCCGAAAACCGCCCGGATGCCATCATTCATTTTGCCGAACAGCGCGCCGCGCCCTATTCGATGAAAAGCGACCGGCACAAGAACTACACGGTCAACAACAACGTCAACGCCACGCATAACCTGCTGAACGCTATGGTCGAGATCGGCCTCGATGCGCATCTGGTGCATCTCGGCACGATGGGCGTCTACGGCTATTCGACGGTCGGCGCCGCCATTCCGGAAGGCTACCTTTCGGTGGGCATCGAGACCGAGAGTGGCGAGACGGCACGGCAGGAAATCCTCTATCCAGCCAATCCGGGCTCGATCTACCACATGACCAAATGCCTGGATCAACTGCTGTTCCAGTTCTACGCCAAGAACGACGGCATGCGGATCACCGACCTGCATCAGGGCATCGTCTGGGGAACGCATACCGAGCAGACGCGCCGCCACGAACAGCTGATCAACCGCTTCGACTATGACGGCGATTACGGCACCGTGCTCAACCGCTTCCTGATCCAGGCGGCGATCGGCTATCCGCTGACCGTACACGGCACCGGCGGCCAGACGCGTGCCTTCATCCACATCCAGGATTCGGTCCGCTGCATCGAACTGGCGCTGAAGAACCCGCCACAGCGCGGCAGCCGCGTTGAAATCTTCAACCAGATGACCGAGACGCACCGGGTTCGCGACTTGGCCGAGATGATCGCCGGCCTCACCGGCTCCGAAATCGCCTGGCTGCCGAACCCGCGCAAGGAAGCCGCCGAAAACGAACTTGTCGTGCGCAACGAAAAGTTTCGCAGCCTCGGCCTGAACCCGATCACCCTGCAGGACGGCCTGCTTGCGGAAATCGTCGATGTCGGCAAGAAATACGCCTACCGCGTCGATCGCAGCCGCGTTCCGGCGGTCTCGGCCTGGACCAGGGACATCGCCGCCAAGATCAATCACGATCCGGAAGGAAGAAGGCTGAAATCGGTTTCATGACACCGTCAGGGTCCGAAAGCGGCATCACGGCGTCCGGTGTAGCCGACTCGCGCAACGCATTCGTCACGCTGGTGACCAATGCCGACTACGCCATGGGCGCGATTGCACTGGCCCGCTCGATCCGCCACACGCAAACCGGCGCCGACATCGTCGCCCTGCACACCGATGGCGTCGAGCCGCAGATGCTGGAGCCCTTGCGTGCCTTCGGCTGCCGGCTTGTCCCGACCGACCTTTTGCCGCTATCAGACGGCTTCAACAACCGCCACAGCCGCAACAACGTGCATGGCAACGCACCGTTCACCAAGGGTCGCAAGCCAGCCTTTCATTCGCCCCTCGACAATTTCTGCAAGCTGCGCCTCTGGCAACTGACGGACTATGACCGCTGTCTCTTCATCGATGCAGACGCGCTGGTTCTGAAGAACATCGACCGCTATTTCGATTATCCGGAATTTTCCGCCGCGCCGAATGTCTATGAGAGTCTGGCCGACTTTCACCGGCTGAACTCCGGCGTCTTCGTCGCAAAGCCGTCCCTCGAAACATTCGATGCCATGCTGGCGCGACTGGATACGCCGGATGCCTTCTGGCCGCGCACCGACCAGACCTTCCTGCAGGCCTTCTTCCCGGATTGGCACGGCCTGCCGGTGACGATGAACATGCTGCAATATGTCTGGTTTGCCATGCCCGACCTGTGGAACTGGGCGTCGATCGGGGTGCTGCATTATCAATATGAGAAACCATGGGAAAAGGACCATCCGAAGTCGGAGAGGCTGCAGCCGCTGATTGATCTCTGGTATGCTTTCTTCACCGGCGAGGATATTCCGGAGATAACCAGCCTGCCCAATCCGGCAGGTTGAAGTCAGGAAGCTCATGACACGTGTTCTTGTTTCCGGCGGTACCGGTTATGCCGGCCGCTTCATCGTCGAGCACCTGCTGGCCAGCGGTTACAAGGTCACCGTCGGCGGCCGCACCGCGCCGCAACCGGACTTCTTTTCCAGGAATGTGCCTTTCGTGCCGCTTCGGCTCGATCCGGAAGCGGACCAGATCGAGGCTTTCGACAACATCTATTATTTCGTCCATGCCGCCTTTGATCATCTGCCGGGAAAGTTTCGCGGCGGCGAAGGCGACGATCCGGATGGTTTTCGCCGCGCCAATCTGGATGGAACCGTGCGATTGTTCGAGACGGCCCGCGATGCCGGCGTACGCCGCTGCGTCTTCTTGTCGAGCCGGGCGGCCTACGGCCCGCAACCGCTCGGCACGCTGCTGAAGGAAGACATGTATGGCAAGCCGGAGACGCTCTACGGCGAGGTGAAGCTGCAGGCCGAACGCAGTCTGCTTTCGCTCTGCGACCATGGCTTCGTCACCGCCAGCCTTCGGGCAACCGGCATCTACGGGCCGGCCGGACCGGGCCGCCGGGACAAATGGGCCTCGCTCTTCGAAGATTATCTGTCGGGCCGACCGGTCCCGCCGCGCTCCGGCACCGAGGTTCACGGCGATGACGTGGCGCGCGCCGTCCGGCTGATGCTCGAAGCCGATGCTGTCCGCGTCAACGGCGAGACGTTCAATGTCTCGGACGTCCTCACCAGCAACCGGGAAATCCTGTCGGTCCTGCAGCGCGTGACCGACTGTCCGCATCCGACGCCGGAAGGGGACGATAGGGCGATCAACGCGATGGGCTGCTGCAAGATCGGCGCACTTGGCTGGATGCCGGGCGGCAAGGCGTTGCTGGAGCGCACCGTCGCGGAGCTCGCTGCCGATATGGCGACCACGTCACAGCCACCGCCGGCTATCGGGCTCTACAGCGCCGTGCGTCATATATGACGCAATCGGGTTCCCTGTCGCACTTTATACAGCAGGAACACCGTTCCCCCATACACCCATTCTGTCGCAGCGGCCGCCGACCAATTTCGGAAAGCCGAGCCGTCGATCAATCAATCATCCTCTTGGAACAGGCGGAACTGGGTGGCTTCCAGATCCTTCGGCACCTGCATTCCAAGGTGTTTCCATGCATTTGCGGTTAAAATGCGCCCGCGCGGCGTGCGCTGGATGAAGCCCTGCTGGATCATGTAGGGTTCGATGATGTCTTCGATCGCATCGCGCGGCTCCGACAAGCCCGCTGCGATCGTTTCAATCCCGACAGGACCGCCGCCGAAATTGAGCGCGATCATGGTGAGGTAGCGTTTGTCCAGCTGGTCCAGACCCATATTGTCGACCAGCAGCCGGGTCAGCGCCTCGTCGGCAATCTCCTTGGTGACAGCCTCCGCCTTGGCGACCTCGGCGAAATCGCGCACCCGGCGCAGCAGGCGACCGGCAATGCGGGGCGTACCGCGCGCGCGGCGGGCTATTTCACGGGCGCCGTCATCGGTCATGCCGAGCCCCATCAGGCGGGCGCCGCGCCGCACGATCGATTCCAGCTCCTCGACCGTATAGAAATTCAGCCGCACCGGAATGCCGAAACGGTCCCGCAACGGCGTGGTCAACAGGCCGAGCCGGGTCGTGGCCGCAACCAGGGTGAACTTCGACAGGTCGATCTTGACCGAACGTGCCGCCGGTCCCTCGCCAATGATCAGGTCGAGTTGAAAATCCTCCATTGCCGGATAGAGGATTTCCTCCACCGCCGGGTTCAGCCGGTGGATTTCGTCGATGAACAGCACGTCTCGATCTTCGAGATTGGTCAGAAGGGCGGCGAGGTCGCCTGCCTTGGCAATGACCGGACCGGAGGTCGATCGGAAATTGACACCGAGTTCCTTGGCCATGATCTGCGCCAGCGTCGTCTTGCCTAGGCCCGGCGGGCCGACGAACAGGACATGATCCAGCGCCTCGCCACGATTCTTCGCCGCCTCGATGAAGATCTTCAGATTGGCGCGCGCCTCCGCTTGGCCGGTAAACTCGTCCAGCGTCTGCGGCCGTAGCGTCGTATCGAGATCCTCGCCGCGCTTTTCCGGTGCGATCAGACGTGTGGCGTCAGTCATGCGAGTAATTCCATTCCGGGGACTGTCTTGGCGGCCTTGGCATCGAAAGTCATTGTACAGCTGCAATCGGACAGGCGGTTCAACTCGCCGATGATTGCATCGGATATATCCGCGCCTAAAACTCTCGACAGATTGACGGCATTTCCAACGATTTCATATTGATCGATTTCCAGATCTGCGCGTTCCAGAAGTGCTTGTACAAGAGTTAGAAGGGCCGGCTTTCCATACCTGTATTGACTGCGCAACGTCCATAAAGTTTCGATCAGAACGATAATGTTAATAAAAAAGACATCATTATCGCCACGACTTTTCAAAAGTTTTACAACGGATGCAAACTGCAACGCGTCATCCTTTACGAAGAGACGAACAAGAATATTGGTATCCACGCCAATTCGAGCCATCAGTCGACATCGGCCTGCCGAAGTGACCGCATCACATCTTCCGCCGCCCCTTCCATCGCTGCGCGGGACAAGTCTTCAATCGTTGCGCCAGTTCCATAAGGGGGCTTTCCGAGTATACCCGCCATATCCGCAAAATTCTTGTTACGCGGAATAACGATCATTTCGCCATTGCGAACCCAGACATAACATTTGTCGCCCGGCTGGATGTTAAGCGCATCCCGTACTGCTTTCGGAACGGTCATCTGGCCTTTCGACGTGATCGTCGCATTATGTTTCAAACCAACCTCCAAGTCTGCTCCTTACCTTTTAAAAATAGTAAGGCGCCATCCCAAAAGCAAGGCATCACCGCGCCAGTTCCTTCAGCCCAAGGCGGATCAGCTTGGCGCTATCCAGTCCCTCGCCGCCATTCTTCAGGGCGGCGGCCACCGCATTTGCCGCCTGGTCGCGCGAGTACCCGAGATTGCTGAGCGCCGAAACTGCGTCTGCAACCGGGGCGGAGGCAACTCCCTCCCCGATTTCCTGCTTCAGGCCGATATTGGCGGCGGCTTCCCCGGCGAAGGCCGGCGCCTTGTTCTTCAACTCGGTGACGATACGCACGGCGACCTTCGGGCCGACGCCGGGAGCGCGGGAAACCGATGTCTTGTCCTGCAGCGCGATGGCGTTTGCCAGTTCGCCAGGCGTCAGCACCGACAAGACTGCCAGCGCCACCTTGGAGCCGACGCCCTGCACGCTCTGCAGAAGACGGAACCATTCACGCTCGAGCGCCGTCAGGAAGCCGAACAGCCGGAATTGGTCTTCCCGTACATAGGTTTCGATGAACAGGATCGCCGCCTCGCCGGGAGAACCCAACTTCGACAATGTGCGCGACGAGCAATGGGCGACGTACCCAACCCCATGCACATCGAGCACGACATGGTCGTCGCCGATCTCGTCGATCGTTCCCTTGAGCTTGCCAATCATGGCGCAAAATCCTTCATGGGTGGGTTTCCGGCGTGATCAGTTCGACGGACGGGAAATAGAGTTTGTAGCGGGCTGGATCACGCGTCAAAATCCGATAACCGCGTACCGCTGCATGGGCGCCGATATAAAAATCCGGCAAGGGTGACCGCTTGTCCCCACCTGATTTCCGGTACCTCAGAAAGGCCTGTCCGGCAGCATGCGCAGCCTCCCACGGCAAATCCTCCCGCTGGAAAGCGGACGGAGACAGGACCGCGTCGAGTGTCGATGAGAGAACGAAACCAGCTGCCATTTCGGCATAGATCAAGGGATTGATGATGACGGAACCGATGCGTTTCGCGTCCGCAAGGCGCAACGCAGACCAGGCCTCAAAAACGCTGCCTGTATGGAACACATCAATCAGCACATTCGTGTCGACCAACGTTGCCATCAGCTCCTCAGCAGCCGATAAAATTCACCGCCATCCATATCGCCGAGGTTCATCGACCCCTTATGGCGGTTTAGATGATCAGAAAACTCCTGCACCGAACGCTCGATCGCCGCCTGGGCAGGCTCGACACGCCGCAGAACGGCTTCGTTTCCCTGCAAGATAAATTCAACGCTCGACCCGGGCTCTATACCCAAGTTCGCCCGCACATTCTTCGGAATGGTAACTTGGCCTTTTTCAGTGACACGCATGGTAATACCTCTCAGGTATTACTTAATCGCGAGAACGGAACAAGTCAAGAACGAACTACCCTGCAAGCGCCGCCATGCGCATGCGGGCGCCGCCGCGATTGTGGGCGTGGCAGATGGCGATCGCCAAGGCGTCGGCCGCGTCATTGCCCTTGAACTCGGCCTTCGGCATCAGGATTTTCAGCATCATGTGAATCTGCTGCTTTTCGCCATGACCGACGCCGATCACCGACTTCTTCACCGCATTCGGCGCGTATTCGGCCACCTGCAGGCCGGCACGCGCCGGCACCAGCATGGCGATGCCACGCGCCTGGCCGAGCTTCAGCGTCGCCACGGCGTCCTTGTTGACGAAGGTCTGTTCGACAGCGGCTTCGTCCGGCTTGTGGAGGTGGATGACGTCGGCAAGGCCATCGTGCAACTGGCAGAGCCGTGAGGCGAGATCCATGTCGCCATCGGAGGTCACCGTGCCGGAAGCGACGAAACGCAGCGAATTTCCGAGCGTATCGATAACACCCCAGCCGGTGCGGCGCAGGCCGGGGTCGATGCCGATGATACGAATCGTGTTTTGCATGACGGGAAGCTTAATACTCATAGCCGGACGCTGCCAGCAAAATGTGAACAAAACAAAAACATCCACAGCGATCTGGTGGATAAACGGCCGCTGCAATTCCGATTGCCACTTAGCTTGGATTCCGGAAATTTGATCTTACATAGTCTTTCATCAAATTCGCTGATCAAAGGCTTTTTCCATGGTCCCCTTTTCGATCCTCGACCTTTCACCGATCACGCAAGGGTCAAACGCCTCCCAGGCTTTACAGAATTCCCGGCGCCTGGCGCAGGAAGCGGAAGCCTCCGGCTACAAGCGCTTCTGGCTCGCCGAACATCACGGCATGAAGGGCATTGCCAGCGCTGCAACATCCATCGTCATCTCACATGTGGCGGCCGGCACGAAGACGATCCGCGTCGGATCCGGCGGCATCATGCTGCCCAATCATTCGCCGCTGGTGATTGCCGAGCAGTTCGGAACTCTGGCGGCGCTCTATCCCGGGCGCATCGATCTCGGCCTTGGCCGCGCGCCGGGAACCGACATGCGCACCGCGTCGGCGCTCCGTCGCAACATGGAGGCCAGCGCCAACAATTTCCCCAATGACGTCGTTGAACTGCAAGCCCTGCTCGGACCGAACAAGGACGGCCAGGACCTGATCGCCGTACCCGGCGCCGACAGCAATGTGCCGATCTGGTTGCTCGGCTCCAGCCATTTCAGCGCGCACCTCGCCGGCATGCTCGGCCTGCCCTTCGCGTTTGCCTCGCACTTCGCGCCGGACATGCTGCTCTCGGCTCTGGAAATATACCGCGAACGTTTCGAGCCGTCGCAATATCTCGACCAGCCGCATGCCATGGTCGGCATCATGGGCGTGGCCGCCGACACGGATGCCGAAGCAAATTATCTTTTTACCTCGATGCAGCAATCCTTTGCGGCACTGAGACGCAACGCGCGCGGCCAGTTTCCGCCGCCGGTCGATTCCATGGATGGCCTGTGGAGCGAAAACGAAAAGATCTTCGTCGATCATGCCATGACCTATGCGGTCGTCGGCGGCCCCGAAACGGTCAAGACCAAGCTCGACCGCTTCCTTGCGCAGACAGAGGCCGATGAGCTGATCGTCTCAATGCCGATCTACGACATGGACGCCAGGCTGAAATCGGTGCGCCTGTTTGCGGGCGCGCAACAGGAATTGGCAAAGGCTGCCTAATGAATAAGCCCCGGAGATGATCCGGGGCTTACTGCGATCAGGCTGAAACCTTGAAATCGAAGTGCTTGCGCACCGTCTCGATGATTTCCCAGGTTCCCTTGAAATCGGCCTCGACGACGAAGGCATCGCCAGCACCCACGGTGACGGGCGTTCCGCCATCCGGCGTGATGATGATGGTGCCGGCGATCATGTGGACAAATTCGTAAGCCGTGTAGGTGGCGTGATAGGTGCCGGGTGTCGCTTCCCAGTAGCCGGAGACCATCGAGCCGTCGGACGATGTGTGCAGCGCCCAGGTCTTCATGGATGGTGTGCCCGATACCACGACCCAGCCATCCAATGTGGCGGAATCTCCGTCGGCAGGAACGGGTGCGGCGAGTTTCGTTACGGTCTGCATGATCAGCTATCCTCTTAAAAAGGCCAAGCCTAACCATCGATGAGCGAAGCCGGCCTGCCAATTCCGACAGGCCGCGGCGTGAACCAGTCCATGCGGGCCGGTTCACGTTTGATCGGATCAGGCCGACAGCTTGGCCAGAACTTCGTCGGAAACTTCGAAGTTGGTGTAGACGTTCTGAACGTCATCGTCGTCTTCCAGCGTGTCGATCAGCTTCAACAGCGACTGCGCGCGTTCTTCGTCGACGGGTACGGTGTTTTGTGCCTTCCAGATCGCCTTGACCGTTTCGGCTTCGCCGAGCGAGGCTTCCAGCGCCTTGGAGACTTCGCCGATATCCTCGAAGCCGCAAATGATAGAGTGGCCGTCTTCGTCGCTGATGACGTCTTCGGCACCGGCTTCGATGGCCGCTTCCATCACCTTGTCGGCGCTGCCGGCGGAAAGCTTGTAGGTGATTTCGCCGACATGGTCGAAGGAGAAGGAAACCGAGCCGGTTTCTCCCAGCGCGCCACCGGCCTTGGTAAAGGTCGAGCGGACGTTGGAGGCGGTGCGGTTGCGATTGTCGGTCAGCGCCTCGACGATAACAGCCGTGCCGCCCGGGCCATAGCCTTCGTAACGGACCGCATCATAGGTTTCCGCATCGGCGCCCGAAGCCTTCTTGATCGCGCGGTCGATGTTGTCCTTCGGCATGGACTGCGCCTTGGCGTTCTGGACAGCGAGGCGGAGCGCCGCGTTCATCGTCGGATCAGGCAGGCCGTTCTTGGCCGCGACGGTGATCTCGCGCGCGAGCTTCGAGAACATTTTCGAGCGGATCGAGTCCTGGCGACCCTTGCGGTGCATGATGTTTTTAAACTGGGAATGACCGGCCATGACGCCCTCTTCACATGCTTGTCGTGTTTGGAATTGGGCGCCTTATAATTTCATTGGCGCTTTGCGTCCAGAGGACGCCGATTTTTTCCGCTGAGCCGGTCAATTGGCGGCCAGACGTTTGCGGCTGAGAAAAAAGGAATGACCGTCGTCGCGCTTGCAGGAAAGACCGGTTCGGGTCGATAGGCAGGAGAACGGGCCGGCTGTCCATGTCTCGCCGTAGTCGAGCACCGGGCCGGCCGAGCAGCAACTCTGGTCGCTGACATCCTTGTAGAGCGTGGCCGCACCTTCTCGGGCTAATGTCGCGCGAACATAGCGCGGCTCGATCCGGTCGCAGGAGAGTTCCGGGCCGCCATCCGCCGGCTGGTAGACCGCCGTTCCGCCTTTCGGCGTATAGATGCAGCCGATATTGCCGGAGGGCAGGACGAACTCTTCCTGCTTGCCGTGAGACGTCACGTCGGGCGCTTCTTCCGGCACATCAGCTGTCTTGCCTCCATCTGCGGTGGGCATCCGCGGCGGTGGTGCGCCATCGGCTAGGACGAAGGACGACATGGAGAACAACGCGAGCAGGCAGGCGGTAATCAATTTCATTCCATCAAATCCGGCATCAAACGCCCTGCAGGATATAAATCAGCGGCTTCCTTGGCAAGGAACGCAGGGACACTCGAAGATTGTCCGACGTCGCAAAACTTTTGTCGAAGCCATCGCCGAACATCTGAAGGAAGTTCGTGACCGGCGGTCCGCGCCGGTGCATCGGCAGGATCAGCGACGAGCGCAGCCGTGTCACCACCCGGCTCATGCTTTCGGCGCCCATGGTCAGCCCGCCATCGACCGGCACCATCACCACGTCGAGCCGGCCGATCTCGGCATAGTCGGTATCATCGAGTTCATGATGCAGATGGCCGAGATGACCAATGCAGAGCCCGGCCACTTCAAAGATGAAGATCGAATTGCCGTCCGGCTCCATCGCTCCACCGAAAGACCGGATGTCCGTGGTTACATTCCGGATATAGGTGTCGCCGACGACGATGTCGTGATCCGCAAGCTTTCCGTCGTCGCCCCAGCCATGCAGCACATGCCTGATCGCCGGATCGGGTGTCAGCGTATAGTGGCTGGAATGCGCCTTGTTCATCGTCACCACATCCGGCACCTTTGGCGGCGCATACCAGCCGCTGAAATCGGTCGCGATGGAAACACCATCAGGCGTCTCGATGAGAAAGGTGGAATGGCCGATATAGGTAATCGTGACCTCTTCCGCCGCCGCCTGGACATTGAGCAGGACCGCCGGCTTGAAATTGGCGAAAGTGACATCGGGAAGACCTTGCGCAATCGCCTGGCACTGGCTGACCGGCAGGCGCGCATCCTGCGCATGCGCCGGCATCGGCCAGAGCACATGCAGAAGAACGATGGCGGCAAATGCGAATAGGAACAATCGCGTCATCATGCACCTTCGGCTCAGGTTTGCATGACCGACGAAGATAGGCATGGAAAATGCGGGGTAAAGCGCCGATTGCAGCCAAGCGCTCACAATCGCGTCATTGCGGAAGGTCGTTAGAGCTTGACCTCTTTCAGGATGTCGTTAATCCGCGCCTGCCAGCCTTTACCTGTCGCTTTGAACTTGGCGATTACGTCTGGATCGAGTCGCAGCGAGATCTGCTGCTTTCGCGCCTCGACCACGGGCCTCCCGCGCGAACGACGGATGCTTTCCATCAGTTCAGGAAAAACCTCGGCAAAGGGCCGGGCGTTTTTGAAATCTTCTTCTGTCCATTCCGGGTTGTCAGGATCACTAGCGATCATGGCTTGAATCCGCGCTTCCTCCTCGTCTGTAATAGGCGGGATATCAAATTCAACCTTCTTAACGTTTGCCATAGAGCTTCCTTTCCGTTCGACTTGCGGGTCTCATCGAGATCACGGAGAGGCCTTCACTGCCCAACTGAAAAAATACCACCGATACGGTCTCTCCATCGAAGGGGCCGATCGCTTTTAGCCGGTTCAACTTGGCCAGCACAACAATGCCTGCTGCGAAAAATTCCGGGCGAAGCGCTGCAAAATCGAGCCCATGCTTTCTCAGGTTCAATATTCGCTTGTTTTCATCATAAACGATTTTCATGATTTTTGTATCACATTTAATCGCAGAGCAAGGATCGACAGACCGGCTTAACTCCAGAACGCCGGGATCGTTTCCGCCAGCCGTGGCCCGATCCTGAGAGGCGCGATCTTTTCCGCAAGTCCGGTGCGATCGGAAATCTCGACGCCGACGCCGCAAAGGGTGGCGGGACCTGACGCCGCCTCGAAACGGCCTTTCGGCATCTTGGAAATGAACCGGTTGAGCGGCTCTTCCTTTTCCATGCCGAGCGAGGAATCGTAATCGCCACACATGCCGGCATCCGACATATAGGCTGTGCCGCCGTTGAGGATCTGGGCATCGGCGGTCGGCACATGGGTGTGGGTGCCGACGACGAACGAGGCGCGACCATCGACGAAATGGCCGAAGCACTGCTTCTCGCTGGTCGCCTCGGCGTGGAAGTCGAAAATGATGGCGTCGGCCTGTTCCTTCAGCGGACAGGCGGCGAGGATCGCCTCACCAGCCTTGAAGGGATCGTCCAGTTCCGGGTGCATGAAGACACGTCCCATGACGTTGGCGACGAGCACGCGGGCGCCATTGCGGGCGAAATAGAGGTTCGAGCCCCGGCCGGGCGTGCCCGCCGGATAATTGGCCGGGCGCAGGAACTGGTCATGTCGCTGGCAGAAGGAAACAGCCTCCTTCTGGTCCCAGACATGGTTTCCCGTGGTCACCACGTCGGCGCCGGCATTGATCGTCTCGATGAAGATTTCCTCGGTGATACCGAAACCGCCGGCGGCGTTTTCACCGTTGACGATGACGAAATCGAGTTTCAGGTCGCTGATCAGGCCGGGCAGCTTTTCCCAGACCGCCGTCCGGCCGGTCTTGCCCACCATGTCACCCAGAAACAAAAGTCTCATATTTGCTTATTCCTAGCCCGAAAATCCTGAGCCCGCTTTCCGTCAAGAGGGCAGCCAGCGCCACGTCATGCGGCTCAGCGGGCACAGATGCCACTTCCTGGCAGTCGAATGCAATCCCGATCAGTTCCGGCATATGCCCTTTCTGGCGCAGGCGGTCGATCGCGCGGTCATAATAACCGGCGCCATAGCCGATGCGGTGGCCGGCCTTGTCGAAGGCAGAAAGCGGGATCAGCATGATATCCGGGTCGACTTCCGGCGCGTCTTCCCCCGGCCCCGCCGTGCCGAAACCGGTGGCGACGACCGGCGCGCCCGGCACCATTTCGCGAAAGACGATCGTCTGCTTGTCGAGAATAACCGGCAGGCACAGACGCGCGCCGCGTTCGCGCAGGCGCGCCATCAGCGGCCGAACGTCCACTTCGGAGCGGATGGGCCAGAAGCCGGAAATGACCTGCCCCGGCTCGAATTCGATGGTATCGCCGGCATGGTCGAGCATCGCGAGGCTCGCCTCGATCCGCGCTTCCGCGGTCATCGAATCACGCAACGCCAGTCGCTCGGTGCGCAACGCGGCCTTCAGTTCCCTCGGTGTCATCAGCATGTCTTCCCGGCTGCCACTGTCTTTCATAGACCATAAAGCGTGGACAGGGGCCGCGCAAACGTCCGCCCTGCAACTTTTTGCGACGGAAAACCGTCCTTTCCCATTCTGAAACAGATTAGAGGTCTGTTCATCATGCCAACCAGTTACGCTTTCGCGCGCTTGTCCCGATATGCGAGAGACAGAAACCATTATCATCATGAAAACAGTTCTGTGCCCGCTTCCGGCGTTGCGGGGAACTGTTCAGCTTTGAAGCGGAGCCGGACATGTCCATGAAGGACAAGATGTTGACGGAACTCGATCCACTGGAACTTCGTTGCCTGTCGCTTGCGGCGCGCGGCCGCAACCGCGAAGACATTACGCGGGAAACCGATATTTCCCACGACCGGATCGACGAGGCTTTCGACAGCGCGATGCGGAAACTGCAGGCCAGCAATGTCGCCGAAGCGGTCTTTCGCGCCGCCCGCATGGACCTGATTTCATAACATCCAGAAGCGGTGCCGTACGCCCTTTGTCAGGGCCTGATCCTCTGATCGTGTTCGCTCGACACCGATATCATCGAGCAAATGATTGCCGCCCCGGCGGATGATCTCGTCGAGATGCACTTCGACCGCCTCCACAACAAACCACCCATGCACCCGCGTCCACAGGTCTTGCAGCCGTTGCCCGACCTCGATCCAACCGTGTTCCGTCACATGGGCCATCATCCGCACTCCCTGCTATGCGGGCATAGTATCGGCGCGGATTTGACATGAGACAAACGAATTGCAAAAATGTCTGCCATCAGAAAAACAGATGGCGGCCGTGATGTTCCCTCCCCTCGAAAGCGACCTGTTGCGCACCTTCGTCGCCGTGGCCGAAAGCGGCAATTTCACCAAGGCCGGCGAAACGGTCGGCCGCACGCAATCGGCCGTCAGCATGCAGATCAAGAAGCTCGAGGATATCCTCGGCGAGACGCTGTTCGAGCGCGGATCGCGCGGTGTCAACATGACCGGTCACGGCATCCGGCTTCTCGACAATGCCCGCCGCATCGTGACGCTACTGGATGATACCGCCGCCGCCATCCGCCTTCCGGCGCTGGATGGGTCTGTGCGGATCGGCATTTCCGAGGAATATATCAATTCGACCCTGCCCAGGGCGCTCGGCGCCTTCGCTGCCGTTCATCCGGGCGTCGAGGTCACCGTGCAGCAAGGGGTCTCCATGCACAATCTCGCGGCGCTCGATGCCGGCGAGATCGACATCGCCATCGTCTTCGAGCCCGGAGGCCCGACGCGCAACGAAGTGCTGATGGTTGACCCAACCGTTTGGGTGACATCGGATCAGCACCAGACCCATCTCCGCCACCCGCTACCGATCGCCACTTATACCTATCTCAAGAACGGATGGTGCGACGAACTGGCGCTGAAAAGCCTGATCAAGCGCAACAGGGAAAGCCGCGTCGCCTATGTCAGCCGCACCAGCAGCGGCCTGATCGCCGCCGTCACGTCCGGCCTCGCCATCGCGCCGCTGACCCGCAGCAGCATCCCCGCCGGCTGCCGCGAACTGACCGCGGATGACGGCTACGACGTCATCGACTTTTCCAATGTCATCCTGAAGGCGCGACCGCGCGGCAACAAGCGGATCGTCGAGACGATGTGCAATGCCATTCGTGAGGCGTTTCGGGCGTCGGGGCAGGCGTGAATTTTTGGGGAAGAGAAAGTGCGATCCACACGACCGATGGATGTTTACGATCCTGGGTGCCTACAAACGTAGGTGGGCGCCATGTGACCTAGCCCACGGGCCAGGTCAGGGACAGCTCCCGTTGGATCGAGTATGGCCCCAGGGATTGTGGTTCCTGTCGGGAAGCGCAGACCGCATTGGCAATATAGAGTGTGGTGATGGCTTGCGCCAGTGGCGCGGTGGCAACTAATCAAAATTCAGTTGGAAACGGAAGCCGGCTTGCCCGACAGCTTCTGCGCGATGCCGTGGATTTGCGCCGTCACCTCGGACAGCGCGGAAGCGAGTGCCTCCTCGGCCCGGGCATTGTCGGACTGGGTGGCGTCACGACCCTGCTTGAGATTGTCGGCTTCGGTCTGCAGGCTTTTCAGCTTGCGGTCCACTTCACTGAGTTCGTCCATCACCATGATGCCGGCCATGACGGTCAGCCGGAGATCGCCGATCTCGCCGAATTGGCTCTTGAGGTGACTGACATATTGATCGAAGCGGGTGGCCAGTTCGGTCAGGTGATCTTCCTGGCCCTCCTCGCATGCCATGCGATAGGCCTTGCCGTCGATCATCACCGTTACTTGCGCCATTCGTCACCTGACCCGCAGGCGGACCCCGTCTCAGCGGTCCAGCACTGCCCTTATCGTTTCCATGGCCGTCACCAGACGGCGCGAGACTTCGCGGTTGACTTCCTCAAGGCGATTGGCGCGGAACTGCGACTGGTCCAGTTCCTGCGCGAGGCGCGACCGGTCGGTGTTGACGCGGCGAACCTCGCCTTCGATCTCGCCGTGGTCACGCTCCCGGTCGAAGCGCCCGTCAATGGCGTTTTCGAGGCTGCCGACTGCGTTGCGCAACTCTTCGATCGCCGCTTTGACTGTCTTTCCTGCCGCCATCACGCTTTCCCGATACGCTCCGGACAACCTCGAATCGCCGCCCGGGCCCTGCATTTCAATGCCAATCACACTCTTAGACCCATTCGGCAAGTCTCTACAACGGTAACGGCCCGCGCTGCCTGCAGAAGCTGTGGATCACCGGTTTTTAAATCGATTTGCATCGGCGGCGACAATCTGAAGCCGGATCAATGGAATCGCGACCAAAAAGCCTCTACCGAGCCGTTCAAAAAGGCCGTATTTATTGACTCCGTCGAAGCAACTGCTATGTGTCAGCCGCTTCTCATACGGTCTTTGGAGGATAGAGACCGTTCCCTGTCCACCGAACTCAAGCGGAACAGTCTATGATCTCTCGCGAAAAACACGACCGGATGGCGAATGCGATCCGTTTCCTCTCCATGGACGCCGTCGAAAAGGCGAATTCAGGCCATCCGGGCCTGCCCATGGGTGCTGCCGACGTGGCAACGGTTCTATTCTCCCGTTACCTCAAATTCGATCCGAAGACGCCGCTCTGGGCCGACCGTGACCGCTTCGTGCTGTCGGCCGGCCATGGCTCGATGCTCATCTACTCGCTGCTCTATCTGACCGGCTACGAAGATATGACGGTGGAGGATCTCAAGCAGTTCCGCCAGCTTGGCTCGAAGACCGCCGGCCATCCGGAATATGGTCATGCCTCGGGCATCGAAACCACCACCGGTCCGCTCGGCCAGGGCATCGCCAATGCCGTCGGCATGGCGATCGCCGAGCGCAAGCTCGAGGAAGAGTTCGGCTCCGACCTGCAGAACCACTTCACCTACGTTCTGTGCGGCGACGGCTGCCTGATGGAAGGCATCAGCCACGAAGCCATCGCGCTGGCCGGCCACCTGAAGCTGAACAAGCTCGTTCTCTTCTGGGACGACAACAACATCACCATCGACGGCGCTGTTTCGCTGTCGGACTCGACGGACCAGATTGCCCGCTTCCAGGCCGTTCACTGGAACACGATCCGTGTCGATGGCCACAACCCGGACGAGATCGCTGCCGCGATCGAAGCCGCGCAGAAGTCGGATCGCCCGACCTTCATCGCCTGCAAGACGACGATCGGCTTCGGCGCTCCGAACAAGGCCGGAACCCACAAGGTCCACGGTTCGCCGCTCGGCGCCGACGAAATTGCAGCTACCCGCAAGGCGCTGAACTGGGAAAGCCCGGCCTTCGAAACCCCAGCCGACATTCTCGACGCCTGGCGCGCCGTCGGCACCCGTTCGGTTGACGCACGCAAAGCCTGGGAAGGTCGTCTCTCCGGCACGGAAGCTGGCAAGAAGTCCGAGTTCACCCGCCGTTTCGCCGGTGAACTCACCACCAACCTGGACTCCTCGATCGATGCCTACAAGAAGAAGCTGGCCGACGCTCCGCCGACGGTTGCCACCCGCAAGGCTTCCGAAGATGCGCTCGAAGTCATCAATGGCGTGCTGCCGGAAACGCTGGGCGGCTCGGCCGACCTGACGCCGTCCAACAACACCAAGACCAGCCAGATGAAGTCGATCACCCCGACCGACTTCTCCGGTCGCTACATGCACTGGGGCATCCGCGAACACGGCATGGCCGCTGCCATGAACGGCGTCGCCCTGCACGGCGGCCTGATCCCCTATTCCGGCGGCTTCATGATCTTCTCGGATTATTGCCGTCCGTCGATCCGCCTCGCCGCCCTGATGGGCATCCGCGTCATCCATGTCCTGACACACGATTCCATCGGCGTCGGCGAAGACGGCCCGACCCACGAGCCGGTCGAGCACATGGCAGCGCTCCGCGCCATCCCGAACCTCTTGATGTTCCGTCCGGCGGACGCGGTTGAGACCGCCGAGTGCTGGCAGCTCGCGCTGAAGGAACAGCATCGTCCGTCCGGTCTGGCGCTCACCCGCCAGAACCTCGCGCCGTCGCGCCTGACCTACGAAGCAGACAACCTCTGCGCCAAGGGCGCCTACGAGCTTCGCTCCGCCGAAGGTGCCAAGGTTTCGATCTTCGCGTCCGGCTCGGAAGTCGAGCTTGCGGTCAAGGCCGCCGAACAGCTGAACGGCAAGGGCATCGCCGCCCGCGTCGTCTCCGTTCCGTGCTTCGAGCTGTTCCAGGAACAGCCGGATGAATACCGCAAGTCGGTCATCGGCGATGCACCGGTCAAGATCGCTGCCGAAGCTGCGGTTCGCCAGGGCTGGGACTATTTCATCGGTTCGGATGGCGATTTCGTCGGCATGCACTCGTTCGGCGCCTCCGGCCCGGCCAAGGATCTGTTCAAGCATTTCGGAATCACCGTCGACGCCATCGTCGCTGCCGCCGAAAAGAAGCTCGCCTGATTTCCTTCCGGGGCGTGCGGCCCACGCGCGCCCCGTTCCCCCGCAAAGCACCTGAGACAGGGAGAGACCTGAAATGACTGTAAAAGTTGCCATCAACGGCTTCGGCCGTATCGGCCGCAACGTTCTGCGCGCCATCGTCGAATCCGGCCGTACCGACATCGAAGTCGTCGCCATCAACGATCTTGGCCCGGTCGAGACCAACGCCCATCTGCTGCGCTACGATTCGATCCACGGCAAGTTCCCGGCGACCGTACAGGTCGAAGGCGACACGATCATCGTTGCCGGCGGCAAGCCGATCAAGGTCACTGCGATCAAGGACCCGGCAACCCTGCCGCATGGCGAAATGGGTGTCGATATCGCGCTCGAATGCACCGGTATCTTCACGTCGCGTGACAAGGCCGCCCTGCACCTTCAGGCCGGCGCCAAGCGCGTCATCGTCTCGGCTCCGGCCGACGGTGCCGACCTCACCGTCGTCTTCGGCGTCAACCACACCGAACTGACCAAGGAACACCTGGTCATCTCCAACGCGTCGTGCACGACCAACTGCCTGGTTCCGGTCGTCAAGACGCTGGACGACGTCGTCGGTATCGATCACGGCTTCATGACCACGATCCACTCCTACACGGGTGACCAGCCGACGCTCGACACGATGCACAAGGACCTGTACCGCGCCCGCGCTGCGGCCCTGTCGATGATCCCGACTTCCACCGGTGCTGCCAAGGCCGTCGGCCTCGTGCTGCCGCACCTCAAGGGCAAGCTCGACGGCACCTCGATCCGCGTTCCGACCCCGAACGTCTCGGTCGTCGACTTCAAGTTCGTTGCCAAGCGCGACACGACCGTCGCCGAAATCAACGGCGCAATCAAGGCTGCGTCCGACGGCGCTCTCAAGGGTATCCTCGGCTACACCGACGAACCGCTGGTTTCGCGCGACTTCAACCATGACAGCCATTCCTCGATCTTCGCCAACGACCAGACCAAGGTCCTCGAAGGCAAGTTCGTCCGTATCCTGTCCTGGTACGACAACGAATGGGGCTTCTCCAACCGCATGGCCGACACGGCCGTTGCGATGGCCAAGCTGATCTAAATTCGATGGACCCCCTCCCCCTTGTGGGGAGGGTTGGGGAGGGGACTTTTCCATTCAAAGAAAACCCGCCCGACCCTTCGGGCCACCCTCCCCACAAGGGGGAGGGATATTCGAGACTGCCGCACGCTCTCAAACATTGATCGAGCCTTGGTGCGACACATAGACATCAGCGGAGAACACCCATGACTTTCAAGACCATCGACGACCTCACCGATATCGCCGGCAAGCGCGTGCTCGTGCGCGTCGATCTCAACGTTCCGGTCAAGGACGGCAAGGTGACAGACGCCACCCGCATCGAGCGCGTCGTGCCGACGATCCGAGAACTTTCGGAAAAGGGCGCGAAGGTCATCCTGCTCGCCCATTTCGGCCGCCCGAAGGGCGAGCCGGTCGCTGATATGTCGCTGTCGCTGATCGCGCCCACCGTCGAGGACATTCTTGACCAGCGCGTCCATTTCGCAGCCGATTGCATCGGCGACAAGGCCTCTGGCGCGATTGCCGGCATCGCCAATGGCGATATCCTGCTCCTTGAGAACACCCGCTTCCACAACGGCGAGGAAAAGAACGACGCCGATTTCACCAAGGCGCTCGCCGCCAATGGCGACATCTATGTCAACGACGCCTTCTCCGCCGCGCACCGCGCCCATTCGTCGACCGAAGGCCTCGCTCGCCTGCTGCCCGCCTATGCCGGTCGCACCATGCAGGCCGAACTGGAAGCGCTGGAAAAGGGCCTCGGCAATCCGAAGCGTCCGGTCGTCGCCATCGTCGGCGGCGCCAAGGTGTCGACCAAGATCGATCTCCTGATGAACCTGGTGAAAAAGGTCGATGCCCTCGTCATCGGCGGCGGCATGGCCAACACCTTCATCGCCGCACGCGGCACCAATGTCGGCAAGTCGCTCTGCGAGCATGACCTGGCCGCCACCGCCAAGCAGATCATGACCGAAGCCGCGACAGCCGGCTGCGCCATCGTCCTGCCGGTCGACGGCGTGGTCGCCCGCGAGTTTAAGGCTGGCGCTGAAAACGAAGTCGTCGACATCGAAGCGATCCCGGCCGATGCCATGGTTCTGGACGTCGGCCCGAAGTCGGTCGCCGCCATCAACGACTGGGTGAGCAAAGCCGAAACGCTGGTCTGGAACGGCCCGCTCGGCGCGTTCGAGATCGCTCCTTTCGACAAGGCCACGGTTGCGGTCGCCAAGCATGCAGCAGCCCGCACCAAGAGCGGCGCGCTGGTGTCCGTTGCCGGTGGCGGCGATACGGTTTCGGCGATGAACCATGCCGGTGTTGCCGACGATCTCAGCTATGTCTCGACCGCCGGTGGCGCCTTCTTGGAATGGATGGAAGGCAAGCCGCTGCCGGGCGTCGATATCCTGCACCAGCAGAAGTAACGCAAGCCGTTTCACCCGGCCAATTGCAAGATCATCACCCTCGGCCAGCGGCCGGGGGTTTTTTGCGGCGGACTTTTCCACTGCACTGCAAAATAACGTCGGTATTTCAAACGATTAAATTAAGTTAAATCGTTTTAAACAATTTAACTTCCGTTTTCGTTGCCGTATTCTTCTGCTATCCGCGATCCATAAGGACAACAGGAGAACATCAATGAGCGAAAGACTGGAAGACATCGCAGCCGCCATGATGGCAACGGGCCAGGGGCTTTTGGCGGCGGACGAATCGACCGCGACGATCGGCAAGCGCTTCGACACGATCGGGCTCGTTTCCACTGAAACGTCGCGCCGCGATTACCGCGAAATGCTGTTTCGTGCCGACGAGGCGATGAAGGCCTATATCTCCGGCGTCATCCTCTACGAGGAGACCCTGTTCCAGAAAGCGGCCGACGGCACGCCATTCGTCGATGTCATCCGCGCAGCCGGCGCCGTGCCCGGCATCAAGGTCGATACCGGCGCCAAGCCGATGGCGAAATTCCCGGGCGAGACGATCACCGAGGGCCTCGATGGCCTGGCCGGCCGCCTGAAGACCTATTATGACGCCGGCGCCCGCTTCGCCAAATGGCGCGGCGTCATCTCTGTCTCCGATGTCCTGCCGAGCTTCGGCGCCATCAAGGCCAATGCACAGGCGCTCGCCCGCTATGCCGCACTCTGCCAGGAAGCCGGCATCGTTCCGATCGTCGAGCCGGAAGTGCTGATGGATGGCGCCCCCGGCGACCACTCGATCGACCGTTCGGAAGAGATCACCGAAGAGACGTTGCGGATCGTGTTCGAGGAACTGAGCGACGCCCGCGTCAGCCTCGAAGGCATGATCCTGAAGCCGAGCATGGTCATCGACGGCAAGAAGGCTCGGCATGCATCCGTCGCCGAAATCGCCGAGCGCACCGTCAAGGTCCTGAAGCGCACCGTCCCCTCGGCCGTTCCGGGCATCGCCTTCCTGTCCGGCGGCCAGTCCACCGAAGAAGCGACCGCCCATCTCTCGGCCATGAAGGCCGGTTACGACCTGCCTTGGGGCATGACCTTCTCCTATGGCCGGGCACTGCAGACCGAGGCGCTCACCGCCTGGGGTGGTAAGCCGGAAAACGTCGCCGCCGGCCAGCGCGCTTTTGCCCATCGCGCCCAGATGTGCAGCCTTGCCGCCACGGGCGGCTGGAAGAAGGAGCTTGAAAAGGCAGCGTAAGTTTTAGACGTCCCAGGAAAAGAGCCCGGCATCGCGAAAGCGGCCGGGCTTTTTCCATTTCGCGACACCAATGATTGTCAGGGTGACAAGAACCGTGTTCGCTCGTTTCGCCGCACACGCTATTCCTATGTGCGGATGAGTTGGGAGCCAACATGAAGAGCGTTGCTTACGTCACGGTTGACGTTTTCACCAGCGAGCGGTTTTCCGGCAACCAGCTTGCCGTCATTCCGGATGCGCGTGGTCTCACGGACGCGCAGATGCAGGCCATCGCCGCCGAGTTTCGCTACTCGGAAGTCACCTTCGTCCTGCCACCCCGAGACGCTGCCAACACCGCGCAGGTCCGCATCTTTACGCCGACCATGGAAGTGCCGTTTGCCGGTCATCCCAATGTCGGCACGGCCTTCGTTCTCGGCAACCAGCCCGACATTTTCGACCAGCCAGCCGGTAACGTTCTCCGGTTCGAGGAAAAGGCGGGCATTGTCGAGGCAACCCTTACACGCGATGCGGACGGACGCGTGGCTGCCGCCAGTATTCTTGCACCGCAGCCGCTCTCTCGCGGGACGGTGATTGACGAAGATACTGTTGCCCGCTGTGCCTCGCTCGATATCCGGGCGATCCGCCGCATGACTCATGCTCCCGTCATCGCCTCGGTCGGCTTGCCTTTCGCAATCGCTGAACTTGACGATCTTGAGACGCTTGGCAAAGCCTGCCCGAACACCGCGGCCTTCGCTCAGGCCGGGCGGCGATACTCCGCAGAGGAAGATCAGTTTGCACTTTTCCTTTACACGCGCTTGCCGGAAAACCCGTGGCACCTGCGTGCCCGGATGTTCGCCCCGCTCGATAATATCATCGAGGATCCAGCGACCGGAAGCGCGTCCGGTGCACTCGGCGCACTCCTGACCTCACTGCTTCCGGAAAAAGATATCGTTATCGACATCACCATTGAACAGGGCGTCGAAATGGGGCGCAGAAGCCTGATCGACGTCCAAGTCCGCAAAGCTGGCGGAAAGGTGAGCGGCGTCAGGATCGCTGGGCGGTGCGCTGCGGTCATGAGCGGCATGATACATCTGTAATGTTCAAGACCGATGGTTATCCCGCGCTGAAATACGAATTCCTGCGTCAATCCGGTTGTTAAGAACGACAGGCCTGGCGTCATGTGCGGTCGATTCATCTTTCCAAATTGATATAATCGGATAAAAGCGACTTCCGGCTGAGCCGACACGTGAGGCGAAATGGAACCCTTCCAGGCGAAAAAGAAAAATACCAAGCAGTCTACATTCGGTGCCTTTTCCTACGTTATCGGTACAGCAGAGGTTCTGAAGACCGATGTCGGCCGGTATTGCTCGATCGCCACGGGTACGGCGATCGGATTGACCGAGCATCCCACGGACCGCCTGAGCACGCATTCATTGGTGTATAACAGTCCACGTTACCTCGATAATCCGGTTTTCGCCGCGATGAAGGCGAAAGCGTCGCCGCATCCTCGAAACCGGCGCCGTACCAGGATTGGCCATGATGTCTGGGTCGGCGCCAATTCCGTGGTGCTTTGCGGCGTCACGATCGGCACGGGTGCAATTGTCGCCGCTGGCGCCGTCGTCACGAAAGACGTGCCGCCTTACGCCATTGTCGGCGGCGTGCCTGCAAAAATCATTCGATACCGTTTCGAGCCCGTGCTGGTCGAGCGTCTGCTAAAGTCGGAGTGGTGGGACTATCACCTGGATCAATCAACGATCGGCGTGGATTATTCGGATGTACCGCTCTTTCTGGATCGATTGGAAGAACTCAAGAGCGCCGGCTCTCTCAGGAAACTGACGGATGTTCTTGCGAACCATCAGCCTCTTCCGCAGCATCAGCCATCACGTTTTGAGAAGGTCTATCGCGCGTTTGCCAAGCCGATCTTCATTGTCGCCGCGATAACGGTCGCAATTTTCGCAGCGGTCTGGCAGAGCGAAATAGTGGCCTTTTGGTAAGTTTCTGCCTACCCTTTAAAAGCAAATCAAATACCCGATCGATTTATACTCTGGATCGCGCTCTTTGGATTTACCGACAAGATCGCTTTTTCAAGATCGCTTTTGTCAAACGGCTTTTGCAATACGGGAGCCGTCTCGAAACCCTCCGCCAGCCCTGCAACGCCGTAGCCGCTGGCAAAAAGGAAGGGGATTCCGCGCTGACGCAGAACCTGTGCGATGGGAAAGGAATGCTTGCCGGCCAGGTTGATATCGAGCACGGCAAAATCGATCTCGGCGGTCGCGGCCATCTGTAACGCAGGCTCGAGCCGCATCGCCGGGCCAACGACCGAAAACCCCATCTCCGTCAGGAAATCCTCGACAAGCATCGCTACGAGTGCCTCGTCCTCGACCAGCAGCACACGTTTTCGACCCGGGTTACGCACCGACCCGACCTTCATCGAGGGCGTCGACCGACGTCTGGAGCGTGAACACCAGCCCCGCTTCGGCATAGTCGATGCTGGCGGTGCCACCCAACTCGGTTGGCAGAACACGCAGGATGAGTTTCGATCCGAATCCCTGGCGCGGCGAGGCGGGCGCCGGTGGTCCACCCTGCTCCCGCCAGACAAGGGTGAACATCCTGCCGTTCTCGCCCTCTCTCACCTCCCAGGTAATTGCGACGGAGCCGGCTTCGTTCGACAGAGCGCCATATTTGGCCGTGTTGGTCGACAGTTCGTGCAGGGCAAGCGAAAGCGACAGCGCCGCGCGCGGCCCGAGCCGGATGGCGGGACCTGATATGCTGAACCGGTTCCTGTCCGGACCGGCAAAGGCCTCGATGGAGGCGTTGACCACATCGATGAGATCCGCGCCATCCCAGTTTTCGTTGGTCAGGACATCATGTGCCCGCGACAGGGCAAGGATGCGCCCGCTGATATCGGCGCTCGCTTCGTCATTCGATTGCTTGCCACGCAGTGTCTGCACCACGATTGACTGCACCGAGGCAAGCGTATTCTTGACCCGATGATTCAATTCGTTGATCAGCAATTTCTGGTGGTGCTCGGCGCGCACGCGCTCGGACACGTCCGATCCTTGAACAAAGATGTTGGTGACTTGGCCGTCATCGCTCTTGATCGGCTGATAGACGAAATCGAGGTAGCACTCTTCCGGCTTGTCACCGGAACGCTGGATGTAAATCTTTTCCGAATAGCGGCTGACGGCCTCGCCGGTCTGGAACACACGGTCGAGCAACTCGACGTAGCCTTGTCCAGTCAGTTCCGGCAGCGCTTGCTCGACTGTCTTTCCCAGCACATCGCGATTACCGATCAGCTTGCGATATTCCGGATTGACCAGTTCGAACCGGTGTTCAGGCCCATTCAGCATCGCCATGAAGGTCGGCGCCTGCTCGAACAGCTTCTGCAGCCGTTCGTGCTCGGCCGCATTGCGCCGATCCGCCAGAACCCGCTCCGTGGTCTCGACGACGATGGCGATGACGCCGGCAGGTTTCCCATGTTCGTCCAGCACCGGCGAATAATCGAGATCCATCCAGACCTGCTCGGCAAAGCCCTTCCGGTGCAGCGTCAGTTCCTGGTCCCGGTAGGCAAGCGTTTTGCCCGCGAGGCCGACCTTCATGACATTATCGTTGAAATCCGCGATCTCGACCCAGCCTTCACGCACATTGGATCCGAGAAGTTGGGGATGGCGGCGGCCGGCGAAAACGGAATAGGCGTCGTTGTAGATCATGACGCCTTCAGCCCCCCAAAGCATGACGATCGGCACCGGAGACTGGAGCAGCAGCGAAGTCGCGGTCCTCAGACAGCCGGGCCATTGGGCGACGGGTCCGAGCGGTGTAGGCGCCCAATCATAGGTCCGGATGAGCGCTCCGAGCTCACCACCGTTACCCAGGAACTCGTAGTCACCGGCATCGTCTTCGCCCAGTCCAACATTCATGATTGCCGGTGTCCCCTTCACAACCCGCAGGCCGAACCAACCTCGCTGTATGGCATGGCCTTCAATAGCGCTGATCTAATGCACAAAAAATCACCGGCAAGGGGAGAAACGGAGAGATTTCGACGTAAAAACACTGGCTTGGCGCGGCTATGGGCGGATAAGAACGGTCAACATCATCAGAGCGATGGCAAAGACGGCGATTTTCCAGAAATCGCGGCGATGACGCAGTCCGGGAAGATTCAAGGGTCTGATCACCTGGATCGCCATGGCCAGAAGCAGGATCACCGCCAGTGCTTTCGACATCATTCTTCTCTTTTGTGGAAAATAACCTGGCGACCTTGCGGAGCGTCACACGTCCGTCACAGTTGCGCGCGATCAGCGCTAGGCCCTAGTGCTGTCTTTTGCAATCTCCCCTTCACGAAAATTCCGGCTGGCAATTGTGACGGTGTCGCTCTACCTTGCCACTGCTGCCCGGAACCAGCGGATTTCACATGCGAAAAAACCTTCTGCCCGTCGCCGCCCTCCTGCTTGGAACGCTGTTTCTCTTTCTTGGAAACGGGTTGCACAGTCTGTTGCTGCCGGTTCGCGGCACGACTGAAGGGTATTCGACGACGCTGCTCGGCCTGCTCGGCACATCCTGGGCGAGCGGTTTCGTGCTGGGTTGCCTGCTGGCCCCGACGATCGTCAAGCGCGCTGGCCATGTCCGCGCCTTCAGCGGCTTCGCCTCGCTTCTCGCCATCATCGCATTGCTCACCGGCCTTCTTGTCGATCCGATATGGTGGGTGGTCCTGCGCGCCTTCACCGGCTTTTCCACGGCCGGCACCTCGATGATCATCGAAAGCTGGCTGAACGAGCGCGCCACCAATGAAAGCCGCGGCGCGATCTTCTCTCTCTACATCGCCATCACCCTGATGGGTGTCGTCGGCGGCCAGTTGATGATCCCGTTCGGCGATACGTCGACGACGCTGTTCTTCATGATCTGCGGTATCGTCTATTGCCTGGCCATGCTGCCGACGCTGCTCTCCACCGCCGCCTCGCCGCAGCCCTTGAAGCAGGTGCGTCTCGACCTGCGGGCGCTCTATCGCAATTCACCGATCTCCTTCCTCGGCATCCTGCTCGTCGGCGTCGCCAATGGTGCCTATGGCACGCTCGGCGCCGTCTTCGGCCGGCAGGTCGGCCTGACGGACAGCAATGTCGCGCTGATGATGAGTACGACGATTTTCGCCGGCGCCGTCATGCAATTCCCCGCCGGCCGCCTGTCCGACATGATCGACCGCCGCTACGTGCTGGCGGCCCTTGCCGCAGTCGCCGCTGTCGCAGGCCTTCTGGTCTTCCTGATCGAGCCGACGCATGTGATCATGCTAATGACACTGGTCGGCATCTATGGCGCGGCCGCCAACGCGCTCTATCCGATCGCCGTATCGCATGCCAACGACTTCGCGACGCCGGAGGATTTCGTCAAGATTTCCGGCGGCCTGCTCCTGCTCTACGGCATCGGCACGATCATCGGCCCGACCATCGGCGGCCCGATCATGACCGTCACCGGCCCCTATGGCCTGTTCATGATCACCGCCTGCGCCCATGTCCTGATCACGGCCTACGCCATCTTCCGCAGCCGCATGCGCGCCGCCTTGCCGGCCTCCGAGCGCGACGCCTACTCGACCATCAACCCGGGCACGCTAACGACGCCGGAAAGCCTGCAGCTTTCGCCGCGCGCTGCACCGCTTGAGGAGCAGAACGACGAGCAACCTGCGCGGAGGCCGGAATGAGCCTGTTCGATGACGATCGCCCGAAAAAGCAGCCACCCCATGAAATCGGCTGCGACCTGAGCCTCCTCTCCGCCGGTGAACTTTCAGCGCGAATCATCCTGCTCAAGGAAGAAATCGAGCGTCTCGATGCGGAACGGGTGAGGAAAACGGCGAGCCGCTCGGCGGCCGAAAGTATCTTTCGTTAATACTTTCATCCCTTCCCGCTCGGAAATCATGCCGGTCTGTCGAAAATAGGACATCAATTAAGCGTGAATCGCGGCTCCTTAACGCTTCATTAAGCCTTATAAGATATTACTAACACATCCGGATCGCTCTGGACTCAGACGATTTCCCGATTGGCGAATGGTCTGATTTTTCTCCCTGTTTTACCTTGAGAGCCGCCTTCGCGGCTCTTTTTTTGCTTTATTGCGGACAAGTTTCAAAGAATTGTGGAGATTAACCCTTTCTTAAGAATGGGCTTGCGCGAAATGCGCTATGGGATCATGTTCAAATCATAAGACGAGCGGCGGGAAACTTTCTGTTAACCCGCTCGTTACCTGTCCAAGTTGATGCGTTTAACCAGGGAATGAGACCATGTCCGAACGGGGATTCAATACTGTGAGCTTCGCGGGGCACGCTGCGTCTTCGGCGCAGTTCAAGGCGCTCTACGCGGAAGGCATGGGCCTGGTCGAAGAAACCGCAAGCTATCTCGACGGAACCGGCCGTGCCGCATCCAAGGTCCTGCCGCGCATGGCGTCCGTGCTTTATGCAGCTGAATCGATGCGTCTCACCACCCGCCTGATGCAGATGGCATCCTGGCTGCTGTTGCAGCGCGCCGTCAACAATGGCGAGATGAATCGTGAGCAGGTCCTGTCTGAAAAGAACAAGGTCCGCCTCGACAGCTTCAACGTCGATCGCACCGCCCCGGGATGGAACGATCTGCCGGAAGGTTTCCGCGACCTGATCGATCGCTCACTGCGCCTGCAGAACCGCGTCGCCCTGCTCGACCGCGAAATCTATCGCCCGCAGGACGCCCAGAATTTCACCCCGGACAACCAGAACGGCGTCAAGGCGCAGCTCAACCTGCTGCAGACGGCGTTCGGCACCAACTAACCATTACGAATACGGACTGATGCGAAAACCGGCCATTGGCCGGTTTTTTGCTTATGACGATGATATTTTCTCGATTCTCGCAAGCATCTCTCAACGCACCCGCGGCCTGCAACGAGGCGCTCGGCGGAGCTTCATGAGAGTTTGCAGACGCCAACGCAAAAAGCCCGGACGAACCGGGCTTTCCGAAAATCGAAGCAAGCTGCAGAGGCTTAGAGGCCGAGGCCTTCGAAGCGCTTCTTGAACTTGGAAACGCGGCCGCCGCGGTCCAGCATCTGCTGGTTGCCGCCGGTCCAGGCCGGATGCGACTTCGGGTCGATTTCGAGGTTCATGGTCTGGCCTTCGGTACCCCAGGTCGAACGGGTCTCGTATGCCGTGCCGTCGGTCATGACGACTTTGATCATGTGGTAAGCGGGATGGATATCAGCCTTCATAACAATCTTCCTGCAAGTTCCAGGGTCCAATTGTCGCAAGCCATTGCGGCAGGGGGACCGAACACGTAAATGAAGCCGCAGACCACTTGAGGGACCACGGCTTCCCAATTTGATGCCGTGCCTATACATGATGGTTGGTGGGATAACAAGTACCGCCGGAGAAGACTTATGCGAGATTCGCGGGCTTCTTCGGCACTGGAGGTCATGTGTCGAATGAGGTCGTTCAACAGGGGGCAAGAAAGTCCGTCCGCCCCCTGGCCAAGCTGCTGCCGTATATCCGGCGCTACCGCAATCTCGTCATCGGCGCCGGCATTTCCTTGGTCGCTGCCGCCGTGACGACATTGACGCTGCCGATGGCCGTACGACGCATGATCGACCACGGCTTCTCGACCTCCGATTCCGGCTTCATCAACACCTATTTCTCGATGCTGATGATCCTGGCGATCATCCTGGCGCTCGCCAGCGCCGCCCGCTATTATTTCGTCATCACGCTCGGCGAGCGGATCGTCTCGGACCTGCGCCGCGATGTGTTCGATCACGTCACCCGGCTGTCTCCCTCCTTCTTCGACGTCAATCAGTCGGGAGAGATCGTATCGCGACTGACCGCGGACACGACCCAGATCAAGTCCGCCGTCGGCGCGACCGCCTCGGTCGCGCTGCGCAATACGATCCTCTGTCTCGGTGCCATCGGCATGATGGTCTATACCAGCCCGAAGCTGTCGAGCCTCGTCATTGCCGCCATTCCGGTCATCGTCTTCCCGCTGGTTGGTTTCGGTCGTTCCGTGCGCCGCCGCTCGCGCGAGGCGCAGGATACGCTGGCGATGGCCTCCGCCTATGCCGGCGAGGCAATCGCAGCCTCGCGCACCATGCAGGCCTTCAATGGCGAGATGGCAGCACAGGCCCGCTATGGCGGCGCCGTCGAGAGCGCCTATGATGCAGCCCGCGCCGCCGTCAGGGCCCGCTCTGTCCTGACCGCCTTTGCCATTACCATGATCTTCGGCAGCGTCGTTGCGGTTCTCTGGTTCGGTGCGCAGGATGTCCTGTCCGGTACGCTGTCGGCAGGCACGCTCGGCCAGTTCCTGCTTTACTCCGTCTTTGCCGCCGGCAGTCTTGGTGCGCTTTCGGAAGTCTGGGGCGAAATCTCGCAAGCGGCAGGCGCCGCCGAACGCCTGAACGAACTGCTCGACGAGCAGCCCGAGATTGCCGCACCACTTGATCCTGTTCCGATGCCCGAACCGGCAACCGGCGCGGTCACCTTCGACGACGTCCATTTCGCCTATCCCTCCCGCCCGGATTACAAGAGCGTCAAGGGGCTGAGCTTCGTCGTCAAGCCGGGCGAAACCGTTGCAGTCGTCGGCCCTTCCGGCGCCGGCAAGAGCACGGTCTTTTCGCTCCTCCTGCGCTTCTACGATCCGGTCAAGGGCGCAGTCGCACTCGATGGAGTCGATATCCGCAGCGTCGATCCGCAAGCCCTGCGCCGCCGCATCGCCATTGTCCCTCAGGATGTGACGATCTTTGCCGCCTCGATCCACGACAACATCGCCTTCGGCCTGCCCGCCGCTTCCCGCGACATGGTGAAGGCAGCGGCGATTGCCGCGCAAGCGGACGAGTTCATTGCCAAGCTGGATCAAGGCTATGACACCCAGGTCGGCGAGCGTGGAATCACCCTGTCCGGCGGCCAGCGACAGCGCATCGCCATTGCACGCGCCATCCTGAAGAACGCCCCGGTCCTGCTGCTCGACGAAGCGACATCGGCGCTCGATGCCGAAAGCGAGACGCTGGTCCAGAAGGCTCTGGATGGCCTGATGAAGGAACGCACGACGCTGGTCATCGCTCATCGGCTGGCAACGGTGCTGAAGGCCGATCGCATCCTCGTCATGGATCAGGGCAGGATCGTCGAGGAAGGCACACATGCCTCGCTCGTCCGCCAGGGCGGCCTTTACGCCAAGCTCGCCCGCCTGCAGTTCGATCACGACGACCGCGACGCGAGCAATATCGTCTCGCTCGGCTGATCTTCGACTATTGGCTAACGGTTAATCTCCCTCCCCCCGTTGCAGTGAGGGCAGGCCGCGCTATTGTTCATCGCGGAAATGGTCATGACGCCATTTTCGGACGGCACGTCTTTGGGAGGAGATTGGAATGGCATTGTCTTTGTTGAAGCGTCGGACCGCACTCGGGCTTGCGGTCGTAGCCACATCCGCGCTCGCCTTGGGTGGCGCGGCCCGGGCTGAAGGATTTCCGGACCGGCCGGTGACATTGGTTGTCCCGTTTGCCGCCGGCGGCTCGACGGATGTCGTCGCCCGTATCATCGGGCAAAAAATGTCAGAGGAACTCGGCCAGCAGGTCGTGGTGGAAAACGTCGCCGGTGCCGGCGGCAATCTCGGTGCCGACCGCGTGGCACGCTCCGAGCCCGATGGTTACACGATCCTGATGGCAACGGTTGCCACCCATGCGCTCAATCCACTGATCCTCAAGACCAAGCCCTATGATCCCGAAAAGGATTTTGCCCCGGTCTCACTGCTCGTCGTCGTGCCGAACGTGCTGGTCGTCAACCCCGAACTGCCGGTCAAGAATGTCGCCGAACTGATCGCGCTCCTGAAGGCCGAACCGGAGAAATATTCCTACGCGTCCTCGGGCAACGGCACGCCGCTGCATCTGTCGGGAGAACTGTTCAAGAGCATGGCTGATGTCAGCATGCAGCACGTGCCCTACAAGGGGTCCGGGCCTGCGCTGAACGATATCATCGGCAACCAGGTGCCGATCATGTTCGACAACCTTCCCTCCTCCTCCGGCCACATCACGTCCGGCACACTAAGGGCGCTGGCCGTCACGACGAAGGAACGTGCCCCGTCCTTCCCGGACGTCCCGACGATCGCGGAAACCATTCCCGGCTATGAGACCTATACCTGGAATGCCCTTTTCGCACCGGCGGGAACGCCGAAAGAGGCGATCGATCGGCTGAACGTGGCTGCCAAGACGGCGCTCGCCGATCCGGCCGTTGCTGAAAAGATGAAGGGTTTCAGCGCCACCATCGTCGCCTCCACCCCGGAAGAACTCGGCGCGCATGTGACCGCCGAACTCGCCAAATGGGCGCCGGTCGTCAAGGATGCCAACGTTCAGTTGGATTGATTTCGGGTTTCCTCTTCTCCCCAGCGGGGAGAAGGTGGCCCGCAGGGCCGGATGAGGGGGCCGAAGGCCACCATTGGAGTGCGCCGCTCGCGCCGGCTTCGCCGTCCCCCTCATCGCCTCGTTTCACTCGGCACTTCTCCCCGCTGGGGCGAAGAGGGAGATGGCGGCAGCCCCCGAATATCAAGGTAACTCAACCTAAAGCGGCAACTGCCGATGGGCTGACCTAAGCTCCGACCCTGCGTCCCACGACGCGACCAGAAAAAATGCAGCCGCCGAGGAAGCTGCCTTCCAGCGCATTATAGCCGTGCATGCCGCCGCCACCAAAGCCCGCGACCTCTCCGGCCGCGTAGAGGCCCGGCACGGGCTCGCCCGACAGTTCCACCACCCTTCCGTCGAGGTCCGTCTGCAGGCCACCGAGGGTCTTGCGGGTGAGGATATTGAGGCGCACGGCGATCAGAGGCCCCGCTTTCGGATCCAGCAGCCGGTGCGGCTTCGCGGTACGCATCAATCGGTCGCCGAGATAGTTGCGGGCGCCACGAATAGCGGTGACCTGCGCGTCCTTGGAAAACGGATTGTCGACCTCCCGATCCCGCGCCTCGATCTGGCGGCGTAGATGGTCGAGCGACAGGCGCCTCTGGCCGGTCAGCGCATTCATGCCCTCGACCAGATCCTCCAACCGGTCGCGAACGACGAAATCCTCGCCCTTGTCCATGAAGGCCTGGACCGGGCCCGGCGGGTTCTTTCCCAGCCGCTTGAGGAGCAGCGGAATATCCTTGCCGGTCAGGTCTGGGTTCTGTTCGGACCCCGAAAGGGCAAATTCCTTCTTGATGATCGCCTTGGTCAGGATGAACCAACTGTAATCCGCGCCGCTGCGGCCGATCGCCTTCAGCGTGCCAAGCGTATCGAAGCCTGGCATGGCGGGCGCGGGAAACCGGTTGCCATTGGCATCGCACCAGAACGAGGACGGCCCGGGCAGGATGCGGATGCCGTGATCCGGCCAGATCGGATCGAAATTCCTCAGGCCCTCGGTGTAGTGCCACATCCGGTCCTTGTTGATGATCGATCCGCGCGCATGTCCGGCGATCTCGATCATCCGCCCGTCGACATGATGCGGCACGCCGCTCACCATGCGCCCCGGCGCCGGACCTAACCGATCGACCGGCCACTGCCGGCGCACCATGTCATGATTGCCGCCGATACCGCCCGACGAAACGATCACCGCGCCGGCCTCGAACCAGAACTCGTCGACCACCTCGCGCGAACTGCGATGACCACGCGGCACGCCGTCATTTTTGAGCACCGATCCACGGGCGCCAGTGACGGCCCCGTTGCTGACCATCAATTCATCGACCTGGTGGCGAAAGCGAAACCGGATGCGCCCCTTCACCTCCGCCGCCCTTGCCCTTGCGATGAACGGTGCGAGAACACCCGGACCGGTTCCCCAAGTGACATGAAAGCGCGGCACCGAATTGCCGTGGCCGTCGGCAAGCCCGCCGCCGCGCTCCGCCCAGCCGACGAACGGAAACCAGCGCATGCCCTGGGCATGCAGCCAGCTACGCTTTTCTCCCGCGGCAAAATCGAGATAGGCCTCCGCCCAGCGGCGCGGCCAGAAATCCTCGGGCCGATCGAACTGCGCCGAACCCATCCAGTCCTGACGGGCGAGATCGAGCGTATCGCGAATGCGCATACGCCGCTGTTCGGGGCTATCGACGAAAAACAGCCCGCCAAGCGACCAGAAGGCCTGTCCGCCAAGATTCTGCTCGCCCTCCTGATCGAGAACGATGACGCGCAGTCCCCGGTCGGCGGCCTCCACCGCCGCCACGAGACCGGCAAGCCCGGCTCCGATCACCAGCACATCGCAATCCATCGCATCCCTCCGCCGCATTTCCCGGCGCCAGCTTACGAACACGTAAAGGTCAGGGCAACGACGAAGTCAGTCGATTCCGGCCAACTTCGCCAAGAGAAGGGAAAGATCACTATTTTTCGGTCAGCTTCAACTCGATGCGGCGGTTTTGCGAACGCGCCTCAGGGCTTTCGCCCTCGGCAATCGGCTGGAATTCACCGAAACCGGCCGCCACCAGGCGATCCGCCGGAACGCCCTTTGAAATCAGAAACTTGACCACGGAAGTCGCACGCGCCGAGGAAAGCTCCCAGTTGTCTGCATAACGCCCCGTACCTGAAAGCGGCACATTGTCGGTATGACCATCGACACGCAGAACCCAGTTGATCTCCGCCGGAATTTCCTTGGCGAGATCGAGCAGCGCATTCGCAAGCTTTACCATTTCCTCCTGACCCGCCGGGTTCAGTTCGTTTCCGCCGGAAGGAAATAGCACTTCCGACTGGAACACAAACCGGTCGCCGACGATGCGGATATTTTCGCGGTCGGACAGGATTTCACGCAGACGGCCGAAGAAATCGGAGCGGTAGCGGTTCAGCTCCTGCACACGCTGTGCCAGCGCCACGTTGAGGCGGCGACCGAGATCGGCGATCTTCGTTTGTGATGCCTCGTCCTTGGCCTCAGACGCCTGAAGCGCCCCTTCAATGGCGGCGATCTGGCTGCGCAAGGCGGCAATCTGCTGGTTCAGGAGGTCGATCTGGCTCATCGCACGGGCGCTGGCCTGCTTTTCAGCGTCCAGCTTGCCCGTCAGGTCACCGATCTGCTGGTTGGCACTGTCCGAACTGCCGGCACCCTGCTGAAGCAGCGCCTGCAGGCGGGAGCGCTCGTCTTCCGAAGTCGCAAGCGAGGCCTGAAGGTTCGCCAGCGAATCCTCGAGATCCTGCTTGCCACCCTTTTCCAGCGCCAGGAGTTGGGTCAGTTCGTTGATCTGGCTGTTTAGCCGGTTCAGCACATCGTCCTTGCCGCTGATTTCACGGCTGAGAAGGAACTGCGCCAGCACGAAAACGCACAGCAGGAACATGATGGACAGAAGCAGTGTCGACAAGGCATCGACGAAGCCCGGCCAGTAATCGACGGTCCTCTGGCTGCGGCCCTTGCGCGCAAGTGCCATCGATCATTCCCCCCCGGCGTCTTCGACGCGGGCAAGCTTCGGCGGCGAACGATCCGGGTGCACGGGCGCCTTGTCGGCATGGCCGATGCGGGCGGAGAGCTTGTCGAGCGTCTTGCGCATCGATTTCGCTTCTTCCTGCTGCGCCTCGATCCAGTCGCGCAACATCTGCTGTTCACCACGCATGTTCTTGACCAGGCCCTGAATACCTTCCGCCAGGCTTGCCATGGCCGCGGTCGTCCGCTGGCTCATGCCGCCATCTTGGTTGAGCCGCGATAGCTGTTCCGTCAGCAGGCGGAGATCGTCGGACGGAGCAGCGCCTGGCGTTACCGTGGCTGCCGTAAGATCAGAGCCCACATCGGTCACCGACGACAGCCAGTTTTCAAGCTCGGTATAGAACCGGTTCTGCGCGCGGCCGGCCTGCAGGTCGAGGAAGCCGAGGATCAGCGAGCTGGCGAGGCCGAACAGAGAGGTGGAGAAGGCGGTGCCCATGCCGGTCAGCGGTGCGGATAGGCCGGTTTTGAGCGCAGCCAGCACATCCTGCGTACTTCCAGATCCCGCATCGAGCGACTGGATGACCGTGTTGATCGATCCGATCGTGCCGAGCAGACCCCAGAAGGTGCCGAGCAGGCCGAGGAAGACGAGCAGGCCGATCAGATAGCGCGAGGTATCGCGCGATTCGTCGAGACGCGTTGCGATCGAATCCAGAATGGAGCGCAGGGCGGCAGTGGAGATCGCCATCGAGAGCCGTTGGCCGATCAGCGCCCGCATCGGCGCCAGAAGCACGGGGTCGCGGCCGACCTTCTCGGCGCTACCGGCAGCGCGGAAGGAATTGAACCAGCGCACTTCGGGCCGCAGCCCCAGCACATGATTGAAGACGAGAAGGATACCGATCAGCAGCACGCCGAGGATCAGCCCGTTCAGGCCAGGATTGCTCATGAACGCCGCGTGCGCCTGACGGAACAGGATCGCACCGACAAAGCCGACGATGATCAGGAAGAACACCATGGTCCAGAAGAAGACCATCGGGCTCGTCAGCTTGTTGGGATTATACCCCTCGTTCAACTCTCCGCCGGCATCCCATCCCGACAGTTCCAATTTCGCCATGAGGCTCACTTCTCCGGTTTTTCAGGGCCGCAACCCGTCCGCATAAGCGGTCGCGACGATGCTGGTCCGGAGACTAGAGGAACTTTGTGCCAAATTGAAGGGGAAACAACAGAGTACGGCGACGACACACAACAGCCGCCGTCTCAATCATTTCCGGGCTTACTTGCCCGGAATCGGCCGATGCAGCACATCGTGCAGGGCTTTGCGGATATATTCGTTACCGGCAACGATCGTGCCGTCCTCGATTGGCTTGTTGCCGCCGTCGATATCGGCGACCCAGCCGCCCGCCTCGCGAATCAGGAGAATGCCTGCGGCGAGGTCCCACGGCATCAGGCCGCGCTCCCAGAAACCGTCGAACCGGCCGGCTGCGACATAGGCGAGATCGAGCGAGGCAGCACCCATGCGGCGCACGCCGGCGACTTCGCCCATGACGTGACGCAGTTCGATCAGGTATGTGCCATGGTTGCCGGCGCCCAGATGCGGTGTGCCCGTGCCGATGACGGCATCCGACAGGCTCTTGCGGGCCGCGACGCGCAGGCGGCGATCATTGAGGAAGGCGCCGCCGCCGCGCTCGGCGGTGTAAAGTTCGTCGGTCGCCGGATTGAGAATAACCGCAGCAACCACCTCGCCCTGGCGCTCCAGCGCGATCGAGATGGCGAAATGCGGGATGCCGTGCAGGAAGTTGGTCGTGCCATCCAGCGGATCGACGATCCAGCGATGCGCGCCGTCGGTGCCGATAATCTCTTCGCTTTCCTCGCCAAGGAACCCATAGGTCGGGCGTGCCTTCAAAAGCTCCTCGCGGACCAGTTTCTCGGCCTTGCGGTCAGCCTGCGAGACGTAGTCGCCGGGACCTTTCAGGGAAACCTGCAGGTTCTGCACTTCGCCGAAGTCGCGCGCCAGGGACTTTCCGGCCTTGAACGCGGCCTGAACCATGACATTGAGAAGAGCTGAGCGTGCCATCGTGGCTTCCTTCGAACAGAAACCGGCCGCATCAACGACCGGAGAATTTTAGACGTGCCGCTGCGGATCAGTCCGCGCGGCGGAGATAGGCAATTTCATTGGTGTCGACCAGAATACGCTCCCCGGTCTCGACGAACGGCGGAACCATGACGCGCACGCCATTTTCCATGATCGCCGGCTTGTAGGACGACGCTGCCGTCTGCCCCTTCACCACCGGATCGGCCTGCGCGATCGTCAGCACCACCTGGTCCGGCAACGAGATGCCGATCGGCTTCTCGTCGTAGAGCTTCACCGTCACCATCATGCCGTCCTGCAGGAAGGTGGCGCGATCGCCGACGAAATCCTTCTGCAGTTCCAGTTGTTCATAGCTCTCATTGTCCATGAACACCAGCGCATCGCCCTGTTCGTAGAGAAACTGGAAGTCCTTCAGTTCGAGACTGACCAGTTCGACGGTTTCCGACGAGCGGAAGCGCTCGTTCAGCTTGGTGCCGTCGATCAGGTTCTTGAGCTCGACCTGATTGAAGGCGCCACCCTTGCCCGGCTTGACCGTGTTGCATTTCACCGCGGCCCAAAGACCGCCATTGTGTTCCACCACGCTGCCGGGGCGAATTTCATTGCCATTGATTTTCATGGGGAGCAGACCCTACAGAATTCCGTGCGGCCTTATCGGCCAGTCAATCCGGCGCCTCAAGACCACAAAAACCCCGAAAGTTCAAGTCTTGCGACAAAACAGCGTTTAGGACGAGCGGTATTTGTTGGCAGCGCTTAGGGCTGCTTTCTGCTGGTCGTCGTTCAGACCGAGATAAAAATCCTCGAGCGCAAGATCCTTCAAACCGGCCCGGCGCGACAGGACATACCACTTGGCGGCCTCGACCGGATCCGGCCGCGTGCCGATGGCATTGATATAGAGATGCGACAGCTTGTTCTGGGCAACCACATTGCCGCCGCGCGCCGCGCGCAGCATCCACTTGAAGCCTTCCTCGAGATTGCGCTCGCCGCCGATGCCATCGACCATCCAGATCGCCAGATCGAGCTGGGCCGTATCGAAGCCGGCTTTTGCCGCCCGCATCAGCCAGCCGCGCGCCATCGAACGCTTGTTCTCGTCGATTCCATCGACATTCAGATAAATCTGCGAAAGTGCATATTGCGCATCGGCAATGCCCTGCTCGGCCGATTTCTCATAATAAGGCAAGGCCGCCTTCAGACCCTTTTCGCCGGGCATGTCGGCAACGAGCAATTGTCCGTAGTTGAACTGCGCCGAAGAATTGCCGAGATCGGCCGCCTTCTTCATCAGTTCCTCGGACCGCTTCTTGTCGCGCGGAACGTCACGGCCTTCCATCAGCATGAGCGCGTATTTGAACATGGCGCCTGGATCGCCGGCATTGGCCGCCTGACCATACCAGAAGGCCGCGTCCTTGGTGTTTCGGGCTACGCCCAGCCCTTGCGAGAAGATTTCGGCAACCAGCGTCTGCGCCGCTGCATCACCCAGTTGTGCCCGCGGCAGAGCCAGTTCCATCGCCGTCAGGTAATAGCCGCGTTGAAACGCACCATAGGCATCGTCCGCCTTGCCGGTAAACGGCTTTTCCTTCGGCAGCGACGGCAAGGCCGCACCCATCCGCTCCAGCACGTTCACGCCATTCGACGGTTCAAGGGCTTTCTGGTCCGCCTTCCTGGCCTCTTCCGGAGACTGCAAGGGCGGAATTTCACCTTCCGGCAGCGCCGCGCCATTGAATGGCGTGATCCGGCCGCGCTTGGCCGCGGCGCCTTCATCGATCTCGTTCTGCTCCGCTGCCGGCTGATCGTCGATCTTGACCGCCACCGGCTCATCGACACCGGGCAGCCCCGTCTGCGCGTAAAGACCGGCCGGCGCCGTAAAGGCTACGGCACACAGCAGAAACAGCCGGAATCGGTGCAGCGATGTAGAGGGACGGATCAACATGAAAATGTCTTAAGCTTCAAACCGTGGCGCTTTTTCGTCAAGAAGTGCGTTGACACTGGCAACAATCACGGGCGCCTGTTCAGGCTCGGAAAAAACAGCCTGCCGAAGCGCAACGAATTCGGCACCGCTCTCGGCAACGGTCAATACCGAATCCGGATCAGTCCCGCCCATGACGATGCAGGGAATTTCGATCATCGACGCCCACCACTCGGCCAGCGCCACGTTCTTCGGATGCGCTTCCGGCTTGATATCACCATCGACCTTGCCGAAGAAAATATAGTCCGGACGAATTTCGCCGATTTCCAATGCGTGGTGGCGATCGGCGGCATTGCCGCCGCCAACGATCAGCTTCGGTGCGAATTTTTCGACCGCCTCGGCCAGTTCCGTCGCATTGCCGGTGATATGCAGGCCATCCGCCTTGGCCCGTCCTGCGACGCGCGTATCGCCGGCGATCAGGGCAGCCGCACCGGCGTCCTGGATGACCGGCACCAAGGCTTCGGCGTGCTTCTGGAATGTGTGGTCGTCCAGCCCGTATTGCGGGACGATGACGGACGCCACGTCGCCACCGCGCAGCGCGCCAGCCAGGATCGCGGTACGGCTGTCGATATCGGCGATATCCGGCACGATGAGGACCAGGCGGCAGCGATTGTCTTGATTGCTCATAATGTCTCTGTTTCCGATGAAATGCGCATCCGCGCGCACCATCCCTACTCGATTTCGATCCGCAAAAGCGATAGACCCTGCGGGCCAAAGGATCAACCGGTACCCCATGCTTCCCGATATTCAGTTCTATGCCATCGCCATCCCCGCAGTCCTGCTCGTCGGCTTCAGCAAGGGCGGCATGGGGGAAGCCCTTTCGATGATGGGCGTGCCGATCCTGTCACTGGTCGTGTCGCCGGTGCAGGCCGCGGCCCTGTTGTTGCCGATCCTGATCGCCATGGACATCGTCGCGCTCTGGACCTGGCGCCACTATGGCGACCACAAGACGCTGACGATGCTGCTTCCCGGAGCGCTCGCCGGCATCGGCATCGGTTGGGCGACCTCGGCCTATGTCTCCCGCGACATGTTGCGGCTGATCATCGGCCTGATCACCGTGCTCTTCGTGCTGCGCTACGCCTACAACACCTGGCGGGCGCGGCAGGGCATCGTTATCCCCGCCAAGCCGCACCGGACGCTGCCGGCGATCTTTTTCGGCTCCTTTGCCGGTTACGGCAGCTTCGTTGCCCATTCCGGCGGCCCACCCTTCCAGATCTATGCGCTACCGCTGAAACTGCCGCCGCGCGATTATACCGGAACGATGGTGCGCTTCTTCGCCATCCTGAATGCGGTCAAGCTCATTCCCTACTTCGCCCTCGGCCAGCTCGACATGAGCAACCTGACGACATCCGTCACCCTGTTCCCACTCGCCATGCTGGCGACAATGGCCGGCGCCTGGATCGTGCGGCGCATGCAGCCGCAGGTGTTTTATCCGTTCATGTATTCCATGGCGTTCCTGGCCGGAATGAAGCTCTGCTACGATGGCATGATGGCGCTGACGATCGCGCAGTGATTTGGCGGAAATCCGCCCGCAGGATAACCGCATAATCCCGCTCGGAGTACTTGCATACCGCGCAGCAAAATTCTTACCGCAACGCACAATTTACTTGCCCACCGCGTTGAATTCCCCTAGCTTTTGCCCATGTCACACGCAGATCCCTTCGATGCGATTTCGGACCCGAACCGGCGCTACCTGCTGGAGGAGTTACGACGCGCTCCCCGCACCGTGAACGAACTGGCGGAAGGCTTGCCGATCAGCCGGCCTGCCGTGTCGCAGCATCTGAAAGCTTTGCTGGATTCAAATCTGGTTTCGGTCTCGGCAAGCGGCACGAAACGGATTTACGCCATCAACAAGCCCGGTTTCGACCGGGTCAATCTGTGGCTGGATCAGTTCTGGTCTTGAGGATGGCGGCCTGAAAGGCCAGACATCGGGAAACTCGCTACCGCGGGCTCCGGCGAACGTCATGTCCGCACCCGGTGAGCCCGCTTATCAACAACGCTTGAAGCCGATTCTGGATTGTCTTCCTTCGTCCGGTCGTCAATTCATACGTTGGAACAAAAGTCTCCCGATGAATGAGATTGCTTTACCTAATCAGTGAGATGAAGAGCGAATCTTCTCGATTTCGTCCTTCAAGCGCAGCTTCCGACGCTTGATGTCGGCGATGTGCTGGTCATGGACAGACGGCTGCGTGAGAGCCGAATGGAGCTCCTGCTCCAGAACACCATGTTTTTTCTCAAGCGTTGCAAGATGAGCCTCAATGGTCATGTGGCAGTCCCTTCCTTTTGCTTGCACCCGGCCATCAAATGCCGGATGTTCCACGTTGTAACCGGGGTAGTGTGCCACGCTATTTTTCATTTGTCGAAGGCGAAATCGTGGCTGGCGCCAAATCCGGCTCACGAGATTTGGTATTGGGATAACTTCCCGTTACCAACAATTCTGTGCTAGAGCGACGACGATTTGATACGGATGGCAGACCGACTTCTGCCGGCGCCGACGGGGAACATGCATGCCAGATCAGGATCAGGCCGAACTCAGACTGGGCGTAGCTCGACTGAGGCAGGAACACGAAGATTATGACGTCGCGATCAATGCGATGATCCAGACAGGCTGCGATGCCCTGCGCATCCAGCGGATGAAGAAGAAGAAGCTGATCATCAAGGATAAGATCACCAAGATCGAAGACCAGATCATCCCTGATATCATCGCCTGATCCGGCCCTACAGGAACGAAGACGTGACGAAAGCAGCCACTCCGCCCGTCGCCATCATCATGGGTAGCCAGTCCGACTGGGAAACCATGAAGAATGCCGCCGATATGCTTGACGTGCTCGATGTCGCCTATGAGGCGCGCATCGTTTCGGCGCATCGGACCGTGGACCGGCTGATCAATTTTGCGAGGGGCGCGCGCGACGAGGGCTTCAAGGTCATCATCGCCGGCGCCGGCGGCGCAGCCCACCTGCCCGGCATGACGGCGGCGATGACACCCCTGCCCGTGTTCGGCGTTCCCGTCCAGTCGAAAGCGCTGTCCGGCCAGGACAGCCTGCTTTCGATCGTGCAGATGCCCGCCGGCATCCCCGTCGGCACGCTGGCGATCGGCCGCGCCGGCGCGGTCAACGCAGCACTTCTCGCCGCCGCCGTCTTGGCATTGAGCGACCCCGATCTTGCCGACCGCCTCGACGACTGGCGCGAACAGCAGAGCGCATCGGTCGCAGAATATCCCGTGGACAACGCATGAGAACGATCGGCATCATCGGCGGCGGCCAGCTCGGCCGCATGCTCGCCATGGCGGCGGCGCGTCTCAATTTCCGCACCATCATTCTGGAACCGCAGGCCGATTGTCCGGCGGCACAAGTCGCCAATGGCCAGATCATCGCCGCCTATGACGACGAAGCCGCACTGCGAGAGCTTGCGGATACCTGCGATGTCATCACATACGAATTTGAGAACGTTCCGGTCGTAGCCGCCGAACTGCTCGCCCGCACGCGCCCGGTCTGTCCGCCCGCCAAAGCTCTGGAAGTGTCCCAGGATCGTGTCACCGAAAAGCGGTTCCTCAACGGCTGCGGCATCGAGACCGCACGCTTCCACGCCGTCGACAGCCAGGAACAACTGGATACGGCGCTTGCCGACTTCTGCGGCCAGGGCGTTCTGAAGACCCGCCGCCTCGGTTATGACGGCAAGGGACAGCGCGTCTTCAAGAGCGCCGCCGACGATCCGGCCGATGCTTACGCGGCGCTTGGAAGCGTTCCGCTGATTCTGGAGAGCTTCGTTCCCTTCGAACGGGAAATCTCGATCATCGCCGCGCGCGGCACCAATGGTATGATCACCTGTTACGACCCGGCGGAAAACATCCATCGTCACGGGATACTCCATACATCGACCGTTCCGGCCTCCGTGAACGAAGCAGCCGCGGAAGCAGCCCGGCTTGCCGCCACGGCGATCCTGACGGCGCTCGACTATGTCGGCGTCATCGGCGTCGAATTCTTCGTGCTGGCCGATGGCACGCTGGTCTGCAACGAGATCGCCCCGCGCGTCCACAACTCCGGACACTGGACGGAAGCCGCCTGTGCCGTCTCGCAGTTCGAGCAGCATATCCGCGCCATCACCGGCTTGCCGCTGTCGGATGGTGCGCGCCACTCCGATTGCGTGATGCAGAACCTGATCGGCGACGACATCGACGAGGTGCCGTCCTGGCTCGCCAAGCCCAACACGCTTGTCCATCTTTACGGCAAGACGGAAGCACGTCCCGGGCGCAAGATGGGGCATGTCACCTGGCTGAAATAGGGTTTTAACCCACAGAAAAGCCGCAAGCCCCTGCGAAAACCGGCTCTCTGTGGTTGACACTTTTACGATGCCGGGTTATTTGCCTGCCACCCTAAGAGCGCGCTCGACCCTGACGGTCTGCAAGCGCGCTTTTGATTGTTAAAGACCGGCGAAGTGAGATTCGCCAAAACCGCGGATCAGAAAAATGAAGATCAAAAATTCGCTCAAGTCGCTGAAGGCCCGTCACCGCGAAAACCGTCTGGTTCGCCGCAAGGGTCGCATCTACATCATCAACAAGCTGAACCCGCGCTTCAAGGCCCGTCAGGGCTGATCCATTGGCGCGTCGGAAAGCGTGCTTTCCGGCATTTCGTGAATGGATTGAGCGCGTTGCGCTGCCCTTGTTCCGGGAGGAAACGGCGCGCGGCGGTTCAGCATATTGATGTCTCAAATTTGATTTGATCTTCGGCCATGGCGGACTACCTTATCTGCCATGGCTAAAATCATGTCTTCATCTTTGATTCTCGGTTCTTTTCTGGCAGCCTCCCTCATCGGCAGCCCTGCCCTTCATGCGGCAGATGCTTCGCAGGCCTCCGCGACATCAGAACTGACGACGCCCAAGCACCGACTCGAGACGCTTTTTGGCGAATTGAAGCGGGAGCGTGAGCCGGACAAGGCGCGCGAGATTTCCGAGCGAATCCGTATCGAATGGCAGGATTCCGGAAGCGCCTCCGTCAATCTGCTGATGCAATGGGCGGCCAAGGCGATGGAAGCGAACCGCCAGGCTGCGGCGCTTGATATGCTCGATCAGGTCATCGCCCTTTCCCCGCACTATGTCGAAGGCTGGAACCAGCGCGCGACGCTGCACTACCAGATGGGCAACTATCGAAAGTCCATGTCCGACATCAACCGCGTGCTGGCGATTGAGCCTCGTCATTTCGGCGCGCTCGCCGGCATGGCGGCGATCCTGACGTCGGCCGGCAAGGACGAACTGGCGCTGCGAGCCTGGGAACAATTCCTCGATATCTACCCGGCCGACCGCAAGGCGCAAGAACAGCTTGGCGAGCTTGAGGAAAAACTTGCCGGCAATCGCACGTAATTCGCCCCTGGGACGAAACCGGGCACTCCTCCCCAACGTATCAGCACAATACCATTCCATCCGGCCGGTTGCGTATGCGTGCAGTGCGCGAGAGATTGATTGATGTATTTCGCCTCCAGGAAAATCATGCTGTTTATCGCGTCCGTCTTTCTCGCAGCACTCGCCACAGGGTTTGGCTTTAGTGCCTATCAGGCTGCCGCCTTCGAGAAGAACAATCCGAACCAGGGCGAACTAATCGATGTCGGCGGCTACCGGATGAACAGCGTCTACGTGCCGCGCCCAAAGACTGCGGACCTGCCGACCCTCGTCTTCATCCACGGCGCCAGCGCCAATCTGCGCGATCCGATGGGCGCCTTTCGCGACAAGCTGGAGGGGCGTGCCGAGATGCTGTTTCTCGACCGACCGGGGCTTGGCTTTTCCGATCGCGGCGGCCCACGGAATGCCTATCCGGACGGCCAGGCGGATGCGATCGCGGCCCTGATGAAGAAGCGCGGCATCCGTAAGGCGATCATCGTCAGCCACTCCTTCGGCGGCGCCATTGCCGCAAGTTTCGCGCTGAACCATAAGGACATGGTCGAGGGCCTCGTGTTCCTCTCCCCCGCCACCCATCCCTGGCCGGGCGGCATCGAATGGTATTATTCGGTGGCCAAGACGCCGGTGCTCGGCTGGCTGTTTTCGACGCTGGTGGCACCTCCCGCAGGTCTTGCCGCCATCGACAAGGCGACCAAGGCGGTCTTCGCGCCCAATCCCCGGCCGGACAATTATATCGAGAAAACAGCCGCCTATCTCGCCATCCGGCCTCGCGCTTTTCGCAACAACGCCATCGATATCGCCAACCTGCTGGAATATGTGAAGCGTGTCTCGCCGCGATATCGGGAGATCAAGGCACCGACCGTGATCATCACCGGCGACGCCGACAATGTCGTTTATCCGCAAATCCATTCCCGCCAATTGCACGAGGCCATCGACGGATCGACGCTCCTCACCATCCACAACCTCGGGCACAAACCGGATTATATCGTCACCGACCTCGCTATCTCCGCCATCGAGAGTGTCGCCGGGAGGAAACGGAACCTGAAGAAGCTGGCCGCTGAAGCCGAAGCGCGGATTGTCGTCGTCAAATAGCGACTTCGGGCGCCTGACGTGATGCAACAAAAAGCCGCCGGAGCGATCCGACGGCTTTTCTCGTTTCCGTATAATCGGGTTCAGACGCCGCTGAGGCCGTCCGAGCCGATATAGGCGATGCGCAGCATGTTGGTGGCGCCCGGCGTTCCCAACGGCACGCCAGCCGAAATGATCACCCGGTCGCCCGGCTTGCCAAAACCTTCGCTCGCCACGATGCGGCAGGCGCGATTGACCATGTCGTCGAGGTCGGTTGCATCGCCGGTGACGACGCAGTGCAGGCCCCAGACAACAGAAAGACGGCGGGCCGTCTGGATAACCGGCGACAGGGCGATGACCGGCACCTGCGGACGCTCGCGCGCGGTACGCAAGCCTGTATTGCCCGACGACGTGTAACAGACGATGGCCGACAGCTTCAGCGTTTCGGCGATCTGGTGGGCGGCGAGCGAGATGGCGTCGGCGCCGGTTGCTTCCGGCGGCGTGCGCTGGGCGTAGATGATGCCCGGATAGTGCGGATCGGTTTCGATCTTGCTGGCAATGGACGCCATGGTCGCAACCGCTTCGACCGGATAATCGCCGGAAGCCGATTCGGCAGAAAGCATGATCGCATCGGCGCCTTCGAACACGGCGGTCGCGACATCGGAGACTTCGGCGCGGGTCGGCACCGGCGCGGAGATCATCGATTCCAGCATCTGCGTTGCAACGACGACCGGCTTGCCGGCGCGACGGGCAGCGCGGATCAACTGCTTCTGCAGGCCCGGAACGGCTTCCAGTGGCATTTCGACGCCGAGGTCGCCACGGGCGACCATCAGCGCATCGGACAGTTCGATGATCTCGTCGATCCGCTCGATTGCCTGCGGCTTTTCGATCTTCGACATCAGGCCGACGCGGCCACGCGAAATCTTGCGGACTTCGGACAGGTCCTCCGGGCGCTGGATGAACGACAGGGCAACCCAGTCGACATCTTCGGTCTCCAAGACGGCATCGAGATCGGACCGGTCCTTCTCGGTCAGTGCGCCGACGCCGAGCAACGTGTCCGGCAGGCTGACGCCCTTGCGATCGGAAATCTTCGTGCCAGATACAACGCTGCAGACAATGGACTTGCCGTCGCACTTTTCAGCGCGCAAATGCAGCTTGCCGTCGTCGATCAGCAGGCGGTGGCCCGGCTTGACGGATTCGAGGATTTCCGGATGCGGCAGGTAGACACGCTTGGCGTCGCCGAGCGCCTCGTTGCTGTCGAGCGTGAAGGTCTGGCCGGGAACCAGATCGACCTTGCCCTCGGCAAACTTGCCGACGCGCAGCTTCGGCCCCTGCAGATCGGCGAGAATGCCGATCGGACGGCCACAGCGCTCTTCCACGTTCCGGATGCGCTTGATCAAAGTGCGCATCATGTCGTGGCTGGCATGGCTCATGTTGATCCGGAAGAGATCAGCACCTGCTTCATGCAGCTTCTGGATCATCTCTTCTTCGTTCGACGCCGGGCCGAGCGTGGCGAGGATTTTGACTTTTCTATTCCGCTTCATCAGTTGTGGCTTTCTTGAGTCCCTGGGGTATCGGACAACTGAACCATCCAGCTTCCCTGACGCCCCGTGTCGTATTCCTTGAATCCCACCCGCTGGAAACCGCGCGCGAAGCAATCCTGCACGCCGGTAATCTTGAACTCGTTTTCAGCGAGGCACATGTTGACCCCGCCGGTCCATCGGCCGCCGCGGGCCGCATCCTCAGCGTAGAGATAATAATAGCGTGATTGCAGTTCGCCCTCGATCAGGGTCGCGCATGTGGTCGCGGGAACCTGCCACCAGCCCTCCGTGATCCAGCCTTCCTTGGCCCGATAGCCGATGGCCACGCCGACGAGGTTCTGCGTGCCATTGCACACTCGAAACTCCGCATGGGCCTCGCTGGTCACCAGAGCCGGCGAAAACACCGTCAGACCAGCAAGAATGATGGCGCCGAGCGCCCAATTCCGCACATTCAGTCTGGAAAAAGGATATCTGGACACGGTTTCCAATGGGTCTCCATTGTGATTTGTCGTGGCACTTTCTTGCGACGGGAGGCTTTGAAAGTCAACGCGACTCTAATCGATTACATCCGGCTTTTTGTTGACCGAAACCGGACAAATCGAGCAGTGCCTTGCGATTGCAACCCCATCATGCCATCAAATTTCGTCAAGGATAAAACGAGTAGATACTGTATGCCGGAAACACCAGCGTTCGAAATCATCGATGGCGACAGGACGGCAGGGCTGTTGCTTTTGGCCGATCACGCAACCAACAGGCTGCCGCCGGAATATGGCCGCCTCGGGCTGCCGGATAGCGCCTTCGAACGGCATATCGCCTATGATATCGGCGTCGAGGCGCTGACCCGGCGGCTGGCCGCCCGCCTTGGCGTTCCCGCCGTCATGAGTTGCTTCTCGCGGTTGCTGATCGATCCTAACCGCGGCGAGGACGATCCGACGCTGATCATGAAGATTTCCGACGGCGCCATCATTCCCGGCAACCATCCGATTACCCCGGAAGAATGGGAAGCCCGCCTCGATCGCTTTCACCGCCCCTATCACCGTGCCGTCTCGCAGACGCTCGCCGAGGTGAGTGCCGCCAGCGGCAAGACTCCGCTGGTCATATCGCTCCATTCCTATACGCCCGCCTGGAAAGGCGTCGCCCGTCCGTGGCATGCCGCTGTTCTGTGGGATAGCGATCCGCGCGCCGTGCATCCGCTGATCAGGGAACTGGAAGCCTCAGGCGACATCATCGTCGGTAACAACGAACCTTATGATGGCGCGCTGCGCGGCGATACGATGTTTCGCCATTGCATGGAGACGGGCATCGCGCATGCGCTGATCGAAGTGCGGCAGGACCTGATCGGTGACGATGCCGGCGTTGCCGAATGGAGCGAACGCCTCGGCCCGATCCTTGAAGGACTGAACGCGCGCCCTGAAATGCACGAGATCAGGCGCTATCCGTCCCGCACCGGACCACACGCCTTCTGACACGACCGGAAAGAGACCGACGATGAGTGACCTGACGCCACAGCAACAGCTTGAATTCGAGGCCGCCGCCTTCCGCCGGCTGGCCGCCCACCTGCGCGAGCGCAGCGACGTCCAGAACATCGACCTCATGAACCTTGCCGGCTTTTGCCGCAACTGCCTGTCCAACTGGTACCGCGACGCGGCCAATGCGGCCGGCGTGCCGCTCGACAAGGAAGCCTCGCGCGAAATCGTCTACGGCATGCCCTATGAGGAATGGCGCGCACTCCACCAGCGCGAGGCGAGCGCCGAGCAGAAGGCCGCCTTCGACGTGAACAAGCCGCAGGAATAGGGACGATACGGCCTTGGTCGCCGCGAAATCGACGCCAACATGCGCAATGTCACTTGACCTTGGCCGCGCTTCACGTCAGGTCACAGCCTCACAAATTCAGTCCCCAATAAGGAGAAGACCATGTCGGATGCCCATGGCGTCGCCCGCGACCAGCTTCGCTCTTTCATCGAGCGGATCGAGCGGCTGGAAGAAGAAAAAAAGACCATCGCCGATGACATCAAGGATGTCTACGGCGAGGCGAAGGGAACCGGCTTCGATACGAAGATTCTCAAGAAGGTCATCGCCATCCGCAAGCAGGACAAGGACGAGCGCATGGAACAGGAAGCCATCCTCGACACCTATCTTGCCGCTCTCGGCATGATCGACGCACCGGATGCTGAATAATCGCCCGGAGCGCTTTCAGAAGCGTCAGAATATCGAAAAGGCCGGTCACAACCGGCCTCAGGTTGCTGACAAACCCTAAAAGCAGCTGTTTGACGAAGCGACACCGCATCCTCCGTCATGCTCGCCCTTATGGCGGGCATCCAGCGACCCGACGTCCGTCGGGTCAAAAGACTCTTTCGGCCCAATGACTTGGACCGGCTGGATTCCCGCCACAAGCCCTCGGGTTAAACCCGAGGGGAGAATGACGGAGGTTTTGGCTGCGCTGCTTTCCCTAATCCCTGTTGGCAAGACTTTCAGCGGTCTGGGCCGGTCGATAATGACCGGTCTTTTGCTTTTAACACCATCCGGACGCCTCAGGCGGCGTCGCTGCTCTTTTCGCGGTGGGGCAGCTTCCAACCCGGGCGGATGAAATGGCAGGTATAACCGTTTGGAATCCGCTCCAGATAATCCTGGTGCTCCGGTTCCGCTTCCCAGAAATCGCCGACCGGCTCCACTTCCGTCACCACCTTGCCGGGCCACAGGCCGGAGGCATCGACATCGGCGATTGTGTCGATCGCGACGCGCTTCTGCTCGTCGCTGGTATAGTAGATCGCCGAGCGGTAGCTGGTTCCCCGGTCATTGCCCTGCCGATTTGGTGTCGACGGATCATGGATCTGGAAGAAGAACTCCAGGAGATCGCGATAGCTGATCCGGGCGGGATCGAAGGTGATTTCGATGCCTTCCGCGTGGCTGCCATGATCGCGGTAGGTGGCGTTCTTCACGTCCCCGCCGGTATAACCGACCCGTGTGTCAACCACGCCGTCGTAACGGCGGATCAGGTCCTGCATGCCCCAGAAACAGCCGCCGGCCAATACTGCGCGTTCAGTCGTCATCAGATATCCTCCACCTGGTCGAGATAATCACCGTAACCTTGCTCTCTCATCCTGTCGCGATCGACAAAGCGGAGCGAGGCCGAGTTGATGCAATAACGCAACCCGCCGCGATCCCTTGGACCGTCGGTAAAGACATGGCCGAGATGGCTGTCGCCATGGGTCGAGCGAACTTCCGTCCGGACCATGCCGTGGGATGCATCGCGCAGTTCCGCCACATGGGCCGGGTCGATCGGCTTGGTAAAACTCGGCCAGCCGCAACCGGATTCGTATTTGTCCGAGGACGCGAACAATGGCTCGCCCGAAACGATATCGACATAGATCCCTGGCTTCTTGTTGCCGAGATATTCCCCCGTCCCGGGCCGTTCCGTACCGCTTTCCTGCGTGACGCGATATTGTTCCGGAGACAGTTTTGAAATCGCCTCCGGGGTCTTCATGTATTTGGACATTCACAACTCCTGACCCGATTGAACGGGATTGCCTTCGCCGCCGCCACGCATCCCATGACCTTACCGCGAACGACGCGAAATGCGAACGCGCGGCAGCAAAAGAGATGACCGTCATATAGGAAGGAAGGCATGGTTCCGCCATAGCCCACGAAGCGCGCCGAAACTCACACCATGCACACGTTCGCGTGAGCCCGTTCGCCAATAAACTGGTCCGAAACGAAAAAAGCTCGCCGTCACCAGCGAGCTTTCACAAGTCAGATGGAGCCGGATCAATTGGTGCTGAACTTCTTCACTTCGAGGAAGTTGACCGCATTGCCGCTGAACCGGGCCGTGTCGATGGCAACCGCGTTGTTCGAGAAGCCGGCCGAATAGACCGTCGTCGGCGAGGCCCGCAGGGTCTTGCTGACAAAGCGCGGCGCCTTGACCGACTTGGACAGCGTCGCCATGCGGCCGTTCGTCAGAGCCCATGAGGAAATGATCTGCTGCGTCAGCTTCGGCTCGGTGCGAACAGACGAGCGAGTCGCAGCGTCTGCTTCCTGCTTGTTCGGGCGCTTGCCCTTGGCCGGAGCCTCGGCACTCTTGTCGGTGTTGAAGGCATCGTCAAAGACAAGGCCACGGGTCTTCGCCGCTGTCTGCGGGACAAAGGCCGCCATCTCGACAGGCTGTTCTTCACGCTTGGCCGTTGGCTGCGCCAACGCAACGCGCGTCTGGGCTTCGGCATCCACCGGTTCCTGTGCGAGCGCGACGGCTTGCGGCTGCAGGCTGCGATCGGCAAAGGACGGCACGGCGACATTGGCGTCGGCAACGGCCATCATCGCATCCTCACCCGCCGGACGCATGCCCGGAACCGGCACGAAGCCAAGCGCCGCAACGTCTTCAGGCACCACGGCGGCATTCGGATCGGTCGAGGCCATCAACGTGTCGCTGCTGCCGGCATCACCGTTCGATCCACGCTTGCCCAACATCTGCGGCACCGGAATCTTGTAGGCGGTCAAGTCTGCATATTCGCTTTGGGCAGCCTGCGTACCGGCGGGCAGTGCCGCTGCCCAGGCTTCCTGCGACGTATCCTTGGCCGGTGCGACGAGTGCCGTCTGGATGCCGGCATCGGCGTCTTTGAAGGCCGGCCGTACGCCCGGAACCGGGGCAGCAACGTCCTTGGCCTGTTCTGCAGCCTTCGCAACGGAATTATCGACGCCGGGCAGCGCTTCTTCGGCGGCGGCGACTTCTGTCACCTTGGCCTTGGACTTTGCAGCCGGCTGTTCGTCGGCCCCTTCCAGTTCGGCGCTGGCAATCGCATTGGGTTCTTCATCCTCGTCGCCACCGGCGCCAAACAGCATGGCAAAGAGGTTACCCTTCCGCTTCGTGGTGTCCTTGTCACCCGGCCCCTTGGCACCGCCGCCGGCCACTTCGATCGTGCTTTCGCCAACGCGGCGTTTGTAGTCGGCAACGGCCATCTGGTAGCCCGGCAACGGCTTGCCATCGCTGGGAACGTGCAAGGTCTTGCCGTCGGGGAACAGGCGGACGAGTTCGTTGCGGTTCATGCGCGGCCAGGCACGAACGCCGCCGACGTCCATGTGCAGGAAAGGCGAGCCCGACGTCGGATAGTAGCCGACGCCGCCCACCTGGAACTTCATGCCGATCTCACGCAGCGTCTTCAGCTTCACGTCGGGCAGATAGAAGTCCATTGCCTTGCCGAGCATGTGCTGGCTCTTCTTGGCGACGCCTTTCGAGCGCGACCGCAGCATGCCGTTGGTTGCCGGCGAGCGGTAGGCGGAAACGACGTGGATGTAATCGCGCGAACCGCTCTTCTGATAAACTTCCCAGACGAGGTCGAGCAGGCGCGGATCCATCCGCGTCGGCTCGTTGCGGCGCCAGTCGCGCAGGAAACGGTTGATCTGCTGCAGGCCCTTCTGGTCATAGCGGCCATTGCGCTTGAACGTGATGGAGGCCTTTTCCTGCGTATGAATGAAATAGAGCTTCAGCGTCCGCGTCTGACCGGCGGCTTCGACAGGCGGGGTAAAGCCCGGAGTGACCAGGGACGCAGCGATGACAAGCGATGCAAGAACGCGCGGCATCTTACCGGCTATCGCGGCGCAAAAGCGGGTGATCACGGAGCCGCGAGGCTTCTTGAAACCGAACAAATTTTGCAAACTCAATCCCCGTCCGACGGACAATGCGTCCCGTGGCTGCTCAGATGACTGTCAATTGCGGTGACAGCATGGCAAATATGCCACAGTCATCGGTTATCCTTATAATATAGTGAATGGATCACTAACAAGGTCTAAACGACAACTGGCGAATACGACGGAACGGGGTTGATTGTTATCCCTAATTTTATGCGGCCTCGCTGAACGGATCATCCGGATTAATGCCATAATCCTTGAGTTTACGGTACAATGTCGACCGCCCGATGCCGAGCTTGCGGGCCACCTGGCTCATCTGTCCGCGGTAGAATTTCAGCGCGAACCGAATCAATTCCTCCTCGACATCGGCCAGTTTTCGAACATTTCCGCCATCGTCGACGCTCGCGATCGCGTTTTCCGGCTGGTGATCGGACGCATGGCTGCGTGTGTCCGCCCGCTCTGTCGAGCCGAACTGGGGGTAGACCGGCGGCAAATGGTCAGCCTCGACGATCGGCATTTTCACCGGCCCCGTCTCCTCCCAGGTGAAGCCGGTTTTCTCGGCGACGACATAGCCCGGAATTTGCGTGGCGATCTGGGGGAAGTCCTTGACCGTCAGTTCCGTGCCTTCGGCCAACACCACGGCGCGGAAGATCGCGTTTTCCAGCTGGCGGATATTGCCGGGCCAGTCATAGGCCGTGAGCAATGCCATCGCCCCGCTTGAAACCGTCAATGGCGTTGCGAGCCGCTGTTCGACGGCGAAGCGCTCGACGAAGGTCCGCACCAAAACCGGAATATCCTCCTTGCGCTTGCGCAGCGCCGGGATGGCGATCGGGAACACGTTCAGCCGGTAATAGAGATCCTCGCGGAAGCGGCCTTCGCGAACCTCGTTGATCAGGTCCTTGTTGGTCGCGGAAATCAGCCGGACATTGACCTTTTGCGGATGACGCGCGCCGATCGTCTCGATCTCGCCCTGCTGCACCGCGCGCAGCAGCTTCACCTGGACCTCCAGCGGCAGGTCGCCGATCTCGTCGAGGAACAGCGTGCCGCCGTCGGCATCGGCGAACTTGCCGGTATGCTTTTCATTGGCGCCGGTGAAGGCACCCTTCTCATGGCCGAAGAGAATGCTTTCGACCAGATTGTGCGGGATCGCGCCGCAGTTGACCGTGATGAACGGCTTGCTGGCGCGTTCGCTCGCATGCTGGATCGAGCGCGCGACCATTTCCTTGCCGACGCCGGATTCGCCTTCCAGCACGATCGGAATGTTCGACTGCGCGGCACGGCGCGCCAGATCGAGCACGCGGATCATCGCCGGGCTTGCCGATACGACATCTTCGAAACCGACCGAGCCGCTGCGCGACCGCTTCGGCGCGCGGCCCTTGCCCTCGCGATGCTCCAGTTTCAGGGCATTGCCGATGGCGACCGACAGACGCTCCGGCGACACAGGCTTGACGACGAAATCGAAGGCGCCGGCCTGCATGGCGAGCACGACGGTCTCGATGCCGCCCTGCCCGGTCTGGACGATGACGGGCGTATCGATGCCGCGTTCGGCGACCGCTTCGAGGAAGCCGTGCCCGTTCATCTCGGGCATCATCAGGTCGAGCAGGATGACGCTGATCAGGCCGCGCTTGCGCTCGAGGAGCTCAAGGCCGCTGCGGCCGTTATCGGCCAGATGCGCGATATGGCCAAGCCGCTCGATCATGTTGGTGAGCAGCCGGCGCTGAACCGGATCGTCGTCGATGACGAGAATTTGGGATGTCATGAGGGCCTCCTGCTTTCCGCGTAGATCCGGATCGTCACGTCATGTGCCGCATCGTGAGAAGCATTCCTCCCACAAAGGCCTGAAAATCCTCTTTTGAGAAATGCTTGCATTTTAACCATTGCCGACGTTAGGTCATGGCCCCATATCCGCCCCTGCTTCGCTGCCCGAAACCGGGCCGGCATTCGACAAAAAGAGTGAACCGCTCATGCATCATCTCGCCGCTTTTCAGCCGTTTTCCCGCATCGTCCGTGCCACAAGCTCGGCGGCTGCAGACACGTCCGGGCTCGGCGACCTGCCTTCCTGGAAACTGGAAGACCTCTATCCGTCGGCGACGTCGCCGGAATATCTGGAGGACCTGGCGAAGGCCGAGGCGTTGGCGCTGACCTTCGAGGGCAAATGGAAGGGCACACTTGCAGAGGCCGCGACACGCACCGGCGACGCGGGTATCGGCGCTGCAGTTCGGGAGTTCGAGGCGCTTGAGGACCTGATGGGCAAGATCGGCTCGTTTGCCGGCCTCACCTATTTCTCCGATACGTCCAACCCGGCCAACGGCAAGCTTTACGGCGACGCCCAGGCGAAGCTGACGGACATGGCAAGCCATCTCCTGTTCTTCTCGCTGGAGCTGAACCGGATCGACGACGCCGTCATCGATACAGCTCTAAACAACGACCCGCTGGCCGCCCATTACAAGCCATGGATCGTCGATCTCAGGCTGGACAAGCCCTACCAGCTGGACGACAAGATCGAGCAGCTCTTCCTCGAAAAGTCGATGACCGGCGCCAGCGCCTTCAACCGGCTGTTCGATGAGACGATGGCGGCGCTTCGCTTCACCATCGATGGCGAGGAACTGCCGCTCGAAGTCACGCTCAGCATGCTGCAAGAATCCGATCCCGCCATTCGCAAGAAGGCGGCGCAGGCGCTGACGGAAACCTTCAGAGCCAACCTGCGCACCTTCACGCTGATCACCAACACGCTCGCCAAGGACAAGGATATTTCCGACCGTTGGCGCGGCTTCAACGATATCGCCGACAGCCGGCATCTCGCCAACCGCGTCGAGCGCGATGTTGTCGATGCACTGGCCGCTGCTGTGAAAGACGCCTATCCGCGCCTGTCGCACCGCTATTATGCGATGAAGGCGAAATGGCTCGGCATGGAGCAGATGGAATTCTGGGACCGCAACGCGCCGCTGCCGGAAACGCCGACCTCGCTGATTTCCTGGAACGAGGCCAAGGAAACCGTTCTGTCCGCCTATGGCGATTTCGAGCCGGAAATGGCCGATATCGCCCGCCGCTTCTTCGATGGCGGCTGGATCGATGCGCCGGTGCGTCCGGGCAAGGCGCCGGGCGCCTTCGCGCATCCGACCGTGCCCTCCGCGCACCCTTATGTGCTGGTCAATTACATGGGCAAGCCGCGCGACGTGATGACGCTCGCCCACGAACTCGGCCACGGCGTCCATCAGGTTCTGGCCGGCGGTCAGGGCGCGCTGATGGCCTCGACGCCGCTGACACTCGCCGAGACCGCCTCCGTCTTCGGCGAGATGCTCACCTTCCGCGCGCTTCTCGACAAGACCCGCGACAAGCGCGAGCGCAAGGCAATGCTCGCGCAGAAGGTCGAAGACATGATCAACACGGTCGTGCGCCAGATTGCCTTCTATGAATTCGAGCGCAAGGTCCACACCGCCCGCAAGGACGGCGAACTGACGGCCGACGCTATCGGCGAACTCTGGCTGTCGGTTCAGGCCGAAAGCCTCGGTCCGGCGATCCGGATTTCCGAGGGTTACGAGACCTACTGGACCTACATCCCGCACTTCATCCATTCGCCGTTCTACGTCTATGCCTATGCGTTCGGCGACTGCCTGGTCAATTCGCTCTACGCCGTCTACAGACAAGCCGAAAGCGGCTTCCAGCAGAAGTATTTCGAGCTCCTGAAGGCCGGCGGTACCAAGCATCATTCCGAACTTCTCGCCCCCTTCGGGCTCGACGCCACCGATCCGTCGTTCTGGGCACAGGGCCTGTCGATGCTGGAAGGGCTGATCGACGAGCTGGAAGCGCTTGATAAGCAGGCGTGATTTTCAAAAGCAGGGCGATGATGGCGAGTATGATCGATACGGCCGTGGATCCTCGGATCGAGCCCGAGGATGACGGAGGATGGAGCTGGCGCCACGCTTCCTCTTCTCCCCAGCGGGGAGAAGTGCCGAGCGAAAGCGAGGCGATGAGGGGGCGCCGGCTTGGCCGGCGCGTGCGGCGAAACCGGGAGTGGCCTTCGGCCCCCCTCATCCGGCCCTTCGGGCCACCTTCTCCCCGCTGGGAGAAGAGGCAGCCAGACGCCGGCCTCATCCTCCATCATCCTCGGGCCTGACCCGAGGATCCATGCGTACGTGAGCAGCATGACCCACACCGGCCCCTATGTCCTCTTCCGGGACGACAGCGAAGACAGGACGACGGTCTTTGCGGAGCCTTCCCATGTCATCACCGCCCGCACTGAAGCCCAGTTCTGGCGCGGGCTCGCCGAGATGGAGACAGCGCAGGCTGAGGGCAAATGGCTGGCCGGCTTCATGAGCTACGAGGCGGGCCATCTGTTCGAAAAGAAGCTTGCCCCCTTCGCGCAGGAAAACCGGCCGACGCCGCTGATGTCCTTCGGCGTGTTCGATGCGCCGGCGGAGGAGCATACGCTCGCTGAGCCAAGACGCCGCACGGAAAACGAGCCCTTCATCACCGAGCCGCGCGCAAGCTGGAACTTGGAAGCCTACCGCCAGCGCTTCGACCGCCTGCACCAGCATCTGCGCCAGGGCGATTGTTACCAGGCAAACCTGACCATGCCGGTCGATGCCCGCTGGAACGGCGATCCGCTCGCCGCCTTCTGGTCGCTGATCGAGCGCCAGCCGGTGAAATATGGTGCGCTCGTCGCGCTCGATGGGCCGATCCTTCTCTCCCGCTCGCCGGAACTGTTCTTCCGGGTGGACAGCGATGGCTGGATCGAGACGCATCCGATGAAGGGCACCGCGCGGCGCGGCGCCACCCCTGTGGAAGACAGGGCACTGGTCGAGGAGATGCGCGCCGACCCAAAGTCGCAGGCGGAAAACCGGATGATCGTCGATCTCCTGCGCAACGATGTCTCGCGCATCGCCGAGGTCGGCACCCTCAATGTCCCTCGCCTATTCGATATCGAGACCTATCCGACCGTACACCAGATGGTAAGCCACGTGCGGGCAAAGCTCCTGCCAGGAACGACCATCACCCGGATCTTCGAGGCCCTGTTCCCCTGCGGCTCCGTTACCGGCGCGCCAAAAATGCGGGCGATGGAAATCCTGCATGATCTGGAGGACGGCCCGCGCGACGCCTATTGCGGATCCATCGGCTTCATCGCACCAGATGGCACCATGCGCTTCAACGTCGCCATCCGGACCCTATCGCTGTTTCCGGACGGCAAAGCCATCTTCAATGTCGGCGGCGGCATCGTCTATGATTCCACGGCAGAAGCGGAATACGAGGAATGCCTGCTGAAGGCCCGTTTCGCCGTCGGCGACGCGTGGATCGAGCGATGAACTCCTTCTCGCTGATCGAAACCATGCGCTGGGAGCCGGGGGGCGGCATCGTCCGGCTGCGGCTACATCTCGCCCGGCTCAAGCGCTCTGCGGGGCGATTGGGATTTGTCGGCGCTGACAGAGCAGAAGAAAAGCTGGCAGAAGCGATTGCCGATGCTCTACCCCCCTCTGCCCTGTCGGGCATCTCCCCCTCAAGGGGGGAGATCGCCGAAAACTACCTCCGCCCGAAAGGCAGCTCCGGATTGATCTCCCCCCTTGAGGGGGAGATGTCGGCCAGCCCGACAGAGGGGGGTGACGCCTCCCACGGCGCAAGAAACCATCCCCTCCGCGTCCGCCTGACCCTCAGCCCCACGGGCGACATCGCCGTCACCACCGCCCCCTTCTCCCCCCTGCCCGAAAACACCATCTGGCGGATCGCGCTCGCCGAATCCCGCCTCGATTCTGTCGATAGGCTGCTGCGCCACAAGACGACCCGCCGCGAACTCTATGAGGCCGCCCGGCGTGAATATCCGGCGGATATCGCGGACGAGGTGCTGCTGCTCAACGAAAAGGGCGAGCCCTGTGAGGGAACGATCACCTCGATCTTTCTCGACGACGGCTCGGGGCAGCTGAAGACGCCGCCGATCAGCTGCGGCCTGCTGGCCGGCGTGCTCAGGACCGAGCTGATCTGCACGCGCCGCGCACGCGTCCAGCATCTGTCGCTCGACGAGCTGAAGGCGGGAACGCTTTATATGGGCAATTCCCTGCGCGGGCTGATCCGCGCCCAACTCCTAACCGAGGACTGATCATGTTCATCCTGTCACTGACCTATACGGCCGACCTGTCCGAGGTGGATCGCCATATCGAACCGCATATGGATTGGGTGAAGGACGGATACGATCGAGGAGTCTTTCTTGCGTCCGGCCGCAAAAACCCGCGCACCGGCGGCGTCATCCTGGCGCGCGGGACGCGCAGCGAGATCGACGCGCTTGTCGCGACCGACCCGTTCACCGTTCACGGTGTCGCCGATTATGAGGTGACCGAGGTCCTGGTCAGCCGGACGGCGGCCCGTCTCGAAGGCCTGAAAGAATAACTCACGCAGGTTGACCGCGATCCTGTCCCGGCCGGCGGCAGGGGCAGGAAAATACGGTATTCCTACTCGGCCGCGACGGCCGGCTGGATCACGCCGCGCCGGATCTGGTCGGCCTCGATCGATTCGAACAAAGCGCGGAAATTGCCTTCGCCAAAACCCTCGTCGCCCTTGCGCTGGATGAACTCGAAGAAGATCGGGCCGATCACGGTCTTCGAGAATATCTGCAGCAGGATACGGGTCACGCCGCCATCCACCACGCCCTCCCCGTCGATCAGGATGCCGTGCTGCTTCATCCGCTCGATCGGCTCGTCATGGCCGCTCACCCTGTCATGCGACAGGTCATAGTAGGTTTCCGGCGGTCCCGGCATGAATTTCAGGCCGTTCTCGGCCAGTCTGTCGGTCGCCTCGTAGATACCCTCGGTGCCGACGGCGATATGCTGGATGCCCTCGCCCTTGTACTTGCGCAGATATTCCTCGATCTGGCTGGTATCGTCCTTGGATTCATTCAGCGGAATGCGGATCTTGCCGCAAGGCGAGGTGATCGCCCGGCTCATCAGGCCGGTGATGCGACCATCGATGTTGAAGAAATGGATCTGCTTGAAGCCGAACAGCTCCCGGTAGAAATCCCACCAGGTGTCCATGTTGCCGCGATAGACATTATGGGTGAGATGATCGAGATAATAGAAACCGACACCCTGCGGCTTCGGGTCGCGCGCGCCCAGCCACTCGAATTCGGCGTCATAGGCCGAACCCTTGGCGCCGTACTTGTCGATGAAATAAAGCAGCGATCCGCCGATGCCGACGATGGCCGGCACGTCGAGCGCCTTGTCGGCGCCTTCATAGGGCGTCGCACCCTTTGAGACCGCGTGGTTGAACGCGTGCTGCGCATCGACCACCCGCCAGGCCATGGACGGCGCGCAAGGACCGTGATCGCCGACGAAGCGCATGGCATGGCTGTCGGGCTCGGCATTGACGAGATAGTTGATATCGCCCTGGCGCCAGACGGTGATGTCCTTGCTGCGATGGCGCGCGACCGGCTGGTATCCCATGCGGGTGAAAAGCTCGGCCAGCTTTTCCGGCTCCGGATGCGCGAATTCCACGAACTCGAAACCGTCCGTGCCGGCCGGGTTATCAAGCGTAATGCCGGTCGGTGCTGCGTCATGCGGGAACGGGCCCATCGTCTTCTCCTCCGAAATCCAAACTCCAAGACGGATGATGCCGCAAAACCCATGCATTGAGCTTGCATTCTTGCGCTGTTTGGCAAGATTAATGCAAGGAACATGCGCAATTTCGAGATTGGATGCACAGATGGAGCAGATGGACGGATATGACGTCAAGATTCTCGCGGAACTGCAGAATGACGGGCGCCTGACCAACAACGAATTGTCGGAACGCATCGCTCTTTCGCCGTCGCAATGTTCAAGGCGACGGGCGCGGCTGGAGGCGGAAGGGTTCATCCAGACCTACCGCGCCATCCTCGATCGCGGCCGGCTGGGGCTCGATTTGCTGATCGTCATCGCCGTGACGCTGGCGACGCACAACCGCGACAATGCCAAGCGCTTTGCCGCCCTGATCGCCGACCTGCCGGAAGTGCTCGAATGCTACGCTTTGACAGGGGAGATGGATTATCACCTCAAGGTGGTGACGCCCGACCTCGCCGGGCTGGCGCATTTCGTCAACGATGTACTGCTGCCACATGACAGCGTCCAGCACGTCAAGACATCGATCGTGCTCTCGACGCTGAAGGATTTTCAGGGCTTGCCGGTGCGGCCGCGTCGGGCGTAGCTGCACTCTACCGGCGGCGGCGCGCCATGGCATTTTCAACGGCTCTCAGCCCGAACGACAGCGCCTGAAGACCCTCCTCGCCGATCAGGCTTGTCAGTTCGATCGAATAATCGACCGCAAGCCGGGTGAGTTCGCGATAGGCGGTTTGTCCGGTGGCGGTCAGTTCCAGATGCTCGACCCGGCGGTCGTCCTCGTCCTGCTTCCGCTTCAGCCAGCGGCGTTCCTCCAGCGCGAAGACCGCGCGGCTAACCTTGGTCTTGTGCATGGTCGAATGGGTGCCGACCGCCGTTGCGGTCATGCGTCCGGAGCTGCCGAGGGCCGCCAGCGTGCGCCATTCCGGGCGAGTCAGACCGTATTCCGCCTTGTAAGCAGCTGCGAACCGCAGGGCGATGAATTCAGCCGCGCGGTTGAGCCGAAACGGCAGGAAGGTTTCAAGATCGAAGTCCCCGTTGTCCATGTCCCGTCCGGCCTCCTTGATGGTTACAAAATCGACAGTTACGTTTAAAACCATATTGAGGGAGGAGGTCAAGCTATGTCCGATGCGAGCGGGAATACCGATATCACCGCCAACAGCCCACGATACATGCCGGGCTTCGGCAACGATTTCGAGACGGAATCGCTGCCGGGCGCGCTGCCGCAGGGCCAGAACAGTCCACAGAAATGTGAATACGGCCTCTATGCCGAGCAGCTTTCCGGCTCGCCCTTCACCGCGCCGCGCGGCACCAACGAGCGATCCTGGCTGTACCGCATCCGCCCGAGCGTCCGGCATACGCGCCGCTTTTCCCATGGCAGTTATCCGCTCTGGAAATCCGCGCCTTGCATCGACGATCATTCGCTGCCGCTCGGCCAGCTTCGCTGGAACCCGCTGCCGTCCCCGAACGAAAAACTCAATTTTCTCGCCGGTATCCGCACCATGACCGCCGCCGGCGATGTCATGACGCAGGTCGGCATGGCGGCGCATGCCTATGTCTTCAACGAGGACATGACCGACGACTATTTCTTCGATGCCGACGGCGAGCTACTTGTCGTGCCCCAGCTCGGCGCCATCCGGGTGTTCACCGAAATGGGCATCATGGATGTCGAGCCCTCGGAGATCTGCCTGATCCCGCGCGGCATGATGTTCAAGGTTTCGCGGCTCGGCGAAGGGTCGGACTGGCGCGGCTATATCTGCGAGAATTACGGCGCCAAGTTCACCCTGCCGGATCGCGGCCCGATCGGCGCCAATTGCCTGGCCAATCCGCGCGACTTCAAGACGCCGGTCGCGGCTTACGAGGACAAGGAGACGCCCTGCCGCGTCCATGTCAAATGGTGCGGAAAGTTCTATCTCACCGAAATCGGCCATTCGCCGCTCGACGTCGTCGCCTGGCACGGCAATTATGCGCCATTCAAATACGATCTGCGCACCTTCTCGCCGGTCGGTGCCATCCTGTTCGACCACCCCGATCCCTCGATCTTCACGGTGCTCACCGCGCCGACGGAGGAATCGGGAACGGCAAACGTCGATTTCGTCATCTTCCCGCCGCGCTGGCTGGTGGCCGAACACACGTTCCGCCCGCCCTGGTACCACCGCAACATCATGAGCGAATTCATGGGCCTGATCCACGGCCAGTACGACGCCAAGGAAGAAGGCTTCGTTCCGGGCGGCATGAGCCTGCACAACATGATGCTGCCGCACGGGCCGGATACGACCGGCTTCGAAAAGGCCTCCAACGCCGAGCTGAAACCGGTCAAGCTCGACCACACCATGGCCTTCATGTTCGAGACCCGCTACCCGCAGCAGCTGACCCGCTACGCAGCGGAACTGGAAACGCTGCAGGACAATTACCTCGACTGCTGGGACGGGCTGGAGCGCCGGTTCGATGGGACGCCGGGGGTGAAGTGAGGGTAGCCGCGCTTGAAAGCCCCTCATCCGGCCTGCCGGCCACCTTCTCCCCGTTCTGACGGGGAGAAGGGACAAGCGGCAAGCTCCATCGTCCCCTCTCCCCGTCAGAACGGGGAGAGGGCTAGGGTGAGGGGCAGCCGTTAAATGATGTATTCTGAATAACGAAAGCCAAGAACATGAAACTCGCCACCCTGAAGGATAGCACCCGCGACGGTCGCCTCGTCGTCGTCTCGAAGGATCTGACCCGCTGCTCGGAAGTCGGTCATATCGCCCGCACGCTCCAGGCGGCACTCGACGACTGGAAACATGTCGGCCCGCGCCTCGCGGAAGTGGCGGAAGGGCTGGAGAGCGGAGCGCAGCCCTCGATGCGCTTCCATGAGCATGATGCGGCCTCGCCGCTGCCGCGCGCGTACCAGTGGGCGGATGGTTCGGCCTATGTCAATCATGTCGAACTGGTGCGCAAGGCGCGAAACGCCGAGATGCCGGCCACCTTCTGGACCGAGCCGCTGATGTACCAGGGCGGCTCGGATTCGTTCCTTGGCCCGCGCGATCCCATTGTCATGGCGGACGAGACCTATGGCATCGACATGGAAGCCGAGATCGCCGTGATCGTCGGCGACGTGCCGATGGCCGCAACGCCGGATGAGGCACGGGCTGCCATCCGTCTGGTCATGCTCGTCAACGACGTCTCGCTGCGCGGGCTGATTCCGGCCGAACTCGCCAAGGGCTTCGGTTTCTTCCAGTCGAAACCCTCCTCCGCCTTTTCGCCGGTTGCGGTCAGCCCGGATGAACTTGACGAGGCCTGGGATGGCGGTCGCCTGCATTTGCCGCTGCTGGTCGATCTCAACGGCAACCCTTTCGGCCGCGCCGAGGCCGGCATCGACATGACCTTCGATTTCGGCCAGCTCGTCGCCCATGCCGCCAAGACCCGGCCGCTTTGCGCCGGCACGATCATCGGCTCCGGCACCGTGTCCAACAAGATGAATGGCGGTCCCGGCAAACCGGTCGCCCAGGGCGGCGTCGGCTATTCCTGCATTGCCGAAATCCGCATGATCGAGACCATCGAGACGGGTGTTGCGAAAACACCGTTCATGCGCTTCGGCGACACCATCCGCATCGAAATGAAGGACAAGACCGGGCACTCGATCTTCGGCACCATCGAGCAGACCGTCACGCACCATGAAACCCGCTGAGGCCACTCGATGAGCGATACGGTTCTGTTCGACTACTGGCGCTCCTCGGCCAGCTACCGGGTGCGGATCGCCCTCAATCTCCTGGGGCTACCCCATCAATCCGTTCCCGTCGATCTGCTTACCGGACAGCATAAGCAGCCGGACCATCTGGCCCGCAATCCGCAAGGTCTGCTGCCGGCGCTCGACATTGACGGCCACATGCTGACGCAATCGCTGGCGATCATCGAATATCTCGCTGAAATACATCCGCAACACGGTATGCTGCCAGCCGATCCGTTCGGTCGGCACCGGGTTCGCGCGCTCTCCTATGCCATTGCCATGGATATCCACCCCGTCTGCAATCTCGGGGTCGTCTTTCACGTCATGCAGCAATCCAGCAATCCAGAGGCGGCGCGGGTCGCCTGGATGCGTAAGTTCATCGGCGAAGGGTTGGCCGCGTTCGAGAAGCTGCTCGACAATCCGCAGACTGGTATCTTCTGCCATGGCGACCAGCCGACCATGGCGGATATCTGCCTCGTGCCGCAGGTCTACAACGCCGAACGGTGGGGCGCCGATCTCTCGGCCTGCCCTCGTCTCGTCGCGATCGCGGAGGCCTGCCGGAAACTCCCGGCCTTTGAAGCCGCGCAGCCCATCGCGCCGGCCTGACTGCCGGCTGAGGACATCGGTCATGGCTTTTCCCGCCGATCGCTGTAGAACAGCAGGCATGGTCCACAGCCCCACAGCCAGATGATGAAACCAGACTTCCTGATTGACGGCGCCGATAATGCCGACGTGACCATCCTGCTGGCGCATGGCGCCGGCGCTCCGATGGATTCAGCCTCGATGACATCAGCGACGAAAGTGCTTGTCGGAGCGGGATTTCGTGTTGCACGCTTCGAATTCGCCTATATGGCCGCTCGCCGAACTTCCGGCACACGGAAACCTCCGCCGCGCGCCGAAACGCTGATCCCGGAATATCAGGCTGCCGTGCAAGCGCTGGGCGTAGAGGGTCCGCTGATCATCGGCGGCAAGTCGATGGGCGGTCGGGTCGCCAGTATGATCGCCGACGAGCTTTATTCCGCCGGTGCAATTTTCGGTCTGCTCTGCCTCGGCTATCCCTTCCACCCGCCGGGCAAGCCGGAAAGTCTGCGCACCGCCCACCTCACCAGCCTGAAAACGCCGACCTTGATCTGCCAGGGAACGCGCGACGAATTCGGGACGACCGACGAGGTTGGCGCTTACGGCCTCTCCGACCGGATCGAAATCCTGTGGTTTGAAGACGGCGATCACGACCTGAAACCCCGCAAGAAAATCTCCGGCTTTTCGGCTGCCGACCATCTCGCGACCATGGCACATTCGACCAAGACCTGGGCCAGCCGGATTTCGTCCAGGACCTGAAAAAGCGCCGGGACAGAAGGTCGCAAGAGCGGAATGACTTGCCGTAGCGCTCTTTATTGTGACAGAAATCTGTGCTCTAGGGCCTTCCAAGCCAGAAATTGGCAGGCTATGGCTCAATAAGCAGCCAAAAGAACCCGTCCGCAGGAGAGAAAGCAAAATGGCAGAAACAACCTATCCGGTTCACGGCGAAATCACCGGACCGATCGTGATGATCGGCTTTGGCTCCATCGGCCGCGGCGCGCTGCCGCTGATCGAACGCCATTTCAAATTCGACAAGAACAGGCTGGTTGTCATCGAACCCCGCGAAGATGCGGGCGATATGGAAATCATGGCCCGCCATGGCGCCCGCCATATCAAGGCGCATATCACCAAGGACAATTACAAGGAAATCCTGAAGCCCCTTCTCACCGAAGGCGACGGCCAGGGCTTCTGCGTCAACCTGTCGGTCGATACCGGCTCGGTCGACCTGATGCGTTTCTGCCGCAAGATCGATACGCTCTATATCGACACGGTCATCGAGCCCTGGCTCGGCTTCTATTTCGACAAGAACATGAAGAATGCCGACCGCACCAATTATGCGCTGCGCGAAACGCTGCGCAAGGAAAAGGAAAAGAACCCCGGCGGCACCACCGCCGTTTCCACCTGCGGTGCCAATCCGGGCATGGTCTCCTGGTTCGTCAAGCAGGCGCTGGTCAACCTATCCAGGGATCTCGGGCTGAAATTCGACGAACCGGCGCAGGACGACCGCGAAGGCTGGGCCAAGCTGATGAAGAAGGCCGGCGTCAAGGGCATCCACATTGCCGAGCGCGACACGCAGCTGACCAAGAACCCGAAGCCGCTCAACGTCTTCTGGAACACCTGGTCGGTCGAGGGCTTCATCTCCGAAGGCCTGCAGCCCGCCGAACTCGGCTGGGGCACGCATGAGAACTGGATGCCGAAGAACGGCAAGAAGCACAAGAAGGGCTGCAAGGCCGGTATCTATCTGGAGCAGCCGGGCGCCAACACCCGTGTGCGCACCTGGTGCCCGACGCCGGGTCCGCAGTACGGCTTCCTCGTCACCCATAACGAGGCGATCTCGATCGCCGATTTCTTCACCGTCCGCGACAAGGACGGCGAGGTCAGCTACCGCCCGACCTGCCACTATGCCTATCACCCGGCCAATGACGCCGTGCTGTCGATGCACGAAATGTTCGGCAACGGCGGCAATGCGCAGCCGGTCCTGCACGTGCTCGACGAGAACGAGCTGGTGGACGGGATCGACGAACTCGGCGTGCTGCTCTACGGCCACGACAAGAACGCCTATTGGTACGGTTCGCGCCTGTCGCTGGAAGAAACCCGCCGCATCGCGCCTTACCAGAACGCCACCGGCCTGCAGGTAACCTCCGCCGTGCTCGCCGGCATGGTCTGGGCGCTGGAAAACCCGAAGGCCGGTATCGTCGAGGCCGACGAAGTCGACTACAAGCGCTGCCTGGAAGTGCAGCTTCCCTATCTCGGCCCGGTTGAAGGCCACTACACCGAATGGACACCGCTCGAAGGTCGCCCCGGCCTGTTCCCGGAAGATCTCGACGAGAAGGATCCCTGGCAGTTCAAGAACATCCTCGTTCGCTGAACAGACTGATTACAGCGCCGCGCGTCAAATATGACGCGCAAAGGTCGCTGTAACACTTTAAATATGCTGCATAATTTTATCCTTAAATCGAATCCGATTTAAAGAATTATGCAGTAGCTTGAATTTTCAACGCCCGGGGAACGATCCCCGGGCGTTTTTCGTTGACGATCGAATAATACCCGCCGTGCTCTCGCCCCACTCTTGCATTCAACTCCTGATCACGGCATGGTTTTTCCAATTGAAAGAAGCTTTCCGCGCAGCATCCGGGAGATATTTATGAAGCCGATCGCAATCCTAACCGTCCTGTGCGCCGCCGCGGCTTTGGCCTCCTGCCAATCCTCCCCGCGCGAGGTTCGCCAGCTTCCGCCCCAGCAGATGGCACCGGCCGGCGTCGAAGGCGCATGGGTCGATCCGAACGGCCTAGTTTCAACCTTCGCCGGAGGACAATTTCAAACTCGTACAAGTGACGGTACAAATACTCAAATGGCGTCCGGCACTTACACGAGCAGGGGAAGCGTAACAGAGATAAATCTCTACTCTAACGTGAAAAGAACATCCTCCTTAGTCAATTGCGCATTGGTCGCGCCAAGCCAGTTGAACTGCACTACAGAGTCCGGCGCGCAGTTTTCGCTTGCCCGCAAGGTGTAACAATCAAACGATTAAACGTGCCAGAAGCCTCCGTTCATTCGCGGAGGCTTTTTTGCTTGAGCGATCGCGTTCTTAACCTTGCCGCGCCTGGAGCCAGTCATAAATCGAATTACAGCTTGATGTTGGCGCCTCCAGATGAAACCATCGGACGGGATACGCTCGTCGTCATAGTTTGAGCGTAACAAAGGTCCACGCCCTTGCAGGCTGATTACAGCCGTCAAAAACAGGAGACATCCATGATCAGACATCTGCGAACCGGGCTGATGACGGCCTCGATCCTTGCACTTTCGTCGGGCGCGGCCTTCGCCGATTATGAACTGAACATCCTGCATATCAACGATCTGCATTCCCGCATCGAATCGATCAACAAGTCCGATTCCACCTGCTCGGCCGAGGAAGAAGGCAAGAACGAATGCTTCGGCGGCGTGGCGCGCCTGAAAACCGAAATCGAGCGGAAGCGCGGCGAATTGACCGGCAAGAATGTCGTGCTGCTGAATGCCGGCGACAATTTTCAGGGCTCGCTGTTCTTCACCACCTACAAGGGCGCGGCGGAAGCCGAATTTCTCAACCTGATGAAATTCGACGCCATGACAGTCGGCAATCATGAATTCGACGAGGGCGAGGACGGACTGACGACCTTCCTCGACAAGGTCACTTTCCCCGTCATCAGCTCCAACGTGCTGCCCGGCTTCAAGTCGAAGCTGAAGGACCGCATCAAGCCCTCGATCGTGCTCGATATCGGCGGCCAGAAGATCGGCGTCGTCGGCGCCGTCGCCAACGACACGCCGGAAATCTCCGCGCCGGGCGACGAGGTCCTGATCGGGCTCGATGTCGATACCATCGCTACCGCTGTCCAGGAACTGAAGGCACAGGGCGTCAACAAGATCATCGCGCTCACCCATGTCGGCTATCCCCGCGATCTCGCTGTCATCGCCAAGATCCCGGATGTCGATATCGTCGTCGGCGGCCATTCGCACAGCCTGTTGTCGAATACGGACGAGAAGGCTGAAGGTCCCTATCCGACAACGGTCGACAATCCCGGCGGCTACAAGGTGCCGGTGGTCCAGGCCGGATCCTACAGCAAGTATCTCGGTGACCTCGTCGTCAATTTCGACGACAATGGTATCGTCAAATCGGCCAAGGGCGACCCGATCCTGCTCGATTCCAAGGTCAAGCCGGACGAGACGGTGCTGGCGCGCATCAAGGAACTCGGCAAGCCGATCGAGGACCTGAAGACCAAGATCATCGGCAAGACCGAAGCGGCGGTCGATGGAACGCGGGAATCCTGCCGCGCCAAGGAATGCGAAATGGGCGATCTCGTCGCCGATGCCATGCTCGACCGGGTCAAGGACCAGGGCGTGACCATCGCCATCACCAATGGCGGCGGCCTGCGTGCCTCGATCGACGCCGGCGATGTCTCGATGGGCGAAGCGATTACCGTCCTGCCGTTTCAGAACACGGTTGCGACGTTCCAGCTGAAGGGCGCCGATATCCTCACCGCCCTTGAAAACGGCCTGAGCCAGATCGAGGAAGGCGGCGGCCGCTTCCCGCAGGTCGCCGGCATGAAGTTCTCGTTCGACAAATCGAAGCCGGTCGGCAGCCGTGTGTCTGTCGTCGAGGTCAAGGAAGGCGAAGCTTACGCGCCGCTCGACGCCAACAAGACCTATACGCTGGTCTCCAACAACTACATGCGCAATGGCGGCGACGGCTATAGCGTCTTCAAGGCCAAGGCCATCAACGCCTATGATTACGGCCCGGGCCTTGAGACGGTGCTTGCCGATTATCTGACGGCCCATAATCCCTACAAGCCGATGACCGACGGCCGCATCACCGAAATCGCGGCTGCGACGCCTGCGGAACCCTCGACGCAGACGAGCACCGATCCTGCGGCCAATACCGATATGGCCGCAAAAACCGTGACGCCGGATACCAAGCCCGCCGAGACGACCACCACGACGGAAACGGCCACTCCGGAAACGAAGCCAGTGGCCGAGACACCGGCGGCGACAACACCGACAAGTGGGGAAACCAAGCATGTCATCGTCCGTGGCGATACGCTCTGGGATCTCGCCAAGGCCCTTTATGGCGATGCCGAACTCTGGAAAAAGATTGCAGAGGCCAACGGCAATCCGGTTCCCGAAAGGCTCGAAATCGGCACGGAACTGAAGATTCCTGCCAAGTAAGACAATATGTCTCTTGCCAAGCGACCGGTCCGGGGTTTCCCGGACCGGTTTTTCTTTTTATGTACGGCATGAACCATGAGACCGCCTCGCCGTATAACAGGCATGCCCTTAGACGCAGGATTTTCGAATGATGACGACTGACATGACCGCCCCGAACCATCCGCCCGTGAAATTCGGCAGGGTTGGCGTGCTGCTGGTCAATCTCGGTACGCCGGACGGAACCGATAAGGTTTCGATGCGGCGCTATCTGAAGGAATTCCTGATGGACCGGCGCGTGATCGAATGGTCGCCCTGGTTCTGGTATCCGATCCTGTTCGGCATCGTCCTCAACCGCCGCCCTGCCAAGGTGGGCGAGGCCTACAAGACGATCTGGAACAACGAGCTCAACGAAAGCTACCTGCGCACCTACACCCGCAACCAGGCAGAGACGATGGCGAGGTCCTTTGCCGGCCTGCCGAATGTCCGCGTCGACTGGGCGATGCGCTACGGCCAGCCGTCCATCCGCTCGAAGATCGAGGAGTTGCAGAAGGACGGCTGCGAGAAGATCCTGCTGTTCCCGCTCTATCCGCAATATGCGGCGGCGACCACGGCGACCGTCAACGACGAGGCCTTCAAGGCGCTTCTCAAGATGCGGTGGCAGCCGGCCCTGCGCACCGTCCCCCCCTATCACGACGACCCCGTCTATATCGACGCGCTGGCCAACTCGATCACCAGCCACCTGGCCGCGCTCGACTGGGAGCCGGAAGTGGTGCTCACCTCGTTCCACGGCATCCCCAAATCCTATTTCGACAAGGGTGATCCCTATTACTGCCAGTGTCAGAAGACCGCGCGCCTGCTGCGCGAAAAGCTCGGCTGGTCGAAGGACAAGCTGCAGGTGACCTTCCAGTCCCGCTTCGGACCGGAAGAATGGCTGCAGCCCTATACCGACAAGACCGTGGAAAAACTCGGCAAGGACGGCATCAAGCGCATCGCCGTCATCAATCCCGGCTTTGTCTCGGATTGCCTGGAAACACTGGAGGAAATCGCCGTCGAAGCGGCCGAGACCTTCCACCACGCCGGCGGCGAGAAATTTACCCATATCCCCTGTCTCAACGACAGCCCGGGCGGGATGGCCGTGCTGGAGCATGTGGTACGGCGGGAACTGATGGGATGGGCTTGATGCCCTTCCCTTGAGAAAAAAGCAAACAGCCCCGGATTTTCCACCAGTCCTTGCAAATAAGGCGCGCAACTGCCACGTCTTCTGCTAGAGCGTCGTTCAACGCAATGGACCAAGCTGGAGGAACCCGATGCCCCTGACAGGACTGGATATCGCCGTCATCGCCTTTGTGGTGCTCGTCGTCCTTGTACTCTTTGCCGGCATCAAGACCGTGCCGCAGGGCTATCGCTATACGGTCGAGAGGTTCGGGCGCTATACCCGCACGCTCGAGCCCGGTCTCAACGTCATCATTCCCTTCATCGACAAGATCGGCGCGAAGATGAACGTGATGGAACAGGTGCTCGACGTGCCGACGCAGGAGGTCATCACCCGCGACAATGCGAGCTGCGCCGCCGATGCCGTCGCCTTCTATCAGGTGCTGAATGCCGCTGAGGCCGCCTATCAGGTCTCCAATCTCGAAACCGCCATTCTCAACCTCACCATGACCAACATCCGCTCCGTCATGGGCTCGATGGACCTCGACGAACTCCTGTCGAACCGCGAGATCATTAACGACAAGCTGCTGCGTGTCGTCGATGAAGCAGTCGGTCCATGGGGCATCAAGGTCACCCGCGTCGAGATCAAGGACATCCAGCCGCCGAAGGACCTCGTCGATGCCATGGCGCGGCAGATGAAGGCCGAACGCGAGAAGCGTGCGCAGGTGCTGGAGGCCGAGGGTTCCCGTAACGCGCAGATCCTGCGCGCCGAAGGCGCCAAGCAGTCGGCGATCCTGCAGGCGGAAGGCCAGCGCGAAGCGGCCTTCCGGGATGCCGAGGCGCGTGAACGCCTGGCGGAAGCCGAAGCTAAGGCGACGAAAATGGTGTCCGAGGCGATCGCCGCCGGCAACGTCCAGGCCATCAACTATTTCGTCGCGCAGAAATATACCGAGGCGATGGCATCGATCGGCACCGCGTCCAACTCCAAGATCGTGCTGATGCCGATGGAAGCCTCGTCGCTGATCGGCTCGCTCGGCGGCATCGGCGCGATCGCGCGCGAGGTGTTCGGCGATGGTGGCGGCAGTTCGCCCTCGCCCATCCGGCAGACGACGCCACGCACCGGCCCGACCCGGAACCCTTTCGATACCGGCAGGCAGGAAGGCTGATCGATGATCGAGCGTATCGTTCTCGAACTCGGCCCCTGGAGCTGGTGGGTGCTGGGCCTTGTCTTGCTGGCGGCGGAGGTGGTCGCGCCCGGCGTCTTCCTCGTCTGGATCGGCATCGCCGCCATCCTGACCGGCCTCGTCTCGCTGGTCCTCTGGGAAGCCGGCTTCTGGGTCTGGCAGCTGCAGCTGGTGTTCTTTGCCATTCTTTCCATCGCCGCGGTCTTTGTCGGCCGCCGGCTGCTGGCGCGCTCCGGCAATGTCTCGGACGAGCCGCTGCTCAACCAGCGCGGCGCCAGCCTGATCGGCCGCACGGCGGTGCTGGAACAGCCAATCGCCGAGGGGCGGGGACGCATCCGGCTGGACGATACGACCTGGACCGTGAATGGGCCGGACCTGCCTTCTGGTACCCGCGTGAAGGTCATCGGCGCCAACAGCGGCCGTCTGACGGTCGAAAGCGCCTGAAACTGCTGAAATCGAAGCCGAAAACCATTTCCGAAAGGAATGGTTAACCACATCCGTTTACGGTTGCTCAACACTCGTAAACGGATTTCCGGGCATTCGGCATATGACGCAGTTCCAACCACGCACGAAGAGCACCCGCGTCCTACGCCCGGCGGCATGGCTTCTTGCCGGCTGCGCCCTGTTTTCACCACCGGCCGCCTTCGCCCAAGCGCTTCTCGCCCCGACCGACGACACAGCCGCCACGGCATCGGCGGCCACGCGGACCGGAACAGCCGCCATTCAGGCCGGCAACGCATCCCCGGAAACCACCGACTCGATCAGCACGGAGGCAGGCGAACCGCTGCTGACCGATCCCACCGTGGACGAGGATTTCGCCCGGACCAACCTGCGCGAAAACAGTGTCGATGGCCTGCGGCAGCAGCTCAATATCGCGCAGGATGCCGCCCCCGGCATTCGCCTCGGCAGCTTCATCCTCAAGCCGACACTGGGGCAGACGTTCAACTTCGAAAAGACCAAGACCGGCAGCGACACGGAAAGCCGCAGTTATCTCGAAACCGGATTGAAAGGCACGCTGACCTCCGACTGGTCGCGCCACGAACTGGCGATTACCGGCGGAGGCACATGGCAGCGCAACGTGTCCGGCTCCGGCGAGACCGAGCCGACCGCGGATTTCGAGGCCACACTTCGTCTCGACATCAGCAATGACACGACCGGGACATTGAAGGCCGGTTACCGTTTCGAACGCGAAGACGCCGATGACCCGAACGCGGTCGCCAATGCAACCTCTCAATCGAACGTGAACCAGTACACGCTCGGGGCCGGCATAGAGCACGATTTCGGCATCCTGCGTGGATCGGCCAAGGTCGATTTTGATCGCTATACCTATGGCGACGTGGATCTCGACAATGGCATGAGCCTGTCCCGGGAAGACCGTGACCGCAACGAGGGTGCGTTGACGCTACGCGTCGGCTACGAGCTTTCACCTGCGCTGATGCCATTCCTCGAAGCATCCGCCGGACGGTCGATCTACGACCTGCGCCAGGACACGCTGGGCTTCGAACGATCCTATGACAATTACGGCCTGCGGGCCGGCATCGAGGCCGATCTCGGAGAAAAGCTGACGGGCGAAATCGCGCTCGGTTACGAGACCTACCGGTTCGATGACAGCCGCCTCGACGAACTGGGCGGCGTTACCATCGATGGCCTGATCAACTGGTCGCCGCAGCGCGGCACGAATATCACCTACGGCATCTCGACGGGCCTCGAGCCATCCACCACGCCCGGCGAAAGCGGCGCCATGACCTATACGCTCTCCAGCAACGGCACGCATGAACTGCGGTCCAATCTCCTGGCACGCTGGTCGAACAGCCTGACCTTCCGCAATTATCCGTCCGGCGGGCCTTCCGAAGACGAGAAGGTCTGGATGACGGGCGCGGGCCTTACCTGGGACGTCAACCGCACGCTGGCGCTGACCGGCGATGTCAGCTACGAGCGCACCACGCGGGACACAGGCCCTTCCACGGACACCGCCCGCGTCGGCGTCGGCCTGACACTGCGGCGATAGGATCAAACATTCTTCAAAACGAAAACGCCCGCTCGCACCCATGCGAGCGGGCGTTTCGTTTCAACCGGAGCGTCTTACTTCAGGCTCTGGAGCAGGCTCTTCAGCGCACCCTCGACACCCGGGCGAATATCGGCGCGCGCCAGCGCAAACGCGACGTTGGCCAGGATGAAGCCTTCCTTCATGCCGCAGTCATAGGTCGTGCCGCGAAAGTGGTAACCGGCGAAGTCCTGGTTCTGGGCAAGCTTCAGCATGCCGTCGGTCAACTGGATCTCGTTGCCGGCGCCGCGCTCCTGCGTTTCCAGGATCGAGAAGATTTCCGGCTGCAGGATGTAGCGGCCGTTGATGAAGAAGTTCGACGGCGCGGTGCCCTTGGCCGGCTTTTCGACCATCTTGGTGATTTTGAAGCCGCCGCCGACGGGATCACCCTTGCCGACGATGCCGTATTTATGCGCCTGGTCGGGATCGCATTCCTCCACAGCCAGCACGTTTCCGCCGGTCTGCCCGTAGAGCTCGACCATGCCCTTGAGGCAGCCCTTTTCCGAAGACATGATCATGTCGGGAAGCAGGACCGCGAAGGGCTCGTCGCCCACCAGTTCGCGCGCGCACCAGACCGCATGGCCAAGCCCGAGCGGCGACTGCTGGCGGGTAAAGCTGGTGCTGCCGGCAACCGGCAGGATGCTGTCGAGCAGCGTCAGCTCGGCGTTCTTGTTGCGCTCGCGCAGGGTCTGTTCCAACTCGACCTGGATGTCGAAATAGTCCTCGATGACCGCCTTGCTGCGGCCGGTAACGAAGATCAGGTGTTCGATGCCGGCATCCAGCGCCTCGTCCACCACATATTGGATCACCGGCTTGTCGACGACCGTCAACATTTCCTTCGGGACAGCCTTGGTGGCGGGCAGAAATCGCGTTCCAAGACCGGCAACGGGGAAGACGGCCTTACGAACTTTACGCTTGTCAGTCATTGACATCTCCAGGATCACAACACTGTGATTTAAAACGGAACAGTTGGCTATCAATAGGCTTTAGATGGCAAATTGCTATTTTTTTGCAAAGGAGGACGGCACAAGGCATTCATGGTAAAGATTTTGTTGACTTCATTCTCGTAGGATTCTGATTCTGGCGGTTGCCTTCCCGGCAAACCGGCTCGAAGATGGGACCACGTGCATGTAGTTGATGCATGAAGCTGGCTCTTAGACTGTAAATTTGCGCCTCTCCTATTCAGCCACGGTGGCTGCGGAAGGGTGCCGAGCAACGGAAACGACAGCTGATGACAAAGACCTCGAAAAACCTCCTTTGCCGTGCCGCCGCCGCGTTCATGACGGCTGCCGCCCTGTTTGCCGCTTCGCCCGCTTCCGCCGACGAAGGTTTCACAACCTGGATCAACAGCTTCTATGCCACGGCGGCCAAGAGCGGCATCACCAAGGCGACTTATCGACAAGCCTTTGCCGGCGTCAAGACACCCGATCCGGACGTGTTGCAGAAAGCGGCCTATCAGCCCGAGTTCAAGCACAAGATTTGGGAATATATCGACAGCCGCGTGAACCCCTATACGCGCAAGATCGGCCAGGAAATGGCGGTCAAGCATGGCCGCACGCTGGCTGCGCTGGAAAAGCATTTCGGTGTCGACAAGACCATCCTTCTGGCCATTTGGTCGATGGAATCCAACTATGGCGCGGTGCTGGAGAAAGACGACCGTCTCCATTACGTCCCCCGTGCGCTGGCGACGCTTGCCTATGCTGACCCGAAGCGGGCCAAGTTTGCCAAGACCCAGCTGATCGCGGCGCTGAAGATCCTGCAGAACGGCGATGTCGGGCCGCGTGACCTCAACGGCTCCTGGGCCGGCGCCATGGGTCACACCCAATTCATTCCGACCAGCTACCTGCTCTATGCGATCGACGCCGACGGCAACGGTCACAAGGACATCTGGAACTCCGTGCCGGACGCGCTGGCGACCGCCGCCAATCTTTTGAAGAAGAATGGCTGGCAGCCGGGACAGACCTGGGGCTACGAAGTCGCACCGCCGCGCGGTGGCGGCGACTATGCCGGCCAGACCAAGACGCTTGCCCAATGGGAAGCCCTCGGCTTCACCCGGCCGAACGGCAAGGGTTTCCGCAATGGCAGCACGCGCGCCGAACTGAAGATGCCCGGCGGCGCCGGCAGCCCGGGCTTCCTGATGACCAAGAACTTCTTCGTCATCAAGCGCTACAATGCGTCGGACTCCTATGCGCTCGGCGTTGGTCTTCTGGCCGACGAGATCGCCGGCTATGGCGGCATGCAGCAGGCCTGGAGCCGTCCGGACGGTTCGCTCGATATCAAGCAGAAGTTCGAGCTGCAGAACCGGCTGAAGGAACTCGGCTATTACGATGGCGAGGTCGACGGCAATTTCGGCTCCGGCTCCAAGGCCGCGATCCAGGCCTTCCAGAGCCGTAACGGCATGGCTGCGGACGGCGAACCGACCCAGCACCTGCTCAAGGTCCTGCGGAAGTAACCGGGCTGGCGAACGCCTTTTCTCAATTGCGGCGCAATCCGCATGCATCCTGCCGCAACGCCTTTCGCAAGAGAGGCGTTGCGTGCCTGTTGAGAAACGCAATCGATTTCCAGCCAGACAACCGCGGAACAGACGCATGAGCGGCAGACACAGCGACAGGACCGGTCTTCGATGGCTGCTCAACGCCCTCATCGTGCTTTCGATCGGGCTGACGGCACTGCTGATCGAGCCGCCGCGCCAGGCGGGTGCTCAGGAGCGACGAACCATTATAGACATGCTGTTCGGCTTTGGCCGCCGGCGTCCACCACCGGTCTATGATGACGTCCCGATCTACGAGCCACGCCAGCGTGAGCCGCAGCAGCAACGCCCGAGGACCAAGAAGGTCAAACAGAAGGCAAAGCCTGTTCCAGCCGAACCGGCGCCGGTTGTCGTCGAGAAACTGCCGGACGCGAAAAAGGTGCTGGTTGTCGGCGATTTCGTGGCGGCAAGCCTGGGCGACGGGCTGCAGACCGCGTTCGAGACCACGCCTGGCATCGTCATTGAAACTCGCGCCAACGGCTCGTCCGGTCTGGTGCGCGACGACTATTTCGACTGGCCCGAGAGCCTGCCCGCCTATATCGGCGAGGTGAAACCGTCCGTCATCATCGTCAGCCTCGGCGCCAACGAGCGCCAGCAGATGTCGATCGATGGGGCCAAGGAAAAATTCCGGACGGACGCCTGGCTTGCCGAATATACCAGGCGTGTGGGTACCTTCGCGGCGCTCGCCCGCAAGGACAAGATTCCGCTGCTCTGGGTCGGCATGCCGCCGTTCCAGTCCAACTCGATGACGGCCGACATGGTCACCTTCAACGGCATTTTCCGCACGGAAGCCGAAAGGGTCGGCGGCAATTTCATCGATATCTGGGACGGCTTCGTCGACGAGGGCGGCAAGTTCGTCATGACCGGCTCCGATATCAACGGCCAGCAGGTCCGCCTGCGCGGCTCCGACGGCATTAACCTGACCAAGGCCGGCAAACGCAAGCTCGCCTTCTATGTCGAAAAGGATATCCGCAAGCTGCTCGGCGAAGCCGCAGCGTCAGGACAGGACGTGCCCGGCGCCGACGGTTTGAAGGATCTGGTCGTCACGGCGCCAACCGCCAACGAGGATATCATCCAGACCCAGCCGATCAGCCTGGATGATCCCGATCTCGACGGCGGATCGGCGCTGCTTGGTGGAACAACAGCTCTTGCCGGCAACGGCAAGAGCCCGCGCGACAAGCTGGTCGAAAAAGGCGAAGTCGTCTCCGCTCCCGCTGGCCGGGTGGATGATTTCCGGCTGGCCAAGCCGGAAACCGTCATCAGCAATCCGGTGATCCGGAACTAATGCATCGTCATCCCGCTGAGGGAATGCGGGCGATGACCTTGATCTCGAAATCGAAACCGGCGAGCCAGTTCACGCCGATTGCCGTCCAGTTCGGATAAGGCGGCTTCTCGAAGATCGACTGCTTGACCGCCATGATCGTCCCGAACTGGTTTTCAGGATCGGTGTGGAATGTCGTCACATCCACCAGATCGTCCAACGTAGTGCCGGCGGCCGCGAGCGTCGCCTTCAGATTGTCGAAGGCCAGACGGACTTGTTTCTCGAAATCGGGTTCCGGCGTTCCATCGGCACGGCTGCCGACCTGTCCGGAGACAAACAAGAGATCGCCGGAGCGGATGGCGGCCGAATAGCCGTGCTCTTCATAAAGGGCGTGACGATCAGCGGGAAAAATTACCTGTCGTTCAGTCATGTTCGTTCTTTCCTTATTGGGCGGCCGTGGGGAGGTGTAATGCTTCACGGATGCCACGATCTCAGATACGGTACGTATGCAATGTGATGACATACGCAACGTATGTCAAATTAATATACGAAACGTATGTGAGATTCGAGATGGCGAAGCGTGCCGAAACGATGGAGCAGAACCGGACCAAGCTGATTGCCGCTGGGCGCAAGGCCTTCGCCGAAAAGGGATATTCGGCCGCGTCGATGGACGACCTGACGGCCGATGTGGGGCTGACGCGGGGCGCGCTCTATCACAATTTCGGAGACAAGCGCGGGCTTCTGGCCGCCGTTGTCGACCAGATTGATACGGAAATGGCATTGCGCGCGCAGGAGATCGGCGCTGGTGCGGCAGATCCCTGGCATGGTCTGCTGGCGGAAGGCGCTGCCTATATCGAGATGGCGCTGGATCCGGAAGTGCAGCGCATCGTCCTCCTGGACGGCCCCGCCGTTCTGGGGGATCCATCGCAATGGCCGAGCCAGAACAGCTGCCTGCAGGTGACCAGACGAACGGTGGAAAAGCTGATCGCGGATGGGGTGGTCAAGCCGGTCAATGCCGAGGCCGCGGCACGGCTGCTGAGCGGCGCAGCGCTTAATGCAGCCCTATGGATCGCGGCGAGCGACAATCCGCAGGATGTCTTGCCAAAGGCGGTCGAGGCGTTTCAGACTCTGGCTTCGGGATTTTTAGCCAAGGTTCGATAGTCCTCACGCCGAAGTCTTGTGACCGAGCGCTACATGGAGGGCATTGCACGGAATCAAAAGGCCGCTTGCGCAATATTCTGCACAAGCGACCCGTCCAGTAAGGATGGTGTTTACCGCGGCAAGGTCGTCGAGCCCATCAGGGCTTCATCGATCGCACGCGCGGCTTGGCGGCCTTCGCGGATGGCCCAGACGACCAGCGACTGACCGCGACGGACGTCTCCGGCAACCCAGAGCTTGTCGACCGAGGTCTTGTAGTCCTTGTCGTTGGCGACGACATTGGTCGAGCCGCGGCGGTCGGTGTTGATCGTCAGCTTGTCGCCGAGATCCTTGAGCACGCTGTTGGTGAACGGACCACTGAAACCGATCGCGATAAAGGCGAGATCGGCCTTGATGACGAATTCCGTGCCGGCGATCGGCTTGCGGCGTTCATCGACCTGGCAGCACTTGACGCCGGTCAGCATGCCGTCTTCGCCGACGAATTCAAGCGTCGCCACCTGGAACTCGCGCACGGCACCTTCGGCCTGCGACGACGAAGTGCGCATCTTGGTCGCCCAGAACGGCCAGACGGCAAGCTTGTCTTCCTTTTCCGGCGGCTGCGGGCGGATGTCGAGCTGGGTCACCTTGACGGCCCCCTGACGGAAGGCGGTGCCGACACAGTCGGACGCCGTATCGCCACCGCCGACGACGACAATGTGCTTGCCACCGGCCAGGATCGGGTCCGACGGCCAGCCGACGCTGTCGATGTTTTCGCGGCCGACGCGGCGGTTCTGCTGGACGAGATAGGGCATCGCGTCATGCACGCCAGCGAAGTCGACGCCCGGAATGCCGGCATCGCGCGGCGTTTCCGAGCCGCCGCAGTAAAGAACCGCATCATGCTCGTCGGTCAGGCTTGCGACAGTCTTATCGACACCGACATTGACGCCGCAGTGGAAGGTCACGCCTTCGCCGCGCATCTGGTCGACACGCCGGTCGATGAAGTTCTTCTCCATCTTGAAGTCCGGAATGCCATAGCGCAGCAGGCCACCCGGCTTGCTTTCACGCTCGTAGACATGGACTTCGTGGCCGGCGCGGGCGAGTTGCTGGGCAGCGGCCATGCCGGACGGTCCCGAACCGATGATCGCCACCTTCTTGCCGGTCTTGGTAAAAGCCGGCTGCGGCACGATATAGCCCATTTCATAGGCCTTGTCGGCAATCGCCTGCTCGACGGTCTTGATCGCGACCGGCGCATCCTCGAGGTTCAGCGTGCAAGCTTCCTCGCACGGCGCCGGGCAGATGCGGCCGGTGAACTCCGGGAAATTGTTGGTCGAGTGCAGGTTGCGGATCGCCTCGTCCCAGTTGCCGTTGTAAACGAGATCGTTCCAGTCGGGAATCTGGTTGTGAACCGGGCAGCCGGTGGGGCCGTGGCAATAGGGGATGCCACAGTCCATGCAGCGCGCCGCCTGTTTCTGCACTTCCGGGTCCGACATCGGGATTGTGAATTCGCGGAAATGCCGAATGCGATCCGAAGCCGGCTGATACTTCGCCAGCTGCCGGTCGATTTCCATGAAACCTGTAACCTTACCCATGTCTTCACCCCTGCTCTGCTGTTTCCAGCGACTATTTCAAAAGGCTGTCATGCTTAATCAGGTTTATTCGCTCCAGTCAGCGAATGGATTAAACCTGCTCCACATCGCCTTCCGTGCAGCTTCTTCGGCAGGATGGATCGTTATAATCCCATCTTTTTCCTGACGAATGATGATTTCATTTCCTTCAAGGAAGAAGTCATCCGGAAGTGCAACAAGACGGCGTTTGCCCTCTCTAATAATATTACTCTTGCGTTCTTTCGATTGCGGTCCCATCGGCGCCTCCGTCATGAGCTGAACTCATAACATAAGGCGCCGAAAAGAAACTATTCCGCCGCGATGCCCATGCGCATGCGTTCCATCTCCTCCAGCGCACGCCGGTATTCGACCGGCATGACCTTGCGGAATTTCGGCCGGAACTCGACCCAGTGGTCGAGAATTTCCTTGGCGCGTGGGCTACCCGTATAGTGCAGGTGGTTCGAGATCAGCTGGTAGAGCCGCTCGTCGTCGTGGCGCGTCATGTCGCCCGACACGTCCACCCTGCCCTTGTGCATCAGGTCGCCACCGTGATGGTGCAACTTCTCCAGCATGTCGTCCTCTTCCGGAACCGGCTCGAGCTCGACCATCGCCATGTTGCAGCGTTTCGGGAAATCGTCGCTTTCGTCCAGCACATAGGCGACACCGCCCGACATGCCGGCTGCGAAGTTGCGGCCGGTTTCACCGAGCACGACGACGACACCGCCCGTCATGTATTCACAGCCATGGTCGCCCACGCCCTCGACAACCGCGACGGCACCGGAGTTGCGCACCGCGAAGCGTTCACCGGCGACGCCGTTGAAATAGCATTCACCGGAGATCGCACCGTAAAGCACCGTATTGCCGACAATGATCGATTTTGCCGCGACGATCTTCGACCCTTCCGGCGGACGCACGACGATGCGGCCACCCGACAGGCCCTTGCCGACATAGTCGTTGCCGTCACCGATCAGCTCGAAGCTGATGCCACGCGCCAGGAAGGCGCCGAACGACTGGCCGGCCGTGCCGCGCAGCTTGACGGAGATCGTATCGTCCTTCAGGCCCTTGTGCTTGTAGCGCTTGGCGACTTCACCCGACAGCATGGCACCGGCCGAACGGTCGACGTTCTTGATATCGACCTCGATCGAAACCGGGGTCTTGGAGTCGAGCGCAGGCTTGGCCGCCTCGATCAGCTTGCGGTCGAGGATATCGTGGATCGGATGATTCTGCTTTTCGGTCCAGTAGGTCTTTTCCTTCGGCGCATCGACCTTGTGGAAGATGCGGCTGAAGTCGAGGCCATTGGCTTTCCAGTGCGAGATCATCGCATCCTTTTCGAGCAATTCGGAAAGCCCGATAATGTCGTCGAACTTGGCGAAGCCCAGCGATGCCAGGATTTCGCGCACTTCCTCGGCAACGAAGAAGAAGTAGTTGACGACGTGCTCGGGCGCACCCTTGAAGCGCTTGCGCAGGACCGGATCCTGCGTCGCCACGCCCACCGGACAGGTGTTGAGATGGCACTTGCGCATCATGATGCAGCCGGCGGCAATCAGCGGCGCGGTGGCGAAGCCGAACTCGTCGGCACCCAGCAGCGCCCCGATGATGACGTCGCGACCGGTCTTCAGGCCGCCGTCCACCTGCAGGGCGATGCGCGAGCGAAGGCCGTTCAGCACCAGCGTCTGATGGGTTTCGGCAAGGCCGATTTCCCAAGGGCTGCCGGCATGCTTGAGCGAAGTCAGCGGCGAAGCGCCGGTGCCGCCGTCATAACCGGAGACGGTGATATGATCGGCGCGCGCCTTGGCGACGCCGGCGGCAACCGTGCCCACCCCGACTTCGGAGACGAGCTTGACCGAGATATCCGCCGCCGGGTTGACGTTCTTCAGGTCGTAGATCAGCTGCGCCAGATCCTCGATCGAATAGATGTCATGGTGTGGCGGCGGCGAGATCAGGCCGACGCCGGGGGTCGAATGCCGGGTCTTGGCGACGGTCGCATCGACCTTGTGCCCGGGCAACTGGCCGCCTTCGCCGGGCTTGGCACCCTGCGCGACCTTGATCTGCAGCATGTCGGCGTTGACCAGATATTCGGTCGTGACGCCGAAACGGCCGGAGGCCACCTGCTTGATGGCCGAACGCTCGGGGTTTGGCGAACCGTCGTAAAGCGGGAAGTAGCGATCGGATTCTTCCCCGCCTTCACCGGTGTTGGACTTGCCGCCGATGCTGTTCATGGCGATGGCGAGCGTCGTATGCGCCTCGCGGCTGATCGAGCCGAAGGACATGGCGCCAGTCGAGAAGCGCTTGACGATGTTGGTGGCCGGCTCGACCTCGTCGATCGAGATCGGCTTGCGGCCAAGCGCTTCGACACCCTTGATCGAGAACAGGCCGCGAATGGTGTTCATGCGCAGCGAGGCACCGTTCACCATCTCGGCGAATTCGCGGTAGCGATCCACGGCATTGCCGCGAACTGCGTGCTGCAGTGAGGCAATCGCATCCGGCGACCATGCATGATCTTCGCCGCGCATGCGGTAGGCATATTCGCCGCCGATATCCAGCGTGTTCTTGAGCAGCGGATCTGCACCGAAGGCCGACTGGTGGCGCTTGAAGGTTTCCTCGGCAATTTCCGTCAAACCGATGCCTTCGATCTGCGTCGCCGTACCGAAGAAGTAGCGATCGATCAGTTCTGAGTTCAGGCCGATGGCGTCGAAGATCTGGCCGCCGCAATAGGACTGGTAAGTCGAGATGCCCATCTTGGACATGACCTTGAGGATGCCCTTTCCGACAGCCTTGATGTAGCGATAGACGACCTCGCTGCCATCGACTTCCTTCGGGAACTCGCCACGCTTGTGCATGTCGGTCAGCGTGTCGAAAGCGAGATAGGGGTTGATCGCCTCGGCGCCATAGCCGGCGAGAAGGCAGAAATGATGCACTTCGCGCGGCTCGCCGGTTTCGACGACGAGACCGACGGAGGTGCGAAGACCCTTGCGGATCAGATGATGGTGAACGGCGGCGGTGGCGAGCAGCGCCGGGATCGCCACGCGGTCCGGGCCGATCTGGCGATCGGACAGGACGATGATGTTGTAGCCGCCCTTGACGGCTGCTTCCGCCCGTTCGCACAGCCGGTCGAGAATTTCGGGCATGCCTTCGGCGCCACGGGCGACATCATAGGTGAAGTCGAGCGTCTTGGTATCGAAACGGTCTTCCGTATGACCGATGGAGCGGATCTTTTCGAGATCGCCATTGGTCAGGATCGGCTGGCGCACCTCGAGCCGCTTGGCGTGAGCCATGCCGGCATGATCGAGAAGGTTCGGGCGCGGACCGATGAAGGAGACGAGGCTCATCACCAGCTCTTCGCGGATCGGGTCGATCGGCGGGTTGGTCACCTGCGCGAAGTTCTGCTTGAAATAGGTGTAGAGCAGTTTGGTCTTGTCCGACATGGCCGAAATCGGCGTATCGGTGCCCATGGAACCGATCGCTTCCTGGCCGGTCGTCGCCATCGGCGACATCAGGATCTTGGTGTCTTCGACCGAGTAGCCGAAAGCCTGCTGGCGATCGAGCAGCGAGACGTCACGGCGCAGCGCGCGGGGCTCGACCGGCTTCAGGTCTTCCAGGATGAGCTGGGTGTTGTCCAGCCACTGGCGATAGGGATGCTGGGCCGCCAGCGAAGACTTCACGTCCTCGTCGGAGATGATGCAGCCCTTTTCCATGTCGATCAGCAGCATCTTGCCCGGCTGCAGGCGCCACTTCTTGACAATGCTCTCTTCCTTGACCGGCAGCGTGCCGGCTTCGGACGCAAGGATGATGCGGTCGTCGTCGGTGACGAGATAGCGGGCAGGACGCAGGCCGTTGCGGTCGAGCGTCGCGCCGATCTGCTTGCCATCGGTGAAACAGACGGCTGCCGGACCATCCCACGGCTCCATCAGGGCGGCGTGATACTCGTAGAACGCCTTGCGCTCGGGGTTCATCAGCTGGTTGCCGGCCCAGGCTTCCGGGATCAGCATCATCACCGCATGCGCGAGCGAGTAGCCACCCTGGACGAGGAATTCCAGCGCGTTGTCGAAACAGGCCGTGTCCGACTGGCCCTCATAGGAGATCGGCCAGAGCTTGGAAATATCGTCGCCGAACAGCGGCGAGGAGACCGACGCCTGGCGTGCCGCCATCCAGTTGACATTGGCGCGCAGCGTGTTGATTTCGCCGTTATGCGCGACCATGCGGTAGGGATGCGCCAGCTTCCAGGACGGGAAGGTGTTGGTCGAGAACCGCTGATGCACGAGGGCAACCGCGGTTTCGAAGCGCGGGTCGGCCAGATCCTTGAAATAGGCGGCCACCTGATACGCCAGGAACATGCCCTTGTAGACGATGGTCTTCGACGACAGCGAGACCGGGTAGAAGCCGGTTTCGGCGCCCTTGAACGCATCGTAGATGCGGTTGGAAATAACCTTGCGTAGCGTGAACAGGCGGCGCTCGAATTCCGCATTGGTCGCGGCGTCACGGCCGGCGCCGATGAAGACCTGGATATGGCGCGGCTCGGTCGCTGCGATATCAGGCGCCTTCGACAGTGAGGCATTGTCGACCGGAACATCGCGGAAGCCGAGCAGGGCCTGACCTTCCTCGGCCACGACATCGGTGATCACCTGCTTGAAATGGGCGATCTGGTCTTCGTCCTGCGGCATGAACATGTAGCCGACGGCATAGTCGCCCGCCTTGGGCAGGGTGACGCCTTGGGCCGCCATTTCCTCGCGGAAGAAACGGTCGGGGATCTGTACGAGGATACCCGCGCCGTCGCCCATGAGGGGATCGGCGCCGACAGCGCCGCGATGCGTCAGGTTTTCAAGGATGAACAGGCCGTCCTTGACGATCTGGTGCGACTTCTGTCCCTTCATATGCGCGACGAAGCCGACACCGCAGGCGTCATGTTCGTTCGCCGGGTCGTAGAGACCCTGTTTCTTCGGCAGGCCCGGAAATGCGGTAGTTTTCTCAACTGTCGCCATTTGGCGCGCATCGTTGAGCCCAGTCATGGTGGATGGCGTAAAGTCCGTCATCGTCGTCCCTCCTGTTAACCCGGTTTTGCCGGGTACGTCCGCAGTCCAGACAGGCTTTCGCGGGCAAGAGTCCCGTCGAGGCCGGCACCGGCATTATCGTCGCATGATCCTGATCCGGTCGCAAATGAAGCATTGACTGCATCAGGCAGAGAAGGTCCGCGACCATCGCGACGGCTCCGGTGCCATGGACATAGGCGTCCGGCGCAGCTTGCAGTCGTCCGCCGGGGGCCGCGTTTCGCGGGCTTTCCGGCTCTTTCCGGTCTTGGGACCGAAATAGGACAGCAAGACTGTCCTATTTCATGGGTTCTATGCCAGAAAGCTCATAAGACTGCAAGACCACCGACACAAAATAATCGGGGAGATTTTGCTGAACATTGCGGTTAATTGCGTATTTTTGTAATTTTCTTTCAAGAACTGCTCGTTTTCTTTGATTTGGTTTCAAACTGGTCTGAGATTGTCCTTATATCCATTTGTGGGCATTGATTGCCGCGACAGCATCCGTATGGTCGGCTTCAAAGACCAAAAAGGGTGTTCCGCCCGCCACACCACAGGATCGCATCGATGATTTTTTCTTCCGACAATTGGGCGGGCGCCCATCCCGTGATTGCCGAAAGCCTAGTCAAGGCGGCCGGCGGTTTTGCCTCCGCCTATGGCACCAGCGATCTCGACAAGAAGGTCGGCAACACACTGTCCGAAGTGTTCGAGCGCGAAGTCGCCGTCTTCTTTGTCGCGACGGGAACGGCCGCCAATTCGCTGGCGCTTGCCAGCGCCAATTGCCCGGGCGGCCATGTGTTCTGCCACCGGGAGGCACATGTCTATGTCGACGAGTGTGGCGCTCCGGAATTCTTCTCCCACGGCGCCAAGCTTTCCGCTGTCGACGGAACGCTCGGCAAGATGCGACCGGATCTTCTGGAAAAACAAATCCGACATTCGCGCGGCGGCGGCGTGCATGGCGGCCAGCCGATGGCGATCACCATGACGCAGGCAACCGAGGCTGGTACGGTCTATAGCCTCGACGAGATCGAGGCGATTGCCGCCATCGCCAAAGCCGAGAAACTGCCGCTCCACATGGATGGCGCCCGCTTCGCCAACGCGCTCGTCACGCTTGGCACGACACCCGCGGACATGACCTGGAAGCGCGGTGTCGATCTGCTTTCCTTCGGCGGCACCAAGAACGGCTGCTGGTGCGCCGAGGCGCTCATCCTGTTCGACATGTCGAAGGCCGAGGAGATGGGCTATCTGCGCAAGCGCTCCGCCCAACTCTTCTCCAAGTCGCGCTTCATCGCCGCCCAGTTCGATGCCTATCTCGAAGACGGTCTCTGGCTCGATCTCGCCCGCCACGCCAATGGTATGGCCAATGAACTCGCCAAGGGCATCGAAGCCTCCAGCACCGCGCGTCTCGCCTGGCCAACCGGCTCCAACGAACTGTTCGTCGTCGTGAAAAAGGAAACGGCTGCCAAGTTGCAAGCACAGGGCGCCGTCTTCTACGACTGGCCGGTGCCGCAGACCCTGACCGATGTCGCCGAAGACGAAGGGCTTTACCGCCTCGTCACCAGCTTTGCGACAACGGCGGATGACGTCAGGCAATTTATTGCGGCTTGCTAAGCGCGGATGACGGGTAAAGGATTGCGACGCCTGATCAAGACAAGAGACACCATGCGCCGCTTTCTGCCCGATACGTTCACGATCCTCCTCGTCCTCACCGTCGTTCTCGCCTCCTTGCTGCCGATTTCCGGTGAACCGGCCGAATGGTTCGGACTGGCTACCAAGATCGCCATCGGGCTGCTGTTCTTCCTGCATGGTGCCCGGCTGTCGCGCGATGTGGTGGTCGCGGGCCTTCTGCACTGGCGGCTGCACCTCGTCATTCTCGGCTCGACCTTCGTCCTTTTTCCGCTGCTCGGTCTCGCCGTCGGGCTGCTGCCATCATCGCTGCTTCCGCCGGCGCTCTATACAGGCATCCTGTTTCTTTGCGTCCTGCCGTCCACGGTTCAATCCTCGATCGCCTTCACCTCGATGGCCGGCGGCAACGTGCCCGCCGCCATCTGCGCCGCGTCGGCGTCCAATATTTTCGGCATGTTCCTGACGCCGCTTCTGGTCGGGCTGCTATTTGCCGCCGGCGGCCATGGCGGCTTTTCCTTCGACGCGCTGGAGCAAATCCTGCTGCAGCTTCTGGCGCCCTTCCTGCTCGGTCAGATTCTGCAGCCATGGATCGGTGGCTTCATCCGCGCCCGCAAGAAGCTGCTGATGCCGGTCGATCGCGGCTCGATCCTGATGGTGGTCTACCTCGCGTTCAGCGAAGCGGTGACCGAGGGGCTCTGGCACACCTTCTCGGTCCGCGACCTCGCCGTGGTCATCATCCTCGATATGGTTCTTTTGGCCATCGTGCTGTTGGCCACCATGTTCGGCAGCCGTTTGCTCGGTTTCTCGAAGGAAGACGAGATCACCATCACCTTCTGCGGATCAAAGAAGAGCCTTGCCAGCGGCGTGCCAATGGCCAACGTCATCTTTGTCGGCCAAAGCATCGGCAGCATCGTGCTGCCGCTGATGCTGTTCCACCAGATCCAGTTGATGGCCTGCGCGGTGATCGCCCAGAAATATGCCGAGCGCGGTCGCAGGCGTGAGGCCGAGGCAGTGGCGGCGTCCTCGCCATAAAAAACGGCGCCCTTCCGGACGCCGTTTCTTCAGGCAGTGATCGATGTCGAACGCTTAGTTGGCGGCAGCTTCGATCTGCGTCGCTTCGATCTGCTTCGGCGCCGACTGGGCTGCGACGATGTCGATCCGGCGCGGCTTGGCGGCTTCCGGAATCTCGCGCAGGAGGTCGATGTGCAGCAGGCCGTTCTTCAGCGAAGCGGACTGGATTTCCACGTGATCGGCGAGCTGGAAGCGGCGCTCGAAGGCGCGCTTGGCAATGCCGCGATACAGGAAATGGCTGTCGGTGCCCTTGTCTTCGCCCTTTTCACCCTTGACGGTCAGCGTATGTTCGCGTGCTTCGATCGAAAGTTCGCTTTCATCGAAGCCGGCAACGGCCATGGTGATCCGGTAGGTGCTCTCGCCGGTCCGCTCGATATTGTAGGGCGGATAGGTCTGCGACTGGTCCGGCTGGCCGAGACTGTCGAGCATGGTGAAGAGACGGTCGAAACCGACGGTGGAACGATAGAGCGGGGAAAAATCAACGTGACGCATGGTGTCCTCTTGTGAGCAACTGTTGTGCGGGTCTGATCCTGTCATCCCTTTAAGCGGCGATGGCAGAACCGGTGAACGAGCCCGGTTTCGGCGCCCGTGACGATGAGATGGGAATTGTTTTTCGCGCCTTCAAGGCCCTGGCAAAACAAGTTGCAGAAGCCTGATTCCTAAACGCAGGATGAACGTCCGGTTCCGGATGCGTTCAGCTTGGCGGGCGTAAAACGTCATTATCGGACCAAGGCAAAGTCCCGGCGGTGAACGTCCCTTCTCCCGCCCGTTTTGCCCTGCTGCCGAGCGACTGTCTCTGGCCGGAAGCGGAACTATCCAGTCCCCCGCCGTTTCCGGCCTTTTTTCTTTGACGCGGCCAGGTGGCCGGCCTATCCCTGAATGGTGACATGGTTTGCACCGTTCCTTAAGAGGAATGGATCAAGGATAGAGTTTCGCCCATCCGGCGTGCCGAAAGCGCAAATTCCTGCCGCCTGCGCGCCGATGCAAAGCCTGCCCGGACACGGACCTTGCCCATGACGCCGATCCTTCACGCGACCCCCGACAATCCGATCCCCGGCAATCATATGGTCGGTTTCTTCGAGGGTGCCGGCGGCACGAAGCTGCGCTATGCGATCTTCAAGTCGAAGGCGACGGTCTCCAAGGGCACGGTCGTCCTGCTTCAGGGACGGAACGAATCGATCGAGAAATATGCCGAGACGATCGGCGAACTGACGGCCCGTGGGCTTTGGGTGGCGACATTCGACTGGCGTGGCCAGGCCGGCTCGGAACGGCTGTTGAAACACCGCCGCCGCGGCCATGTCCGGCGCTTTGCCGATTACGAGCGGGACCTCGCCATCTTCCTTGAGCAGATCGTCCTGCCCGACACCCGCCTGCCCTTCTTCATGCTGGCGCATTCGATGGGCGCCCTGATTGCCCTGTCGCAGGCCCCGCTTCTGGCAAGCCGCATCGATCGGCTGGCTATAACCGCACCCTTCGTCGCACTCGGTGCGCAGAAAGTCGGCCATCGGATGATCGGCATTCTCGCCACCACCTTCACCCTTTTAGGGCTCGGTTCCCTACCCCTGATGCGCGACAAGGGGCCGTTGCCATTTTCGGAGAACCTGCTGACATCGGATAGCCGGCGCTTCGCCCGCAACAAGGCACTGACCGATGCGCATCCGGAACTGGCGCTCGGCCCGCCCAGTGCCCGCTGGCTGCATGAGACGTTCAAGGCGATCAAGCGGATCGCCAGCCATGACCACCTGACCCAGGTCCGGGTGCCGACGATCGTGCTGGCGCCGACGCAGGACAGGCTCGTGCCGCATCTCGCCGTCGAGGCGCTGGCCCGCAACTTCCGCGCCGGCCACATGATCCCGATCGACGGCGCCCGCCACGAACTGTTCCAGGAAGCCGACCACTACCGCGCCCAGGCCATTGCGGCCATCGAGGCCTTCATCCCCGGCAGCGGTAACGAGAACCCGGAACCAGTCAGGGAGATCGCGCTCGCCGACTGATGTCGCGGCTCAACCCTGGAGCAGTGCCAAGGCCTGCGCGTGGAGTTCCGGGCTGCCGGCCGCGATCACATTGCCGCCCATTTCCGCCGGGCCACCGTTCCAGTCGGTCACCACGCCGCCAGCCTGCTCGATCAACGGGATCAGACCGCCGACGTCATAGGCCTTGACGCCGGATTCCAGCACCAGGTCGATATGGCCCGATGCCAGAAGCGCAAAGGCATAACAATCGACGCCGTAGCGCGAGAGACGAACCTTGCCCTCAATGGTTTCGAAGCGGGTCTTGGCGTCGCCGAAATACATGTGCGGCGTCGTCGTGAACATGATCGCATCGGCCAGGTCGATACCCGTACGCGTCGCAATCTGCTTGTTCCCGTCCGGGCCGCGATAGGACGCCGTCTTCCCGTCGGCGAAATAGCGCTCGCCGGTGAAGGGCTGGTCCATGACGCCCATCACCGCGTCGCCCTTGTGATAGAGTCCGATCAGCGTGCCCCAGACCGGCAGGCCGGAGATGAAGGCGCGTGTGCCGTCGATTGGATCGATCACCCAGACATAGTCGCGATCGAGCCCGACATTGCCGAATTCCTCGCCGAGAATGCCATGCTCGGGGAAATCCCGCTCGATCAGCGCGCGGATCGCCGCTTCCGCCGCCCGATCGCCTTCAGTGACAGGATCGAAGCCACCGGCCTCCTTGTTGACGACGCTGGTGCCGGTGCGAAAACGCGGCAGGGTTTCGGCCTTGGCCGCATCGGCGAGGCGGTCAAAAAATTCACGGTCCGGCAGCATGAAACCTCACGAAGATCGGGAAAAGAATCGTTGAATTTGCTTATGGCACATTTTTTTGAAAATGAAGTCTCGGGCGCAGAAAACCATGAAAAATGCCCAAATTCGCGTCCGCGAGATGAGCATGGACCGAGAATCTCGAAGAACGTGCCTCAAAACCTCTAAAATTTGCGCAAAACCGCGCATTTCAGGGCTTTGCGTTGAACCGGCCGAATAGCGCAACGCAGCAATATGGCTAAATTTGGCTTGACATTTGTGCACTGCAATATTAGTTTTTCCCTACAGTCACTCGTGGCTGTAAATACCCTCCTTGGGTGTTTCCTCCCTAGACTTGGCCGCGCCACAAGCGCGGTTTTTTTTGAGCTGGGAAAACGGAAACTCGGCGCGGATCGATTATTCGGCGGCAAGCGGCGTGGGCATCACCACATATTTCTGCACATGCGCGGCAAGGCCGGTCAGGAACAGCCGGATCGCATCGGCGAGCTTGGAAAATTCCGGCTTCTTGAGCAGCGTCGCCTCATCCACATAGAGACCGCGATTGATCTCGATCTGGAGCGCATGCAGACCGCGCGCTGGGCGGCCATAATGCTCGGTGATAAAGCCTCCGGCATAGGGCTTGTTGCGGGCAACGGAGAAGCCGAGATCCTCCAGAAGCGAGACCGCCGCGCGCGACAGGTCGGCGGAAGCGCTGGTCCCGTAGCGATCTCCGACGATGAAATCGGGCCGCTGGCCGCTGCCGGCGATCCGGATATTGCCCGGCATGGAGTGGCAGTCGATCAGCACGGCCAGGCCGAAGCGGACATGGGTGCGGGCGATGAGTTTGCGCAGGCAAGCGTGATAGGGCTTGTAGATGCTCTCGATCCGCTCCAGCGCCTCGGTGACGGATAAGCGGCCGCGATAGATTTCCATGTTTTCCGCCACCAGACGCGGCACCGTTCCGAGACCGCCGGCAACGCGCATGGAACTGATATTGGCATGCGGTGGCAGCGGCCCGTCAAACATGCGGGGGTCGAGCTCATAGGGCTCGCGGTTGACGTCGAGAAAGGCGCGCGGGAAATGCGCCATCAGCAGTGGCGCGCCGAGACCTGTCACGCTATGGAACAGTTCGTCGACGAAATGATCCTCCGACCGGCGGATCGCCATGTCGTCGAGTTTCGTCTGGTTCAGGAAGGACTGGCTGTAGATTCGCCCGCTATGTGGGGAATTGAAGACAAAGGGAATTCGCTGCATTTCCGGCTCGCGAACTTCGAACGGTTCGGTTTCGCTGACGTTCTGCGTCATCGCAGCCCTTTTTTACCATGTCATAATCTTGATGCTTGGTGTATGTTGCCAGCTGGCAGCATCTGTGTCCATAGTCGCGTCCTGCCAGTGACCGGGCTTGGCCCCATCTCTTCGACAGATATCCGGCCTTCACCGGATATTTACCCGCGTGCGGTTTCATGATGGCACCGCAATTCCCGACATCGACACGTAAGGTGCAAACGGCTTAATCCATGAGTCCAAAAATTCTCCTCGCCGAAGACGATAACGACATGCGCCGCTTCCTGGTGAAAGCCCTGGAAAAGGCCGGCTACAAGGTGTTGTCCTTCGACAATGGCGCCAGCGCCTATGACCGGCTACGCGAAGAACCGTTCTCGCTCCTATTGACCGATATCGTCATGCCGGAAATGGACGGCATCGAACTCGCCCGCCGGGCGACGGAACTCGATCCCGACCTCAAGGTCATGTTCATCACCGGCTTCGCCGCCGTCGCGCTCAACCCTGATTCGAAGGCGCCGAAGGATGCAAAGGTCCTGTCGAAGCCCTTCCACCTGCGCGATCTTGTGGACGAAGTGAACAAGATGCTGGCCGCATAGGCCGCGCCGCAAGGGCCGCAAAACTTCCTGTCAAAAAGCCGATAAAAGCCTATTGACGCCCCAGAAGGTTTGTGGTCTATGCGCCGACATCGGATGGGCGTATAGCTCAGCGGGAGAGCACTACGTTGACATCGTAGGGGTCACAGGTTCAATCCCTGTTACGCCCACCATCCAGTTTTAAAAGGCTTTTCGGGAAACCGGAAAGCCTTTTTTGATTCCCTGCCTTTGTCTGAATGGCAGGTTCTCGCGAGGCATCCCTGCAGCAGGGCGAACCGTCCTGCAACGCGGCGTTTGCCCCTCGACCGTTTTTGATCGCAACGGCCGATGTGGCTGGCATTGTCAAATACGGGCAGATTCCTATGTTTGATTTGTCCCGGCAAAGCGTACCATTACAAGGGAACGGATGGAGGACGGCCTGTCGTGAACGAACCGCGCTATGGCCTCAGACAGGAAAAGAACGGAAGCTGGACGATCCTGGACTTGATCACCAGGGTTCCGGCGGCGACAGACGGCCGCGACCTGGCGGGGCTCGACCGGGAAGACGCCGCGGATATCATGGACGTTCTCAACAAGGATTACCTCGAACGCCGCAAAAGCCGACTGGTTTAAATGAAAAGCCCCCCGCCGTTACCGGAGAGGGGACTTTGAAGAATGTTTACGTGATGAAATTGCCGGCCTGCAAAGTGTCCAGCACGGCCACTAGAGAGCGAAACGCCGCATCGCGCATCCCCCAAATGAGGTAAATCGACGCCCATCGTCTCCGAAATCGGAAGCGTGATGAATATTTTCGTTAATCTCAGGAAGATATCACGCGCCGGGGAACCATCCTGCCGCGCCAAAAAACACGAAATATTGTTACGAAAATCGTGACGCGGGCGCAGTTTTGGAGTAGGAACCGCTGCAATTGCGATACCTGTTGCCCATATCCGCCGTTCACCCGACACAGCTCAAGGAAGACGTCCATGCCTGCCTATCGCTCCCGCACCACCACCCACGGCCGCAATATGGCCGGCGCTCGCGGCCTCTGGCGCGCGACGGGCATGAAGGACAGCGACTTCGGCAAGCCCATTATTGCGGTAGTGAACTCGTTTACCCAGTTCGTGCCCGGTCACGTCCACCTCAAGGACCTCGGCCAGCTGGTCGCCCGCGAGATCGAGGCATCCGGCGGCGTCGCCAAGGAATTCAACACCATTGCGGTGGATGACGGCATCGCCATGGGCCATGACGGCATGCTCTATTCGCTGCCCTCGCGCGAACTGATCGCCGACTCGGTCGAATACATGGTCAACGCGCATTGCGCCGACGCGATGGTCTGCATCTCCAATTGCGACAAGATCACCCCCGGCATGCTGATGGCGTCGCTGCGCCTCAACATCCCCGTCATCTTCGTCTCCGGCGGCCCGATGGAAGCCGGCAAGGTCGTGCTGTCCGACGGCAAGATCCACGCGCTCGATCTCGTCGACGCCATGGTCGCCGCCGCCGATGAAAAAATGTCGGACGAGGACGTCCAGACCATCGAGCGCTCCGCTTGCCCGACCTGCGGCTCTTGCTCCGGCATGTTCACCGCCAATTCGATGAACTGTCTGACGGAAGCGCTGGGCCTTTCGTTGCCCGGAAACGGCTCGACGCTCGCTACCCATTCCGACCGCGAAAAGCTGTTCCTGCGCGCCGGCCGCGAGATCGTCGGCCTTGCCAAGCGCTATTACGAGGCCGAGGACGTCACCGCCCTGCCCCGCACCATCGCCTCGAAGAAAGCCTTCGAAAACGCCATGGCGCTCGACATCGCCATGGGCGGCTCGACCAATACCGTGCTGCACATCCTGGCCGCCGCCCATGAAGGCGAAATCGATTTCACCATGGACGATATCGACCGGCTTTCCCGCAAGGTGCCCTGCCTGTCGAAGGTCGCGCCCGCCAAGTCCGACGTTCATATGGAAGACGTCCATCGCGCCGGCGGTATCATGGCGATTCTCGGCGAACTCGACCGCGCCGGTCTTTTGAACACCGACCTGCCGACCGTGCATTCGAAGACCATGGCCGAAGCACTGGCACAATGGGATATCGCCGTCACCGACAATCCGGCAGCGCTCGAACTGTTCAGTGCCGCCCCCGGCGGCGTGCCGACCCAGGTCGCCTTCAGCCAGAGCGCCCGCTGGAAGGAACTCGACTTCGACCGCGAAAAGGGCGTCATCCGTGACGCGCAGCATCCGTTCTCCAAGGATGGCGGTCTCGCCGTCTTGAAGGGCAATATCGCCATCAACGGCTGCATCGTGAAGACGGCCGGCGTCGATGAGAGCATCCTGAAATTCTCCGGCCCCGCCCGCGTCTTCGAAAGCCAGGATTCGTCTGTCAAGGCGATCCTTGCCAACGAGGTCAAGGCCGGCGATGTCGTGGTCATTCGCTATGAAGGTCCGAAGGGTGGCCCGGGCATGCAGGAAATGCTCTATCCAACCAGCTATCTGAAGTCGAAGGGCCTCGGAAAGGCTTGCGCCTTGATCACCGACGGCCGCTTCTCCGGCGGCACCTCGGGCCTGTCGATCGGCCACGTCTCGCCGGAAGCCGCCAATGGCGGCCTGATCGGCATCGTGCGCGAAGGCGACATGATTGACATCGACATCCCCAACCGCACGATCTCGCTGCGCGTCGACGAAACCGAAATCGCCGCCCGGCGCGCCGAGCAGGACGTCAAGGGCTGGAAGCCGGTCGAGCAGCGCAAGCGCAAGGTCACCACGGCGCTCAAGGCCTATGCTGCCTTCGCCACCTCCGCCGATCGTGGCGCGGTGCGTGATCTCGGCGAATAAGAAGGCCTGCAGGCCTTCCCGATAAATTGCGTGGCGTGCCGATTGAAACCGGCACGCCCTTTGTGCATCAGATGGTCAATCGATCGGCATGCGGGTATAATCGGCCCGGCCGATTGAAGCGGCGGGGCAACGACTTCTGATATGGCGGGCAACATGGTGCAAGGGTTAGGACAGATCGAGGCGGCACATTGGAAAGGCGCGTCCGAAGGGAGCGACGACGAGGATATCATTCCCCGCGACATCCGCTTCGGCATTGTCGAAAACCCGGTCCGCCACTGGTTTGGCGGCGACTTCCAGAAAACCGTGCTGCTGGACGGCCTGTCGATCTTCCTGCCCGAAGGCGAGCGCTATTTCATTCGCGCGCTGCGACACTATGCGTCGAAACTTAACGACAAGGAATTGACCGACGAGATCAACGGCTATGCTGTCCAGGAGGCGTTCCATACCCGCGAGCACCTGGATTACAACCGGGCTCTCAGCAAGCTCGGCTATGACGTCGACAAGATGGAGCGTCCCGTTCGCGCCGGCATGGCCCGGGATACGTCGCCAATCCTGCGGCTCGTCGTCACCTGCGCGATCGAACATCTGACGGCCACCTTGTCGACCGTGACCTTGCGCTATCCCGAATTGCTCGCCGATGCCGCGCCGGCCTACCGGCGCTTGTGGATGTGGCACGCGCTGGAAGAACTCGAACACAAGGCGGTCGCGCTGGATGTCCTGAAGAAGGCGACACCGAACATGCCAGGCTGGAAGCGCTATTTCATCCGCGTGATGGCGATGAACGCGACCCTCCTGCCTTTCATTGCCATCACGCTCCGCAATATCAAGATTTTTGCTGCCGGCGACGGGATCAAGACAGGGCCGCGCTTCTGGTTGCGCTTGGGCCGGCTGACAGTCATATCACCGGGATACTGGCGTCGATGCTGGCCACTGATCCTGAAATACTACCTGCCCTGGTTCAGCCCTCTCAACAAGGACGATGCCGAATTGATCCGCAAGGGGCGGGCCTGGCTCTATGGCGAGTTCAAGGCAATCGAGGCCGCCAAGGCGGCACCAATGGAATCCCCCGCAACATGAGCAGCAGCCGCCTCTTTTCCCGCGTTCTCGATGTTGCATCGACCGGCAAGTTTCCGCGCCTGCAAAAATGGGTCTGGCGACGCATCTATAATCTCCTGTCCCTATCCTGGCGCGATCAGGACTGGCGCTTCATGAATTACGGTTTCGTGCCGGCCGGCCCCGCCTTTCCGCTGAGTGCGGAAGACGAGGCGGAGCGCGCCTTCATCGGATTGTACCAGCAGGCGGTCGAAGGCCTTCCGATCGCGGGCAAGCGCGTTCTAGAAATCGGCTCCGGGCGCGGCGGCGGATCGAGATACATTGCCCGCTACCACGCACCGGCCTCGATCGTCGGGCTCGACTATTCGCCCGATACCGTCCGGCGCGCCAGACGCATCAACAAGGACACCCCATCCCTGACCTTCGAGACGGGCGATGCGGAAAACCTGCCCTTTGCCGATGGCTCCTTCGATATCGTCGTCAATATCGAGTCGTCGCATTGTTATGGTGACGTGCCGGCCTTTGCCCGCGAAGTGTCGCGCGTGCTTGCCCCGGGCGGCTGGTTCACCTTTGCCGACATGCGGTCGAAAAACCAGTTGACCGCGCTGAGCGGGCAACTCGGTGCGCCCGGCCTTGATCTGGTTGAGGACCGCAATATCTCGAAAGGCGTGGTCGCCGCGCTCAACGCCGCCGAGGCCCGCAAGCGCGAACGCATCGGCAAGTCCCGACTGCTGAAGCATTTCATGACGGAATTCTCCGGCTCGAAAGGCTCCGCCCTCTACAAGGGACTTTCGCGCGGCGATGTCATCTACGTCGCCCGCCGCTACCGCAAAATGGACTGAACCATCTTACAAATGTCGCGTTTCCGTCGGCGTATTCCACCAGGCATTGTTGCGGCCGTCCGAATAGGTGACCGGCGCCTCCGCGAGAACCGACGGATCGAGATCGTCAAGGCAGGCGAGGTTCACCGAGACGAAGGCACCGCCGATCTGCTCGATATACCCATCGCTGAACGGCATGATCCCACAGGTGCGGCAGAAGCGGTAATGGCCGCTCATCGTGCCGAACTGATACTCGCTCATCTCATCGGCACCCGACAGCAGACGGAAATCCTCGGGCTTGATCAGGGCACTCCAGGCGCGACGCTTGGTGCAGATGGAGCAGTTGCATTTGCCGGTTCCCGCATCGAGATCGATATCCGCCTCGAAGCACACCTTGCCGCAATGGCAACTTCCCTTGTAGGTCAATTTCATCCCGGCTCTCCCTTGCCTGATGCGCTTCTCCGCCAGTCCGGAAAATCGAACGCTTCCGCCGTCCACCTCAATCGGCCTGCTGCGGCTCCATATAGGCCAGTTCCCAGACATGGCCGTCCGGATCCTGGAAGCTACAGCCATACATGAAACCATAATCCATGATCGGCCGCCATTCCTTGCCGCCGAGCGAAAGCGCCTTGGCAAGCGTGTCGTCCACCTCGGCGCGGCTGCTTGCGGAAAGCGCGGTCAGCACTTCCGTCACCTTGCTGGTATCGGCGATGTCGCGGATGATGAATTCCTTGAACCGCGTCTCATGCATCAACATGCAGAAGATGTTTTCCTCGATGATCATGCATAGCGTATCGTCGCTGGAATAATCCGGATTGAAGCTGAAGCCCAGCCCGCTGAAAAAGGCCTTCGAACGCGATACGTCCTTGACCGGCAGGTTCACGAAAATCATCCTCATCGATAGTCTCCTCCTCTGATTTCTGGATAGTCGTCTTATTAGGCCAGGAATGTGACGCCTAAGCCAGGGCGAGAAGGTCGAACCGCAAGCGGTCCGGACGCCCCTCGCCGAGGGCCGCATCGACATCGGCATGGGTGCTCGCCCAGACCGGCACCGCCCGCGACAGGAGCGCGTGCCCCGCCAGCGTCAGCTTCATTCGCCGCAACCGGCGATCCCTGGCATCCATTATTATCTCAAGCAGGCCACGCTTTTCCAACGGTTTCAGCGCCGCCGTCAGCGTTGTCCGGTCCATGGCGAGCAGATGCGCAACCGGCCCCATGCCCGGAGGCTCCGGCCGATTGAGCGACATCAGCAGGGAAAACTGTCCATTGGTAAGGTCGAAGGGCCGCAGCGCATCGTCGAATTTACGCGCCAGGGCCCGCGCGGCGCGCTGCACGTGAAGACATAGGCAGGTGTCGCGGACAAGCAGGGTGGTTTCAAAGGGAATCACAATGGGCTTTGACATGCCGCAATAATGTTGATATCAACCTATTTAGTCAACGGGAACGAAACGCGATTTCTTGAGGAGGAATGAACGATGTTGAGCAATCCGGTTGTATCGCGCGAGGAATGGCTCGAAGCCCGCAGGGCGCTGCTCATCACTGAAAAGGAAGAAACGAAACTCCGCGACAAGATCCGCGCCGACCGCCAGGCCATGCCCTGGGTCAAGGTCGACAAGGCCTACACATTCGACACGCCCGCCGGCAAGAAGACGCTGGCCGAGCTTTTCGACGGCCGCAGCCAGCTGATGATCTATCATTTCATGTTCGGCCCCGACTGGGATGCCGGCTGCCCGGGCTGCTCGTTCCTGGCCGATCATATCGACGGCACGCTTGCCCATCTCAACAATCACGACGTCACCTATGTCAACGTCTCCCGCGCGCCGCTCGACAAGATCGAGGCTTACAAGAAGCGCATGGGCTGGAAAGCCCCCTGGGTTTCCTCCTTCGGCAGCGATTTCAATTTCGACTACCACGTCTCCTTCACCAAGGAAGAACTGGACAGCGACACGGTCTTCTACAATTTCCGGCAAACGCCGCGCGACCAGGCGCATGACGAGCTTCCCGGCATGAGCGCCTTCTTCCGCGACGAGGACGGCACGATCTACCACACCTATTCCGACTATGCCCGCGGCGGCGAGGAAATCCTCTCCACCCTGATGATCCTCGACCGGGCGCCGAAAGGCCGCAACGAGACGGGAACGCTGAGCTTCGTCAAACGTCACGACGAATATGAGGAGGCGCCGAAAGCGCATTCCTGCTGCTCCTGACAGAAACTGACCGGCAATCGCACTAGAGAGGGGAAAGAGGCGATGAAGGCAGAACTTGTTGAGGAACATCGCTGGCTGGAACAGTTGATCGGCAGATGGCGCCTCGTCTTCAATATGCCCGAGGGAAGCGATCACGGCGATTCCGGCGGCAGTTGGGAAGAGACCGTCCGCTCTCTCGGGGGCGCCTGGGTCGTCTGCGAGACGATCGGCAACATGCCGGACGGGAGTTCGGCGACCAATATCCTGTCGCTTGGCTTCGATCCGCTGAAGAAGTTTTATGTCGGGTCCTTCGTCAGTTCCGCCATGACGAACCTCTGGGTCTACGAAGGCTCGCTCGACAAGACCGGCACGGTGTTGACACTTGACTGCGACGGCCCAGATTTCGAGCATGCCGGGCGTACAGCCCGTTATCAGGATGTCATGACCATCCTGGACAAGGACCAGCGAAACTTCTCGTCCCGCGTCCAGGCCGCCGACGGAACATGGAAGCCGATCATGTCATGCGATTATCATCGCCTGTCGGCACTCTGACGGCCTGTTTCCACGGCCGGGCTTTCCATCCAGTAGACCACGCGAAAACAAAAGGAGGAAGAGAATGAGCAAGGGACACGGCGCGTTCGTCTGGTACGAACTGATGACCACCGACACCAAGGCTGCCGCAGCATTCTACGACGACGTGGTCGGCTGGACCTCGGTCGATTCCGGCATGCCCGGTGCGAACTACACGCTGTTCAAGGCGGGCGACGCCCGCATTGCCGGCCTGATGACGATGCCGGAAAATGCCTTGAAGATGGACGTGCCGCCGGCCTGGCTCGGTTATGTCGGCGTCGATGACGTCGATGCCGCCGCCAAGAAGCTCGCGGAACTGGGTGGCACCGTTCATCGCGAGCCCGAGGATATTCCGGGCATCGGCCGCTTCGCCATCGTCACCGATCCGCACGGCGCGGTGTTTGCGCTGTTCAAGGGCACCCCCGATGGCGAAATGCCCGAGATTTCGCAGATGGCGGACGGCAATGTCGGCTGGCATGAACTGATGGCCGGCGACCTCGACACCGATCTGGCTTTCTACCAGAAAATGTTCGGCTGGGCGAAGGACCAGACCATTCCGATGGGCGAGATGGGCGACTACCAGTTGTTCGCCCATGACGGCGCCCAGATCGGCGGCATGATGACCAAGCCTGCGGAAATGCCCGCGCCTCCATACTGGGGCTTCTACTTCAACGTCCCGGCCCTCGACGCCTCGATCGAACGCTCGAATGCCCGGGGCGGCAAGGTGGTCAACGGTCCGATGGAAGTGCCGGGTGGTGCCTGGGTCGTCAATTGCGTCGATCCGCAGGGCGCGTATTTCAATCTCGTCTCGATGAAGCGTTGACCTCAAATCCTTCGTTTCGAAGGCATCGCCGGGCCACCGGCGGTGCCTTTCCTGACGTCGGCACGCCCTTAGCGTAAACACACGGGCCCGACTGCCTTGACGGGAGACCAAGGCACGTTAGATTTCAAAGGCGCGCAGATGCATGTCCGGTTCATGCTGGCGGCGGGCATGTCCCTGTATTTTATACGAAGAGATTTCGTTGTCCCCGCTTTTAGACGCCATAGACACAGATCATCAGAAGCGCCTTGAAGCCCTTGAGGCTTATGACATCCTCGACACGCCGCCGGAGCCGGAATTCGACGATATCGTGCTGGTCGCCTCGATCGTCTGCAAGGCACCTTCAGCGCTCGTCAGTCTCGTCGAGATCGGGCGGCAATGGTTCAAGGCGCGCATCGGTTTCGACGCAAGCGAAACACCGATCGGCCAGTCGATCTGCGCCAATGCCATAAGCAGTCCGAATATCCTCGTCATCCCCGATCTGACGCAGGACGCGCGCACCGCCACCAATCCGGTGGTGACAGACGATCCGCACCTGCGCTTCTATGCCGGCGCCCCCTTGATCACACCGGACGGCACTATCATCGGCACACTCTGCGTTATCGATACGACGGCGCGACATCAGGGACTGGACGAGCCCCAGGGGAAAGCGCTGGAAGCGTTGGCGCGGCAGGTGATCCTGCTTTTGGAAGCGCGCCGCGTCTCGCGCCGCAAGGACGAATTGTTCAAGCGCCAGAAATCGATCGCCTCCAGTATCCGCACCAGCGCCAGCAAGACCTTGGCCGCTCAGGAGGCTGGGCGCATCGGCACTTTCGAGGTCGATATTGCCACAAGCAGCGTGAAAGGCTCCGCCGAGTTCTGCCGCATCTTCAGCATGACGCCGGCGGATTCCTACCCCGCCAGCGCATTCGAGGACATGGTGCTCCCGGAGGACCGCGGGCTGCAATCGGATGACGCAAGCCGCAATGATGGCAATGCCGAGCCCGATGTCGAATACCGGATTTCAACGGCCGATCGCGGTGTCCGCTGGATCGCTCGCCATGCCACCTTCGAGCATGACGCCAATGGCAGGCCCGTGCGCATGCTCGGCACCGTCCAGGATATCACCGCGCAGAAGCGCTCGGTCGCCCGCACGGAAGCGCTGCTTGCGCTTGGCGACCGGCTGCGCGATCTCGACGACATCGAATCCATGGCGCTCGTCGCCTCCGACCTCATGGCCAAGGCATTGGATGCGACCCGGGCCGGGTTCGGCATTGTCGACAGCGCTTCGGAGACCGTGCTGATGCAGCCGGAATGGCGTGCGCCCGGCATCAAAAGCCTCGCAGGCGTCCACCCTTTCCGCTCCTATGGCACGTTCATCGAAGACCTGAAACAAGGCCTGCCGGTGGTCATCGCGGACGTCACCGCCGATCCCCGCACCGCCGATAATGCCGATGCATTGCTCGCGATCGGCATCCGGGTCCTCGTCAACCTGCCGATTTTCGATCACGGCAAGTTCAGCCTCGTCGTCTTCGTCCACCACGACCACCCCTATGAATGGAGCGAGGAAGAGCTCTCCTTCATCCGCAGCTTCGGCAATCGTATCCAGAGCGCGCTTGCCCGGCTGCAGGCCGAGGCTGATCAGACCCTGCTCAACAACGAAATCGGCCACCGCTTGAAGAACACGTTCGCGATGGTCCAGGCAATCGCCTCGCAAACTTTGCGTCCTGTGACAGAGCGCGATCATGTCCTGAATTTCGAAAAGCGGCTGCAGGCGCTCAGTACCGCCCATGACGCGCTGCTGGAGCAAAATTGGACCGGTGCGGATGTCGCGGCACTTGTCGCCAGCAGCATCGAAACATTGGGGATGGCCGAACGCTTCAGTGTCAGCGGACCGGCCTTCACCTTCGGCCCGCGAAGCAGCCTGTCGCTGTCGCTCCTGCTGCATGAGCTTGCGACCAATGCGGTAAAATACGGATCACTCTCGAGCCAGACCGGTCGCGTGTCGATCGACTGGTCAATCGAGGACGAAGGAGATCAGGCAAGGTTCCATTTCCGCTGGCAGGAAGAAGGCGGCCCGCCGACATCGGAGCCCATCCGCAAGGGTTTCGGATCGCGCCTGATAAACATGGGCCTGACCGGAACCGGGGACGTCGTCGCGAGTTACCGCCACTCAGGGTTCATGGTGGAAATGACTGCCTTCCTTTCCCAGTTGCAGCAGGCGAAATAAATCATGGCGCAGTCCAAACCCATCAGCAAACGCATCGTTCTCGTCGTCGAAGACGAGCCGCTGCTGCGGATGATGGCGGTGGATCTTGTGGAAGATGCGGGCTTTGACGTGGTCGAGGCAGCCAATGCCGACGAGGCCGTGAAAATCCTCGAAACGCGCACCGATATCCGCATTGTTTTCACCGACATCGACATGCCCGGCAGCATCGATGGCATGATGCTGGCCGCCGCCGTGCGCGACCGGTGGCCACCGATCGAGATCATCATCACGTCGGGACATCGGCAGGTCGCCGACCTCGATTTGCCGGAGCGAAGCGTCTTCTTTCCCAAGCCTTATGACAGCACCAAGGTCACGGCTACACTGCACCGCATGGCACGGCACTGACCCGGCAAATGGAGACCCGGACATGACGCAGCTCAACGCCATCGAGGTGATCACGCTGTTCGTCGACGATATCGGCAATGCCAAGACTTTCTACGAAAAAGTCTTCGCGCCGGAGATCGTCTATCAGGACGCCGTTTCCGCCGTGCTGAAATTCAAGGGCCTGATGGTGAACCTGCTGCAGGCAACCGAAGCGCCGGCGCTCGTCACACCGCTGCCCGTCGCGCCGTCTGCTTCGGGATCGCGCATCCTGTTGACGATTCGGGTCGATGACGTGAACGCGACATATGCCGACTTGCGCGACCGGGGCGTAACGTTCCTGAACGGCCCGATCGACCGCCCGTGGGGACGACGCACGGCTGCCTTCGCCGATCCATCCGGACATGCCTGGGAAATTGCCCAGGAATTGAGCTAGGCGATTGAACTTTCAGCAGAGTGGGCGTTCTGTAGTATGGCAACAGGAAATGAATCCTCCTGTTCGGAATTGCGCCTTGCAATCTCTCTTTGCATTGCACAAAATCTTCCCAAGGATGGCAAAGACCCATCATCGAGGGGATAAAAATCCGCATGGCGATCAAGGCAAGCATCTATCACCTGACGCACTACAAATACGACAAGCCCGTGCGGCTCGGCCCCCAGATCATCCGGCTGAAGCCTGCTGCTCATTCCAAGACCAAGGTCATCAGCCATTCGCTCAAGGTCTCGCCGGCAAACCATTTCGTCACGCTGCAGCAGGATCCCTACGGCAACTATCTCTCACGATACGTCTTCCCCGATCCAGTCACCGAACTGAAGATCGAGGTCGATCTCATCGCCGACATGACGGTCTACAATCCCTTCGACTTCTTCATCGAGGAAGAGGCCGAGACCTTCCCGTTCAAATATCCTGAAGACATCCGCGACGACCTGAAGATCTACATGCAGCCGGAGCCGATGAGCCCGGCGCTGAAGACTTATGTCGACGGCATCGATCGCACGCCGATGCGCACCATCGACTTCATCGTCGGTCTCAATGCCCGCCTGCAGCAGAAGGTCAACTATGTCATCCGCATGGAGCCCGGCGTCCAGACCCCGGAAGAGACCTTGCAGCTGGCACTCGGCTCCTGCCGTGATTCCAGCTGGCTGCTGGTTCAGATCCTGCGTAACCTCGGTCTCGCCGCCCGCTTCGTTTCCGGCTATCTCATCCAGCTCGCGCCTGATTTGAAAGCGCTCGACGGCCCGTCCGGCACCGAGGTCGATTTCACCGACCTGCATGCCTGGTGCGAGGTCTATATTCCCGGCGCCGGCTGGGTCGGGCTCGACCCCACGTCCGGCCTGCTGACCGGCGAGAGCCATATTCCGCTCGCCGCCACGCCGCACTACCGGAACGCCGCTCCCATTTCCGGCGGCCTTTACGGCGATGCCAACACCACCTTCGATTTCGCCATGACGGTCAGCCGCGTGGCCGAGCATCCGCGCATTACCAAGCCGTTTTCCGAGGAAAGCTGGGACGCGCTGAATGCGCTCGGCGAACATGTCGATACAGTGCTGAACGGCGCAGATGTGCGCCTCACCATGGGCGGCGAGCCGACCTTCGTCTCCATCGACGATTTCGAATCGGAGGAATGGAACACCGGTGCCGTCGGTCCCACCAAGCGCGACAAGGCCGACCAACTCATCCGGCGCTTGCGCGAACGTTTTGCCCCCGGCGGCTTCCTGCATTACGGCCAGGGCAAGTGGTATCCGGGCGAAAGCCTGCCGCGATGGACCTTCTCGCTCTACTGGCGCAAGGACGGCAAACCGATCTGGCACGATCCTGACCTGATCGCCGCCGAAGGTCAGGATACCAAGGTCACGGACAAGGAAGCCGACGCGCTTTTGAGCGGCATCGCCACGGAGCTTGGCATCGAGCCGGAGATGATCATCCCCGCCTTCGAGGATCCGGCCGAATGGATCATCAAGGAAGGCAGCCTGCCGGAAAACGTCGATCCGTCCAATTCCAAGCTCGAAAGCCCGGAAGAGCGGGCCCGCATCGCCAAGGTGTTCGAACGCGGGCTGACGACGCCGACCGGCTATATCCTTCCCGTGCAGGCCTGGAATGCCAAGGCCGGCGGCCGCCGCTGGGTAAGCGAGCGCTGGCGCACCCGGCGCGGCAAGATTTTCCTGATCCCAGGCGACAGCCCGATCGGGTTCCGCATGCCGCTCGGCACCCTTCCCTATGTGCCGCCGTCGCAATATCCCTATATCCATCAGGCCGACCCCTCCATCCCGCGTGAGCCCCTGCCGGATTACAGCGCGCCGGCAAGGGCGATGGCAGAGGCCTCGCGCAAGGCGAGCGAACCGCAGCAGGACCGCAACGAACAGAATATCGCCGGTTCCAAGGGTGACATCCGTGGCGCGGTGCGAACCGCCATGAGCGTCGAGCCGCGCGACGGCCGCCTTTGCGTCTTCATGCCGCCGGTCGAACGCATCGAGGACTATCTCGACCTGATCGCTGCCGCCGAAAAGGCTGCCGCAGATATCCGCCTGCCGATCCACATCGAAGGCTATTCGCCGCCGCAGGACGAGCGCATCAATGTCATGCGCGTCGCGCCGGATCCCGGCGTCATTGAGGTCAACATCCACCCGGCCTCCAACTGGAAGGACTGCGTCACTATTACCACGGCGATCTACGAGGAAGCCCGCCTCACCCGGCTCGGCGCCGACAAGTTCATGATCGACGGCCGCCATACCGGCACCGGCGGCGGCAACCATGTCGTGGTCGGCGGCCAGAATCCGAACGACAGCCCGTTCCTGCGCCGCCCGGACCTGCTCAAGAGCCTCGTGCTCCACTGGCAGCGACATCCGTCGATGTCCTACATGTTCTCCGGCATGTTCATCGGCCCGACCAGCCAGGCACCGCGCGTCGACGAAGCCCGGCATGACACATTGTACGAGCTGGAAATCGCCATGGCCCAGGTGCCTTTGCCCGGCATGGCTCAGGCTCCTCTGCCCTGGATGGTCGATCGGCTGTTCCGCAATCTACTGACCGACGTTACCGGCAACACGCACCGCTCGGAAATCTGCATCGACAAGCTGTTTTCGCCGGATGGCCCGACCGGGCGGCTGGGGCTCGTCGAGTTCCGCGGCTTCGAAATGCCGCCGAATGCCCGCATGAGTCTCGCCCAGCAGGTGCTGGTCCGCGCCATCATCGCCCGCTATTGGCAAAACCCGGCTGAAGGTAAGCTGGTGCGCTGGGGCACGACACTACACGACCGTTTCATGCTACCGCATTTCCTCTGGCAGGATTTCCTGGACCTCTTGAACGACCTGCGTGCCAATGGTTTCGACCTGAAGCCGGAATGGTTCGAGGCACAGCTTGAATTCCGTTTCCCGTTTTGCGGCGAGGTCGAATACGAGGGCGCCAAGCTGGAACTGCGCCAGGCGCTCGAGCCCTGGCACGTCATGGGCGAGGAAGGCGCGCCCGGCGGCACCGTGCGTTATGTCGACAGCTCCGTCGAGCGTCTGCAGGTCAAGCTCGAAACCGCCAATCCGGAGCGCTACACCGTCACCTGCAACGGCCGTCCGCTGCCATTGAAGAAGACCGGCACCAACGGCGTTTCCGTTGCCGGCGTGCGCTACAAGGCCTGGCAGCCGGTGTCGGGTTTGCATCCCACTTTGCCGGTTAACACACCGCTTACATTCGACATTTATGATACATGGTCGAAGCGTTCGATCGGCGGCTGCATCTATCATGTTGCCCATCCGGGCGGGCGCAGCTACGACACGTTCCCGGTGAACGGCAACGAGGCGGAAGCCCGCAGACTGGCACGCTTCGAACCGTGGGGCCACACTGCCGGCGCTTACGCTCTCGTTGCGGAAACACCATCGGCAGAATTTCCGCTGACGCTCGATCTTCGGCGTCCGCCAGGAGTGTAAAGACGTCAATGTCCAAGAAGCAAACGGCGGAAGCGACGCGCAGGGAAGACCGGACCGGAAACGATCCGGTTTTTGGCTATCGTGCCCTTCCCGGCATTGCCGATGAAATGCTCGATACGCATGGCAATGTGCGCCCCGTCTGGCAGCATCTTCTCTCCGCCATCGGCCGCATGGACGAAACGGACCTGTCCAACCGCTTCGCCCGTGCCGATCGTTACCTGCGCGATGCCGGCGTGTTCTACCGCGCCTATGGCACCAAGGAAAACTCGGAACGCAGTTGGCCGCTGTCCCATGTCCCGGTCCTGATCGACGACAATGAATGGCAGGCCGTCTCCAAGGGCCTCGTCCAGCGCGCCGAACTGCTGGAGCGGGTCGCCGCCGATATTTACGGTCCCAACCGGCTGGTCGCCGAAGGCTTCCTGCCGCCTTCGCTGGTGGCGTCCAACCCCGAATTCCTGCGCCCGATGGTCGGCGTCCTGCCGGCCGATGGCCATTTCCTGCATTTCGTGTCCTTCGAGATCGGTCGCGGTCCGGACGGCAACTGGTGGGTCCTGTCGGATCGTACCGAAGCGCCCTCTGGCGCCGGCTTCGCGCTGGAAAATCGTGTCGCCACCACCCGCGCCTTCTCCGACCTCTATGCCGAGACACATGTCCATCGCCTTGCCGGCTTCTTCGGCGCCTTCCGCGATACGCTGCAGGCGCGCAAGAAACATCCCGACGACCGCATCGCCGTTTTGACACCAGGTCTCGCCAACGAGACCTATTTCGAGCATGCCTATATCGCCCGCTATCTCGGCTTCATGCTGCTGGAGGGCGAGGACCTGACCGTCGTCGATGGCCGGGTGATGGTGCGCACCGTCGCCGGCCTGAAGCCGGTCGGCGTCCTCTGGCGACGCCTCGACGCGGCCTTCGCCGATCCGCTGGAGCTGAACCAAAGCTCGCATATCGGCACACCCGGCATCGTCGAGGCATTGCGTTCGGGCTCCGTGTCGATCGTCAACTCGCTCGGCTCCGGCATCCTGGAAACCCGCGCCTTCCTCGCCTTCCTGCCGACCATCTGTCGGCATCTTCTCGGCGAGGATCAGCTGCTGCCGAGCATCGCTACCTGGTGGTGCGGCCAGCAGCCCGAGCGCGATCAGGTCGCCGCCAATATCGAGAAGATGGTCATCGGACCCGCCTATTCCACTCGCCCCTTCTTCGACGACAACGGCCAGTCCGTTCTCGGCTCGTCGCTGCGCGAGACAGCCAGGACCTCGGTTGCCGACTGGCTTCTGACCGACGGCCCGAAACTCGTCGGCCAGGAAGTCGTCACGCTCTCCACGACGCCCGCCTGGGTCAACGGCAAGCTGACGCCACGGCCGATGAGCCTGCGGGTCTATGCGGCCCGCACCCGCGACGGCTGGCAGGTCATGCCCGGCGGCTTCGCCCGTATCGGCTCAGGCGCCGACGCCGCGGCGATCGCCATGCAGGCCGGCGGTTCGGCCGCCGATGTCTGGATCGTCAGCGACAAGCCCGTCGAGCGTTCGACCCTGCTGCCCGCCGAGGAAAGCTTCATCCGCATCATGCCCGGTAGCCTGCCGAGCCGGGCGGCGGACAATCTCTTCTGGCTCGGCCGCTATATCGAGCGGGCGGAAGGCGCGCTTCGCATCCTGCGCGCCTGGCACGGCCGTTATGCCGAATCCGCCAACCGGAAAATGCCGCTGCTGAAGGATATCAGCGACTATCTGGAAAACCTCGATATCGACACCAGGCAACCGGTGCCGGACAGCCTGATCCAGAACATCGACAGCGCACTGTTTTCCGCCAGCAACATCCGCGACCGTTTCTCCGCCGATGGCTGGCTGGCGCTCAACGATCTTGCCAAGACCGCGCGGAAATTCCAGTCGACGGTGCAGGCGGGCGACGACGCAACCCATGCCATGACCATTTTGCTGCGCAAGCTGGCGGGCTTTGCCGGTCTCGTGCATGAAAACATGTACCGCTTCACCGGCTGGCGCTTCCTGTCGATCGGCCGCTATCTCGAACGCGGCCTGCACATGACCCGCCTGCTCGGCCATCTCTCCGGCGAGAACGCGCCCGACGGCGCCTATGACATGCTGCTTGAAATCGGCGACAGCGTCATGACCCATCGCCGCCGCTACAACGTCAACACGGCCTCGCTGACCGTCACCGATCTCCTGGCACTCGATCCGCTCAATCCGCGCTCGATCCTCTACCAGTTGAACGAGATCAAGACGGAAGTCGAGCAACTGCCGAAGGCCTTCACCAACGGGCAGATGTCGCCCTTCTATCGCGAAGCCATGCGTCTGCATGCCGGTCTCGCCGTCATGACCCCGGAAGCCATGGACGCGACGGTCTACAGCAAACTGGAGCAGGAACTTGGGCGCTTCTCGGACATCCTCGCGCAAACCTATCTCGGATAGAATATGCCGAATCGCCTGCGCCGGATTTGAGAGACCATGCTCTACGACATCAATCTGCGGATCACCTATACCTACGAAGTTCCGGTTTCCGGCGGAAGGCATATCGTCCGTGTGCTGCCGGTTTCGCTGCCTGAGCGCCAGCGACTGGTGGCCGGCACGGTCACCTGCACACCGACGCCGGAAGAGCGAACAGACACCACCGACTTCTTCGCCAATCCCTCCACATCGATCCTGTTTCGCAAGCCGCACGAAAAACTGGTCATCCGCATGCAGGCGCGCATCCAGCTCGACGCCCAGCCGCTGACGGCGGACTTCTCGCCCGATCTCGCCGGCTTTCCCGCCGATATCGCCAGTGTCTGGTCACTCGACGCCAATTCGCCGCACCATTTCCTCGGATCAAGCCCCCGTCTGCCGGAAGACCCGGCCATCTCGGCCTATGCCCGCTCGATCGTCGAGCCCGACATGACCGTCCGCCAGATCGCCACCGCCATCTGCGAGCGCATCCACAAGGACTTCACCTACGATCCGAAGGCAACGACGGTCGATACGACCCCGCGCGAGGCCTTCAAGCTGAAGCGGGGCGTCTGCCAGGATTTCACCCATGTGATGATAACAGCGCTGCGCAGCCTCGGCATCCCCGCCGGCTATGTCAGCGGCTTCCTGCGCACCATCCCGCCGCCGGGCAAGGAGCGCCTCGAAGGCGCCGACGCCATGCATGCCTGGGTGCGTTTCTGGTGCGGATCGACATCCGGCTGGTTGGAACTCGACCCGACCAACAATATTTTTGCCGGGTTGGATCACATCGTCGTCGGCCACGGCCGTGACTACAGCGACGTCGCGCCGGTCATCGGTGTGCTGAAAAGCTACGGATCACACAAGACGGAACAAGCCGTGGACGTCATTCCGCTACAGTGACATAAAACGGGATCTTTCGCGTCTCGATTTCGGACAACGCCCCAAGCCTCCAGAGCCTGAATCACAGGGGTCGCTAAACTTATAGTAAAACCCAATGGTTGAGGAAAACCGAACTGTAAGAATTCTTGGATATCGTGGCCTAATCGATCATTAGTCCCGTTCCGAGTGAGTAAAATGGCAAAGCGCTCAACTTTCCTGCAGTCCTGCTCAGCCTTTTTCAAAGACCGCCGGGGGAACTTCGCGATGATGGGAGCCATCATGGTTCCCGTACTTCTCGCCACCGGCGGCGTCGCGATGGACATGACCAACATGCTGATGGCCAAGAACCATCTGCAGGACGCGACCGATGCCGCGGCCCTTGCCGCCTCCTCCGCACTCGTCAACCAGAACCTCACGAACGCGGAAGCCAAGCTGCAGGCGAAGGAATTCCTCAAGACTCAGATGCTGAACTGGGCCACGTCGGGAATGACGGCCGAACAGATCGAAAATATCGAAAACGAGCTGTCCGGCACGGCGATCAAGATCACTGAGGAAAAGGCGATCCTTGGCAACGCCAAGAAATATACCGTCGAGGTTTCGGCGAAGTTCGATCTGCCGCTGAACGCCTTCACGCGCCTGCTCGGCAAGGACACGACCGAGATTGGCGCGACCAGCAAGTCGATCAGTTCGACCGAGGCGAGGAATGCCCTGTCCATGTACCTGGTACTCGACCAATCCGGGTCGATGGCAAGTGCGACGACAACAAAGAACCCCGACCAGCCGACCATCGCCTGCGGCAAGAAGACCTGCGACAATTTCCTATCGAAGATCGCGGCGCTCAAGCTTGCAACGGCGAACCTCCTGACGCAACTGCACGCCGCCGATCCAACCTTGTCCCTGGTGAGGTTGGGCTCGGTATCCTATAGCACCAAGATGCTTCCGGCACTTGCTCCCGATTGGGGAGTGAAAGCCGTCCTCGCTTATGTCAACGCCTTGCCGGCAGACGGCTTTACCGACTCCAGCGATGCGATCAAAACCGCCTACAAGGCGCTGGCGAACAGCAGCGAAGACAGCGCCCACAAGAACAAGAATGGCCAGGTGCCGAAGAAGTTCATCGTCTTCATGACGGACGGCGAAAACAACTATTACAAAAGCAAGCCGAACGACACCGCGTCCGACACCGCGACCAGGAAGACCTGCGACAAGGCCCGTGCCGACGGCATGGAAGTCTATACCGTCGCCTTCATGGCCCCGGCCCGTGGTCAGGATCTCTTGAAATACTGCGCCACCACGACAGCGCATTATTTCCCGGCCGAGAACGCTACGGAACTGACGGCAGCTTTTAAATATATCGGCGAAAAGGCCTCGCAGACAGCTGTCCGCCTGACCAAGTAAGATCTTTACTCATCAAAGGCCGCCCGCAAGACTTCCGGGCGGCCTTTCTGCTTTCGTCCGATCTACCGGTCACAGATGCCGATTCCGCCACGATGCGTCGAAATGGGACGGCACCATTTCCCGGCCGCAGACGCGAAACCGGCGCTTCTCAAGGCCATTTTTCCGCAATTCCGAAATTGCATAAAATCCAATGTATCGGCGGAACGGCTTCGTAAGGGTTCCGGCGTAAAACGGTCTCATCGGAAAATGATTTTCTAGAGTGGATCACATGGCAACTCGTTCGACTTTCGCGCAGCTCTGCGCAAAGCTTTTCAGAGACCGCTCCGGCAACTTCGGCATCATGGCCGCGGTCGCGGTCCCCGTCATCATCGTCGCGGCAGGTTCCGCGGTCGACTATACGGTTGCCAACAGCGACAGAACCAATCTCCAGCAGGTTGCCGATTCAGCCGTTCTTGCCGGTGGCGCCGTCTTCGACGGAACCAATTTCGCCGTCGCCGAGGCCGCCGCCGTCCACTATATCAAGGGCCAGGTCGAAACGGCGACGGACGAGCAGAATTCGGACGACAAGGCCCTGACCAACAAGGTCAAGTATAAGGTCAGTTCTTCCGACAAGACCTTGAGGGTCTGGATGCAAAAATCGGTTCCGACAAGCCTGCTGAAGATCGCAAACATCGACAAGGTCGATGTCAGCGTCTCGGCATCCGCCCTCTCGCCGATGAAGCCTGAGAAAATCACCTTCACGCCGACCAAGGCCCAGGGCTGGTATTTCAAGAAAATTTCCGTCCTGGTCCTGCGCAAGGGCGCGACAACGGAAGAACTGCTCGGCACGGTCGTCTATCAGCCGACCACGCAAACCAATGGCGGCCAGGGAACCTATGTTGCCAACCCAGCCGGCACGATTGATCTCGGCAAGTACACCAATCTCGCCCTGCGGATGGACATCAAGAACGACGGCTGCGATATCGGCTACAAGGCCACCGTCAAGAACAGCGCGGTGACCTGCAAGAAGGACAACGGCGCTTCCTACAAGACTTACAACACCGTCCTGCGCACGGATGATCCGAACACCAGCAATCATCTGTTCGTCGATGGCAAGCAGGTTCCCATTGGCGTAAAGGCATCGCTGGAAAAATATTTCGGCTGCTCTAAGAAGCAGGAGCATGCCTGGGAAGACGGTGGCGGCTGGGATCGCCAGGACTTCTTCTACACGGTCACCGCCACATGCGGCGCCGACGGTACCTTCGTTCGCTTGGTCAAATAGCGCCCGAAACAGCCAATCAGCAATGTACGATTTCAAAGCCGTCCCGCCAGCCAGGTAGGGACGGTTTCCAACATTTCAAAGCCTGCACGGCCGCCAATTAAATTTTTCCAATGGAAACGATGGCATATCGAAAATGGCAATTCGTATTTAAGCGCAAAGCCATATACATCAGCGCATGCCAGTCCGTTCCACCCGCTGTTACGTCCGCCGAGAGGCCATACGCGGTTTGAAACCGCAATGACCCTGCGGTCGCAGACAAATTTCATCTTATTGAAAACACTATTGCAAGCGCTTCGTATCGGTGCATAAATCGCTTATATGCCCCGTTGGTGTTCGGCCTGCGGTCTCCCAAACTGCAAGAAGGGTAAGCCTGTTTCCATGATCGATCGTTTGTCCAACGAAAGCATCCCGAGCGCTGCTCCCCGCGCCTCGAGCTCAGAAGTTCTCGCCCAGGAAATCATCGAGCGCCTCACCTATCGTATCGGCAAGGACCCCAAGGTCGCCAAGCCGCATGACTGGTTGACGGCCGCCATCCTGGTCGTTCGCGACCGCATCACCGACGCCTGGATGGAATCGACGCGCAAGACCTACGCGACCGATGCCAAGCGAGTCTATTATCTATCGCTGGAATTCCTGATCGGCCGCCTGATGCGCGACGCGGTCACCAATATCGGCCTGATGGACGAGTTGCGCGAAGCGCTCAATTCCTTCGGTGTCGATATCGACATCATCGCCACGCTGGAACCCGATGCCGCACTCGGCAATGGTGGCCTTGGCCGTCTGGCCGCCTGTTTCATGGAAAGCATGGCGACGGTCGACATTCCGGCCTATGGCTATGGCATCCGCTACGTGCACGGTCTTTTCCGCCAGCAGATGGCCGATGGCTGGCAGGTGGAACTGCCGGAAACCTGGCTTGCCCACGGTAACCCTTGGGAGTTCGAGCGCCGCGAAAGCTCCTATGAAATAGGCTTCGGCGGCTCGGTCGAAACCGTCAATATCGACGAGGAACTGACCCGCTACGTCTGGAAGCCGGCCGAGCGCGTCATCGCCACGGCCTGCGATACGCCGGTCGTCGGCTGGCGCGCCAAGCGCGTCAACACGCTGCGCCTGTGGACCGCGCATCCGATCGATCCGATCCTGCTCGACGCCTTCAACGCCGGCGACCATATCGGGGCGCTGAGGGAGAGCAACAAGGCGGAAAGCCTTGCCCGCGTTCTTTATCCAGCAGACGCAACGCCTGCCGGCCAGGAACTGCGCCTGCGCCAGGAGTTCTTCTTCTCCTCCGCCTCGCTGCAGGATATCCTGCGCCGCCATCTGCAGCAATATCCGGATTTCACCTCGCTGCCGGACAAGGTCGCCATCCAGCTCAACGACACCCATCCGGCCGTTTCCGTCGCCGAACTGGTGCGCCTGCTGACCGACGTGCACGGCATCGACTTCGAAGCCGCCTGGGATATCGCCCGCCGCACGTTTTCCTACACCAATCACACGCTTTTGCCGGAAGCACTGGAAACCTGGCCGGTTCCGCTGTTCGAGCGACTGTTGCCGCGCCACATGCAGATCGTTTACGCGATCAACGCCAAGATCCTGCTTGAGGCCCGCAAGCAAAAGGCGCACACGGATGAGGAAGTGCGCAACATTTCGCTGATCGACGAAAGCGGCGACCGCCGCGTCCGCATGGGCAACCTGGCGTTCGTCGGGTCGCACTCGATCAACGGCGTGTCCGCCCTACATACCGAGCTCATGAAGGAAACCGTCTTTGCCGATCTGCATCGGCTCTACCCGAACCGCATCAACAACAAGACCAACGGCATCACGCCGCGCCGCTGGCTGATGCAGTGCAATCCGGATCTGGTGACCCTGATCCGCGGTGCGATCGGTGACGAGTTCATGGACAATACCGAGGCGCTGCAGAGCCTCGATACCTTTGCCGACAAGAAGGATTTCCAGGAGCAGTTCGCCGCCATCAAGCGCGCCAACAAGGTCAAGCTTGCCCAGCTGGTGCAGAGCCGCATGGGCATCCGCATCGATCCGTCGGCCATGTTCGACATCCAGATCAAGCGCATCCACGAATACAAGCGCCAACTCCTCAACATCATCGAGGCGATCTCGCTCTACGACCAGATCCGCACGCATCCGGAACTCGAATGGGTGCCGCGTGTAAAACTGTTCGCCGGCAAGGCGGCGCCGAGCTATCACAACGCCAAACTGATCATCAAGCTGGCCAACGACGTTGCCAAGGTCATCAACAACGACCCGTCGGTGCATGGCCTGCTGAAGATCGTCTTCATCCCGAACTACAATGTCTCGCTCGCCGAAATCATGGTGCCTGCGGCCGACCTGTCGGAACAGATTTCGACGGCCGGCATGGAAGCATCGGGAACCGGGAACATGAAGTTCGCGTTGAATGGTGCGCTGACGATCGGAACGCTGGATGGCGCAAACGTGGAAATGCGCGACTGGGTGGGCGAGGAAAACATCAAGATCTTCGGGATGACGGCGGACGAAGTCGCCAAGGTTCGCGCCGAAGGCCACAATCCCCGCGCCATCATCGAACAGTCGCGAGAATTGTCGCAGGCCCTGCTTGCGATTTCCTCCGGCGTCTTTTCGCCCGACGATCGAAACCGCTTCACCGGTCTGGTCGACGGAATCTACAATCATGACTGGTTCATGGTCGCGGCCGACTTCGATGCCTATACCAAGGCACAGCGCGAAGTGGACGCGATCTGGACCGACACGGCCAGCTGGTATTCCAAGACCATCCGCAACACCGCGCGCATGGGCTGGTTCTCCTCTGACCGTACAATCCGGCAATATGCCGGGGAAATCTGGAGAGCCGGATGACATCAGTGCCGAAAGACGCCACGCCTACCGCTCCGCCAGCCAGTCTGTCGGCGGAAGAGATTGCGGCGATCCTCGCTGGCACTCATACCAATCCGTTTGCCGCCCTCGGCGTTCATGCCGCGGGCAAGGACTTCGTCGCCCGTTGTTTTATTCCAGGCGCCGAAACCGTGACCGCCGAAACATTGGCCGGCAAGGACATCGGCACGCTGACAAGGCGTGACGATGCCGGCTTCTTCGAAGGACCGGTCGCCGTCAAGAAGATCCAGCCGGTCCGCTACCGCGCAAGCAACAGCGGCGGTGAATGGACGGTCACCGATCCCTACAGTTTCGGTCCCGTGCTTGGGCCGATGGATGATTATTATATCCGCGAAGGCTCGCATCTGCGGCTCTTCGACAAGATGGGCGCGCATCCCATCAAGCATGATGGCGCCGATGGTTTCCATTTCGCCGTCTGGGCGCCGAATGCCCGTCGCGTCTCGGTGGTCGGCGATTTCAACAATTGGGATGGCCGCCGCCACGTCATGCGGCTGCGCCAGGATACCGGCATCTGGGAAATCTTCCTGCCGGACATCCAGGCCGGTGCGATCTACAAGTATGAGGTCGTCGGCAAGAACGGCGAGGTTCTGCCGCTGAAGGCCGACCCGTTTGCCCGCCGCTCGGAACTGCGCCCGAAAAACGCCTCGATGACGACGGGCGAGATCGAACAGGTCTGGCAGGACGAGGCGCATCGGGCCCATTGGGCCAGCGTCGATGCCCGCCGCCAGCCGATCTCGATTTACGAGGTGCACGCCGCATCCTGGCAGTTGCGTGATGACGGCACCATGCTGTCCTGGGACGAACTGGCCGAGCGGCTGATCCCCTACTGTGTCGACATGGGTTTCACCCATATCGAGTTCCTGCCGATCACCGAATATCCGTTTGATCCGTCCTGGGGTTACCAGACGACCGGCCTCTACTCCCCAACCGCCCGTTTCGGCGAGCCGGAAGGTTTCGCCCGCTTCGTCAACGGCGCCCACAAGGTCGGCATCGGCGTCATCCTCGACTGGGTGCCGGCGCATTTCCCGACCGATGCCCATGGACTGCGCTGGTTTGACGGCACCGCCCTCTATGAACATGAGGATCCGCGTCAGGGCTACCACCCGGACTGGAACACGGCGATCTACAATTTCGGCCGCGCCGAAGTATTCTCTTATCTCGTCAATAACGCCCTCTACTGGGCGGAAAAATTCCATCTGGACGGTTTGCGTGTCGATGCGGTCGCGTCGATGCTCTATCTCGACTATTCGCGCAAGCATGGCGAATGGGTTCCGAACGAATATGGTGGCAACGAGAACCTGGATACGGTGCGCTTCCTTCAGACGATGAACAAGGAAGTCTACGGCAGCCATCCCGGCATCATCACGATTGCCGAGGAATCCACCTCCTGGCCGAAAGTCTCCGCCCCGGTCCATGCTGGCGGCCTCGGCTTCGGCTTCAAGTGGAACATGGGCTTCATGCACGACACGCTGCAATATCTGCAGCGAGAACCGATCCATCGCAAGCACCATCACAACGACCTGACCTTCGGCCTGCTCTACGCCTTCAGCGAAAATTTCGTGTTGCCGCTCAGCCATGACGAAGTGGTGCATGGCAAAGGCGCGCTGATCGCCAAGATGGCCGGCGACGACTGGCAGAAATTCGCCAACCTTCGCGCCTATTACGGCTTCATGTGGGGTTATCCCGGCAAGAAGCTGCTGTTCATGGGCCAGGAATTCGCTCAGTGGCGCGAATGGTCGGAGGACCGCTCGCTCGACTGGAATTTGCTCGAATATCCGATGCATGAGGGCATGCGCCGGCTGATCAGAGACCTGAACGGCACCTATCGCAACAAGGCGGCGCTGCATGCGCGCGACTGCGAGGGCGAAGGCTTCGAGTGGCTGATCGCCGACGACCGCGAAAATTCGGTCTTTGCGTGGCTGCGCAAGGCACCGGGTGAGAAGATGGTCGCGGTCGTCAGCAATTTCACGCCGGTCTACCGTGAAAACTATACGATCCCGCTGCCGGCCGAAGGCCGGTGGAAGGAAATCTTGAACAGCGACGCCGAAATCTATGGCGGCAGCGGAAAGGGCAATGGCGGCGCCGTTCAGGCGACAAAAAACAGCTCGGGCGTGATTACCGCGACCATCACCTTGCCGCCCTTGGCGACATTGATGCTGGAGCAGGATTAGCGTTTCGCATGGCGGACCGGAGGGTCCCGTCCAGGCGGTGCGTCAGAAAAAATATTTGGAGAGGACACTGTTCCCAAGAACGGTCAAACCGCTCCGGGAACCATACTACCGGGAGGAAAATCAATGGAAAAACGAATACAGCCCCTCGCCCGTGATGCAATGGCCTATGTCCTTGCCGGCGGCCGCGGAAGCCGACTGAAAGAACTCACCGACCGCCGCGCCAAGCCGGCGGTCTATTTCGGCGGCAAGGCCCGCATCATCGACTTCGCCCTGTCGAACGCGATGAATTCCGGTATCCGCCGCATCGGCGTCGCCACGCAGTATAAGGCGCACTCCCTGATCCGCCACCTGCAGAACGGCTGGAACTTCTTCCGTCCTGAACGAAACGAAAGCTTCGACATTCTGCCGGCCTCCCAGCGCGTCTCCGAGACGCAGTGGTATGAAGGCACGGCCGACGCGGTCTACCAGAATATCGACATCATCGAGGATCATGGCGTCGAATATATGGTCATTCTCGCCGGTGACCATATCTACAAGATGGACTACGAACTCATGCTGCAGCAGCATGTGGATTCCGGCGCCGACGTCACCATCGGCTGCCTGGAAGTACCGCGCATGGAAGCCACCGGCTTCGGCGTCATGCATGTCGATGAAAAGGACAGGATCATCGACTTCGTCGAAAAGCCCGCCGATCCGCCGGGCATTCCCGGCAACCCGGACATGGCTTTGGCCTCGATGGGCATCTACGTCTTCCACACCAAGTTCCTGATGGACATCCTGCGCCGCGACGCCGCCGATCCTTCCTCCTCGCGCGACTTCGGCAAGGACATCATCCCCTATATCGTAAACCACGGCAAAGCCGTCGCCCACCGGTTCAACCAGTCCTGCGTCCGGTCCGACTTCGAGCGCGAGGCCTACTGGCGCGACGTCGGCACGATCGATGCCTACTGGCAGGCCAATATCGACCTGACGCATGTCACCCCCGAACTTGATATCTATGACAGCACCTGGCCTATCTGGACATTCGCCGAGATCAAACCGCCGGCAAAGTTCGTCCATGACGACGAGAACCGTCGCGGGTCGGCGACCTCCTCGCTGGTGTCGGGCGACTGCATCATTTCCGGCGCGTCGCTCAACCGCTCGATGCTGTTTACCGGCGTCCGGGTGAATTCATTCTCCCGCCTCGACGGCGCCGTGATCCTGCCGAACGTCAAGATCGGACGGCATACGCAACTCACCAACGTCGTCATCGACAGCCGCGTCGTCATCCCGGAAGGACTGGTCGTCGGCGAAGATCCGGAATTCGACGCGAAGCGTTTCCGCCGCTCGGAAAACGGCATCTGCCTGATCACCCAGGCGATGATCGACAAGCTGGGCATGTGAGGATGGAAGTCCTTTCCGTCGCATCGGAAGTCTTTCCGCTGATCAAGACAGGGGGTCTCGCCGACGTGGCGGGCGCCCTGCCGGCGGCGCTGAAGCCGCACGGCATCCGCATGCGCACGCTCATGCCCGGTTATCCGGTGGTGATGCAGAAGATCAGGAAGCCGGAGAGGATCGGCGGCTTCGAAAACTTGTTCGGCCATCCCGCCTCCATCCTTGCGGTCACGCATGAAGGCATCGACATTCTCGTGCTCGACGCACCGGAACTGTTCGACCGCGACGGCGGCCCCTATGTCGATCGGGCGGGCATCGATTATCCCGACAATTTCCGCCGTTTCGCGGCCCTCTCCCTAGCCGCGGCCGAGATTGCCGGCGGGCTGTTGCCGAGCTGGAAGCCTGACCTCGTCCATGTCCATGACTGGCAGGCGGCGCTGACGCCGGTCTACATGCGCTTCGGTCCGGCGCAAGCCACGCCGGTGGTGCTGACCATCCACAACATCGCCTTCCAGGGGCAGTTCGGCCCGCAGGTCTTTCCGGAACTGGCGCTGCCGCGCGAAGCCTTCTCGGTGAACTATGTCGAATATTTCGGCGATGTCGGCTTCCTCAAGGGCGGACTGCAGACGGCCAACGCGATCACCACCGTCAGCCCGTCCTACGCCCAGGAAATCCTGACGCCCGAATTCGGCATGGGCTTCGAAGGCCTGCTCACGGCTCGGCTCGCCGACCTCTCCGGCATCGTCAACGGAATCGACACCGCCGTCTGGGACCCGCAGACCGACACCAACATCGCCGCCACCTATGGCGCGAGTTCTTTGAAAAAACGCGCGGTCAACCGCAAGGCACTGTCGGAGCATTTCGGCTTCGACGATGCACCCGGCCCGATTTTCTGCGTCGTCAGCCGCCTGACCTGGCAGAAAGGCATGGACGTGCTCGCCGAGGTGATCGACGACATCGTCGACAACGGCGGCAAGCTGGCCGTGCTTGGCTCCGGCGATCCGGCGCTCGAAGCCTCCTTCCGCGATGCCGCCGCCCGCCATCCCGGTCGCGTCGGGCTGGTCGTCGGCTACAACGAGCCCCTGTCGCACCTGATGCAGGCCGGCTCCGACGCCATCCTCATCCCCTCGCGCTTCGAGCCCTGTGGGCTTACCCAACTTTATGGCCTGCGCTACGGCTGCGTGCCGATCGTTGCCCATACCGGCGGCCTCGCCGATACGATCATCGACGCCAACGAGGCAGCACTTGCCGCCAAGGTCGCCACCGGCTTCCAATTCTCGCCTGTTTCCGCACCCAGCCTGCGTCAGGCACTCCGGCGGGCGTTCAACGCCTACCGGCAACCGAAAGTCTGGGCCCGCCTGCAGGCCCAAGGCATGAAATCAGACGTTTCCTGGAATATGAGCGCGCAGCGTTATGCCGATCTCTATTTCAGTCTTCTTGCGAAAGGCTAAGTCCCATGATCAGAACCGTTCAGACCACCCCCTATTTGGACCAGAAGCCGGGCACGTCCGGCCTGCGCAAGAAGGTGCCGGTCTTCCAGCAGAAGAACTATGCGGAAAATTTCATCCAGTCGATCTTCAACAGCCTGGAAGGCTTCAAAGGCGATACGCTGGTGATCGGCGGCGACGGCCGCTATTACAACCGCGACGTCATCCAGATCGCCATCAAGATGGCAGCGGCGAACGGTTTCGGCCGCGTTCTGGTCGGTCGTGGCGGCATCCTGTCGACGCCGGCCGCCTCCAACGTCATCCGCAAGTACAAGGCCTTCGGCGGCATCGTGCTGTCGGCCAGCCACAATCCCGGCGGCCCGACCGAAGATTTCGGCATCAAGTACAATATCGGCAATGGCGGCCCGGCGCCTGAAAAGGTCACTGATGCCATCTATGCCGGCACCCGCACGATCGAAAGCTACAAGATCGCCGAGGTCGCCGACGTCAATCTCGACAGTGAAGGCAGCCAGACCGTTGCCGGCATGGAGGTCGTTGTCATCGATCCCGTCGCCGACTATGCCGAATTGATGGAAAAACTGTTCGATTTCAAGGCGATCCGCAACCTGATCGGCGGCGGCTTCCGCATCGTCTTCGATGCCATGAGCGCCGTCACCGGCCCCTATGCCAAGGAAATCCTCGAAAACCGTCTGGGCGCCGCCAAGGGTTCGGTGCTGAACTTCATCCCGCTGCCCGATTTTGGCGGCCATCATCCCGATCCGAACCTCGTCCACGCCCGCGCGCTCTATGAAGAGATGATGGGCGACGACGCGCCGGATTTCGGCGCCGCCTCCGACGGCGATGGCGACCGCAACCTGATCATCGGCAAGGGTATCTTCGTCACCCCGTCCGACAGCCTTGCCATGCTCGCCGCCAATGCGACGCTGGCGCCCGGTTACTCCAAGGGTCTTGCCGGCATCGCCCGCTCGATGCCAACCAGTGCCGCGGCCGACAAGGTCGCCGAAAAGCTCGGCATCGGCATGTACGAAACCCCGACCGGCTGGAAATTCTTCGGCAACCTGATGGATGACGGCCGCGTCACCATCTGCGGCGAGGAAAGTGCCGGCACCGGCTCCAACCATGTCCGCGAAAAGGACGGCCTCTGGGCAGTCCTGCTCTGGCTCAACATCCTCGCCGTGCGCATGGAAAGTGTTGAGGATATTGCCCGCCAGCACTGGACGACCTACGGCCGCAACTACTATTCGCGCCACGATTATGAAGAGGTCGATTCCGACGCCGCCAACGGCCTGATGATCGCGCTGCGCGACCAGCTCGCCAGCCTGCCGGGCAAGAGCTTCGGCATGCTCAAGGTCGCAACCGCTGACGATTTCTCCTACCACGACCCGATCGACAAGTCGGTCTCAAACAACCAGGGCATCCGTATCCTGTTCGAAGGCGGCTCCCGCGTCGTCTTCCGCCTCTCAGGCACCGGCACCTCCGGCGCGACCCTGCGCGTCTATATCGAACGCTACGAACCCGACGCCTCCAGGCACGATACTGAGACCCAAGAGGCGCTCGCCGACCTCATCGCCGTCGCCGACGAGATCGCTGGCATCAAGTCCCGCACCGGCCGCACGGAACCGAGCGTCATCACCTGACCGGATTTTTGGCGACCGTGATTTCGCAAAGGCGCGGCGGAACATGCCACGCCTTCTTCATCCGAGAAAAGCGCTGCAAAATCACGACAGGCGACGAAGCCCTGAAGGACCTATCCGGCACTTTCCGGCGCCCCGGTCAAAGAGATCAGGACAATCACCACGACGGATGTTCTGGGCGTGGCTGAAGGTGTTGGTTGAGCAAGCGAAAGGAGATCATGGATTTCAAGCCCATTGGCTTCGCCCCCTCATCCGGCCTTGGCCACCTTCTTGGATGGGGGGGGGGCCGAAGGCCAAGGATGGAAACTCCGTCAGAACAAAACACGCAAAGGCGGGAACGGCCGCAATCGCAACAAAGAAGTTCCGGCAAACCCAATCCCCAAACATTGCCGCTTGCAACATCCCCCAAAGCAGAGACAAATCAGTGTCAAACCAACCGGATACGAAGCACGCCCCGCCCACCAAGCTCCTCCCAAGGTGACACCATGCCCCAACTGCCCGTCTCCCCCTCCCTTGGCGCCACGCTTGGCCCGGATGGCACGACGTTTGCCGTCTGGTCGGGCTCAGCCTCCGGCATCGAGCTCTGCCTGTTCGACGAGATCGGCGAGCGCGAATTGCGGCGGTTGCCGATGCAGCACGGCGAGGATGGCGTTCACAGCCTGACGGTCGCGGATGCGCCGGCGGGAACGCGCTACGGTTTTCGCGCTTGGGGAGCCTATTCGCCAGACGATGGCCTATGGTTCGATCCGGCCAAGCTGCTGGTCGATCCCTATGCAAGCGAACTCGACCGCCCCTTCCGCTACGATCCGCGCCTGTCCACATTCGGCGACGACACGGCCGACCTCGTCCCGAAAGCCATCGTCACCACGCATCCCGTCGTGCCGCCGCAACCACCCCTGTTTCAGGCTGGCGAGCTGATCTACGAAATCGCCGTGCGGCCCTTCACCATGCTGCATCCCGACATTCCAGTGGCCCAGCGTGGCACGGTAGCCGCCCTCGCCCATCCTTCGGTCATCGCCCATCTGAAGCAGATCGGCGTCTCGGCGGTCGAACTCATGCCGATCACCGCCTGGATCGACGAGCGCCATCTGCCACCGCTGGGCTTGACCAACGGCTGGGGCTACAACCCCATTGCCTTCATGGCGCTCGACCCACGCCTTGTGCCCGGCGGGCTCGTCGAACTCAGCGATACCGTGAAGGCGCTGCACGACGCGGGCATCGGCGTCATCCTCGATCTCGTCTTCAACCATTCCGGCGAAAGCGACCGGCTCGGCGCGACGCTCTCCATGCGCGGCCTCGACAACAACACCTATTACCGCCATGCGACCGATCGGCCGGGCGAGTTGATCAACGACACCGGCACTGGCAACACCATTGCCTGCGACCACCCCGTGGTGCGCCGGCTGATCCTAGACAGTCTTCGACATTTCGTGCGCGCCGCCGGCATCGACGGCTTCCGCTTCGATCTCGGCTCGATCCTCGGCCGCGACATGAACGGTTTTCGCGCCGACGCTGCGCTCATCACCGAAATGCTCGCCGACCCCGTGCTGAAGGACCGGGTCCTCATCGCCGAGCCCTGGGATATCGGCCCCGGCGGTTACCAGCTCGGCAATTTCCCCGCCCCCTTCCTCGAATGGAACGACCGCGCCCGCGACGACCTGCGCCGCACCTGGCGCGGCGACCGCCATATCGTCGGCGATCTCGCCACCGCCCTTGCCGCCTCCTCCAGCATCTTTTCGCGTAACGGCGGCGAAGAGACCCGCAGCGTCAATTTCATCGCCGCCCATGACGGTTTCACGCTGATGGATGTTGTCTCCCATGCCGGCAAGCACAACGAGGCCAATGGCGAGGATAATCGGGATGGCCACAACGAAAACCAGTCCTGGAACAATGGCGTGGAAGGCGAGACCGACGACCCGGAAGTGCTGGCCTTCCGCCGCCGCGATGTCATGGCCCTGCTCTCGACCCTGTTTGCGACCCGTGGCACCATCATGCTGACGGCTGGCGACGAGGCCGGGCGCAGCCAGCGCGGCAACAACAATGCCTATTGCCAGGACAACGAGATCACCTGGATCGACTGGCCGGCGCTCGACCCCACCCTGATTGCCCATACCGCCCTGCTCGGCCAGATCCGCGCCCGCTTCGATGTGTTCCGCGAGACCGCGTTCTTCACCGGCGACGGCGATGTCGAATGGCTGCGGCTCGACGGCCAGCCGATGACCACAAGCGATTGGGAAAGCCCGGCGACCGATAACCTGGTCATGCTGCTGGCAACCGGCGATGCGGTCCAGAACAGGCGGACCCGGCTCGCCGTCGTCATCAACCGCAGCCACGCGCCGCATCCATTCCAGCTTCCGGCCCGCCCCGGTGCCGGCTGGCAGAGCCTCGTTGCATCGGCCAGCGCCGGTATCAACATGGCCGCGGCCCGCAGCGTCGGCTTCCACGTTGAAATTTCCCACGTTGAAATTTCATGAACCAACCCGCCAGCCTGTTTGCCGTTCATCGCAAGATCGGCCTATAGAGAGCGGGGGGATATTTTTTGATCGGGAAAGACAATGCCGCAGGAAATTTCACTGTCTGACGTCAAGGATCTGGTCGGCAAGGAAATCGGGATTTCCGACTGGATTACGGTCACGCAAAAGGTCATCGACGGTTTCGCCGATGCCACCGACGACCACCAGTTCATCCACACCGACCCGGTGCGCGCCGCCGCCGAGACCCCGTTCGGCGGCACAATCGCCCACGGCTTCCTGTCGCTCTCGCTGCTCTCGGCGATGAATTACAACTGCCTGCCGCGTGTCCGCGAACAGACAATGGGCATCAACTACGGCTTCGACAAGGTGCGCTTCATGACGCCGGTGAAGAGCGGCGCGAAGGTGCGCGGCCGTTTCACGATGGCGCAAGCCCGCTTCCGCGGCGCCGGCATGCTGATGGTCACCTACGACGTCACCGTCGATATCGAAGGCGAACGCAAACCCGCGCTGACGGCAAACTGGCTGACCATCATCCAGTTCGACCCGAAGGACCGGCCGGAGGATGCTTGAGGTGGGGTCTCACCCCAATTCGGCCGTCATGCTCGGGCTTGTCCCGAGCATCTACTGAAGGTGCCGGCCCTGCGGACTATCGATAATCTTTTTTCCGAGACACTACCGTAGATCCTCGGCTCAAGGCCGAGGATGACGAGTAAAAACCTCAATTCCCCGCGTCTTCCGCCGCCTCGTTCAGCAGCCCCGAGACATACGGCGCAAAGGACCGCCAGCACTCGACGCGGAAGGCGTCTTCCGCCGTGCGCAGGAGAACGATTTCCGCCTTGGCGAGCACAGTGCGCGAGCAGGCGCCGACCGGGAATGCCATCAGCGACAGGTCCTGCGGGCAGCCGCCGTTAACAGCCACTTCGGCGCCGCGACCCTTGACCAGGATTGCGGTGTTGCGGTGGGAAATGTCGGTCGCCGAATGCAGGACGCCGCTGCCCGAGACAGCCGACATCAGGTCACCTTCGGTCTCGTCGATAACAAGCCATTCGTCCGGGCCGAGCCAGAGCGCATGCCGGCCGTTCACGGAAGCCGAGGTCTTCGGCTTCGTCGGCAGCGACAGGCCGAGCGCGCCGGAAAGCGCCGCAACGGCATCCGGCTTGGCGCGCAGCGACATGCGGGTGGCGGGCTTCGCCACCGACAGGGATGCGGCGCCGGAGCCGCCATGGAAGCCGGAGAGCGGCAGGGTACGGGTAGCCAGATCAGCCCCAATCACGTCAGCCATTGATACGGCCTCCTTCCTTGTCAACAAAGACCATGTCGCTCACCTCGACGGCGATCGTCTTGTCGGGCATCGGCACATAGAGCGTCTGCCCGATCTTCGCCTTGCCGCCGGCAACGAGTGCCAGCGCAATCGACCGGCCGCAGTTTTCCGACCAGTAGGACGAAGTCACATGCCCGATCATCGTCATCGGCAAGGCCTGGTTCGGATCGGCGACGATCTGCGCGCCTTCTTCGAGCACAACCTTCGGGTCCTTGGTCAGGAGACCGACAAGCTGCTTGCGGCCTTCGGCGACGAGGTCGGGACGGCGCAGGCCGCGGATACCGACAAAGTCCGTCTTCTTCTTAGCCACGGCCCAGCCGAGCGAGGCATCGTCCGGTGTCACGGTCCCGTCGGTGTCCTGACCGACGATGATGTAGCCCTTCTCGGCGCGCAGCACGTGCATCGCCTCGGTACCGTAAGCGCAGCCGCCGAGCGCCTGTGTCCGCTCATAAATCGCGGCCCAGACGTCCGGGCCGAAATCGGCGGGAACGTTGACTTCGAAGCCGGTTTCACCGGTGAACGACATGCGGAACAGCCGGGTCGGCACGCCGCAGATCTTGCCTTCGCGAACGCTCATGTGCGGGAAGGCTTCATTCGACAGGTCGATGCCCTCCACCAGCGGCGCGATGATCTCGCGTGCCTTCGGACCCTGCACCGCGATGACCGCCCACTGTTCGGTGGCCGATGTGAGCCAGACGTTCAGGTGCGGGAACTCGGTCTGCAGATAGTCTTCCATATGGTTCATGACACGGGCGGCACCGCCCGTCGTCGTCGTTACGTGGAAACGATCCTCCGCCATGCGGCCGACCACGCCGTCGTCATAGACGAAGCCGTCTTCGCGCAGCATGATGCCGTAGCGGCAGCGGCCGGGCTTCAGCGTATCCCAGCTGTTGGTGTAGATCAGGTTGAGAAACTGAGCCGCATCCGGGCCGACCACCTCGATCTTGCCGAGCGTCGAGGCATCGAAGATGCCGGCGACGTCGCGCACGGTCTTGCACTCGCGGTTGACGGCCTGATGCATGTCCTCGCCGGCGCGCGGATAATACCAGGCGCGCTTCCACTGGCCGACATCCTCGAACACGGCGCCTGTTGCCTCTTCGAGTGCATGCATCGGCGTCTTGCGGGTCGGGTCGAACAGGTCGCCGCGCGAATGGTTGATCAGCGTTCCGAAGGTGACCGGCGTATAGGGCGCGCGGAAGGTGGTGAGACCGACCTTTGGGATTTCGCGGCCAAGCGTCTCGGCAGCGATCGCCAGACCATGGATGTTGGACAGCTTGCCCTGGTCCGTCGCCATGCCATTGGTGGTAAAACGCTTGATATGCTCGATCGAGTGCATGCCTTCGCGAACGGCGAGACGAATGTCCTTGGCGCAGACGTCGTTCTGGAAGTCGATGAAGGCCTTGACCGTCGTATCGGCACCGGCGCCTTCGGCGCTACCTGCCATGCCGCCGGTCCAGGCAAAGGCATTCACGCCCTGAAGGGCGAGCTTTTCCGGAGCGGTGAAGCCGGATGCATTCGACATCAGCTCACCGGCTGCCAGCGATTCCTCGATCGTGGCCTGCAGATCGTTGGTGCCGTTGCAGGCGCCGACGGACAGGCAGTCCTGCGCATAGGTGCCGGGCAGGAAGCGCTGCGTCTCGTTATCATAGGCGACCTTGCCGCGTGACTGCGAGAACATATGCACCGAAGGCGTCCAGCCGGCCGAGGTCAGGAGCGCGTCGATGGCGATCTTGCGGGCGGCACCGCCGCCGTTGCGGGCGACCGACATAGACGAGACCCTGAGCTTGCCGCCGGTATCGACGACGCCGTGACCGGCCAGAACCTCGATGCCGAGCGAACGGGCTTCAGCCAGAACGCCCTCGCCCGGCTGTTCACGGCTGTCGACGATGGCGGCGATGGTGACGCCGGCGCGCTTCAGGTCGAAGGCTGCCTCATAGGCGGAATCGTTGGCGGTGTAGACGCCAACCTTCTGGCCGACGGCAACGCCGAAATGGTTGAGGAAGGTGCGGGCGGCAGACGCCAGCATGATGCCCGGACGGTCATTGTTGGCGAACACCATGTGGCGCTCGATGGCGCCGGTGGCGATGATGACGCGCTTCGCGCGGACCTGCCAGAGACGCTCGCGCGGCAACTTGCGATCCGGCTTGGCCAGATGCTCGGTGACGCGCTCGTTGAGGCCAACGAAATTCTGGGCGTAATAACCAAAAGCGGTCGTGCGCGGCAGGACAGTGACATTGTCCATCTTGGCGAGGTTGGCGGCCGTTGCCTGTGCCCAGGTGTAGCCGTCGAGACCATCGATGGTGACGCTCTTGTCGTAATGCAGCGCGCCACCGACTTGCCCCTGCTCGTCGCAGATGATGACGCGGGCACCGGTCTTGGCGGCGGCAAGCGCTGCCGACAGGCCGGCGATACCGGCACCGATCACCAGCACGTCGCAATGGGCGTAGCGGCTGGAATAATGGTCGCTGTCGTCCTCGGTCGGCGACACGCCGAGACCGGCAGCCGCGCGGATCCGCGGCTCATAGACATGCTTCCAGGCCTGCTTCGGCCACATGAAGGTCTTGTAGTAGAAGCCGGCAGCGAAGAACGGCGCCAGCAGATTGTTGACGGCGCCGACATCGAAGGCGAGCGACGGCCAGCGGTTCTGCGAGATCACCTTCATGCCGTCGAACACGTCCTGCACGGTGGCGCGCACGTTCGGCTGCTTGCGGGCAGCGTCGCGCTCGACGCCGATCAGGGCGTTCGGTTCTTCCGCACCAGCCGACACGATACCGCGCGGGCGATGATACTTGAACGAGCGGCCGACGAGATGAACGCCGTTGGCGAGCAACGCCGAAGCGACGGTGTCACCCTCAAGCGCTGCATAGCTCTTGCCGTCGAAAAAGAACCGGGCGGTTTTTGCAGGGGTGAGACGGCCTGCACCGGGAATACGATTGGCGCCGCTCATTTCGCGTCCGACTCCGTGGCTTCATAGGTTTCGACAGGGGCGGACGGCGCCGGACGCAGGGTGGCGATATCCGGGCGCGGCAGGCCAGCCTTGTAGGTGGTCAGGAACTTGTCGCTGATGGTGTCGCGGGCCGCATTGAAGAACCGGCCGCAGCCGTTCAGATGCCGCCAACGCTCGAAGGTCAGGCCCTTGACGTTGTCGCGCAGGAAGAAGAACGCCTCGAAGTCTTCGTCGCTCATCTCGGTCATGTTGGTCGGACGGGCGATATGGGCGTCGCCGCCATGACGGAATTCGAGCTCGGAGCGCTCTTCCTCGCAATAGGGGCAATAGATCAGAAGCATGGTGTGTTCCCCTTAGTGCGCAACAGCCGCAGCGGCCGCTTCGTCGATCAGGCGCCCGGAACGGAAACGCTCCAGCGTGAAGGGCGCGTTGATCCTGTGCGGCGCGTCGTTGGCGATGGTATGGGCAAAGACATTGGCCGAGCCGGGTGTCGCCTTGAAGCCGCCGGTGCCCCAGCCACAGTTGACATAAAGCCCGGAAACCGGCGTCTTGGCGAGGATCGGCGAGCGATCCGGCGTCACGTCGACGATACCGCCCCAGGAGCGCATCATCTTCATGCGGCGGAAGATCGGGAACAGCTCGCAGATCGCATCCAGCGTGTGGGTGATGATCTGCAGGCCGCCGGTCTGCGAGTAGGACGAATACTGGTCGGTGCCGGCGCCGATGACGAGTTCGCCCTTGTCGGACTGCGAGATATAGGCGTGCACGGTGTTCGACATGACGACGCAGGGGAAGATCGGCTTGACCGGCTCGGAGACCAGCGCCTGCAGCGGATAGCTGACGAGCGGCATGCGAACGCCGGCCATTTCCATCAGCACCGAGGTATGGCCAGCAGCAACGACGCCGACCTTCTTGGCATTGATCTGGCCGCGATTGGTATCGACACCGGCGACGGAACCATCGGGATTGCGCCGGATGCCGGTGACTTCACAGTTCTGAATGATATGCACGCCGCGATCGGCGGCGGCGCGGGCATAACCCCAGGCGACGGCATCGTGACGGGCGGTGCCGCCACGGCGCTGCAGGGCGGCGCCGTTGATCGGGTAGCGGGCCGAGCGCGAAATATCGAGCGGCGGGCAGAATTCCTGCGCCTGCTCCGGCGTCAGCCATTCGTTATCGATGCCGTTCAGCCGGTTGGCATGGATATGGCGCTTGAACACCTGTTGGTCATGAACATTGTGCGACAGCATCATCACGCCGCGCGCCGAATACATGACATTGTAGTTCAGGTCCTGGCTGAGGCCATCCCACAGCTTCAGCGAATGGTCGTAGATCCCCGCGCTCTCGTCATAGAGATAGTTGGAGCGGATGATGGTCGTGTTGCGGCCGGTATTGCCACCGCCGAGCCAACCCTTTTCCAGCACGGCAATATTGGTGATGCCGTGCTCCTTGGCGAGATAATAGGCGGTGCCCAGCCCATGGCCGCCGGCGCCGATGATGATGACATCATAGTCCTTGCGCGGCTCGGGCGAGGTCCATTGCGCCTCCCAACCCCTGTGGCCGCGCATCGCTTCTCGAGCGACAGCAAAAACCGAATATTTGCGCATCCGCCTTCACACTCCATGGTCCTGCCCGAGGGCCGGTGAATTCCTTGTGGTCTTCGCTAGAAATCGCAAATCCCGAACTTCCGCAACGTTTCTTTTGCGACGCGCTTCGGCGCTGTTCGTACGAATTGCGACATGCCGCGACCCATGTTCATTTTCCGACATTGGCCTGCGGCCAGTATCGATTGCGGCGCATGAAACATGCCGATACCGGCAATTTCAGCATCGACGATACTCGCGGCTGGACTTTGAGCGATCGATCTGCTATCCGCTCTGCCAATCGTAAAGCTCTCGGGCTCCGCGAACATTATTTTTTTGCCTCGTCGCATGACTTGTGAGGCATAACTCGAAACCAAAGGAACGGGATTAACGTGCAGGTACTAGTCCGCGACAACAATGTCGATCAGGCGCTTCGCGCACTCAAGAAGAAGATGCAGCGCGAAGGCATTTTCCGCGAAATGAAGATGCGCGAAGCCTACGAAAAGCCGTCCCAGAAGCGCGCCCGCGAAAAGGCCGAAGGCGTTCGCCGCATTCGCAAGCTGGCCCGCAAGCGCGCACAGCGCGAGAGTGGCGTTGTCACCGGCGGTCGCCCCGCCGCGGCTGCAGCACGCTGATCCGCGCCTTCAGCGCATTAGACGCGTAATTCGGGCGGGGGCGACATGGTCGCCGCCGCTCTTTCTGTTTGAGGAGGATGACGGTCATCCGATTCAAGCTTGATGCGGCCGGAGATGATGCCGGATGCATGCGAGAAGCACGCGATGCGTGCTACACTGTCTTTAAGACATGGAGCCGGCACCCCGGATGGTGCACCTGATATGCTCCTCGACTTTGAAACTGTGCATGCTGGCCCAATCCGCCGTTCTTAGGCACGAGGCATGCCGCGAAGCTTCGCTTAATTGAGGGATCAATCTTGACATCGACTGCCAGGACTGCGGATTTTTCCGACCATACCGGCACCAGCGCCGAGCGTTCCAATCGACGCGGCTTCGCCCTTGCCTCCCTGCTGGCGGTTGCCGCCTTGACGCTTTCGAGTTGCACGACGGGCGACACTTCGACCGACACGCTGCGCGTCGAGCGGGCACAGGGTTCGGAAGAAAACATCGCCTCGCTGTCCGGCGTGATCGCGGCCAATCCGAGCGATCCTGAAGGCTACAATGTTCGCGGTTCCGCCTATGGCCGCGCCGGTGAATTCCGCCGGGCGCTTGCCGACTTCAACAAGGCGATCGAGCTCAACCCGCGTTTCTACCAGGCCTATGCCAACCGGGCGCTGGTCGAGCGCAACATGGGTGACCAGGCCGCCGCGCAGGGCGATTACAACATGGCGCTCCAGATCAACCCGCGCTATGACGTCGCCTTCATCGGTCGCGGCAATCTCTATCGCCAGGCCGGCCAGTTGGATCAGGCATTCGCCGATTTCAACAAGGCGATCGAACTCGACACCACCGACCCGCGCGCCTATCACAATCGCGGCCTGATCTATCAGGCCCGCAAACAGCACGCGCAGGCGATCGAGGACTTCTCGACCGCCATTTCGCTGTCGCCGAGCTCGCCGGAACCGTACAACGGCCGCGGTATTTCCTATGTCGCACTCAACGACGACGACAACGCGTTTTCGGATTTCAATACAGCCATCACGCTGAACGGCAAGATCGCCGAATCCTGGGCCAACCAGGCTCTGGTTTACGAGCGCAAGGGCGAGAAGGCGAAAGCCGCGAAATCCTATTCGCACGCCCTGTCGCTGGACACGAAGTATGAGCCTGCCCGCGCCGGTCTGGCCCGCGTCAAAGCCGGCGGCGCTTGAAAAACAGGCCACCTGTACTTGAGAGAAACCGAACCCGCTGCCAGCCGCAGCGGGTTTTTTGTTGCCGTGAATTTGGCGGTGCGGCGAACATCCAGACAAAAAAATGCCCGCCTTGCCGGCGGGCATTTTGATTTGATCATTGCGCCACGCGTGGACTATAACCCGGTATCGTTAGCGGGTCGATTGTCACAGGGGCAAGGAGCCGATCAGCGCAGAAGCACGAAGCCGGCAACGTTCAGAAGGATGAACAGAACGAGCGCAGTGAAGAAGCCGGCGCTGGTGAAGAAACCGGCAGCCATTGCAATCAGGAGGGCGACGCAGAAGAGCGTGCCGTATTTCGCTGCACTGAGGAAGAAGGAATAGGTCTTTTCGTGCTCGGCGTAGTCCATCGGCGCGCCAAGTTCGGCCGGTCCGGAGTGATGTTCAGCCATCGTCATGTCTCCCAAAATGCCGCGGCACTGCGCTCAACCAACTGCGCGGCGAGCACCGCATCTCGTCTCAAATCCATCCTTAGCGGATTCGCCTGCCGGACGGCCGCGATCACGCATAAGTGCCCTTACACAAAGCGGCGGTCAAGCGCAACGAAAACCCGAAGTGAAGACCCGCGGCATAAGGGTTGTCGGCATCCTTTTACCAGGTGGACGCCCACTTCAGGGCTGTCCCCTCGACCGGCTCTGCGTCGTCAGCGCCAACCTAGCCGTCGGCAGAACCGTCAGCGGCGAGTGGTAGGCCGGCCCTGCCCCACCGAACATCATCCGCCGTTCGAACGCTTCCGAATCGAAGAAGGGAAAACGCGTATAGAGCCAGGGGCGGATTTCGCGGACACGGGCGGCGAGCAAGGTCAGGTCGATCTTGTAGCTGCCGCAATTTTTCTGCGGAGTAACGATGGTTTCCGCATCGAAGACACGCTTGTAGAAGGCCGCATGCTGAGGCTTCACCAGGGACAGGCAGCGGTCGACATCGAAATGCTCCGAGGCCATCGTCGCGACGCGCAGGGTAAGGTAGGGAATGGCCGGCATTTCCTTGAGGATCTCCGGATCAGCGGCCAGCCGGACGGGATCGATCAGCGACATGCCGGAATCGAGAAGACTTCCGATCTCGGCCCCGAAAACCGAGCCCGAGGAACTGACGCGATGATCCGGCGTGACGTGATGCACCCGTACCGTGCTGATCAGTCGCTCCTCGAAGTAGATTCCGAACACATAGGCGTGGCTGTCGAAATCGATGTCATCGATCAGCATGTTGCCGGACAAAGGCAGAATATCGGCCATCTTGTAGGCCTTGAAGCGGACGCGCGCGACATCCTCCATGTCCTCGCCCGTTTCCACCCGCCGATATTCGACGTGATCCAAAAGCTCCAGCAATCTGTCCGCAAACTTGATCTGCGGCGCCGTACGCGCATCCATGAACGACTACCCCTGTGAACGGAGTATTCATCTAGGAAAGGGAGGACCCTCACAACATCTTAACGGAAACTTAACCAAAAACGATTTGTTAACCTTAACAAATCGTTAATGCTAAAATAAACAAGCATTTGCCGTTTGGCATATGGCGGAGCAAAAAGATCAGGCGATGCGGCGGCCGCGCCGCTTGGGCGCGGAGATCTTCTTGGAGAGCGTATCCGACAAGCTGTCGACGGCCAGTGACGGCATAGGGGCCGCGAAGACATAACCTTGTACCAGATCGGCGCATTTGTACTCGTTGATCAGGGCAAGCTGGTCTTCGGTCTCGACGCCCTCGATGACGATCTTCAAGCCAAGCTCACGCGAAAGGTTGACCGTGCCGCGCAAAAGCTTGAAGCGCCGGGCGTCTTCGCGAATGTTGCGGACGAAGGAGCGGTCGATCTTGATGATGTCCAGCGGCAGCGCGTCGAGATAGCTCAGGCTGGAATAGCCGGTACCGAAATCGTCGATGGCGATGGTGATGCCGCGGGCACGCAGTTCCTGCAGGATCGTCTGTACCTTGGCGGCCTCCTCCATCAGACAGCTTTCCGTCACTTCCAGATGCAGGCGGGCCGGATCGAGCCCGGTCTCCGTCAGCGTATCCATGACGACGGCGACGATTTCGCTGTTGCGCAGGTCGAGCACAGAGAGGTTGACGGAGACGGCGATATGCTGCGGCCAGGTCAGGCAATCGACACAGGCCTGACGCAGCATGAATCTGGTGATGTCCGTGACGACGCCGATCTCTTCCGCCAGTTGGATGAAGACCACTGGCGATACCGGGCCACGCTCAGGATGCGTCCAGCGAGCCAACGCCTCGCAGCATTCGATGCGTGACCCGTCTGCCACGAACATCGGCTGGTAGGCGACGGACAGGCCGTCGTTTTCCACCGCCTCGCGTAAATCGGCTTTCAACTGCTGCCGGTCGAGATAATTCGCATCCATTTCCGCCTCGAAGGCGGTGCAGCTTCCCTTGTCGCGGTTCTTGCTCTCGAACAATGCCAGATCCGCCTTGATCTGCATGTCCTCCAGCCGGAAATCCGAGATGCCGGCAATGACGTAACCGGCGCTCATGGCAATGTTGAAAGTAAAGCCGCTGGCTTGATAAGTGCCGCGCATCTGAGCGTGCAGCGAGCGGATGCGCTCTTCCAGCTCCCGCCTGTTGGTTTCATCGACAAAAAGCAGGACGAATTCATCGCCCATCAGGCGCGCGGCGATCGCTCGGTCGCCGGCAACCTTTTTCAGGCGTTCGGCAATGGAGCAGAGCAGCTTGTCACCGATCACATGGCCTCTTGTATCGTTGACATGCTTGAACTCGGCGACATCGAGAACCATGAAGCCGACCTCGGCGTTCGGCTTGCGCTCGGCGAGCGCATTGCCGACGAGTTCGGCAAAATAATCGCGGTTGGGAAGGCCGGTCAGCGTATCGAACCGCACCATCTGGAGAATCTTCTTTTCTGCCCGCACGCGTGCGGTGACATCCTCGAAAATCAGAACGATGCCGCCACTGGCGCGCCGACTGGCCGTGAATTCCAGGAACAGGTCGTCGGAAAACGGAATGAGGGCTTGCGACTCGATACCCCTCATCAAACGGTCGAGCTGTCTCAGCACCTGCTTGGCCTGATCCTGCTCCAGAAATGTGTGACGGACACCATAGCGCAGCACGGCATCGAGATGACAATCCTTGAGCCGGGCCTGGTCGCCGAGATTGAGAAGCTCGCAGGCGCGCCGGTTGGCAACGAGAATACGGTTGTCGGCATTCAGCATGAACAAGCCATGCGGCATGTTGTTGAGCGCCAGATCGAAGCGTCCTGCAATCGTCGAAATTTCGCGCGCGGCGAGCACATTCTTGTGCAGTGTCTCCCGCACACCCTTTGCCATCGACCAGGTGGTCAGGATGAACGGCACCATCAGCAGCGCCAGGATAGCCATGAAACCATCCTTCAGCCCCAGCAGGCCAAGGATGATCGGGCCGCAGGCGGACAGCGACATGACGACAACAGCACGCGCCGAACCATAATTGCGGCCGACAAGCGATACCATGGTCGCGAGAGTGACGGAGATGCAGGCGAACTCGGCAAACGGATCGCGGCTGACGAGAATGGAGTATCCGCAGGCCGTACCAAGCGTGATCGTTGCGCAGACCCCGCCAAAATTATAGCGATTCTCCCAGCGACGGATGCCCTCGACGTCCAATGCGGCAAGATCGACACGATCGAACCGGCGCATGCCGATCAGGCGCACGAACCAGATCAGCGCGATCGCGACGGTGCAGCCAAGATAGAAAAAATCACCGGTCTTCGCCAGGACGAGCAGAAACGTGACGGCATGCGACAGCATGCCGATCAAAAGCGTCTGGCGATAATCGTAGAGAGAGCTTACGAACGAAAGGTAGACATCGGTCGGAAGAGCGCTCTGTTCACCTGATTTCATGAACCCCCTGCTCCGGTTTGGCGAAGTGTTATTCCGCAGGGTTTAACGAAAGATTTCGCGCTGTGAGCGCAAAAAACTCTTCATATATTGAGCCAAGCGACCAAAATTCCGCGTTGCTGAAAGATTTCAACCCAATATTGCAGTGCGAGCGCAAGAATATCTGCATTATGCAACCCTGCCTAGATTCAACCGCAGACTGATTTTTGGTTCCATTCGGGTTGCGGCATCCTTCAAGGACACGCGGGCAGCGTAATCTTTGCGGATGGTTACTGCAACTCTAAGGTCCACAGGCCAGATTTCGCCACGCCCTCGAAAACCGGATCGAAAGCTGTTTCATTTCCACCCCGGTTGACTTTACGATGCAGCTGGCGGCAATGGCTTAAGCCCGTGAAGCGACGACTCGTGCAGCAGATGGCGGCGGCGCCGCCGATGGAGACCAGCAATGCCCAAACCCGTGGTAGCGATACCGGCCGATTTCCGAGCCTTCGACGGCAATGTCTGGCACGCAACCCCGCATCAATATGTGCGCGCCGCCGTGGAAGGCTCCGGGATGATGACATTTCTCGTCCCCGCCCTTGAAACCGGCAATGACACCGATGAGATCCTCGACCGGGTCGATGGCGTTCTCGTCAGCGGATCGCGCACCAATGTCCACCCGTCGCTTTACGGGAAAGAGGCGACGGAGGCCGAAGGTCCCTTCGATCCGGGCCGCGATGCCACGAGCCTGCCATTGATCCGCCGGGCACTGGAGCGCGGCATTCCGCTGCTCGCCATCTGCCGCGGCATCCAGGAACTCAACGTCGCACTCGGCGGCACGCTCGCCAATGAAATCCAGGATCTGCCCGGCATGTGGGACCATCGCAAACCGGACGTGCACGAACTCGACATCGCCTATGGCATTCGCCAGAGCGTGAAGATCAAGGAAGGCACCTGTCTCGCCTCGGTGCTCGGCACCGGCGAGATCCAGGTGAACTCGCTGCACCGGCAGGCGATCTCAAAAGCCGCACCACGTCTCGCCGTCGAGGCCGTGGCCGAGGACGGCACGATCGAGGCGGTATCGGTCATCGACGCGAAGGCTTTTGCCGTCGGCGTGCAGTGGCACCCGGAATACTGGGTCGGCAAGGACGGTCCGTCATCGAACCTGTTTCAGGCCTTCGGCGAGGCCGTGCGCGCCTATGCCGCCGCGAAGGCAAAAGCCTGATCCGCTGACCTGCCAGCCGAAATTATCAGGTGCTCTTCCGCTTGAAGGGCGTCTCTTCCACCGGCGTCAGCGCCTCGCCGGTGCTGAACCAGGCGACGAGATTATCGACGACGAGATCGGCCATGGCATTGCGCGTCGCCTGCGACGCCGAGCCGACATGTGGCAACAGCGAGACATTCGGCAGCGTCAGCAACGCGTCGGGCACATAGGGCTCGTTTTCGAAGACATCGAGACCTGCAGCGGCGATCACGCCGCGCGCCAGCGCGTCCGCGAGAGCCGCCTCATCGACAGTCGTGCCGCGCCCGACATTGATCAGTACGCCCTGCGGCCCCAGCGCCTGCAGCACGTCGGCATTGATCGTCCGTCGGGTTGCCTCCGTGCCGGGCACGATGACGATGATCGTATCGACGGCCTCGGCCATGCCCTTCAGGGTCGGGTAATGGGTATAGGCAAGGCCCTCGCGCGCCGTGCGGGTATGATAGGCGATCGACACATCGAAGGCTTCGAGGCGCCGGGCGATGGCAAGACCGATGCGGCCGAGGCCGTAGAGACCGACGGTGCGTCCGCGCAGGGTCAGCGGCGAGAGGGCAAAGGCGCCGTCCTTGGCCCACCGCCCCTGACGCAGCCATTGTTCGGCAGCCGGCAACTGGCGCACGGTGTTGAGCAGCAACCCGATGGCGGTATCCGCCACTTCTTCCGTCAGCACATCCGGCGTATTGGTGACGACGACGCCGCGCTTGGCCGCATGTCCCACATCGATCCCGTCATAACCGACGCCGAAATTGGCGATGATTTCGAGATTGGGGAAGAGATCGGCGAAGGCGGACGGAAGCTTGCCCGACACGGCGATGCCCTGAACGTTCGACGACATCTCAGCCGTCACCAGCGAGGGATCGGCGGCCTCGACGAAAATCAGGTCGAACGTTTCGGGCAAACGGTCAAGCACACGCTTGCTCATCTTTCCGGGCACGAGAATACGGGGGCGGCCGTGCGACATGGTTCGCTCCTTTCCGGGATAGGACCCGGCTATTCGGATGTATGGGACCGAAGCGGGCCGGTCGACTGACGAATCCGCATTTCGGGTTTGATGAGATGGATGCCATCCGGCTCATGGCTGCCGTTGAGCTTGTCGAGCAAAGCGCGGGCAGCGCTGCGGCCGACATCCGACTGGCCGTTCCAGACGGTGGTGAGCGCCGGCGTCGCGATCGACGCTTCCTCGAGATCGTCATAACCGGTCACCGACACATCGCGGCCGGGCACGAGGCCGGCGCGGGCGATGCCGTTCATCATGCCGATGGCGACAAGATCGTTCCAGCAGACGACCGCAGTCGGCTTCTGCGGCAGAGACAGGAGATGCACCGCCGCCTCGAACCCGCCCTGCATGGAGCGCGGACCGGGAATGCGCAGATCCGGATCAACCTCGATATTCGCCTTGCGCAGGGCGGTGACATAGCCCTGGTAACGATCACGGCCGGTGGATGTCTGGTCCGTGCCGCCAACCATGGCGATGACGCGGTGGCCGAGGCTGATCAGGTGATTGGTGGCGAGCGAAATGCCATAGGCGTCATCGCCCCGGAAGATCGGCACGTCGAGGCCTTCGATCGAACGGGCGATCAGGATGGCCGGCATGCCATTGTCTTCCGCCAGTTGGATATCTTCCGGCGGCGTTCCGATCGCCGGCGACATGATGACGCCGTCGCCGCCCAGTTGCAGCAGGGTTTCGATGAAGGCGCGCTGTTTTTCGACGGAATCGTAGTGGTTGGACAGGATGAAGGTCTGCCGATCGCGGTCGAGTTCCGCCTCGATCGCCTTAAGGATTTCACCGTAGAAAGGGTTCATGATGTCATGCACGACGACACCGATAATGCCGGACCTTGAGGTGCGCAGGCTGGCGGCACGCCGGTTATAGATGTAGCCGAGAGCGCGAGCTTGGTCCTTGATCTTGTCGCGCGTCATAGCGGCAACGAGGGGACTGTCACGCAATGCCAGGGATACGGTTGCCGTGGACACACCAAGCGTTTCCGCAATGGTGGAGAGCTTGATCTTCTGCGCCACGTTTCCCCCTGCAATTATCGGCTGCGCGCCGCCATTTTTAAAACCTCTTTAAACTCTTTAAATTGTGGCTGCAATCAACAAAATCATAAGCCGGCTTTACAACGTCACTCGGCGACGGCAGTGCCTTGCAGATTTCCGTCGACGGCGCGCAGCAGTTTCATCAGGGTCTTGATCTGCTTTTCCGTCAGTCCCTTGGTCGCCATTTCCTCCGAAGTCTTGCCGGCATCGGCGATGATCTGCAGCCGGTTGCGGCCGACATCGGTCAGATAGACCTTGGTCAGGCGCGCGTCTTCCTCGTCGGCGCGGCGCTCAAGGAACCCCTGCGCTTCCATGCGGCCGATGGTGCGGGTCATGGTCGGCGCCTTGACGCCAAGCTTCATCGCCAGCACGCCAGCGGTGAGCCCATCGGTTTCGGCAAGCGCCAGCATCACGCCGTCCTGGCCGGCATAGAGGCCACTTTCGAGAAGATTGCGCGACAGCACGGTGCGCATCGAACGCGCCGCCTGAACCAGAACCGAAGCGAGGTCCTGTGCGTGCACGTCGATGTCATGCTTCTTCTTTCCCTTGGCTTTCTTTTCGGCCTTGCTCTTCTTTCCCATCGGTCCTCCCCCAAAGTTCTTGCGCGGCCCTGCGTCCCCTGTATGACTCGAATGACAGCTCGACCGCAAGTACAACCGAAGGCTTACAAGAGCATGACATTCCCCGCAGCCCGTTGGAAAGACAATGATTCCGATCTTCCCGCTTCAGCGCGGGAAGGTTGGATCGCCGTGCTTCCACTCGGGGCGCACGAACAGCACGGACCGCACCTGCCCTTCGATACAGACACGCTGATCGCCGACGGTCTGGTGACCCGGCTGATCGCCTGCCTGCCTTCCACCCTGCCCGTCACGTTTCTGCCGACGGAGCCTATCGGTTACTCGATCGAACATATGGATGTCACCGGCACCCGCTCATTAGGCTTCGACGAAGCCATCAGCCGCTGGCTTGATATCGCCGAGAATTTGAACAGCAAAGGCATCCGCAAACTCGTCATGCTGAACGCGCATGGCGGCAACTCACCGCTCCTGACAATCGTCGCCACCGAGGCACGCGTGCGGTTCAACATGCTGGCGGTCGCGACGAGCTGGACGCGCTTCGGGCAGCCGGAAGGTTGGATCAGCCAGGCAGATAAGGCGATCGATATCCACGGCGGCGATATCGAGACATCCGTGATGCTGGCGCTTGATCCGACGAAGGTCGACATGGCGAAGGCGGCACGCTTCGGATCGAAGCAGGCCGATTTTGCCAAGAGCTACAAGCATCTGCGCGCCTACGGCCCGCACGCCTTCGGCTGGAAGATGAGCGACCTGAACAGCGAAGGTGTTGCTGGGGATGCGTCCGCGGCAACGGCCGAGCGGGGCGAAATCCTGATCGCCCATGCCGTGACAGGAATTATCGAACTGTTCGAGGACGTCGCCGCCTTCGACGTTTCCGTCCTTCGCTAGGGAAAAAGCAAACGGGGTGATTTTATTCGCCAGGGCCGTGGCCAGGATTTGCGCTGGCGCGTTGCATCTCCTATATCAGCATCATCCATGCCGGAAGGCGCCCAAATCTCCGAGGTTCCCATGACCGAAGCATCCGCCATCAAGCCTATTCCCGTTACCGTGCTCACCGGCTATCTCGGCGCCGGCAAGACGACGCTGCTCAACCGTATCCTGACGGAAGCGCATGGCAAGAAATACGCCGTCATCGTCAACGAGTTCGGCGAAATCGGCATCGACAACGATCTCATCGTCGAATCCGACGAGGAAATTTATGAGATGAACAATGGCTGCGTCTGCTGCACCGTGCGCGGCGACCTGATCCGCGTCGTCGAAGGCCTGATGCGCCGCCCCGGTCGCTTTGACGCGATCATCGTCGAAACCACCGGCCTTGCCGATCCCGTGCCGGTCGCCCAGACTTTCTTCATGGACGACGACGTGCGCGCCAAGACCGAACTCGACGCGGTTGTCGCGCTGGTTGATGCCAAGCACCTGCCGCTGCGCCTGAAGGATTCGCGCGAAGCCGAAGACCAGATCGCCTTTGCCGACGTCGTCCTGCTCAACAAGACCGACCTGGTGACGCCGGAAGAACTCGCGAAGATCGAAGCGACCGTGCGCGCCATCAACCCGTCGGCCCGCATCCATCGCACACAGCGCTCGGAGATCGACCTGACCAAGGTTCTCGACCAGGGTGCCTTCAACCTCGAGCGCGCGCTGGAAAACGATCCGCATTTCCTCGACCATGACGATCATCACGACCACGATCATGCCTGCGGTCCGGACTGCACCCACGATCATCATCACCATGATCATGACCATCACCACCATGACCACGATCATCACGGGCATGATCACCACGGACATGATCACCAGCATCACGATCATGCTCCGTCGCCGATCCATGACGTCACGGTCCAGTCCGTCTCGCTGCGCGGCGGCGAGATGAACCCGGACCGCTTCTTCCCGTGGATCCAGAAGATCACCCAGACGGAAGGTCCGAACATCCTGCGCCTCAAGGGCATCATCGCCTTCAAGGGTGACGCGGAACGCTATGTCGTCCAGGGCGTGCACATGATCATCGAAGGCGATCACCAGCGCGCCTGGAAAGACGGCGAAAAGCGCGAAAGCCGCCTCGTCTTCATCGGCCGCGAACTGGACCGCGAGAAGCTGGAACGGACGTTCAACGCCTGCGCGGCCGCCCCCGTTGAGGCCACAGCTCACTGATGCCCACAGTTGCCCCCCTTGATCTCGAAGGTCACGTCGCCGGCGTGGCCTTTCTCGGCGACGTGCCGTTCTTTGCCGAATCCTCCGGCCTGATTCACCGCCTCGACCATGGCCAGAAGACGATCGAAGCCCATGAAGGGCTTTTGTCCTCCATTCGCGACGAGGCGACCGATACGCTTCTGACCGGCGGCGAGGACGGCAAGGTTCTGCGCATCCAGGCCGACGGCACGGTAAACGAGATCGCAAGCGTTCCGCGCAAATGGATTTCTCAAGTCGCAGCCGGCCCGCAGGGCGCGGTCGCCTATGCCTATGGCAAGACGGCGCATGTGCGGCTGGCAGACGGCACCGTCAAGGATTTCACCGAGGAGCGGACGGTCGAAGGCATCGCCTTTGCGCCGAAGGGCTTGCGGATCGCCCTCGCGCGCTACAATGGCGTCTCGCTGCATTGGGTGGCGATGGCGGGCCAACCCGTCGATCTCGAATGGAAGGGCGCCCATACCGGCGTCACCTTCTCGCCCGACGGCCGCTTCGTCGTCACCTCGATGCAGGAAAATGCGCTGCATGGCTGGAAGCTTGACAGCAAGCCCGGCACCGAGACGCGCCATATGCGGATGACCGGATATCCGGCCAAGATCAAGTCGGTCTCCTGGTCGGCCAAGGGCAAGTGGCTCGCCTCCTCCGGCGCACCGGCCGCCATCGTCTGGCCGTTCCAGGCCAAGGACGGCCCGATGGGCAAGGCGCCGCTCGAACTCGGCACCCGCGCCAACATCATGGTGACGCAGGTCTGCTGCCATCCGGTCGAGGAGATCGTCGCCATCGGCTATGCCGATGGCATGATCATGGTCGTGCGCTTCGCCGACAGCAAGGAAGTCCTGCTGCGCCGTCCCGGCAAGGGCGCCATCACGGCCATGGCCTGGAACCGGAACGGCCGCCAACTCGCCTTCGGCTCCGAAGCGGGTGATTGCGGTGTCATCGATATTGCCGGATGATGGCGGAAAACTTGCATCTCACGACAGGAAAACTTATATTTATTGAAGTTGGAGAACCGCATCATGTCTAAACCTCAACCTCCCCTGCTTGACGAGTAGATTCGTTAAACTGTGTTCAGTCGCTCTCTGATGGCATTTTTGAGGGCAGCCTTTGCTACTTCGTCATTCGCATGATCCTCAAGCCTTGCTTTTGTCTCAGCTTGATCAGTTTGCAGATATGTGAAGCGGGATGACAATAAGCCAGTGGACAGTTTCGCAGCGGCGAAGGTATCCAATCCGATATTGAACCGTTCGGCGACCGCGGAAATCTTCCGCTTGCGACTAAACTTGGCAAAAGCTTCGCTACCGAGTGTGAAGGAAATGCTCTCATAGAGGTCGTCAAGCATCATATAGCTGCGTATCGCTTTGATTTCCGGCGGCCGAAGCCAATGAATATATTTCATAATCTCTTTGGTATCCGCTTCACCTGAAATCGGAATCTGGAACCGGAAATCACGAGGGGCCTGGAGGATGGCATCAGCCAACCGGTTGAATTCGCCAGCAGTTAATAACGGCCTGACATCCTGTATCCAGATTTCAACGTCATTATAAAAGCGTATGATTGCCGATCGTTGGAGCCACCAGGCAGAAATCCCGGCTGCAATGAGCTTCGCTCCCCATGATACCGCAGCCACAAGGGCCGAGAAAGCAGCCAAAATCAGCGCTCGCTAAAGTTTTTTCAGGTAAATTTCCCGTTGTCGCATCGACGCCAAATAAGACAAGCACCCAATCCACAATCGGATATCCCAAAGTCGGTTAAATCAACGGGAATCTAACCAACCACTAGGGCGTGTCGTCAGTTGAGTGAAATGAAGGCAGCGATGAACTGAACGGCTCCGAGAAAAGTGTTGGCAAGCTTGTCGTATCGCGTTGCAATGGCTCTGAACTGCTTGAGATTATTGAAGAAACGCTCAATGAGATTGCGCTCGCAATAAAGCGCGAAGTCTGTTGACCTCGGCTTGATGCGATTGGCTTTTGGTGGAATCACCGGGTTGATATGTCGTTCTTTGAGATGGTCGATAAGCGCGTCGGCGTCATAGGCTTTGTCCGCAAGGAAGGCTTGGGGATCAACCGCTTCCAGAAGAGGCTCGGCCTGCGCAAGGTCTGATGCTTGGCCCGGAGTTAGGGATATCGCCACCGGATTGCCGAGCGCATCGACGATCACATGAATCTTTGTCGTCAATCCGCCTCGGGATCGACCGATCGCCTGGCACCCCCTTTTTGCGCGCCGGCACTATGCTGGTGGGCGCGCACGATGGTAGAATCCAGCATCATGTACTCGTTGTCGTGGTCGGCAGCCAAGTGTTTGAAAATACGCTCGAAGACGCCGCTTTCGCACCATCGCCGAAGCCGCCTGTGGACATTCTTCCAGTCTCCGAACCGCTCGGGAAGATCGCGCCAAGGTATCCCGGCGCGGTATCGATAAAGCACCGCTTCCACGAACAGGCGATTATCCGCCGCCGTACCCCCAACATGACCTTCACGCCCAGGCAGAAGGTCCTTGATCCGATCCCACTGATCGTCCCGCAATCCATAACGACGTGCCATAACCAGCCCTCCAATAGCCGGTCTGCTATGAATCACATCAAAGTTGATTTGGGAATCTCAAGCCCGAAACAACTCAACTGACGACACGCCCTAGAGGAAATACAACAAATATACATCATTCCTGAACAATCTTCGTCGCCATGCTATCAGCGTCACTTCGCAGGTTGAATCTTCGCCTTGCCCTGAAAAGATTGAAGGAACTGAACATACATTCTTGATATTAACCCGTGTATACAGCGCGGACCTTTCAAGGAGCCCGCGCCGGTTCTCACCACATCAACTCTACCTGCGGCCGGCCGTTCGATGTCTTCTCGACCGTGCGACCTGTCTCATCGATCGTGCAATGAACGCGCTTTCGGAAGGCCGAGAAGCTTTCGAAGGTGACGACATCGACCGGCTCGTCGAAATCCAGTACCAGCCGATAGCGACCAGGCTGGGTGGTGAGCGCCTGTACGCCGAGGATCTTGGCCTCGAACGGCTGGCCAAGGTAATGGCCTTTCACCCGTGATCCGAGCATCCAGGGATTGAGCGGCGGCCGGTTTCCGACCATGGCATGCAGAGTATTCCAGTCGCGAAAACCGTATTGCGCGGCCAGAAACTCCAGCGATTTCGAGTGGGTAATGTCCTGCCCATCGGCAGCCAGGCCGGCGCGCAGCCGTTTTGCCTGGTCCTTCAGGGCATCAAGCGAGGGAAGCGGGACGGATCCACGCATCTTCAAGTCTCCAACATGGAGCGTGCAGTCTATCGGAGGGAGCCCGCCTTGCCACCATTCGCACGCCACAATCAGGGACGACCGAAGAGAAACGAGAGACTTCACCCAAAGCATACGCTTGCGGACGGCGGGGGCTCTCACCCGTGGCCCTGGCGTGTAGTTCATCTTCATCGCACTGTCAATTTCGCGCAACGACAAACCCCGCTCCGGAGACAGTCGGGACTCCGGAGCGGTGCTGCTTCAGGAAATGGCAGGCAGCGGTATCGGCTTGGTAAATATTTCAGGCTTTGCTGCCTGCCGGCACTGGAATTCGCGGGCGTTTTGCCCCCTTGACCAATGCCGTCTTCAGGCCCGGACCGCGCCAGTGACGAGGCCGGTTCGCGAACCCGGTTTCCCGCCCTGAAGACCATCACAGAATGACATGGCTTTCGGGGGGCGGGGATCAACGGGGATGATATTATTTTGCAAGGGTGCGAGCGAATGATTCCAGAACTGCATTCATTCGGGTCTGATAGACTTTTCCGGTCGCCTTGTACGCTTCAAGGACCGATTTCTTCACGCGCAACGTTACCTGTTGCGTACCCTCCGGTTCAACCAGAACCGCATTTTTCCAGAAATCATCACCGAGTTCGGGAATATCGCTATAGTCGATTTGCGTGTCCCCATGTGCGGCGAGACCGTTGAGGCGTTTATCCGAAATACTCATTATAAAGCCTCCTTTCTTTCTGATTGGCCAACCGGGCAGATATAATTCTTTTCTTGCCGTCTCGATCCGTATGCACGACAGCCACGGCCAAGACGTACTGAATCAACCCTATGCTAACGATCCGAATCTCACCATATTCAAGCGGGCATCAATTTTCGAAAGAACAGGTCCATCGAAAATCAGCCGCGCTTCATCGAAGCTCAAGCCATGCTTGAGCAGATTGGCAGCGTTCTTATCGTCATCCCACTCAAACATTCATCAAATGATACTACAAATGTAACCACACAGCAATCGCAGCATTCACGCGGCGCGGCGCAGTTTCGGCATGGCGAGCTTGCGGCCGTTGGCGACCAGCATGCCGGCAGCGCCGTCCAGCCAGCCTTCCTTCAGCTCCAGCGCCAGAAAGCGGCTGCGCTCGAACGGACCGGGCATGACCAGATGACGGGCCTTTTCGGCAAAGAAGCCGAAACGCTCGTAATAGGGCGCATCGCCCACCAGCAGGATGGCGCCATGGCCACGGGTCTTGGCTTCGCCGATGGCGGCGCGCATCAACGCCGCGCCAATGCCTTTGCCTTCATGGGCGCTATCGACCGCAAGCGGGCCGAGCAGCAGGGCATCGACAGCCGCACCATCGCGGGTCACGCCGGCTTCGACATTCCACAGGCGCACGGTACCGATGACATGGCCATCCGGATCACGGGCGACCAGCGCCAGGCCTTCGGCCGGCACGCGGCCACGGCGCAGGGCTTCCGACGACTTGCGGCGACGGTTTGGACCCATGGCGCGATCAAGAAGGTTTTCGCGCGCGACGACGTCGCCGGCATTTTCCATGTCGATGGTAAAGGCATTCTGCGCAAAGAAAGCGCGGACAGAATCAAGAACAGCGGCCATCTTGGCCTCCCGTACCCAATACCGTGATAAGCGGCGGTTATGACAAATTGTGAGTTTGCTGCTCCGGCGTTTAACCGGAGCAGACTGATCAGATGACGCCAATCAGATGACGTAGGCCTTCAGCGGATCGAAGCCATTGAAGGCGACAGCCGAATAGGTCGTCGTATAGGCGCCGGTGCCTTCGATCAGAACCTCGTCGCCGATCGTCAGGGAGACGGGCAGCGGATACATGTTCTTCTCATACAGCACGTCGGCCGAATCGCAGGTCGGGCCGGCCAGCACGCAAGGCTCCATTTCGTCGGCGTCATGCGCGGTGCGGATCGGGTAACGGATCGCTTCGTCCATGGTTTCGGCGAGACCGCCGAACTTGCCGATGTCGAGGAACACCCAGCGGTGGTTGTCATTGTCCGACTTCTTCGAGATCAGGACGACTTCCGCCTTGATCACGCCAGCATTGCCAACCATGCCACGGCCCGGCTCAATGATCGTTTCGGGCAAGTTGTTGCCGAAGTGCTTGCGCAGCGAACCGAAGATCGCCTTGCCGTAAGCTTCGGCCGACGGCACGTCGCGCAGGTATTTGGTCGGGAAACCACCGCCCATATTGACCATCTTCAGTTCGATACCCTGCTTGGCCAGCTGCACGAAGACGCGCTTGGCATCGGCAAGGGCCGAATCCCAGGCATCGACCTTGGTCATCTGCGAGCCGACATGGAACGAGACGCCGTGCGACACGAGGCCGAGCTGATGGGCGTAGACGAGCACGTCGACGGCCATCTGCGGAACGCAACCGAACTTGCGCGACAGCGGCCATTCAGCACCTTCGCCATCCGTCAGGACACGGCAAAACACGCGGGCACCGGGGGCAGCACGGGAAATCTTCTCGACTTCCTCATGGCTGTCGACGGCAAAGAGCGAAACGCCGAGCGCATGCGCCTTGGCGATATCGCGTTCCTTCTTGATCGTGTTGCCGAAGGAGATGCGCGAAGCGGTCGCGCCGGCATCGAGCGCCATTTCGATTTCAGCGACACCGGCGCAATCGAAGTTGGAGCCCATGGAGGCGAGCAGGTGCAGGATTTCCGGCGACGGGTTTGCCTTGACGGCATAATAGATCGAGCTATCCGGTAGGGCATGACGGAAAGCCTTGAAATTGTCACGCACGACATCGAGGTCAACCACGAGGCAGGGACCTTCGGGACGTCGGGTGTTCAGGAAGTCGATGATGCGTGCAGTCGTCATGGTATTCCCCAATCTGTTAGGCTCCGGAAAACCGGAGGACAAAGGGCATACGCGATCATGTTCTGGAACCAGCCGGTGGAGACCCCGGATCCAGACATGCGCATAGTGCGCGGTTGGTTGAACAATGCTCCGCCAAGAGCTTTGTTCGGCTTTGTCTGCCTTTGATTGGTGGGAGAACCCTACCGCACTTCGGGCAATGAAGGTGTGCCTCTTAGTAATCCCGGCTGATGGAAAGCCGGAAGAGAACAAAAAGGCCCGCACCGTCGTTGCTTCAGATGTCCTCGCATTTCCGGTTGGCCGGGATAGCGACTGGAGGGGTTAGTTCCAGGTACCTTACCGATGACCTCACCTTAGGGATTTCTCCCAGTTCGAGGGTCGGCGGACACCCATGGGCACGTGCGACTTTGGGCTGAAGGGGAGATAAGAAAAAACATTGTCGTAATCAAGACTTTTTTCAAATTGACCGATGAATTTTTCCATATCGACGACCCAATTAAGATGTCACATTTCTCGAACAATTCGACTTGAGCTGTCGCGGAAAGCAACATCTTGTTTTAAGGTCGTTTTTGGCGGCGGTCAGCGATATCCGTCCGCAGGCCAAACGTTAACGCTGCACAACGACCATTCCGCATCCACAGCCTGCACATGGACGTTTCAGGGCTACAGCGACGAATCAGAATATGGGCAGCAGCCCGAGAAGCGAGGGACGACTTGGATACCTTGACCCGCATCCGCGCCTTTATCGACGTCGTCGATGCCGAGGGGTTTTCCGCTGCCGCCCGCCGCGTCGGCCGGTCCAAGGCGCTTCTGTCGAAATACGTACGCGAACTGGAGGACGAACTCGGTGCCCTTCTCCTCAACCGGACCACGCGACAGTTTTCGCTGACCGAGGCCGGGCATACCTATTACCGGACCGCCTCCGAAATCCTCAAGGAGATCGACAACCTCGCCGATCTCGTGCGGGCCAGCAATTCCGACCTCAAGGGCCGCCTGCGCATTTCCGCGCCGCGCACCTTCGTCGATGCCGAGATCGGGCAATCGCTGATCGATTTCGGCAAGGCTCATCCGGAACTGTCGCTGGAAATCGTTTCCGACGACCGCTTTGTCGATCTGGTCGAGGAAGGATTTGACGTCGCGATCCGCATCACCAAGCTGGAGGATTCGACGCTGATCGCCCGCAAGCTCGACGATTTCCAGATCAAGATCTGCGCCTCGCCGGAATTCCTTGAAAAGAACGGGCCGATAAGCCATCCCTCCGAACTGTCGCGACACGCCTGCATCATCGACACCAACGGGCGATCCTACAGCAACTGGCGTTTCGTCGAGGCCGACGGCACCGGCTTCAGCGTTCCCGTCGGCGGGCCGATGGAGGTCAACAGTCCCTTGGCGGCCATCCGCGCGGCGGAATCCGGCATCGGCATTTCCGGCGTGCCGGAGTTCATTGCCCGGCCCAAGATAGCTTCCGGCGCGCTCGTTTCCATCCTGGAAGATTTCCTGCCCAAGGATCGCGGCATCTATGCGATCTATCCGCACCGGCGATATCTGCCGACCAAGGTTAGAACCCTTGTCGATTTCCTGCATACATGGTTTCGCAAGAACACGGGAAATTGACGTCATCGCCTCGGGTTGAAAGTCCCAATTCCGTCCCATTTGCCATTCATTGCATGATAGCCGGTTTGCGCCGCAACATTCACGGGAATCACGACTGCATGAAACCATCGTCCCTGATCCTGGCGGCAGCGACAGTGCTTGCGCCTTCCGCTGTCCTCGCCCATCCGCATATTTACGCCGAGGCACGCCTCGAGATCGTTGCCGACGCCAGCAACCAGATCACCGAGCTGCGCAATGTCTGGCGCTTCGACGAGCTGTTTTCCGCCAGCGTCGTGATGGATTTCGACAAGAATTCGAATGCGCAGCTCGATCCCGACGAACTGCAGGAGGTTGGCCAGACCGTTCTGGATTCGCTGGCGGAATACAATTACTACACGACCATCACCGACAACGGCAAAAGCGTGAAGGTTTCCAAGCCGGACGCGATCACCGCCGACTACAAGGACGGCCAGCTTCTGCTGATGTTCGCCGTCAAGCCGGCCGAGCCCATCCCGCTGAAGGGCAAGATGACATTCGGGGTCTATGATCCGACCATGTACACGGCGATGGATTTTCCGACCGATGATGATCTGGCGCCGATCGGTGACCAGTTGAACGCCTGCCAGCATAAGGTGGTGCGTCCGGATCCGGACGAGGTGCTCGCGCAGAACCAGGCCAGCCTGACCGACGCCTTCTTCAACGACCCGACGGGAACCGACATGTCGAAGATGTTTGCAACCCGGATCGAATTCTCATGCTGATGCAGCGCCGCACGATGCACCTTCTCGGCATGACCGCCATGGCGCTTGCCATCTGCACCACCGTTGCCCATGCGCAGTCGCCGCTGGGCATCGGCACCGCGGAGCCGGCCTTCCAGACCAATGGCCTGTTCGGTGGCTTTTTCGCCTTCGTGAACATGGAGCAGCAGCGCTTCTACCATACATTGACCGACACCATCAAAGGCATGCGGGAAAACCCGTGGCAGCTCTGGTCGCTGATCGGCCTGTCCTTTGCCTATGGCGTCTTCCACGCCGCCGGCCCCGGCCACGGCAAGGCGGTCATCTCGTCCTACATGATCGCCAACGAAACCGAACTCAAGCGCGGCGTGCTTCTGTCCTTCCTGTCCTCGATGATGCAGGGCGGCGTCGCCATCCTGCTGGTCGGCGCCGCCTATCTCGTCTTGCGCGGCTCATCGATCTCGATGACTGAGGCGACGCATTTCCTCGAAATCGTCAGTTATGCCCTGATCGCGGTCTTCGGCGGCTGGCTATTGTTTCGCAAGCTGAAGGGCATGCGCGAACGCCGTCTCGCCACTGCATCGGCCCACGATCATGGCCATCATGACCACGGTCATCACCATCACGCATCTCACGACCATGATTACGGCCATTCGCATGCCCACAGCCATGGTCCGGGCGAGGTCTGCGATACATGCGGCCATGCGCATGCTCCGGATCCCTCCATGCTGAAGGGTGACCGGTTCGCGCTCCGGGAAGCTTGGTCGGCGATCATCGCGGTGGGCCTGCGCCCCTGCTCCGGCGCGCTCATCGTGCTCAGCTTCGCGCTGTTGAACGGACTTTATCTCGGTGGCGTGCTTTCGGTGTTCGCCATGTCGATCGGGACCGCCATCACCGTATCGATCTTGGCAACTCTTGCCGTCACCGCCAAGGATCTGGCCGTGCGCTACGCCTCGAGCGGGACAGCGGCCATGCGCATCAGCAATGGCATCGAGATTTCCGGCGCCCTGCTGGTTCTGGTGCTGGGTTTCGTGCTGCTCGGCGCCTCACTGCAGGGCTGAAGCTTACGACGTCCAATTTCAATCCACCATATCAGGAACACCGCCCCTCATCCGCCCTGTCGGGCACCTTCTCCCCATTGTGATGGGGAGAAGGAGGCAAGCGGCAACCTCCATCGTTCCCTCTCCCCGCTTGCGGCAGGGCTATCGCATATGGAGTAAAGACCCCCTCTGGCCTGTCGGCCATCTCCCCCACAAGGGGGGAGAGACCCGACCGAACGCCCTGTTTTCAGCCTCGGACGAGGCGGCGGGTTAAGTCCCTCCCCCTTGTGGGGAGGGGTTGGGGAGGGGACTTTCCCATATGCGATAGCCCTGCCGCTTGCGGGGAGGGCTAGGGTGAGGGGCAATCGGCCAAGATTATTTTCGAAATTAAAGCCCGCGCCGTCGCTGGTAGCGGGCGCGCAGCCAGAAGAGCAGGAAGAAAGCGAGCACGAACAGCGTGCCGAACGCGCCAGCCAGCCAGGGCGAAAAATCGCCCAGCCAGAGCATGATCCTCGGCAGGACGAAGAAACCCAGCCCGACCACGAGGAGGATGATCGCGGCGGCGATTGCCGGCGAGCGTTCCTTTTTCTGCGGTTCGGTCATGTCGTTTCCTTTCATGCAAGTTCCGCGCGGATATCTTCAAGCTTGCGCTTCTGCGTGCCATCGGCGGTGAAATTGTCCGGCGACAACCAGGCTTCGAAGGCCGCGTTCAACAGCGGCCATTCCTTGTCGATCATCGAGAACCAGGCAGTATCACGGTTCTCGCGCTTCGACAGCATGTGTTGACGGAAAACGCCTTCGAACGTGAAGCCGAGCCGGACGGCCGTCTTCTTGCTCGCCTCGTTGCGATTGTCGCATTTCCATTCGTAACGCCGATAGCCCAGATCCTCGAAGGCATGCCTGGCCATCAGGTAATGCACCTCGGTCGAGAGCGGCGAGCGCGCCATGGCGAAGGAATGGGCAACACCGCCCACTTCAACCACGCCATTGGCCGGATCGGGGCGCATGTAATTGGCGATGCCGACGACATCGCCGCTGGCCTTGTCGATGAAGACCTCGCTGACCCAGCCGGACTTCTGCACGGCGGTCAGCCAGGTATCGAAATCCTCGATGCCGCCAAAATCATCCTGCGCGAAATATTGCAGCCGGGCATTGATATCCAGCCCGCCAAAGGCATTCCAGAGAGCCGCCAGATGTGCCTCGCGATCATAGGGCCGGATCGATACGTATCTGCCTTCAAGCGTCACCGGCTGGGGCGCTGGGCGGGCTTTCCAATTCGCGAGATCGGACATCGTTTGCTCCTGAATTCCCTATGGCTGAAGAGACAGCCGGTCCGAGCGAACGTCGAACCGGCTTCTCATTTCACCTCAGGCATAGGACAGGCCCGAATACCGCACAAATGCAAAGTCGTGATGGATCGATCACCAAGGCGACTTGATCGGCGGTTCGCCGACCTGCGGAACCGATGTCTGCGGCGCATTGGCTTGGACCTCGACAACCGGCCCTTTCGCCGCCGAGACTGTCGCCTCGATATGATCAATCAGCGCATCGGCGAGACCGAGGCGCCCAGCCAGAAGATCGAGATAACCGCGTTCGGCGCGGGTGTCGGCATCGATCGCCAGCCGTGACGCCGTATAGAGTTCGACGCGCTCTTCCTCGGTCCGTGCAGCCGAGACGATGCTGTCGAGATCGACGGGATTGTTCAACTCGTCGTTCAGGAAACTTTCGGCCTCCGAATCGAGTCCCGAGATTTTGACCTTATCCATGATACGGGACCGCTCGGCATCGTCGATATGACCATCGGCGCGAGCGGCGGCGATCATCGCGCGGATCAGGACGAGGACAAAATCATTGCGGACGGCGGAAGGCTCAGTGCTGAAGCCGGAATCGGCTGGCGGTGGCAGGAGCTCCGGCTGGGCCTGGACATCCGGTTGCACTGCGGCCGGTTCCTTTCCCGCCTGGTAATTCTTGTAGGCCTGATAACCCAGGCCGGCGATGGCGGCGAGACCACCAAGCTTGAGGGCCGAGCCCGTCACGGCACGACCCGTACCGGTGCCGAGAAGAACGGCGGCAAGCGCGCCGGCAGCCAGCGGATTATCCTTAGCCATTTGCGTCGCCTGTCCGGCACGGTCACGGACGGTGCCACCGGCACCCGGGATCTGCGAGCCCAGGAACTGGTCCAGCAATTTCTTCGCGTCAAACATTCGGTCACACTCCCTTGGCCGGTTGAACTGGTCGAACTGAGACATAGGAATGCGACGAAAAGAATACAAATAAAAGAAGCCGGACGCGAAAAAGGCCGAAGCGATTGCTCCGGCCTTCGAAAAGAATAGGCTGCCTGTTTCAGTTCTTGAGAGCGAAAGCCTCGGCCGCGAGCCTGGTGATCCCGGCCCAATCGCCCTTGGCGACCAGATCCTTCGGGGCGACCCAGGAGCCGCCGACGCAGACGACGTTGGAGAGCGAAAGATAGTCCTTCGCGTTCGACAGCGAGATGCCACCGGTCGGGCAGAAGAACGTGCCGGCAAGCGGCGAGGACAGCGACTTGAGGTAAGCGGCGCCGCCAGCCTGTTCGGCCGGGAAGAACTTCATCACCTTGTAGCCTTCTTCGCGCAGGCCCATGACTTCGCTGGCGGTAGCGGCACCTGGAAGCAGCGGGATTTCGGAATCGTTGGCGGCATCGATCAGTTCCTGCGTCGTGCCGGGGCTAACGATGAACTGCGAGCCGGCTTCGACGGCTGCCTCGTACTGGGCGGCATTGAGGATCGTGCCGGCACCGGCGACGGCGCCTTCGACCTCGTTGGCTACGGCGCGGATCGCTTCCAGTGCTGCCGTCGTGCGCAGGGTGATCTCGATCGCCTTCAGACCGCCTGCGACCAGTGCGCGCGCCAGCGGTACCGCCGTTGCCAGATCATCAATGATCAGAACCGGGACGACCGGCTGCAGTTTCAGGACGGAAAGAAGCTTCTCGGTTTTCTCGCTCATGCCGGCAACCTTTTTTAAAACGATTGAATGGAGGCTCGAATACTCTTCTCCCCTTCTAATGTCGAGACCCAAGAGAGGCAATCGGGTCTTGGATATTGTCACTGAACTCTCAAGAAAGCGGGTTTACGCGCGAGCACTGGTCCCTATAGTCTCCGCGAAACGGTGCAATCAGAGGGCCATCGGGGACGGAATGGCAAAGGAAATCGAACGGAAATTCCTCGTCGCCTCCGATACCTGGCGCTGGGGCAGCGATGGCGGAATCCTGCTCAGGCAAGCCTATGTCGTCGCGATGGAAGACCGCTCCGTGCGTGTCCGCACGGCAGGTGGCGAACGCGCCCAACTGACCATCAAGATCGGCAAGAGCGCGCTCGTGCGCGACGAATTCGAATACGAGATGCCCATAGCCGATGCGGAAGAGCTGTTTTCCCAGGCGATCGGTTTCATCATCGAGAAAACGCGATACCGCGTGCCGGTGGGTGGCTTCATCTGGGAAGTCGATGTCTATGCCGGCGCACTCGAGGGTCTCGTCGTCGCGGAGGTCGAGATGGAGTCGGAAGACGACAATCCGAGCCTGCCGGCCTGGCTCGGGCGTGAGGTAACCGGCGAACAGCGCTATTCCAACCAGTTCCTCGCGCAGGATGGCAGACCGCAGGAATAGCTAAACTCGCGACTGTTGATCCTGCCAGATTGCGGCAGTAAGCTCGGGCATGTCCCGCTCCACCCGCCTGCTCGATCTCATCCAACTCCTGCGCACCTATCGCCGACCCGTGAGCGGCAACACGCTTGCGCAACGGCTCGGCGTCAGTATCCGCACACTCTACCGCGACATTGCCACGTTGCAGGCGCAGGGCGCCGATATCCAGGGCGCGCCGGGCTTCGGTTATGTGCTCAAGCCCGGCTTCCTGATGCCACCGATGATGCTGAGCGAGGAGGAGATCGAGGCGCTTGTGCTCGGCGCGCGCTGGGTGGCGGCACGAACGGACGACGGTCTGCGTGAGGCGGCCGGCAATGCGCTGTCCAAGATCGCGGCGGTGCTGCCCCCTGACCTGCGACACGAGCTTGAAACCAATTCCCTTCTGGTGCCATCGGTCCGCAGACCCGATGTCGGAACGATGGATCTCGCCGTCATCCGCGACGCGATCCGGCAAGGGCTGAAACTCGATCTCGACTACGCCGACAAGGATGCACAGGCGACGACCCGGCGCGTCTGGCCGTTTGCGCTCGGCTATCTCGAGGAAGTCCGCATTCTCATCGCCTGGTGCGAATTGCGCAACGATTTCCGTCACTTCCGCGCCGACCGGATCAATTCTCTGGTGGTGACGGAGCAGCGCTCGCCGCGCAAACGCCAGCATCTTTTGGCCGCATGGCGCAAGACGGTCAAGCTTCACCACGACATGTGATCCTGCTGCCATAAACTGACAGCAATCATGTTTAGAACAGTCTTCGTCAACATGAAGAGGAGACTGCCGTGAAAACCGATTTTATCTTGCCTGTCGAAAGCCCGGCCGAGAGCGCTGTTTTCTACATGGCCATGTTCGGCGCCCTGCCGCTCGAACTGTCGCCAAGCTATGCGGTGGTTCTGATGAACGATGCGCTGAAACTCGGCCTGGCACGGAGAAGCAAGTCGCACGCCATCGCCAACACGCGCGACGTGGAGCTTCCTATCCACGTTGCCGGCCGCGAAGGCGTCGATGCCCTTCATGATGAATGGCGCAGGAAAGGTGTTACCATCCTGCAGGAGCCCGTCCCGTCGGACACCGACTATACGTTCACCTGCACCGACCCGGACGGGCATCGCCTGCGTGTCTCCACGCAAGTGGCCGCCTGACCTTACGCCAAGCCCGGCCCAACCACCGGGCGGCAGACCTGCCATGCGGTGATGGGAATTGCGCGAAGGGGCCGAAAGCTGTATTTCACGCCGCATGACAGATACTTTGCACACCCCTCGCCCGGAAGCAGAAGGCCAGTTTCTGGTGGCGGCGCTTTATCATTTCGTTTCGTTCGAGCGGTTCGCCGACTTCCGGCAACCGTTGCAGCAGATGTGTGACGACAACGGGGTCAAGGGAACGCTGCTTCTCGCCCATGAGGGCATCAATGGCACGATCGCCGGGCCTGAGGACGGTATTCGCGCGGTCCTCGCCTTCCTGCGCAGCCAGCCGGAATTTTCCGCCCTCGAACACAAGGAAAGCTGGGCTTCATCCATGCCGTTCCTGCGCATGAAAGTGCGGCTGAAGAAGGAAATCGTTACGATGGGCGTCGAGGATATCGACCCCAACAAGATCGTCGGCACCTATGTCGCGCCGCAGGACTGGAATTCGCTGATTTCCGATCCCGACACGATCGTCATCGATACCCGCAACGACTATGAAACCGCTATCGGCACGTTTCGCGGCGCGGTCGACCCGAATACCAAGAGCTTTCGCGAATTTCCCGACTGGGTGAAGAACAACGCTGCCCTCGCCTCCAAACCGAAGATCGCCATGTATTGCACCGGCGGTATCCGCTGCGAAAAGGCCACGGCCTTCATGAAGGAACAGGGTTTCGACGAGGTCTATCACCTGAAGGGCGGCATCCTGAAATATCTCGAGGAAATGCCGGAAGAGGAAAGCCTGTGGGACGGCGCCTGCTTCGTCTTCGACGAACGCGTGTCCGTGACGCACGGCCTCAAGGAAGGCGAGCACACGCTCTGCCACGCCTGCCGCCAACCGCTCACGCAGCAGGATCTGCTCTCCCCGCATCACGAAGACGGCGTCTCCTGCATCCATTGCCACGAGATCCGCACGGAAGAAGACCGTCTGCGCTATCGTCAGCGGCAGCACCAGATCGACCTGGCAAAACGCCGCGGCGAACGGCATCTGGGAAGCTGAAGGCGGATTGTTATCGGGGCAGGATCGTTCGCAAGATTACGCGGAGAGCGTCACTATCCCCGGCGCGGCCTTGTCGGCCAGAAGGGCTGGCAGCGCGGACGCCTCCACCGGGCGTGAGAAATAATAGCCCTGCAGATGGTCGCAGCCGCAGAGCCGCAGGATGACAGCCTCTTCCTCGGTCTCGATTCCCTCGGCCGTAACGGGGATATCGAGGGCGGCGGCGAGCGCCAACGTTGCCTGCAGCATGTCACGGCCGCGCGGACCGTCTTCCAGCGCCCGGATCATCGAGCGGTCGAGCTTTAACCGGTCGAACCCGAACTGGCGCAGATACCCTATGCTGGAAAAGCCGGCGCCGAAATCGTCAAGCGCCATGCGAACACCAAGCCCGTTGAGCGCGCCGATCATGTGGCGAGCCTGTTCCGGATTGTGGATGAAATAGCCCTCGGTGACTTCGAGCGTCACCGATGACGGGCGCACCCCGCTTTCTTCCAGGAGATGCGATACTTTCGGAATGAAGAACGGATTGCGAAATTGCGCGGGCGACACGTTGATCGAGATACCGATCTGCGGCCAGGTGCGTACAACCCGCAGGGCCTCTTCCATGACAAACAGGCCGAGCTTGTCGATCAGCCCGGTGGTCTCGGCGAGCGGAATAAAGATGTCGGGCGACACCATGCCCATGACCGGCGACCTCCACCGCAGCAACGCTTCGAGGCCGACGATCGAATGGGAGACGGCATCGACCACGGGCTGGTAGACGACGTAAAATTCGTTGGAATGGATGCCCGAACGTAAAGCGGCTTCCAGTGCCTTGCGTTCGGCGAGCACCGCGTCCATCTCGGCATCATAGGCGATGGCACGACCTCGCCCTTCTGCCTTGGCCTTGTACATGGCGATATCGGCCCGCCGCAGCAATTCTTCCGCGTCGATCGACCCGAGCGGCGAAATCGCGTTGCCAACGCTGACGCCGGCCACCACGATCAGGTCGCCGATTACAAACGGTTCGGAGAAGAAATCGAGAATATGTGCTTCGAGCGGCGGCGGTCCGCCGTCACCGCGTTTGATCGGCAAGGCAATCGCAAACTCATCGCCACCGAGGCGGGCGAGGATACCGCCCTCGGGAACCAGATGCGAGAGGCCGGCCGCGACGCTCTTGATCAGGCGATCGCCCGTCGCATGACCGTAGACATCGTTGACCTCCTTGAAGCCATCCATGTCGAGATAGAACAGCATGACATCATCGCGGCGATCCTTGGCCTGGTCGATCATCGCCTGCAGTCCATCGAACAATCCTGTCCGATTTCGCAGTCCGCTCAGCCGGTCCTTCAACGCCGCCCGGCGCGCCGCGATCTCATCGCCGCGCAATCGGCCGATGACGGCCCCGCCGGCAATGACGAGAAGCACGACGAAGATGCCGACAATTGACATGGCGGCAAAAATATAGGGCCGCACTTGGCGATAGCTGACGTCTCCCGGCGCCTGCGCGATCCAGGCAAGCCCGCCGATCACCTTGCCGGCAGGATCCTTGATCGGGGCCGCGCCGGGATGAAGATTAGCGGCATCAACCAGACGCAAATCACGGATCAGATAGGTCTTGGCGATCTCGGCGACCTTGTGTCGATCGAGATGGCGGATGAAGACCAGTTGCTGCAGACGGTCGATCGGTACGGTCACGTCGGTGGACGCGGCGCGGATGGTCGAGATGCCGACGACCGCGACACCCTCTTTTGTCTGCAGGAAGCCGGACGCCTCCGCTTCATCGGACGTGCCGGCATCGCGCACCGTCTTCATCATCACGTCGAAAGCCGACGACAGGAATTCGGACGGCGGCACGGTGAACCGCGCGCCGCGCTGATACGCCATCACGACCGTGTTGCCGGGGCCGAGCAGATAGGCGGTGTCGAAGAGATCCGAGGCATCACTGGCGAGACCGAAATTCTCGACGATCCACTCTTGCGAATCCGGCACATAGACCGCGCGCGCGGCATCGTCCCAGACGGCATAATCATGCATCGTCGTCGCCATTTGGTTGCGCATCATGGCAAGCGCTCCGGACATCGCCTGCCGGGAGCGGCGTTCATCCAGCGCATTGGTGGTAGAGGCAATGGTTTGCAGCGCGGTGAGCACGATGGCCACAACGACGACAACGACCAGCGCAAACGAAACCAGCAGAAGCAGCACGACATTCTGCCGCTTCAGCCGCGTGATTTTCTGAAGGATATTGGACAGTTTACGCATCAGGCACTCCGGATGCGCCCACGCTGTCAGAAAATGCATTCCAAAGTCTTTACGCCAACCCCCTTGGAAAAGGGGGGCTAATCTATCCCGTCCAGCAGATGGAGCTTGGCCCCCGTTTCATCCGCATGCAGGACGAGCCGTCCGCTGGCTGTGATCCATCGCCAGTCACGCTCCGCCACCAGCACGACCGGGCAATGAATGGCATAAAGCTCGGCTGCGACCATCGCCCCGACCGTGACGATCGCGTCTCGCGTCATCAGCACGATACCCGCAGGCCCGGTTCCCCGGCGGATGGCTTCCGCCAGCACCGAACTACCGGAACTGGAGCCGCGCCCGGCCTTCATGACCAGGATCTTGCCCGACATGATCTGGCCCTTCTGCGGGTGCCACTGATCGATGATGGCACCGGTGGCGGAATCCAGTCCACCCCAGAAGCTGAGCGGCTCAGACAGCACGAATGCCGCCCCCTCGGCTGATCCGGCGACAAGCGTGACGGCGTCGATCGTCTCGGTCATAGTCGCACCACCCTTCCCGCCCGCGCCGAAGCCATGCATTCGGCAAGCGAACCGAAGGCGATATCGACGCCGATATTGCCGGGCGCATAATAGGCCATCTTTCCGGAATTGGTCATGATCGCGCCGGACATGTCGCGCATGATCGCGGTGACATAGGTGCAGGTATCGATGACCAGCGTCACTCGCTGCGCCTCCAGGATGTCTTTCCAGCCATGCGTCGCAAGCTCTTCGAGAACGCCGCGATTGGTGTTGATATAAACATCGACCACCGGCCTGGAACCGTGCATCAGCGGCATGAGCCGGGCAAATTCCTGAAGCGAGAAATGCGGCGTTCCAAGGCTGACGCCGACCAGCGGCGTGTCGTCGGGCACGGTGGAGAGATTGCGAACGGTCGCTCGCAGGTCATCCGCCGTCAGCCGAATTGTCTCATCAGGCGCATGTCCCTGAAAAGCAGCCTCGACCGTCGGCGCCTCCGGCGTCAGGCCGACGGCATGAAACAGCGCCACCGCGCCGGAGGAGGCTGCGACGGCGCCGAGCGCCTTCAGGTCGTCTTCCCGCGTGTGAGCTGGCAGGCCGGTGATCGCCGGAATGAGGCTGCCGCAACGCTTGCCGATCATGTGTCCGACCGCGACGCAGGCAGGTCCGGCATCGGCCCACTCCCCGGGCAGGCTTTCGATTTCCACCAAGACACGCGCGCGCCGGTTTTCAGGCAAATGCAGCCCGTAGTACGGCGCCCTGCCCGTCAGCGCGCAACAAAGATCGATGAAGTCGCCGTAACGGTTGGTTCTTGCACCGATCACCGAATTGGCAAAGACAATGGCGTTGGATTCCGCCCAGGCAATCTGCGCGCCGAACCGTGGCCGGAACATCGTCTGGTAGGGCGCGCAGGTGAAGGTCGGCATGCAGCCAAGTCCTTCATGCGCCATCATCAGCCGCGCGCCATTGGTGCCGATCTCGCTTTCGCCATGAAACAGTTCGGGATGGATGAGATCGACCGATCCGACATTGAGTGTGGTGGGCACGCGGACGCGGCCCTTGAGACGCACCAGGTGCTCGACGAAATCGAGGCTGACCTGCCCGAGATAGAGGCAGCCATCAATATGCGCCCCATCGATATCGATGAGGCCTTCGGCCCCGACCGCCTCGGCGAAACGGGTGAGCAACCGCATGCAGAAAGCCGCCGCCTCGCCATGCGCGCCATCCAGCAGTTCTTTGTCGAAGGAAGAGAGGTGAAGGACCATGAATGCCAGTTATGGCCGCCACTTGACCCGTGTCAATCGCGGCCGCCCTCACCGGACGCCGTCTGTTTCGAAGGCCATGATCGCTTCCGCAAACCGCTGCAGCCTAGCCGAAAGCAGCGCCGTTGTTTCGGGCTCCGCCAGGATCGCCGTGCGTTGATCAAGTGACTTGCCGAGAAGGTTGATCCGGAGAAAGCTGTCGTCCACCAGCCGGACGGAAATTGTCTTCAGCACTTCGATCAAGGCAGAAAGCACATCATCGCCACGATGGGAGGCATGGATAAGCATGACAGGCTTGTGCGGAATTTCATCACGCGACACCAGCCAGTCGAGCGCATTCTTCAGGCCGCCGGGAATGCCATGGGCATATTCCGGCGACGAGACGATGAGGCCATCGGCAGCTCGGATTTTTGCAGCGAGCGCCAGAACCGAAGCCGGCATGTCGTCGGCTTCGCGATCCGGATTGAAAATCGGCAAATCGCCGATCAGTTCGCAGATCTCGATCGTGATGCCGGCCGGCGCGGTGTCCCGCAGTGCTTCCAGCAGCGCACGGTTGCTCGACGCTTTTCGCAGGCTGCCACAAAGCGCATACAGGACGAGCGGATGGGACATCAGGGGCTCCGCCAGAGAATCGGTCCCGGCCATGATGCAGTTTGGCGCTCGCCTGTCATCCCTCGCCCGTCATTCCGTACCTGTCATCCCGCCTTGTGATTGCCCTTCGGAAACTGCTCGGCCAGTTCCTTGTACCAGTGGCCGCTCTTCTTGATGGTGCGGACTTGGGTTTCATAATCGACATGGACGATGCCGAAGCGCATCTTGTAGCCTTCCGCCCATTCGAAATTGTCCATCAGGCTCCAGGCGAAATAGCCCTTCATCGGATAACCTTCGGTGATCAGGTCGGCGACGACGGACAGATGCGCAGCGACATAATCGAGGCGCGGCTGGTCATCGACCACGCCGTTTTCGACGCCGATATTGTAGGCGGCGCCGTTCTCGGTGATGTAGCAGTCCGGCAGCGCATAACGCTCATTGACGGTACGGATGAGGTCGCCCAGTGCCTGCGGAAAGATCTCCCAGCCAATATCGGTCTTGACGTCACTGACCGGCCTGGCGCTGACAGTTGCCGGATATTCCGCACCCTCGGCCGGGTCGTGGCTGACGCGCATCGGTGTGTAATAGTTGACGCCCCACCAGTCGGTCTTCTGGCTGATCGTCGCCATGTCGCCATCCTCGATTTCAGGCATGCGATGGCCAAGCGCCGAGAGGAAGCTCTCGGGATATTCGCCCTTGAAGATCGGCCCGAAGAAGACGCCGTTGTGGAAGTCGAAGGCGCGCTCGGCGGCCGCCTTGTCCGCGGCATTGTCGCTGCCGGCGTAGATGTGCATCGGGTTGATGACGATGCCGACCGGCAGGTTCGGCTGCGCCTCGCGCACCGTGGCGACACCGAGGCCATGGGCGAGATTGGTGAAATGCAGCGCATGAAGCGCCGCATCCATGTTGCGTTCGCCCGGCGCATGGATGCCGTAGAGATGGCTGAGCCAGACCGAGCACCAGGGCTCGTTGAAGGTCGCAACCGCATCGAGACGGTCGCCGAGCCGAGCCATCACCGTCTTGGCATAGCGCTGATAGGCATAGGCGGTGGTGCGCGCCGTCCAGCCGCCATCACCCATCAGCGCCAGCGGCAGGTCCCAATGATAGAGCGTCGCGAAAGCCTTGATGTTACGCGCCTTCAGGCCATCGACGAGGCGGTCGTAGAAATCCAGCCCCTTCTCGTTGATCGGTCCGGTGCCTTCCGGAACGATCCGCGGCCAGGCGATGGAGAAGCGATAGGCATCGACGCCGAGGCTCTTGATCAGGTCGAGGTCTTCCTCCAGCCGGTTATAGTGATCACAGGCCATGTCGCCATTGTCGCGATTGTGCACCCGTCCGGGCATGTTGGAAAAGGCATCCCAGATGGACGGCTTGCGGCCGTCTGCCTTGGTCGCACCCTCGATCTGGAAGGAGGCCGTCGCCACACCGAAGATGAAATCGCCGGGGAAACGGGCTGCGAGGCTCTTGGGGTCGATCATGGGACACTCCGGATAAACGGCATAAACTGCAACGTTGCAGTAGAACGCTCCATGAAAATGTCAAGGGTGCCTATGTTCCCACATCGGCGAGACAGGCCATTGCATCACCTCGGCTATCCCTGTCGACGCGACGCTTCCAGCTTTTCCGCCAGCCAGATTTTGATGAGTGACTGATAGGGTACATCACGCTTACCAGCCGCGATTTTTATCTGCTCAAGAAGCGAGTTAGGCAATCGAAGCGAAATTGACGTCGCGGATGGCTTTAGATTGGGGAGCCATATCTTTTCGGCCTTGCTCCAGTCTAGATGCTCACTAGAATCCTGACGCTCCCAAAATGCCCGCTCTTCAGCTTCGCTGTCAAAGCGGGGAACGTCATCATTCGACTTGCTCATAATAAATTCGCTCCTTTCGACTCATGCCGCGAGCCGATATCACACGTATTTTCGTGCCGCCATCGCGAAGAGTGAACGTGATATGAAGCCGCCGCCCGCTGTCGGTTTTCCCAAGGGCGTGAACGCGATGCTCGCCCAAGCTATGTTTCACATCGGTAATCATTAGCAGAGGTTCATTAAAAAATATCTGCTCGGCTTCCGTTTGGCTTACATCGTGTTTCTGCGAATTCTTGCGCGCATTTCCATCGTCCCAGTCAAACCCTGTGATGCGTGACCAGTCAATCATGGGTGTATATTACCAAAATATACATAGACTTCAACCAACACAAAAATCATGGTCGAAACCAACCTTCGGCGGGCCGGCCAGCCAACACGGAAAAAGTCTGCACCGGCCGAAATTTCGGCCGGTGGTATCAACTGCTCTGTCAATCAGACTTTCACCCAAGCCCCATTGCGCTTCGACGACTGCACGCAGGCATCGACGAACACCATGCCCTTCATGCCATCATCGATTGTCGGATAGATGACAGCCGGATCGACGGCCTGCCCTTGGCGCTTGGCGTAAATTGCGCGGGCTGCCTCGGTGTAGATGTTGGCAAAACCCTCGAGATAGCCTTCCGGATGGCCGGACGGGATGCGCGAGACGCGGGCGGCGGCAGGACCGGCACCGGCGCCGGCGCGGGTGATCAGGCGCTTCGGCTCGCCGAACGGCGTATACCACAGATAGTTCGGGTCCTTCTGGGTCCATTCGAGACCGCCCTTGGTACCGTAGACGCGGACCATCAGGCCGTTTTCATGACCCGGTGCAACCTGGCTGCACCAGAGCATGCCCTTTGCCCGCTGACCGTCCCGGGCCTTGAAACGCATCATCACATGGGCATTGTCATCGAGCGCGCGGCCCTCGACGAAACTGTCGAGATCGGCGGAAAGCTCTTCCAGTTCAAGGCCGGAAACGAAGGCCCCGAGATTATAGGCGTGCGTGCCGATATCGCCAGTGGAACCACCTGCGCCCGACTTCGACGGATCGGTGCGCCACGCGGCCTGCTTCTGGCCGGATTGTTCGATATTCTCGGTCAGCCAATCCTGCGGATATTCCATCTGGACGAGGCGCACAGCGCCGATATCGCCATTGGCGACCATTTCGCGGGCCTGGCGGACCATCGGGTAGCCGGTGTAATTGTGGGTGAGCACGAACAGCGCATCGCTCTCGTCGGCCAGCTTCTTCAGCTTCTTGGCGTCCGAGAGCGTCGAGGTCAGCGGCTTGTCGCAGATGACATGGATGCCGCGCTTCAGGAATTCGCGTGCCGCCTCATAATGCACATGGTTCGGCGTGACGATGGCGACGGCCTCGATGCCGTTCTTGAGCTTGGCTTCGCGAATCGCCATTTCCTTGAAATCGGAATAGCTGCGCGAGGGATCAAGGCCGAGTTCGCGGCCAGATGCAGACGCCTTTTCCGGCGTCGATGACAGGGCGCCGGCGACCAGCTCGAAATGATCGTCAAGCCGGGCGGCCATGCGGTGGACAGCGCCGATGAACGCGCCGGAGCCGCCGCCGACCATGCCGAGACGGATGCGCTTTTCGCGATTTTCCGAAGAGCTTCCTTCGATTGCCATTGAGTGTCTCCCTTGAATTTTGTTGTGCGGATACCGCCCCTCATTTGCGCCCGCTTAATGACGGTTGGCGGGCACCCTCTCCCCGTTTTACGGGGAGAAGGGACAAGCGGCAAACTCTGTCGTCCCCTCTCCCTGCTTGCGGGGAGAGGGTTAGGGTGAGGGGCAATCCCGGATTATCGGTTTCGCCCCTCATCCGCCCTTCGGGCACCTTCTCCCCGCAAGCGGGGAGACGGGAAGATCAAAGCCCCAGCATGCGCCGGTTGGCCGCGTCGTCCGTGCCGGCGTCGGCGAAATCGTCGAAGGCTTTTTCGGTGACGCGGATGATGTGGTGCTTGACGAACTCGGCACCTTCACGGGCGCCGTCTTCGGGATGCTTCAGCGCGCATTCCCATTCGACCACGGCCCAGCCGTCAAAGTCATTAGCGGTCAGTTTCGAGAAGACGGCCCCGAAATCGACCTGACCATCGCCCGGCGAACGGAACCGGCCGGCCCGGTTGACCCAGCCCTGATAGCCGCCATAGACGCCCTGACGCCCCGTCGGGTTGAACTCGGCATCCTTGACGTGGAACATCTTGATGCGCTCGTGGTAGATGTCGATATTGTCGAGATAATCCAGGCACTGGAGGATGTAGTGCGAGGGATCGTAGAGCATGTTGGCGCGCGGATGGTTGCCGACACGTTCGAGGAACATCTCGAAGGTGACGCCGTCATGCAGGTCTTCGCCGGGATGGATTTCGTAGGCGATATCGACGCCGCAATCGTCGGCATGGTCGAGGATCGGCTTCCAGCGGCGGGCCAGTTCGTCAAAGGCCGTCTCGACAAGGCCCGCCGGTCGCTGCGGCCAGGGATACATGAAGGGCCAGGCGAGCGCGCCGGAGAAGGTCGCATGCGCCTTGATGCCGAGATGTTTCGATGCTGTCAGCGCCATCTTGACCTGTTCGACCGCCCATTCCTGGCGCGCCTTCGGATTGCCGCGCACCTCGGGAGCGGCAAAGCCGTCGAAGGCCTCGTCATAGACGGGATTGACCGCGACCAGTTGCCCCTGAAGATGGGTCGAAAGCTCGGTCACCTCGATACCGTTTTCGCGCGCCTTGCCGGCGAATTCATCGCAATAGTCCTTCGATGAAGCCGCCTTCCTGAGGTCGAAAAGCTGGCCGGCCCAGGTCGGCACCTGAACGCCGATATAGCCGCAATCCGCCGCCCATTTGGTGATCGAATCCCATGAATTGAAGGGGGCGGCATCGCCCGCGAACTGTCCCAGGAATAGGGCCGGGCCCTTGATCGTCTTCATCTGTCGTCTCCTCCGTCGATTGTCGCCGCTCAACCCCGGCGAACCAGAATTCTTTTAAAACCGTTTCTGCGGTACGTACATCTAACAGCAGTCTCTAAACCTGAAACGTTGCAGCGAGGCTGGAAGCTATCATGTTTGAGCTGGGGGACAATCCGGCGCGGGTCGAAAATTTCACAAACCCGCAACCAAAAGAAAACTGCCCGCGGCATCAAGCCACGGGCAGTGCATGCCTCAAATCCGGATCAGAATGGGGAATCCGGGAAGTAGAAGTCCTTGGCATTGTCCTTGGTCACGAGCGTCGCGTCGATCGTGTAGACGCCGCGAACCGGAACCTGGCCGTAGAAATTGGCAACAGTCATTTCGAGCGCGGTGCCAACCATTGCCGGCGGATAGAGAACATCGACCGGGATCATCTTGTCGCCGTCCATGACCTTCTTGATCATGTCCTTGGAGCCTGCGCCGGCGACGACATACTGGATGTCCTTGCGGCCGGCCTGCTCGATAGCCTGCAGCACGCCGACGGCCATGTCGTCGTCCTGGCACCATACGACGTCGATCTTCTGGTACTTGGTCAGGTAATCCTGCATGACCTTGAAGGCATCGTCGCGGTTCCAGTTGCCGAACTGGCGATCGAGAACCTTGACGTTGGAACCTTCGATACCCTTGTCGAAGCCGTCCTGGCGCTGCTGGTCGATCGGGATCGGCAGGCCGCGGATGACGACGACTTCAGCGTCCGGCGTCGTTGCCTTGATGTATTCGCCGGCCGTCTGGCCAAGCGCCGGATTGTTACCAGCGACGTAGAGGTCGCGGACCGTGTTGTCGTTGACCGACGGTGCACGGTCGACGATGGCGACGAACGTACCCTTGCCCTTGACTTCCTTGATCGCGTTGACCAGCGGATCCGGATCGGACGGCAGGATGACGAGAGCGTCGATACCCTGTGTCTCGAGGTCCTGTACGGCGTTCGCCTGGCTTGCCGGATCCGGCGAGGTCTTGACGATGACGTTGAGGCCCGGATGCTGTTCCATCAGAAGCTTGGCGACGCGCTCGGCGTGGAAAACGACGCCCGAGGTCCAGCCATGGTCGGCGGCCGGGATCGAAACGCCGATCGTGACCTTCTTTTCTTCCTGCGCGTGGGCCACGCCGGCAAACGCCATGATGGCGATGGCTGCAACGCCCAATAGTCCTTTACGCATGTTTCTCTCTCCCTAGTGTTTCGGGTCTCTCATCAGCGCCGGGCGACCCTAAGACCCGGCTCAAGCCTTCCGGTTTCTCCGAACCGGAAATGCTTTATCTCTAGTGTCCCGAATTTCCGGCACGCGACCGGAGGCGCGGGTTTATGATTTCCTGACCAGCGAGCGCTGGACAAGCATCGCGATGATGATGATCGCACCCTGAATGGCGCCGATCAGGTATTCGCTGATGAAGTTCGACAAGAGCATGATGTTGCCGACGAGTTCGAGGATGAAGGCGCCGCAGATCGTGCCCCAGACACGGCCAGCGCCGCCCTTCAGCGCCGTGCCGCCGACGACGACAGCCGTGATCGCCTGCAGTTCCCAGAGAATGCCGGTCGTCGCCGAGGTCGAGCCGAGGCGCGGCACGTAGAGCAGCACGGCGATCGCCACGCAGAGGCCCTGAATGACGAAGGCGATGGTGCGCACGCGGTTGACCGGAATGCCGGAATAGCGGGCGACGTCACTATTGGAACCGACAGCCACGACATGGCGGCCATAACGGGTGCGATAGAGGATAAAGGCAGCGACCGCGGTGACGGCGAGGATCACGACGATCGGCACCGGCACGCCGAGGATGTAGCCGAAATAGGCCGGGCGATACATTTCCTGCAGTGTGGGCTCGCGCAGCGTGATCGCGCCGCCCTGCGACAGCCATGTGGTGAGGCCGCGATAGATGCCCATGGTGCCCAGCGTGGCGATGAAGGGTTCTATCTTGCCCCCCGTGGTAATCAGGCCGTTCAGCAGGCCGCAGGCGGCACCGGCAGCGACGGTGAAGACGATCGCAGCCGTCAGCATCAGGGCGGGATCGGCGATCACGCCGGAATTCATGAACAGGATCATCAGGCTGGCGACGAAAGCCACCATCGAGCCCACGGACAGATCGAGGTCGCCGGAGGAAATGACGAAGGTGGCGCCCACGGCGATGATCGCAATGAAGGCACTGCGCGTCGCGACATTGGCAAGATTGGTGATACCGATAAAGTTCGGATTGACGAGTGCGCCGACGATCAAGAGCAGGATCAGCGCCGCAAACGGCGCCACCGCTCGAAGGTCGATATCGCGCCAGCTACGGCGGCGGATCGCCCGCACTTCTTCATTCGCACTCATGTCCAAACCAGCCTCCCGTCCCGTTCCCTGAAAGGAACTTGTTCTTGCTTTGCGCCTTGCCCTTTCAGGCGGCGGCCTTCTTCTTCAGTCCCGCCGCGTAGCGCATGATTTCCTGCTCGTTGATCTCGTCGCCTTCCAGCATGCCGACGATGCGGCCTTCGCGCATGACCGCGACGCGGGTACACATGCCGATGACCTCTGGCATTTCCGAGGAGACGACGATGATCGAGCGGCCGTCACGGGCGAGCGCCGAGATAAAATGATAAATCTGCTGCTTGGTGCCGACATCGATGCCACGCGTCGGCTCGTCGATGATGATGATCTGCGGCTCGGTCTCCATGACCTTGGCGAGCAGCAGCTTCTGCTGGTTGCCGCCGGACATGCGACCGGCAACGACATTGCCGTCGCGCACGCGGATGTCGAAGCGACGGCGGGCTTTTTCAAGTGCGGCCGCCTCGCTGGCGGGGCTGAGATAGCCAAGCTTGCCGTGCTTCTCCAGCGATTGCAGCGTGAGATTGGCGGTCATGCGGGAATTGAGCAGCAGGCCTTTCGACTTGCGGTCCTTGGTCATGTAGGCAAGACCGCTGCGATTGGCGGCATGGGGATCGCCGGCGGGAATGTGCTCGCCATGAACAACAACCTCGCCCCCTGTCCGGCTTCTCAAGCCCACAATCGCCTCCATCAGCTCCGTCCGACCGGAGCCGATCAGGCCGGAAAAGCCGACAATCTCGCCCTTGCGGACCTCGAAACTAGCGCCCTGCACATAGCCGGTCGTGAGGCCGCTGACGCTGAGAACGATTTTCTCATCGACATCCGGCTCGCTCTTGGCCGGGAAAAGCTTCGACAATTCGCGACCGACCATGAGTTGGGCGATGGACTCACCATCAAGGATAGCCGTCGGCGAGGTTTTGATCCACTGACCGTCGCGCAGCACGGTGACGCGATCGGTCAGCTCCATGACCTCGTCAAGCTTGTGGGACACGAACACGAAGCTCGTACCTTTGTCGCGCAACTTGCGCACCTGCTTGAACAGGTAATTGGTTTCCTCGCGCGACAGAACCGCCGTGGGTTCGTCCATGAAGATGATCCGGGCATCCCGGCTGATCGCCTTGGCGATCTCGACCATCTGCTTGTCGGCGATCGCCAGGCTGCTGATCATGGCGTTCTCATCGACATGCGAACCGAGCAGGTCGAGCACACGGCGGGTTTCGGCGCGCATGAACTTGCGATCGAGCATCCCATAATGAGTGACTTCGCGACCGAGGAACAGGCTCTCGGTCACTGTCAGATGTTCAGCGAGGTTGAATTCCTGGTGAATGATGACGATGCCCAACGCTTCCGCGGCACCGTTCGGCGGCAGCTTGACTGGCTGGCCATCAAGGAGGATTTCGCCTGAGGTCGGCTGCTCGAAACCGGAGAGAATCTTGACCAACGTCGACTTGCCGGCGCCATTTTCACCCATCAGGGCATGGACTTCACCCGCCTGCAGATCGAAATCGACACTGAAGAGAACCTGCACGCCATTGAAAGACTTGGCTATTCTCTTCGCAGACAGCACTGGAGCGCCATCGTCGATGACCTGCGAATTCATGATGTCCTCCCTGCGGCTCCCATCCGCTTGAGACGTTGTGTAAACCTTTACATAGGGCATGTAAAGGTTTACATCGGGGGATATAGCAGAATTGTTGCTACCGGGCTTTGACCTCCGGGTGAGTCTGTGTAGTGTCCCGCGCAGACGAGACCCAAGGCAGATTCCGTGTCGAATTCCACGCCCGCAACAATCGAAGATGTCGCCCGGATCGCCGAAGTTTCGATCGCGACTGTTTCGCGCGCCATTCACACGCCGGAGAAGGTGGCGAACTCGACGCGACTGAAGGTCAACCAGGCGATTGCCGTTACCGGCTACACGACCAACGCCATGGCGCGCAGCCTCAGGCTTGGTCGCTCGAACATGATTCTGGTCGTGGCGCCCGATATCGGAGACCCGAATTTTTCCAATATCCTGATTGGTCTTGAGAACGAGGCCCGGTCGCATGGCTATGGCGTGCTGATCGGCCATACGCAGAACGACGCCCAGCGCGGGCTGGAATATCTGAAATTCCTCAATTCGAACCAGGCGGCGGGTTTGATCCTGTTTACGGGCATCCTGCCTTTCGGCCATCAGACGATGACGGCGCGGCTACCACCCAGCGTCGGCGTTTTCGAACCCGTGTTCAACGGCGGTATCCCCTATGTCGGCGTGGATGATATCGAGGGCGCCCGCAAGGTGGTGGACCTTCTGCTCGCGGAAGGACACCGCAAGATCGCCTTCATCGGCGATTCGCGCACGCGGCTTGCCTATGGCCGGCGCCGGCAAGGCTATGAGGCTGGCTTGAACGCGGCCAATGTTCCGGCCGAACTGCGCGTTGTCTTCGAAGGCGACGGTACGATCGAAAGCGGGCGCCTGGCCGTCGAGCAACTGTTCATGCGCGATACGCTGCCGACCGCCTTCATGTGCGTCAACGACCAGACGGCTATCGGCGTGATGATCGGTCTTGGCGCGCGCGGCTACGATATTCCGAGGGATTTTTCCGTCACCGGCTTTGATGACGTGCCGCAGGCAAGCTTCATGTCGCCCGCCCTCACCACGATCCGCCAGCCGCGCACATTGATCGGCAAGCACGCCATGGCGCTGCTGCTGGAGCTTTTGTCGGATGGACAACCGGCCGAAACAGAAATCCTGCTCCGACCCGATCTGATTGTCCGAAACTCCGTCGCGGCGCCGTCACGCGAATGGACGAAGCGATAGCGCCAGTTACCGGATACTAAGCCGCGCGGCGGCGCGATCGCGAAAGACCGGCGCCCTGCGCCGATGCCGACCTGTCGGAAACCGTGAACTGGCCGGCCATCTGTTTCAGGCTCATGCTGACCCGCATCAGATTGTGCGTTGCCGCTGCAGTCTGCTCCACCATGGCGGCATTCTGTTGCGTCATCTGGTCCATGCCGGTGACGGCCGTGTTGATCTCGGCAATCCCGATTGCCTGCTCGCGCGCCGAGCCTGCAATCGCATCAATGTGGCCGTTGATGTGGGTGACCTGCTCGCCGATCGTCTTGAGGGCTTCGCCGGTGTTGTTGACGAGCGAAACGCCGGTCAGGACGTCCTCGAAGGACTTGTCGATCAGCGACTTTATTTCCTTGGCCGCGTCGGCCGACTTCTGCGCGAGTTCGCGCACCTCCTGGGCAACAACCGCAAAGCCCTTGCCCGCATCGCCGGCGCGGGCCGCTTCGACGCCGGCGTTCAACGCCAGAAGATTGGTCTGGAACGATATCTGATCGATGACGCTGATGATCTGGGTGATCTTGCGCGAGGATTCCTCGATGGCGCTCATCGCGGACACCGCCTTCTCGACCACTTCGCCGGAACGGCGTGCTTCCTCGGTCGCCGTGCCGACGACACGACGGGCCTCCTCGGTGCGCACGGCCGCCTCCTTGGAAATCGTCGTGATCTCTTCAAGGGCCGCAGCGGTTTCTTCCAGGGACGCCGCCTGCTGCTCGGTGCGCCGCGCCATGTCGTCGATTGCAGAGACAAGCTCGCCGGCATTGTTTGACGTTTCGTCCGCACCGGCGACGATGGCGCCGAGCGTCTTGTCGAGCGTCGAGAGGGCCGAGTTGAAATTGGATTTCAGGTCATCGAATTTCGGCGCCAGCGCCGCGTCGATATGCGCCGTCAGATTGCCGCCGGCGAGGCCGTTGAGCGACATGTCCAATGCCGAAAGGGCATCGTCCTGCTGGTCGGCGAGGGTTTTGCGTTCCGCTTCCGCCTTGGCGCGCTCGTCCTGCAGCGCCTCCAGATAGACGGAGATCGCGTAGTCCATATCGACGAAGGCGACTTTCATGATGGCCGCGATATCGCCGCTGACAGCCTGGGCCTTCCGGCGATGCAGAAAGCCCTGCAGGTGCGCGTCCACGACATTCTTGACGATGGTTTCCATGATCAGCGCATAACCGCCGATATACCAGCGCGGCTCCAGCCCGAGGCGGGCATGGGTCTTGCCGATCGCGGTGACGGCCTCGACATAGGCACCGTCAAGGTTGCCGGACGCGATCTTGTCCCAATGGCGCACCTGCCGCGCCTTCGCACTTTTGACATGGGCGTCGCTGGAGAAGAATTTCGCTGTCTCCGGATGGGCCGTCGCCTTGGCGTAGAACTTGTCGAGCGCGCCATCAAGGGAGGCTGAAATGACGGGCTGGGCCTTGGCGAGAATCTCCCGCTCCTCGGCGCCGAGACCGACAAAGTCGAGCCGTTCGTTGAGCTGTTTCGTAAGAGCAGAAGTACCAGTCATGCCGGATATCCTTTGGGAGTGAAGGAGGACATGCGGGCTGCGTGTTCGACGTCATGTCGGCAGAGAAAGGCGCGGGTTTTGACGACAAGTAGAACCGGGTGGTTAAGAATACCTTTAAAACCGCACGGAAATCTGCCCCATCACTCCTTCTAATGTATTGCTTTCTAAAGTAAAATTGCCCGGAACAGGTGCAGGCAAAAAGAAGGGCGCCGTAGCGCCCTTCCGTCATTTTTCTACCCGTGAAAACACATCAGACGTAGCGGTTAACGACGTTTTCGAGCAGTTCCTGCCGGCCGGATTTCGGCTGCGGATTGATGTCCTTGGCCTCGACCCACTGGGCGATCTCTTCCAGCGAGAAACCGCCGGCGAGCAGTTTCTGGCCCTCGGCCGAATCCCAGCCGGCATAACGGTCGGTGAGCGGCTTGGAGAGTGCCTTGTCCTCGATCATCTTGGCAGCAGCTTTCAGGCCGCGGGCGCAGCAATCCATGCCGCCGATGTGACCGATCAGCAGATCGGCCGGATCGAGCGACTGGCGGCGAAGCTTGGCATCGAAATTGGTGCCCCCGGTCGTGAAGCCGCCGCCCGCCAGGACGTGATAATAGGCCAGCGCCATTTCCGGCACGTTGTTGGGGAACTGGTCGGTATCCCAGCCGGACTGGTAGTCATTGCGGTTCATGTCGATCGAGCCGAAGATGCCCAGCGCATTGGCAAGCGCCAGTTCATGCTCGAAGGAATGGCCGGCAAGGATCGCATGGCCCTGCTCGATATTGACCTTCACCTCGTTTTCAAGGCCGTTCCTCTTGAGGAAGCCATAGACCGTCGCGACGTCGTAGTCGTACTGGTGCTTGGTCGGCTCCTGCGGCTTCGGCTCGATCAGGATCGCGCCCTTGTAGCCGATCTTGTGCTTGTACTCGACCACGAGGTTGAGGAAGCGGCCGAGTTGATCCAGTTCGCGCTTGAGGTCGGTGTTGAGCAGCGTTTCATAGCCTTCGCGGCCACCCCAGAGGACGTAGTTCTCGCCGCCGAGCTTCTGCGTGGCATCCATGCATGTCTTCACGGTCGCGGCAGAGAAGGCGAAGACATCCGGATCCGGATTGGTCGCGGCACCCGACATGAAGCGGCGGTTGGAGAAGAGGTTGGCCGTGCCCCAGAGCAGCTTGACGCCGGTGGCAGCCTGCTTCTCGGCGAAGTAATCGACGATCTCGTTGAGATTCCTGGTGTTCTCGGCGAAGTTCCTGCCTTCGGGACGCACATCGGCATCGTGGAAGCAGTAATAGGGTACGCCGAGCAGCTGGAAGAATTCGAAGGCGACGTCGGCCTTCAGTTTGGCAGCCGCCATCGTGTCTTCGAACCAGGGGCGCAGGAAGGTCTGGCCGCCAAAGGGGTCGCCGCCCGGCCAGGTGAAGGTGTGCCAGTAGGCGACGGCGAAGCGCAGATGGTCTTCCATCCGCTTGCCCATGACGATTTCGTCGGGCTGGTAATAACGATAGGCCAGCGGGTTGGTGCTGTCGGGGCCTTCATATTTGATCTTGGCTATATCGCCGAAGAAACCGGTGCTCATAGGGATTTTCCTTCCTCAATTAACGTTCGAATTTGTTGCTCGGCCCCTCATCCGCCCTTCGGGCACCTTCTCCCCGCCAGCGGGGCGAAGGAGATGCCGCACCTTCCGGTGTCCCCTCTCCCCGCATGCGGGGAGAGGGTTAGGGTGAGGGGCAATTCTCTAGTTCTGGGTCGCGGACTTGATGGCCGGGTAGAGCCGGCGATAGCGCTGGTAGGCATCCTCGTAGGCGCCGGACAGGGCAGCGTCCGGCTGGACAGTTTCCGCCGTTGCGGGTGCGGTGAAGACCGAGAGCGGATCCGCCTTGGTGGCGGCGACCAAACCGAGGCGGGCGGCGCCGAAGGCGGCACCGAAATCGCCATCAGCGGGAACATCGACCGGCAGGCCCAGCGCCGTGGCGATCGACTTCAGCCAGTAGCGCGAGCGAGAGCCGCCGCCGATAGCGGTGACGCGAGACAGGTTGGTGCCGGCGGCTTTCAGCGCTTCGAGGCTGTCACGCAGCGCGAAGGAGACGCCTTCAAGCACGGCCTGGGTTAGCACGACCCGGCTGCTCTCATGGCCGAGACCAGCAAAAACCCCACGAATGGCGGCATCATTGTGCGGCGTACGCTCGCCGGAAAGATAAGGCAGGAAGGTGACGCCCGATGGAGCCTTGAGACTATCGCCGAGTTCCGCCGTCAGATCGGCGGCGCTCTTGCCGGTCACGCCGGAATGCCAGTTGAGCGCATCGGTCGCCGACAGGATGACGCCCATCTGGTGCCAGGTGTTGGGCAGCGCGTGGCAGAAGGCGTGAACGGCGCTTTCCGGGTTCGGCAGATAGCTGGAATTGGCGGCGAACAGAACGCCGGACGTGCCGAGCGAGACGAAGGCATGACCTTCACCGACCGTGCCCATGCCGCAGGCGGAAGCCGCATTGTCCCCTGCTCCGCCGGCCACGACGACATTGGCGCCCATGCCCCATTTGGTGGCCAGGTCGCCCTTCAGCATGCCGCCTTGCTCTGTGCCTTCGACGAGATCCGGCATCTGACGCCGCTCAAGGCCGGTTGCGGAGAGAAGACTGTCGGACCAGGCGCGCTTGCCGGTGTCGAGCCAGGACGTGCCGGCGGAATCCGACATTTCGGAAATATGCTCCCCGGTCAGCCAGAGACGCAGATAGTCCTTCGGCAACAGGACCCAGCGGACCTTGGCGAAGATATCCGGTTCGTTTTCAGCGACCCAGACGAGTTTTGGCGCGGTAAAACCGGGGAAGACGATATTGCCGGTCAAGGCTCGGAACTGCGGGTCGGCATCGAGCGCGGCGGCCTGCGCTGCGCTGCGCGTATCGTTCCAGAGAATGCAGGGGCGCAGGACCTTGTCCTGATCGTCGAGCAGGGTGGCGCCATGCATATGACCGGACAGGCCGATGCCCTTGACGGCGGCCAGTTCCTTCGGATGCGACACCTTCAACCCGGCGATCGCCTCTTCCGTCGCGCGCACCCACTGGGCCGGATCCTGTTCCGACCAGCCCGGATGCGGCCGGGAAACATCCATGGCACCGGAGGCCGAGCCGACAACCTTCTGGTTGTCGTCGATCAGCAATGCCTTCACCCCGGACGTGCCGAGATCCAAACCGAGATACATGATGGTCTCCCTAGTCTTCTTCGCCCTGGTCGGGCATCTGGTTGCTGCCCCGGTCGAGGGGCGTGTCTGTCGCGGCATCCCGCTCGAACGGCAGGTTGTCCTTGAGGAAGATGTCGATCCGGATGCGCTCCTGCGCGCCGAGCACCGCGACGCCATCGGCTTTGGCCTTCAGCACGCGGATCGCGCTGCGCACCTCGTGACCCGCATCCTGGTTCAGCACCGCATCGATCAGGCCGTCGTTGAGCGCAGCCCGCGTGTGCGGCGTCAGTTCATGGGCGATGACGCAGATCGGCGTTTTGCCCGAGCGCTTCTTCAAGGCGGCGATCAGTCCCTTGTTGCCGGCGCCGAGGCTGTAGATACCAGTAATCGTATCCTTTCCAGCCAGCAGTTCGCCGATCAGGCGCTCCACCCGGGCCGGATCATCCTGTCCTTCGAGAACGGGCTGCAACGGATGGCCGGGAAAATCCTGACTCATCACCGCATTGAAGCCATCGAGCCGCTCGCGGTGGTCGCGCACCAGCATGGAGCCAGCCAGCACCGCGACCGCTCCCGAACGCCCACCGAGAAAGCGCCCCATCAGGCTGCCGGCCGTGCGGCCCGCCGCGACGTTGTCGACGCCGGCGAAGTGATCGCGCTGCGAACCGGGAAGATCCGAGACCAGCGTGACGACGGGAATGCGTGCCGCCCGCAATCGGTCCACGGCGGCAATGACATCGGGAGAATCGATGGCAACGACGGCAACGCCGGCAGGTGCCGCTGCGCGCGCATCGTCCAATGCCGCCACCAGCGCTTCGACGTTGAAGGCCGGAACGGTAACGATGGAAATCGCGGTGCGCTCGACCGGCGACCGCGCGATTGCCGCGCGCACCTGCATTTCCAGCCCGCGCATGAACGAATTGTCGCCGGCGGGCAGGATAAAGATGAAAGGATAGACACGGCTCTTGGCGAGGTTGGCAGCCGCGACATCCCTGACGTAGCCAATGCGCTCGATCGCCTGCTCGACCTTCTCGCGCGTCACGGCCCGGACACCGGCGCGCTGGTTCAACACGCGGTCGACGGTGGCCAGGCTGACGCCTGCAGCAGCAGCGATATCGTGAACTGTCGGGCGCATGTTTCCTCCAGGAACGAGCCTTAGAGGAAATTTTGATGTACGTAAATCAGAAATTTCAACGCATGCCGATTGCCCGCCAGGCCACAACGGATTGGCGCCGGACTGTGACCGGATTGCGGGACGTTCAGGCGGGCACGGCCATCGCCGGCCGGGAGAAAAGCTGCAACAATCGGAGAAGCGCCATTCACGCACATGCCCCGAAGCGTCCGGCTTCAGGGCATTCTGGTGCTTCATAGACTGATATCAGTGACCGCCGCCACCGGCGCCCGTTGGGACGGGTTGCGGCTTTTTGATCAGGAAGGCGCAGAAAACCAAGGCACCGAACAGGGCGGTGAGGATGTTGAAAACATCGATGAACGACAGGATGACTGCCTGCTGGGTGACCATGCCCGACAGTTTCTGAATCGCGATCGTCGCACCGTCGAGACCATGGGCATTGTACTTGGCGATCATGTTGTTCAGCTGATCCATGGCTTCTGGATTGCCCCACTGCACATGTTCCTGCAGGCGTGCGTAATGTTCTTCCTGGCGCTGGGTCAGCATGGTGTTGATCGCTGCGAGACCGACGGCGCCGCCAAGGTTACGCGTCAGGTTGAACAGGCCGGAGGCGCCACGGACACGTTCCGGCGACAGGGTTCCGAGCGCGACGTTGTTGATCGGCACCATGCACATCATCAGGCCGAAACCGCGCAGGATCTGCGGCACGAGCAATTCGTAGAAATCCCAGTCGGCCGTCAGCCCACTCATCAGCCAGGTGCCAGCGGCAAAGCTCGAAAAGCCGATGGCCATCATGATGCGCGGATCGAGCTTGGTCGACAGCCGGCCGGCGATCGGCGCGGTGCAGAACATGGCAAGGCCGGATACGAACATGGTCTCGCCGATCATCAGCGAATCGTATCCGCGGATGCGCCCTAGATAGACCGGATAGAGATAGGTCAAGCCGTAAAGCCCGATGCCCATGATGAACGAGAACAGCGAGCCGAACGCGAAGTTTCGATTGGCGAAAGCCCTCAAATCGACGATCGGAAATTCGATCTTGAAGGCTCGATAAAAGAAGACTATGGCACCGATGGCCGAGGCGATGGCGGCGATAAAGATGGTTTCGTCGGCGAACCAATCGTTCTTGTTGCCTTCCTCCAGCACATATTCGAGCGTGCCGAGGAACACCGCCATCGAGAACAGGCCCCACCAGTCGAACTTCTTGAACAGATGCAGTTCCGGCTTGTCGAAATCGATGAAGTTCCATGTGACGATGGTGACGATGATGCCCGGAATGACGTTGATGAGGAACAGCCAGTGCCAGGAGAAGGCGTGGCTGAGATAGCCGCCGACGGTCGGTCCGATGGTCGGCGCAAGCGTCGCGACCAAACCGATGATCGGCGATACGATGCTGCGCTTCGACGGCGGGAAGATGGTGAAGGCGGCTGCAAAGACCGACGGAATCATGCCGCCGCCGATGAATCCCTGCAGCGCACGGTAGATGATCATCTGGTCGATATTCGTCGCGGTGGCGGCGAGCGCGCTGGCGGCGGTGAAACCCGCGGCGGAAACCGAGAATAGTACGCGCGTGGAGACGATACGCGCCAACGTGCCCGAGAGCGGGATCATGATGACCTCGGCAATCAGATAGGCGGTCTGCACCCAGGCGACTTCGTCCGAACCGGCCGAGAGACCCGCCTGGATTTCCGCAAGCGAGGCCGAGACGATCTGGATGTCGAGGATCGACATGAACATGCCGAAGACCATGGCGAAGAACGCGATCAGGCGCTTCGGATCCATCCGCTCTTCCGCGTTGGCGGTGGAGACAGGCATCGTTCCTGCGGTTGCGGTGGCAGCCATCGGCTTTGCTCCCGGCCTTCTCCTCATTGTGAGCGAGACGGTCATCATAATGTGAATATTGAATGCATTGTCTCGAGCGGCTTTCAAATGCCGGGGCCATCATAGAGGCCCCTCATCCGCCCTGTCGGGCACCTTCTCCCCGTCGAGACGGGGAGAAGGGACAAGCCGCACATTCCGAACCAGTCCCCTCCCCCCGCATGCGGGGAGAGGGCTAGGGTGAGGGGCGTTCTTCAGACCGGCGTGGCGGGCTAGTTACTGGACCGCCGCGGTATCCTGCGTCTTCGGCGCGGTGCGCGTATCGACATCGACGACGACGCTGAGGCCGGCACGCAGGCGGCCGCTTTCCAGCACGTCCTTCGGGAACACGATGCGCACCGGAACGCGCTGGATCACCTTGGTGAAGTTGCCCGTGGCGTTTTCAGCCGGCAGCAGCGAGAAGACCGAGCCGGAGGCCGGTGAGATCGACTGGACCGTGCCGACGATCGGCTCCTCGTCGAAGGCATCCACATGGATGTTGACCTTCGAGCCCGGAACCATGTGAGCGATCTGCGTTTCCTTGAAATTAGCGTCGATATAGAGCTGATCGACCGGAACAAGGGCCGCAAGACGCTGGCCGGCGGAGACGAGATCGCCATCCTGGACGGCCAGGTTGCCGACGATGCCGTCATAGGGCGCCTTCAGAACCGTGAAGCCCAGATCGCGCTGCGCCTTTTCACGGGCGAGTTCAAGCGATTGGATCGTGCTTTCGGCCTCGGCGCGTTGTGCCTTCAGGACAGCAATATTGGCCGTCGCCGTCGCGATGGCGGCGTCGGCGCCGATCAGGTTTGCCTTTGCCTGGTCAAGCGCGATCGTCGCGCTGTCGAGGGAGGCGACCGTGCCGACTGCCTTTGACTGGAGGTCGCTGGCACGCTTGAGCGTGATTTCGGCACCCCGCACGGTCGCCTGAAGGGCTGTTTTCTGGGCCTGCGCCTGCTGCACGCTGGCTTCGGCACCGACGATCTGCGCATCGAAGCGCTGCAAGGAGAGCTTTTCCGTATCGATCTGCGCCTGCGCCTGATCGGCGGCAATGCGGTAATCTTCCTTGTCGAGCGTGATCAGCGGGTCGCCGGCCTTCACATGCTGGTTGGCAACGACATTGACCTTCTCGATATAACCCGAAACCTTCGGCGAGATCGAAGCTATATCGCCTTCGATATAGGCATCGTCGGTCGAGATCATGAAGCGGCCATTGGTCCACCAATCATAACCGTACCAGCCACCCGCAGCGAGCGCGGCCAGAACGATGATTGGAAAGACGAACTTGCTGCGCTTGGACGCCGCGGCAGGCGCAGGCGCAGCGGCTTCAACGGGCTTTGCAGCCGGCGCTTCCGCGACCGGTTCGGTCGCGATGGCCTGGTCGTCCTCCACGTTGAAATCATCGCCGACGGGACGAACGTGGGCAGCACCGGATTTGCTTGAAACGGACATATTGCGCAACCAGACCTTATATGAGAAATTCGGACCGAACCGTTCAGTTCGATTGACATAGTGCTAATCAATGCACATATCAAGCCAAATCGAACCAAGCGGTTCGAAAAGTTAAAAAAGAGACAAAGATGTCCGCCACCGAAAACAATGCACGGGAAAATCTGCTCGAAGGCTCCGAGCGCCCCGACGATCGCTGGCCTGCCGGCCGAAAAGTCGCGGGAGAAGACCCGGCAAAGCGCGAGCAGATCATCGAGGGCGCAAAGCGCGTCTTCATGAGCGTCGGCTTCGACGCCGCCAGCATGAACGACATCACCCGCGAGGCCGGTGTCTCCAAAGGCACGATCTATGTTTATTTCGAAAACAAGGAAGACCTGTTTTCGGCGATGATCGAGCGCGAACGGGCGATTTTCCTTGCCACCGTCCGCACCGTCCTCGCGTCCAACGAGGATGTCGAGACAGGCCTTTACAAATTCGGCGTCAGCTTCGTCACCCATATGACCGGTGAAAAGGTCATCAATGCCATGCGCACCGTGCTCGGCGTTCGCGACCGCATGCCGGATCTGTGTCGGCGCTTCTTCAAGGGGCCGGAGAACTTGCGAACCGTCTTGCAGGGGTTCCTCGAGCATCAGGTCGATCTCGGCAATCTCAAGATCGAAGACCTCGATCTGGCGGCCGGGCAGTTTCTCGATCTTTCCAGTGGCGGCTTTTTCAAGGTCCGCCTGTTCGGAACCATGGAACACGCGCCGCCACCGCAGGAGATCGACCGGGTCATTACCGGGGCCGTACGCGTCTTCCTTGCTGCCTATGGGGTAAAGGCTTCGGCCAACGCCTGAAAACCGGCTCGGGCGTCAAGTCTGGATTCCAGCCAGCAATTAACGGTATCCAGCGCAAGCGAACCGCTTGCCATCGCGACATTTCCCCATACATACAAGGGCATCATTCGCCCGCGTTTTCCGCTGGAGACGCGGGTTAACCTATGCGCATCTCGAATCGAGGAAGGAACCTCCCCCGATGCAGGATACTTTGCTACTGCTGCAAGATCCGACCGCCTGGATTGCCCTGATTACCCTGATCGTGATGGAGGTCGTGCTCGGCATCGACAACCTCATCTTCATCTCGATCCTGACCAACAAGCTGCCGCCGGAAAACCGTGAGAAGGCGCGTCGCATCGGCATCGGACTGGCGCTGATCATGCGGCTCGGACTGCTCGGAACCGTTGCCTGGATCGTCCAGTTGACCGAGCCGGTGTTCGACCTCTTCGGACATGGTTATTCCTGGAAGGACATGATCCTGATTGCCGGCGGTCTCTTTCTCGTCTGGAAAGCGACGAAGGAAATCCATCACACCGTCGACCCGGTGGACCATGAAGAAGATATCATCGCCAAGGCCGGCACGACCACATTTGCTGCGGCCATCGGCCAAATTCTGGTTCTCGACCTCGTCTTTTCCATCGACAGCATCATCACCGCTGTCGGCATGACCCCGCATCTCCCGATCATGGTCATTGCAGTCGTGTTCGCGGTGACCGTCATGCTCGTCGCATCCGGTCCTCTGGCCCGCTTCATCGAAAAGAACCCGACCATCGTCATGCTGGCACTGGGCTTCCTGCTGATGATCGGCACGACGCTCATTGCCGAAGGCGCCGGGTTCCACGTTCCGAAGGGTTACGTCTACGCCGCCATGGCATTCTCGGCGCTGGTCGAGGTCCTCAACATGCTGTCACGGCGCAAGCGGCAGAAAGACAAGCAAGCGAAGCATTGAACTGCCAATCATCAGAAGATTGAGGGGAGCGCAGTCATCGGCCGCGCTCCCCTGTTTTTTGGTGGTGTAGCCGAAAGCAATAGACGTCGGGAATCAAAATGCCCCGGGAATCATTCCCGGGGCAATTCGAAGTCTGCGCGGTGCGAGGACACGGGCCGAAGGGGTAGAGGAGCTCGACTGCCTTTTCGTTGGCCGCGAAGAGAAACCGGAAAAATCTCCGCGTTCTCCATCTCCCTCGAGTCCGGTTGGCACAGCCCGCTTTCCTCGCTATGGAACAACGGGTGATGCCAAGGATGGTTCCATTTTTTATTTCTCGGCAAGAGCCTTCAGATTCCGCAGTCCCTGAGAGAAGTCACCGCCGATCATCGTGTCCATGTTGAAAACCAGCCCCATGACCTTGGCAATCAGCGGGCTGGGGCCGTCCATCGCCCAGGTGACGGTGGTCCCTTGCGTCGCCGGAGCAAGCGTGAAGGTCGCGACGTTGTGGCCTTCGATCGGACGGCTGAAATCGAGCTTGATCTGCACTTGTGAGGGCGGGGTCGCTTCGACAATCTCCATGCGGCCGGCACCGACATTGCTGTTTCCATCCCAGGCATAGACTGCGCCGAGGCCGCTGTCCGCCCCGCTGACTGTCCGTGTCATCGCCGGATCTTTCTTTTCATATGGCGACCAGGCCTGCCACTCACGGAAGTCGGCGATGAGCGGGAAGATTTTCTCCGGCGGCGCGTTGATAACCACGCTGCGCTCGACGTGGAAAGTATCGGGTTTGGTCGATGCGAAGACGACGACGGCCAACAAGAGCACGACGATGATGGCAAGGATGATCAGCAGGATTTTCAGCATATCGGGTTCCTGAAACGCGTTGAAATTGTCGACCGGCCGGAACATCCAAAGCCGGCTCATGAAGGAGAGCGCATGATGATGCGCCCCCCGAAGGCTTCGATAACTCAGCCGGCCTTCTTGAGCGCGGCAACGACGGAAGCGAACTTCTCGAGGCTCTCGCTCCAGCCCGCTTCCATGCCGCCATCGAGTTGCGGCACCAGCTCCTGGGTGATCTGCAACACTTGGGTGTGCAACGTCATCTCGGTACGGTCGCCGACGGCGCGCAGGGTGACGGTGTTCAACAACTCGATCATCGGCTTGCCGTCGCCGTCGTCCCAGGTGGTGGTGAAGGCGAAGCGCTCGTTCTCGACCACTTCCTTGACCACGCCGTTGGACGGGTTGCGCACGCCATCCTCGCCTTCCATGTGCAGGCGGATGATGCCGCCGGGCCGCAGGTCCACCTCGCAGACCGGGGTCGTATAGCCGTGCGGCCCCCACCATTGGGCAAGATGATAGGGATCGGTCCAGACCTTGAAGACCAGCGCGACGGGCGCATCGTAGGTTCGCTTCAGGACAAGGTTGGCCTTGTCGGCAGGCACGTATTCAGCTCGGGCGTCCATTTCCATCTCCCTTTTGCAGCTTTTGCAGATAGAGACCGAGCCGATCGAGGCTCTCGTCCCAGAATTGTCGGTAATTTTCCAGCCAGGCGTTCACATCACGCAAAGGCCCCGCCTCCAGCTTGCACGGGCGCCACTGCGCCTCGCGCCCACGGCTGATCAGCCCCGCCTTTTCCAGGACCTTCAGATGTTTCGAAACGGCAGGCAGGCTCATGTCGAATGGCTCCGCCAGTTCATTGACGGAGGCCTCGCCGGACGAAAGCCGCGCCAGGATGGCCCGCCGCGTTGGGTCGGCCAGCGCCGAAAGCGTCATGCTGAGGCGATCTTGAGGCATCGCATTAAACCAATCAGTTAATTAACTTATAGGTTAAGTAAATCAAATGAAGGCCACTGTCAACCACGCCGTGCTCAATTTCCAAACCAGCCCCTTGCTTTCCGGCGCGGTTTTCCTTGACGCGCCGGATTGAATATGGTCTCACGCCAGCCACGTGGAATGACCGGTATTTCCGCCCTTGCAGGCAACAACCGGACATTTCCTTCCCTTAAATGCATGCGCCTTCACATCCGGACACTCCTCCCCGGCAGGAAGGCCGAAAGCACGTCAAACACGGGCCAGGATCATGACAGACAGACCAGTCCGGGTGCGCATCGCACCTTCACCCACCGGCGAGCCCCATGTCGGCACGGCCTATATTGCGCTGTTCAACTATCTTTTCGCGCAAAAAATGGGTGGCGAGTTCATCCTGCGCATCGAGGATACCGACGCGACCCGCTCGACGCCGGAATTCGAGACCAAGGTGCTGGATGCGCTGAAATGGTGCGGCTTGAAATGGTCGGAAGGCCCGGATATCGGCGGCCCCTATGGTCCCTATCGCCAGAGCGACCGTAAGGACCTTTACCTGCCTTTCGTCGAGAAGATTGTCGCCAACGGTCACGGCTTCCGTTGCTTCTGCTCGCCCGAACGGCTGGCCGAAATGCGCGAGGCCCAGCGCGCAGCCGGCAAGCAGCCGAAATATGATGGCCGCTGCCTCAACCTCTCCGCCGAGGAAGTCACGACCCGCATGGCCGCCGGTGAGCCAACCGTCGTGCGCATGAAAATCCCGACCGAAGGCTCCTGCAAGTTCGTCGACGGCGTCTATGGCGAAGTCGATATCCCGTGGGATGCGGTGGACATGCAGGTTCTTCTCAAGGCCGATGGCATGCCGACCTATCACATGGCCAATGTCGTCGACGACCACCTGATGAAGATCACCCATGTGGCGCGCGGCGAGGAATGGCTGTCCTCGGTGCCCAAGCACATCCTGATCTACCAGTATCTCGGTCTCGAGCCACCGGTGTTCATGCACTTGTCGCTGATGCGCAATCACGACAAGTCGAAACTGTCGAAGCGCAAGAACCCGACCTCGATCTCCTATTACACCGCGCTCGGTTATCTGCCGGAAGCGCTGATGAACTTCCTCGGCCTGTTCTTCATCCAGATCGCCGAGGGCGAAGAGATGCTGACCATGGAGCAGCTGGCCGAGAAATTCGATCCGGCCAACCTCTCCAAGGCCGGCGCGATCTTCGACGTGCAGAAACTCGACTGGCTGAACGGCCGCTGGCTGCGCGAAGGCTTGAGCGAAGACGAATTCGCCGCCCGCGTGCTCTCCTGGGCAATGGAAAACGACCGCATCCGGCAGGGCCTGAAACTGTCGCAGTCGCGCATTTCCAAGCTGGGCGAGCTGCCGGATCTGGCCGGCTTCCTATTCAAGTCCGATCTCGCGCTTGACGCCGCTTCCTTCGCCAAGGTCAAATCGACTCCGGAAGAACTGGTCGAAATCTTCAACACGGTCCAGCCGGACCTCGAAAAGATCCTCGAATGGAACGTCGAATCGATCGAAGCCGAGCTACGGGCGATTGCCGAGCGGATGGACAAGAAGCTGAAAGTCATCGTCGCGCCGCTGTTCGTGGCCGTCTCGGGCTCGTCGCGCTCGCTGCCGCTGTTCGATTCCATGGCGATCCTCGGCCGCTCGGTCGTGCGCCAGCGCCTGAAGGTCGCCGGCCAGGTGGCGGCGTCGATGGCGGGCAGCGGGAAGTAGTGCTTGCGCGGTAACCCCCTCCCCCTTGTGGGGAGGGTTGGGGAGGGGTCTTTCTTTTCACAGACAAGAAAACCCCTCCCCCTCCGCTTCGCTCCGACCCTCCCCACAAGGGGGAGGGTTAGTCCGAGCAAGCTGCACTGGCTGCGAACAAAACAATTTCAAATATGCCGCATCGATAAGGCGAGCCCAATGACCGACAAGACCGAAACCACCCTCTCCTCCGACGTCACCGAAGTGCGCGCCCAGAAGCTGGCCTTGCTGCGCGAAAAGATCGGCGACGTCTATCCGGCGCATTTTCACCGCACGATCACCAATGCGGATCTGGCGAAGAAATACGAGACCCTGGAAGCGGACGTGGTGACGGATGACGTCGTCACGGTCGCCGGTCGCGTCTATTCCTCGCGCAATTCCGGCATGTTTATGGATATCCATGACGCCGGCGGCAAGATCCAAATCTTTTCTCACAAGGACACGACGCCGGAAGAGGCGCGCGCGCTGCTGCCGATGATCGATCTCGGCGACATTATCGGTGTGACCGGCGTGGTGCGGCGCACCAAGCGCGGCGAACTGTCGATCAATGCGCAAGAGATCACCATGCTGACGAAGTCGCTGCTGCCGATGCCGGAGAAGTGGCATGGCCTGTCCGACATCGAGCAGCGTTATCGCAAGCGTCACCTCGACATCATGACCAATGAGGAATCCAAGATCCGCTTCCAGCAACGCTCGAAGATCGTCTCCGGCATCCGCCGCTTCATGGAAGACGACGGCTTCATGGAAGTCGAGACGCCGATGCTGCACTCGGTCTATGGCGGCGCCACCGCCGAGCCGTTCAAGACGCATCACAACACGCTGAAGCTCGACATGTTCCTGCGCATCGCGCCGGAACTGTTCCTGAAGCGCACGCTGGTTTCCGGCCTGACCGACAAGGTGTTCGAGATCAACCGCAACTTCCGCAACGAAGGCGTTTCCACCCGGCACAATCCCGAATTCACCATGATGGAATGCTACTGGGCCTATGCCGACTACGAGGACATCATGGACCTCGTCGAGCGCCTGTTCGAGAAGCTGGCGCTTTCGATCCACGGCACGACGGAATTCACATTCGGCGACAAGGAAATCTCGTTCAAGGGTCCGTTCAAGCGCGTGCCCATGCCCGATGCCGTCAAGGAAGCGACCGGCATCGACTTCCTCGCCATGAAGACGGACGAGGAAGCCCGTGCGGCAGCGCTCGCCGCCGGCTTCGAGATAGAAAAGGACTGGACCTGGGGTGAATGCCTGGCCTTCATCTTCGAGGAAAAGGTCGAGAGCACGCTGATCCAGCCAAGCCATGTCACCCATTTCCCGAAGGACATCTCGCCGTTTGCCAAGGAAGTACCGGGTGAACCGCGCCTGGTCGAGCGTTTCGAGACCTATTGCAACGCCTGGGAACTGGGCAACGCGTTTTCGGAACTCAACGATCCGGAAGAGCAGCGCAAGCGCATGGTCGAGCAGCTGGAACAGGCCCATGCCCGCGGCGAAAAGTCCAAGCAGCTGGACGATGAATTCCTCGACGCCATCGACCAGGGCATGCCGCCCGCCGGCGGGCTCGGCATCGGCGTCGACCGGCTGGTCATGCTTCTGACCAACGCCCCCTCGATCCGCGATATCATCCTGTTTCCGGCCCGACGCGGCAAGGCGGACTGAGCGAGCCCACCTCGCGGGTTTGGACGTGATGTGTTCCGCCGCCTCCGAAATCGGTGAGGCTTACCCCCCTCTGTCGGCGACGCCGACATCTCCCCCTCAAGGGGGGAGATTGGCCGCGAGCCTTTTGCCCGCCTTACAAGAGGAGCGACTGAGGGAAAAGAATGATCTCCCCCCTTGAGGGGGAGATGTCACGAAGTGACAAGGGGGTAAGCCTCCCCGATCTCAGAGTTGAACGGTCGAAAACCGAATTAATGCGCTTCAGCGCTTCCCTGATGGCCGGCGTCTTCTGCCGAAGCCTCATGTGCCGGGGATACCTGCTCGGCCGTCGCTTCGCCATGTCCAGTTCCGGCGGCGTCATGCCCGCCGGCTGCGAATGCCGCAGCCTCGGCAGGCTTCTCCTCGCCGCCCCAAACCATCGCAATCATTGAACCGAGGAAGCTTTTTTCCTCCGCCTTGCTTTCTTCATGCGCCGGAACAGCGTCCTCGCCATGGGCCGGCGCTGCGGCCTCATCGCCATGCACCTCGCTGCCCTCGGCGGGCGTTGCGTCATGGCCGCCTGCGGCGGCAGCTTCGGCCGCAGCGGCGGCAACCGGATCGAAGCATTCGGACTTGTCGTCCATCGCCATCAGCGTGGTCTTGATCTCTTCCGTCGAGAGGTCAATCTCGCGACCATGGAACAGGCCGGCCTGGTTGGCCTTGGCATTGTTGTAGCGGGCAACGAAGGACGTCGTCATGCCCGGTACCTTCGTCGGATCCGGTGCGAACAGGACTTCGGCACCGATCGCCGGTCCGCGACGAGCCGCGCGGTCGGTCGGCCCGGCCTGGTCGAGGATCGCCACCTGATAGAGATCGGCTTTTTCCGCCTTGACCAGCAGGGCAGCGATCCGCAGCGCCGTGCGGACGCGATCGACGCCATCAGTCGTTTCGGTGCTGACATATTTGCGGATCCAACGCTGGCCGTTGCGGCGCATCTTCAGTGTTTCGACATCGGTGCAGGCAATGCCGGAAACAGCCGGCTCACTCGCCTTGCCCGCGCCGAGAAAGCTTTCCTTGCCGGAATAGACGGCATAGGCACCCGAAGCGCCGCCCAGGACCAGGACGCCGGAAAGGACGAACATGACCTTCCGGGGAAGGCGTATCTTCTTGAAGATCGACTTCACGCGAACCGCTCCGTCATCTCATCTCCTCCATGCCGCTCATCGCAATGCCGCGCATCCGGACGGATGCAGGGCCCGCCCCGCATTTGATTGAACAGCCGACCTTAACCCTGCGACGTTTAGGAAAGTTTAAGCATGACGGCGGTTTGAGCCTTCCCGTGAAAGGATTTGCGCCGTTCTGACACTTTGGCCCGGTGGCTCTCGCGAAATCGGTTGCTCTTGGCCGCCGCGCCGCTAAAACCGTGCTCTTAGGGTTATCGACACAGGACATTTCCAGCATCATGGCGCGCATTGGTATTGCAGGGGCAGGCATTATCGGGTGTGCCACCGCCGTTCATCTGATCGAACAGGGCCATGAGGTCACCATGTTCGAAAAGGATATCGACGGCCTGCCGGCCTCCGTCGGCAATGCCGGCATCCTGGCCGTGCCGGAAATCGATCCGCTGGCGCGCCCGGACATGATCCTGTCCGCCCCGAAATGGCTGCTTGATCCGCTCGGCCCCCTGACCCTGCGCTGGCAGGACCTGCCGGCGCTCACCCCCTGGCTGGTCAACCTGCTGCTGTCGGCCACACCCGCGCGGGTCGCCCGCTCGCGTACCGCATTGCTCGGCCTGATGCGGCAAGCGCTCGGCGCCCATGAGGACTTGGCGCGCATGACCGGCCTTTCCGGCCATATGAAGCAGACCGGCGCCCTGACGATCTTCGATACGCCCAAGGCCGTGGAAGCCGCCTATCGTCATGAGAGCGAGAACGCCGCCCTCATCGGATATGGGGTCGAGAAGCTCGACAGCACGCAGGCACGCTCCCGCGTTCCGGCGCTTGAAGGACAGTTCGCCGGCGGCGTCTTTTCCAGCGGCTACCAGACCTTCCTCGATCCGCTCTCGCTGCTGCGCCACCTGCAGGCCCATATTCGCCAACGCGCGACATTGGTCGATGCGCCGGTGGATGCCGTTCGCTCCGACGCCAACGGCGTGACGATCAAGGCGACCGGGCATGAGCAGAAGACCTTCGACAAAGTGGTGATATCAGCGGGCGTCTGGTCGCGCGACCTGGTGCGCGGGCTGGGGCTCAAGGTGCTTCTGGAAAACGAGCGCGGCTACAACACCACCTTTTCCGACCCGCAGGTGACGCTCGAACTGCCGGTTTTCTTTGCCGAACACGGTTTCGTCGCCACGCCGCTGCACAGGGCTTTGCGTGTCGGCGGAGCGGTGGAACTGGCCAAGCCCGATGCGCCGGCGAATTTTGCACGCGCCGCCGCCATGCGCCAGAAGATGCGCCGCTATGTGCCGAGCCTGCCGGAAACAGGCGGCAAGGAATGGATGGGACGCCGGCCCTCGACGCCGGATTCAGTGCCGGTCATCGGTCTCAGCCCGAACGACCCGCGCATCGCTCTCGCCTTTGGTCACGGTCATCTCGGCCTGACACTGTCGGCGATCACCGGCCGGAAGATCGCCGAAGTGCTGGAAACAGGTCCAAGTCCCGATCTCGCGCCCTTTAGCATCGCCCGGTTCCAATAGGCCGGTTGACTTTCGAAGTCGCGCCGATTTCACTCGCGCAAACTGCCGACATATTTCAAGACAACGAAAAGAAGACATCATGCACAAGGTAATTTTCGATACGGATCCGGGCGTCGACGACGCCATGGCGCTGCTTTTCCTGCACAATCACCCCGAGATCGACCTGATCGGCATTACGTCCGTATTCGGCAATGCCTCGATCGAGACCACGACCCGCAATGCGCTTTATCTGAAGCAGCAGTGGAATATCGCAGCCCCTGTCGCCAAGGGGCTGGGCGAAACGCTCGACCCGACCCGGCCGCATGTCGAATGGCCGACGAGCATCCATGGGGACGATGGTCTCGGCAATATCGGGGTACCGGAAACGGTGGATCTCGCCTGCGATCCCCGCCCGGCGCACCGCTTCATCATCGACACCGTGCGTGCCAATCCCGGTGAAGTGACCCTTGTCGCCGTCGGCCGCATGACGAACCTGGCGCTGGCGCTGCGGGACGATCCGGACATCGCCGTTCTCGTCAAGGAAGTCGTCATCATGGGCGGCGCCTTCGACGTGCCGGGCAATATCACGCCGGCGGCCGAAGCCAATATCCACGGTGATCCGGAAGCGGCCGACGTCGTGATGACCGCGCCCTGGCCTGTCGTCGTTGTCGGTCTCGACGTCACCGAACAGACCGTCATGACCCGCAAGCGGCTGGCCGACATCGTCGCTGCCGGCGGCAGGCAGGCGAAACTGCTTTCCGACATCTCGCAGTTCTACATCGAGTTCTATGAACAGCATGTCGAGGACGGCATGGTCGTGCATGACAGCTGCGCTTGTGTCTATGTCGTCGCGCCGCAGCTGTTCACCCTGCGCAGCGGTTCGATCCGCGTCGTCTGCGGCGGCCTTGCCGATGGCGAAACCATTCAGAAGATCGACGACCAGCTCTTTCCGCCGAGCGCGTGGGACAACCTGCCGAGCCAGAATGTCTGCACCGGCATCGAGGCGGAAGCCGTGCTCGACCTGATCTCGAAGACGCTGGCGCTGGAACCCGCCGCCTGAGCATAAAATTCTGCCGTGATAGCTGGCAGCCCGTCGATTGCCGGCTATCTTCGTTTCCATGAAACCGGAAACGCTGCTCTACCCCACGCCCAAGGGTCTCTATTGCGAGAAGGGCGGCTTCTATATCGATCCCGTCCAGCCCGTCGAACGGGCGCTGATCACCCATGGTCACGCCGATCACGCACGCTCCGGCCACACACATGTGATGGCGACGCGCGAAACGCTGGATATCATGCGCATCCGTTATGGCGAGACGTTCTGCGTCGAAACCCAGGAAGCCGTGCTGGGTGCACGCACCACCATCGGCGATGTAACGGTCAGCTTCCACCCCGCCGGCCATGTGCTGGGTTCCGCCCAGATCGCCGTCGAATTCGGCGGTATGCGCATCGTCGTCTCGGGCGACTACAAAAGACGGCGAGATCCAACCTGCCGCGGCTTCGAACCGGTCCCTTGCGATGTCTTCATCACCGAGGCGACCTTCGCACTGCCGGTCTTTCACCATCCCGACGACAAGGGCGAGGTCGTGAAACTCCTGACTTCGCTCCGTCAATTTCCCGAGCGCGCGCATCTGGTCGGCGCCTATGCGCTCGGCAAGGCGCAGCGCGTCATCGCCCTGATGCGGGAAGCGGGCTATAACGAGCCGATCTTCATCCACGGCGCCCTGACGAAGCTTTGCGACTATTATGAAAGCGAAGGCATCGCGCTTGGCGACATTCGGCCGGCAACGCTGGAGCCGAAGGAAAAACAGTCCTTTGCCGGTTCCGTCGTCATCGGTCCGCCCTCGGCCTTCGCCGACAAATGGGCGCGGCGCTTTCCAGATTCCGTGTCGATCTTCGCCTCCGGCTGGATGCTGGTGCGCCAGCGGGCAAAACAACGTGGCGTCGAGCTGCCGATGATCATCTCGGATCACTGCGACTGGCCGGAATTGCTCGACACGATCAAGGAGATCAAGCCCGGCCAGGTTTGGGTGACGCATGGGCGCGAGGAAGCATTGGTGCGTTGGTGTGAGTTGCAGGGCATCGCCGCACGACCGCTGCACCTTGTCGGTTATGACGACGAGGGGGAATAGAAATGCGTGCCTTTGCCGAGCTTCTCGATCGCCTCGTTCTCACGCCGCAGCGCAACGCCAAGATCACGCTGATGGCGGATTATTTCCGCCAGGCACCCGATCCGGACCGGGGCTATGCACTGGCCGCGATCGCCGGAACGCTGACCTTGAAGACGGTGAAGCCGAATGTGCTGCGCCAGCTGGTGCTGGAGCAGATGGACGAGGTGCTGTTCCGCTATTCCTACGACTATGTCGGCGACCTCGCCGAGACGATATCGCTGGTCTGGGAAAAACCGAAAGGTGATGACACGCCGCCGCTCGACCTGTCGCTCGGCGCCGTGGTCCATCAACTTGAAACGGCCGGCCGGGCCAATGTCCACGGCCTCGTCCGCAATCTCCTCGACCAACTGGAAGGATCGAGCCGCTTCGCCTTCCTGAAGCTGATCACCGGCGGCCTGCGGATCGGTGTGTCCGCCCGCCTCGTCAAGCAGGCGCTGGCCGATGTCGGCACTGTCGATGTCACGGAAATCGAAACCCTGTGGCACGGCCTGTCGCCGCCCTACACGTCCCTGTTCCGCTGGCTCGATGGCAGCGGCGAAAAACCGGAACTGGATATGCCGGCCGTTTTCCACGCCGTCATGCTCGCAACGCCCGTCGGTGATAATGACCTCGCATCGCTTGACCCGGCGGATTTTGCCGCCGAATGGAAGTGGGACGGCATAAGGGTGCAGCTTGCCAATGTCGGCGGCACGCGGCGGCTCTATTCGCGCAGCGGCGACGATATTTCCGGCGCCTTTCCGGATATCCTGGAAGCCGCCGATTTCGAGGGCATCATCGATGGCGAACTGCTGGTCGGCGGCACCCTGCGCTCCAACAGCGCCACCCGCACCTTTTCCGACCTGCAGCAGCGGCTGAACCGCAAGACCGTAACCCGTAAGATGCTGGAGGACTATCCCGCCTTCATCCGTGGTTATGATCTGCTGTTTTCCGGCCGGCAGGACATTCGTCCCGAAACATTCCTGACCCGGCGCGCTGCCCTTTCAGCCCTGATCGAGACGGCGGCACCTTCGCATTTCGATCTGTCGCCGCTGGTGCCGTTTTCCAGCTGGGAGGAGCTTGACGGGCTGCGGACTGACCCGCCCGATCCGGTCATCGAGGGCATCATGCTCAAGCGGCTGGATTCACCCTACACATCCGGTCGCTCGAAGGGGCCGTGGTTCAAGTGGAAGCGCGAGCCCTACAATGTTGATGCGGTGCTGATGTATGCGCAGCGCGGACATGGCAAGCGCTCCAGCTATTATTCCGACTTCACCTTCGGCGTCTGGACGGAGAGTGACGGCAAGGATGCGCTGGTGCCAGTCGGGAAGGCCTATTTCGGCTTCACGGATGCGGAACTGGAAGTGCTGGACCGCTATGTCCGCAACAACACGATCGAGCGTTTCGGCCCGGTTCGTTCGATAAGGGCGGAGGCTGACCATGGTTTCGTGGTGGAAGTGGCCTTCGAGGGCATCAATTTCTCCACTCGGCACAAATCCGGCGTCGCCATGCGCTTTCCGCGCATTTCCCGCCTGCGAACCGACAAACTGCCGCGCGACGCCGACCGGCTGGAAACGCTGCTGGCGATGATCGGCCAGCCGGAAACGGTCTGATCCGACCTGACCCGAACCGGCGGAACCAATTTTGCGATCGATTGTTAAACGGCAGCGTCACACCAGAGGAGAAGGACGATGCCTGCAAAATCGCAAGCCCAGCAGAAAGCCGCCGGAGCCGCCCTGTCGGCAAAACGCGGAGACACCAAGAAATCCGAATTAAAGGGAGCGTCGAAAGGCATGGAGAAATCCATGACCGAAAAAGAACTCAAGGACTTAGCAGAAACCGACCGCAAGAAGCTGCCCGAGAAGAAGAAGTCCAAGTAACCCCCCGGTATCCAGGGGTGTTGCGAGCACATATTGTTAAGACGGGTTTGCGACACTGCACGCCAATTGCTGTCAGCCTATGGAACGGCATTGGAGATTTCGTGTTTTCGGGACTGTCGCGCATGCTCAGGACATCAACAATCGCCCGCCTGCTGAAACCAAGCTATCTGCCGACTTATGTAGCGCTGGTGGTCGTCATCATTGCCGGCGTATTCGCCGAGCAGCAGAACCGTGCTGTTCATGCGGCAAAAATGCGCGCGGCCGTCACCGCCGAACTCAATCCGATCCGCTCCAAACTCGAAGCCAATATCAATGGTGATATCCAGCTCGTGCGCGGCCTGATCGCGACGATCTCCACCGAACCGGACATGAACCAGAAACGGTTCTCCGATCTCGCCCAAAATCTCTTCAGCGACCGTACACGACTGCGCAGCATTGCCGCGGCACCAAACCTCATTGTCTCGATGGTCTATCCGATAGAAGGCAACCAGAAGGCGCTCGGCCTCGACTACCGCAAGAATGAGAACCAGCGCGCTGCCGCCATGCGGGTCCGCGATCTCGGCAAGATGGTGCTTGCCGGCCCGCTGGATCTTATTCAGGGCGGCCAGGGACTGATCGGCCGGTTTCCGGTATCCGTGTCGGTCGGCGGCCAGTCGAACCGATTCTGGGGCATGGTTTCAGCCGTCATCGACGTGGAGCGCCTGTATCGCGACAGCGGCCTGTTATCGGAGAACCTCGGCCTCGACATCGCTATTTCCGGGCGCGACGGATTGGGCGAAGACGGCGCCCTGTTCTTCGGGGAAAGCCGAATCAGGGGCGCCGATCCGGTCGAGGTCAGCGTCTTTCTGCCAGGTGGTTCCTGGGTTATCAGCGCCGTCCCTAAAGGTGGCTGGGTCGCAACGCCTGACAATGCCTGGCTGGTCCGCGCCCTGATCGTGCTCGGCGGACTTTTCATCCTCGTACCGATGTTCATTACCAGCCGCCTGATGGAAGAGCGGCAGCGCAACATCCATGTGCTGGAGCACAACAAGGACCAGTTGCAAGAACTGTCGCACAGACTGAAGATCGCGCTTGATGCATCCGAGATCGGCATCTGGGAACTGGACATCAACTCCGGCAAGCTCTTGTGGGATAACCGGATGAAAGAGCTGTACGGTCTCCAGACCGAAGCCCGCGAAGTCTACGAGGACTGGCGCGACGCGCTGCATCCCGACGATCTGGGACGGGCCGAGGAGGAATTCCGTGGCGCCGTGCGGAACGGCGACAGCTACGTATCGCAGTTCCGCGTCCGCCTCAGCGGGAACCGCACCCGTCATATCCGTGCCGTCGGCTCGAAATATATCGGCGCCGGTGGCCGTGAAAAGATCGTCGGCGTCAATTTGGACGTAACCGCGGATGTCGAAAAGAACGAGCGGCTGGAAAAGGCAAAGGGGCAGGCCGAGGCGCATAGCGCCGAGCTGGAAGCCGCCCGACATCGCATGGAATTCAACGCCTTGCACGATCCGCTGACGGTACTGCCGAATCGGCGCTATCTCGACCAGATCCTGGCGGAAAAGCAGCCCAAGGCCGCGACCCAGGGCCTCGCCAGCATGTTCCACATCGATCTCGACCGCTTCAAGGAGATCAACGATACGCTCGGCCATGCCGCCGGCGACGAGATCCTGCGTCATGCCGCTGGCATTCTGCGCGCCAATACCGATGCCAATGACTTCGTCGGTCGGATCGGTGGCGACGAATTCGTGATCATCTCGCACAATGGCGGCGTCGAGGGTCACGACACCGATCTTGCCCAACGCATTATTCTGGCTATGAGCGTTCCCGTTCTCTACAAGGAAAAGGAATGCCGGATCGGCGTCAGCATCGGCATTGCCCACCAGAGCCATGCGGACGAGGAACTGACTCAGGTTCTCGTCAATGCCGACATCGCGCTCTATGAAGCCAAGCGCCGCGGCCGTAATCGGCACGAAGTGTTCACCCACTCACTGAAGACGGCCGTCATCCAGACGAAACAGACCGCCGACGAAATTCTGCGCGGGCTCGAACACAACGAATTTGTCGCACATTTCCAGCCGCAATTCTGTCCGACGACGCTCGATATCATCGGCGTCGAGGCCTTGGCGCGCTGGGATCACCCGACCAAGGGCCTGCTCGCGCCCTACGCTTTCCTGAAGACGGCGGAAGATATCAACGCGCTCGCGGAAATCGACCAGCGCATCCTTGAGCAGGCACTGTTCCAGTCCTGCCGCTGGGAAGCGAGCGGCATCAATATTCCAAAAATCTCGGTGAACCTTTCCTATCACCGCCTGCACGACGAAAAGCTGATCGATCGCCTCAAGCAGATGGATATTCCGACGGGCAAGGTATCGTTCGAATTGCTGGAATCGATCTCCTTCGACGAAAGCGACATGACGGTGCTGTCGAATATCGAGCAGATCAAGAGCCTCGGCATCGACATCGAGATCGACGATTTCGGCACCGGATACGCGTCCATCGTCAGCCTGCTAAAGCTGACGCCACGCCGCCTGAAGATCGACAGGCAGCTGGTACTGCCGATCCTGACCTCGGCGAAGCAGCGGCAGCTGGTGGCTTCCATCATCGATATCGGCACGTCGCTCGGCATCGAAGTAATCGCCGAGGGTGTCGAAACCATGGAACATGCGAGAATCCTGCGGGAACTCGGCTGTTATGGTCTTCAGGGTTATGCCTTTGCGCGGCCGATGAGCGCCAACGACCTCGCCAATTTCGCCCGGGAACGCCGCTGGCTGGCGGCCTGAACCACCGTGTCATTTCGTGATTCGCGCGCTTGGGCATCTCCCCGGTCTCGCTCCGCATCAACTCGGTTCGTCGACGCCCAGGTCGATCGCGAAATCCGGGTCTGACTTTCGTTACACCCGTGGGCTGATGACAAGCCCAGGCGCATATCCATGAGCGGTCCGACCCATCTTCGGCAATGATTGCCGGAATCCGGGGTCGCTCATGCAGCCTTCCCCCGCGGGGCAGCTTAGAGAAACAAATCGACACCCACCCGACAAACGCCAGACATGCAGCCGCTGTAGATGGTCAGGCTGCCCGCCGCTCCGTGAAGATGGAAGGCTGGCAGGTGCGAATGGACTATCGGGAAATTTTCGTCATCACTCTTGAAATTACGGACGCAATAGCCAAGCCGTGGCACTTGGGAAACACCAATCCTGGGGATGTTCGTTTTGAACCCCCATCTTTGCATTGTCCCCTCGCATCCGGCGCATAAAGTGTTAAAGACGAAAAAAGTGAATCGTTTGTTACCGGCGCGTGACGGTGCCGGATGGGGACCCACATGAAAATTGTTAAAGCGCTCCTTCCCTTGAGCCTGCTTCTCCTTTCGGGCTGCGTCGTCGGCCCTGATTACCAGTCACCGGACGCCGCTCTCCCAGCAAAATTCTCCGCAGGCGCCAAGGCAGCATCTGACGATGTGACCCTAACACCCTGGTGGGAAGCCTTTCGCGACAAGAAGCTGAACGACCTCGTCGCGCAGGGCATGAATGAAAACCTTGACGTCCAGCAGTCGATCGAACGCATCATGGAGGCCCGCGCCAACGTAATCCTTGCTGCAGCAGGAGGATTGCCTGAGATCAATGCCGGCGCCTCGGCAACCGCGCAGGGTCAGGACGGTTCTTACCTGCGTAACAGCACGAACGGCGTCCGTGACCATAGCCAGACCAAGACGCTCGCTGCCGGTGCGGATGCATCCTGGCTGATCGACCTGTTCGGCCAGTATCGCCGCGCCAAGGAATCGGCTAACGCCTCACTCGACGCCGCCTATGCCGACGTCAACGTCGCCCGCCTCGCCTATCTGTCAGACTTGACAACCTCTTACATTGAGGCTCGCTACAATCAGGAAGCGTACGCCCTGCAGCAGAAAAGCCTCGCGTCCCGGCGCGAGACCCTGAAGCTGACCAACGACATCAAGGCGGCTGGCGCTGCCTCCAACCTCGACGTGGTTCAAGCCGAAGGTCTGGTCAATACGACGCTTGCCGAATTGCCGGGCTATCAGACTGGTTTCCACCAAGCAGCCAATCACATTGCCACCCTGCTCGGCCTGCCGGCAACAACGGTCACGGCCGGCCTGACACGCGGCGGCTCGCAGCCTTCGCCGCGCTACAACACGAAGATCGGCGTACCGGCCGACCTTATCCGCTTCCGTCCAGACATCCGCCGCGCGGAACGTCTTCTGGCGGCACAAACGGCTGCTATCGGCGTTGCCGAAGCACAGCTTTATCCGAGCCTCAGCCTCAGCGGCACGATCGACGGTTCGCGCATCATTGCGTCCGCTGCGACTGGCGGCCTTGGCAGCTGGTCCTTCGGCCCGAGCCTGAACCTGCCTATCTTCAACGGCGGTCGCCTGAAGGCCAATGTCGATGTCGCCAAGTCCGGCGCGCAGCAGCAGTACCTCGCCTGGAAACAGACGGTGCTGAACGCGGTCGAGGAAGTCGAGAACGCGCTGGTTGCACTTCGCAACAACTACCAGACCGTTGCGGCATTGCGCAAAGTGGTCGATTCCTCCGAGGAAGCCCTCGGCCTGGCGCGTGAAAGCTACAAGGGCGGCGCAACATCGCTGTTGGACGTGCTGGACGCTGAACGAAATCTGTCGAACTCGCGCATTGCACTCGCAGCCAGCATTCGCAATCTATCCAACAACTATGTGGCCCTGAACGTCGCCATCGGCGGCGGCTCCAGTGTCGGCGATAGCCCTGTCGTCGAGGTTGCCAAGAAGTAATAAGGAACCTGCCACCAGATTGGCGGGTTTATAAGAGAGACAGAGTCGCGCGGCCGGTTTTCACCTGCCGCGCGTTTTCGTTTGTGATGACCAGGGCCTGGATTGCTTTGTAAGTGCCTTCACAAGAACTCCCCCGTCTTTAAGCGTCTCGGATTTCCGACGCGACCTTCCGACAGCTAACCCCCGTCAACGGCGAGCAACCGAGGCGCCAAGAAGCGTCCCACCGATCAAACGATCGTGGGGGCTTCGGTCAAGCTACCTCGAACGTAGAAGCAATCAGTCCTGCGCAGCGGCGCAGAGAGGCAGGCGCACGGTCTGGATCAGCCCGCCTTCACGGCGGTTGACGATGGTGATCGTGCCGCCATGGTTCTCGATGATTTCACGGGAGATGGCGAGGCCGAGTCCGGCACCGGGCACGAGCTGGCGACGCGCCTGGTCGACGCGAAAGAACGGTTCGAACACGCGGTCGAGCAGGTCCTGCGGGATGCCGGGTCCACTGTCTCGCACCATCAGAATGGCCTCCCCGCCGGTATTGGACAGAGAGACGCGCGCGCCGAGCCCGTGCGTCGCGGCATTGACCACCAGATTGCGCACCGCCCGCTTCAGCGCAAACGGCGACCCCTCGACATCGGCGCGCAGGAACGAGCCCTGCTCGACAGGCAGACCGGTCTCGCGGATTTCCTCGGCGACTGATTTGAGCACGGCATCCAGCGCCACCTTTTCGCGCGCCGCAGGGCTTACCTCCTCGCGGACGAGCCGGATAGCGCTGTCGGCGATATGATCGAGCTCGTCAAGATCCTTCAGCCAGGACTGCCGGTCATCACCATCACCGACGAATTCGGCCCGCAGACGCATCCGGGTCATCGGCGTGCGCATGTCGTGACCCGCGGCTGCGATCATCCGCATGCGGCTGGAGACGGCCGCGTTGAGCCGCGTTGCCAGGCGGTTGATGGTCTTTGCGGTGGTGCGAACCTCCATCGGCCCCGTTTCCGGCAATTCGGGAATGATCCCGTCGGGCCGGATCTTGGCGATGGTTTCGTCGAGAAGACGTAAGGGGCGCATCATAACGTTACTGACATAGGCGGCAATCGCAGCCATGCCGATCGCAACCAGCGCCAGATAGAAGGCGAGCGACAGAGAAGGAAAGGGACCGGGACCGGGAAAATCGAGATAGGCCCAGCGCCCATCATCGAGACGCACGGCAATGTCCTTGGCATGCATGTTGAAGCTTTTCAGGACGACGGACTCGGACTTGTATCCGAGGCGTCGGGCTTCCGACATCAGATTGTCCGTCCGCTCTTGATCGACGCGATCCTCTGCGGGTTCGGGTCGAACGGGAATTTTCATCGTCTCGGCCGCCGTCGGATCGGCGCGCAACAGCATGACCGCGAGTTCGGCCTTTTCGGCGAGGACGCGATCGAACATGGCCTCCGGCGGCTTGCGGACAAGCTGCGCCGTCACGAAAGCGGCGATCACCAAGACCAGCACGACAGAGATGACGAGAAGCACCGTGAACCGGGTACGCAGGGACCACATGGCTAGTTGCTCCGTTCGACGGGAACAGCCAGCTGATAGCCCTTGTTGCGAACGGTCTTCAGCATGTTGAAGACGCTGGCATCGCCGAGTTTGCGCCGTAGCCGGCTAACGAGGATGTCGATCGATCGATCGAAAGGATCTGCCGTGCGACCCTGCGTCAGGTCCAGCAGCGAATCGCGTGAAAGCACCCGGCCTGGACGCTGGAGAAAAACCATGAGCAATTCGAACTCACCACCGGTCAGATCGACGGAGCTTCCGTCCGGCGCAACCAAGGTCCGGCTTTCGATGTCGGCGACATAATTGGCAAAGACATATTGCCGGCTGCCGGCAGGCTGCGGCTCGCTTCGACCACGCCGCAGGACGGCCCGGATGCGGGCGGCCAGTTCGCGTGGATTGAAAGGCTTGCCGAGGTAATCGTCGGCGCCGAATTCGAGACCGATGATCCGGTCCACATCTTCCTTCAGTGCCGTCAGCAGGATGATCGACAGTTGCGGCATGCGCCCGCGCAAGGCCCGGCAAAGATCGAGCCCCGATCCGTCCGGCAGCATGACGTCGAGAACGAGCAGGTCGATCTTGAGTTCGGCAAGCTTTGCCTCGCATTCGCCCCGGCTTCCGGCCAGGCTAACGCGAAAGCCCTGCCCGTCGAGATATTTCCCGAGCAGGCGGCGAATTTCAGGATCGTCATCGACGACCAGAATGTGCGGTGTAATATCCATTGCCCGTTTATACCAGCCGCAGGTCAAAACGCACGCAATCCGCTATCGACGCGTGGACGTTTTCCGTGTCGAAACATTTCCTGATATAGGCCGCTTACATTTTGTTACAAAATAACCTGCGAACATTTCCGGTGCGAAGGGTACCAACAGGCAGCGATCATCGTCGCAAAACCTGCTCTCGCTTCAAGCGGTGCACCGAATTGCCGCAGAACGCCAATTTTATTGCCGTTGCGGGTTGGCATCATGCAGGAAAGCAGACATAAAAACACATGCCCGTGCGTCGTTTTGCGATGCGCTTCGGGGGCCGGTCACGATGTGGCAACGGCAAGACCTTCGCGGACCCCTGCGGTCCTTCTCAGGTAGAAAGATTTAGGGAACGGGCAGATAGAAACCGCAGCGACATTGCTTTTGATTCTGGTACTTGCACCGTTTGCGGGGAGCCTCGCTGCAATCTGCATTCCGACGCATAAAAGCACCGCCGCCGCCTGGCTCGCCGGTGCGATCGCGCTGTTCTGCCTCGTTACGTCCGCCGGCCTCTACACCGTCATCTCGTCCGGCACGCCGCTTCGCTATGACATTCCCTGGTTGCCGGAACTCGGGCTCAATTTCACCCTGCGCATGGATGGCTTCGCCTGGATGTTCGCAAGCCTGGTCGCTGCGATCGGCCTGCTCGTGGTGATCTACGCGCGCTACTACATGTCGGCGAGCGACCCGGTGCCGCGCTTCTTCGCGCTGTTTCTCGCCTTCATGGGCGCGATGCTCGGCGTGGTGCTGTCCGGCAACCTGATCCTGCTCGCCATCTTCTGGGAGCTGACCAGCATCATCTCCTTCCTGTTGATCGGCTATTGGCACCACAACGCCAATGCCCGCGATGGCGCGCGCATGGCACTGACGGTTACCGGCACCGGCGGCCTGTGCATGTTCGTCGGGCTGATGCTGATTGGCCATATCGTCGGCAGCTATGATCTCGATGTCGTGCTCTCATCCGGCAACGTGATCCGCGACCACCCGCTGTACACCACGGTGCTGATCCTGATCCTGCTGGGAGCGCTGACCAAGAGCGCGCAGTTTCCGTTTCATTTCTGGCTGCCGCACGCCATGGCCGCGCCGACGCCGGTTTCGGCCTATCTGCACTCAGCCACGCTCGTCAAAGCCGGCGTCTTTCTCCTGACGCGGCTCTGGCCGGTCATGGCCGGCACGGATGAATGGTTCTGGATCGTCGGCCTGGCGGGATTGTCGACGCTGCTCCTCGGCGCCTATTTCGCCATTTTCCAGCAGGACCTCAAGGGCCTGCTTGCCTATTCGACGATCAGCCATCTCGGCCTGATCACCGTGCTGCTCAGCCTCGGAAGCCCGCTTGCCGCCGTCGCCGCGATCTTCCACACCATGAACCATGCGACCTTCAAGGCCTCGCTGTTCATGGCCGCCGGCATCATCGATCATGAAACCGGTACCCGAGACATGCGGCGGCTGAGTGGTCTGTTCCGCTACATGCCGATTACCGCGACGCTGGCCATGGTCGCCAGCGCCTCGATGGCCGGCGTGCCGCTGCTCAATGGCTTCCTGTCGAAAGAAATGTTCTTCGCGGAAGCAATCGAAACGCACAAATACAACATCCTGGATACGCTGACGCCCTATGTGGCAACGCTCGCCAGCATGTTTTCCGTCACCTATTCGATCCGCTTCATCTACAGCGTCTTCTTCGGTCCGCCGCCGAACGACCTGCCAAAGGCGCCGCATGAGCCGCCGCACTGGATGCTGGCGCCAATCTATTTCCTTGTCTTTTCCTGCCTCGTCGTCGGCGTCATACCGGCGCTGACCATTGGGCCCTTCCTGCATACGGCGGTCCAGTCGGTGCTTGGCAATGCGACGCCGGTCTACAGCCTTGCCGTCTGGCATGGATGGAACCTGCCTCTGTTCATGAGCCTGCTTGCACTCGTTGGAGGCGTCGGCCTGTTCCTCGCGATGAAACCCTATCTGGCGACCAGCATCGAAGGCCCTCCCTTCTTCCGTCGCCTCGAAGGCCAGCGCATCTTCGAGCGCGTGCTGGTCACGCTATCGTGGAAATGGGCACGTTCGATCGAGATGCGCGCCGGCACCCGCCGCCTGCAGCCGCAGATGCGCATCCTCGTGGCTGTCGCGGTGATTGCCGGCGCGGTGACATTGCTCCTGCAAGGCTTCAAGCCTGCGGCAATCGCTTTCCGAAGCATCGATCCGGCCTTCGCCCTGATCTGGCTGATCGGCATGATCTGCGCCATCGGCGCCGCCTATCAGGCGAAGTTCCACCGTCTGGCAGCATTGGTGCTTTTGGGCGGTGCGGGGCTCGTCACCTGCCTCACCTTCGTCTGGCTTTCCGCACCGGACCTTGCCGCCACGCAACTTCTCGTCGAGATCGTCACGACCGTACTGATCCTCTTGGGTTTGCGTTGGCTGCCGAAGCGGATCGAGGATCCCGACGATCCGGAAATGATGACGATCTCGACCCGCCTGCGCCGCCTGCGCGACCTTGCGACGGCGGTCTTTGCCGGCATCGGCATGATGCTCGTCTCCTACACGGTGATGACCCGCGAACTGCCGGAAACCATTTCCAGTTACTTCCTCGAGCGTGCCTACAGCGAAGGTGGCGGCACCAATGTCGTCAACGTCATCTTGGTCGACTTCCGCGGCTTCGACACACTGGGGGAAATCGCTGTCCTGTGCATTGTCGCACTGACCGTTTTCGCGCTCTTGCTGCGCTTCCGCCCTGCGGTGGAAAGCCTGGAAACACCGGAACAGCAGCGCATGCAGAACGCCTTCGATGACGATCATCCGGACCGCAAGAAGGGCGACAGCATCGCCGAATACCTGCTGGTCCCGTCGGTGATCATGCGCTGGATGTTCCCGGTCATCGGCATGCTGGCCGCCTTCCTCTTCTTCCGTGGGCACGATCTGCCGGGCGGCGGCTTTGCGGCCGGGATCGCCATGTCGATCGCCTTCATCTTGCAATACATGGCTGGCGGCACGCGCTGGGTCGAGGAACGGCTGCGCATCCATCCCCTGCGCTGGATGGCGATCGGGCTTCTGGTCGCGACCGCCACCGGTCTTGGCTCCTGGGCGTTCGGCTATCCCTTCCTCACCTCGCATGCGCAATATGCGTCGCTGCCGGTGCTGGGCAAGATCCCGCTCGCCACCGCCATTCTCTTCGATCTCGGCGTGTTCTCGCTCGTGCTCGGCGCGACGGTGCTGATCCTGATCGCACTGGCCCACCAGTCGGTGCGCGCGCCCCGTGCCCAGATGCGCGCGGCGAAGATGGCCACCAAGGAGACTGGCTGATGGAACTCGTTCTCTCCGTGGGCATCGGCGTTCTCACCGCTTCGGGCGTCTGGCTCCTGTTCCGACCGCGCACCTATCAGGTCATCATCGGTCTGTCGCTGCTCTCCTATGCGGTCAACCTCTTCATCTTCGGCATGGGGCGGCTGCGGGTCAATGCACCGCCGATCCTGGAGAAGGGCGGCGCCGGTGGACTACTGACGCATACCGACCCGATCCCGCAGGCATTGGTGCTCACCGCCATCGTCATCGGTTTCGCCATGACCGCGCTCTTCCTCGTCGTTCTGCTCGCATCGCGCGGCCTTACCGGCACCGACCACGTGGACGGCAGGGAGTAGCAACGCGTGAACTGGCTTCAACACTTGATCATCCTGCCAATCCTCCTGCCGATCATCACCGCGGCCGGACTGATCCCAATCGACGAGCGCAACCGGACACTGAAGGGCGTGATCGCCTTTGGCTCTACCATCCTGGTCTTCCTGGTCGGCGTGCTTCTGATGCGAGCGGCTGCGACCGGGACACCGGGAACCGGCGTCTATCTGCTCGGCAACTGGCCGGCGCCATTCGGTATCGTCCTGGTGCTTGACCGCCTGTCGGCGCTGATGCTGGTCCTGACATCAGTGCTGGCGCTCGCGACGCAGATCTTCTCGATGGCGAAATGGCATCGGGCCGGTCATCATTTCCATTCCCTGTTCCAACTGATGCTGGCGGGCCTCAACGGTGCCTTCCTGACAGGCGATCTCTTCAATCTCTTCGTCTTCTTCGAGATGATGCTTGCTGCCTCCTACGGATTGCTGCTGCACGGCTCGGGCATGATACGCGTCAAGGCCGGCCTGCATTACATCGCGATCAACCTTGCCGCATCCTCGCTGTTTCTGATCGGCGTCAGCCTTATCTATGGCGCGACCGGCACGCTGAACATGGCGGACCTTGCGCTCCGGATCACCACGATCGGCCCGGAAAGCCGCGTGCTGATGGAGGCGGGTGCCGCTCTTCTCGGCATCGCCTTCCTGGTCAAGGCAGGCATGTGGCCGCTCGGCTTCTGGCTGCCGGCCACCTATTCGGCGGCGACCCCGCCAGTCGCCGCGATCTTCGCGATCCTGACCAAGGTCGGCGTTTATATCCTGCTGCGCCTGTCCACGCTGCTGTTCGGCAGTGACGCCGGCATTTCGGCCGGATTCGGGCAAGCGGTCCTGCTCTATGGCGGCTTGCTGACGATCGGTTTCGGCGCCATCGGCGTCTTGGCCTCGCAGGCCATGGGTCGCCTGGCGGGCTACTGTGTGCTGGTTTCCTCCGGCACGCTGATGGCGGCGATCGGCCTCGGCAACGGTGCCGTGATCGGCGGCGCGCTGTTCTATCTCGTCAGTTCGACTCTCACGATCTGCGCCTTCTTCCTGCTGATCGAACTGGTCGAGCGCGCCCGCGATGCCGGTGCCGACGTTCTGGCGGTGACGATGGAAGCCTATGGCGACGTCGATGAGAACGAGGAGGAGAAAGAAATCGGTGTCGCCGTGCCTGGCACGATGGCCGTGCTCGGCCTCTGTTTCTGCACCTGCGCCGTCCTCCTCTCGGGCCTGCCGCCGCTCTCGGGCTTCCTGGCAAAATTCGCCATGCTCAACGGGCTTTTCAATCCGGGCGGCCTTGGTGCCGACGTGGCGATCAGCGGCGCGCAATGGGCCTATGTCAGCCTGCTGATCCTCTCCGGTCTGGCCGCCATGATCGCCATGAACCGGGTCGGAATCCGCACCTTCTGGACATCGATCGAAGGCACAGTCCCGCGTGTCTACCTGATCGAGATCACGCCCGTCCTCCTGCTTCTGGCAACTTGCATATTCCTGAGCCTGCAGGCCGGCCCCGCGATGCGCTATATGGATGCGACCGCCAAAGCCCTCTCCGAGCCGCAGAACTATATCGGCCGGGTCATGGCGGCGCCTCGCGCCGGTCAGACGGGAGCGGAATGATGCGCTACTGGTTCCCCTACCCGCTTCTGTCGCTCGCGCTGCTCGTCCTCTGGCTGCTGATCAACCAGTCTTTCGCGCCAGGCCAGATCATCCTCGGCAGCATACTCGGTATTTCGTCGGCCTGGGTGACGGTCAATCTTCAGCCGGACAAGACCAGGCTGAAGACGGTCGTCCGCATCTTCTCCCTCGCCGGGCATGTCATCATTGACATCTTTCGCTCGAATATCGCGGTGATGCTGGTCATCCTGCGCACCCGAACGCAGCCGGCAAATTCCGGCTTCGTCCGGATCGATATCAGCCTCAAGGATGAAAACGCGCTGGCGCTGCTGGCCTGCATCCTGACGGCAACGCCCGGCACCGCCTGGGTCGAATTCGATCGGCAAACCGGCGTCCTGCTGCTCCATATCCTCGACCTCGAAAACAGCGACGACTGGGCGGCCCTGATCAAATCCCGCTACGAAACACCGCTGAAGGAGATTTTCGAATGACCGAACTCTTCATCATCTGGTCGATGCTCGCCTCACAGGTACTTCTCGGTCTCGCCATGGGATGCGCGCTGTTTCGCGTCGTGCGTGGACCGCGGGCGCAGGACCGCATCCTCGGTCTCGATGCGCTCTACATCAACGCGATGCTGCTTCTCCTGACCTTCGGCATTCGCACCGCCAACACGATCTATTTCGAAGCGGCCCTGATCATCGCCCTGCTCGGCTTCGTGTCATCGATCGCCTTTGCCAAGTTCCTGATGCGCGGAGAGGTGATCGAATGAGCCACCTGACCGACCTTCCGACCTGGGCCGCCATTCCAGTCTGCATTCTCCTGCTGCTGGGTTCCGGCATCACGCTGATCGGCTCGATGGGGCTGATCCGGCTCAAAACCTTCTATGGCCGCCTGCATGCGCCGACACTCGGCGCCAGCGCCGGCGTTGTCCTGATCTGCCTGGCCTCGATGATCACCTTCGCCGTGCTGCAGAACCGCTGGATTTTCCATGAAATCCTGATTGTCGTCTTCGTTATCCTGACGACACCGGTCACGCTGATGCTGCTCGGCCAGTCCGCGCTCTATCGCGACCGGATCGAAGGCAATGACGGCGTGCCGCGCAAGGCGACCGGCGCACCAGTGGATACGACGGGCACGGATATCTGACGGAACTTTAAAGTCCGTCACGTCCCCGGAACCGGCGCTGATAGGCGGCGTCATAGAGCGAACTCTCGCGAAAATCGGTCGCTCCGAGCGTCCGGCCGACGAAGATCAGCGCGGTGCGCTCGATCGGCTCGGCGGCCACCCTGGCCTCGATATCGCCCAGCGTGCCGCGCACGACGCGCTCATCCGGCCACGACGCCTTGACGACGATGGCGACCGGGCAGTCGGCACCATAGAGCGGCGTGAGGTCCTCGACCACCTGGCCGAGCGCATGGATCGCCAGATGGATTGCCAGCGTCGCGCCGGTCGCCCCGAACCCGGCCAGCGTCTCGGCATTCGGCATCGGCGAGGCACGTCCGGAAACCCGGGTGAGCACGAGGCTCTGGGCGACGGCGGGTATGGTCAGTTCACGGCCGAGCGCGGATGCCGCGGCGGCAAAGGCGGGAACGCCGGGGGTCATCGTATAATCCAGCCCATGCTTTTCCAGCCGGCGGATCTGCTCGGCAACGGCGCTCCAGACCGAGAGATCGCCCGAATGCAGCCGGGCAACGTCTTGTCCGGCCTCAGCCGCCTTGACATATTCCGCCTCGATCTCGTCCAGCGACATCGGCGCGGTATCGACGATGCGGGCACCTTCCGGGCAATATTGCAGCAGTTCGGGAGACACGATCGAGCCCGCATAGAGGCAGACCGGGCAGCGCGCGATCAGATCGCGGCCGCGAACTGTGATCAGGTCTGCGGCTCCGGGGCCGGCGCCGATGAAATGGACGGTCATGATCGTTCCTTCTGAAATTCCGATGTCACGGCTTGACCCATGACCATTGCGTCACCGGCATGGCCGGACGCCAGCCTATCATGGCGCCGACCGGCGATGCCCGAGCAATATCGATACGGGTGAGCGAGCCGCCAAACCTTGCATGATGCGACAGCAGCACCGCTTCCATTTCCGTCGTCACGGCATTGGCGACCAGACGTCCGCCCGAGCACAAAGCGGCGATCGCGGCCTCCATCACGCCCGCCTCGCTGCCGCCGCCGCCGATGAAGATGACATCCGGACGCGGCAAACCGGCCAGTGCAGCCGGCGCGGTCCCCTGCACGACGGTCAGCCCAGGAACGCCGAACTGGGCCGCGTTGCGCCCGATCCTTTCCGCCCGTTCCGGCGAACCTTCGATGGCGATTGCCCGCATGGCCGGATCGCACAGCATCCATTCGATGCCGATCGAGCCGGAGCCCGCGCCGATATCCCAGAGCAACTCGCCACGGCGGGGGGCGAGTGCCGACAGCGTCAGCGCACGGATTTCACGCTTGGTGATCTGACCGTCATGTTCGAACAGGCCATCGTCGATCCCTGCCACCAGCGGCAAAATGCGGGCCGTGGTTCCGGCGACAACTTCGACGGCGCAGACATTGAGAGAGTTTACCGCTGTCAGCGAGAATTCGGAGGCATGCTGCGATGTCACCCGTTCCTGCGGACCGCCAAGCGCCTCCAGCACCGTTAGCCGGGACTGGCCGAAGCCGCTGTCCGACAGAAGCGCCGCGAGCGCAGCCGGACCGGTTTCATCCGAGGTCAGGGCGAGGATGCGGCTGCCCGGCTGCAGATGCGGGCGGATGAGATCCAGCGGCCGACCATGCAGCGAAACAATCACCGTATCCTGCAACGCCCAGCCGAGGCGGGCAGCGGCAAGGCTGAACGAGGATGGCGCGGGAAGAACATGCATTTCGGATCGATCTATCCGTCGCATCAGGGTGACACCGACGCCGAAGAAAAAGGGATCTCCCGATGCCAGCACCACGACGGGCATGCCGCGCGCGGCGGCGACGGCCTCGACAGATCGCTCGAAGGGGCTCAGCCAGGCATGTCTCTCGCCCTTGATCAGCGGGGCGGCAAGCTCAAGGTGACGGACGCCGCCGAAGACAATCGCTGCCTCGGCAATGCAATGCTTGGCCTCGTCGCCGAGACCCGCTAAACCGTCTTCGCCCAGGCCGATGATCGTCAGCCAGGGCGCGTTTCCGCCGGATGAAAAGGCCTGACCGTTACCCATGCGCAGACACCGTATCCTGATCCTCGGCGGCACCACGGAAGCCCGCCAATTGGCGGGCGCCCTCTCGCAGCGCGCGGATTGCGATCTGCTCCTGTCGCTTGCCGGTCGCACGGCCGAACCGATGGCGCAGCCGGTTCCGGTGCGCAGCGGCGGCTTCGGCGGCAGCGACGGTCTCGCCGCTTACCTGAGCGAGGGAAAATTCGATCTTCTGATCGATGCGACCCATCCCTTCGCCGCTCGGATATCCCACAATGCGGTGATCGCGGCGCGCGCGACCGGCATCGCCTTTTTCGCGCTCCGCCGTCCCGTCTGGCAACAGCAATCCGGCGACCACTGGACCCGCGTTCCCACGATTGCCGAGGCCGTTCCGGCGCTCGGCACCGCGCCCCGCAATGTCTTCCTTGCGATCGGCCGGCAGGAGGCCTTTCATTTCAACGGCGCCCCACAGCATCGCTATATCATCCGCAGTGTCGATCCTGTCACCCCGCCGCTCGTTGTTGCCGATGCCAGCTATATCCTCGCAACCGGCCCCTTCGAGGAGGAGGCGGAGCGGGAACTTCTGGAAAGAAACATGGTCGATGTGATCGTTGCCAAGAACAGCGGCGGCGCGGCCACTTACGGCAAGATCGCGGCGGCGCGGCGACTGGGTATCGAAGTAATCATGGTCGAGCGCCGGCCACCGGCCGAGATCAGCACGGCGGATACCGTCGAAGACGCGCTCGGCTTCGTCGATCACCTTTTCTCCCCTGAAATGAAGCGTGGCGTATAGACCAGATCGGGCTTGCCGGGGCGCGGGACGATCCGCGTTTCCGGCGAGCCGATGATGACGCAAGTCGCCATGTCGGCCTTCTGCGCATCCGCCGTGCCGAGCGGCATGACCAGCATGCGCTCGTCGGGGCGCCCGGCGGCACGGCCGAAAATGACGGGAGTTTCAGCCGGCAGCACCGAGCGCAGAAGCGCGAAGGCTTCCCCGAGCTGCCAGGGACGCGCCTTGCTGATCGGATTGTAGAGCGCGATCACCAAGCCCGCCTCGGCCACCAGCCTCAAGCGGCGGGTGATGACATCCCAGGGCTTCAGATTGTCCGACAGCGAGATGGCGCAGAAATCATGGCCAAGCGGCGCGCCGATACGGGCGGCGACGGCAAGCATGGCGGTGACGCCCGGCAGGATGACGAGGTCAATCGCCCGCCATTCCTGCGGTCCGTTGTCGATCGCCTCGCAGACGGCAGCCGCCATGGCGAAGACGCCGGGATCGCCACCGGAGACGACGCAGACATTGACGCCGCCTGCTGCGCGCACAAGTGCCGCCTGCGCGCGGTCGAGTTCCTCGCGATTGTCGGAGGCGATCCTGTTCTGGTCCGGCCGCAGCGACAGCCGGTCGAGATAGGGGCCGTAACCGAGGAAATCCGTCGATTTCGAAACGGCATCAACCGCCTCAGGGGTCATCTGCTGCGGGCCGCCGGGGCCGGTGCCGATAACGTAAAGCGTGCCGCTCATGGCCTGTCCTTCCAGCCGGGAACCAGCACCAGCGAGAAATAGGGCGCGATATCGTCACCCTTCTCGGCCAGCGGGATCATCGCCGAGTTCGCCATCGTGCCGCGCTCGACATAGACGGCCCGGTCCAGCTTGCCGGAAGCCGCCAGCGCGCGGCGAATCTTCGGCAGGTTGCGGCCGACCTTCATGATCACGGCGGCTTCCGTATCACCAAGGCGGCGCACCAGCTGCGTCTCGGCCATCGTGCCGGGAAGCACGGAGAGCACGTCGTCACCCTGGACGATCGGCAGACCGGCCAGCGACCAGCAGCCGGACATGGCGGTAATGCCGGGAATGACCTCGACCGGGAACCGTCCGGCCAGCCGCACATGCAGATGCATGTAGGAACCGTAGAACATCGGATCGCCTTCGCTGAGGATAGCAACCGTGCGTCCGGCCTCAAGATGTTCGGCGACAGCGGCGGCCGATGCGTCGTAGAAGCCGGTGATCTGGCTCTTGTAATCGTCGTGATCCTTGTCGATCTCGACGGTGACCGGATAATAGAGCGGCAGTTCTACGAGGCCCGGTTTCAACAGCCCATCGACCACGGCCCGACCGTTGCCGCGCCGGCCTTCCTTGGCGAAATAGGCGAGCACGTCGGCCTTCTCGAGCGCGCGCACAGCCTTGAGGGTCAGGAGCTCGGGATCACCGGGGCCGGTGCCGACGCCGATCAGCTTTCCTTGCAATACCGCGCTCAAAGACCCGGCCTCGCCAGCGAATTGACGGCGGCGGCGGTCATGGCGCTGCCTCCCAAACGTCCACGCACGATGGCGTAGGGCACACCATAGGAATTCTCGGCCAGCGCATCCTTGGATTCGGCCGCACCGACAAAGCCGACGGGCATGCCGATGATCGCTGCGGGTTTTGGGGCGCCATCGCGCAGCATTTCGAGCAGGAAGAACAGGGCTGTGGGGGCGTTGCCGATGGCAACAACGGAGCCGGCCAGACGCTCGACCCAAAGTTTCAAGGCCGCGGCCGAACGGGTATTGCCGACCGTCCGGGCGATGTCGGGGGTCCGCGGATCGCGTAGCGTGCAGATGACGTCATTGTCGGCCGGAAGACGTGCGCGGGTAATGCCGTGCGAGACCATGAAAGCGTCGCAGAAGATCGGCGCTCCGCCCTTCAAAGCCTGCCGCGCGGCGGCGACGAAACCGGGCGAAAACTCGAAGAAGCGGGCGGCATCGACCAGCCCGCAGGCATGCACCATGCGGACGGCGAGATCGGCTTCTTCCTCGGAAAAGCGGGACAGGTCTGCTTCGCTGCGGATAATGGCAAATGAACGCTCATAGATGGCGTCGCCATCCCGGATATAATCGTATTCAGGCATCTCTATCCCTGTTGAACCGCGGCCGTGATCACATCCGCTCCAAGCCGTGTAAGGCAGGAGCGGGCCGATTCGCCAGCCCGCTTGCCTTCGCGCACCAGCTTGTCGAGCCGTTCGATCGCGGCTCTTATGTTGTTTTCTTCGATGTATGCGTTTGGTGCGGCAGAGGCTGGGCCATTTACGACAAGTCCATACCCGAATGGCGAAGCCGTGATCGTCAGCGGCGCGGCGGACGGTCTGGCGCATCCCTTGGCGCAACCGGACACATGCACGGTCATCGATCCATCGAGCAGAGAGCGCGCCGCCTCGACCAGCATGCGGGCAACGCCGCGCGTATCGATCCGCGATGAGGCGCAGGCGCCAAATCCGGCACATGCTGCGATATGGTTGCGCGGATCGCCCGGAAAGGCGCGCAGCCCATGTCCGAGCGCCAATGCCTGTGCGGCCTCCATACGGTCGCGACCGATCCCCATCACCAGCATGCCGTGGCCCGGAGTAAGCCGAATGTCCGTCGCACCGAGACTATCGAGCGCTTCCAGAAATACCTTGAGATTGTCGGCATGAATCTGACCAAAGGCCAGCCCGACGCCTAGGACAGCGCCATGTTCGTCAAAATCATGAATGCCGGCAGGGCTTGGAGCGGGTGCGATTGAAGGCAACCCACGTATATCGTCACCAGATGAAAAACGACCGCGCAACACAGCGACATCCAGCTCTTTTGCCCGAGCGAACGGGCCGATGGCGGCGAGGATATCGAGAATATCCATGATCGCTGGAACGACCGCCGCTGCGTCGAACAATGCAACCGGCTGGCCCGAAAGCACGGTGCCCACGACGGAAAGCAGCCACAGGATGCGGTCCTTCGCTTGAATGGCATGAACGCGAATGTCAGCGGTCACGCCTCCGAGATGCAGCCGCCCGCCACCGTCGATGATGACCGAGAGTTTCGGCGCAAGTGACAAGGCGGAACCCCGGGCAGAAAGTGCCGCGCGGAGACCGCTCACCAGCGGCCGGGAATCGGCGATTTCTGTAGGATCAAATCCGGCAAGCGGTGGCGTCTCGATCGCCAGACCTTCCGAGATCTCTATTTCCGCATCCGCGATCATGCGGGCAAGGACCGGCACGGTCTCGTCCGTCAGCCCGCGGATTTGCAGGTTACCACGCGCGGTAACCTCCAGGATGCCATTGCCGCAGGTGAAGGCTGCATCTGCCACGTCGCGCAACTCGCGCAGGCTGAAACCTTGGCCCGACGGCCGCAGGCGCACCAGAAGCCCGTCGCCGGTGACCATCGGCGTGGCCAGCGACGGACAGGCGCCACGGCGCATCGACGCTGGATGCGCGGCGTCCGTCCGGCTCTTGGCTGGCGCGATACAGGTCGTCATTGCAGGCGGCATTTCTCTATTCTTCGGGAAGCGGTCTTTCGTCGTCAGGGAACTGCCGACACGCGCTCGGACTATCCTACAGCAGCAGAAACCAACCCGCCATCTCCCGTTGCGAATAGCTCTGACGCGAAACGCCGCACTATGGCCCGCTACTCCTCGAAATCGCGGCCCTTCTGCAAGAGGTAAATATCCATGATCCAGCCATGGCGCGCGCGCGCCTCTGCCCGGGTCGTCAGGATATCCTGCTTCACCTCCGCCAGCCGCCCGGAAATGACGATTTCCTGGTCCGTGCCGAGATAGGCGCCCCAATAGATCCGCGCATCCAGATCCTCGATTGCCATGAAGGCCTGCTCGCCGTCGAGCATGACCACGGCGGTCTCCACCCGGCCCGGGAAACTTTCTGCAAGGCGCCGGCCCGTGGTGATCTCCACCGGCTTGCCGACCAGATTGAGCGGAATGCGGTGGCTTGCGGCCAATGCCTGGACGCTGGTGATGCCCGGAATGACGGAATAGTCGAAAGCCACGGTTTCCATCGCGCGGACACGCTCGACGATGCGGATCGTGCTGTCATAGAGCATCGGATCGCCCCAGACGAGAAACGCAGCAGTCTCTCCCTCGGCAAGCTCCTCGGAAAGCAATTTTTCGTAAGCCGAGGCGATCGCGGCATGCCATTGATCGACGCTTTGGTGATAGGAACGATCCGCCGTCTGGCGAACGGGAATATCAAACTCCACCGTCCGGCTGTCGGCGCGGGTGACGTAACGCGACACGATAGTCCGTCGGACATCCGCAAGCTGCACCTTCTCGTCGCCCTTGCGGGGAATGAAAAGCACGTTGGCCTGGTTCAGGGCATTGATCGCCTGCACCGTCATATGCTCGGGATTGCCGGCACCTATGCCTACGATCAGAACGGTCTTCATGTCACGGCTTTCTCGGATCTTTCCGCGTCTTTGGCCGATTGCCGCAACGGATGCAAGAGTGGCCGATTTCCGGCACGGCGCATTTGCGGCCGGTCGCGCCGCTGGCCGGCATCTGGCGCTAGACTGGAGTGGCCAAGTAACCGATTAAGCACAATAAATATTTTTAGGACTCGGAAAAGAAACCGTGGCAATAATTAGGGCTTTCCACTATGAGGTCGCAAACTTCATTTATATAGGCGCGGAACCCGGAAACGGGAGCGCAAACAGCATGTTTCCCAGGTGACAGACCCCCAGGTAATGCCGGCTTTAGAAATTATCGCACGACGGTGCATTTGAGACGAAACGCGTCTCGCGAGGGCCTCTACAGTGACGAACAGTTCAAACAGCAAGATAAGCGCATCCGATCCGGCAGAAGCGCTGTGGCGATGCAAGGCCGCCTTCATTGGCGTTTTCATCGCCAGTGCCCTGGTCAACATCCTTTACCTGACCGGCTCCTTCTTCATGCTGGAGGTCTATGACCGGGTCCTGCCGAGCCGCAGCATTCCCTCACTGATCGCGCTCTGCGCCCTTGCATTGCTTCTCTATGCATTCCAGGGAGCCTTCGAAATGGTGCGCGGACGCATGCTGGTGCGCATCGCCGGCGCGCTCGACGAAGCCATGAGCGCGCGCATCTATCGCTCCGTCGTCCAGGCTCCGCTGAAGCTGCGCACCCAAGGCGACGGCCTGCAGGCGCTGCGCGATTTCGACCAGGTCCGCTCGTTCCTGTCGGGCACCGGTCCGGCCGCCTTCTTCGACCTGCCATGGCTGCCCTTCTACCTCCTCATCTGCTTCGCCTTCCATCCGATGATCGGCTATGTCGCGGTCGTCGGCTCGATCATCCTGATCGCGCTGACATTCCTCACCAATCGCGGCACCCAGGGACCGTCGAAGCGCGCGTCGGAAGCCGGCAACCACCGAAATGCCTTCGCCCAGGCCTCGCAGCGCAATGCCGAGGTCATGCAGGCCATGGGCATGCTCGGCCGCATGTCGCAGCTCTGGGATCTGCGCAACAACAACTACCGCGAACAGAACCGCACGACCTCCGACGTTGGCAATGGCTACGGCGCCCTGTCGAAGGTCTTCCGCATGGCGCTGCAGTCCGCCGTGCTTGCAACCGGTGCCGTTCTGGTGATCGAGGGCGTGGCCTCGCCAGGCATTATCATCGCCGGCTCGATTCTCACCGCCCGGGCATTGGCGCCGGTTGAACTGGCCATCGGTAACTGGCGCGGCTATGTCGCCTGCCGCCAGAGCTGGGCGCGTCTCAAGGATTTGCTAAAAGCCCTGCCGGAGCGCTCGGCACCGCTGGAACTACCGGCCCCCAGGGATCGGCTGACCGCCGAAGCGCTTGCCGGCGGCCCTCCCGGCGCCCAGCGCCTGACCTTCGCCGACGTCAACTTCACACTCAAGGCCGGCAGCGCGCTCGGCATCATCGGCCCGAGTGCCTCCGGGAAGTCCTCGCTCGCCCGCGCCCTGATTGGGATCTGGCCGTCATTCAGAGGCTCCGTCCGCCTGGATGGCGCGGCGCTCGACCAATGGGACAGCGACCGCCTCGGCCGCCATATCGGCTACCTGCCGCAGGACGTCGAGCTCTTCGCCGGCACCGTGGCGCAGAACATTGCCCGCTTTACCGAGAACGCCTCGTCGGACAGCATCGTCGAAGCCGCCCGCGCCGCCCGGGTCAACGACCTGATCCTCAAGCTGCCGAACGGTTACGAGACGGAAATCGGCGACGGTGGCGCCGCGCTTTCCGCCGGTCAGCGCCAACGCGTGGCCCTTGCCCGGGCGCTCTACGGAGACCCCTTCCTCGTCGTTCTCGACGAACCGAACTCAAACCTCGACGCCGAAGGCGAACAGGCTCTCAGCGAAGCGATCATGAGCGTCCGAAACCGCAACGGCATGGTGATCGTCATCGCGCATCGTCCGAGCGCGCTCGCCGCCGTCGATATGGTGCTGATGATGAACGAAGGACGCATGCAGGCTTTCGGTCCGAAGGAAGAGGTCCTGGCGCAGATCCTGCGCAAGGAAAACCGCCAGCCGCAAGTGACAAGCCCGGCGCCGCTTAAAATCGTGAGCGAAGGACAGGAGTCCGCATCGTGACCAATCTCTCCATGGAAGAAAAGCCGTTGAGTTCGCGTCATTCGCTTGGCAGGCACATCACCGCCGTTTCCGTTCTCGCCATCGCGCTGGTCGTCGGTGTCGGCGGCTGGGCGGCAACCACGGAACTGTCGAGTGCGGTCGTCGCCGGCGGTACCGTCGTGGTGGAAAACAATGTCAAGAAGATCCAGCACCTGACCGGCGGCATTGTCGGCGAGGTCCTGGTCAAGGAAGGCGACAGCGTCAAGGCGGGCCAGATCCTGATCAAGCTCGACGGCACTACCGTTCGCGCCAACCTGTCGATCGTGCAGAACACGCTGGCACAGCTCTATGCCCGCCGCGCCCGCCTGCTGGCCGAACAGCTCGGCGCCGAGGATTTCACGATCCCGGAGGATTTGACCGAGCTGACATCCGGAACCAGCACCCCCGGCGCGGTCCTGGAAAAGAGCGAGCGCACATTGTTCCTCAGCCGCAGGAATGCACTTGTGGGCATGAAGAGCCAGCTCGCCTCCCGCAAGGAGCAGTTGGCCGACGAGGCCAAGGGCCTCACTGTCCAATTGAACGCCATCGAGGATGCACTGAAGCTGATCGGCGAAGAACTAACCGGTCTCGACAAGCTCTATGGCCAGGGCCTCGTCTCCATGCAGCGCCTGACCGAGCTGAAGCGAGACCGCGCCCAGCTCGAAGGTGATCGTGGCGCCCGCATTGCGGCGCGCGCGCAATCAGCCGGCAAGTCCAGCGAAATCGATCTGCAGATTCTGCAGCTCGACGAGGACCGTCGCACCGAGAACGCCAAGGAGCTGACCGACGTCGAAGGCAAGATCGCCGAATATGAGGACCGCCGCGTCGCCGCCATGGACCAGCTGAAGCGCATCGACATCCGCGCGCCACTGGATGGCCGTGTCTACCAGCTGGCCGTGCACACCGTGAATGGCGTCATCAATCCGGGCGAGGTGCTGATGCTGGTCGTTCCCGGCGCCGACACTCTGACGGTGGAAGCCAAGGTCGCAACCCACGACATCGACCAGATTCGCCTCGGCCAGCCGGTCGAAATCCGCTTCAGCGCCTTCAACCAGCGCACGACGCCGATCGTCGAAGCCGAGGTGGTGACCATCGCACCGGACCTCGTTACCGACCAGCGTACCGGCGTCAGCTACTATCCGCTGCGTATCAAGCCGAAGCCGGAGAGCCTGGCGGCACTGAAGGGCATGTCGCTCTATCCGGGCATGCCGGCGGAAGTCTATATCAAGATCGCCGACCGCACCGTGATCTCCTATCTGGCGAAGCCACTGACCGAGCAGATGGCGCGTACCTTCCGCGAGGATTGATATAGCGGCAACACGCGCGGCATTCAGCGCCTGTTGCCGGAAAACGCCTGCCGGCAACAAAGGCTGCTGCACTGCGGAAATATCGTGGCATGCTTGCGGTGCGGGTGTATGACCGCTTCATGACCTCCAAGCGCACCGGCTATATCTTCGTCTTCACGGCCCTCGTGATTTTCTCGATACAGGACGCCATTTCCAAACATCTTGGCAGCCTCTACCCGCCGATTTTCATTACCATGATCCGGTACTGGGCGTTTGCAAGCTTTGCCATCGTTCTCGCTGCCCGCTCGCGCGGGGGCCTTGCCGCAGCGGTCAGGACCAAACGGCCGGTACTCCAGGTCCTGCGCGGCATCCTGCTGGCGGTGCAGATCGTCGTCGTCATCACTTCCTTCTCCACGGTCGGGCTTGCCCACTCGCAGGCGATCTTTTCCGCTGGGCCGCTTTTCGTGGCACTGCTCGCCATGCCGCTTCTGGGCGAACGCGTCGGCTGGCGACGGTGGACGGCGATCATCGTCGGGCTTCTGGGCGTGCTTCTGATCCTGAAGCCGGATGACAGCGCCTTTGACACCAAATTCCTGATCCCGATCACATGCGCCGTGATGTTCGCGGTCTACGTCATTTCGACACGGCTGGTCAGCCGCGACGATTCCTCGATGACCAGCTTCTTCTACACCGGTGTGGCCGGCGCCGTGGCGATCACCCTGGTCGGCCCCTTCTATTGGACCATGCTCGCGCCGGGGGATTGGGGCTGGATGCTGATGCTCTGCATCACAGGAACAAGCAGCCATTTCGCGCTCATCAAGGCCTATGAACTGATGGATGCCTCCGAGGTCCAGCCACTGACCTATCTGCAACTGGTCTTCGCCTCGATCATCGGCGTCTCCATCTTCGGCGAAACGCTGAACCTCAACATGATCGCCGGTTCGGTCATCGTCGTCGGGGCCGGGATATTCACCGTCTGGCGCGAAAGCGTCGTCGCCCGACGCGATGCCCGCAAGCCCGAGCCACCTTCATCACAGACGCTGACCTGATTTCCTCAGGCATCCGGATTGGCCGGCAAGGCCCAGTCGATCGGCTTGCGTCCCTGCGAAATCAGGAAATCGTTGGCCTTGGAAAACGGCTTGCTGCCGAAGAAGCCATTGTGCGCCGAGAGCGGCGAGGGATGCGGCGAGCGGATGACGAGATGGCGGGACTGGTCGACGAAACCAGCTTTTTTCTGCGCATATGAGCCCCATAGGATGAAGACGACGGGATGTTCCTGTTCGTTGATCGCACGGATGATCGCATCGGTGAATTTTTCCCAGCCCTTGCCCTGATGCGAGGCGGCCATGGAACGCTCGACGGTCAGCACACTGTTGAGCAGCAACACGCCCTGTTTTGCCCAATTTTCAAGAAAACCGTGGCGGGCGGGCGCAATGCCGAGATCGCTCTGCAATTCCTTGTAGATATTGACCAGCGATGGCGGCGTGCGCACACCAGGTTTGACGCTGAAGGACAGGCCATGCGCCTGGCCGTCGCCATGATACGGATCCTGGCCCAGGATCACTACACGCACCTTGTCGAGCGGCGTCAGGTCGAGCGCGCGAAAATACTCGGTGCCTTTCGGGAAAATCTGCTTGCCATTGTGCTTCTCGTCGAGAAGGAATTGCTTCAGCGCCGCCATGTAAGGGCTGGAAAATTCCGATGCAAGCGCCGCCCTCCAGCTTTCCTCGATTTTGACAGTCGATTCCATGGTGCGGCGCAATCCTTCATTCGATCCTCATCGGAGACCGAATTTAACGCCGGGACATCGCATGGCAAGCGGCAATGCCGGAATGGCAGTGAATGAGTTTCAATATATTTTGTCGAATATAGCGCTGGCCAATTGCGATACACCGTTATATCTAGAGGAATATCTCGAAGCCGATGGGGGTCCCGCATGCGCGCTGAACGTCGAACCATGCTGAAATTTCTGGGAGCGGCCGCGCTCGCCCTGTGGATCGGCGGCATGCCATTCGCCCAGCCGGCAGCAGCCGCCGACAAGGTCACCGTCTTTGCAGCGGCCAGCCTGAAAAACGCGCTGGATGCCGTCAATGCCGAGTGGCAGAAGGAAGCCGGCAAGGAAACAACGGTTTCCTACGCAGCAAGCTCGGCGCTGGCCAAGCAGATCGAATCCGGTGCGCCGGCCGACGTGTTCGTCTCGGCTGACCTCGCCTGGATGGATTACGTCGCCGAGAAGACGTTGATCAAGGATGACACGCGCGCCAACCTGCTTGGCAACCGCATCGTTCTCGTCACCGGCAAGCCGGATGCCACCCCGGTCGAGATCAAGGAAGGTTTCGACCTGAAGGGTCTGCTCAGCGGCGGAAAGCTCGCCATGGGCGCGGTCGATTCCGTTCCGGCCGGCAAATACGGCAAGGCTGCACTCGAAAAGCTCGGCGTCTGGTCCTCGGTCGAGAAGGATGTGGCCGGCGCCGAAAACGTCCGCGCCGCCCTGCTCCTGGTTTCCCGGGGCGAAGCACCCTACGGCATCGTCTACCAGACGGATGCAGTTGCGGACAAAGGCGTGAAGGTCGCCGGCACCTTCCCGGAAGACAGCCATCCGCCGATCGTCTACCCGATCGCCATCACCGCCGACAGCAAGAACCCTGATACCGCCGCTTATGTCGATTTCGTCAAGTCGGCCAAGGTTGCGGCCCTGTTCGAAGCTCAGGGCTTCACCATCCTGAAATAAGACGCAAGCGCGCTCTATCCGAGACCGGATGGAGCAGCTAACCTTCCTTACGGATACACCACGATATGAAAAAACCCCCTCTGGCCTGTCGGCCATCTCCCCACAACGGGGGAGAGACCCAGCCGCCGACCCCTCGTTTCAGAAGACGGACCGGGCGGCAGGTTAAGTCCCTCCCCCTTGTGGGGAGGGGTTGGGGAGGGGACTTTTCCATATGCGATGGCCCTGGTCTAGACAGAGTGAGGGGCAAGTCGGCGAGGTTGTGTAACAGCACTTTTGCCATTGAAGGGCGGACGCATTTTGGACTGGCTGGTTTTAAGTGATGCGGAATGGACGGCGATCCGCCTCAGTCTTCGCGTTTCGCTCGTTGCCATGCTGGCCAGCCTGCCCTTCGCCATCGCGATCGCAATGCTGCTGGCCCGGGGCCGCTTCTGGGGCAAGTCGATCCTCAACGGCATCGTTCACCTTCCCCTGGTCCTGCCGCCTGTCGTCACCGGCTTCCTGCTGCTGATCCTCTTCGGCAAGCGCGGCCCGATCGGCGCCTTTCTGGCGGAATATACCGGCATTGTCTTTTCGTTCCGCTGGACAGGGGCTGCCCTTGCCTGCGCCGTCATGGCTTTCCCGCTGATGGTGCGCAGCATCCGGCTGTCGATCGAGGCCGTCGATCGCAAGCTGGAACAGGCTGCTTCCACGCTCGGCGCCGGTCCCGCCTGGGTGTTCCTGACCGTAACGCTGCCATTGATCATTCCAGGCATCATCGCCGGCATGATCATCGCCTTTGCCAAGGCGATGGGCGAGTTCGGCGCGACGATCACCTTCGTCTCCAACATTCCTGGTGAAACACAGACGCTGTCGGCTGCGATCTACACCTTCACGCAGGTTCCCGGCGGTGATGCCGGCGCGTTCCGGTTGACGATCATTTCCGTGATCATCTCGATGACGGCGCTGATGGTGTCCGAAGTGCTGGCGAACCTTGCCACGAAACGGGTGGATGCCGCATGAGCCTGGTCCTTGATGTGCGCCATAAGCTTGGTTCGTTTTCCGTCGAAGCCGCATTTTCCTGCAATCGCGGCGTCACGGCCCTATTCGGCAGCTCCGGATCCGGCAAGACATCGCTGATCAACATTGTCGCCGGCCTGCTAAAGCCCGAGACCGGGCGCATCCAGTTCAACGGTGATACGCTGGTCGATACCAACAGCCGCGTGTTCGTACCTCCGCACAAGCGCCGTTTCGGTTATGTCTTCCAGGAAGCGCGTCTCTTTCCGCATATGAGCGTGCGGAGCAATCTTACCTATGGCCGCTGGTTCGGCCCCGCAAAGGATGACGGAGCCAATTTCGACCGGATCGTCGATCTGCTCGGAGTCGCGCCCCTTCTCAGTCGCTCCCCATCCAATCTCTCCGGCGGCGAAAAGCAGCGCATCGCCATCGGCCGGGCGCTGCTCTCCGATCCCCGCCTGCTGCTGATGGACGAACCGCTGGCGGCGCTCGATGCTGACCGCAAGGCGGAAATCCTGCCCTATCTGGAGCGCATCCGCGACGAGACCGAGATCCCCATCGTCTATGTCAGCCATTCGGTCAGCGAAGTTGCGCGGCTGGCAAACAAGGTCATCATTCTGGAAAATGGCAGTGTCCTCGCCTCCGGCGATGCGGCGACAATCCTCAGCCAGCCCTCGCCCGCGGTGAGCCGCCGGGAGGCGGGTGCGGTAATCGACGGCGTGGTCGAGACGACGGATGGCGATCACCGCATTACCACGATCCGGGCCGGTGACGCGCGGATCGTTGTACCCTATCTCGAGGCCCCGACGGGAAAAACCGTGCGGCTGCAGATCGCGGCGCGTGACGTCATGCTTGCCACCAGCAAGCCGGAAGGACTGAGCGCGCTCAACATCCTGCCGGCAGTCATCAACGAGATCGGCGAAGCCGCTCACGGCATGGTCGATATCCGGCTGGATTGCGGCGGTGTGACGATCGTCTCGCGGATCACGGTCGTATCGCGCGATGCGCTGGCACTTCAGGCCGGCAACCCGGTTCATGCCATCATCAAGAGTGTTGCTCTGGATCTGTGATCGCGGGAGCGGCGGCAACTGGGTTTGTGTTGCGGTTTTCCCCGAGCCAAGCCAATTCATCGGCCAGCGCCGCCTCGGCCTTTGCTTCCATGACCCGAAACCGCCGGATCAATTCTTCGCCGAACGGCGTGAGCACCGCACCCCCGCCCTGTTTTCCACCGCGCTGGGAGGCGACGGATTCCTGGGCGAACATCCGGTTCAGCGCGCTGACGAGCAACCAGGCGCGACGGTAGGACATGTCCATCGCCCTGCCCGCAGCCGAGATCGACCCGGTCTCGCGGATATGTTCAAGCAGCATGATCTTGCCACGCCCCAGCCGTTCGGCATGAGGAAAATCGACCCTGAGGACAGGGGTCAGGCCAGTGGTATTTTTCTTGCTCATGCGATCGGCGACGACATCTTCCAATTTTCAGAAGACTATCGCGCCGAACCGCCGGTGTATAGCGCCGGATGGCCTGTTAAAGGCTCATGCCGCCATCGATGACATGGACATGACCGGTCGTGTAGTTGGAAACGTCACTACCGAGATAGACTGCAAGGGCGGCGATTTCCTCCGGCAGGCCGATGCGACCCATCGGCTGGCGGGCGATGAAGGCGGCACGAGCTTCCTCGTAATTGCCCTGCGCCTTCATGCGCTCTTCCAGCGACGGCGACTGCACCGTGCCGGGCGCGATCGCGTTGCAGCGGATCCCCTGCTTGATATAGTCGATGGCCACAGACTTGGTGAGGCCGATCACCGCCGCCTTGCTGGCGGAATAGGCAAACCGGTTCGGCACGCCGGCGGGAACGCCGGCCACCGACGACATGTTGATGATCGAGCCGCCGCCATTGGCGATCATCCCCGGCAGGAAGGCGCGGATCAGCCGGAACATCGATTTGACATTGAGATCGAAGGCGAGATCGTAATCCCGGTCGCTGGCCTCGAGAATCGAACCGGCATGAACGACACCGGCGCAATTGAACAAAACGTCGATGGTGCCGGTCTCGGCGGCAAAGGCACTGATCGCATCGGTGCTCAAGACGTCGAGTTTGGCGACCGACATGCCCAGCGCCGAAAGCTCAGCGAGCTTTTCCTCGTTGATATCCGTCGCCGTAACGATCGCGCCCTCGCGCTGAAAGGCTTCGGCGGCAGCGCGGCCGATACCCTGCGCCGCAGCCGTGATCACCGCGCGTTTGCCGGCCAGAAGTCCACCCATGTCATTCCTCCCTGTCGCGGCGCTCGGCCACATCGATTTTCCGGACAAGGAATATCGGCGTCCTCCGCTTGTCAAGCATGGGAAACGTATTTTTATATAGAAAAAACGAAATCGCCAGCAAGCGCTCCGATCAGATCCTCACGCCTGTCTTCGCATCGAAGATATGGACGTCGGACGGGCGAACGGAAACGTCGATGATATCGCCAGTCCTCACCGCCCGGCGCGAGGTTTCGACGATCGTCACCTCCGCCGCCGTCGAGGTCGTGATATAGGTCGCCGAGCCCGTACTTTCGACGATGCCGACCGGGAGACGGAACACGCCCTGTCCCTCATCGACGAAGTGCAGATGTTCCGGCCGCAATCCCGCCGTCACGCTTCGGCCAGGCTCCAACTGCCGATCGAGAGGGATCGTCTGCTTCTCGCCGACATCGACAGCCAGTGAACGGCCATCCTCGCCGACGATTGCCGGTACGAAATTCATTGCCGGCGAGCCGATGAAACCCGCAACGAACCTGTTGGCCGGCCGGTCGTAAAGCTCCAGCGGTGCCCCCTGCTGCTCGATGACGCCGTCCTTCATCACCACGACATGATCGGCCATGGTCATCGCCTCGATCTGGTCGTGCGTCACATAGACGGAGGTCGCGCCCAGCCGGTCATGCAGGGTGCGGATTTCCTTGCGCATGTGGACGCGGAGCGCCGCATCGAGGTTGGACAGTGGCTCGTCGAACAGGAAGGCCTTCGGATGACGGATGATCGCCCGGCTCATGGCGACACGCTGGCGCTGGCCACCGGACAATTCGCGCGGATAGCGGCCGAGAAGCTGCGACAGACCGGTGGTCGCCGCCACCTCCTCCGCCGCCTTCTTGGCTTCGGCCTTCGGAATACCGCGAATGCGCAGGCTGTAGGTCAGGTTCTGTTCCACCGTCATATGTGGATAGAGCGCATAGGACTGGAACACCATGGCAATATCGCGCTTGCGTGGTGGCACGTTGTTCATCAGCTCGCCGGCGATCCTCAGATCCCCCGTCGAGATGCTTTCGAGCCCCGCCAACGAGCGCAGCAGCGTGGACTTGCCGCAGCCCGAGGGGCCGACGAGGGCGACGAAGGTTCCCTTCTCGATGCTGAGCTCGATATTCTTCAGCGCATGGAAGGCACCGTAATATTTGTTGACGCCCGAGAGCTCGATCTGCTTGGTCATTTGATGGCTCCCGAAGTAAGGCCGGAGACGATGCGCCGCTGCAGCAGCACGAAGATGGCGAGAATGGGGGTCACGTAGATCGTGGCATAGGCCATGATATTGTTCCATTCGTTGGTGTTCGGTCCCATGAACGAATTGAGGCCGACACTGGCGGGCTGCAGTTCCACCGCCTGGATGATCGACTTCGAATAGACGAATTCGCCGAAGGCCTGCATGAAGATCAGGATGGCGCCAACGAGAATGCCGTTGCGAGCGAGCGGCAAGACGATGTTGAAGAAGGCGCCGACCCGCGAATTGCCGTCGACCAGGGCCGCCTCCTCCAGTTCCTGCGGCACGGCCATGAAGGTGGCCCTGACCAGGACGACGAAGAACGGCATGCTCTTGGCCGCGATGGCGATGATCACCGCAAGACGCGGATAATTCAGCATGCCGAGCTGCGAGAAACCGACGAAGATCGGCGTGATCATCAGCGAGGCCGGCAGGACCTGCAGCATCAGGATCAGGAACAGTCCGATATCGACCCAGACATTGCGATAGCGAGCGAGCACATAGGCACAGCCGACACCGAGCACCGTGATCAGGACCACGGCGCCCGACGCGATGACCAGCGAATTCCAGAGATAGCGCCCCATGCCCCGGCTTTCCCAGACATAGGCATAGGTTGCCCATTGCGGTTCCGACGGCCAGAAGCTCGGCGGTGTCGCAAACATTTCCGAGCCGCTTTTCAGCGCGGTGATATACATCCAGTAGAGCGGAAACAGATAGATCGCCGCCATCAGGATGGCGATCACCAGCATCAGCCGGTTGCGGTTGGTCTCGCTCATCCGCGCACCTCATGACGTGTGGAGCGGACATAGACGATCGCGGCGATCATGACGAAAACGATCATGATGACGGAGATGGTCGCGCCCTTGGCGAAATCGTACTGGCGGAACGACAGATCCCAAGCCCAGTATTGGGTGACGTTCGACGAGTTGTTCGGCCCGCCAGATGTGATCGCGGCGAAGAGGTCGAATTGCTGCAGGGTGAAGATCAGCCCGAGCGCAATGATCGCACCGATGGTCGAGCGCATCATCGGCAGCGTAATCGTCCAGAAGCGCTGCCAGGCATTGGCGCCATCCAATTCGGCTGCCTCGTAGAGATCACCGGGAATGCCGGCCAGGCCGACGGACAGCAAGATCATGTTGAAGGCCGTGCCCAGCCAGATATTGGCCATGATGACCGCATAGAGCGAATAGTTGGGATCGGAGCGCCAGAAGATGTTGCTGCTGATGATGCCGGTTTCCCGCAGAATGAAGTTCAGCACACCGAAATCACCCGACAGGATCCAGTTCCAGATGGCGCCGACGACGAGGCCGGGCATCACCCAGGAGACGAGAAAAAGGCCGCGCAGCCACGAAGCGCCCGGAAAGTTCACCCAGAAGAACAGCGCCAGTCCGAAACCGATCAGAAACTGCCCGGCGATCGAGCCGATGACGAAGATCGCGGTATTGCCGAGGATCGGCCAGGTTTCCGGTTGGGCAAAGAGATCGGCATAGTTCTTGAAGCCGACGAAGGGCCGCAGGAACGTGCCGAGGCTGAACATGTCAACTTCCTGAAAGCTCATCAGGACATTATAGAGCAGCGGCAGGCCCGCCATCAGGAACAGGAAACCGAGGGGAAAGGCGACCAGCGCGATATCGAAACCGCGGCCATCCCTGACGCTGGAAAGGAGCCTCTTCATGGGGCCTCCGATGCTCCGGTGAGGGCTGCCCGCGCATTCGCGCGCGAACCGACCTCTCCGGGAGGAAATGATGGATGACGGACATCATCCGGTGAACCTCTTCTCCCCAGCGGGGAGAAGGTGGCGCGTAGCGCCGGATGAGGGGGGCCGAAGGCCTTCCAGACTATGCCGTGTGCGTCGGCCAAGGCCGCCGCCCCCTCATCGCCTCGCTTTGCTCGGCACTTCTCCCCGCCGGGGAGAAGAGGGAGACCGCAGTCCCCTTGCTCAAAACCAGCTTAACCGAGAACAGCCTTGATCTTTTCGGCTGCCTGATCAAGCGCGTCCTTGGCGCTGGCTTGCCCCGTCAGGGCTGCCTGAATGGCATCCTGGATCGCCTTCGAAATTTTCGGCCATTCCGGATGCGGGCCGCGCGGCTTGGCATATTTCAGCTGCTCGAGGAACACCTTGAGGCCGGCATCCTTCAGGGCCTGTCCGGTCGCGGGAATGGTGATGTCGGAACGGGCCGGAAGCTGGCCGTATTTCTCGAACATCTTGTCGTCCTGCGAGGCGAAAAATTCGAGCGCCTTGAATGCCTCCTCCGGGTGCTTGGTCGAGGCGAAGATCGCCCAGTTGAAATCACCCATGGCAGAAGAGCGCTCAGCGCCTTCCTGCGGCACCGGCAGCAGCGTCACGCCCCAGTCGAACTTCGCTTCCTGCGTCATGCGGTCGAGTTCCCACGGACCGGAGATCGCCATGGCGGCATTGCCCGAATTGAACGTCCCGGTCGAATCCCATTGGCCGCGCGTCAACGTGTCCGGCGAGGCAAGCTTCTCGTCCATGATCGTCTTCCAGACCTCAAGCGCCTTTACGGCCCCTTCGGAATTGACGTTCTCATAGCTGCCGCCGCCCATCTGCGCCCAGGGCAGGAACTGGAATGTGCCCTCTTCATTGGCTTTGGCCGAGAAAGCCAGGCCATAGACGTTGGCGGCTGGATCGGTCAGCTTGCGGGCGGCTTCGACCAGTTCGTCCCAGGTCTGCGGCGGCTTGTTCGGATCGAGGCCCTTGGCCTTGAACATGTCCTTGTTGTAGTAAAGCGCGATCGTGTTGGTCGCCTTCGGCACGCCGTAATACTTGCCGTCCCATTCGACCGATTTCAGCGGGCCGGGGAAATAGTTTTCCGGCTTGATCACGGTCGATTTCGAGATCATGTCGGTGAGATCGAGGAAGGCGCCGCGTGACGAAAACAGCGCATGTTCCGGATTGTCGATGGCGATGATGTCGGGCGCCTGGCCGGTCGAATAGGCGCGCATCGCCTCGCTCACCACATCGTCAAACTGGATCTGGCGGTATTCGATCTGGATGCCGTTGTTGAGCTTGTTGAAATCCGCCACCAGATTGGGAGCGGGCTGAATGTCACGGTCGAGCGACCAGACGGTGAGCTTCACGTCTTCGGCCTTTGCAGAGAGGCCGAACATCGAGACGCCTGCCAGTGCCAGCGCGCCGATGACTGCATATTTGCGGATACCCATGATTTCCTCCTTGTGGTTATCCTTCGGCCGTCATCCTCCATGCCGGCCTTCCCATTTCCTTTCAGTCACGTCCAGTCGAGCCAGCCCAAGCGACCGGGCCGGCCTGACAGTTCAGGCAGGATCGACGACGAAATCGCCACCCCGGCAAGTCTTCAGATAGTTGAGGCCGTGCACCTGGCCGGTCATTTCCAGCGCATCGCGATAGACCGGATCGTGCCAGCCCTCGATGTCGATCGAACCGGACCAGCCGGCAAGCCGAAGCTCGGAAATCACATCCGTCCAGTTGGTGTCGCCGAAGCCCGGCGTGCGCATGAAGACGAACTTTTCCTTGCCGAAAATGCCGTGCTCGCGGATGACGTCCCAGCGGATCGTCGCGTCCTTGCCATGGACATGGAAGATTTTGCTCGCCCATTTGCGGATCTGCGGCAGCGGGTCGATGAGATAGACCATCTGGTGGCAGGGTTCCCATTCCAGCCCGATATTATCATCCGGCGTCTCGTTGAAGATCAGTTCCCAGGCATCCGGATTGTGGGCGATATTCCAGTCGCCGGTCGCCCAGTTGCCGTCCATGGCGCAATTCTCGAAGGCGATCTTCACGCCTTTGTCGGCCGCGCGCTTGGCAAGCTCGCTCCAGATTTCCTTGTAGCGCGGCAGGCTGTCGGTCAGCGGCTTGTTGCGGATGCGGCCGGTAAAGCCGGCAATGCAGGTCGCGCCGAAATGATGGGCGTTGTCGATGCAGTCTTTCCAGCCCTGAAGCGTCTGCTGGTCGATCTCGGTGGTTTCCAGCGGATTGCCGAACATGCCGAGCGTCGAAATGGTGATATCGCGGTCCCCGATCGCCTCGACGCAGCGCTTGCCGAGATCGGCCAGGTTCTGGCCGTTGGTCGTCTGCCAGAAGAAGGGCTCGAAGCTCTCGAAGCCGAGATCGGCGATCTCGCCGATACGCTTGGCCGCATCGCCCTTGTTGCCGCTGACCATCGTGCCGATGCGGATGGATTTTGCCGGATTGCTCATCAAATTGTCCTGTTCATAGGGTGACGCGCTGCCGGGTGCGGGCGCTTTCGATCGCCGCGAACACCATGGCAAGGCTGTTGATATTGTCATTGCCAGCCGTTTCCGGCTTTTCGCCGGTGCGGATGGCCTTGAGGAAATCGGCGATGACACTGGCATGGCCGTGGGTCTGCGCCTCGTCGGCCGGCATGGGCACATCGATTGGCTCGATCGCCCTGAAGAACCCTTCCGAACCCGCGACAACGCCCGCCTGGAAAGTATCGGCGCCGTCCCAGAGCAGCGTGCCCTTCGTCCCGATGATCCGCCACTGGCTTTCCCAGCTGGTATTGGCCCCCTCGGCACTCCAGGAGCCTCGATAGGTGAAGGTCACGTCGTCGGAAAACTCGAAGATCGCATTAGCTGCCGCACCGTGCGCATACCAGGAGCCGCGCGGATTGCTCTCGTGGCAATAGACCGCGACCGGCACCTTGCCGGCGACGAACCGGGCGGCGTCGAAGGTATGGATCGCCATGTCGAGCAGCAGCACATTGTCCATCTGCTCGCGGAAGCCGCCGAAATGCGCGCCGATGAAGAAATCGCAATGGATGGCCGTGAGGTCACCGAGCGCGCCGCTTTCGATCAGCCGGCGGATGCGGCGGATCCCGGAAATGAACCGGCGGTTCTGGACGATGGCATGGATCTTTCCGGCAGCCTCGGACTGGGCAATCAGTGAACGGCCTTCCTCGATCGAGGAGGCCATCGGTTTTTCGCTCAGCACATGGCATCCATGCGCCAGCGCGGTCGAAACGACGTCATGACGAGCGGACGGGATGACAACGTCAAACACGAGATCGGCGGCGGACTTCGACAGGACGTCCGCCAGATCTGACCCGATGACGGCATCGGCCAGTCCGAACTCCTGGGCGAGCTTTTCAGCGGCCGCCGGATTGACATCGACGAGGCCGACAACCTGGACGGTGGACCGGATTTCAGGGGTCTCCGCGATCGCCTTCAGCCAGCCTTTGGCCATAGCTCCGCACCCGCACAAAACTGCACGCAAAATGGGATTCTCCTCCTTCAAATCTACGGTTTTCGCTCCTTTTCGATCACCGTAAACGTTTACGGTACTATGAACGATTTTTGAAACGTGTCAAGAGATGAGCCGTTGGGAAGCGGAATCGCACGGTGGAAGCGGCTGGAATGACGGGCATACGCAGGCTTGCGCAGCATCTGGATATCTCGATCGGAACGGTGTCGCGCGCGCTGAACGGCCGCCCAGACGTCAACGAGGAAACCCGCAAACGCGTACTCGAAGCGGCGGCCGAACTCGGCTATGTGCCCAACCAGTCCGGCCGTAGCCTGCGTCAGGGCACGACCAATATCATCGGCTTCATGATGCAGACCGGCGCGGAGATCACCGGCCAGGGCGACACCTTCTTCATGAGCGTCTTCGATGGCGTCCAGACGGTCTTTGCCCGCCATCATCTTGACCTCGTCGCTCTGCTCTGCTCATCCGAGGAAGACCCGGACAATTATCTCCGCCGCGTCGTCGGCCGCGGTTTCGCCGATGGCCTGATCCTGTCGGCCACCCAGCGCCACGACCCCCGCTTCGAATTCCTCGCCAAGCGCAAGATTCCATTCGTGACGCTCGGGCGCAGCCTGACCGATGTCGGCCAGCCTTGGCTCGACCTCGATTTCGAGGGCATGGCGCAGATATCGATCGACCGGCTGGTGGCGAAGGGCCACCGCCGCATTGCCATCACCCGGCCGCACGACGACGTCAATCTGGGCTATCTCTTCGTCGACCAGAGCCGCAAGGCGCTGGAGGCCCATGGTCTCACGCTCGATCCCGACCTGATCTTTAGCTCCACCCCGAACGAAGCCGGCGGCTACCAGATCGCCCGGCAGCTTCTCGCCAGGAAGGACCGGCCGACCGCCATCCTGCTGGTCAACGAAACCATTGCGCTTGGCCTCTATCGCGGACTTAACGAAGCCGGCGTCAAACCAGGACGTGACATCGCCGTCATCGGCCGCCAAAGCCCGCAATCACATTTCCTGTCACCCAGCCTCACCGGCTTCAAGCTGTCACGGCGCGATCTCGGCATTGCACTGGCTGAAGCCCTTCTCGCCACCATGCCGGCATTCAGCCATTTCTATCCGAATGCGAGCTTGAGGAAAGTCTGGAGCGAGGATCTCGTCGAGGGCGAGAGCGACGCATTCACGCTGCCGGGCTGACGGCTCTCCGCAGTACCGGACGGGCCAGTCTTCGCGACTTGAACAACGGCCCCGGACGGTGCAAACCGATGGAACAGTTTTCGACATCGGAACCATCGCCCTATGCCAGGCCCCACCCTCGACCCTACCGGTACCGACCAGACCCTCCCAAAGAAGGCCGATGTCGTCGTCATCGGCGGCGGCATTATCGGTGTCAGCACCGCATTGTTCCTGGCCGAGCGCGGCGTCGATGTCGTGCTCTGCGAAAAGGGCGCGCTCGGCGGCGAACAATCCAGCCGCAACTGGGGCTGGGTGCGCGTCATGGGTCGCGACCGACGGGAAATTCCGCTCGCCATCGAGGCCCAGAAAATCTGGGACGGGCTCGATGCCCGCGTCGGCGGAAACACCGGATTTTGCCGCTCGGGCATTCTCTATATCGCGGAAACCGAGAGAGACCTCGCCAATCAGGCCAGATGGCTGAAACTGGCGCAGGCTCATGGGGTAGACACCCGTCCGATCGGTGCTGACGAAACCTTAAGTCTGATGCCCGGCGCGACGCGGCGCTACAAGGGCGCACTCTACACGCCGAGCGATGCACGGGCAGAGCCGCAAAAGGCCGTGCCGGCCATTGCTTCGGGCGCAAGAAAAGCCGGCGCCAGCATTGTCACCGGCTGCGCCGTTCGCGGCATCGAGAAAAGCGCGGGCCGCATCAGTGCTGTGATCACCGAGAAAGGCCAGATCGAAACCTCGGCCGTGGTTCTGGCCGGCGGCGCCTGGTCGCGGCTGTTCTGCAAGGGGCTGGATATCCGCCTGCCACAGTTGAAGGTGCGCAACACCGTGCTGCGCACCGGGCCGATCACCGGCGGACCGGATGGCGCCGGCGCGACCTCCACCTATGCCTACCGCAAACGCCTCGACGGCGGCTATACGATCGCCAATGGCGGCATCAACCAACACGCGCTGGTGCCCGACAGCTTCTCTTTCTTCCGGGACTTCCAGGCGGCGAAGAAAGCCGAGGGCGAAGCGGTTCAGGTCGGCCTCAGCGCCCGCAGCTGGCAGGAGCTTTTCGAAATCTCCGCCGTGCCGCTCGACCGTCCCGGCGCCTTCGAGAAACACCGCATTCTTGATCCGAAGCCGGACAGCAAGTCCGCCCTGATGGCGTTGAAAGCGGCTGCCGACGTCATGCCGGCGTTGCGCAATGCTGAGGTAGAGCAGGTGTGGGCGGGCCTAATCGACGTCACACCCGACGCCGTCCCAGTGATCTCGAAGCATGACGACATGCCCGGCCTCGTCATCGCCACCGGCTTTTCCGGCCATGGCTTCGGCATCGGCCCGGGTGCCGGCCATCTGGCGGCCGACCTCGTCACCGGCAACACGCCGATCGTCGATCCCACTCCGTTCCGCTTCAGCCGCTTCTCAGACGGAACACCACTCGAGATCGCACCGCCGGTCTGAGCAGGGCTATCGCATATGGAAAAGACCCCTTCTGGCCTGTCGGCCATCTCCCCCACAAGGGGGGAGAGACCCAGCCGCCGCCCTCGTTTCAAACAACGGGCCGGTCAGCGGGTTAAGCCCCTCCCCCTTGTGGGGAGGGGTTGGGGAGGGACTTTTCCATATGCGATAGCCCTGCGGTCTGAGGGACAGCTACCAGCGCAGCGACGCCGTGTGCACCGGCGCGTCCCAGAGTTCGGTCAAGCGATCGTCGAGCACAGTCACGGTGATGGAAATGCCGGCCATGTCGAGCGAGGTGACATAGGTGCCGACAAGGCTTCGGCTGATCGTGACGCCATGCGCTTCGAAAAACGTCCGCGCCAGCCCGAAAACGAGATAGAGCTCCGACAGCGGCGTGCCGCCGAGGCCATTGACGAACAGCAGGATCGATCGCCCGGAAAGCCCGCCAAAATCCTCCAGGATATGGCTACAGATCAGCGTCACGATCGATGATGCATCGGTGATCTGAGCGCGGGCGCGCCCCGGTTCGCCATGGATGCCGACGCCGATCTCCATTTCGTTTGGACCGAGCACGAAGGTTTCGCGCGTCGTCTGCGGCACTGTTGTTCCCTTGAGCGCGACGCCCATCGTCCGGGTTGCCGCAACCACGGCATCGCCGAGGCTTTTCAACTCCGGCAGGGCCGCACCCGCCTCAGCCGCTGCGCCGATGATTTTCTCGACCACCAGCGTGCCCGCCACGCCACGGCGGCCGGTTCCGCGCGCTGACCGTTCGACGGCGATATCGTCGCTGACGATAACCGTCTCGATGCGTCGGCTTGCATCGGCCGCCGCCATTTCGGCGGCCATTTCGAAATTCATGACGTCGCCGTCATAGTTCTTGACGATCAGCAACGTACCCGCACCATTATCGGTGTCGCGGATCGCCGAAAATATCTGGTCAGGCGTAGGCGAGGTGAAGATATGCCCGGTGCAGGCGGCATCCAGCATGCCAGGACCGACGAAGCCGGCATGCATCGGCTCGTGGCCGGCGCCGCCACCGGAAATGATGGCGACCTTGTCGACGCTCAGCGTCCGGCGGCGGACGTGCTTCCTTTCCGTGCCGAACGCAATGATATCGCCATGCGCGGCGACAAGCCCCTCCAGGCAATCCTGCGCCAGCGTGCCGGCGCTGTTCATGAATTTCTTCATCTCCCGCCCCCTGCCGCAATCGTAGCCAAGCAGGGCGAATTTTCCAGTGCTGTTCTCGGCGTTTCGGGATGGACCAAATCAGTCTCCCTCGCCGGTGATCGACACGATCTTCTGGATGAAGTCCTGGATGGCCTCATCGAGCAGCCGGTTCTTCCGCTCATCACCGAAATCGGCGACCATCACCGTCAATTGCCGCAGGCCGCCGGCATTGCCGAGATCCGGCAGCTTGCCGGGATGCGCCAACTGATAGGCTTCGAGGAAACGGTCCTGCTCGGCCTTGCTGACGTGGCAAACCTGGAAAACCGTCGCCAGATGCCGGGCGGGCAGCGGCGTGGCATAGCCGGGGCTGGTGATCTGGGTGACGAAGCTGCGATGTTTGCCGAGCGCCACGGCAAGGCGCTGGCGCGTACCGGACGGCCTGTTGTCGATAATCCCAGCCAGGATTGCCTTGTAAGCCACGATGGCATCTTCGTTTGCATCGCGTGCCATCAGCCGTCCACCCTCGCCTGCGCCAGCACCGTCCTTATGACGCCGAGTTGCACGGGAGCAACCGAAATTTGCGTCAGGCCAACGGCCAGCAGCCCCGGCAAACTGGCGGGATCGCCGGCCATGTCGCCACAGATCCCGATCGGCTTGCCCATGGCGCGAGCAGTCTTTACCGTCTGCGCGACCAGCCGCAATACTGCGGGCTCCGCCTGCCGGTAGAGACCGACGACGGCGGGATTGTCGCGGGCAGCAGCGGTCAGGTATTGCGCCAGATCGTTCGTCCCGAGCGAGAAGAAATCGGCCGAGGTGAATGTGTCGAGCATGATTGCGGCGGCGGGAACCTCGACCATCATGCCGATTTCCGGCATGCCGACCGCGACCTTCTGCGCCTCAAGGGCCGTGGCCTCTTCCTCGAAAATGCGCCGCGTATCGTCCACTTCATGGAGCACCGTCACCATCGGCAGAAGAACCTTCAGCGGCCCTAATACGCCGACGCGCAACAGGGCCCGCACCTGGACTCTGAGAATCTCGGGCCTTGCCAGAAGCAACCGGATGCCGCGCAGACCGAGAAAGGCGTTGCTTTCCTCCAGGCCGACGCCACCGAGCGGCTTGTCGCCGCCAAGATCGAACAACCGGATGGTGACCGGCTTGTCACCGGCCCAATCGAGCACCTGCCGATAGAGCTCTACCTGCTTTTCCTCGTTGAGGAGATCGGCGGGAGAGACGAGGAACTCCGTCCGCAACAGGCCGATGCCGTCGCAGGCACCGGGATCCAGCTTCTGGATTTCGGAGATATCGTTGATATTGGCCAATACCTCGATCGGTCCGTTTTGCAACGGCATCCTCGGCAAGGGTTTGGCCGTAGCACCAGCCGGAGAATCTGTCCCTCGCCTGGCAGCCGCAGCGATATCGCCGGCCTGCGGGTTCACGACGACGAGCCCGCTCGCGCCATCCGCAAGCATCGGCGTTTCGGCCTCGACCGCGAGATCGCCGAGCCCGACGACCATCGGCACGCCCTTGGCCCGCGCCAGAAGCGCGACATGGCTCGCCGTGCTGCCCGCTTCAAGCACGATACCGCCGCCGCCCGTCCAGTCATGACCGAGAAACAGGGTGGGCGCCATGTCTCGTCCAACGAAGATGGATCCCAGCGGAAAATCGGCGGAAGGGCTTCCCTCCAGCGCCCTCAGGACACGGTCGCGAATATCGATTACATCGACCGCACGTGCCTTGACGTCTTCATCGTCGGACTGTTCGAAGCCGGCAATATACTCCTCCAGCGCCGTCGCCCAGGCGCGTGCTGCATTCAAGCCTCGCCCAATATGCTCCACCGCCATGTCGCCAATCGCAGGATCGAGCAGCATCTCCACCTGGAACTCGATGATCTCCGCACTCAAGGGATCACTGTGCGTCATCAGGGATCCGAGGTCGGCGATAGCAATGCCTATCGCTTCCTGGAGCAGATCAAATTCGAGCGAAGGCGATACCCGGCCTTCCGAAAGCCTGATGGCGGCAGGCGCAACATAGGCGGGGCCGGTCGCATATCCCTGCCCGTTTCCCTGGCCCTGCAGCCTAAGCGCCCCGGACATGGGGTCTTTCCTCGGCGAAATCGTTGACGAACAGGGCCTCGAGCATGGCAATGGCCTCGTCGGCCCTGAGACCATGCGCCCGGATACGCAGGGTCGATCCCTTGCGGATGCGCGCGCCCATCACCTTGACGATGCTCTTGGCATTGAGCCAGAGGCCGGACCTATTCACCTCGATCTCGATCGTGCAGGGAAAGCTCTTGGCCAGTCGCGTGAAGACGACAGAGGGGCGGGCGTGCAGGCCGACGCCATGGGTGATCAGCAGCTCGACCGCGGCATTGCCACTGGTGGAACCCGTCCCATTCAAAGCCCTGTGCCCATTGTCCGTCATGATGGCGACAGCTCCTGCGCCGTCGCCACGACCTTGGCCAGCGACGCGCCACCGGACGCCTCGGCGGCGGCGATGACGGCACCCTCGACGATCGGTGCATTGCAGATGACAATGCGCGAGGCGCGCTCCTCGCCGCTCATCTCGATCGCCATTTCGCTGTTGGTTTCGGCACCGCCGAGATCAACGAAGATCGCCACGCCGGCCTCGGACCAGGCCTCGTCGATCGCCTTCAGGATCGCGCCGGTATCGGTTCCGAGCCCACCGGCCGGATTGCCGCCGCACCAGGCGAGCGGCACGCTTTTTCCCACCATCTGGCGCACCATGTCGGCAGCGCCCCTGGCGACGAGCGGAGAGTGAGAAACGATGACGATGCCGACATTCTCTCTGACAGTCATTCGATGCCTGCCTCCGCCAGTTCCCGGCAGATAACGGCGGCGAGAAGCGCGCAACTGGCGGCACCGGGATCCATGTGACCGATGGAGCGCTCGCCCAGAAACGAAGCCCGCCCGCGCATGGCTTTCATGTCGATTGTCATTTCGGCAAAACCTTGAACTTGCTGAGCCAGCAGGCGAAGAGGCGTGTGGCTTATCATCTCGTCACGGACAGGGTAAAGAACATCGAGCAGCGTTTTTTCGCCGGCGGACGACTTGCCACGCCGGGCGACGGCGGCGACGGCCTGAGACAAGGCATCCGGCCAACTGGATGTGTGCCGCAGGGCAGAACCCAGCTCCAGAAGGAGCGTACCGTAAAGAGGTCCCGCCGCGCCGCCGATGCTCATCACCAGCGTCGTCCCGGCAGCCGTCATCGCGTCCGCGAGCGACATGGCCGCCAGTTGCCGAGTTTCGCCTGCCAAGGCATCCAGCCCGCGCCGCATGTTGGTGCCGTGATCACCGTCGCCGATGGCGCGATCAAGATCGCAGAGATCGGCTTCCCGTTCGACGATGGCGTCCCGGCACGCCGCGATCACGCGGCCGATCAATGCCGCCTGGTCGATGACCGGCCGGGGTTCGTCCACAGCGATCATGCCGGCTCCAGCATGCCGGCAACGGCGGCGAAGACTTCGGCGACGGCATGCGCGCCGGGGTCCATCACGCCATCAAGATCGCTTTCGCCAATATAGGCGGACCGTCCGGCCTTGGCCTTGCGCATCGCCTTCGTTGCCTCCGCGCCTTTTCGCGCCGCCTCCGCTGCGGGACGAACGCCACCGTTCGCCAAGACATGCAGCGCCGGCGACAGGGCATCGACCATGGTGCGATCCCCCGGATGCGCGCCGCCGTAAAAAGTCATGCGGTCCAAACCGGCCAGAAGGGCGGCAGAGAGTGTCGCCCCGTCACCGCTCGCCTTGCCGGCTGCGGTGAAGAAGATAGACAGGAGCACACCGCTCGATCCGCCCATGGCGGTTGCCAAGGTCTCGCCGATTACGGCCAAGAGTGCTGCTCTGTCGGCAAAGGGCAAGCTGCCCGCCTGCGCCAGAATGCTGCGGGCGCCGGTCGCCACCGTCGAGCCGGTATCGCCGTCGCCCGCCTTGGCATCCAGCCTGTTGAGGTCCGCCTCCAGTCCGATCAGCCGCTCGCAGACCGAGGCAACGACGCGCTCAACCGCCGCATCGCGGCTGGCAGAGACGGCTGCAACCGCCTTTGCCGCCTTCGGCGCCGGCAGGATCGCCACATCCCGGGGTGCCACCGCCGGCAACCAGGCGTGCGGCGCAACGGGCGCGAGCAAGGCCTTCCGACGCTCCGCGTCGAGCCGGATCAGCGACAACGATAAGCCGTTCATGTTCAAGGCCGTCATCAAAGGCCCCGGCCCGATCGTCAACGCGACACGGGAAGCAAAAGGCGAGGAGAGAACAGCATTGGCGATCAGCGACATTTCCACCGGGGGCACGGCACCGAGATTGTTGATCAGCAGCGCATAGTCACCATCGGACTTCATCGCGGCAGACAGCCGTTCCGTCATGATGGTGATAATGCTGTCGGCATTCTGAACCGTAATCTTCTCGACGCCGGGCTCGCCATGGATGCCCAGCCCCAGCTCTCCCTGGTCATCCGCCAGCCGGTCCTCGTAGGGCTGGCCGGGAATGGAGCAGGACGAGTAGGACACGCCAAGGGAAACGATATCGCCAGCCGCAGCCTTCGCCGCCGCCGCGACCGACGCGAGGCTCTCCCCGCTTTCGGCCAAATGACCGGCGATCTTATGGACGAACAGCGTGCCGGCGACGCCGCGCGGCTGGTTTATCTCCGGCAGGGCGATGTCGTCGGCGACGATCACCATATCGACATCGAAACCTTCGGCCCGCGCCTTTTCCGCGGCAAGGCCGAAGTTCAGCCGGTCGCCGGTGTAATTCTTGACGACCAGCAGGCAGCCCGGCTTGCCGGTGACAGCCCGGATCGCGGTCAGCACCGCATCGACGCTGGGCGAGGCGAAGATTTCGCCCGACACGGCCGCCGTCAACATGCCCTTGCCGACAAAGCCGGCATGCGAGGGTTCATGGCCGGCGCCGCCGCCGGAAATCACGGCGACGCGGGACTTGTCCCAATCCGCACGGACGATCACCTTGATATCCGGATAGCTGTCGAGGCGCGCCAGAGTGCCCGGCGCCGACGTTCGCAACAGCCCGTCCAGCGCCTCGGTGACGATGGTTTCCCTGCGGTTGAAGAAATGTTTCATGGCAGTCATCCAGTCCGTTTTCGACCTGCATCCTTCCGCCGTGGCGTGAATGATGCAACCTCCGTGTTTGATTATACAATCCGTTGTCCGTCCGATCCGAAATAGAGCGGATCCTTCAACATCAAGGTGATCTTGTCGCCCGGCATGACCGGCACATAGGGGTTGGCCAGCGTAACCAGCTTGTGCCCGCCGATGCGCATGTGCAGATGGCTCTGGTCGCCCAGATGCTCGATCCAGTCGATCTCGGCATTGGCATTCCCGTTTGCCGCATGAATTTCGAGATGCTCGGTGCGCGCCCCGATGGTCTTGGTTCCTCGAGGCGGCTGGCCGCCCGGCACCAACCCTTCCGGGATGAGATTGATGTGCGGCTGACCGAGCCTTGCCGCCACGTGCAGGTTGACGGGATTGCTGTAGATCTCGCGCGGCGTGCCGAGCTGGACGAGTTCGCCCTCATTCAGGATGCCGATCCGATCCGCCATGGTCATGGCCTCGATCTGGTCATGGGTGACGTAGAGCAGCGTAGAGCCGAGTTCGCTCTGGATGCGCTTCAGTTCCAGCCGCAACTCGCCACGCAGCTTGGCGTCGAGCGAGGACAGCGGCTCGTCCATCAGGTAGATCGACGGCTTGCGCACCAGTGCCCGCCCGATGGCGACGCGCTGCATCTCGCCACCCGACAGCCGGGTCGAGCGGTTTTCGAGTTTGTGGTCGATCCGCACCATCCTTGCGACGTCGCGGACGCGCCGGTCGATTTCGTCCTTGCCGAGCCGCCGCGCGGGCGAACGTAGCGGAAAAGCCAGGTTCTCGTAAACGGTCAGATGCGGATAGAGCGAATACTGCTGGAAGACGAAGGCAACGTCGCGCCCGGCTGGCGCCGCATCGGCCATGTCCTGTCCGCCGATGGTCACGCGTCCCTTGTCCGGCTTTTCCAGACCGGCGATCAGGCGCAATGTCGTGGTCTTGCCGGCCCCTGTCGGGCCGAGCAGCACGACGAACTCGCCGTCGCGAATGGTCAGCGTCAGGTTACGGACGGCCTCGCTGTCACCGAAGGACTTGGAAATGTTCTGGAGCGAGACCTCAGCCATGACGGGCCTCCGTATAAAGAGAGGATTTGACCGCGCGACCGGAGGCACAATCGAACAGCGACAGTTTCTCGCTGTTCAATTCCAGCCCGACAGTCTCGCCGATCTTGAAGGTATGGTCAGCCGGGACGCGCGCCTTGAGCAGGCCCTTGCCGGTTTCGACAGCAACGATCTGGTTGGTGCCGAGATATTCGGCACCATAGACCGAGCCGCGAAGCGCCGAGCTGTCACTGAAACGAATATGTTCCGGGCGCACGCCGAGCGCCAGCTCACCGACCGCCATGTCCTGGCGCACTTCCGGAAGAGCGATCTCCACGCCATCCACCGAAACCGACCGCACGCCGATCTGAAGACCTGACGTGAATTTCAGGAAGTTCATTGGTGGTGAGCCGATGAAATCGGCGACATACATCGACGCCGGGCGATTGTAGATTTCCTGCGGTGTTCCGAATTGCTCGATGATGCCGTGGTTCATGACGGCGATCTTGTCGGCCATGGCCATCGCCTCGTGCTGGTCATGGGTGACGTAAACAGTCGTGGCGTGAATGCGGTTGTGAAGCTCGCGCAGTTCATGCACCATGACCTCGCGGAATTCCGCATCCAGCGTGCCCAGTGGCTCATCCATCAGGAAGCATTTCGGCCGCCGCACGATCGCACGACCGAGCGCCACCCGCTGGCGGTCGCCGCCGGCAAGGCCGGAGACGGATTTGTCGAGAATGTGGCTGATCTGCAGGAGCCTTGCCGTCTCCTCGACGCGCGCCTTGATTTCCGCCCTCGGCACGCCCTGCGACAACAGTGGAAATCCGATATTCTTGCGCACGTTCATGTGCGGATAGAGCGCGAACAGCTGGAACACGAAGGCAATGTCGCGTTCGCTGGCGCGGTTGAAGGTGACGTCCTCGCCGTCGAGATAGATCTTGCCGCTGGTCGGCAATTCGAGACCGGCGATCATCCTGAGCGTCGTCGTCTTGCCGCAGCCCGAAGGCCCGAGCAGCGCCAGGAACTCTCCGTCCTCGACGGTAAAGCTCGAATCCTGCACCGCGACGAAATCGGCAAACTGCTTGCGCAGGTTTTCAATCCGGATTTCAGCCATGGGTCACTCCGGAAATTTCGACACGATGATGAACATGACGGTGCCGACCAGAAGCGTCACCAGCGAATAGGTGTAGAGGATCAGCGCGAAGGGCTGGAACAGCATGAGGAAGCCGATGGCGATCAGCGCCGTCGCAATGTTTTCCATCGGCCCGCGCCGGAAAAAGAACGGCCGTTTCTTCGTCAGTTTCGTTGTCTCGACGGTCATTTGCGCACCGCTCCGAAGGTTATGCCGCGCAGCAGTTGCTTGCGCAGGAGGATGGTGAAGACGAGGATCGGCACGAGGAAGATGGTCGTTCCGGCGGCCACCGCCGGCCAATCCTGTCCACCCTCGCCGATGATCGTCGGGATGAATGGGGGCGCCGTCTGCGCCTCGCCGGAGGTCAAGAGCGCGGCAAAGGCATATTCGTTCCAGGCGAAGATCAGGCAGAAGATGGCGGTTGCCGCGATCCCGGTCGTCGCCTGCGGCAGGACGACCTTCCAGAAGGCCTGCAGCCGCGTATAGCCGTCGATCATCGCCGCCTCTTCGTATTCGCGCGGGATTTCGTCGATGAAGCCCTTGAGCAGCCAGACGGCGAGCGAGACATTGACGGCGGTGTAGAGCAGGATCATGCCGAGCGCCGTATCGGAGAGGCCCAGCTCCCGGTACATCAGGAAAATCGGAATGGCGACGGCAATCGGCGGCATCATCCGCGTCGACAGGATGAAGAACAGGAGGTCATCCGCCAGCGGCACCTTGAAGCGCGAGAACCCGTAGGCCGCCAGCGTTCCGAGGAAGACGGCCAGGAATGTCGAGCCAAAGGCGATCACCAGCGAATTGACGAAGCGCGGCAGGAAATTCGATGGGCCGGCGATCACCATGTTGCGCTTGCGGGTGACTTCGTCGCAGGTGCTGGTCGGGGCCGGCAGGGAAGCGATGTAATCGGGCGTCTGTCGGGTGCGGGTGGTGAAGAGATTGCAATAGCCTTCGAGCGTCGGCGAGAACAGGATCTTCGGCGGATAGCTGATCGAATCCGGCGGCGACTTGATGCTGGTGAGGAAAATCCAGGCCAGCGGCACCATGGTGATCAGCGCATAGAGGATGACGATCGCACCGGCGATGCGCTTGGTCGTGAGGCTCGGCTCGACGACCGAATGGGCTGAGTTGACGGCGCTCATCGTTGCTTCACCTTGTTGAGTGCTTTCACATAGATGTTGGCCAGACCAAACACCGCGACGAAGAGAACGATGGCAAAGGCGGAGGAGCGCCCCGTCGCCCAGGCCTCGAAGGCCTGGCGCTTCAGCGTGATCGAGGCGACCTCGGTGACTGAGCCAGGTCCGCCACCGGTGAGCAGTGTCACCATGTCGAACATCTTGAAATTCTCGATGCCGCGGAAGAGCACGGCCAGCATGATGAAGGGCAGCGCCATCGGCACGGTGATCGACCAGAACTGCCGCCACGCGGAAGCGCGATCCACTTCTGCTGCCTCGTAGATATAGTCAGGAATGGAGCGCAGCCCGGCGAGGCAGATCAGCATCACATAGGGCGTCCACATCCAGGTATCGACGATGATGATGGCCCAGGGCGCCAGCGACACATTGCCAAGCATCTGGATCTGTGTCGTCGGAATGCCGGTCAGGAACGACACGGCATAGGCGAACAGCCCGATCTGCGGCTCGTAAAGAAAGCGCCAGAAGTTGCCGACCACCGCCGGCGACAGCATCATCGGGATCAGCACGATGGTAGTCCAGAAGGCATGGCCGCGAAACTTGTGATCGATGAGATAGGCAAGCACGAAGCCGATCACCATCTGCAGCAGGATCGTCCAGAACACGAAATGCGCCGTCGTCTGCATCGCCTGCCAGATATCAGGATCGTTGAGCACCCGCTCGTAATTTCTGAGGCCCACACCCTCCACCACCGCATTCGGCCGGTTGGCGCGAAAATTGGTGAAGGACAGATAGACGGCCCAGAGCAGCGGGAAGATATTAATGGCGAGCAACAGGGTGATGGCCGGCGCGATGAACAGCCAGGCGATCGACCTGTCGGACAGGCCCCTGACGCGAATCGCAATCGGTATCGGCGTGGCTTTCGCCGCCACCTCTGCCGCCTTGTCGACGATGGAAGAATTGGAAAGGGTCAAAACGTCACCTGGTCTTCATGGACATGATCAAGCTGGCGGCCCGGTCGTTTGCCGGTCCGGACCGCCATCCGGGGAGGTGTCCCCAAGGGCAAGGATCCGGATCAGATCTTGCCGTCGTCCTCGAAGACTTCGGTCCAGTCCTTCACAAGCCCGTCGAGAGCTTCCTTGGCTGTTCCGTCGCCGGCAATCACGTAATTGTGGACCCGCTTCTGCATGGCTTGCAAGAGCGGCGCATAGCTCGGCTCGGCCCAGAAATCCTTGACGATGGCCATGGAGTCGAGGAACGCCTGCGCATAGGGCTGGCTGGCGGCAAAGCCCGGCGCGTTGACGACCGCGTTGAGGCAGGAATAACCGCCGAGTTCCCACCATTTCGCCTGAACGTCGGGCTGTGCGAACCATTTGATGTATTGCAGCGCCTGGTCCTGCTTTTCGGAATAGGCGACAACGGAAATGCCCTGGCCGCCAAGCTGGGCGAAATGCTTCTTTTCCGCCGGATTCGGGAAGAAGCCGATCCGGTCGCCGCCGACCTTCTCGTCCTTGTAGAGCCCGGGCCAGGTGAAGGCGAAGTTCATCTGCATCGCCACCTGACCGGATTTGAAGGCATCCGCAGATTCCGTCATGTAGACATTGGAACTGCCGGGCGGCGTGCAGCAATCATAGAGCGACTTGTAGAATTCGAGACCCTTGACCGCATCCTCCGAGTTGACGAAGCCTTCCATCTCATAAGGCTTGTCCGGATTGTCGTACTGGAAGCCCCAGTCGTAGAGGACATTGGTGACGCCCATGGTGATGCCTTCGGAACCGCGCTCCGTATAGATCGAGGCGCCATAGATCGTCTGCCCGTCGACCGTGCGGTTCTGGAAGAATTCGGCGATCTGCTTCAGTTGCTCATAGGTCTTGGGCGCATCGAGCTTCCAGCCGTATTTCTCCTGGAATTCCTTCTGCAATTCCGGCTTTTCGAACCAGTCCTTGCGATAGGTCCAGCCGACGACGTCGCCCATGGCCGGCAGCGCCCAGTAATTCGGCGTATTCTTTGGCCATTCCGAATAGCCGACAACGGTCGCCGGCAAGAAGTCATCCATCTTGATGCCTTCCTTGTCGAAGAACTCGTTGAGCTTGACGTAATGGCCGTTTTCCGCCGAGCCGCCGATCCACTGGCTGTCACCGATGATCAGGTCGCAGAGCTTGCCGTGGGAGTTGAGTTCGTTGAGGAAGCGGTCGGCATAGCTGGTCCACGGCACGAATTCGAACTTCATTGTCGTACCGGTCTTGGCGGTGAAATCCTTGGACAGTTCCACCAGCGCGTTCGCCGGGTCCCAGGCGGCCCAGCACAGCGTCAGCTCTTCGGCCTGCGACACCGACGGCAGCGCCGTGAACATCGTCAGCATCGTTGTTGCGCCCAGAAGGGCCTTGGTCAATTTCCGCATGTAATCCTCCCAGATACAGAAGCCGGCACCACGCCGCCTTCGCGAATTCGACTGCGGCACGCAGTTGCCCATCCCGTTCCCACGGATGTGCACCAGCGCACCGTCACCTGCCGGGGACAGCACCACGCTTGAATTTTACTGAGCTCCCCGCCCGTCGCTCCCGACCTCACATCCGCCGTGTTGAGCAATATGTTTAGTGATAATCAATTTACTCAACATGACAAGAGACAATCGTTGCTGCAGCGCACAACTGCACTGCAACGATAATGACGGCCGTTTTCGTTGAATGGAAATATGTTCGACTAAACAAATAGTTCAGTTGATGCGCGCTTACCGCTAACGCCGAAACAAAACATCCCCGAATGCCGGAGCATTCGGGGATGCGAGATAGAACGGCCTGAACCGTCGGGAATTGTCTGGGAATCACCCCATGCGTTCGGAGGCATACGACCCCGGGCTTGCCGGGAAGACGACGGTACGATTGCCGTTGATGAAGGTGCGGTTGTGGATATGGGCATGCACGGCGCGGGCCAGAACCTGGCTTTCGACATCGCGGCCGATCGAGACGTAATCCTCGGCCGATTGCGCATGGGTAATTCGAGCGATGTCCTGCTCGATGATCGGACCTTCATCGAGATCGGCGGTGACGTAATGCGCCGTCGCACCGATCAGTTTCACCCCGCGCTCGTACGCCTGCTTGTAGGGATTGGCGCCCTTGAACGACGGCAGGAATGAATGATGGATGTTGATGATCTGCCCCGACATCTTCTGGCAGATCGCGTCCGACAGGATCTGCATGTAGCGGGCCAGCACGATCAGTTCCGCGCCGGTCTGCTCGACCACGTCCATCATCCGCGCCTCGGCTTGCGCCTTGTTCGCTTTCGTCACCGGAATGTGGTGGAACGGGATGTCGTGGTTGACCACCACCTTCTGGTAGTCGAAATGGTTGGAGATGACGCCGACGATATCGATCGGCAGTGCGCCGATCTTCCAGCGATAGAGAAGGTCGTTCAGGCAGTGGCCGAACCGCGACACCATCAAGAGCACCTTCATTCGGTGCTCGCTGTCGCGGATATCGGCCACCATGCCGAACTTCGTCTTCACCGCCTCGAACCCCGCCGAAAGTTTTTCCAGCGACGCTCCTTCCTGGCTGATGAAGGTCAGGCGCATGAAGAACAGCCCTGTTTCCAGATCATCGAACTGCGAACTGTCGGAGATGTAGCAACCCTCTTCCGCAAGATAACCCGTGATCGCAGCGACAATGCCGCGCGTGGACTTGCAGGATACGGTCAGGACGTAGCTTTTCATGGGTCTCAGTCTCTTGGCTCGAGGTCTTCGCCGGCCCTCCCGGCCCGGCATCGTGAAACGGAAGCTATCGCGACGCCGGCCCGCCCGTCCATCCGTTTCGCGACATCGGATAGCAGGAACAGGCCATGTCGTCTCTTCTCTTCTTCGAACGTCAGGCGAAGCTCAGATGTCGAGTGTCGTCTGACGTTCCCATTCGGTGAACTGGGAGGCGTAATTGTTCCACTCGATATGCTTGAGCTTCAGGTAGGATGCGGAGAACTCGAGGCCGAGCGCGGCTTTCAGTTCCTCGTCCTTGTCGTATTCGCGCAAGGCGTCCAACAGGTTCAGCGGAAGCTTCGGTGCGTCCTTCACCGTATGCCCGTCCTTGTACATGTCGATATCGTGGTGCGGGCCGGGATCGGCATTCGTGCGCAATCCCGAAAGGCCGGCGGCAATGATGATCGCCTGCAACAGGTACGGATTGACCGCACCATCGGGCAGGCGAAGCTCGAAACGGCCGGGGCCGGGCACGCGCACCATGTGGGTGCGGTTGTTGCCGGTCCAGGTCACCGAATTCGGAGCCCATGTAGCGCCCGAGATGGTGCGCGGCGCGTTGATGCGCTTGTAGGAATTGACCGTCGGATTGGTGATGGCGGCAAGCGCCGAGGCATGCTTCATGATGCCGCCAAGGAATGTACGGCCCTTGGCGGACAGGCCGAATGGCATGGCCTTGTCGGCGAATGCGTTGGTCTTGCCTTCGAGATCCCAGACAGAGATATGGGCGTGGCAGCCATTGCCCGTCAGCCCCTTGAAGGGTTTCGGCATGAACGTCGCCCGGAGCCCGTGCTTTTCGGCGATCGACTTGACCATGAACTTGAAGAAGGAATGTTTGTCGGCCGTCTGCAGCGCATCGTCATATTCCCAGTTCATCTCGAACTGGCCGTTCGCGTCTTCATGGTCGTTCTGGTAAGGCTTCCAGCCCAGTTCCAGCATCGCGTCGCAGATTTCGGCGATGACATCGTAGCGGCGCATGACGGCCTGCTGATCGTAGCAGGGCTTTTCCGCCGTATCGTACTGGTCCGAGATCACCGAGCCATCCGGCGAGATCAGGAAGAATTCCGGCTCGACGCCGGTCTTGACGCGCAGGCCTTCCTTGGCGGCTTCGTCGATCAGCCTTTTCAAGAGCACGCGCGGTGCCTGGTCGACCGGCTTGTCGTCCATGACGCAATCGGCGGCGACCCAGGCGACATCCTTTTTCCAGGGAAGCTGGATGACCGAGGATGCATCGGGCATGGCGAAGAGATCGGGATGGGCGGGCGTGAGATCGAGCCAGGTGGCGAAACCGGCGAAACCGGCGCCATCAGCCTGCATGTCTGCAATGGCTTGTGCCGGGACCAGCTTGGCCCGCTGGCCACCGAACAGGTCGGTATAGCTGATCATGAAATATTTGATGTCGCGTTCCTTCGCGAATGTCAAAAGATCGAGTGTCACTGTGTTCCCCTTTGGATTATTCAGACACTTTTTCATGGGAATGACCGCCGCTGTCTTGGGAGATCAACGACGGCCGATTTTTATCGATTGTCAGAAACCTCCCTTGCCCGGGATCCAGCTGGTGCCGGCGAGCGGCACCTGCGCCATGGCGGAGGCCTCGATCGTCAGGGCGACGAGATCCTCCGGCTCCAGGTTGTGGAGGTGGTTCTTGCCGCAGGCGCGCGCGATGGTCTGCGCTTCCAGCGTCATCACCTTGAGGTAGTTGGCGAGGCGGCGGCCGGCTGTGACCGGATCGAGACGCTTGGCAAGCTCCGGATCCTGCGTGGTGATGCCGGCCGGATCCTTGCCTTCATGCCAGTCGTCGTATGCGCCAGCGGTGGTGCCCAGCTTCTGGTATTCCTCTTCCCAGTGCGGGTCGTTGTCACCGATGGCAACGAGAGCGGCCGTGCCAATCGCGACCGCGTCAGCGCCGAGCGCCAGCGCCTTGGCAACGTCGGCTCCCGAGCGGACGCCGCCCGAGATGATCAGTTGCACCTTGCGGTGCATGCCGAGATCCTGCAACGCCTGGACGGCCGGGCGAATGCAGGCGAGCGTCGGCATGCCGACATTCTCGATGAAGACGTCCTGCGTTGCCGCCGTGCCACCCTGCATGCCGTCGAGCACGACGACGTCGGCGCCGGCTTTTACCGCCAGAGCGGTATCGTAATAGGGACGCGCGCCACCGACCTTCACATAGATCGGCTTTTCCCAATCGGTGATTTCGCGCAGTTCCATGATCTTGATCTCGAGATCGTCCGGACCGGTCCAGTCGGGATGGCGGCAGGCCGAGCGCTGGTCGATGCCCTTTGGCAGGTTGCGCATGTTGGCGACGCGATCGGAAATCTTCTGGCCGAGCAGCATGCCGCCGCCGCCGGGCTTGGCTCCCTGGCCGACCACGACCTCGATCGCATCGGCGCGGCGCAGGTCGCGCGGGTTCATGCCATAGCGCGACGGCAGATACTGATAGACGAGCGTCTGCGAATGCCCGCGCTCCTCGTCCGTCATGCCGCCGTCGCCGGTGGTGGTCGAAGTGCCGGCGATCGTCGCACCACGCCCGAGCGCTTCCTTGGCATTGCCCGACAGCGCGCCGAAGCTCATGCCGGCAATGGTGATCGGCGTCTTCAGCGTGATCGGCTTCTTGGCGAAGCGTGAGCCGAGAACGACGGACGTGTCGCATTTCTCGCGATAGCCTTCGAGCGGATACCGGGAGATCGACGCACCCAGGAACAGCAGGTCGTCGAAATGCGGAACCTTGCGCTTGGTGCCGGCACCGCGAATGTCGTAAATGCCGGTTGCCGCAGCACGTCGGATTTCGGCAAGCGTATAATCGTCGAATGTGGCTGACTTGCGCGGCGGGGTATAGGGGTTGTGATAGCTCATGAAATGATCCCTGCCTTAGTACGCGTCAGCGTTATCGATGTTGAAATTGTAGAGTTTGCGGGAAGAGCCGTAGCGCTTGAACTCTTCCGGAGCGACACCGGTCACGCCGGCCTTTTCCAGAAGCTCGGCCAGCACCTTGATATGCTTCGGCTTCATTTCCTTCTCGACGCAATCGGCACCCAGGCTCTTGACCTCGCCGCGCACAAAGAGCTTGGCCTCGTACAACGAATCCCCCAGCGCATCGCCGGCATTGCCGAGCACGACGAGATGGCCGGACTGCCCCATGAAGGCAGACATGTGGCCGATATTGCCGTGAACGACGATATCGATGCCCTTCATCGAGATGCCGCAACGCGAGGCGGCATTGCCCTTGATGACCAGAAGACCACCGCGACCGGTGGCGCCGGCATATTGCGAGGCGTCGCCTTCGATGACGACGGTGCCGGACATCATGTTTTCAGCGACGCCCGGCCCCGCGGACCCGTGAACGGTAACGGCGCCGCCGTCATTCATGCCGGCGCAGTAATAGCCGACGCTGCCCCGCACCTCGACGGTGACCGGCTGGTCGATGCCGACGGCAACGGCGTGGCTGCCGCGCGGATTGACGACCTCGAAATTCGTATCGTTGGTTCCAGGGGCAATGGCATGCAGGGCGCCGTTCAGTTCGCGCAGCGGCGTGGTGGCAAGATCGAAGGTACGCATCGCTTCCAGACTTTCTCGTTTTACGCTGACATTCACGTTCAGGCCGCCTTCTCATGATCCCAGAAATAGACGGTGGCGGGCTCCGGCTCCCAGACGCGGGCATCCTCGATACCCGGCAGATTGACGAGCGCGCGGTATTCCGAACCAAAGGCGATGTACTGGTCGGTCTCGGCCATGACGGCCGGCTTGCAGGCGATGGGGTCGCGGACGACGCCGAAGCCGGACTTGGTGCCGACGACGAAGGTGAAGAAACCATCGAGATCATCGAGCGCGCTGGTGAGCGCCTGGCCCAGATCCTTGCCCTTGGCCATTTCGGCCGTGAGATAGGCGGCGGCGACTTCCGTATCGTTCTGCGTCTCGAAAGTCATGCCTTCGCGCACCAGTTCGCGGCGCAGGTTGTTGTGATTGGAGAGCGAGCCATTGTGCACGAGGCACTGATCGGCACCGGTCGAGAACGGGTGGGCGCCGAGCGTGGTCACTGCCGACTCTGTCGCCATGCGGGTATGGCCAATGCCGTGCGTGCCGGCCATGTCGCGAATACCAAAGCGGGAAACCACATCCTTTGGGAGCCCGACTTCCTTGTAGATTTCGACGCTGTCGCCCGAGCCCATGACACGGATTTCGGGGCGCTCCTTCGCCAGCAACTCGCGCACGGCGGCAGCCTGATCGGCAGCGGCCTCGATGACCGCATGCGTGTTCTTCAATGCGACGGAAACGCTGGCATCGGCCGGCTTCAGCAGCTTTGCCAAGCCGGCAAAATCAGTCGCCGGCGCTGCCGATTGAACCGTGATTTTCGCCCGCCCATCGGACGGCGCGCCGTAGATCGCAATGCCCGCGCTATCCGGCCCGCGGTCGGTCATGGTGACCAGCATATCGGACAGCATGGCGCCCAGTTTCGGCTCCAGACTCTTGTCCTTCAAAAACAATCCGACAATTCCGCACATGGAGACAATCCTTCGTTTTCGTTGATGAAAAGATGGATAGCACCCGTGATTTCGATTTTCAACTGAGAAGAAAGTTATTTTCTTTTAAAGCAAGATTTTTGTGGCAGCTTAATCTTGGCTCATTCGTTGTGACCGGAAGCCTGAAATGCTATATAACCAGCTGATTGGTCAGGAGATCTCAATGAAAAAGCTCAATCTGGCGGATGTCAAAACACATTTGAGCGAATTGGTCACTGAAGTTGAGGCTGGGGAAACTGTCCAGATTCTCCGGCTTGGAAAACCGGTCGCTCAACTTACAGCTATCGAAGCTCCCCTCAAGCCGATCGATCTGGATTGGTTGATATCTGTGACAGAAGACATGCCATATCAGGAGCAAAGCGCCGGCGAATTCATTCGCGAAATGCGCGACAACGAACGTTATTGAGATCGCTACCGCATTATTATGTTCTACATCGACACATCCATCTTGGTTGCAGCGCTCACCGCCGAAGCGAAGTCTTTGGAAATGAAGCGATGGCTGAGCGAGAGGAGTGGCGAAAGATTGGCGGTGAGCGATTGGACGATCACCGAGTTCTCCGCACCCCTCTCAATAAAGATGCGCACCGGACAAATTCATATCGCCCAACGAGACAAGTCTTTGGCGGCATTCGAGCGACTTCTCTCCGAATTGCCAAGCTGGCCGTCTCGACACATCACTTTAATCAGGCTGCGAAGCTTGCCAACGACTACGCTTCGGGTTTGCGAGCCGGCGACGCTCTTCACATGGCCTTGTCATTGGAGAACAAAGCCACGCTTTGCACGCTGGATAAAAGGCTGGCGGCAGCTGGCCTTCAATTCGGCATAACAACGTTACTTCTTTGATGCGCTCTGCGAATTGTTAGATTCCACCCCGCGTCTGCGGATAGGAAATGATCGACAGATAGCGGATCGGCAGTTTGATCAGTTCTTCCGGCCCATGGCGGGCGTCGGCGTCGAAGAACAGACTGTCGCCCGGCTGCATGGTGAAAAGCCGGTCGCCGTGGCGGTAAACCACTTCGCCTTCGAGCATGTAGAGAAACTCCATGCCTTCGTGCTGGAAGGCCGGGAATGTATCGGAATCGGCGGTCAGCGTGATGAGGTATGGCTCGACGACCACGCCGGCGGTGTTGTTGTCGATATGGCCAAGCAGATTATATTGATGCCCGGCGCGCGTGCCGCGCCTCTCCAGTTCCACCCCCTCGCCCGCCTTGACAAAAACCGCGTTGCGCGGCTCTTCATAGCGCCGGAAGAATGCTGTGACGGGAACGCCAAGCGCGCGCGACAGGGATTGCAGCGTCGTCAGTGACGGCGAGATATTGCCGTTCTCGATTTTCGACAGCATACCAAGCGAAATGCCGGTGGCGGTCGCAAGGTCGGTCACGGTAATGCCGAGTTTCTTTCGGAAAGCCCTTACTTCATGGCCGATGGCAATCTCGAGATTGTTTTCCTTCGGTTCGCGCAGCGCATGCGGGTCCTGCAGGAAGGCGGCCTTCAGCGCCGGGTGTTCGTCAACCGTTACCCGGCCGATATCGATGATTGGCTGCTTCTTTGCCATCCGGCGCCGTCTCCTGTCTATCCGTGAATAGACTATCCTGAGAGTGAAATTTTCTCAACCGGGAAGAATATTATTCAAGCGGTTCGTGAATTGTCATTTGCCGCTGCGAACGCGGTGCGGCGCCGAAAGCGGCGCGATAGCTGCGGGAAAAATGACCTGCGCTGGAAAAGCCTGTGGCGAAGGCGATTTCGGAGATCGACAAAGGGCTCTGCTGCAGCAGTCGACGGGCATGATCGAGCCGCAGCTTTCGATACTCGTTGAGGAAGGATGAGCCCATCTGCGTGGAGAACAGACGGTCGAGATGACGTGGCGACAGGCCGGCAAGCGCGGCCATGGCCTGGCGGTCGAGCGGCGCCTCGATCGTTGCCTCCATCTTTTCCAGAACGGCCAACAAGCCGGGATGATTGACGCCATAACGTTCGGCGAGTGAGGCCCGTTGCGGCGCGCTCGATCCCTCCACATGGGTGTGCAGATACCAGTCGCTGACCCGCCGGGCGAAGTCCGAACCCATGCGCTCGGCGATCAGCGCATGCATCATGTCGAGCGGTGCGACGCCGCCGCCACACGTGATACGGTTGCCGTCGAGCACATAGCGCGCCTGCCGAGGCGCAAGCGAGGGAAAGGCTTCCATCAGCGCCGGCGCATGCTCCCAGTGAATGGTGAAATCACGATCCTCCAGCAACCCCGCCGCCGCCATCAGATAAGGACCGCCGGAAATGCCGCCGATGCGCACGCCTTCGCGGGCCAACTGGCGCAGGCAGGCCAGCACCGGCGGGACAGTCCAGTCGACGGGCGTGCCACCTGCACAGACGAAGACCGTGTGGAGACCGGAGGCACGACCGGGCAAGACCGTCGAGGGAACCGGTATGCCCGACGACGTCAGCGCGGCATCGCCTTCCGCGACATGAGATGACAGGCTGTAGATTTCGCGGCCGGCCAAAAGATTGGCGGCGCGCAGGGGCTCCACAGCGGACGCATAGGACATCAGCGCGAAGCCCGGAATCAGGATGAATCCGATCTTCTGGAGGTTTTTCTGCTCGTCACTTACCATGTCCTGATTATGCGCGAACTTGTCTCTTTTCTGCAAGTCGCGAAAAACAATCCTGTCATGATCAGCGGCACTCATAGGATCAAATCGCCATGCGCTACTCCGCCTTTTCCGTTTTTCTGAATGCCCTGAAGGGCAACAAGGGCTGGAAGCCGGCCTGGCGAAGCCCCGTTCCGAAAAACCATTACGACGTCATCATCGTCGGGGGCGGCGGGCACGGGCTTGCCACGGCCTATTATCTCGCCAAGGAATTCGGCGTCATCAATGTCGCGGTGCTAGAAAAGGGTTATATCGGCTCCGGTAATGTCGGCCGCAACACGACGATCATCCGCTCGAACTATCTGCTCGAGGGCAACAATCCCTTCTATGAGCTGTCGATGAGGCTCTGGGAAGGGCTGGAGCAAGACTTCAATTTCAACGCCATGGTCTCCCAGCGCGGCGTGCTCAATCTCTATCACTCCGATGCCCAGCGCGACGCCTATACGCGGCGCGGCAATGCCATGCGCCTGCATGGTGTCGATTCGGAACTGCTCGATCGTAACGGCGTGCGCCAAATGTTGCCCTTCCTCGATTTCGACAATGCCCGCTTCCCGATTCAGGGTGCGCTGATGCAGAAGCGTGGCGGCACCGTGCGCCATGATGCTGTCGCCTGGGGCTATGCGCGCGGCGCCGACAGCCGGGGCGTCGATATCATCCAGAATTGCGAGGTGAAGGGCATCCGCCGCGAGAATGGCCGGGTGGTCGGCGTCGAAACCAGCCAGGGCTTCATCGGTTGCGGCAAGCTGGCGCTGGCGGCGGCCGGAAATTCCACCACGGTCGCCGACATGGTCGACCTGAAACTGCCGATCGAAAGCCATGTGCTGCAGGCTTTCGTGTCGGAAGGCCTGAAGCCCTTCATCGACAATGTCGTCACTTTCGGCGCCGGACATTTCTATGTCTCGCAATCCGACAAGGGGGGCCTCGTTTTCGGCGGCGATATCGACGGCTACAATTCCTATGCCCAGCGCGGCAATCTCGCGACGGTCGAACATGTGGCCGAAGCCGGCGTTGCAATGATCCCGGCTCTGTCGCGCGTGCGGGTGCTGCGCTCCTGGGGTGGCGTCATGGATATGAGCATGGATGGCTCGCCGATCATCGACCGCACCCATATCGACAATCTCTATCTGAATGCCGGCTGGTGTTACGGCGGCTTCAAGGCCACGCCGGCCTCCGGCTTCTGCTACGCCCATCTGATCGCCAAAAACCAACCGCACGAGACGGGCCGGGCCTTCCGGCTCGACCGCTTCGCCCGCGGCAAGATGATCGACGAAAAGGGCGTCGGCGCCCAACCGAACCTGCATTGAGGACCTGGAAGACATGGCCAGCCTGATCGCCTGCCCCCATTGCGGGCCGCGCCCCAAGGAAGAATTCACCATCCGCGGCGACGCGGGCATCGAACGTCCGGCGCCCGACGCCGGTGAGGATGCCTGGTACGCCTATGTCTACCTGCGCGACAATCCGCGCGGCCGCCACAAGGAGCATTGGCATCACACATCCGGTTGCCGCCGCTGGCTGGTGGTTGAGCGCGATACCATGACCCACACGATCTATGCCGTCACGGATGCGAGCGCGCAGGGAGAGACCGCATGACGTCCTATCGTCTCTCCAAGGGCGGCGGCATCGATCGTGCCAAGCCGCTCGACTTCACCTTCGACGGCAAGCCGATGCAGGGATTTGCCGGTGACACGCTGGCATCGGCGCTGCTTGCCAATGGCCGCCAGCTCGTCGGCCGCAGCTTTAAATATCACCGCCCGCGCGGCATCCTGACTGCCGGTGCGGCGGAGCCAAACGCGCTGATGACGATCGGCGAAGGCGGGCGCACGGAAGCCAATACGCGGGCGACGCTGGTCGAGCTTTACAATGGCCTGACGGCCAAGAGCCAGAACCGCTGGCCCTCGGTCGATTTCGACCTCGGCGCGGTGAACAGCCTGCTCTCGCCCTTCCTCTCCGCCGGCTTTTACTACAAGACCTTCATGTGGCCGGCCGCCTTCTGGGAAAAGATCTATGAGCCGATCATCCGCAAGGCGGCGGGCCTCGGCAAGGCCACCTACGAGGCTGATCCGGATAGTTACGAGAAGTGCTGGGCGCATTGCGACCTGCTCGTCATCGGCGCCGGTCCTGCCGGACTCGCGGCAGCGTTGACGGCCGGCCGTGCCGGTGCGCGTGTCATCCTCATCGATGAAGGTTTTGCACTTGGCGGATCGCTGCTGTCGGAGATGGAACAAGGCGCCACCGAGCAGCTCGCCCATACGGTCGCCGAACTGGCAAGCCTCCCAAATGTCCGCATCTTCTCACGCACCACGGTTTTCGGCTGGTATGACGGCAATGTCTTCGGCGCGGTTGAGAGCGTGCAAAAGAATACCGCAACCGTTGACCCCAACCGCCCGGTCGAGCGCCTGTGGCGCATTGCCGCCAAACACGCGATCCTCGCCTCGGGTGCGGAAGAACGGCCGCTGGTGTTCGGCGGCAATGACGTTCCCGGCGTGATGATGGCGGGCGCCATGCGCTCCTATCTCAATCGCCACGCTGTCGCGCCGGGTCACAGCACCGTCATCTTCACCAATGATGCCTCCGGCTATGCGACCGCCCGCGATCTGGAAGCCGCCGGCCTGCATGTCGCCGCCATCGTCGACAGCCGCCCGGATGCGCCACCGAAATGGACCGGCAGCGCCCGGGTCCTCACCAATGCCGTCGTCCTCGACGTCAAGGGCGGCAAGGCCGTGAAGAGTGTTTCGGTTATGAGTAACGGACGAGCGGAAACCATTCCGGCCGATGCGCTCGGCATGTCCGGCGGCTGGAGCCCGATCATCCACCTTGCCTGCCATCGCGGCGCAAAGCCGGTCTGGTCGGATGCGAAAGCCGCCTTCCTTGCCCCGGAGAAGCAGGATGGCCTGACGCTTGCCGGCTCGGCTGCCGGGCTCGGTAGCGTCGAAGCCTGCCTCGGCGATGGCGCGGCAAAGGCCGCTTCCGCTCTACAATCTCTCGGCTTTTCGAATGCATCCGCGGCATTCGCCGCAACCGCCGACAAGACCATCGTCTCCAAGCCGCTCTGGCGGGTACAAGGCTCAAAGGGCAAGGCATTCGTTGACTATCAAAACGACGTGCATCTGAAGGATCTCGGTCTGGCGGTCAGCGAAGGCTATGGCCATGTCGAACTTGCCAAGCGCTACACGACCAACGGCATGGCGACCGACCAGGGCAAGCTTTCGAACATCAATGCCATTGGCATTCTGGCGGAAGCGCGGAAGGTCTCGCCGGCCGACGTCGGCACCACCACCTTCCGGCCGTTTTACACGCCGCTGTCCTTCGGTGCCCTGACCGGCGCCTCGAAGGCCAAACATTTCCAGCCGGTGCGCAAGTCGCCGCTGCACGAATGGGCGAAGAAGAACGGCGCCGTTTTTGTCGAAACCGGCCTCTGGTATCGCTCCTCCTGGTTTCCGAAATCCGGCGAGACGACATGGCGCGAAAGCGTCGATCGCGAAGTGCTCAATGTTCGCAAGAATGCCGGCATCTGCGATGTGTCGACGCTCGGCAAGATCGAAATCTACGGCAGGGACGCCGCCGAATTCCTCAACCGCATCTATTGCAACGCCTTCCTCAAGCTGCCGGTCTGCAAGGCGCGTTATGGACTGATGCTGCGCGAGGACGGCATGATCTACGATGACGGCACGACCAGCCGCCTCGGCGAAAACCATTTCTTCATGACCACCACCACGGCCTATGCCGCCGGCGTCATGAACCATCTGGAATTCTGCGCGCAGGCCCTCTGGCCTGATCTCGATGTGCAGTTTGCCTCCTCGACCGACCAGTGGGCACAGATCGCCGTGGCCGGCCCGAAATCCTGCACGATCCTGCAGGCGCTGGTGGACGAGGACATTTCCGACGCCGCCTTTCCGTTCTTAGGCGCCAAGGAAGTCTCGCTGTTCGGGGGTCGGCTGACCGGCCGCCTGTTCCGCATCTCCTTCTCCGGTGAACTGGCCTATGAACTGGCTGTCCCCGCCGGCTATGGCGAGGCAGTGGCAGACGCCATCATGGAGGCGGGCAGCCCGCACGGCATCTGCCCCTATGGCGTCGAAGCGCTCGGCGTCATGCGCATCGAAAAGGGCCACGTCACCCACTCCGAGATCAACGGCACGGTCATCCCCACCGATCTCGGTTTTGCCAAAATGGTTTCGGCAACGAAGCCGGACTTCATCGGCAAGGCGATGCTGTCGCGCGAAGGCATGGTTGCCGCCGACCGCCTGTCTCTCGTCGGCGTTAAGCCGATCGATCCGGCGACGACCTTCAAGACCGGATCGCATATCCTCGCCAAGGGGGCGACACCGTCGCTGGCAAACGACCAGGGTTATGTCTCCTCCAGCTGCTATTCGCCGAATCTGGGCTCGACCATCGGTCTGGCGCTGGTCAAGCGCGGTCCGCAACGTCACGGTGAACGCGTGACCGTGTGGAACGACCTGAAAAACGAATATACCGAAGCCGAGCTGTGCAGCCCGGTCTTCTTCGATCCGGAAAACGGTAAGCTCCATGGTTGATTTCGCCCTCCTCCACCGCCCCGTCCTTGCGACCGCAAAGTCCGGCGCGTTCGGCGCCCGATCAACCTCGGGCCGCATCACGCTGACGGCCTTGCCGGAAGGTCATGTGCTGCAGGTTCTGGCATCGGCGGGACGTGCGGATGTCGAACAGGCGCTCGCCCAACTCGGTGACGGCGGGGTTCAAGCCATACGCCCCTATGGTCCGGGCCAATGGTTCCTCGTCGGCGATGCTGCGTTTTCCTCGGCCGAGATTTTCGCAATGGCGGCACAGCTCAATGGCGCAGGCTCCATCGCCGACCAGAGCCATGGCCGCGTCCGGATCGGCATCGCCGGCAGCGCTGTCGAAACCGTCCTGGCCAAGGGCACGGCTGTCGATCTCGCGCTTTCGCAATATCCGGTCGGTCGTTCGGCCATGACCCTGATCGGCCATATCTCGGCGCTGATCACCCGTACCGGGCCGGACAGCTTCGAGCTCATGGTCCTGCGCGGCTTTGCCGAAAGCCTCTGGGACGAACTCATCGAGATGAGCCTCGAATGCGGCGTCGATGCGAAGACCGCCAACTAGCGGAATTGTCACGTAAAGCGGGATACGTCCTCAATTTTCCGATTGTCTCGGCGCGAGGCATCGTCCATGTTTGCGTAGCGCTGAACGGGATGCGGCCGGTGAACCACTCATTCCGTTCGCGAATTCAGATCAGGAGGATAGCGCCATGGCCAAAGGTCAAGTGAAAAGCAACAAGGAAACCAGGAAGCCGAAGAAGGACAAGGTTGCAGCCAAGGCAGCCTCGCCTTTCGCCGCGACGACCCAGAAGGAAGTTCCCAAGCTCTCCGGCGCCAAGCCGAAGAAATAAACGCGCGGGCGATGGCACTACAGCCTTCGCCCGTTTCTATTTTGGCTGCGACGGCGTGAAATTAGCGACCAGCGCGTGCCGTTCGCCCGGATAGATCAGCCGCACATGGGTGATATAGGCGCCGTTGCTCCAGGTGCGCCGCTCGACGGTCAGGCAGGCCGTTCCCACCGCAATCCCCAGAGCCCAGGCAATGGCCTCATCCGCAGCGACAGCCCGGATCGTATGTTCGGCCGCACTCCACGGCACCCTGTTCAACAGCCAGGGTCCCGGCGCTTCTTCCTCGAAACTTTCGGTCGCTGCATCCGGCACAGCTGCGAGGTTGATGAGACGCTGCTCGGCGCAGAAGGGTCGATGTCCCGCCAGATGAATGCAGTTGACGTCCAGGATTGGCGTCGCCCCGTCGAGATCCAGCCGCAACCGGTCATCCGCCGTGCTGCGCCGGCGGCTCTTGGCTGCCAGCCGGTAGTCATAGGCAAGTCCGAGCGACTGGACTTCCAGCTTGATATCCCGGATTTCCAGGACGGCAGACTGCGCGCGCGGCTGCGTAACGTAGCTGCCGGATTTCCGGCGCCGCTCGATCAAGCCGGTCTTTGCCAGCTGGGTCAACGCCTTGTTGACGGTCATCCGCGAGCATTTGTACTGCTCGGCGAGATCGACTTCGAAAGGAATACGGAATCCCGGCGGCCACTCGCCGGAGAGAATGCGCGCCTCGATGTCGCCGAGGATGCGCTGATGCAGCGACAGGTCGCCCGGCGTTCCGACAGGTTCGATATCAGCGTCCACCTCTGCATCCGGCACTTTCGTCATTCTCTCACTTTCAACGATTCCAGGACGCTCTAGCAGAATTCCGCGGCCGCTGCCTGCCCCGAAAATCAGCCCATCAGTTCGTGCATCGTTGTGCGGAAGCGTGCGGCGATCGCATCCCGCTTGACGTGTCGTCCCTGCTCGACCTGCTTACGCCCGGCAACCCAGACGCAATCCGGCTTCGTTCCATTGGCAAAGAGCCAGGAATCGAGGATCACATCGTCGGTCTGGCCACCGATATCGGGCACAGCCAGGCTGACGAAATCCGCCGGGTTGCCGGCGGCAAGCCCGGTTTTCGTCGATAGCGCGATGCCGCCGCCATCGAGCGCACCGTCGAACAGCGCACGGCCGGTCGACTGGCCGGGGGCGGCCAGCACGTTGCGGGAGCGATGCGCCAGGCGCTGCGAATATTCGAGCTGGCGCAATTCGTCGGGCAGACCAATCAGCACGTTGGAATCCGAGCCGATGCCGAACTTGCCGCCATGTTCGCCGAAGACCACCGTGTTGAACGTGCCGTCACCGAGATTGGCCTCGGTGATCGGGCAGAGGCCCGCAATCGCCTTGCGCTCGGCCATGCGCCGTGTCTCGTCATCGGTCATGTGCGTCGCATGAATCAGGCACCAGCGGCCGTCGAGCTCCGTATTGTCCAAGAGCCATTGAACGGGCCGCGCGCCAGACCAGGCAATGCAATCCTCGACTTCCTTGACCTGTTCGGCCACGTGGATGTGGATCGGCCCGTCCTTGGCCATGGCGATGACGGCGGAAAGCTCTTCCGGCGTCACAGCCCGCAGGCTGTGCGGCGCCACGCCGAGCTTTCCATCTACAAGTCCCTTCACTGCCGTGCGGCATCCTTCCAGCAGACGGCCGAAGCTTTCCGTGCTGTTGATGAAGCGGCGCTGGCCCTCGTTCGGTGCAGCACCGCCGAACGTGGAATGAGCGTATAAAACCGGAAGCAGCGTCAGGCCGATTCCCGTCTCGGAAGCCGCAGCAGCGATGCGCTGCGCCATCTCGGCGATATCAGCGTAAGGGCTGCCGTCGATATCGTGGTGGAGATAATGGAACTCACCCACGCGGGAAAAGCCGGCTTCCAGCATTTCCATATAGAGCTGGCCAGCGACCGCCTCGACATGATCCGGCGTCATCGACAGCGCGAAACGATACATCACATTGCGCCAGCTCCAGAAACTGTCGGTACCCGGACCCCGCGCTTCGGCAAGGCCGGCCATGCCGCGCTGGAAGGCGTGGCTGTGCAGGTTCGGCATGCCCGGAACGACAATATCGTGGCGCTCATCGCCCGCTTGCGGGGCAACGCCGGCCTCGATCGAGGCAATCCGGCCGTGCTCGATTAGAAGCCGCACATCCTTCTGCCATCCCGCCGGCAACAGAGCCGCTTTCACATGAATGCTGGTCAAGGCCTCATCCCTTCCTGACTGTCGCCATAAAAAAGCACTTGCGCTCATTTTCTTTATGTCTATACATAATGACACGAAAAGGAAAGGCTGGAAAATGATGTCTTCCATAAAATCGGCACAGCAAAGCAACCGGCCAACCGTCTGCGATCGCCTCTGGCGAAACGCCCGGCTTGCGACGCTCGACCCGGCCTTGCCGGACCTTGGCCTTGTCGAAAACGGCGTCATAGCCGTGCAGGATGGACGCATTCTCTATGCCGGCAGTGAGGCCGGCCTGCCCTTCTCCATCGACGACGCAGCCGAGGTCATTGACTGCGAAGGCCGCTGGATCACCCCTGGCCTGATCGATTGCCATACGCATCTGGTTCATGCCGGCGACCGCGCCAACGAATTCGAAATGCGGCTTGCGGGCGCGACCTATGAGGAAGTCGCACGCGCCGGTGGCGGCATCGTTTCCTCCGTCCGGGCGCTGCGCGAGGCCAGCGAAGACGATCTGGTGCGCCAGTCATTGCCGCGTCTCGACGCCCTGATGGCCGAAGGCGTGACCACTGTCGAAATCAAATCCGGCTACGGCCTCGATCTCGAAAACGAAGCCAAGACCCTGCGCGCCGCGCGCCGCCTGGGCGAAGAGCGCGACGTCGCCATCCGCACCACCTTCCTCGGCGCCCATGCCTTGCCGCCGGAATTCAAAGGCAATCAGGCCGGCTATGTGGCCAAGATCGTGGACGAAATACTGCCTGCGATCGCCGAACAGGGCCTGGCCGACGCGGTCGATGGTTTCTGCGAAGGCATCGCCTTTTCGACCGATGAGATGCGGCTGGTGTTCGATGCGGCCAAGGCCTATGGCCTGCCGGTCAAGCTGCATGCCGACCAGTTGTCCAACCTGCACGGCGCGGCCCTTGCCGCCGAGTATGGCGCACTGTCGGCCGACCATCTCGAATATGCCGATGAGGCCGGCGCAGCGGCGATGGCAAAGAGTGGCACGGTCGCTGTCATTCTGCCCGGCGCCTTCTATTTCATCCGCGAGACGAAGAAGCCGCCGGTTGATCTCTTCCGCAAGGCCGGCGTTGCCATGGCGGTCGCGACCGACAGCAACCCCGGCACATCGCCGCTGACATCGCTGCTGCTGACCATGAACATGGCGGCGACCCTGTTCGGCATGACGGTGACCGAATGCATTGCTGGCGTGACGCGGGAGGCAGCGCGCGCTTTGGGTCTCGTCGATGAAGTGGGGACGCTGGAACCCGGAAAATGGGCCGATTTCGCCATCTGGGACATCGATCGACCCGCCGAACTTGTCTACCGCATGGGCTTCAACCCGCTCCATGCCCGCATCCGCAACGGACACTGATATTTTCAAGCCGCGTGAGCACCGCTCCGCGCATCGCAATTGAGGAGTTGCCATGACCCTTGTTCTCCAGCCGGGCTCCGTGCCCCTATCGACGCTCGAAACCATCTACTGGACCGGCGAGCCCGCCCGTCTCGATTCCTCCTTCGACGCCGGCATCGAAAAGGCCGCCGCCCGCATCGCCGAAATCGCCGCCGGCAACGCGCCGGTCTATGGCATCAACACCGGCTTCGGCAAACTGGCCTCTATCAAGATCGACGCAGCCGATGTCGCCACCCTCCAGCGCAACCTGATCCTGTCGCATTGCTGCGGCGTCGGCCAGCCACTCGCCGAGAACATCGTCCGCCTGATCATGGCGCTGAAGCTGATTTCGCTCGGGCGCGGCGCGTCCGGCACCCGGCTTGAACTCACCCGGTTGATCGAGGGCATGCTCGACAAGGGCGTCATCCCTGTCATTCCGGAAAAGGGCTCGGTCGGCGCTTCCGGAGATCTCGCGCCGCTCGCCCATATGGCGGCGGTGATGATGGGCGAAGGCGAAGCTTTCTTCGGCGGCGAACAGCTTGATAGCAAGACGGCGCTGGAGCGCGCCGGCCTCACCCCGGTCGTGCTCGCCGCCAAGGAAGGCCTGGCGCTGATCAACGGCACGCAGGTCTCGACCGCGCTTGCCCTTGCCGGCCTCTTCCGCGCCCACCGCGCTGCCCAATCGGCGCTGATCACCGGCGCGCTCTCGACCGATGCCGCCATGGGTTCGTCTGCGCCGTTCCATCCGGATATCCACACGCTGCGCGGCCACAAGGGCCAGATCGACGCTGCGACTGCCCTGCGTGGCCTGCTCAAGGGCTCGGTCATCCGCGAAAGCCATATCGAGGGTGATGAGCGGGTCCAGGACCCCTATTGCATCCGCTGCCAGCCGCAGGTCGATGGCGCCTGCCTCGATCTGCTGCGCTCGGTTGCCCGCACGCTCGAGATCGAGGCCAATGCGGTCACAGACAATCCACTGGTCCTCTCGGACAATTCCGTCGTCTCCGGCGGCAATTTCCACGCCGAGCCGGTCGCCTTTGCGGCCGACCAGATCGCGCTCGCCATCTGCGAGATCGGCGCCATCTCCCAGCGCCGCATCGCGCTTCTGGTCGATCCGGCCCTCTCCTACGGCCTTCCGGCCTTCCTCGCCAAGACGCCCGGCCTCAACTCGGGCCTGATGATCGCCGAGGTCACCTCGGCGGCACTGATGTCGGAAAACAAGCAGATGTCGCACCCGGCCTCCGTCGATTCCACCCCCACCTCGGCCAACCAGGAAGACCATGTCTCCATGGCTTGCCACGGTGCTCGCCGCCTGCTGCAGATGACCGACAACCTCTTCTCGATCGTCGGCATCGAGGCGCTGACCGCAGCACAGGGCATCGAGTTCCGCGCGCCGCTCATCACCAGCCCGGAACTGGCGAACGCCATCGCCGCCGTCCGTAAGGTCGTGCCGACGCTTGAAATCGACCGCTACATGGCAACCGACCTCAAGGCTGCCAGCGACCTCATCGGCGCGGGCGGGCTCAATGCCGCCGTATCGGCGGGCATCCTGCCGGTTCTGGAGGTTTGAGCATGATGAACGTCGCCACGACATCCGTGAATGCCGAAAGATTGCCCCTCACCCTAGCCCTCTCCCCGCACGCGGGGAGAGGGGACGACCGAATTCGCCGCACGGTCCTTCTCCCCGTTCACGGGGAGAAGGTGCCCGAAGGGCGGATGAGGGGCATGCTTGCCGCGTTACGGACAGAGGAGAAACCATGACCGCCTTCGAAACGAAACAGGGCACGTCCCCCGTCATCCTCGGCTTTCCGCATACCGGCACCGACGTGCCGCCGGCTATCTGGGAACGACTGAACGATAACGGCCGCATCCTCGCCGACACCGACTGGCATATCCACACCCTCTATGACGGGCTGTTGGCGGACGTTACGACGGTGCGCGCGACGTTCCATCGCTACGTCATCGACGCCAATCGCGATCCGGAAGGCGTCAGCCTCTATCCCGGCCAGAACACGACCGGGCTCGTTCCATCAACGGATTTCGACGGCGTTCCGATCTGGAAGGATGGCGAAGAGCCGACGGAGGCTGATATCGCCGCGCGTCTCGCCGATTTCCACGCGCCCTATCATGCGGCGCTGGGGGCGGAAGTGGAGCGGGTGAAGGCGATCCATGGCGTCGCCGTCGTCTATGATTGCCATTCGATCCGCTCGGACATTCCGTTCCTGTTCGAGGGCATCCTGCCGGATTTCAACATTGGCACGGATATGGGCAAGACGTGCGATCCAACAATCGAAGCGGCGATCGTCGATAGTGTCCTCGATCTCGACGGCCATACCAGCGTTCTGAACGGCCGCTTCAAGGGTGGCTGGACGACGCGTCACTATGGCAAGCCCGAAACCGGCGTTCATGCCATCCAGATGGAACTGGCGCAATCGACGCATCTGACCACCGAGACACCGCCCTTCGCCTATGACCAAGCCAAGGCGGCCGCGCTTCGCATTCATCTCAAAGACATTCTCACGCGCATCGAAACATCCGCGCTGACACTCGCACAACAAACCCAGGCAAAGCAAAACAGGGGAACCAAATGACCAATCCTCGTCACAACATCCGCGACGTCCGCGCTGCCCGCGGCACGGAGCTGACGGCGAAATCCTGGATGACCGAAGCGCCGCTTCGCATGCTGATGAACAATCTCGACCCGGAAGTGGCCGAGAACCCGCATGAACTGGTCGTCTATGGCGGCATCGGCCGCGCCGCCCGCACCTGGGCCGATTTCGACAAGATCGTCGAGACGCTGCGCGATCTCAACGAAGACGAGACGCTGATGGTGCAGTCGGGCAAGCCGGTCGGCGTCTTCCGCACCCACAAGGATGCGCCGCGCGTCCTGATCGCCAATTCCAACCTTGTGCCGCACTGGGCGACCTGGGATCATTTCAACGAGCTGGATAAGAAGGGTCTGGCCATGTACGGCCAGATGACCGCCGGCTCGTGGATCTACATCGGCAGCCAAGGCATCGTCCAAGGCACCTACGAAACCTTCGTCGAGGCCGGCCGCCAGCACTACAACGGCGACCTCAAGGGCAAGTGGGTCCTGACCGGCGGTCTCGGTGGCATGGGTGGCGCCCAGCCGCTGGCGGCCGTCATGGCGGGCGCCTGCTGCCTCGCCATCGAATGCAACCCGGACTCGATCGATTTCCGCCTGCGCACCCGTTATGTCGACGCCAAAGCGGAAACCCTTGATGAAGCGATGGACATGATCGAGCGCTGGACGGCCGCCGGTGAAGCGAAGTCCGTCGGCCTGCTGGGGAATACCGCCGAGATCCTGCCGGAAATGGTCCGCCGCGGCATCCGCCCCGACATGGTCACCGACCAGACCTCGGCACATGACCCGATCAACGGCTATCTGCCCAAGGGCTGGACGATGGCGAAGTGGAAGGAAAAGCGCGAGAGCGATCCCAAGGCGGTCGAAAAGGCGGCCCGCGCCTCGATGCGCGACCATGTCGAGGCGATGATCGCCTTCCAGGACATGGGCATCCCGACCTTCGACTATGGCAACAACATCCGCCAGGTCGCCAAGGACGAAGGCCTTGAAAACGCCTTCGCCTTCCCGGGCTTCGTCCCGGCCTATATCCGCCCGCTGTTCTGCCGCGGCATCGGCCCGTTCCGCTGGGCCGCCCTTTCGGGTGATCCGGAGGATATCCGCAAGACCGACGCCAAGGTGAAGGAGCTGACACCCGGTAACAAGCACCTGCACAACTGGCTCGACATGGCCGCCGAGCGCATCGCCTTCCAAGGTCTGCCGGCACGTATTTGCTGGGTCGGCCTTGGCGATCGCCATCGCCTCGGCCTCGCCTTTAACGAGATGGTCAGGAACGGCGAACTCTCGGCTCCGGTCGTCATCGGCCGCGACCATCTGGACTCGGGCTCCGTCGCCTCGCCGAACCGAGAAACGGAAGCGATGAAGGACGGTTCGGACGCCGTATCCGACTGGCCGCTGCTCAACGCGCTGCTCAACACCGCATCGGGCGCCACCTGGGTCTCGCTGCACCATGGCGGCGGCGTCGGCATGGGCTTCTCCCAACACTCGGGCGTCGTCATCTGCGCCGACGGCAGCGACGATGCAGCCCGCCGCCTGGAACGTGTCCTCTGGAACGACCCGGCCACCGGCGTCATGCGCCACGCGGATGCGGGCTATGACATCGCTGTGGATTGCGCCAAGGAAAAGGGCTTGCGACTTCCGGGAATTCTGGGGAACTGAGGCTAAACCAACCGGATAAGGCCGCCGTACCTTGCGACGGTCTTGTCCGAGGTTAGAAGAGACATGCCTTCATACAACGCTTGCGCGATCAGAATACGATCGAACGGGTCCTTGTGAATATCAGGCAATTCTTTCACGTGGACGGCATGTTCGCCGAACAATGGTAATTCGATGTAGTTGTTGGCTAATAGCTTGTCTCGAAGCCGTTCGGGATCGATCGTGAAGTCTGCATGGCCCCGACCTGTCTTGATGGCCACCTCCCAGATGCTGACTGTCGAAAACAGAACGGTGTTGCGACTATCTTCAATCAACTCTCTCGCGGCAGGGGGAAGGCGGTGAGAGAAACCCGTCATCCAAAGAAGGATATTGGTATCAACGAGCAATCTGGTCATCTGTTCTTGAATTTGTCAGGATTGCCGTAGAACATTTCCTCGATCTCCTCCTGCATCATGGTGTCGAAGTCTTCCGGAACGGTGAACTCTCCGTCCATGAACCCAATGCGGCGTTTCTTCGGCTTCTCCGGCTCATCGATTGGCCCGAGCTTGCCGATCGGCTTGCCGGCCTTGGCGATGATGAAGCTCTCGCCCTTCGCCACCTTTTCGAGAAGGCGGGACAAATGTGTCTTGGCTTCGTGAATGTTGAACGTTTCCATCACCACGCTCCGTGAACTTAGTCCGCTAAACTTAGTCCACCCACTGGAGGTTTACAATGCACGACGCGCACTCGCCCCTTTCCGGAAACCTGCAGGTGCTCAGAGCCCGCGATTATCGCCGCATGCCTTGGAAGAATGGTGGCGGTGAAACCACCGAGATTGCGGTGTTCCCGAAAAATGCCGATCTTGCCGGATTCGGCTGGCGGGTCAGCATGGCAACCGTTGCCAGCGATGGGCCGTTTTCGGTGTTTCCCGGCATAGACCGGACCTTGTCGATCCTTCAGGGCGACGGCATGGAACTGGACATCGCCGGAAGTGCGCCCGTCATCCTGACGCAGGCGTCGGAGCCTCTCGCTTTTCCCGCAGATGCTCCGACGTCCGCACGGCTGATCTCCGGCACCATCGTCGATCTGAATATCATGACGCGGCGCGGCGTCTGGACCCATCAGGTCGAGCGGCGCATCGTCGAAGGACAGCATCATCTGGATGCCGAAGGCGGTGTCACGATGCTGCTGTCGCTCGGCAACCTGCGGATCGAGAGCTATGGCAACGCCGAAGAACTCGGTAGGCTCGATTGCGCTGTTCTGGACGGCGTCGTCTACATCACCTCCGACATGCCGACGACGGCCTATCTCATCCGTATCACGCCCGCCTAAGCACAATTATTTGCGGGCGAGATTGCCAAGGACGTGGCAGATCAGGCGACCAACGACAGTCGCGGTCATGCCGTTGATGTCGCTCCTTGGCTGGAACTCGACGATCGAAAAACCTGCAAGCGTGCGCCCGGCCAGAGCCGAGGCGATGAGATCGGTCACCTCCTCCAGCCAGAGACCGCCGGGCGACAGGGCGTTAATGCCGGGGCAGATCGACGGATCGAGCGCATCAACATCGATGTGAATGAGCAAAGCTCCATCGCGCGGGATGGCATCGGCGATCGCGGCCGCGCCATTGGCCCTGACCTGACGCATCGTCACCAGCCGTGAGCCCCAAGCCTTGGCGGCCTCGACCTCTTCACGGCGGGCGCTGCCCACGGCGCGAATGCCGACCTGTGTCATCGAGCGGACGAAGGGAAGCTCGGATGCCCGCCGCATCGTGCTGGAATAGCCGAGCGGTTCATCGCCGATCTGGTCGCGCCAGTCGATATGGGCGTCGATCTGCAGGATATGCAGGGCATCGACATCGCCGAGGCCTCGCATGAACGGAATTGCCGCGGAATCATCGCCGCCGATCAGGATCGGAATGGCGCCGCCGGCGCGTATATCCCGCGTCACTGCTTCGATCGCCGCCCGGTTGCCGGCATTGTCATCCGGTCTCGTCGCGACATCACCGAGATCGACGACCGCCAAGGCACCATCGTTCAGCAACGGACCATCGAAATCGAAATCCCAGTGGTTGATATGAACCGAGGCGGCGGTAATCGCCTGCCGGACCGCATCCGGCGCTGCTAGTTCGGTTGCCTCGATGGTGGCGCCGGGATAGCGCGTTCCATGGACAGCCCCGAAAATCGCGACGGAGCCCGCAGATGCCTGTGTTGCGGTCGGAATACCGAGGAAGGTTTCAGGAGCCGGGACAAGACGATAGGTCATGATCAGGCCGCCCGCGCCGCCAGGAAGTGGTCCATCGCGCTGAAGGAGAAGGCGCCGATCGGCAGGTCCGTGCCGCCGTCAAGCGCCAAGTCGGCGAGGATTTCGCCGACGACGCTGGTGAACTTGAAACCGTGGCCGGAGCATGGCGACGCGACGACGACGCGCTTGTCGCCCGGCAGGAGATCAAGCAGGAAATCCTCGCTCGGCAGCATCGTATAACGGCAGGTGGTGGAGCGGACACGCAGACCGGCCGCAGCCGGCAGCCGGTGACGGATAAAACTGTCGAGCAGGTCGGTGTCCCGCTCGTTGACGGCCGGATTGGGCTGGTTCGGGTCGATCGGCTCGCGGAAATGCGCGTGGCGACCGACCTTGACACCATCGACGCCGATCGCCGGGAAACCGAAGAATGAACCGTCGTCACCTTCATCACGGATGAAGACCGGCATGCGCTGCGGCTGGGTGACGAAACCATCCATCGGCTGATACCAGGAGACGACCTGCTTGATCGGCACGGCGTGGTCGCGCAAAGCCGGCACCAATTCGCCGATCCAGGAACCGGTGGCGACGATGACCTTGGCAGCCGTGTAGTGGCCCGTGTCAGAGACGATGGAAACACCGGACCCGCCGGGCTCGATAGCCGTCACCTTTTCCCCGAAATGCAGCATTGCGCCATCGGCGGCGGCGAGCTTCAGATAGCCCATGACGGCGGCTTCAGGACGGAGATACCCGCCCTGGGGATCCAGCAGCGCAACTTCGTCCGCATCCAGCGAAAACACCGGAAACCGTCCACGCATCTGGTTTGGCGAGAGGGTTTCCAGCGACAGATTATGCAGCGCGCAGCTTTTCAGCGTACCGCTAACGATCTTGCTGTCCGGTTTGCCGATCTGCAGCACGCCGGTGATCGTCAGGATGTCTTCGCGAAGCCGTGCTTCAAGCGTCCGCCAGTTCTCATAGGCCCGCTGCAGCAGCGGTACATAGGACGGATCCTCGAAATAGCCGAGCCGGATCAGCCGGCTGTCGCCATGCGACGAACTCAAGGCATGTGCCGGATAGTAGGCGTCGATGCCGAGAACCTTGACGCCTCGGGCCGCCAGATGCGCGGCAGCGGCACTGCCCATGGCGCCAAGGCCGACAACGGCAACGTCGAAATGGGCGGTCATGGCAGTTCCTTTCAGGAGATTTCAGATATGTGGAGGCGGCGATCCGCGCAGGTGATCGCGGGCCTTTTCAAGATCCCAGCCGAGCGGCCGGTCGTCGGCATAGGTTGGCATATTCGCGCGGATATGGCGATAGAGCACATCGGTGCCTTCCGCCCTTGGCGCGATCGCGGCCTGGAAATCATGCGCTTGTGCAGCGGCCGCATATTCGATGCCGAGGATCTGCTCGGCATTGTCGATGACCGCCAGCAACTTGTTGGCAGCCGCCGTCGGATGCCCGAGAAAATCCTCCTGCAGGGCAGAGGTGATGCCGCCATCAAGGCTTGCCGGCGCGCCGAGGCGGCGGTTTTCGGCAGCCAGTGCCGCCGCCGTATATTGCGCGATCATGAAGCCGGAGCCAGCGCCGGGATCCGCAGCGAGAAAGGCCGGAAGGCCACTCACCAGCGGATTGACGAGACGGTCGATGCGGCGCTCGCTCATCATGGATATCTGCGCGATGGCGACCGCGAGGCTGTCCAGCGCCTGGCCAAGCGCCGGCGCCACGGCATGCGCTTCGGAAGACACCACCGGCGCTTCGGGCGTGCCGGATACCGCTGGATTGTCGGTGACCGAGGCTAATTCCTGATCGACGACATCGCCTGCAAAGGCGAGCACATCCCACCCGGCGCCATGCGCATGTGGCACCGAGCGAAGGCTTAGCGCATCCTGCGTGCGGGCGCCGCGGGCAACCGCAATCAGGCCGCTGCCGGCGAGACGATCGCGCAAAACCTTGCCTACTTTTTCAATCCCGTTCGACTTGCGAAGTGCAAGAACGCTGGCATCGAAAGCCGTCATCTGGCCGCCGAGCGCCTCTATCGTCAGCGCGGCAATGGCGTCTGCCCAGTTGAGCAATCGTTCGGCGCGCGCAAGGGCAACGGAACCCAGCCCCATGGAGCATGCAGTACCGTTGACAAGGCTCAGGCCTTCCTTGGCCTGCAGGACCAGCGGCTCGACACCAAGTGCTTTCAGTGCCTCCGCGCCGCTGATGGTCTTTCCCTTCAGCCGTGCCCGTCCTTCGCCGAGCAGCACCAGCGCGATATGGGCATTGTGCGAGAGATAGCCGGCCGACCCCTTCGACGGAACATCGGGAATGCAATCCTCGCGCAGGAAGGCCTGCAGCAATGCGACGATCTCCGGCCGCACGCCGGAATGGCCGTGGGAGAAATTGCCGATCTGGGCTGCGATGATGGCCCGCACCTCGCGCGCATCCAGCAAGGGACCAACGCCGCAAGCGTGGCTGAGGATGATGTTGCGGGAAAGCCGGCTCTGCGACGGGCGGTCGACCACCGTATCGGCAAGCGCGCCCACGCCTGTGTTGACGCCATAGGCCCGCACGCCGCTTTCGACGATCGCGGACACGATGCGGCTGGCGACCGACACGCGCTCAAGCGCTGCATCAGAAAGGGACAGTGTCGCGCCATCGGCAACCGCCGCCACGGCGCGCCAGTCGAGCGTCGTTTCAAGCCTGATATCCTGCACGTTCAGCCTCCGAAATTGCCGATGAACTGGCGGAAGCTGGGTGAACCGCCGGAACCGAACAATTCGTCCGGGGCGCCGTCGCTGTCGACTTCGCCGGACTTCATGAAGATGACGCGATTGGAGACATTGCGGGCAAAGCTCATTTCATGGGTGACGACCAGCATGGTCATGCCCTCTTCGGCGAGCGACCGCATGACGCGCAAGACTTCGCCGACCAGTTCCGGATCGAGGGCCGAGGTCGGCTCGTCGAACAGCATCACCTTCGGCTTCATCGCCAGCGAGCGGGCAATGGCCGCGCGCTGCTGCTGGCCGCCCGACAGATGTGCCGGGTAGGCATGACGCTTCTCCGCGATGCCGACCTTTTGGAGCAGCGCCTCGGCTTCGGCGATGCATTCGGCACGCGGGCGCTTCAGGACATGCACCGGCCCCTCGATGATGTTTTCGAGAATGGTCATGTGGGACCAGAGATTGAACGACTGGAACACCATGCCGAGCTCTGAGCGGATACGGTCCACCTGCTTGCGGTTGGCCGGAACGTTCTTGCCACCGCGTTGCTGCATCTGGATCAGTTCGCCATCGACGGAAATCTCGCCATGGTCGGCGATTTCCAGGAGATTGATACAGCGCAGAAAGGTCGATTTGCCCGAACCACTGGCGCCCAGAAGCGAAATGACGTCGCCATCGCGGGCATCGAGCGAGATGCCGCGCAACACTTCATGCGTGCCGAAGCTCTTGCGGATATTGCGGACGGAAAGCCGGGTCGTGCCTGCCATTGTCGTTCCAGTCTGGTTGAGGTTGGCGGGGCTCATCGTTGCGGCACCGGAAACAGCGGGGCCGCGCGGCGATGCGGGGTCAGCTTGTATTCAAGCAATGCCATCGCCTGCAGGATCAGGAAGTTGAGGATGAGATAGATGGCCGCAGCGCAAAGGAAGACCTCCATCGTGCGATAGGTCTGCGAGATCAGCCGCTGGGCAACGCCGGTCACTTCCCAGACGGTGACGAGGCTGGCAAGAGCCGTCGATTTCACCATCATCACCACTTCCGTCGAATAGGCCGGCAGCGCATGGCGAAAGGCGATCGGCGCCAGGATGCGGCGTGTCAGGAGAAAGCCGGACATGCCGATCGAGCGGGCCGCCTCGATCTCCTTAGCCGGAATGGCCCGCAGGCCGAAGCGGAATATCTCAGCGGAATAACCGGCCGTGCAGAGCGCCAGCGACAGCACCGCGCAGACGACGGGTTCGCGCAGTGCCGGCCAGAGGAAGCTATAGCGGATAAAGCCGAACTGCCCGAGGCCGTAGAAGATCAGGAACATCTGGATCAACAGCGGCGAACCGCGAAAGACGAAGATGTAGCCCTTGGCGAAATTGCGCGCGACCGTGTTGCCGCTGACCCGCATCCAGACGATGAGCAGCGCCAGCAAACCGCCGAAGAAGACCGACAGGGCAAACAGCGCCAGCGTCATCGGCAGGGCGGCCAGCAGCGTCTTCATCGTGGAGAGCATGAAGTCGATATCCATCACGCGTCTCCCTAGGCCTGACCGAGACTGGTCGGCATGCTGCGATTGGCGCGCTTTTCGGCGCTGTTGAAGAGACGGTCGGAAAAGCTGGTCATGATCAGATAGAGGCAACCGCCAACGATGAAGAACAGGAAATGCTGGCGGGTGGAGCCGGCGGCGACCTGGCTGGTGCGCATCAGGTCGGCAAGACCGGTGACGGAGACCAGCGCCGAATCCTTAAGACTGAGCTGCCAGACATTGCCGATGCCGGGAATGGCGAAACGGAAGACCTGCGGCCCGATGATGCGGCGGAAGCGCAAGCCCCTGTTCATGCCGATCGCCTGCGCCGCCTCAAGCTCGCCCTTTGAGATCGCCAGATAGGCACCGCGAAAGACCTCGGCCTGGTAGGCGCCGGAAATAATGCCAACCGCCAGCGCACCGGCAGCGAAGGACGGCAGGCCGAGAAAGCCCTCGTATCCCATGGCCGTACCGATCGCGGTGACCGCGCTCGAACCGCCGAAATAGACGAGATAGATGATCAGAAGCTCCGGCACGCCCCGGAAGACCGTGGTGTATGTGCCGCCGATGAGCCGCATGACCCGGCTGCCGGACAGTTTCGCCCAGGCGATGAGAGCGCCGAGGATGGCGCCGATGACAAGGGCGACACCGGTGACACAGAGCGTCATCAGCGCCGCGACAAGGAGCAAGCCGCCCCAGCCGGTGGGGCCAAAACCCAGAATTTCAAAAAGTGCCATGCCGCAGGCGTCCCGTTGCTTCCGGCGTCCTCGTTCCAGGCTGGGCCGGCTTGCCGATCGTCAGGGTGGAGTTGGAAGGCCGCGCCGATTGCTCCGGCGGCGGCCTGCCGCAGCAAGTGTGCCCACCGCAGGCAAAATAGCAAGCGGCGGGCAGATCCGATCAGGGGGTAACGTCGGTCTTGAACCACTTCATCGACAGCGTCTTGATCGTACCGTCGGCGAGAGCAGCTTCGATCGCCTTGTTGAACATGTCGCGCAGGTCGGTGTCGGCCTGGCGGATGCCCAGGCCTTCGCCCGAACCGAAGATCGTGCCGCCGATTTCCGGGCCGGTGAAGCCGAGCGTGCCGTTCGCCTTTTCGAAGGCCGAGATCAGGTAGACGGCGTCGTCAAAGACGAGATCGATACGGCCGCTTTCGAGGTCGAGGTCACGCTCGGCGCCGGTCTTGTATTCGCGAACGGTAGCGACATCGCCGAAATTGTCATAGATGAACTTGGAATAGACGGTTGCCGCCTGGATGCCGATGGTCTTGCCGGCGAAGGCCGCCTTCATGGCTTCGACTTCCTTGACGCCGGTTGCGCCCGGCTCAAGCTTGATGACCGTGCCGGTGCCGACGGCGTTTGCCAGCGGGCTGTCCTTCAGCGTCGCGAAAGCGGCGTGGGTGTGGGCGTAGGGAATGGTGAAGTCGATGATCTTCTTGCGCTCTTCGGTGATCGAAAGAGCGTCCATGATCACGTCGAACTTGCCGGCGTTCAGCGCCGGGATCATGCCGTCCCAGTCGGAGGCGACGAGCGTGCACTCGACTTTCATGTGGTCGCAGAGATATTTGGCCAGTTCCGGCTCGAAGCCGCCGAGCGTACCATCCGGATTGGTCAGGTTCCACGGCGCATAGGCGCCTTCCAGCGTAATAGTGACGGTTTTCCAGTCCTTGGCTTGAGCCATTGGAGCGGCAAAAGTTGCGAATGCGACGGCGCCAGCCATCAGAAATTTTGACAGTTTCATGGTCTCGTTCCTCTGAGGTTTATCTTCAACAACGTCCGCCGATCTGCGCCGGCTTTATAAATGCCTTGATGGATGCGACGCCTAAGAAATCATCCTGAACATCCATGTTGTATATGGTACCATATGCGAATTTTTATGGTATGCAAGAGGGAGGCCGCATTAGGAAGCAAATTTAATTTCGCCCAAGGATTGAGCATATGAAGCGCAGCAACGACCAGGCCGCTCAACTGAAATGGGACAACAGCGACAACGATGGCGCCCCGCTCTATGCCGGCGTCAAGCAGATGATCCTTGACCGCATCCAGAGCGGCGAATGGCCTCCCAAGCATCGCGTCCCTTCCGAGAACGAACTCGTCGCGGAACTTGGCGTCAGCAAGATGACGGCCAACCGGGCACTGCGGGAACTGGCAAGCGAAGGCGAACTGGTGCGCATCCAGGGCGTCGGCTCCTTTGTTGCCGAACGCAAGGGCTTTTCGGAGCTTTTCGAGGTCCGCAACATCGCCGAGGAAATTGACGAGCGGGGCCATGTTCATCAGGCTTCAGTAGTGGTTCTCGCGCAGGAAACGGCGTCTCCGGATGTCGCTGATGGACTGGGCCTGCCGATCGGCGCCACCGTGTTTCATTCGCTGATCGTGCACAGCGAAAACGGCGTTCCGGTGCAAATTGAAGACCGCTTCGTCAATCCCGAGGCAGCGCCCGGTTATCTCGATCAGGACTTCACCACCCAGACGCCGAACGCCTATCTGACGGCAGAAGCACCGCTGAGCGGCTCCGAACATATCGTCGAGGCGGCCATGCCGCAGCCTTGGGAATGCAAGTTGCTTGTTATCCTGCGCACGGAACCCTGCCTGCTGATCCGCCGGCGAACATGGTCGTCGAAACGGGTCGTCTCGTTTGCCCGCCTCGTCTATCCCGGCAATCGCTACCGGCTCGAATCGCGCAGCGGAAAAATTTCGGAAGAGTGATTATCGGCCACGACATTGACCATGTTGTATATGGAACCTACTCGGCCTGCTTCTCCGGCAGGGGCCAGAATTGCAGCGCCATGTCGATGACGCGGTAAAGCGCCGCCCGATCCGCGCCGGACGCCGCCTGAATTGCGGTCCCCTGGGAAATCGTCATGATGTAGCGCGCGAGATCATGGGGCTCGTGCCCAGGCGGAAGGTCGCCTTCCTCGGCCGCGCGCTCGAAACGCTTGCCGAGGTCGCGTTCGCCACGATGGCGGTTCTCGATCAGGCATTTCTGGATTTCAGCCGCCGCCTCGCTACAGGCAAGCGCACCATTAATGCCGAGGCAGCCGCTTGGACCGGTCTCGGGCGTCTGCGAATCGGCAAATCCACGCAAAATCCGTTCCGCGACGTCGCGCGCGCGCGGCAGTTGCAGCGCCTTGTGAAAGAAGCTCATCTTGGTGCGCTCGTAACGCTCCAAAGCCTGCAAAAACAGGCCTTCCTTGTTACCGAAGACACCGTAGAGACTGGGCTTGGTGATCCCCATGCCTTCGGTCAGGTCAGTCAGAGACGTGCCTTCGTAGCCCTTGCGCCAAAACAGCTCCATCGCCGTCTCGAGGGCTTCGTCAACATCAAACTCTCTTGGCCGTCCCATGGACGTTAACCTCCCGAATTTTTTTATACCGATCGGTATATAATTCGATTGACAACAATCGGCTAATGAACCTATTTCTATACCGAACGGTATTGAACGTCAATGCAACCTTCCGTTCCGATCTTGTCCTCCCAAGCAAGATCGACGGATCGGCCCCGTCCAGGGCCAGAATTCAGGATAGCCGCCATGTCTTTCGGAACTTTCAGAACCAAGCTTCTCACCACCGGCCTCGTCCTCGCCGTCGCGACGATCGCGCCGACAATTTATTTCGAATTTGAAGGCAGCACGGCCGGGTCCGGCAACGCCGCCGACGCCTCCACGGCCGCGGCACCTGTTGCCGTGCCGGTCTCCGTCGCCGTCGTCGAGGCCAAGCCCGTGACGCAATGGAGCGAATTCTCAGGCCGCCTCGAAGCCGTCGATCACGTCGAAGTCCGCTCGCGCGCCGCCGGCGCTATCCAGTCGGTGCATTTCCAGGAAGGCGCGATCGTTCAGAAGGGCGACCTGCTGGTGACCATCGATCAGGCGCCTTACCAGGCCGAGGTGGCCCGCGCCCAGGCAAACGTTACCGCCGCCCAAGCGCGTGTTTCACTGGCCAGCATCGAACTCAAGCGCGGCCAGCAACTTCTCGCCACCAATGCCGTGTCGCAGAGCGAAGTCGACCAGCGCATGAATGCCGAGGCGAGCGCCAAGGCTGACCTCGAAGCCGCCCGTGCAGTGCTGCAGAGCGCCGCCCTCAATCTCGGCTATACCGAAATTCGCGCCCCGATCACCGGGCGCGTCGGCAAGATCGAGATCACCGCCGGAAACCTGATCGCCGCCGGCCCCTCCTCCCCGGTCCTGACGCAACTCGTGTCCCTGAGCCCGATCTATGCCAGCTTCGAGGCCAACGAGCAGATCGTCTCCGGCATTCTTTCCGAACTGCCTGAAGGAGCCAATGCCCGCAACTTCATCGATCGCGTTCCGATCCGCATGGCCGTCGCAGGACTGCCGGATGTGACCGGCAAGCTGCAACTGGTCGACAACAGCGTCGATCCGCAAAGTGGCACGATCCGCGTCCGCGCCGTCTTCGACAACACCAACGGCGCCCTCATTCCCGGCCAATTCGCCCGCCTGAACATGGGTCAGGCGAAGACGGAAACCGCCGTCCTCATCAATGAGCGGGCGATCGGCACCGACCAGAACAAGAAATATGTCATGGTCGTAAAGCCGGACAACACCATCGAATATCGCGAGATCACCGTTGGCGCCCGCTCCGAGGGCCTGCGGGTGGTGACGGCCGGCCTGAAGGCCAAGGAGCGTATCGTCGTCAACGGCCTTCAGCGTATCCGCCCCGGTGCTCTCGTGGCGCCCGAGATGGTCGCGATGAAGCCGGGTGCCGAGCAGCAGGCCGCTGCGACCAACTAAGCCTTTCTCCGCATTCAGCATAGGGGCGGATCACGCCATGAATATCTCCAGGTTCTTTATCGATCGCCCGGTTTTCGCGGGCGTTCTCTCCTTCATTATTTTCCTCGGCGGCCTGATCGCGATGACGATCCTGCCGATTTCCGAGTATCCGGACGTCGTGCCGCCGCAGATCGTCGTGCGCGCCAATTATCCGGGCGCCAACCCGAAGGTTATCGCCGAAACCGTGGCGACGCCGCTGGAGGAATCGATCAACGGCGTCGAGGACATGCTCTACATGAGCAGCCAGGCCACCACCGACGGCCTGATGACGCTGACGGTTACCTTCAAGCTTGGCACCGATCCGGACCAGGCCCAGCAACTCGTCCAGAACCGCGTCAGCCAGGCTGAACCGCGCCTCCCGGAAGAGGTGCGCCGTCTCGGCGTCACGACGATCAAGAGCTCGCCGGACCTGATGATGGTCGTCCACCTGACCTCGCCGGAAGGCCGCTACGACATGACCTATCTGCGCAACTATGCGCTGATCAACGTCAAGGACCGGCTCGCCCGCATCGACGGTGTTGGCCAGGTCCAGCTGTTCGGTTCCGGCGACTATTCGATGCGCATCTGGCTCGATCCGCAGAAGATGGCCCAGCTTGGCCTGTCCGCGTCGGATGTCGTCAATGAAATCCGCGCGCAGAACATCCAGGCCGCAGCCGGCGTCATCGGTTCGTCGCCCAATCTCGAAGGCGTCGATCTGCAGCTGTCGGTCAATGCCCAAGGACGCCTGCAAAGCGAGGAGGAGTTCGGCGAGATCATCATCAAGACGAGCGCGTCTGGAGCGATCACGCGCCTGCGCGACGTTTCCCGCATCGAACTCGGCTCGGCCGAATATTCGCTGCGCTCCCTGCTCAACAACAAGCAGGCGGTCGCCATTCCGGTCTTCCAGGCTCCCGGCTCGAACGCGATCGAGATCGCCGACCAGGTCCGTACCGCGATGCAGGAAATCAAGGCGTCGATGCCGCAGGATGTCGATTACGAGATCGTCTACGATACGACCCAATTCGTTCGCGCCTCGATCGAAGCCGTTATCCACACGCTGCTGGAAGCCATTGCCCTGGTCGTCATCGTCGTCATCATCTTCCTGCAGACATGGCGCGCCTCGATCATTCCGCTGATCGCCGTTCCCGTCTCGATCGTCGGCACGTTCGCGGTCATGCAGATGTTCGGGTTTTCCATCAACGCGCTCAGCCTCTTCGGGCTGGTACTGGCCATCGGTATCGTCGTCGATGACGCGATCGTCGTGGTTGAAAACGTCGAGCGCAACATCGAGGACGGTCTGCCGCCGCGTGAAGCGACGTATAAGGCCATGAAGGAAGTCTCAGGCCCGATCATCGCGATCGCGCTGGTGCTGGTGGCCGTGTTCGTGCCGCTCGCCTTCATTTCCGGTCTCACAGGCCAATTCTACAAGCAGTTCGCCCTGACCATCGCGATTTCGACCGTCATCTCGGCCATCAACTCGCTGACCCTGTCGCCGGCGCTGGCTGCTCTTCTCCTGAAGGGGCACGACGCACCGAAGGACCGCCTGACCCGGGTCATGGATTTCCTGTTCGGCTGGTTCTTCCGTGGCTTCAATGCCGTCTTCTCGCGCGGCTCGCAGGCCTACAGCACCGGCGTGAAGGGCGTGATCTCGCGCAAGACCCTGATGATGGGCGTCTATCTGCTCCTCGTCGGCGCGACCGTATTCTTCTTCAAGGCCGTGCCCGGTGGTTTCGTGCCGCCGCAGGACAAGCAGTATCTGGTCGGCTTCACCCAACTGCCGGACGGTGCGTCGCTTGACCGGACCGAAGACGTCATCCGCCGCATCAGCGATATCGCCATGAAGGTGCCGGGCGTCGAAAGCGCCATCGCCTTCCCCGGCCTATCGATCAACGGCTTCACCAATTCGTCGAATGCCGGCATCGTCTTCCTGTCGCTGAAGCCGTTCGAGGAACGCACCACGCCCGATCTGTCCGCCGGCGCGATTGCCGGACGGCTGAACCAGGAGCTGAGCGTCATCCAGGATTCGTTCAGCGCCATCTTCCCGCCACCGCCCGTCCAGGGTCTCGGCGCGATCGGCGGCTTCAAACTGCAGCTGGAAGACAAGGCCGGGCTTGGTTACGAGGCGCTTGACGCCGCCGTTAAGGGCTTCATGGCCAAGGCCTATACGACGCCCGAACTGGTCGGCATGTTCTCCAGCTACCAGGTCAACGTTCCGCAGCTTTATGCCGACGTCGACCGCGCCAAGGCCCGCCAGTTGAACGTTCCGCTGACGGAAATCTTCAACACGCTGCAAATCTATCTGGGCTCGGTCTATGTCAACGACTTCAACAAGTTCGGAAGAACCTATTCCGTCCGCGTTCAGGCCGATGCCACCTACCGCGCGCAGGCGGAAGACATCGGCAAGCTGGAGGTTCGCTCAACTTCGGGCGAGATGATCCCGCTGTCGGCGGTGCTGACCGTCAACTCGGCCGCCGGACCGGAACGCGCCATGCGCTACAACGGCTTCCTGTCGGCCGATATCAACGGCAACACCGCGCCCGGCTATTCATCCGGCCAGGCACGGGCCGCTATCGAGCGCATCGCGGCGGAAACCCTGCCGGCGGGCGTCACTTTCGAATGGACCGAACTGACCTACCAGGAGATCATCGCCGGCAATACCGGTATCCTGATCTTCCCGCTGTCGATCCTGCTGGTCTTCCTCGTATTGGCCGCCCAGTATGAAAGCCTGACGCTGCCGCTGTCGATCATCATGATCATCCCGATGGCGCTTCTGGCAGCGCTTGGCGGCGTCTGGCTGACGGCCGGCGACAACAATGTCTTCACCCAGATCGGCCTGATCGTGCTGGTCGGTCTATCGGCGAAGAACGCCATCCTGATCGTCGAGTTTGCCCGTGAACTCGAATTCGAGGGGGCGACACCCTTCGAGGCCGTGATCAAGGCAAGCCGCCTGCGCCTGCGTCCGATCCTGATGACCTCCATGGCCTTCATCATGGGTGTCGTGCCGCTGGTTACGTCCACCGGTGCGGGTGCCGAAATGCGCCATGCCATGGGTGTCGCGGTGTTCTCCGGCATGATCGGCGTGACCCTGTTCGGCCTGTTCCTGACGCCGGTCTTCTACACGCTGGTTCGCGCGCTGACCGGCAACCGGCCACTGAAGAAGAATGGTCATCACACCGTGCCGGCCGATTCGGCCACGGTCACCCAGCTTCACCCGCAACAGCCGCTGCTGCCGGGACTGGAAGCGGCGGAATAGACCGGATCAGCCAGACAACAACGAAAACGGCGCTGCTTTCTCGCGGTGCCGTTTTCTTTTGGCCTTCATAATCGGGTTCAGAATTCTTCCCAACTGTCCTGTGCCACCGCCGCATTGCCGGAGAAGGCGCGGGCTACTTGACCGACCATCTTCCGCGCCGGAGAGGCAACAGCCCGGTGACCCGTATCGGCGGCACGCGGCGCATGGGTTTCCTGTCCCACACGGAACTGGCTGAGCAGGTTGAACAGACCCTCGGCCTCTTTCGCCAGACTGTGGCTGGCCGCCGTGGATTGCTCGACCATCGCCGCATTCTGCTGCGTGCCCTGGTCGATGGCGTTGACCGAATGATTGATTTCCTTGAGCCCAGTCGACTGTTCCCGCGCGCCTTCGACGATGGCGACGATATTGGTGCTGATCTCCTGCACCTGCTTGACCATTTCATCCAGTACCCTGCCCGTTTCATCGACGAGAGAGACGCCATTCTTTACATGGTCTCCGGATGCATGGATCAGCGCCTTGATTTCCTTGGCGGCCTTGGCGGAGCGCTGGGCGAGTTCGCGAACCTCCTGGGCGACGACGGCAAATCCCTTGCCCGCCTCGCCGGCCCGGGCTGCTTCCACCCCCGCATTGAGCGCCAGCAGATTGGTCTGGAATGCAATTTCGTCGATGACGCCGATGATGTTGGAAATCTCGCCGGACGACTGCTCGATCTGGCCCATCGCGGTAATGGCGTTGCGCACCACTTCGCCGGACTTCTGCGCATTGTCGCGGGTGGCGGCGACAAGGGCACCGGCCTCTTCCGCCCGGCGACTGGAATCGGCGACGGTCATGGTGATCTGCTCGAGCGCCGCTGCGGTTTCCTCGACGGACGCTGCCTGCTGCTCGGTGCGTCGCGCAAGGTCATCGGCTGCGGACCGAATTTCGCCCGAACCCGCGGCAATCCCCTGCGCGTTGGATCCGACCGACTTCATGGCGGCGCGCAGCTTGGCCACCGCATCGTTGAAATCCTGCCGGACCTTTTCCATGGTCGGGACGAAGGGACGATCGATACTCTGTGTCAAATCGCCTTCCGCCAGCCCCTTCAGCCCCGCCCCAAGGGCCGAAACGGCGCCCATGCGCTCGGTGACGTCGGTCGCGAACTTCACGACCTTGAACACCTTGCCCTTATCATCGACGATCGGGTTGTAGGCCGCCTGGATCCAGATTTCCTTGCCGCCCTTGCCGAAGCGCAGGAACTCGTTGGCAGTGAACTGACCGCGCGCGAGCCCCTCCCAGAACCGCCGGTATTCCTCGGTCTGGACATAGGCGGGATCGCAGAACATCCGATGATGTTTTCCCTGGATCTCCGACAGGCTATAGCCCAGGGCACCACAGAAATTCTCGTTGGCAGTGATGATTTCGCCGGCCGGCGTGAACTCGATGACGGCCTGTGAGCGCGAAACGGCATTGAGCTTGCCCGCATCCTCGGTCGCCTTCTGGCGGAGTGCGGTGATATCGGTCGCGAACTTGACGACCTTGTAGGGTTTTCCGCCGCGACAGACCGGATTGTAGGACGCCTCGATCCAGATCTCCCGGCCGCTCTTGGTGATGCGCCGGTACTGTCGACGATCGAACTCACCGCGCGCCAGCCGGGCCCAGAACGCGCTGTATTCGGCACTGGCCGCTTCGACCGGATCGACGAAAATCCGGTGGTGCTTGCCCTTGATCTCGGAAAGCTCATAGCCGACAGCCGCGCAGAAGTTCGCGTTGGCGTTCAGGATATTGCCGGAAAGGTCAAACTCGATGATCGCCTGCGACTTGTGCATCGCGGCCATGATGGCGGCACTATCGCCACCGAAACCTGGAAACAGCTTGCTCATCGAACGCCTCCTTGGGCATCTCATTCTCGCGTCGTTGCCGTCCCAACATACGCAAGCAATCAATCAGTCGCACATGCGCGCGGCTGTCATGCTTGAAACCCGCCCAACGGCGGCGGATGCTGGGAACGACCTGTCAATGGAAACATGCCGGGGCTCCCGGCTTGTGCATTTGCGTCATGCTCGAACCTAAGCTCGGCTGCACATCACAACTATTGGTATAATATCTAAAAGAACAATTAATATTTGAGACAAACTGGCTTTGTTTGAAATTGATCCAAAAGAACCACAAGAAATCATCATTCGGAACTTATATTTTCGCATTCTTTTGTAAAACCAGGCGATTTTATCGAGAAATATCATACTTAACGGCAAATGTCTGCATCGCGCCGGTTATCGCCAAATGCCTGTCGACAAACGGCATCGAGTTTGAGCTACAGAAAATACAATCTTTAATTGTTTCGTTATTCTGTCATCTTTTCAGTCACACATTCGCTGCCGCGCCAGCCTGTTAACGACATCAAGAGGATGGAGCCTCGTTCAATTCAAACCTCCGCATAAATACCGTAGAGAATTGGCATGAGGCCGGCGAGCGCCTCGAAACGCGCGAAGGATTTGCGCTCCGGCTGCGTCCATCCGGTTTCCGCGAGCGCCGACAGGCGGGGAAAAACCAGCCGGTCGAAGACGCCACGATCGGTCATCGGTTCCGACCAGATGCAGCACTGGACACCGAGCAGGTGCCGCTTCTGGGCATCGCTCCAGCCTTTCACCGGATCGAAGTTGTATAGCTTTTCCGGATCGGACCAGCCGGCCCAGCTGGCACCGGGTTCCGACCAGGCCTGGCTGTTGGCCATGTCGAGATAATAGACCTGACCGGGGCAGACCACCATGTCGTAACCTTCGCCCGCCAGGGCTGCCGATGCCTCGACAGTGCGCCAGCCGAACAATGTCGACTTCGTCTTGTCGATGACATTGCCGTGCGCCGCCTCCTGCCAGCCGCCGGTGATGCAGCCGCGCGAGGCGAGGAATGCCTGGATGCGGGCCAGGAACTCCGCCTGCAGGACGGCAGCCCCCGATCCGTCGATCTCGTCGGCGCCATGAGTGTTGGTGATGACGTTCAGGCGCGCGGCATGGGCATCGGCCATCGCCTCGCCACCGACCGCGCGCAGCCGCGCCAGGGCCATGGGAGAACCGGACCAGGCGCCGAGCGGAACCTCGTCGGCGCCGATATGGATGATCTTCGACGGGAACAACTCGATCAGTTCGTCGAAGATCGTTTCCAAGACCAGATAGGTTTCCTCGCGCACCGGGTTGAGGCAGTTGTCCGGAAAACCCTGGACGGAATAATAGCTGCCCGCCTCTTCGGGATCGCGCAATTCGGGGATCGCCTGCAACATGGCGTAACAATGCCCGGGCACATCGATCTCCGGCACCACCTCAATGCCGAGGTCGACCGCCAGTGCGACAATCGCGCGGATCGCCGCCTTCGTGTAGTAGCCTCCGGTAACCTGCGGGCCGGATCCCAGCAGTGGCGGAATTTTCAAGCCGTGGCCACGCCAGGCGCCGATGTCGGTCAAGGCAGGATAGGCATCGATCTCGACGCGCCATGCCTCGTCATCCGACAGATGCCAGTGGAAACGATTGAGCTTGTTCCATGCGAGAATGCGGAGGAACTGCGCGACCTCGGCCGTGCCATAGAACTGACGGGCGACGTCGAGATGGACGCCTCGCCAGCCGAGTGCCGGCGCATCGACAATCTCGCCATCCGCCGGAAAGACAAATGTTTCCGGATACAGCCGCGCGCCGCGCAGGATCTGGCCGAGCGTGATCAGGCCGTAGAGGAGACCGCTGCGCGTGCCCGCGGCGATTGTCACGCCGGTGGCGGAAAATTGGATCATATGGCCTTCCGCCGCAAACCCGCTGCGGAGGCTGACCGAAACCGGAAAACCGCCTTCGGCAACCGGGCGGACAAGACCTTCAACCGGGAACAGCGCTTGCACGAGCGCGGTAAAGGCGCCCGCCGCAGCCTCGGCTTCCGCATCTTCAGGACGAAGATCCAGCCCCGACGGGGGCGCAATCGCGCCGGAGACGGCAACCGCCTCGGGCCATGGCACGATCGACACGGTGACTGGAGCAACTTTCGGAACCGGATAGACGACGGAGCCCCGCGTCAGGGCCGCGTTGTCGCCCTTCGCCCGCGTCGGCGCGACCGTCACCGGAACCGCCGTCCTGTCAGCGAGCACGATGTAACCGGCATTGGCGCCATCGGTCCAGTGCTTCGGGTGATAGCTCATGCCATGCGCCTTCAGGGTCCAAGTCTCGCCCGGCTGCAGCGCGAAATCTTCCGGCGGCGCAAATTCGGCGTGGTTCGACAGACGCACCAACAATTGCCCGCCTTCAACGCTTGCGGCCGGATCGATCCTCGCCGGGCCGGAGACGCAGAGCGTGAAATCCGCAATCGGCTGATCGCCATCATTGGTCAGCGCCAGGGAATAGACCGGGGCTTCGCCCGTTACCGCCGGCACCCAGAAAGTCTCCAGACGAAATTTGCCCCGTGTCGTCTTCGCCATTGTCCTGCTCCCGGAAATCTCAGTCGGCACTTGTCAACAAGCCGGCATAGACGCCGGGCGCGGAATTGGGGATCGGCGTTGCGCCGACCGTGCGTTCGTAGAATGCGGAAGGACCGACATCGCCGATTATGGCATAGCCGTAGCCCATGGTCTTCAGGTCGAGCAGGCTCGCCAGCAGCAGCGCATGGCCAATCCCCTCGCCCCGCGCCGTCTCGTCGACACCGGTCGGCCCGAAAAAGCCGCGGGCGATCGATTCGTGGCAGGCAAAGCCGATCAACTTTCCGGCCCGCATTGCCAGGAAACAGGTCGGCGGCTGGCGGGCGAAGGCGACCGTGGTTTCGCTTGCCCAGCCGGCACCGAACTTTTCGCGGATCCAGCCGGTCACCAGTTCGAGTTCAGGTGCCAGCGCCCGCCGGATCGTCACCCCGGCCGTTGTCATCCGCGCATCGAGATCAGGAACCGGCGTCACCAGCGAAAGATTGACCAGATAGTCCATAACAAACCTTGTGCTTTCGCGTGGCTGCGCCAAGTGGCGACAGTCATGGTTTTCAAGATGAATCTGCCCGAAGCAGGTGGCGAGAAGTCTTCGCCCAACTGCCGGCATTTGGCAACGCTACCAATTTTCGGACTGGTTCGCCGCATCTCGGTGCCGGCCTTGCGTTGCGAATTGGGGAGCGCGTGGAAATACTTGGGTGTCGCCGATGGTTCTGCTATGAGCATTTCAATTCATTGCGCGAGACGAAATGGTCCATGAACGCAACACCGTATCCCCGGGCACAATTGTGACGACACAAGCAGAACAAGCATTTCTCGTCTCTTTGGGCTGGTCCGATTTCTTCGCGTCCCAAATCGAGCCGGACGAAGCAGGCCTACTTCCCAGGCGCATCGCGGAAGTTCACCGTACTCGCCTGAGTATCATGTCCGAAAACGGCCCGGAACGGCTGGCGATCGACATCCAGACCAACACCGCCGAGTTCGCCGTCGGCGACTGGGTATTGGCCGACCCGAAAACCATGGCATTCCGCCGCCGGTTCGATCGCAAAACTCTGCTCCAGCGCCGCACGGAAGGACGCAAGACGCATCAGCTCGGCGCCGCCAATGTCGATACCCTGTTCATCGTCACCTCCTGCAACGCCGATTTCAACCCGGCCCGGCTGGAGCGCTATCTGGCGCTCGCCAACCAGTCCGAAACGAATCCGGTCATGGTGCTGACCAAGGCCGATCTGGCGGATGATGTCAGTGTTTATATCCGGGAAGCCCAGAGCCTGCAGCGCGATCTCCCCGTCGTGGCCTTGAATGCCCGTCTCGCGGATGCGGCCGAGGCGCTCGCACCCTGGTGCGGCACAGGCCAGACGGTGGCGCTGATCGGCTCGTCCGGCGTCGGCAAATCAACGCTGGTCAATACGCTGGCCGGCCTCGAGCATGGCGAACGGCAGGAGACAGGCAGCATCCGCGAAAGCGATGCCAAGGGCCGGCACACCACGACCGCGCGCTCGATGCATCCGATTGCCAGCGGCGGCTGGGTGATCGATACGCCAGGCATGCGCACCCTGCATGTCAGCGATTCAGCCGAGGGCATCGACACGCTGTTTGCCGAGATCACCGACCTTGCACCCTCCTGCAAGTTCCGCGACTGCACCCATGCCCATGAGCCGGGCTGCGCCGTTCAGGCGGCGGTGAAGGCAGGCTCCCTGCCGGCCGAGAGGCTGGAGCGCTGGCGCAAGCTGCAGGATGAAAATCGCAGCAACACGCCACAGCTGACCGGCCCGCGCGGCAACAAGGTCATTCAGAAGAAGCGTTTCGGAAAGTAGGCAAACGCAAAAACGCCCGCTGCAGCGAGCGGGCGTTTCCACGAAACTGATACTGAATATCGACAGTCGCTCTTAGCGAGCGACGGAAGCGCGTGCGATGCTCTGGATGTCGGCGCGGTCGATGCCGAGGTCGCGCAGTTCGCGGGTCGTCATGCGGCCGAGTTCGGAAACCGTCTGACGGTACTTGCGCCAATTGTTGAAAGAGCGTGCTACGTTCATGATAATCCCCTTTCCTGAGGTCTCGTCTGACCGGCTGCCAGTGCTTGGCGCCGTCGTCATTTGATGGCTGGAATATAAGCCCGCTCCCTGGTTACGAACAGCGCCAATGCGGCAACGCACCCATGCACCCGTTGCATTGGTGCGGATATCAGCTGACCGTTTTGAAGCACATCGTGCAAACCGGACCATGGCCTGGCTGCGGAGACGTCATCCAAAAATCTGCGATTCAAAAATAACATGAGGAAAAGAGACAAGTTTGTTTTACCATGTTATAGGCGACCATTCGCATGATTTGAGTTTGGCTCATATGAACCCGAGTGAGGGCATGGAAAGCCGCAATGAGGATCGACGCGCAGGCGGACCCGCCGCTGCGCTGCAAATCGGATTGACAGCATGATCGATGTAGAAACGCGCCACGAAGTCTATATCGCCAATCGCACAGCCCTCATTGCCTATGCAACGCGCATTCTCGGTTCGCGGGAAACGGCAGAGGATATCGTCCAGGACGCCTTTCTCCGTTTTGCCCCTGCCAATACCAGTATGGGCTCCGCCACCCAGACATTGGCGTATCTCTACAAGATCGTCCGCAACCTCTCCCTCGATGTCCTCAAGCGCCAGAAGCTGGAAACCCGGGAGCAACAGAACGAGCCGCCCTATTGGTCCCTGCCCAACGGGGTGCCGACGCCGGAAGAGGTCGTGGTCGTCAGCGACGAGGTGCGCCAGATCGCCCAGATCCTCGGCGATCTGCCCATGGAGGTGCGCGTCGCTTTGGAAATGCACCGCTTCGGCGGCTATACCCTGGAAGAGATCGCGGCACATCTCGATATTTCCGTCGCAACCGCCCATCGTCACGTCCGCACGGCCATGGTGCGGGTGGCAACGATGCTGATCGGCAATGCATCGTAAAAACCCGTCATGAGCATGAAAAAAAATCGATCGCAGTTCGTCTTTGTAATGGACGGGGCGATTCGACTAGAAATGTCCTGTAGAGGCGCGAAGCGAGCGGTGCAGAAATCTTGACACAGGACAACCACATACCGCCGGCCATTCTGGAAGAAGCCATGGACTGGTTTCTCGACCTCAAGGCAAGGCCGGACTGTCGGCAGACCGAACAGGGCTTTCAGGAGTGGCTGTCACGCTCACCCACACACGGACGCGCCTGGGAGCAGGCACTGAAAACCTGGACCTTGCTGGGCGAAGTGCCGCCGGTCTACGAACATGTCTGGCGGCGGGAGCCGGCTGCGACCGTCGTCTCCCTGCGCTCTCGTCGCCCTTGGAAGCGTTGGACGGCCGGAGCCATCACGGCGCTTGCCGCAAGCGCGATCGTCCTGCTCGCAGGCCCTTCCCTTCTCATTCGCCTGCGGGCGGATCATATGACCCAGACGGCCGAAAGCCGCACGGTGAAGCTGGAGGACGGCACGGTCATCGAGATGGCCGGCGACAGCGCGATCGCCACCGAGATTACGGCGTCCGTTCGCCGGGTCACGCTTCTGTCTGGCGAAGCCTTTTTCGATGTCGCCCATGACGCGTCCCGCCCCTTCACCGTCGACGCCGGCGGCGTGGCGGTTGCCGTGCTCGGGACAGCCTTTGACGTACAGATGGCAAACGACACGACAACCGTCGAACTCGCACGCGGAGTAGTGGCTATCTCCTATGCCGGACCGGAGCACCGGGAAAATTTCGAACTCGCGCCGGGGGAAATGGCGGCGGTCGATCGCCGCACCGGCGACGTCATACGCGATACAATCGCGCCGGAGGACATCGCTGCCTGGAGAGGCGGCAAGTTGTTCGTCAACGATGTTAGTGTCGCCGCCGCCGTCGAGCGCCTGCAGCGCTACCATCCCGCCTGGATCAGCATTCCCGACCCGGCACTCGCCGCTCGCCGGGTGACGGGACTCTACGATCTGAAAAACCCCGACCAAGCACTGGCGGCACTGGTCAAACCCTTTGGAGGCAACGTTCGGGAGGTGACGTCCTACGGGCGTATCCTGACCCGTTTTTAAGCTGAGAAGAATAATCAGGAAAAAATCCGGATCGGATGAAAAAAAATCCGCAGCCGGTCGTCTTTGGTTGGAAGCGCATGCTGGGGCACTGCGCGGGAAAACCGAGACGGGGGTAAAATGAGTTCGCCGAAATGCCGCAATGGAAATACATGTCACAGGGCGAATCGCAGCCGTAGGATCGGACTGCGTCTGCTTGCCACAACGGCGATCGTCGGACTGTCTTCTCTCGCACTGGGCTCCCTGCAGCCAGCCTTGGCGCAGGAAAAAACCACGCGCACCAGCCGGGCATTCAATATTCCCGCCCAATCGCTTGCCGGCGCTCTCAACGCCTTCGGCCGCCAGTCCGGCCTGCAGGTAACGCTGGCCGCCGACACCTCTCGCGGCGTCCGCTCGAACGCGGTCAACGGGACGCTCGATCCGCAGCAAGCACTGGCGCAGCTTCTGTCCGGCACCGGCATTTCCCACCAGATTTCGGGCGGCACGGCCGTGATCGGCTCGCCCTCTTCCTCTGGCGGTGACCCAGGCGCAGTTTCCGCTGAAGGCGCGACCGCACTCGACCCGATTTCCGTCTTTGGCGGCCGCGGCAATCTCGGCGCCGGCGAGATCCAGATTTCCTCGGAAGAGCTTGAGCAGAAGAACCCCGCGACCATCGCCGACGTATTTTCCGGCGAACCGGGCATTTCGGTCGGCAGTTCGCTGCCCATGTCGCAGAAGGTCTATGTCCACGGCATCGAGGAAACCAACCTCGCCGTGACTATCGACGGCAGCCGCCAGAACAACAAGGTTTTCCACCACAGCGGCACCAACCTGATCGATCCCGGTCTCCTGAAGGCTGTCGGCGTCGATGCTGGCGTTGCACCGGCCGATGCCGGCCCCGGCGCACTCGGCGGCGCCATCGCCTATGAGACCAAGGATGCACGCGACCTGCTGGACGGCAATGGTTTCGGTGGGTTCATCACATCGAGCTACAATTTCAACAGCGACACGGTGACGTCGGGCGTTTCAGCCTATGGCGTCCAGGACGGCATCGATTTCCTCGGCTATTTCAATTTCGGAAAAGGCAACGACTTCAAGGCCGGCAACGGCGACACGGTGGAAGGCACCAGCACCGATCTCTTGAGCGGTATCGGCAAGCTCGGTTTCGAGGCCGATAGTGGCGACCGATTCGAGATCAGCCATGAACGCGTCCATGACGATGCGCCACGGCCGTACCGCGCCAATACGGGATTTATCGACGGTCGCCCGCCATGGGAGCCGCGCGTCCGCGACTACAAGATGGACCGTCAAAACACCGTCTTCACCTACACCGACACGACACCGGAAGGCTGGTGGGATCCGAAGCTGGTGCTTGCCTATAGCAGGACCGAACTGGAAGTCCCGGTCTTCCTGCCACCGGCACTCGCCATCCCGCCCTATGATGCTGTAGGCACGACCGAAAGCTTCAACGGCAAGTTCGAGAACAAGTTCTCCTTCGACATCGGCAATATCGTCGCCGGCGTCGACTTCTACACTGACAAGGCGGAACTGGAGGATCTGTTTGATCCAGCGACCGAAAAGTCGCGCAATATCGGCGTCTATGCGCAGGCACGGATCGAACCCTGGGAGCGGACACACCTGTCCTTCGGTGCGCGCGGCGACAACCAGCATTTCACCGGCACCACCGGCGAGGAATGGACCAATTCCGGATTCAGCGGCAATATTTCCGGCGAATATGATCTGATCGAGGATCTGCTCATCGCCAAGGCCGGATATTCGCATGTCTGGGGCGGCATTCCGCTGGCCGAGAACTTCATCATGAACCCCAACTGGGATTATGGCGATGGCCCGAAGCCGGTGACATCGGATAACTACAATGTCGGCCTTGAGGCGAACTATAACGACTTCACGATCGAAGGCAGCGTCTTCCAGACCGACCTCGACGACGCCCGCTCGCCCAGATACGCGGCTTTGCGCGGCATCGAAGCGCATGACGTTCGCTCGCGCGGCTTCGAAATCGGCGGCGGGTACACTTGGGGTGACGGCTATTTCAAGGTGAAATACGCCAATATCGACGTCGAAATCGACGGAGCACCGGCCGATTCCGATCTCGGCACCTATCTTGCGGCGCCGGCCGGCGAAATCATCACGCTTCAGGCCGTCCACACGTTCACGGATTGGGGCGTCACGGTCGGCGCCGATGCCGAAATCGCCCTCGACTACGACAATGTCGCAGCCGGCAGTGAGCCTTTCGAAGGTTATCGGGTCTTCAACGCCTTCGTCGAATACAAGCCGCCGACCCACGACAACCTGACCTTCCGGGCCGATCTCAAGAACATCTTCGACGAGACCTATTCGGACCGCGCGACCTACGGCCAGGAATTCGGAACCGTTACCCCGCTCTACGAGCAGGGCCGCGCCTTCATCCTAACCGCGAAAGCGACGTTCTGACCGCCGCGATCCAAACCGGATACCGACACCTAAGAGCGGGGTAGACACACCCCGCTCCCTGCGACCCAAAGCCGGAAGACAGGAGTTCACGATGCAAGAAGCGACAACCCGTTTTGCCACGGAAAACGGCCAGAAATACCTGACCCAGCTCTGCAAGCATTTCGCCCACAAGGTCGATGTCACCCAGGACGACGACCATGGCGAACTCAGATTTTCGTGCGGGACGGGCTTTCTGCACGCCGACCCCGGCGGTCTCAACATTCGGGTACGCTCCCCCGACGAGGGCAATCTGGCGGACACCAAATCCGTGGTCGAGGACCACCTGCTGCGCTTCGCCTTCCGCGAAAACACCGGTCCGCTTCAGTGGCAAGCGCCCGGCTGACGATACAGACATCCATTCCCTTCGATTAAGAAATTCAATGCGTTGACGACAACGCCATTGCGCGGCTTTGCAAGTCGCGTGCCGAGGAACGACACGATGCAATCGTCTAGGCAAATCGCTGAGGCAGCGACCTTCCAGAGTTTCGCCAATTGCTACATGCGGGAAGTGAACGGCGGCGCGTTGGTGCTGCACCGGACACCATCTGGTCCAGTGGACTGCATGGAATGGTCGCTGCCGCGCCAACAGATCGTCCTGCGCGGTGAAATCACCTCTCCCTCCCTGTGCGGCCCGCATCATTTCGGCCGCGTCTGGTGCAGGGGCGCATCCGATGCCATCTGGCGGCCGCTCGAGCTGATGTCCGCGCTGCACAGCCTCGTCCACGAATCCTATCGCCAGGTCGAGGACGGCCATGCCGATCACCTGCGTGGCTTCGAGCTCGAACTGTTGATGCGGGTGTTGGAAAGCTACCAGCAGACCGCCCTGTTCATCGAAAAAGCCTTGCCCGTCATTGATGATCATTTCATCGAGGCGGAACAGTCGCTCGTGTTCGGCCACTGGCTTCATCCGACACCGAAGAGTCGGCAGGGCATGACATTCTGGCAGCAGGAAAGCTACGCCCCGGAACTGCGCGGCCAGTTCAAGCTGCACTATTTCGCGGCCAAGGCAGGCCATGTCCGGCATGCATCGGCCCGCTCCATCACCGCCCCCGATATCGTCCGCTCGCTGGTCGCGAACTCCGGCGAGACACTGGCCGTCGGACAGGACGAATATCTGCTGCCGATGCATCCGCTGCAGGCCGAAGCGTTGTTGCTGGATCCGGATATCCAGGCGCTGCAGCGGGAGGGCATCCTGCGCCATCTCGGCCCGGCCGGTGCGCCCTTCACCGCGACGTCCTCCGTGCGCACCGTCTATCACCCGCAGCAAGACTGGATGCTGAAGTTTTCGCTGCCGGTGCGCATCACCAATTCCGTCCGCCTCAACCGGCGGCAGGAACTGGAAGCCGGCGTCGCCATGGCCAGGCTGATCGACCGGATCGGCTTTGCGCGGCGATCGGAGAATTTCCGGATCATCCAGGACCCCGCCTATATCACGCTCGACATGCCCGGACGCAGCGAAAGCGGCTTCGAGGTCATCCTGCGCGACAACCCCTTTAGCGGCGACAAGGGCAAGGGTGTCATCACCGTCACCGCCCTGACCGCCGATCCGGTTGCGGGTGACATTTCCCGGCTCGAACGCCTCGTGCGCAACCTCGCCGCCCGCGATGGGGAGACGATATCCGAGACCGCGCTCATCTGGTTCCAACATTACCTCACCTGCGCGGTCGAGCCGCTGATTCGGCTCTACGACGATTACGGCGTCGCCCTGGAGGCGCACCAGCAGAACAGCCTGCTGGACATCTGCGCCGGCTACCCGACCGTCAGCTATTATCGCGACAACCAGGGCTTCTATCTCTCCGAGCGCTATCGCAGCCTGCTGTGCGGCCATGTTCCCGAAACAGAGACCATCGCGTCCCTTTATTTCCCAGAAGCCGAAATCCGTGACCGCTTTGCCTATTACCTGATCGTCAACCAGGTGTTTTCGATCGTCAGCCGCATGGGGCACGACGGCCTGTGCGACGAAGGCCAGTTGCTGCGGATGATGCGCGCCCATTTGGAGCAATGCGCGCTGACCATGACCGGCGCCGGTCGCGATTTCGCGCGCCATGTCCTCGATCAGCCGACCATCGCCTCGAAGGCCAACCTGACGACGCGGCTGTTCGATGTCGATGAACTGCAATCCGACCACGCGCCGACGCTTTATCGTCCAGTCGCCAACCCTCTGCGCATTCCGGCAGCCCTGACCGTTCCAAGGACAAGCCATGCCATTGCCTCTTGATATCAAAGGGCAGCCCGGCGAACGGGTGTTGCGCCAGCTTGTTGCCGCCCTTCTCTATGAAGGCGTGATCGACGCGCGCCGGAGCCTTCGGGATGGTGTGCCCGAGTTCCAGTGGTCGCTGGGTGGACGTTCCTACCGATGCACAGGCTCGATCGGCCCGTTCGGTCGCATCCGCGTATTGGCAGGCTCTGTCGAAGTGGAAAACGGTGATGGCACATGGGGCGATGTCCCGCTTGCCCAGTTTGTCTCCGCCCTGCCCGGCACGGGCATCTCCCGCGGCAAGCTGCTCGGTGAGATGAAGCAGACCATTGCATTTTCCGAATGGAACGATCGCCATATCCCACCCCGCGATCGTCGCTCCCTCTCCCTTGCCGCTCTCGAAGGAGCGCTGGACGAGGGGCATCCGTACCATCCCTGCTACAAGGCAAGGACCGGTTTCTCCGGTGCGGATCACGCTGCCTATGGTCCCGAGACGGGCAAACCCTTCCAGTTGATCTGGCTGCTGGTTGATCGCAAGCATCTTCGTAATGCCATGCCGGACGACGAGACCACCTTCTGGAAGGCCGAACTGAGCCGCGAAACCTGGGCAGACTTCGAGGCGATGCGGGCGGAACTCGAACTGCCGCCGGACACATTTGGACTGATGCCGCTGCATCCATGGCAGTGGCGCACTCTCTCCGAAACGCTGTTTGCCGGCTGGATCTCCGCCGGTGAAGCCCACTGCCTTGGCCCGGCCGGAGATCGCTATACGGCGACACAGTCGGTGCGCTCGCTGATGAACGTCGACCGGCCACTGGCAGCGAGCATCAAGCTGCCGTTGAACATGGTCAATACATCCTCGTTGCGCACGCTGGATCCGCATTCGGTCTGCACCGCCCCGGCCATCTCCCGCTGGATCGGCGATATCGTTGCGGGTGATCCACTTTTCAGCGATCGCTTTCCGCTGACCATCCTTGAGGAATATGCCGGTATCATCGCCGATGCCGATGGTCCGCTTGCTGGCCAGGTCGGTGCGATCTGGCGCGAAAACGCCGAGGCCACGCTGCTGCCGGGTGAAGCGGTCATTCCCTTCAACGCGCTGATGATGGTGGAAGCAGACGGCAAGCCGTTCGCCGATCATTGGATCGCCCGTTTCGGCCTGATGCCGTGGATTAACCGGCTGATCGAAATCTCCGTCCTGCCCGTCTGGCACCTGCTCGTTCATCACGGCATCGCGGTTGAAGCCCACGGCCAGAACATGCTGCTCGTTCATCGCGACGGCTGGCCAGTGCGGCTCATCCTGCGCGATTTCCACGACAGCATGGAATTCTCTCCGGCTTTCCTGCGCGAACCGGACAAGGCGCCGGACTTCCTGTCGCTGAACCCGGTCTATGCCGAAGCGACACCGGACCAGTATTACTGGACGGACAATCTGGATTCGTTGCGCGAACTGGTGATGGACACGCTGTTCGTCTATAATCTGACCGAGATTTCCCACCTGCTCGACCATTGCTACGACCTGCCGGAAACACTGTTCTGGCAGCGAGTCGACAGCGTGCTCGCCGTCTATGCGCAGGAGCACGATGCGGCCGGGCGGCAGGCGCAACTGGGCCATGACCAGCCGCAAATCCTCACCGAATCCCTGATGACGCGGAAGCTGTTCGCGCAGAAGCCGGAGTACCACCACACGGTGCCCAATGCTCTTGCCGCGACCCAGCTGCAACGAAGGAGAAAGCCATGATCCGGATCGACGACAGGCTTTACGATCATGCCTATTTCGAACAGGCTTCGGCCCGCCTTGCCGAACAGGCGGGGCTCTCGGCTCGCGATGGTGGACGCTACGCCGTCTGCTTTGCCGAGACGATCGACTGGCTGGAGTTGTTCTTCGCCATCCGCAAGGCCGGCGCGAGCGTTCTGCCGATCCATCCCGGCACACCCTATCCAGCCGCACGCAAGCTGGCGATCGGCGCCGGCTGCGACCGGCTGTTCTACAATAGCCTGGCGGCGGAAGTGCTCGACGCACCGGCTACCTCCTTGCCGAAGGGCCAATTGCTGCAGATGAGCTCCGGCACGACGGGAGCACCCAAATGCGTGGCGCGCAGCTGGGAGGAGATCGACGCGGAAATCGAGAGCTATGTCACGACCTTCCGTGAACCCGACGACATGACCCCGGTCGTTGCCTGCCCGGCGACGCATTCCTACGGCCTGATCTGCGGTATTCTCGTGGCATTGAAGCGGCGTCAGGTGCCGGTGATCGTCAACACCGCCAATCCGAAATATCTGCTGAAAGTGCTGCGCGAAACCGAGCGACCACTGCTCTATTCATCGCCGGCGATCCTGCACACGCTGGCGCGGCTGATGCCGGAAGGCGAGCGGATCCACGCAACCATGACATCCGGCACGCTACTGCCGGACGCTTGGTTCTCGCTGATCCGCGCCCGCAGCCAACACATGTTCCAACAGTACGGTTGCTCGGAATCGGGCTGCATCGCCATCAATCCCGACGTGACCGCGACCGGAGACATGGGCTTCGTGCTGCCGCATCTGCGCCCAGAGACGGGAACGAGCGCCGATGATGCCGGCGAGGTCGTGGTGACCAATGCCGATGGCATCGCCATTCACACCCGCGATCTCGGCTATATCCGCGAGGATGGCATGCTGGTGTTCATCTCCCGCATGGACGACATGATCAATGTCTCCGGCCTCAACGTCTACCCTAAGGATGTCGAGGACGCCGTGATGGCCATGCCCGCCGTCACCGACGCCGTCGCCTTCCGCAAGAGCGACCGGTTCGCCGGCGAGCGCGTGGCGTTGCTCTTCAGCGCCGGTGAACCAGTGGCTCCGCAAGCCGTGCGCGAATGGTGCAGCCGTCACCTCGCCAGCCATCAATTGCCGATGGAAATTCTCCAGATCGGCGCCGTCCCGCGCCAGGCCAACGGCAAGATCAGCCGCCGCGACGTCGCCGCGCGCCACGCCGCCGGCGAATTTACCGTGCCGGCCGCCGGAGCAGCATCATGACCGGGAATGAAATCCTGACCGCCATCCACACGGTTCTGAGCGAACAGATGACGCATGCTCATATGGAAGGCTTCGGTCTTGAGGCACGCCTCAACGAGGACCTTTACCTCGACTCGGTGCTGATCCTGCAGATATTCCTCAATCTTGAGTTGGAATACGGGCTGTCCGTTCCGGAGGAGGCCATTGCCAAGCAGGATATCGAAACCGTCGCCGATCTGGTCTCGCTTTACGAGCCGAAGACGGCCACGGTCGTCACCCCGTCCTTCCCGATGACAGGCGGCACAACCGACGAGGGCGTGCATGGAGAGGCCTATTACGACATCAAGGTCCATTGCTTCGTCAGTTGCGTCTGCGACGGCCTGAAGAGGCGCGGCCTCGACCACCGGCCGTTCTACTTCGGCGTCTGGGATGCGAAATTCGCCGTCAGCGATCGCTTCGAGCTTCTCTATCACACACCGGAGATCAGCCAGGAATTTCTGCGCGAATGGTTCCAGCGCCTCTACGGCGTCGCGGTGCGCGAATGGTACGATCCGGAAAAGACCAGGATCGAGAACCTCGCCGTTCTGCTCGACCTGGTCAGCAGCCGCAGCGAGACCGGCTCCGTCATGGTGATGCTGGATATGTTCCACCTGCCGGAGCGCGAGAACAAGTTCAACCAGAATCCCTTTCCGCACTACCTGATGCTGCAGGAAACCGGCGATCCCCAGACATGGTTCGTGCATGACCCAGATTACCGCTGGGAAGGCGTGATTGCGCGCGAAAAGGTCATCCACGCCATCATGCAGCCGACCGTCGGCGGCGGTTACGTTTTCGACAGTGCCGAGGCGCGAGCGCCCTATCCGGAGGATCTGCGGGCCTTTTTCGAAGCCTGCTTCTTGAAGGACAGCAATCCGCTCGTCGATGCCGTCCGTGCCATCGTCACGGCGCATCTGGACGGGACGGGCGGCGTGACACTTTCCGAACTGACGGCGGCCGTGCGCGAACTGCCGGTCATCACCATCCGCAAATATGCCTATGAGCATGGCTTCGCCTTCTTCTGGCGGGCCTTGAAGCTGCCGGCGGCGGAGTTCGAGACATGGTGCGAGGAGATCGAAGCCCTCGTCCAGTCGCTGAAGACGCTGCACTACACCTGCATGAAACTGTCCCAGACCGGCGATCACACGCTGGCCACTCCAGTGTTCGAACGCCTCAATGAGGCCGACCGGCTGGAGACGAAGCTGAAATCGAAGCTGGCAGAGATTTTCGTCCTCTGGTGCGCGCAGAACATTCCCGCGCACGTCGAGACCCGTTTGTTGAAGAGGGCCGCACGATGAGAGTTTCGCTCTGCACGATCACTTTCCGCCACCATCTGATTTCGCTCGGTGAAATCGCCGCCTGGGCGCAGTCCAATGATTTCCAGGGCATCGAACTCTGGGGTGCGCATGCCCGTAACCTGGCACAGCAACCGGATCGCAATGCCGAATGGCTGGACAATTACGGCCTGTCCGTGCCGATAATCAGCGACTACCTGCCGATCGACGCAGATGCCGAGACCCTGCGGCGCAAGACAGTCGACCTGTGCCGCCTGGCGCGCCGCTGGCGGTCACGGAAGATCCGGACCTTTGCCGGAAATCGCGGCAGCCTGGCCACCTCGACCGAAGACAGACAGCGGATCGTCGAACGGCTGCGTGACATCTGCACGATCACCGCGAGCTACGGCATTCACCTGCTGGTGGAAACCCATCCACAGACGCTGGCGGACACGGCCGGCTCGACTATGCGCCTGATCGCCGAAGTCGATCACCCCTTCCTCGCCATCAATTTCGACACGCTGCATGTCTGGGAAGGTGGCGACGATCCGATTGCCGTTCATCGGGAGATGAAGCCACACATTCGTCATTACCACCTGAAGAATATTCTGGACCGATCCGATCTTTCCGTCTTCGAACCGACCAATGTCTACGCCGCCGCTGGACGCCGCACCGGCATGACGCCGCTGTTCGAGGGAGCTGTCGACTACACCGCCTTCCTTTCCGAGATCTCCGGCGATCCGCAGATCGATGCCTCGCTGGAATGGTTCGGCAACGATTGCCTCGACATTCTCCGGCGCGACCGTCGGCAGGTCCGGCAGGTGATCGAAGGGCGTGAACCGGTCCGCCGGACCGTCAATTTCTAGGAAGACAAAGATGCTGACCAAGACCATCACGACTCTCGTCGCGATTTTGACGCTGGCATTCGCCGGCACCGCCAATGCCGCCGAAATCGAAACCGCGAAGGGGCTCGTCACGATCAACGCAACGCCGGCCAAGGTTGCGGTGTTCGACATCGCCGCCATCGACACGCTCGACAGCCTCGGCATAGAGATGGCCGGTCTGCCGTCCAATCTTTACCTGCCGGAACTGGCGCGTCTGAAGGATGGCTCCGCCGTCGTCGGCGATATTTTCGAGCCCAATCTCGAGGCCCTGAGCGAGCTGCAGCCGGACCTCATCATTCTCGGCGGCCGCTCCTCCCCGCAGGTCGAGGCCACATCTCAAGTGGCACCGACGATCGATATGACGATGGATGGCGACGACCTTTTCCAGCAGGCCAAGACCCGGCTGGCAAGCTACGGCGCACTGTTCGGCAAACAGACTGAAGCCGAAGCGGCTGCCAAGGCGCTCGATGCGACCGTGGAAAAAGCGAAGGCCGCCACCGCCGGCAAGGGCAAGGCCCTGATCATCATGACCAACGGCCCGAAAGTCACCGCATACGGCCCAGGCTCGCGCTTCGGCTGGGTACACGCGACGCTCGACCTGCCGCCGGCCGTTCCCGATGTCGAGGCCGCCACCCATGGTGAAGCCATCTCGTTCGAATTCATCGCCAAGGCCAATCCCGACTGGCTGCTGGTCGTGGATCGCGCCGCCGCGATCGGTTCGGAAGACCAGAACGCCAGGGCGACGCTGGACAACGAACTGGTGGCGGGCACGACCGCCTGGAAAAAGGGCCAGGTCATTTACCTTCCGGCCGGTGACTTCTATATCGCCGCCGGTGGCGTCCAGGCCATGAGCCGGGTATTCACGACGATTGCCGAAGCATATTCCAAGGCCCAATGACCGAGATACGCGTCCCTGGAAAACCGAAAACGAAACTGGCCGCCTGCGCGGCCTTTGTCGTGCTTGTGGTTCTCAGCATCTTCATCGGTGCAAGCGACTTTTCGCCGTGGACAATCGTCGATGAGCCCGCATCACTGCAGCTTTTGCTCGCCAGCCGACTACCAAGGACGATGGCGGCGATCCTGACCGGTGCCGCCCTTTCGATTGCCGGCCTCATCATGCAAGCGCTGGTGCGAAACCGCTTCGTCGAACCGTCGACATCGGGAACAGCACAAAGTGCGGCGCTCGGCATCCTGATCATGACCCTTCTTTTTCCCGGGGCAGCACTGGTCGTGAAAACGTTGTTTGCCAGCGTGCTGGCTTTGATCGGCACCTCGATCTTCCTGATGACCGCGCATCGTCTTCCGCCGACCCAGCCCTATCTCGTGCCGCTGTTCGGCCTCGTCTACGGTGGCGTCATCGGCGCGGTTGTCACCTTCATCGGTTGGCAGACGGAACTCTTGCAGTTCATCGATATCTGGACCAATGGCGAGTTTTCCGGCGTCGTGCGCGGACGCTACGAACTGCTCTGGGGTACCGCGCTGATGGTGGCGCTTGCATGGTGGGTCGCCGACCGGTTGACGGTGCTCTCGCTCGGGCGCGATGCCAGCATCGGGCTTGGCCTGAATTACCAGCGAACGCTCCAGCTCGGGCTTGTCATCGTCTCGGTGATCTCTGCCCTGACGGTGGTGATCGTCGGCATCATCCCCTTTGTCGGCCTCGTCGTCCCCAATCTGGTTTCACGCATACTGGGCGACAATCTGCGCGGAACCATCCCCTGGGTCGCGCTGAGCGGCGCGACGCTGGTGCTCGGCTGCGACGTGCTCGGCAGGCTGCTGCGCTATCCCTATGAAATCCCCGTCGCGACCGTCATGGGCGTCGTCGGTGCGATCCTGTTCCTGCGGCTGATGTTCCTGCGTGCCACACATGCCTGACCGCCGCCTCATCATCCTTGCCGTTATCGCGCTCGCCTCGATCCTCGCCTTCATGACGCTTGGCCTGCGCGGCAACATGGCTTTTGTCCTGCAATTGCGGGGCCTGAAGCTCCTGGCCCTGCTCCAGGTCGCCGTCTCCATCGCCATATCCACCGTGCTCTTCCAGACGGTGACGGCGAACCGCATCCTGACGCCATCGATCATGGGGCTCGACGCGCTCTATCTGTTCGGCCAGACCGCCCTGGTCTTCGCCCTCGGCGGCCTCGGCTATGCCAGCCTCGATGGCGGCCTGAAATTCGGCGCGGAAGTGCTTCTGATGATCGCGCTCGCGATGGGCCTGCTCTGGCCGCTGCTCAGGACGCGGATGGACATGAGCCTGATGCTGCTGATGGGCGTGACGCTCGGGCTGCTCTTTCGCAGCCTTTCGGCCCTGCTCTCGCGGCTGCTCGACCCCAACGCCTTCGCGGTCGTCCAGACCGCGAGCTTTGCCAATTTCAACACGCTGCGCGCCGATCTCACCATCATCGGCACGATCGTGACACTCGGCGCGGCTGTTCTCTGTTGGCGCGCCCGCCACCTGCTCGACATTATCGGGCTTGGCCGCGAAACCGCGATCGGGCTCGGCGTCCATTGGACCAAGGCCGCCACCCGCCTTCTCCTGCTTGTCTCCGTACTTGTAGCCGTCTCGACCGCACTGGTCGGGCCGGTTGCCTTTTTCGGACTGCTGGTCGCAGCCCTTGCGGAACGGCTGATGCAGACCCAGCGGCATGCGCTGCTGCTGCCGGCCGCATCCTTCATCGCCATCATCGTGCTCGTCGGCGGCCAGACAATCCTGCAGCACGGACTGGGCGGCGCATCGACACTCGGCGTCGTCATCGAATTCGCCGGCGGCCTGCTCTTCCTCGCATTGCTCATTCTCGGGAGCCGCAGATGATCCGAATCGAAAATGTATCGCTGTCCTATCGCGATGTCCCGATCCTGCGCGACATCACGCTTTCGCTTGAAAAGGGCGGCATCATCGCGCTGGTCGGGCCGAATGGGGCCGGGAAATCCACCCTGTTCTCGCTGATTGCCCGGTTGCAGCCGCTGCAGAGCGGGCGGATCACGGTCGATGACCTGCCGGTCGACACCACGCCCAGCCGGCAACTGGCCAAGCGCCTCGCCATCCTGCGACAGGACGGGGCGGTGGCAAGCCGCCTGACGGTGCGCGAACTCGTCGGCTTCGGCCGTTTCCCCCATCATCAGGGCCGCCCGGGCGCCGACGATCTGGCGCTTGTCGAGGCAGCTCTACAACAGTTCGATCTTCAGACGCTCTCGGGCCGCTTCGTCGATACGCTGTCCGGCGGACAAAGACAGCGCGCCATGGTCGCCATGACCTTCTGCCAGGGAACGGACTATCTGCTGCTCGACGAACCGCTCAACAATCTCGATATGTTCCATGCCCGGCAATTGATGCGTTCGCTGCGGACGATCGCCGACGAGCGGCAGCGCACCGCGATCGTCGTCCTGCACGATATCAATCAGGCCGCCGCCTACGCCGACCGCATCGTTGCCATGCGCGATGGCCGGGTCGTCGCCGACGGAGCGCCGGAAACCGTACTGACCGAGGACAATCTCGAGGCTATTTTCGGCTACCGGATGCAGATCGCGCGGATGGGCGGAAAACCGTTCGTGCTGCATCATCTTTGACAGGGTGCCTCTCTACCGATTCTTGCATTGTCGGGATTTTCACGGGAAAACCGTGGTATGAGCGTTCCGACAGTCCATCCCTTCGCCTTCGATCCCACCTACGGCCTGCGGCTTGAAGACCTGCTGGCAATCAGGCCGCCGGCTGCGCCGGAGGGTTTTGATGCCTATTGGCAGAAGCGATACCAGCAGGCCCTGACCGTCGATCCGCAGCCGGTGCTGCGCCAGAGCAAGGCGAGCCATCCCGACTGGCATGTGCTCGACATCACCTACATCTCGACCGGCGGTTTCCAGATTTGCGGCTGGCTGCTCCTGCCTCGCAGCGGTGCGGTTCGGCGCGGTCTTGTCGTCGGGCATGGTTACGGTGGTCGCGACCAGCCGGATTTCGAAATCCCTGTCGAGGAAACCGCCATTCTCTTTCCCTGCTTTCGCGGCCTGTCGCTGAGTGCCCGCCCGCCGATCTCGCCGGATCCGCCGGGCCATGTGATCTATGGTATCGACAAGGCGGAGGATTACATCATCGGCGGCTGCGTCGAGGATATCTGGCTCGCCGTCTCGGCCCTCACCGCCCTCTATCCCTGGATCGACGGGCAGATCGGCTATAGCGGCAGCAGCTTCGGCGGCGGTGTCGGCGCGATGGCGATTCCGTTCGACGAGCGGATCGACCGCGGTCATCTGGTGGTTCCATCCTTCGGAAACCGGCCCTTGTGACTCAGCCTGCCCCCCGTCGGCAGCGCCGAGTCTGTCCAGGCCTATCAGAAGACCCATGGCAGCGTGCTGGAGACCTTGCGACTGTTCGATGCGGCGAGTGCGGCCGAGCGCATCCGGGTGCCGATGCTCGTCGCGGCCACCCTCTTTGATCCCGCCGTTGCCCCGCCCTGCCAGTTCTCCGTTGCGAACGCCCTGCCACCATCAAGATTCAATGAAACCTTCATCCTCGACGCCGGGCATTTCGACTATCCCGAGGCTGCGGCGCAGGACGCGATCCTGCGGGAAAAGGTCAGGCGGCTTTTCAAGGCACCATGACGCGCGAATGTCCCTGCGAAGGCAGGGGAGACCTGTTCGACGCAAATGCGAAGACGCGGTCTATTTCTCACACACCCTGACCATTTCCTGCCCGACCGCGCCTGCGCATGGCGGACAATGGCACCGCTCTGCGTCGACGATCCGCCACGGTTTCGGCGATCACACCCTGACGCTGATTTTAACCCATATTGTGTGGAAAACGTCGCCGCGCAGGAGAAAAACGCGGTTTTTAAACAGTTTCGCCCCATCCCCCGCTGTTATTTTAGCTCAGGGAGCATTTTGGACGCGCGAGCGATTAAGCCAGTGGTGGAGATTCTTTACCGATGCCGCAGCAGAAAAGCATGAGGAAACCCGACCGGACCCAGCCGGACGACGAACAACCTTTTCGCCATCAGCTGAGGATGATGCAGAACGCATTCATGACGTCGCCTGTCCGCAACGTGATCATTTGGCTTGCACTCGGCATCGTCTCGGTCATCCTCGTCACCGCCTTCGGCCAGGTTCTGCTCAATCGCTGGTACAAACCCTTCTATGACACGCTGGAGCGCCGCGACTTCCCCGCTTTCCTCCATCAATTGCTGATCTTCGCGCAGATTGCCGGCGGGCTTCTCGTCCTCAACGTCGTGCAAACCTGGCTGAATCAGTGGATCCGCATCAAGCTGCGCGAAGGCCTGACGCTCGACCTCATCACCGAATGGATGCGGCCGGCCCGCGCCTTCCGCCTCGCCAATGCCGGCTCCATCGGCATCAATCCCGACCAGCGCATGCATGAGGATGCGCGGCACCTGGCGAACCTGACAGCGGGCATCTGCTTCGGCCTGTTCCAGTCCGGCATTCTCCTCGCCAGCTTCATCGGCGTTCTCTGGTCGCTGTCGGAAGGCTTCCTGTTCCATATCGCCGGTCGCGATATCAACATTCCCGGCTACATGGTCTGGGCCGCGATCCTCTACGCAGGCACCGCCGCCTGCCTGAGCTGGTTCGTCGGCCGGCCGCTGGTCAAGATCAATGGCGACCACTATGCGCGCGAAGCCGCCCTGCGTTTCTCGCTGATGCGGGTCAGCGAGCATATCGAGGCGATCTCGCTTTCCGCCGACGAGCCGAACGAGAAGCGCCGCCTACAGCGCGACCTGTCTTCCGTTCTCGAAATCAGCAACAAGCTGATGCTGGCGCTGACCCGTCTCACCTGGGTAACTTCCGGCTATGGCTGGATCACCGTCGTCGCACCGATCATCATCGCCGCTCCCGTCTATTTCTCCGGTTCGCTGAGCTTCGGCGGCCTGATGATGGCTGTCGGCGCCTTCAACCAGGTCAACGCCTCGCTGCGCTGGTTCGTCGATAATATCGACACGCTTGCCGACTGGCGGGCGACGCTGTTGCGCGTTGCCGCCTTCCGTTCCGCCATGTTGATGACCGACGAAAGCCACGAGAGCGGCAAGCGTATCGACTTTACCCGAAGCGGCAATGCGCGCATGATCATCGACAGCCTGGAAATCGCGCTTCCGGCCGGATGCATCAAACTCGCCGAGCCTCATGTCGAGATCGCCCCCGGTGACCGCGTGCTCGTCACCAGCACGGCGGGCGTCGAAAAGGCACCGTTCTTCCGCTCCATCGCGGGCTTGTGGCCTTGGGGCCATGGCAGGATCGCATTGCCGAAGGACGAGATGGCATTCATCCCGCGCTCGCCCTATTTCCCGCCCGGCACGCTGGAAGAGGTCATGTCCTATCCGCAAAACCCCGGCAGCTTCCCGAAGGCGGACCTCGCCAAGGTTCTCTCCCGCGTCGGCCTCGCCCGCCTGCAGGGCCTGCTCGACCACGACATGAAGACGAAGCTCAAGCTCAACGAGATCGAGCTGCGGCTTCTCGCCATCGCAAGGCTTGGCCTGCACAAGCCGCGCTGGATCGTCATAGACGAAGCGCTGGATACGCTGGAAAGCGACGCCTACCAACGCGTCCTGAATTTTCTGGAGAAGGAAGTGGGCACCGCCGCGATCGTGAACATCGGCCGGCAGGAACCGGGCAACCGCTTCTTCACCCGCGTCCTGCAGCTGGAGGGCAATCCGACCGGCAAGTCGCTGCGGCTGCTGCGCCCCAAGAGCCTGCGCACCCCAACTCCTCAGCCGGCGGACTGAGCAATTCGATCTTAGACAGAAGGCCAGACGATCATGATGTATCTGGCCTTTTCTATTGGGCTGCAGGGCTATCAGAAGCTTGGCGGCGTGCAGGCGCTGATAACCTCGCAAGGCACCGGCCCGACACAGCGGAACCGGTGCGGTCGCCGGCTTTCGAAATAATAGGCGTCGCCCGGCCCGAGAATACGCCGGTCCTCGTCCACGGTCACTTCGAGCCGGCCTGACAGGACGATGCCACCCTCCTCACCTTCGTGAACAAGCGGTACCTTCCCGGTATCGGCCCCCGGCTGGTAGCATTCCTTGAGGATCTGCAGGCTGCGGCCAAACAGGTTGTCGCCGATCTGCCGGTAGGAAATCGGCCCCTTACCGATCTCGACCAGTTCCTCGGCCGCATAAAAAGCCCTACGCGGCTTCTCCGGCTCGAAGGCGAAGAATTCCGCGAGCCCGATCGGGATGCCGTCGAGAATGCGCTTGAGCGCGCCCACGGACGGATTGGACGCGTTCGACTCGATCAGCGAGATCGTCGAATTCGTCACCCCCGTGCGCTTTGCCAGTTCCCGCTGTGAAAGATTGTGAAGAGTTCGCAGATGACGCAAGCGGCTACCGATATCGACGGACATGGCCATCCCGTTTCTGTTGTTCGGAATACAACAAACACTGTCATCCCGATCTATAGATTTCAATAGCTTATTCGTTAGTAGAAAAGGACTTGTTCGACATCGAAAATTGCAGACATTGACGGCAATCCCAAGGAGAGAGTCATGGATCACATCAGCAAGCGAAACAGCCCGCCCCTCGAAAATTTCTGGATGCCGTTTACGGCCAATCGGCAGTTCAAGGCCGCCCCGCGCATGCTGGCGGGTGCCGAGGGCATGTATTACACCGACGTCGATGGCAACAAGATCCTCGACGGCACGGCTGGCCTCTGGTGCGTGAATGTCGGCCACGGCCGCAAACGCATCACCGAAGCGGTCGAACGGCAGCTGCGAACGCTGGATTTCGCCCCGACCTTCCAGATGGGACATCCGATCGCCTTTGAATTCGCGGCCAAGCTGGCCGAACATTCCCCCGGCGGCCCGGCAGCGCAGCTCGATCGCGTCTTCTTTACAGGTTCAGGCTCTGAATCGGTCGATACCGCGCTGAAGATCGCCATCGCCTATCAGCGATCGATCGGACAGGGTACCCGCACGCGCCTCATCGGCCGCGAAAAGGGCTATCACGGCGTCGGCTTCGGCGGCATTTCAGTCGGTGGTCTCGTCAACAACCGCCGCATCTTCCCGCAGATTCCGGCCGACCATCTGCGCCATACGCTCGATCTCGACCGCAACGCCTTTTCCAAGGGGCTGCCCGAACATGGCGTCGAACTCGCCGAGGACCTGGAGCGTCTGGTGGCGTTGCACGGCGCCGAGACGATCGCAGCCGTGATCGTCGAGCCCATGTCCGGATCCGCCGGCGTCATCCTGCCGCCGAAGGGCTACCTGGAGCGCCTGCGCGCCATCGCCGACAAATACGGCATCCTGCTGATCTTCGACGAGGTCATCACCGGTTTCGGCCGTCTCGGTACGCCATTCGCGACTGATTATTTCGGCGTCATCCCCGATATCATCACCACCGCCAAGGGCCTGACCAATGGTGCGATACCAATGGGCGCGGTCTTTGCCAGCCGCAAGGTGCATGACGGCCTGATGACCGGACCGGACAACCAGATCGAACTGTTCCACGGCTATACCTATTCCGGCCATCCCGTTGCCTGCGCGGCCGGCCTTGCGACCATGGAAATCTACGAGGAAGAAGGCCTGCTGACCCGGGCCGCCGGTCTCGCGGAAACCTGGCAGGACGCGCTTCATTCGCTGAAGGGCCTGCCGCATGTCGCTGATATCCGCAACCTCGGCCTGGTCGGCGCGGTCGAACTTACGCCGCGCGACGGTGCGCCGGGAACCCGCGCCTATGACGTCTTCGTCGATTGCCTCCAGAAGGGCCTGCTGATCCGAGTCACCGGCGACATTATAGCGCTGTCGCCGCCACTGATCATCGAAAAGGAAGAGATTGGCAAGCTTGTTTCCATCCTCGGCGAAGCCCTGAAGCGCGCTGCCTGATACATCGGAACAGGCCCGGGTCAGCTTGCGTCCGGGCCTGTCTTTGCCTGCCTCCGGCCCATCGGAGCCGCGCCGTCGGCATCAGTCATTCACGGGATTTTGTCTTCTCTCCCGCCGAGACATCGGAAATCGAAACCGCGCGGAAATGGTACAATTCCGACATAATTGACTATCGTCGTCAGATACGACGAGAAGGCTCAATATATCGAAATCCGCCTGTTAACCGAGTGCATTGCATCTGTGCAGCAAAAGGACGTTAGCAATGCGCTATTGCGCTGCCTTTGCCGGCGACCGGTAAAAACCGCCTGGAAACAATTCCCTTGTGCTTATCTATTTAGTAGTTTAGCATATATTAATAATTTAATTATTTCAAAAATATGATGACCGATTAAAACAGCAATATTTCCACACATAAGAAAGCTGTGAAAACCAATTCGCGGATTATGTAATACAATTATATAATTGTTTGATTATTATTGTGAATCACAAAATATCCTCTCAGCATAAATCCTGAATACACGAACAGAATATTCCCGCTGTTCCAAACGTTACATCTGCCCATGAGATAGCCTGATACATAATGCTTACGGCACCGGTGCGTCGTCACAGTGACCGAGATACTCATGCATCACACAATCATTCATAGATCAGAGGAGGAATTCACATGACCACGACTCCGAAGCTTTGGCGAGCATTCCAGCAGGCGAACACCACGGATACCGGCACCAACGGAGACGACCAGATCGGTATCAGAATGGTTGCCCTGGCAAACGGCAATTTCATCGCGCTGTGGCAATCGAACACCGATGACGGTGCCGGCTTCACCGGCGGCAATGACGTCATCGGCCAACTCTTTGACGCGGAAGGCAATGCGATCGGCGCCGAATTTCGCGCGAACGATACTTTCAACGCGGATGACGAAGGCAGAATCGACGCAGTAGGGCTTCCTAACGGCAATTTCGCGGTCGTCTTCGAAGACACGGACGCTAACGGCACCTCCATACGCTTCAATATTCGCGGCGCCGACGGCAGCTTTGTTTCGAGTGGAACGATTGCGCTCGATCCGGGCACCGACATCATCGGTGGCCCTAAGATCACTGTGAATACGGATGGCAGCTTCCTCGTCGCCTATCAGCAACGCGACGTCCCCAACAATCAGACCGATACGTTTGCAACGATCGTCGACTCGTCCGGCACGGCAGGTTCGCCCTTCCTTCTGCTGTCAGGAGGCCTCTCTACCGATGTCGGCGTAAACGGCCAACAGGTCGATGTCACGACCCTCACAAACGGCAACTATGTGATTATTGCCCGCCAGATCGCTGGCGATAGCGGCTTCAACATGCGCATCATCAATTCGGCGGGCGCCAACGTGCTTGGCTTTACCGAAGTCTCGAACACGCTTGGTGACGGCGAAAACGACGTCGCTCCGTCCGTGACCGCATTGTCCGGCGGCGGCTTCGTCGTCGTCTGGCAGAATACGGATGCCAGCGACACGGATATCCTGTTCCAGCGCTACAACGCAGCCGGTGCCGCCGTAGGCGGACAGGTGAACGTCGATGATGACAGCGGCACCGACAACGACCGTACACCCGACGTGGTCAGCCTGAGCGACGGCGGCTTCGTCGTCGTCTGGGACAACAATGAAGCTGGCACGATCGCGATGAAGCGGTTTGATGCCAATGGCGTCCTGGTTGGTGTTGAGGAAATTGTCGTCAGCGATGGCGGCGGCGTCACGCATAATACGCCTTCCATTACGCTCACCGACGATGGCCGCCTGCTCGTTGGCTGGACGGCCAATTCCGGTGGCGACAACGATGTCCAGTTCGCGATCTTCGATCCTCGGGAAACGACAATTACCGGTGATGGCACCGGCGAGGTCATTACGGCCTTTGCTGACGGCGGCACCGTCAATGCGGGAACGGGTAATGACACGATCTTCGGCAGTGCCTTCGCCGATACATTGAGAGGCGAAGACGGTGACGACACCATCCATGGCCGCGGCGGCGACGACCTGATCGAAGGCGGCTTTAACGGCGACACGATCTTCGGCGATGATGGCAATGACACGATCTTCGCGATGACGCAGGCCGATCCGGATGGCTCGGGCGTTTCCGACACTATTTCCGGTGGCAACGGCAATGATACGATCACCGGTTCCGTCGCCGGCGACATCATTGATGGCGATGCAGACGACGACCGGATCGACGGCGGCAGCGGCGCAGACGATCTCGATGGCGGTACCGGCTTCGACACGTTCGTCTACAACACCGATGGTGCAGAATCCGGTGAAACGATCGATGGCGGCGCAGATAGCGACAAAGTACTCGCACAATCGGATGTCACGTTCGTCGATGCGACATTTGCCAACATCGAGGAAATCGAATTCGATGCCAGCGTCATCGCCGATCGCTCCGTGACCGTTGCCGCGGCCCAGCTCGGAGCAGGCCTTGCCAGCAATCTGATCGTCGACTTCAATGCCAACAATACCGTCGACAGGTTCCGCGTCGAAATGCTCAACGCCACCAGCGTTGATCTGTCCCAACTGCAAGTCCTGGATTTCGATGCCGCCGGCTCCGAGAATGACCGCATCATCGTCATCGGCAGCACCGGAAACGATAGCATTCGCGGATCTGACGAAAGAGATGAACTGTTCGGCACGGATGGCAACGACCTTCTGGATGGCGGCCTCGGGAACGACGCCATGTCCGGTGGCACGGGCTCCGACCGTGCCACCTATATCCATTCGACAACGGGGCTGACGGTCGATCTGTCGGATTCGGCCCAGAATACCGGTGAAGCCACCGGCGACACCTACAATTCGGTCGAAAACCTGACGGGATCGGACTTCAATGACAAGTTGACCGGTACGACCGGCACCAACAGCATCATTGCCGGGGCCGGCAATGACACCGTTATTGGTCTGGCGGGCAATGACAACCTGTTTGGCCAGGATGGCAACGATGTCCTGAACGGCGGTCTGGGTGCCGATGCTCTCAACGGCGGCGCTGGCAGCGACCGGGTGACCTACGAGACGGCAGCAGCAGCCGTCATCGCCTCCCTGTCGGCCCCCGCCGGCAATACCGGCGAGGCAGCGGGCGATACCTACACGTCGGTCGAGAACCTCACCGGGTCGGCCTTCAACGATACGCTGACGGGCAATACCGGCACCAACAGCATCATCGGCGGAACCGGCAACGACACGGTCATCGGGCTCGCCGGCAATGACAACCTGTTCGGTCAGGATGGCAACGACGTCCTGAACGGCGGAGCCGGCGCCGATGCCCTCAGCGGCGGTGCGGGCAGCGACCGTGCAACCTACGAAACAGCGGCAGCCGCAGTCGTTGCGTCGTTGACGACCCCTGCAAGCAACACTGGCGAAGCGGCAGGCGACACCTATGCTTCGATCGAGAACCTGACCGGGTCCAACTTCAACGATACGCTGACTGGTACCTCCGGCACCAACAGCATCATCGGTGGCACCGGTAACGACAAGATCTTTGGCTTGGCCGGTAGCGACAACCTGTTCGGCCAGGATGGCAACGACACGCTCATCGGTGGAGCCGGCGCTGACAGCCTCTCCGGTGGCAATGGAACGGATACCGCCTCCTACGAGACGGCAGCCGCAGCCGTCATCGCAAGCCTCACCACACCGGCTTCCAACACCGGCGATGCAGCGGGCGACACCTATTCGTCGATCGAGAACCTGACCGGTTCCGCGTTCAACGATACACTGACCGGCAACAGCGCCATCAACGTCATTCTTGGCGGCAACGGCAATGACACCCTGAACGGACGGGCTGGCAACGACACGATGACCGGCGGCGCCGGCAACGATAACTTCCTGTTCGATACCGCGCTGGGTGCCACCAACGTGGATACGATAACTGACTTCAACTTCGTCAATGACACGATCCGCCTGGAAAATGCCATCTTCAACGCCATCCTCGGGACCGGAACCCTGACGGCGGCGCAGTTCGTCGCCAACGCCAGCGGCACGGCCGGCGATGCCAATGACCGCATCATCTACGAAACCGACACCGGAAAAATCTTCTACGATACCAACGGCAACGCCGCCGGTGGTTCGACATTGTTTGCCCAGGTCACAGCTGGCCTCGGCATCACAAATGCCGATTTCGTCATCGTGTAAGTGAAATCTTACATTGAAGCATGAGAGAGACGCCGGGATCTCCGCTCCCGGCGTCTCTGTTTGTAGATGTCTATATTCCGATTCCGGCTGGAAACTGGTGCGATCTTTTCGGGGGCGAGGACATGGAAAAACTCCGTTCTTTCAAAACACTGGCAAGATCATCGATAGGCCTGATCATACCAGGAACGCCAGAACGATCAAAATAACTTAATCTATAAAATTAGTTGACAATGGAAAAATCGGCATGCAGGCTTGGGCATCCTGAGGTGTTTCGGCCGTCCCGGACGGACTGCGGAAACCTCCAGTTTTCAGTGCCGAAAAGGAAAACCGATGACCCTTGCACTCAGAACAGCCGATGTTCCCGCCGCCGCCGTGGTTGCATCCGCAGTGGAAGACCTCACGCTGAAACTCGCCATGCGGCGTATGTCGGGCGGCGTTTCTGTCATCACCGCAGGCCGGGGCAATGACCGCACCGGCGCCACCGTCACTTCGGCGACGGCGCTGTCGGTCGAGCCGCCGACGATGATCGTCAATATCAATCGGACCTCGTCAAGCTACCCAATTATCCGCGCAAACGGCCATTTCTGCGTCAACATCCTCTCTGGCGAACACCAGCACATTGCCGATCGTTTCGCTGGAAAAGGCGGGTTGAAGGGCGTCGAACGCTATGACGGCGCCGAGTGGACCACCCTTGCCAGCGGCGCTCCGGTCCTGCTGGGCGCACTTGCCGCCATCGACTGCGAGGTCGAGGAACTCATCGAGCGCCACAGCCACGGCATCATCATCGGCCGGGTTGTTTCCATCATCGCCGGCGATGGCCACTCGCTGGTCTACAACAATGGCCAGTACGGTCGGTTTCTCGCCCAACTCTGATCGCCAATGGTCAGCGACAGAACCCGTCAGCCGCTGAACGTGCTTCATTGCACCTGAGACCTCGTCAGTGAAACGGCGCTGGTTGGAGCGCCGGCGCTGACCTGGGAGCAGGTTCGTAGCAAGTGGCGACTGGAACAGTAGTATATAAATTCAGTAGAAAATAGATTTGCGCCTGAAGAGATGGGCAGAAGTTTTTTCCCTGATCACCCTGCACAGAACATAATCATCCTTTGCTTATCCTTTGGGCATTTGCGATCTTGAGATCAGAGACGATCCTCCCTCGCCTCTGATCTTATCCTCCTCGGAATTCATAGGACCATCCATGACCAGCATCGTTTCCTCTCTCCTAAAGACGGCCTCGTTCTCGCGCCGTGCCGTGCTCGCAGCCCTGCTCGCCTCGACCTTCGCAACCGGCCTCGCAACGATGCCCGGAAACGCGCTTGCCGAAGATGCCAAGACGATCAAGGTCGGCATCATCAGCGGCGAGGACGAAGACGTCTGGCGCGTCGTCGCCGCCGAGGCCGCCAAGCAGAACCTGACGATCGAGGCGGTCGTCTTCAACGATTACACCCAGCCGAACGAAGCGCTGGAGCGCGGCGAAATCGACGCCAATGCCTTCCAGCATCAGCCTTATCTCGACAACCAGATCAACACGCATGGGTACAAGATCGTTTCCGTCGGCTATACCGCCGTCTGGCCGATCGGCCTCTATTCGAAGAAGTTCGCCAAGCTCGAGGAGATCAAGGACGGCGCGATCGTCGGCGTGCCGAACGATCCGTCGAACGAAGGCCGTGCGTTGCGCGTGCTGCAGAATGAAGGCTTGATCAAGCTGAAGGACGGTACCGGCATCCTGGCGACCATCGCCGATATCGTTGAGAACCCGAAGAACATCGAAATCAAGGAACTCGACGCCGGCGTCGTCGGCCGCGCCATCGACGACCTCGATGCCGCCGTCGTCAACACCGACTGGGCGCTGAAGAGCGGCCTGTCGGCGGAAAATCGCATTGCGCAGGAGCCTGTCGCCGACAATCCGTACCGCAACTTCATCGCCGTGAAGGTCGGCCAGGAAAACGAGCCCTGGGTCAAGACGCTTGTTTCCGCCTACCAGAACGATACGGTGAAGGCCGAATTCGACCGGGTCTACAAGGGCACGGGCATCAGCGCCTACTGATCGAACCAGCATGCAGATCGCGGAGGCGGCCTCGGACTTTTGTCCGGGCCGCCTTTGGCGTTGACCAGATAGTGCCGCGAAAGTGGAAAAGGACGCTCCATGAAACCCCATAGTACCGTGGTTCCCACAACCACGTCGCCACTTGCCAAGGGCAGCCCCGACGTGGTCCGGCTGACGGATGTCCGGCGCAACTTCGGCAAGACCGCAGCGCTCGACGGCGTCTCGCTCTCCGTCAAGAAGGGCGAGATCCTCGGCATTATCGGCCGCAGCGGCGCGGGAAAATCCACGCTCATTCGCTGCCTCAACGGCCTGGAACGGCCTGATTCCGGCTCCGTCGAGATCGAGGGGCGCGATATCACCGGTCTTTCCGAACAGCAGTTGCAGCCGCTGCGGCGCAAGATCGGCATGATTTTCCAGCACTTCAATCTTCTGTCGGCAAAGACAGTCGAGGAAAATATCGCCCTGCCGCTGAAGATCGAAGGCCTGCCGAAGGCGGCCCGCCTGAAGCGCGCGGCAGAACTCTTGGATCTCGTCGGCCTGTCGGACAAGGCCAAGGCCTATCCGTCGTCGCTGTCCGGCGGCCAGAAACAGCGCGTCGGCATTGCCCGTGCGCTCGCCGGCCGACCGGCGCTCCTGCTTTCGGACGAAGCCACATCCGCCCTCGATCCGGAAACGACGCATGCGATCCTTGCCCTCCTGAAGGACATCAACCGCAAGCTCGATCTCACCATCCTGCTGATCACCCATGAGATGGAAGTCGTGCGCACCATCGCCGACCGCGTCGCCGTGATCGATGGCGGACGGATCATCGAGGAGGGGGCCGTCTGGTCTGTCTTTTCCGATCCCCAAAACGACACCACGAAGAGCCTTCTCAATACAATCCGGCCGAGACTGCCCGAGCATATTGCCCAACGCCTGAGCCAGACGCCGAGCGGCGAAGCCGTGCTGAGCGTCGATCTGGCCGGTCCTGAAGCCAACACGCCGTTGTTTGCCGATCTCTCGGCCCATCTGCCCAATTCGTTCCGGCTGATCCATGGTGGTATCGACCATATCCAGGAGCAGCCCGTGGCCCGATTCTTCATCGGCGTGACCGATCCGGCCCGGCTCGATCCCGTCCTGCAATTTCTGAAGGGTCGCTTGGCCCGCGTGGAGGTCCTTGGTTATGACGCCCGTTCTCTTTGATCTCCTCATCCGCTCGATCTGGGAAACCCTGCTGATGACCGGCGCCTCCGGGCTGATCTCACTTCTCGCCGGCCTGCCGCTTGGCCTCGCGCTGATCGCCACGGACCGCGGCGGCATCGCGGAAAATCTCTGGGTCAACCGGCTGCTCGGCGCCATCGTCAACGGTTTCCGCTCGGTGCCGTTCATCATCCTTCTGGTGGCGCTGATCCCGGTGACGCGGCTGATCGTCGGAACGGCGCTCGGCACCTGGGCGGCGATCGTGCCGCTGGCAATCGCAGCGACCCCGTACTATGCCCGCATCGCCGAGGTTTCGCTGCGCGACGTCGATCGCGGCCTCATCGAAGCCGTGCGCGCCATGGGCGGCAACCGCTGGACGATCATCCGCGAGGTTCTCGTCCCGGAAGCCCTTCCCGGCATCGTCGCAGGCTTCACCGTGACGCTGGTGACGCTGATCGGTGCATCGGCGATGGCCGGCGCCATCGGGGCCGGCGGCCTCGGCGATCTCGCCATCCGCTACGGCTATCAGCGTTTCGAGACCAATGTCATGATCGCCGTCGTCATCGTGCTGATCATCATGGTCTGCGGCATCCAGTGGCTGGGCGACCGCCTCGTCGCCCGCCTCGATCACCGCGCCTGATCCACTGCCACGACGCGCAACAGCCCCGGCGGACCTGCTCGGTCTACCGGGGCTGTTCAATCCAAATGCGCACGCAAACCGATCAGCTAAAGACGAAATCGCTCGTCGACAGCTTGGTCACGTTCTGCAGGATCGCGATCAGTTCCTTGTCAGCATAATTGCCCTTGCCGTCGGCGTCATACCACAGCCGGCCATTGTCGGTTTCGAACAGGAACGTGCCCTGCGTGCCGGTGGCAACCGGGTCGGCTCCGTTGACCAGCAAGACCTTGTTGTTGACGACGCCAAACGTGTAAGAATCGATCAGCAGGTGGTCCGTCCCGCGCTTGAAGTCGGTGATGACATCGCCCTCGCCGCCGCGGCTGTCCCAGGAAAACTGGAACTTGTCGGCGCCCGTGCCGCCAGTCAGCCAGTCATCGCCGCCGCCACCGTTCAGCGTATCGTTGCCGCCGCGGCCCTGCAGGACATCGTCGCCGCCGCCACCGTTGAGAACGTTCGCCTTCGCATCGCCGCGCAGGTCATCGTCGGCATAGCTGCCAGTGATGATTTCGATGTTCTTCAGCGTCAACCCCTTGGCAAGACCGTCATTCTTGGCCTGGTTTTCCAGGTCGAGGAGGGCCGATGTAGTGTAGCCGGAGAATGTGAACGTGTCCGTGCCGGCGCCACCATCGAAGATGTCCTTGTTGGCGCCGCTGTCGATGCGGAAGAGATTGTCGTTGCCATCATCACCGAAGACCTGGTCGGCGCCCTCGCCATCGGTCAGGTTGTCGACACCCTTGCCGCCGCGAAGAATATCGTTGCCGGCCGCGCCGTCGATGACGTCATCGTTGACGCTACCGGCCACCGTATCCTTGCCGGAGCCGCCGAGATATTGCAGCGACTCGAAGGCCTTGAAGGTCGTTGTGGAATTCAGCACGATGGTGCCAGTCGTAAACTTCAGCGTGAAATTCTTGGTCTCGTATGAGAGTTGCACGACCAATCGGTCATTGCCCGAGCCTCCATCGGCGGTATCGCCGACACTCGCGAAGATGGTGTCGGCGCCGGCTTCGCCGTAGATCTTGTCGCGGCCGCCATTGATCAGATAGCTGTCGCCGTAGATCGTGTCATTGCCGGCGCCGCCCTTCAGCGTATCGTTGCCCTCATCGCCGGTCAGGACATCGTTGCCGGCGCCACCATTCAGCGTATCGGCACCGGCGCCGCCATTAAGGGTGTCGTCCAGCTTGCCGCCGGTGAACTTGTCGGCGCCCGAACCACCGGCGATCGAAATGCGCTCGAAGTTCTTGAGCGTGATCGGGGCATTGGTGACCTTGGCGTTTGCTGACATCGTGAAGGTCAGGTTCTTGGTGGAGAGGCCCAGATTGATGGTCGCCATGTCGATGCCGGTTCCGCCATCGGCCGTCAGGGTCGCACCGTTATAACCTCCGGTCATGCTGTCGTCGCCGGTGCCGAGCAGAACCGTGTTCTTGCTGGGCTTTGCGGCATTGTAATCCTGCAGATAGACCGAGTCGTTGCCCGAGCCGGCGTCGATTATGTTCGTGCCGCCATTGTCGTTGATCATGTCATTGCCGGCGCCGCCTTCGATCTTGTCGTCACCGGCCCCGCCATCGATGGAATCGTCACCGCCGCCGGCCTTGATCGTGTCATTGCCGTTATCGCCGTTGATCCGGTCGGCGCCTGAGGTGCCAAGCAGCGTATCATTGCCGTCGCCGCCAGAGGCACTGACGCTGAGGGCCGAACCAACCGACTTGATGACGTCGTTGCCGCTGCCAAAACTGACCCAGTAATTTTCGAAGTTCTTCAGGCTGGTCCCATCCGACAGGGTTGCCGTACTGCCCGTGATCGTCAAGGTCCGCGCCACGGTATCGGCCGAACGATTGAGGGTGACGCGGTCGATGCCCGTGCCGCCATCGCCCTTGTCCTTGCCGCCATCGGCAAAGTTGACCTCGTCATCGCCGGTGCCGCCCAAGACGGTATCCACGCCCTTGCCGGCATCGAGCGTGTCATTGCCGCCCCCGCCTGTCAGGGTGTCGTTGCCGTCGTAGCTGTAGACGATATCGTCACCGCCACCGGTGGTGATCTTGTTGGCGGCCGTGTCGGCGACGGTGATCGTATAATGTTCGATGCCGGTGAATGTCGTGCCGCCGGCCAGGGTCGTGACTGCGCTCGCCGCCTTGCTGGTGAAATTGCCCTTCAGGCCGTAGAGCTGAATGCGGTCGCTGCCGCTGGTATCCTTGATGATGTCCTTACCTTCACCGAAAAGGTATGTGTAGACGTCGTTGCCGGAACCGCCATTCAATGTATCGGCGCCCAGACCGCCAGCCAGCGTATCGTTTCCGGAACCGCCCGTCAGCGTATCGTTGCCCGCATCCCCGTTCAGGATGTCGTCGCCAGTGCCGCCATCCAGCGCGTCCTTGCCTTCTCCACCGGAGAGTGTGTCATTCAAGTCGCCGCCGTAGAGCTTGTCGTCGCCAAGCCCACCGTTCAGGGTATCGACGCCACCGTCGCCGTAGATCAGATCATTGCCGCCGTCGCCATTCAGCATGTCCTGCCCAGTGCCGCCGCGCAGCGTATCGTTGCCGTCGCCGCCGCTCAGCACGTCGGAACCGCGTCCGCCGGTCAACACGTCCTTGCCGAGCCCGCCGGTGAAGATATCGGCGTAGTCGCCTCCGGTGAGCGTGTCGTCCTTGGCCGAACCCGTAATGGAGAAGGCCTCGACATTTTTGACCTTGATATTGCCCGTCAGGGTGAGTGTCGAGATCCAGTCGGTGATCTTGATCGTCAGCTTGGTGGCGGACTTGGAATAATCGATCGTCAGCCGGTCGATGCCGGAACCGCCATCAATGACGTCACCATTGCCTTCGGTATAGGTGCCTATGCCGATGAGATCGGCGCCGCTACCGCCGTTGACCTTGTCCTTGCCGAGACCGCCGAACAGCGTGTCGATGCCGCTGTTGCCATTCAGCGTATCGTCGCCACTCTCGCCGTAGAGCGAGTCGCCCTGAAAGCCACCGTTCAAGACGTCGTTGTCGTCGCCACCATAGAGGTAGTCCAGCCCGAAACGACCGTTGAGCGTGTCGTTGCCGGCATATCCATATATGTAATCGAAATACTCGTCGGTGCCGGTGATCGTTTCGCCCTTGGAGGTACCATATTTATAAGCCATTTCAATCTCCAGTGTGCCAGGTGACCATGGCTCCGCCATGCGGCGGTGCCGGTCCAAAATCGCTAAGAATATGCGTGAAATGCAGGGGGAATCGCTCCAGGTCGGCCGAGGCGCTCGGCGAACAGGCAAATCCGCCGTGTCGGCGGGTTTGTAGCCGGAAATTGCATGATGTCCCCCATCCCGATTTCCAGAATCCCGCATGAGCAGGGAATCCGGAAAATCCCGTGGAACTTATCGGCGACACCGCGGGCAACGCCCATCCCCCGAATGGGTGAGGCAAAGCTAAAAAAGCAGAAGCCGCCAGCTACAGGAGGCCACGCCTGTCGGCCTCAAGGGCGGCCTCTGCACGCGAGGCGATCCGGAGCTTGCGGTAGATCGCCTTGATATGCGTGGCGCAGGTATTGCGCGAAACGCCGAGCTTGCCGGCGATATCCTGCGCGGTCAGCCCCTTGCCGAGCAGGCTCAGAACCTCCTCTTCGCGATGGGTGAGAGCCTCGCCATCGACAGGGGTTTCGGCATCCGGCGGCAGCAACCGTGAAAACGCCTTGAAATGCGCCATCATCCGCAAGGCCATCTGCGGCGAAAGCGGCGGCTCGCCGCGGTCGATGCGCCGCAATTGCTCCACCAGGCTCGCCATGGTGACACCCTTGAGGATATAGCCCTTGGCACCGGCAGCAAGCGCATCGAACAGGGTCCGATCATCGTCATAGATGGTGATGACGATCGGCAACGTCTGGGCAAGATTGTCGGCGATCTTGCGAATGATGTCGATACCGCTGCCATCCGGCAGGCCGATATCCATCAGCACCAGATCGAAGGCCTGCCGCACGCCGTCGCGCCCGAACAGCAGACATTCGGCCTCGATGCAGGTCCCGACCGACGTGCAGGCGACCCCTTCGAACGCCGTCCTCAGCGTCTCGCAAATCCAGGCCCGCACCTCACGGTTATCTTCGACCACGAGAACGGATTGGGTGGAGAGACGCGGCACCGTGCTCATTGCGCCGTCTCCACGACGGCAAATTCAAGCCGGACGCCATGCAGGTCGCCGGTCCGCCAGATTTGCAACGCGCCACCCAGTTGCTCGGCGCGCGCCTGCATGTTGGGCGACCCCATGCGTCGAAATTGTGCATCGCCACGCTCTTCCGCGACTGGTGCCCCTATGCTGCAAGTATTGACGACCTCATGCGACAGGACATCGTTGTGCAGGCTCGAGCGCACGCGGATGACACCCTGGAGACCATGGCTCAACGCGTTCGACAGCGCCTCGCGGTGGATAGCGTGGAAATTCCGGTGCAGGCGATAGGGCAAGGTCAGCACGCCCTCATCCGTTTCATTCAGCGGCCAGTCCAGGGTGAAGCCGTGCAACTCAGCGCGTGTGCGGCTTTCATGACGCATCTGCGCCACCAGACTGGACAGCGTCACATCACGCCCGGCAAGCCCACTGGCAATCTGGCGGATATCGGACAGCGCATCGACAATGCATTCCTGCCGCCGGGCTTCTTCGGTCGCATGCAGGCCGGAGAGGAGCGTGGATCCGACCTCGTCATGCAGGTCGCGGGCGATGCGATGTCGCTCCTCCTCCACCCCGCGCTCATAGGATGTGCGGTCAGCGATCGTGCGAACGATCAGGCTCGTCAGTTCGCCGGCAAGAGTAGCATCCTGCCGGTTGAACAGGCGGCGGCCGTGCGCGGCATAGCTCAGCGTCAAAGCCGGCAGCCCGCCGACGGACGGAACCAGCATCCGCTCGCCCTCGTCCATGATGATGGGCGCGGCGAGTTGGTCGCCGCTTGCGGTCCGTTCGATATGCATGGGGCTGAAGGTCGTATCGAGCGCCGCGATCCAGGCCGCATTCCTGGCAGTGGCATTCGGCTGGAGCGCCACCGAAACGGTGCGCCGGTACAGTTCGGCGAGATCCGGTGTACCGGACCGGAAAATCCGATCGAAGAAGAAATCGCGCAGCGGCAGATAGGCGATGCCGGCCAGCGCCACCGCGACCGCAAGCGAGGTCGTCGGGCTCATCCTCAAAAGCGTGATCATCGACGCATCGATGGCGAACAGGAGACCGATCGTCGCCGCGTAGAGCAGGATGCGATAGGCCCAGCGGCCGAGATCGAACAGCCGGAACCGCGCGATCGCCAGCGCCGTGCCGACATAGATGGCCGCCAGCGGAATGAAAGCGACGCTCTGCGTGATCAGGACATCGAAGCCGAGCACCACGGGCAGGGCGACGAACACCACGAAAGCGCCGGCACCGATGATGATGGAAAGCCCGAGCCAGAGAAGCACCGCTCGACCTGCCGGATCCCGCCGCGTCGCCCGGTATTGCGCGACCACCAGGGCAATGATCGCAACCAACATCAGCACGATGACATTCTGCGTGGCGACCAGATCATGCGGCGCCAGTTGCATCCGGTAGAGCAGCAGGAATACAAGGCTCAAGACCGGAACCGGCCAGAGCCGCCGCCGCGCCACGACCGCCACCGGGTAGAGCGCGAAGAGATAGATGGTTGCGACACCGAAGGCGAAAGTGGAAAACTGGTTGAGCGTCGATAGCGTCAGGAACAGCGGGGGATCAAGCGCCAGGTGGCGGGTGCTGTAGATCCCGGCGGAAAACGCTGCGCCCGCCACGCCGGCGCCGGCCACCGCGAAGGCGATGACAGGCGGATGCGACGGTTTCAGCGCCATGAAGAAGGCAGCGATCGTCAGCGTCAGAAATCCCGCGCCGAACTGGATCCAGAAGGATGGCGGCAAGGAGCCGATGTTTCGGGACGGCGCAATCGGCAAGGCCTCGATCCGGAGAGGCCGGGTCTCCGGCCCAGTGGCGTCGCGCAGCACCACGGAAATCTCGTCGCCCTCCAGAAGAGCGTTGATCCTACCTTGGTGATTGAAGAACGCGTTGAGCGCATCATAGCTCGGCAGCATGTCCGGCTCTTCGATAAAGTCGCTGGCATCGATCAGGATACCGTCAGCCGGCGTGGAGGCCAGATGCGCCTCCAATGCCGTCCGATCCGTCAGCCCAGTAGAATCGACGGATGGTTTCAATAACGCCAGAAGCTGCAGGCGCTGCCCGTCCCGCGTCACCACAGCCTCGCCTCCGGTGATGTCCGCCGGCTGGATGTCGATCGCCCTTTGCGTCAGCGCGCCAAAAAGCACGGCGGCGCAGACAACCACGATCAGTCCCAGAAATATCGTCAAACGAAACAAAGGTGCGCGAGGATGCACTGAAAACAGCCATGAAATCGTGTAACCGGACTTTCGACTATAACGAATATATGGCCGTGTAAAAGCACCCGGCGAACATCAAAACGAGACAATGCAATGACAGCAATCGGCTGAGCCGGATTCTATCGGACGCTGCATTGCTCGGTGTTTCACATCCTTTGAGATTATCGTTATTGCGCGCAACCCGCGATGCACTCGCAATCAAGCGACCAAGGCACGTGGATATTTCCGGACAATATTTTCACGCGATACCAACGCGGGAGGTTTTAATTTGGCACATCATTCGGAAAGAACATGTGGCCTGCCCTGAGCCTTCGCCGCAAGGGAATATCCACGACTAGGGTATCTGGAGGCGCCTTGTTATCTGGGATCCCACATTGCGTGCGCCCCGATGGCGCCCGAATGCTTGACATGGCCCTTGGTCCAACTTGCCGTGCTGCACGCTTTGAAAGAAAATCTTCTTGCGGCCAGTGGCCGCGTGCACACGGCATCTGGAGGAAACAATGTCTCGCAAATATCTGTTGGCCGGCGTCACGGTCGCGCTCCTTGCCCTTTCAGGATGCGCAACAGCCGGAAGCAACACAAGCTACGCCCAGTGGCAAGGGGCTACGCCAGAGCCGAATTTCGCCACCATTCGCTCAGGCGGCACGAGCCCGGGCTACTGAACGCGATCCAGCCGTCCGGCAGGCCCTCTGCTGCCAAGCGAAGCTAGAGCATCGTTCCCTTAATACGCCCCATTCTGTTGGCTCAAAACGGCCGATCCACAAGAAGGATGGCGCAGAGCGATGCGACATCCATCGGTCCAGCCATCCGCCGCAGTGGGCGACCGTTTTCAGCCAACCCGAAGGGCTGGATGAATTTTGGCCACGACCGGCGGTGGCCGTCTCAACCGCAGCTTTTGCTGCGCTTTTCGCCAGCCGCCTTGGTTCTGGCCAAAATTCCTTCCAGCAGAATGGGTCGTATTAAGGGAACGATGCTCTAATCTCCATCCATGCCAGCGGCCCCATCGGGCTGCTTCCCGGGAAACCACAGCATCGCCGACACCTTGAATAGAAACGCCGTGGTCCAGCCGAACAAGAGTATCCCGTTGACCCCTTCCATGGCGCTGGCAAGCCGCCACTTGCCCCCGAGCGTCACGTCGCCATAGCCGATTGTGGCGAAGGTGATCGCCGAGAAATAGATGGCCTCTTCCATATCCTTGAGTTCGCCCGTCAACCGATATGCCACGGCCCAGATCATGATCTCGATCAGATGTGCGACCACGAAACCGACCACGAAGAAATAGCTCCAGTGCAGGCGCCGGAGCGGGGACATGCTCGCTGCATTCATCAGCGGCGTCAGGCCGATACGATAGAGCAGCAGCACCGCGCCGCCGTGAACGATGATGGTGGCCAGCAGAAGGGCCGTCGCGACGACAATCACCAGCAGCACAATGGTTCTCCGCGGCGCTTCGGCATTCGTTATACATCCTCAGTCCATGCGGCGTGTTTAAAGGGCTACAGCGACCTTTGCGCGTCATATTTGACGCACGGCGCTGTAAGCCATGCCATCGGCTGCCTCGTCCATACTTGCGGCGATTGCCTTGGCCGGTCGCAAAGACATCCTCCTGCATGAAACGCAACTGCCTGGCCTGCGCTCAGGCCTTCTCGGCCAGCAGCGCTTCCCGGATCGTCGCCAGTTCCGCCTTGCGGGCGTCACTGACGGCAGGCATTTTCAAGTCGAGCTTTTCAAACACGCCCGTGACCACTTCCGAGATGGCAAGGCGTGCGAACCATTTGTTGTCGGCGGGAATGACGAACCAGGGTGCCCATTCCGTACTGGTGTTCGACAGCATGTCCTCGAAAGCCATCTGGTAATCGTCCCAGTGCTGACGCTCGGCAAAGTCGGCGGGCGAGAACTTCCAGTTCTTGTCTGGCTCGTCGATCCGGGAGAGAAAACGGCGTTTCTGCTCGGCCTTCGAAACATTCAGGAAGAACTTCACGACGATCGTGCCGTTGCGGCGCAGATATTTCTCGAAATTATTGATCTCCTTGAAACGCTTCTCCCAGACATCCTTTCCACGTGCCTTGGCCGGCAGCTTCTGCTTGACCAGCAATTCCGGATGGACGCGAACGACGGCGACCTCCTCATAATAGGACCGATTGAAAATGCCAATCATGCCGCGCCCCGGCAGGGCGAGTGATGCCCGGCGCAGATAGTCGTGGTCCAGATCCTCGGCCGAGGGCGCCTTAAAGCTGGTGACCTGGCAGCCTTGCGGATTGATGCCTGACATGACATGGCGGATCGCACCGTCCTTGCCGGCCGCATCCATGGCCTGAAAGATGAACAGGACGGAATAGATATCCTGCGCATAGAGCGTTTCCTGCATCTCGGACAGACGCTGGACGTTCTTCGCCACGTGCTCCAGCGCGCCGGCCTTGTCGTCGTAACCGCCGGTAAAGTCGGGATCGAAATCCTTCTTGAGATTGACCTTTCGGCCAGGCTCGACGGCGATATCGCGCAGCCTGAATTTGACGCTGCCTCCATCCCCGACCGCGATCTCACGCTTCTTGTCCAGGTCCACTTCGATCTTCATGTGACGCCCCTGATCTCTTGGCTTGTTTTGCTCGATCCGCCTAATTCACAGTTGTCAGCTTCAATCTTGATGCTATCATTCGTAGATAAAAAAGTCATTTCGTCAACATCTTAGTAAAATGCCACCGTCGGTTGGACTGTCATCTTTTTACGGCCGAAAGCCAGAACTGGAGGAAGTATGTCTGCGCAGAATCAACAACAGGGTGCAGAATCGAAAGACGGGCTGTTCATGTCCGCGGATGAATTGCGCGACTATGCCGACAAGATCGACACCGCACGGGCGTCCAAGGCCTTTCAGGGCATGAAATCGGCGGAAGAGGCCCGCAAGGAACTCTTGGAACGCTTCTCCAAGCCGATCGAGGTAACCGACGAAATCCGCAATCGGGTCCTGTCGCGACTGAAACAGGCGGCCACCGAAGGCCGGACGGATCTCAAAGTCATGCAATTTCCGGTCGAGCTTTGCACCGATGGTGGACGGGCGATCAACAACAGCGAATCCGATTGGCCGGAAACCCTGACCGGCGTTCCACGCCAGGCCTATGAAATCTGGCGTGACAAGCTGAAGCCCGCCGGCTACCGCCTATCGGCCATGATCGTCGAATGGCCGCACGGCATGCCCGGCGATGTCGGCCTGTTCCTGGCCTGGGGCGAAGTCCGCAAATACTAAGCGCGGCCATCGGCGCCGGCCCTCTCAAGTCGGCTCGCCACGACCCTGGTGGTGGCGAATTCCTGCCCGCGTGTTGGAAAACAGGCGTTGCGGTCCGAGCGTTTCGGCAAATCCGGATGCTCTGACATATTCAGTGACATCCGGGTTGAGCCCCGCCAGCCAAAGCACGACACCCTGCCGCGCGAGGCTGCGTTCGCCCTCGATCATCATCTGAAGTGCCGAATATTCGATATCGACGACACGGCTCAGGTCAAGCATGAGGACACGCGGCTTGGCCTCACGGGTGAGTTCGCGGATACGGTCGGCGAACTGCTGGGCATTGGCAAAGAACAGCCTTCCTTCCGGACGCAGGATCAGCAGCCCTTCGAACGTCTCGTCGTCCTGCTCGCCATCGATCGGACGAAGGAGATCCTCGTCGCGCTTGCGCCCGATGACGTGGATTCGAGGGTTGGCGGCTTGGCTGGACAGGCCAACCAACGACAGGATGATGGCAACGACGATGCCCTGGAGTGTGCCGAAGACCAGGACGCCGACGAAGGCAGCCAAGGCCCACCGGAACTCCATCTTGCGCACCTTGCGGATGGATGCGAATTCGGCGGGCTGGATCAGGCCAACGGAATAGACGATCACGATGGCCGCAAGCACAGCCTGCGGCAGAAGGCCGAGCAATGGCGCGAGCACCAGCATCGTCGCGACGGAGACGGCCGCAGCCGCCAGCGATGCCTTCTGCGAGCGTCCTCCCGTCGCACGGACTACGGCGGTTTGCGACGTTCCACCGCCGGCGGGCATCGCCCCGAACAGCGCGCCCGCTACATTGGCGGCACCGGTTGCGATCAGCTCACGGTTCGCTCGGATCGGCGGCTCCCTCAGCGCCGCGAAGGCACGTCCGGCGGCGATCGTCTCTGTAAAACTCATAAGGGCGATGCCGATTGCACCCGGAAGCAGGTGAATGACGAGATCGACGCTCGGCAATGTCAGCGAGGGGAGCGCCTGCGGAATATGGCCAACGGTGGATACGCCATGCGCGGCCAGGCCGCCCAACCAGGAAATCGCAATGCCGCCGCCGACGATGGCCAGCGGTGCGGGCGAATGCGGCCAGGCCCGCTCCAGCAGGATCAGCAGGATCAGGGCCGTTGCTCCGGTCAAGACGGTGATCGTCGAGGCTTCCGGAAGATGAGTAACCAGACTGACGATATCGCGGAAGAAACCTTCCTTGGCAAAGTGAACCCCCAGCAGCTTGGGAATCTGATCCAGCACGATCACCAGTCCGATCCCGGCCTTGAAACCGGTCAGGACCGGTGCGGAAATGAAATTCGCGACGAAACCCAGCCGCAACGCCGAGGCTGAAAACAAGAGCAGTCCGGTGAGAAGTGTCAGCGTCGCCGTCGCCGTGATCAGCTTGGCGGGATCACCGTCGGGAACCACCAAGGCAAGCTGTGCCGAAGTGAGGATAGCAAGAGTGGTCGTGGAACTGACGTTCAGCACCCGGGACGTACCCAAAAGGGCGTAAACGACCATCGGGAGGAAGGCCGTGTAGAGTCCCACACTCACCGGCAGGCCGGCCACGGTCGCATAGGCCATCGCCTTCGGCAGGATGACCGCGGAGGCCGTCAGGCCGGCGATGATGTCCGGTCGCAGCGTTGTGCCCGACGCCCCGGTGGATTGATCGAAACCGGATGCCCCCGACATGAATGATCCTCACCGAACAAGTTGAAAACGACGGCTCATCCGCAAAACAACCGTTTGCGTCGACGCGAATGCGGGAACCAACCAAGCCGATACGCGACCGTCAATCGGCAGATTTTCGAGTTTCAAGCCGAATGAAGGTTGCAAAAAGTACACATTAGGCAAAAAGAACCGCCTTTGATCCGATACCCGGAGTTGACAACACCTCGGACCTACATCCAACGCTCCATGAGCGCATCATCTGAACCCCACTTGGATATCCCCACAAAACTCATTTTTAACTTCAAAATATTCAGCAATATGTGGACGATATACGAAATACAGCAAGAACAACTTTGCGATAAAATCCGGATTAACCTAAAACCTTCGAAACAGTGCTTATGTTTCCGTGTCGAATAAAAATATCGCTCTCTTTCAACCGGATTTTACGAGCATCCCAAGGAGATTAGCAGCTTGCAACGAACGCGCAAGGGTGTATGTTCTCAATAGCTTATTCAACTATCGAGCACGACTTTCGGGTAAAATGGCGCATTAAATTGATTGCTTACATATACTTCCGGCTACATTTTCCATGATTGCCGCTTGTGTCGGCTTCGAGGGCTCTTTCATGATTGTCTGGCTTGCAAGCACGCTCCCCGCCTCTCCGGACAGGGCGGCATTTGACCTTGAGATGCCGCTGCCGGACTCCAGCATCGCGACGAGCGCAGCGGCAAACAATTTTCAGTTGCGGGCTCGCATGAGCGGATATCGGCAAACCGCCAGGGCCGGATATCGCCCCTCGTCAATGAAACGATGAGGCAGAGACCTATGGCACAAAGAGACCTCACCCAGATTACGCTGAGCGTGATGTTCGTCAGCGGCCTGATCGCGGCCAGTTTCTGGGTTCTGCAGCCATTCCTGCCGGCCATTCTCTGGGCCATGACGCTTGTCATCGCCACTTGGCCGCTGATGCTCTGGGTTCAACGCCACACCGGCCATCGACGGGGCATCGCGGTGCTGATCATGACGCTTGCGCTGCTCTTCGTTCTGATCGTGCCGTTCTGGCTCGCCGTCAGCACGATCCTTGCCAATCTCGACAGCCTCACCCAACTCGCGCAGAAGGTCCTGACCTTCAATATCCCGTCGCCGCCGGATTGGGTGGCGGGGCTTCCGCTTGTTGGCAGGCGGCTGACCGATGCCTGGACCCGCCTTGCCACATCCGGCTTCAACGATATTGCGCCGAAGCTGATGCCCTATGCCGGCGCGACGGTGCAATGGTTCGCACTCGCGGCCGGTAATCTCTCCGGCATGTTCCTGCAATTCGTCCTCACGACCGCAATCGCAGCCGTCATGTATTCCGGTGGAGAAACGGGCGCCGCGACGGCCCTGCGGTTCGGCCGCCGACTTGGGGGCGATCGCGGTGAAATGGCCGTCAGCCTCGGCGCCAAGGCCATCCGCGGCGTTGCCCTCGGTGTCATGGTAACGGCGGTAGCGCAAAGCGCCTTGGGTGGAATCGGTCTTGCCGTCGCCGGCATGCCGTTCGCGGCCTTGCTCACGGCACTGATGTTCGTTCTCTGCCTCATCCAGATCGGCCCGGGACTGGTGCTCTTCCCCGCGGTCATCTGGCTTTATTATTCCGGCGAAAATCTCTGGGGAACGGTGCTGCTGCTGTTCGCCATCCTTGCCGTGACACTCGACGGATTCTTGCGACCGGTCCTCATCCGGAGGGGCGCCGACCTGCCGCTGCTGCTCATTCTCACCGGCGTCATCGGCGGGCTGATCGCCTTCGGCGTCCTCGGCATCTTTCTCGGCCCCGTCATCCTCGCGACTGCCTATACGCTGCTCAACGCCTGGATGGACGACAGCCCCGGCCAGGCCGCCTCGGAGGTGCCGGATGACATCGATGCAACATCCCTGCAGTCACGGCAAGCCTGATGGCTCATCAGGATTCCAGCAGTTTACAAGCCCAGTTCACGAATACGCAGACAACAGGTTGGAAGGAAAGTTTGGATGGCCGATACGATACATCCGGCAGCGATTGAACACTTACCCCCATTCGTCACCGCGCCGGGGCAAACAGACTACCTTTTCATCGGGGTCATCATCTTCCTGATCGTGATCGTTCTGGTCATCGGCAACCTGTATTTTCAGTTGCACGCCGTGCCGGAACGCCTCGCCCACCGGACGAGCAAGGTGCAGATGGAAATCGTCGCCGTCCTGGCGCTGATCTCGTTGTTCACCCATAATCACCTCTTCTGGATCGCCGGCCTGCTGCTCGCCTTCGTGCATATTCCGGATTTCTCGACGCCGATCTATTCCATCGCGGATTCGCTGGCGAAGATGTCCGGGCGACCTCCGGTCGATACCGAGATCGATGCGCCCCTAGAGACAGGACACGGAGTGCCGATCGCTAAAACGGAACCAGAAGTCCGTTCCGATGCGCATGGCGGAGGTATCTGAACATGCTTGAATTGATTTTATGCTCCATGCTCACGGTCCTGCCGGATTATCTCTTCCGCAGATACGCGCAGGGAAAGCGGATCGGGGTCGAAATCACCCTTTATACCATGTGGTACGAACTGCGCTGGGGCATCACCGCCTGCCTGCTGCTGACGATCTCGCTGATCACCATGATCTTCTATTTCCACCCCTCGACCAAGAGCGTCACGGCGGTATTCCGCACGGTGACGATCCTGCCGGAAACGGTCGGTCGCGTCGACGAGGTCTTCGTCGGCATCAATCAGAAGGTCGCTGCCGGCGATCCGCTGTTCAGGCTCGACAGCGCCCAGCAGGACGCCGCGATCGAAACGGCCCGTCGCCAGATCGCGGAACTGGATGCACAGATGGAGGTCGCCAGGACCGAACTCGTCACGGCCGACGCCCAGATCCAGGAGGCGGAAAGCGCCTATCAGACGGCCGTGGACGAATACGAGATGAAGGCTCAGCTCTTGAAAACCGATGCCGTCTCAAGGCGGGAAGTCGAACGTCTCGAAACGACTATCGAAGGACGCAAAAGCGCGGTGGCCGCTACGATCGCGAACAAGAGAACACTGGAAACCAAGATCTCTGCCTTGCTGCCCGCCCAGAAAGCGAGCGCCGAAGCCGCACTCGCCCAGGCGCAGGTCGATCTGGACAAGACGATCGTGCGCGCCGGCATTGCAGGGACAGTCCAGCAATTCACGCTTCGCCCCGGCGATGTGGTCAATTCGATGCTGCGCCCGGCCGGCATTCTCGTGCCTGAACTGGCGGGACGAGGTACCCTGATTGCCGGCTTCGGGCAAATCGAGGCGCAAGTGGTGAAGCAGGGAATGATTGCCGAGGCAACCTGCATCGGCAAGCCGTTTACCATCATCCCGCTTGTCGTCACCGAGGTCCAGGATGTGATCGCCGCCGGCCAGTTGCGGCCGACCGACCAACTGATCGACGTCCAGCAGATGGGCAAACCCGGAACCCTCACCGTCTTCCTGCAACCGCTCTATCCGGGCGCGCTGGACGATGTACCGCCGGGCAGCAGTTGCATCGCCAATGCCTATACGAACAATCACGATGCCCTTGCCGATCCGAATATCGGCACGTTGAAGTGGACCTATCTGCATGTCGTCGATGCCGTCGGGCTGGTACATGCAATGATCCTGCGCATCCAGGCCATGCTGATGCCGGTACAGACGCTCGTCCTGACCGGCCACTGAGAGGGGAAATGCGACGGCTGCCCTATCGAACGGCAGTCGTCGCAGCGTGGAACGGTTGTGCAGACCATGCGCGAAGCTTCCGTTTTGTCAAAGGAAAGCACAAGGTACAGGATCGGGACAAGGCGTAAACTGCCCGGCCGCCCGGCGACAATGCACTTCTTGTCGATGTCGGTCCCGGCGATCCCGCCATCTCCGGAACAGCGAATTTCGTGAAGCCCCCAAACCGATTCCGGGGCCGCCGGGCTACTGCACATTTAAAGCGTTACAGCGACCTTTGCGCGTCATGCTTGACGCGCGGCGCAGTAGAACAAGCGAAGGCCTGCTTCGAAAGGTCACGGATGCCGGCGCAGAAAAATGTGCGTTGTTTGTTCTCGCGCAACGTTCCCGGCCAGAATTCTTCTAGTCTGTGATTGCAATCGAGTGCTCGGCTTATCACGCCGTGCAGCGAGAGCCGCTCAACATCACGTTGACGTTCCAGCCGCATGTCCGCCGCGGCTACCTTCTCACATGAATGCTTCAATGTGCGTGTCGTCTGTTTTGATTCGCAGGGTAAAGGCCTTCACATGGCTCATGAAGAAGTTGCCTTGTATCGTGTTTTCGGAACTTTTCCTCATGAAGAAACTCACCATCAAAACCGCGCTGATCGCGCTGATCAGCGCCATCATCGTCATTGTCGCAATCTCGTCCTTCGTTGCCCTTCAGAGCATCCGCTCGATCACCGCGTCCGCGGAAAAGGTCGGTAATTTCTGGATCGAACGATTGCTCTCCTCGCGTGAGGTGAAAAGTGATTTCGCCGATGTGCGCCTCGCGCTGGCGCGCTTTTCCATGGTCAACGACGACGCCGGATTCCAGGCCGAAATGCAGTTGCTGGAGGTTGCGAAGGCACAGCTAGAAGCCTCGATCGTCAAATACGAGGCTGGCCTCTTCTCGCCGATCGGACGCGCCCTCATCGCGGAAATTCGCGCGCTCTCTGCAGACTACCTCAACCACAGCACACCCTATCTCGGTTACACAAGAAACCGCGACCTGGAGGCGGCGCGAATTGCCTTCACGGCGGAGCTGAAGCCGATCGCCAGCCAGACGAACGACAAGATCTCCGAGCTCGTCGCCTTCATCATGACGCAGACGGAGAAGGAGGTCACCGCCGCCGACAAGGCCGCAAGTGATGCCTTCTTTCTATCGCTGGCCACCGCCTCCGTCGCCGTGCTGATCAGCTTTGCCGGCATCTACATCATCGTGACCCGCGTCGCCGATCCGATCCAGCGCATTACCGCCGCCATGCGCAGGCTTGCCGGCGGCGATATCGAGAGCGACATTCCATTCACTGGCCGTCATGATGAGATCGGCGCGATGGCGGGAGCCGTTCAGGTGTTCCGCGAAAATGCCATCGAGCGCGCGCGTCTGGAGCAGGACGCCGAAGCCAGCCGCATCCTGAGCGAAGAGGACCGCCTTGAACGGGAAGCCCTGAAGGCGCGGGAAGCGGCCGAGGTGAAGTTCGCCGTCGATAACCTCGCCGAGGGGCTCTCCAGGCTCGCGAATGGCGACGTCTCCCACCGTATCGACACGCCGTTCACGGCAACGCTTGACGGCGTGCGCGGCGACTTCAACAGCTCGGCGGAAAAACTGCATTCGGCCCTGACGCGGGTTGCCGAAAACGCTTGCGGCATCGGCGCCGGGGCCAACGAAATCAAGGTGGCGATCGACGACCTTGCCAAGCGCAGCGAGCAACAGGCCGCCGCCGTCGAGGAAACCGCAGCCGCGCTGGAGGAGATCACGACTGTCGTCAAGGACTCCACCAAGCGCGCCCTTGAGGCGGGCCAGCTTGTCGCCGGCGCGCGCAACCATGCCGAACAGTCGGGCAGCGTCGTGCGCCGTGCCGTGGATGCGATGGAGCAGATCGAAAAATCCTCCAGCGAGATTTCGAACATCATCGGCGTCATTGACGAGATCGCGTTCCAGACCAACCTGCTGGCGCTCAATGCAGGCGTGGAAGCGGCGCGGGCCGGCGAAGCCGGCAAGGGTTTTGCGGTCGTCGCGCAGGAAGTGCGCGAACTTGCCCAGCGCTCCGCCAATGCCGCCAAGGAGATCAAGTTGCTGATCATTGCCTCGAAGACGCAGGTGCAGCAGGGCGTACAGCTCGTCGGCGACACCGGCCGGGCACTGGAGACGATCGTGACGGAAGTGCAGGAGATCAACCGGCATGTCAGTGCCATTGTCGAGGCGGCGCAGGAGCAGTCCTCCGGACTCCAGCAGATCAACACCGCCGTCAACCAGATGGATCAGGATACGCAGAAGAATGCCGCCATGGTGGAGGAAACCACAGCCGCCACCCACAGCCTCTCGCGCGAAGTGGTTTCGCTCAACGAGCTTCTGACTTTGTTCAAGCTCTCCGATGTTCCGCAACTCGCCCCGGCCCATCGGGTGACCACACTCGCCGGCCAATCGCCGGTACGTGAACTCGGCCGCCGTTTGGCCGGCGCCTTCTCGGGCAATGCTGCCGTCAAGCAAGACGACTGGCAGGAATTTTAAGGCTCGGCAAGGACCGCACCGGTGGCTCGACACGGCGCCAGACCGCGCAGGTCGGGGCTTGGACCCCGCCTTTTTTTTGCAGGGCCGGATCGATCGTGGCGATGCCGGGCGCATGGCAGATGGCGAAATTGGCGCACTTCGCCTGCCCTGATACGGGCGGCATCGAGGCCGCAAACCGCATGATCGAGATAGCGCCAGGAAACGGGGCATAGCTGGGCGTTCGGATGAAGTGTGAGCGTCCGGTGAGCCGGTTTTGTTGAGGGGCTTAAACGGCGCTGGTTACGTCACAGACGCTTCATTTGTGACGTAATTAGCGGGTGGTGGCAGCCTGTGCCATGCCGCCCAGAATGCGCGCCGGGAGAAAAATCACCAGCGATGCGGCGCCTTCGATGACGGATGCGCCGTCGGCCAGCACGGTCTGTTTCGCAGGACCGTGATCATCCCGGAGCAAGCTGCGCATCAGCTCATTGTTGTTGACCACATCCATCAGCGTCTGCGAGCTGGCAAAAACGTTGTGCGTACCCCCGTCAGTGTCGGAGGCATCGATTACAGCGATCTCATTCTGTTGCAGCATAGCGATGTCGGAACCGCTACCGACGCGCGGGTGGCCCCCCGTCAGACGCCTGGAAAATCCGAGGGCCCGATCCCGTCTCGAAACAACGATGGTGAACGGCTTGGGGAGTGTGCGAATATCGCGCACCTGACTCTGGAATACATCCACATCGATGTCAGGGGCCGCAAGCACCACACCGCCTATTCGCTCCAGGGTCTTGCGACGGCCGGTCATCGCCAGATCGCGCAGGGCTTCCATCACGACATAAGCGCCCATCGAGTGTCCGATCAACAGCACTCTGCGCGCCTTCGTCTGTGCGGCGATTTCGATCGTCTCGGCAAGCCCCGCCCGGCCGAAGATGGCGCTGTCCCGATCGAAAACGTAGAGCGGGAGTGAGCCACCCGACGACCATGCATAGTGGAGTGAAACCGCCCTGATACTGTAGTCATGCGCGATCTGTGCGTTGCGAAAAACGCTGTCGGCGATGTTGTTGTTGTAGCCGTGGATGAAGATGACGATTTCGCGATCTTCCGGCGCACGCTGAGCCAGCGCCGCATTGAGTTGTGCGATGAATTGCGGCCTTCCGTCGATCGGCCGATATGCCTGCGCAGCAAAATGCCTGTCCGGATTTGGCAAGCGGCTACTTGTCTCGATCCTCCCCGATATATGGTTTCTGGGAATCCCGATGTCGAACTTCGCAAAATTCAACGCCATCGATCTTCCCGAGGAATAGGGTAGTGAAGGATTATCGGCACGATTGCGCGTGGTCGCGACATAGATGCTTTCGATCGACTTTGGCGCGGCACCCGAGGCCAAAGGGGGGCCAATCACTGCGCGCGGTCCGCCGCACCCGGTGAGCGATATCAGCACGATCAGAAGGGGGTACAGTCGCATGGCGAAATCGTCTCGGCTTGAGTTAGCAGACAAGCTTCAAAATTTATGAACTGTAATGTGTCGGGCAGGCAACCGGCTCCAAGTGTTATTTTCTACATTTCCCAACTGCCGGAAAGTAAATGTGTTTTTACGGCCACGGCGATGCACGGGTTTTCGGTCCGAAGACCCGCGATGCTTGCGGTTATGAGCTGCGAAATCTGGACGCAGGGCATGGGCGGGGGATTCCGTGCTGATCACAGCGCGGCTTGAACCACACTATAGTGCCAGAAGGGATACTGCGGTTCCCGGTTCCGGAGCAACGGGAAAAGACTGCAAAACGTCGAGGAGAGCACCATGTTTTCAGCTTCTGCACAAAACCCAAATCATTCGCGGTGATCAGGACGTCGCCAGGATTGAAGCGAACTCATTTTTCATCGTCCGAACCTTTGCAACCGGTCCTTAGTTATCGGTGTCAGATCGGCCAATGTTCTAGTCGAGTGCGATCCTGGGTGACGAATTTTATCGATTCCAATGACTTGCATTAACAATCGATGCGCGGCACCGGGCCGTCGCGCTATTGCACCTGGGGGTTCGTCATGAAAAAGCGCCTTGCGACTTCGGGAAATAACGCGTTCCTTGGCTTGGCGACAACGGTTATCGTGGCCGTGTTTCTGGCTGGGTGCCAAGGGGAGGACGAGGTCGAAGACCTTCCGCCCAGGCCAGTTAGAACCGTTGCCGTTTCATTCAATCCGGAAGATACGTTCGGTTCGCTCGTGGGCGAAATTCGACCGCGCACGGAGACGAGCTTCAGCTTCCGCCAAGGCGGCGAGGTCCGAGAGCGTGATGTCGATGTTGGCGACCTTGTGGAAGTCGGAACCGTTCTGGCCCGACTTGACGCCGAGGATGCCCAGGACGCCTTGCGCAAGGCCGAGGCCAACGTGTTTTCGGCTCAGGCACAGTTGCTGAATGCCGAAACCGAGCGGGCACGCCATGAGCAACTCTACCCGCGCACCTCCACGCGCCAGGCCCTCGACAATGCCATTGCGCAAGCCAGCGTGGCGCAGGCCGGCGTCGATGCCGCGCAGGCCGGCTTGCGGATCGCCCAGACGAACCTCGACAATCGCGTGCTCAAGGCAAACGCCAACGGCGTCGTCACGGCGGTCGGTGGAGAAGTCGGGCAAGTCGTTGGTGGCGGCCAGATGGTCGTTCGCGTCGCCCAACTTGAAGAGCGTGACGCCGTCTTCGAGGTGCCGGAAACCACGATCCAGTCGAGCGGCAGCGACGTGCGCGTCGATGTGCAACTTCTGAGCAACGCCAATAGCAAGGCGACGGGAACGGTTCGCGAGATCGCGCCGACCGCGAACCCCATTACTCGAAACTTCACGGTCCGTATCGGGCTCGATTCGGCGCCGGATGATTTCCGGTTCGGCAGCGCTGTCCGCGGCACGATCCGTCTCGCGGGTGGGTCGGTCGCACGGTTGCCGATTGCCGCGTTGTTCAGTCAGGATAACCAGACTGCCGTCTGGCTCGTTGACGCCGCCACCGGCACGACGAAGCTGGTGCCGGTGGAGGTTCAACGCTTCGACGCGCAGGACTTTCTCGTCACCAAGGGGCTGACAAGCGGAGATCAGGTCGTCGTCGCCGGCGTTCAGCAGTTGCGCCCGGGCATGACGGTGCGGCTCCTGGAAGGAACTGTTCAATGAACGAGGGTTTCAATCTCTCGGAATGGGCGATCCGGCGGCAAAGCCTCATCATCTTCCTCGTCCTTCTCAGCGCGATCGCCGGCGTCATTTCGTACATCAATCTCGGCCGCGACGAAGATCCGGAATTCACCTTCAAGACGATGATCGTTTCTGCCGCCTGGCCGGGCGGCACGATCGAGCAAACCACCGATCAGATAACCGACCGGCTTGAGCGGACGCTGGAGGAAGTTCCCCATCTCGACAATCTGCGCAGCCTGACGACCGCCGGCCAGTCCGTCATCTACGTGACGCTCGACGATTCGACGCCGCCCGATCACGTCGGGGAATCCTGGTACCAGGCACGCAAGAAGGTCGGCGATATTCAGGCGACGCTGCCGGCGGGCGTGCGGGGACCATTCTTCAACGATGATTTCGGCGACACGTTCGGCATTATCTATGGCTTCACGTCGGAGGGCTTCAGTGACCGTGAGGTCCGTGACTGGGCGTACGAGGCGCGCACTCGTCTGCTGAAGATCGACAATATCGGCAAGGTTCAACTGATCGGCACCCAGGACGAGACGATCTACATGGAGTTCTCGACGGAGCGGCTCGCAAGTCTCGGGCTCAGTGCTTCGACTGTGATCAGCACCATCCAGGCGCAGAATGCCGTTCTGCCGTCCGGTCTGATGACCTCCGCGCAGGATCGAACGATCTTGCAGGTGTCCGGCAGTCTCGCGGATGAGAACGATATTCGTAAACTGAATATTCCCACATCCTCCGGCTTCGTTCGGCTCGGGGATATCGCGAGCGTCGTCCGCGGCACGGTCGATCCGGCCCAACCGCGGTTCCGCATCAAGGGTAAACCCGCCATAGGAATCGCCATCTCCATGGCATCGGGCGGCGATATCCTGCAGCTTGGCGAGAACATCGCCGCGACTATGCGGACGTTCGAGAACGACCTGCCGATAGGAATCAACCTGACGCAGGTGGCGAGCCAACCGGCCGTCGTCACGACGGCAATCCGCAGCTTCACGACATCGCTGCTTCAGGCTGTCGTGATTGTTCTCGGCGTCAGCTTTCTAGCGCTGGGCGTGCGCGCCGGTCTTGCCGTTGCCGTGTCCATTCCGCTCGTCCTCGCGTTGACATTCCTGTTCATGGACATCACCGGCATCGCACTGCAGCGCGTCTCTCTCGGCGCTCTGATCATAGCGCTGACGCTGATGATCGATGACACGATGGTTACCGTAGAGACGATGATGGCCAAACTCGAGCAGGGCTATGACCGTGTCAAGGCGGCGTCCCATGCCTACACCTCGACGGCATTCCCCATGCTGGCCGGCACTCTGGTAACGATCGCGGGCTTCATTCCCGTCGGTTTCGCGAGCATTTCCTCCGGCGAATATGCGCGCTCGTTGTTTCTTGTGATCGGCTTTGCGCTGATTGTTTCCTGGCTGGTCGCCGTGTTGCTGACCCCTGTGGTTGGCCTTGCGGTGCTGAAATCCGCTCCGGCAGCGGGCAAGAAAGATGACGGCGCCGTGCTCCGAGGCTTCAAGAACGTTCTCCACACATGCATGCGTCTGCGCCTCGCCGTCATTCTCGGTACCGTCGCGCTGTTCGTTGTCGCGCTTCTCGCGTCGTCGGCGATGAACCGGCAGTTCTTTCCGGCGTCAGATCGTCCCGAACTGATAGTACAGTTGACCCTGCCGCAGAGCGCGTCGCAGGAGGCAACCGGGGCCTCTGTCGCGAAGGCCGAGGAGATCCTCGCTGCCGATGAGGACGTGGCCGACTGGAGCTTCTATATCGGCTCGGACCCTGTCCGCTTCTACCTCTCGATGGACCTTCAGGCGCCTGCGCCCTGGCGCGCCCAGGCGGTCGTGATCGCCAAAAGCGTCCAGGCGCGCGATGCGCTGCAAGCGCGTCTGCAGGAAGAACTCGACGAGAAACTGCCAGACATCATCGTGCGCGTATCCCCGTTGGAAATGGGACCACCGGTGGGCTGGCCGGTTCAATACCGGATCAGCGGCACAGACATTTCGGGCGTGCGCAACCTCGCCTGGCAGGTCGCCGATACCATTGCCAAGATACCGGGAGTGGTTCAGCCGAACCTCGACTGGAACGAGCCGGTCCGCAAGATTGTGATCAATGTCGACCAGGACCGTGCACGACTTGTCGGGTTGAATTCCTCGGTGATCGCCCAGACACTTTTTGCGACCGCCTCCGGCGTGCCGATCACCCAGGTCCGGGACTCTATCTATCTCGTCAACCTAATTGCGCGGGCAACGGCAGAGGAGCGCATTGACGTCAACACACTCCGCCAGCTGCAGATTCCCGTGGGTGCAAACCATACGATACCGCTCTCCAGCATCGCCACGATCGACTATCAGACGACCCAGCCCATCATCTGGCGTCGCGATGGCTCCACCACCATCACCGTACAGGCCGATGTGGCCGACGGTGTCATGGCGGCCGGTGTCGTCGAAGAAGCGAATGAGAAGATCGATGAACTGCGCCGGGCAAACCCGAATTACAATATCTCTGTCGGCGGCGCTGTTGAAAGCGCCGAAGATGGCCTTGGCTCCGTCGTCGAAATGCTGCCGGTGATGGGGATCATCATCTTGATCGTGCTGATGTTCCAGCTTCAGAGCGTGCAGCGTCTGCTGATCGTCATCAGTGTCGTGCCGTTGGGGCTGATCGGCGTCGTGCTGATCATGTTGATTACCAATACCCCGGTGGGCTTCATTGCTGTGCTCGGCATGATCGCACTTATCGGCATGATTACCCGAAACTCCGTCGTACTGATCGATCAGATCGACATGCGTATGGAAGAGGATCGGTCATGGGAGGGGGTCATAGATGTTACAGCTCAACGGCTGCGGCCTGTCTTCCTGACTGCCGGATCGACAATTCTTGGCATGTTGCCGATTATCCGCGATCCCTTCTGGTCGCCGCTTGCCTTCACTGTGATCGGCGGACTGGTGGTGGCTGCGGCACTGACGCTGATTTTCCTGCCGGCGCTTTATGTTCTCTGGTTCCGAATCCCCGCTGACGCTGAATCCGTCAAGGAGGAACTGCCGCATCCCGGGGCAACCGGCGAAATAGCAGCAAGTTCCTAATTCTAAGCCGCAAAGGGGACCCATGGGGCGTTACATGGGGCACCCGGTTGAGATTCTTGCTTAGCCAGCGTGGCGCGCCTGTGCTGGCTGAACTGAAAAAATACCATAAAAGAGACGCGATACACAGTCGCGGGATTCCACGCTAATTCTTTCGCAGCATTCAGCGATATGATCTGAGGCCTGCGCAAATGCGCATCGTCAGAGTTTGTTCATTGGAGCAGCCATGTCTGATTTGATTGCAATCGTTTATCCCACGGAAACGAAGGCCGAGGAGGTCCGGCAGCGCCTGTTCGAACTGCAAAAGGAATATCTGATTCAACTCGGTGACGCCGTCATTGCAGTCAAGGCTGACAACGGAAAAGTGAAATTGAACCAATTGGTCAACGCCACTGCTGCCGGCGCAACGTCGGGTAGCTTCTGGGGATTGCTCGTTGGCATGCTATTCCTCAATCCGCTCGTGGGCGTTGCTGTCGGCGCTGCATCCGGCGCTATCGGCGGTGCGCTGACAGACGTTGGCATCAACGACGCTTTCATGAAGGATCTTGCGAGCAACCTCCAGCCGGGCAATGCAGCTTTGTTCGTTCTGATCCGGGAAATGACCGCCGACAAGGTACTTAAGGAAATATCGAGCTTTGGCGGCGTTGTCCTCAAGACGTCCCTCGACGAAACCAAGGAACAGGTTTTGCGGGACGCATTGCAAAAGATCGCGTAGCCCAATCGCTTCCGGCTATTCAGCACAAGCATCCCGCCCGGAAACGGCGTCGGTCGGAGGTGCAGCTAAACTGGCTGCAGGAGAGTAACAAAACTATTGGGGATGTCGACGGGCACATGCTCGCTGACGGAGGCATCGGTACGCGCCAAATTCCTCTGAGTTCTGGCGCCCAGCTACGCCGTTCCGATGCTGCTGAACGCCCTCCGGATCGATGACGACGAGTGCTGCGAAACCGTTGATCGGTTCGTGGACGACCGGATCCTCGTGCTTGTCTTGCTTCCGCAGCAGGCTTTGTAGATGGCCGCATCATACCGCTTCTCTCGTCTGTTCTGAAGCGGTTCATCCGGACCCAGTTTGCTGCCCTATTCAGCGTGATTGCGGCTGCCATAAGAGCGACAGAACGGCCTATGGTTCCCTTCTCGCATTGAATGATGATGGTCTGCATCAGGCTGAATACGGCCTGAGCTTTGAAAATCGGCATATTTGGTTTCGGATGGGGAGTGAACGATGCGAACCGAAGAATACAGCCTACATGCCAATGGTGCCGACGTCATGTTCGCACATGACCATGGTTTGCAGTCCGGAATACTGCGGGCGGAGCCTATGGAGGAGGAGGAGGTGTCCTACCTGCCATCCTTCGAACTTTCGACCGAGACACTCGAGCGATCCGATCGGTTTGCCGCTTGGCATAATAGTTTTGCGCCGATTCTCGAACTTAACGAGGTCGATGGCACGCCGGTGGAATTCCATGGCAGGCAGAAACTCTGGGATTTGGGCAACCTCGTCTTCGCAGAAATCGGCACAGACGCGATGGGTTTCACAAGCCTGCCCGGGCATGCCCGGCGGGAGCCGCACGATCACTGGGCGATAACGCTGTTGCAGTCGGGAAAGAGCAGAACAGACTTTCAAAGAGGGACGTTTGCAGGTGGTCCCGGCGAGGTTCAGATTCATCCCCTTGGCTGCCCGTTTGCCGGCGAAATCTCAAAAAGCCAGTTGCTCACGCTGTTTGTGCCGCATGATTTCTGCCACGAAACGGCAGTTGCTCTCGGCGCGGCGGAATTCTCGAAACTGGGGACTGGAATGGGCCGATTGTTCTCGGACTATCTGGTAGGGGTCGCCAATCGATTGCCAATGCTTACTGAAGCCGATCTGCCTGGGCTGGTTGCTGCCACTCGCGCGATGATCCTCGCCTGTGTATCTCCGTCACCTGACAATATCGACAGCGCCGAGGAGCCAATCACGAGAACTCTTCTGGAGAGGGCGCGGAAAATCGTGAAGGCAAAACTGCTTGATCCGAAACTGGGCGTCGAATCGGTGCGGCGGGAACTCGGCGTTTCCCGCACAAGGCTTTACAATCTCTTTGAGCCCTTTGGCGGTGTGAGACACTATATTCAGCATCGCCGCCTGCTCGACGCCCATTCGGCCCTTGCAGATTCCGACGACCAACGTCTTATTCTGAGGATTGCTGAAGCGCACGGTTTTTCCGACGGTGCTGAGTTCAGCCGGGCCTTCAAACGCGAATTCGGCTACAGCCCGAGCCAGGCCAGGAAGGGAGGTCAAAACGTGATTCCACTTCCTCGCGACAGATCCCTTGACGATTGTGCAGCCGAGGAGCGGCTGGGAGCCCTCCTGCGCCGGTTACAGGGCTAGAGCACGTCGCGCAAACCTGTGCAGCGGTTTGCAACGTTACCATGCGCAAACAAAGACCAAAAGTGCACGAACAAATCTGAAAGATCTTCAAAAGCTCTCGGGCCGGTTCAATTGATCTAGAAACCGTATGTGCCGAGCGCATACAGGGCGATAACATAGCAGAGCACGTGCAGTGCATATGTCTGGCCATTGCCGGAATAATTTCTACGGACAACGCCTCCCGCAGCGATCGTCAGGTCGGATATCCCTCCCCAGAATGCGTTGGCGACCGGTGTCACGAGAGGCGTGAAGACGACACGGTAGAACGTGTAGAAGCGCGCAATGCCGGCCGGAGCCAACCGGGCCCGTCCCGTCTTGTAGAGAAGCAGCAATACTGCCAGCAGCGCTGCCGCAGCCGCCACCGTGACGGCCATGACCGGAACGGGGTTCCAGTAACCGTAGATGGTTTCGAGCGACATGCCCTGCCATACCAGCGTGGAGGCAAAATAGGGGTCGATCGCTTCGGAAACGGGATTCATGAGGAGCTTGGGAAAGAAAGACAGCGCCAGGATGCCTGCCAGCAGGACGAACTGCGGCAGCAGCAAAGGCAGGGGCGCCTCACGGATGTCCCGGTCTCCCCCGCGCGGCGGAGCCAGGAAGACGGCATGCCCCAAGCGGAACATATAGAGGAAGCCGAGGAATGTCGCCACGACGGCGCAGATCACCAGCCCGTACCAGCCCTTCTCCATCATCGCGCTGATGAGCAGCCATTTTCCGCCGAAGCCGGCCAAAGGCGGAAGTCCCGACATGGAGACCAGAGCAACGACAGCGGCCACGAACGTAAGGGGCATTTTCCTGGCAAGGCCCCCGGTCTGCTCCAGAGACCTGGTTCCGGTTCGAAGGATGACACCGGCAACGGCCAGAAACAGGATCCCCTTGACCATCAGATGATTGGCGACAAGGTAGAAGGCCGTCACCCAGCCGAGATGGCTCATCAGCGCGATTGCGGTGATGATGTAGCCGATCTGGCTCATGCTGGAATAGCCGAGCATACGTTTCATGTCGCTCTGCTGAAGCGCCATCATCGCACCGGCGATCGTCGTCAGGACGCCGATCCAGCCCATCGCATGCGCCATTTCGAGCCCGACTTCGGAGCGGATAGCGAGGTAGGTGGTCATGAACAAGCCGAAGACGGCGACCTTGCTGATGACAGCCGACAGCATAGCCGACAAATCGTCATCCGCCTCGGCGTAGGCTCCGGGCAACCAGACGTGAACGCCGACGGCACCTGCCTTGATCAGAAAGCCGACGGTCAGCAGCATGAAGGCGGGTGCAGCAGCAGGGCCTGCGGTGGCAAACGCCGCAAGCGCCGTGGTTCCGTTCGCACTTGCCGCCATGCCGAAGCCCGCGAGTAGGCAAAACGCCGACACCAGCGAAAACAGCAGGAACGGCAGCGCATAGGGATGGGCGCCACGCCCGAGCGTAATCAGGAAATAGGAGGAAAGGGTTATGATTTCCCAATGAAAGAAAAATTCGAGGCTGGTCGTCGCGCGTAGCAGGCTGACGATCGACAGCAGCAGGATCGCCATCATCGGATAGAAGCCGGGTCGCGCATCCGCGCGGTAGAAACCGGCAAAGCCGATGACGAGCCCGCTGGACAGGAGGAGCATGGCGAACAACCGGCCCGTACCCTCGATGTCGCGCGCGATCCAGAAGCCGGCCGAGGACACCGCCAGCAGCAGCAAGGCACATTTGACACGGCCGGGAAGCCAGTCGACGGCATAAAGGACGACGCCGATGCAAAGCGGCGTGACAATCAGCAAGGATGCGCTGCCTGCAAGAGCCGCCGCCGCATAACCGCTTGCCGCCAGCAACACCGCACAGCTCATCACCGGCGCCAACCTTGCAAGGCCGGGTGTCACCGGCATTCCCTCGTTTGTAGGCCGCATGGCCTGCTTGAACCACTGGAACATGTAGGCAGCTTCGAGCAGCGACCCGGCAAGGATGACGGCGATCCAGATATACCGCTCGCCAGCAGCGACCTGCAGGACGAGTTCCCACTTCGCCCAGAAGCCGGGAAATGGCGGCAGGCCGGCAATCGCTACGAGAAGAAGGGCGAAGACGGACAAAAGCAGCGGCCGGCCGGCAATGTCGGACCAGCCGCCGATTCCCTTGCGATTGACCACGCCAGCCAGCCAGAATAACCCCGCCTTGGCGAAGAGATGATTGATAAACAGGCCGCCAACCACCAGCGGCAGCGTGTCCTGGGCACCCAGTTGATGCATCAGCGAAAGCGCGAGGCACAGCAGGCCCATTTGCGCAATCGAGGAGTAGCCCAGCATTCTTTGAACATTGTTTTGTCGCAGACCGGCGAGGTTGGAGAAGAAAAAGGTTATCCCGCCTGAAACGGCGAGGATACCGAGGTAATCTTCAAAGAGTGGCAGCAACTTGTACAGAGCGAAGAACACGCCCGCGGAAACGCCAACCGAAACAAGCGCGGCAACGCCGCTGTTGGCCGTCTCGTAGACATCCAGCCCCCAACCGTTTGCCGGGAACGGCTTCAATTCGATCACCAGGCAGGCAAGCACGAACAGGCACGCCGTCGTTCCGATCGGGCCGGTGATCATCGCCCGGTTGGCGATCATCTCATCGATGTTGAGCGTCCCGGTGACGTGGTAGAGAAGAGCAGACCCCAGCAGGAAGCAGGACGAGGCGAGCACCGTCGCCATAATGTACTTGAAACTTGCGGCAAGTGCTGCGGGTGTCCGTTCAAATCCCAAAAGACCATAGGTTCCAATCGACACGATTTCGAGAAAGACGAACAGGTTGAACAGGTCGCGAGTCATCACCATGCCGTTGATGCCCATGATGAGGATCAGGTAAAGCAGCAGGGCCGGATAGCTCGACCGCAGGCGGTCCCACAGATGCCATGCGCCAAGCAGCGCAATGATGTTGACGCAAAGGGAAAAGAAGCCTTCCGCGGGGCCGAAGCGCAGGTTGATCGAGAACGGCGGCACGCTGCCGGCCGTCAGCACCTCGATGACCGGAGCGCCGCTGTGCAGCCTCCAGAGGCAGACGGCGGAAATCAGCGTCATTCCCGTGAGCGAGACGACGAGCGCCGCCGCCGGCAGCGGTTTGGCGGTCCGGTAAAGCAGCGGAATGAGAAAGCCGCCCCCGAGGCCGAGAAGAAAGATGTTCAACGGTTGCAGGAAGCTGTCTACCATTTCGACTCCGTGAGAGCGTCGATCGAAAGGGTCTTGCTGGTCTGGTAGAGCCGGATTGCGAAGGACAGCATGACAGCGGTGACCGAAAAGCCGATGACAATGGCTGTCACGACCAGCGCCGAAGGAATTGGATCGACCGACAACGGGGCTGTATCTCCGGGGCCGAGAAGCTTTTCGATGATCGGCGCACTCCCGCCGGTGATGTAGCCGGTTGCCACCATGACGATGTGCAGGCCGGTGTCTACCAGTGAAAAGCCGATGATGATGCGCAGGATATTGCGATGCGTGAGGATGCCCCAGAGACCGGTCAGCACCAGGACAAAGCCTGTGGCAAGAAGTATCTGCGATATCGGCAATCCCATGATGTTACCTCCTCCCGTGACGCCTAGCTTCGGAACCGGTCGATGATGACACTCAACTCCGCACCGACCTTAATCCCGAGCAAGGCTGAGATGACCGGGATCGCACCGGCGCTGAGAAACGCCCCGAACTCACCGCGCGGTAGAATTGTGCTATCGAGAAAGCCTCCCGCGAGAATCATGCCCAGGATGCCGATGGAGACATAGAAAACGCCCGCGAGCGATTCCGTAATGCTGAGAAAACGATGGTCGATCAACCCGCGGGGATAGGCAAGCATGAACAGCATGACACCAGACGCGACGACGGCCCCGCCCTGGAAACCGCCGCCTGCCGAAAGGTGGCCGTTCATGATGACATAGGCGCCGAAAAGAAAAATCAGCGGCAGCACCACTTCCGCGCCGTTTCGCACGAGTTCGCTCGGGCCGATGGTCTTTTCACCCGTCGCGATTTGGGAAGACTTCCGATCTCCCTTCGTGCCGTCAAGAAGCGTACCGACACTCGCCGCCACCATGAAAAGCACAGCGACCTCGCCGAGTGTATCGAAGCCGCGAAACGAGATCAAAATACCCGTGACGATATTCGGCGCACCAAGCTCGCGGGGCACTTCGGTCAGATAGTATTGAGCCAGAGCGGACAACGTCTGGCGTTCGCTGTAGTCGCCGACAAGACCGGCGAAGACGAGGCCGAATGCCACGAGCACCAGGAGAGTGAAAGCACGCTTCATGGCGCGATATCCTCCTTCTCCGTCTTGTTGTTTTCATCACGCAACGCATCGAACATCGTGGTCGGCGTCATCGGGGTCCGGATCGCATAGGCAGCCCGTGAAAGGGCGTGTGAAGACAGCGGATTGGTCATCAGGATAAAGTAGGCGACGATCAGCAGCTTAAGCGCCCAGTCGGGATGGTAGATACCGAGGCCTGCAAGAACCAGGATGTTTCCGAGGGTCGAGGCCTTTGTCCCGGCCTGAATCCGGGTATAGGTATCGGGCATGCGCAAGAGGCCGAGACCGGCGGAAAAGAGGAAAAACGCACCGGCCAGGATCACCATGCTACCGATCAGCTCAGCCATGTCTCATTCCTTTCCGCCGTTGGTTTTGCGGATGGCGTAGAGAAAAATCAGGGTCGCAAGGCCTGAACCGATCGCCGCTTCGGCCATGGCCACGTCGGGCGCGGCAAGCAACACGTAGGAAACAGCTGCAAACAGGCTTGCGAGCCCCCCGCTGATCATGGCGGCCATGAGATTATCCAGCAGAACAGCCAATAAACCGCTCACCAGGATGCTGCCGCAGACCAACAGGATCAATAGCTCGAGCACGACTATGGCCCCTTTTCGAGAAAGCGCGCAATGGCGAGGACAGCCAGAAAACTCAGCACCCCATAGACGAGGGCGACGTCGAGATAGAGGAAGCGTCCGGACAGGTGCGCGTAGAGCGCAATCATCGAGATCGAAACCACCGTCAGCATGTCTATGGCGACGACGCGATCGACGACGGTCTTCCCGATGATCAGGCGCAACACTCCAAGGACAATGCTGAAAAAGATCAAAACGGCCGCGATCTGGAGGAGGATGTCAGCCAAAAGCCGCTCCCAAATGTTTTTCGAACGCTCCGGCGATCATCTCGCTGGCTTTTTCCGGATCAGTGGTCTTGACGTCGAGCCAATGAATGAACATCGCATTGTCAGTGATATCCAGGACAAGCGAACCCGGCGTGAGCGCAATCGAATTGGCCAGCGCCAGCCTGCCGATCGGCGAGGTGAGTCGAACGTTGATTTTCACGATGCCCGGCCGGATATCGATGCGCGGAGCATAGACATAGCGTAACATCTCGATGTTCGCCTTCACCATTTCAGTAAAGAACACACCCGTATAAGCAAGGAAATGAAGGGCCCTGCGAGGCGTCATCTCGATGCGCCAAACATTGCTTCTTCGAAGGAAGATCCACGACAGGACCAAGGATACAAGCGCACCGCTCGCAACGACCGGCAGTTCCATGGACGCATTGATCACCAGCCAAACGGCAAACAGAAAAATCCAGAGAAAAACCAGTCCTCGTGGCAGTTCCAGTACATGCTTCCGCATTTTTCCTTGGTGTGCAGACATCGCCAGGCTTTCATAAAGCGATCACAGTTAAACGCCCATTCAAGGCCGGAAATTCGTCTCTTGAGTGCTTCTGACTTTGGCCGAACCCGACGCGTTCCCGGTTGCGGCAAAGTGCAAATTCTAAAGCCGAGCTTAACACCGCGCGCATCACGTTGTGATCGGCATGGAATCCAGAAAATATGCCTCGAGTCCGATATGTCGTTGTGATGCAATGCTTTCAGGGCGCTGGCTGATATGATCCGACCGATGCCTCTTGACCCGCGCTGAAAACGGATAAATCAATCGAGTCCAAGGACAAAGCAGCCCAACGTAAATCGGCTCGCTGGCAGCGTTGGCGAAAAATGCGGACATTTTGTCACCTCGTCGGGAGGCTGAGGCACCGCAGTTCCGGAGGCTGCAACGGCGAAAGGAAGTTCACATGGTGAAATGGGCCGTCATCGCCGGGTTCTTGGGTCACGAGATCAAATGGAACCCTCAAACGCGCGGGTTGTTGGGGCGAGCTTTAACCGGCACCGGAGGGATATCCAACTCATGAACGAGAAGACAGGCGCCGGAGCCGCTATGCCCACGCTCGCCAATTTTGAGCCATTGAGCGCCGCCGAGGCCAAGATCGTTGCCTATCTGAGTTCTGGTGATTTCGACCGGCTGGGTGACGGCTTACTGCCAGAGAGCGACGATCCCGAGCGCACGTTGCGCGCGGAACTTTTGCGCTTTCTTATCCTGGGCAACAACAACTCCTATTCTCACGAGAAGGGCGTCAGGGTCAGCGGAGCCTGGGTGACAGGCATACTCGACCTTGAGGGCTGCCGGATCCCGCGCGACATCGGGTTGAAGGACTGCCGGTTCGAAGCCTCTCCGATTTTTCGGTCGGCGATAATCGACAATTTGTTCCTCGATGGCTCGGTATTGCCAGGCCTGCAGGCCGACCGGCTCGAGGCGCGTGGCTGCATTTCGATTCGTGGCGCGACCGTCACTGGAGAGATGGAGTTTTCCGGGGCTCGCATCGGCGCCAGCTTCGAGGCCGATGGTGTCTCGATTATCTCTCCTGACACAATAGCCCTTGATGCCGGCGGCCTGGACGTAAGGGGCGGCATTCTCTTGCGGGGCGCCAATGTGCGAGGGGGCATCAACCTGTCGGCAGCGCGCCTCGGCGGAGACGTTAATGCGGTCGGCGGCAGGATCGAGCGGCCCGGTGAAGTCGCTCTGAATGGCAACGCGATCGTGGCGGGCGGCGACTTCGCTCTCAGAGGGGCAACAATTGTTGGCGAGTCCAGGCTGCTTGGCGCTCGCTTCCGCGGAGACATCGATTGCTCCTCGGCCAGTCTCTCACAGCCTGGCGGGTATGCACTGAGGCTCAATCATGCCGCCGTCGACGGTGCATTCTTCCTACGGCAGGGTGCTTCTATCGCGGGCATGCTCGATCTCACGGCAACGACGATCGGTGCAATCGACGATGACCAGGAAAGCTGGCCGCAGACCGGCGATCTGCTGATGAACCGGTGCCAGTACGGTGCAATCATCGGCGGGCCTGTGGATGCGGCCAGCAGGCTCGACTGGCTGTCGCGCCAGACGCCGGAGCGGTGGAAAGCGGATTTCTGGCCGCAGCCCTATGAGCAGCTTTCGACGGTTCTGGGAGAGATGGGCCATGAAGAAGACGCTCGCGCCGTCCTTATCGCGAAGGAGCGGTTGCAACGGCGCGCAAGACGGGCACGGGCAAAAAATCCGGTGTTGCGTGCCGGCCTGGCATTCAGGGATGGCGTCCTTGCCATAACCGTCCGCTATGGGCGTCAGCCGCTCCTTGCTTTGCTTTGGCTGATCCTGTTCTGGGCAATTGGCACGGGGGTGTTCGCCTTCGCCCAGCAAAACGGCGCGATAAAGCCCAACAGTCCGGTTATCCTGCGCTCGCTTGAATGGACGATGTGCGGACTTGAACAAAGTGAAAGCCGCTACATGCCGTCGAGCGGCCAAGCCTTTCCCGGACGTGCATCAGCCGGTCAGAATCAGCTCTCCTGTTTCCGCGATCAACCCGAGGCTTCAAGTTACCCGGAGTTCAATTCGGTAATGTACTCACTGGACGTTCTGTTGCCGGTATTGTCGATCGGACAAAAAGACTTCTGGAGACCGAACCCGATGAAGCCGTCTGGAGCGATCACGCTGAACTACTACTTTTTCCAGTCGGTGATTGGCTGGGCCCTGAGCCTGCTCGCGGTCGCCGGGTTCTCCGGACTTGTCAGATCAAAATAGGATTTACCGCACCGCTTTTCATATCCGAAGCAGCGCCAAAAGCCGGTTGGTCCGACCATTGCAGCTTGCCCCTTCAGAAATGCCAGATCATCGGAACGAGAAAGACGGCGACAACGAAAAACCAGATCAGGAGCGGCAGTCCGAGCTTCCAATAGTCGCTGAACGCATACCCTCCCGGCCCCATCACCATCAGATTCGTGGGCGTTGCAATTGGCGTCAGGAACGCGGCGGCCGCAGCCACCGCCGTGCTCATCAGTACCGGGCGCGGCGAGATGCCCATTGTTGTCGCGGCGGCCACCCCGATCGGGATCACGATGAGTGCAGTCGCTGTATTGCTGATTAACTGTCCCATGATCGCCGTCAGGACGAACAGTCCCGCAAGCAGGGCTACCGGACCGGCGTCGCCGACAAAATTCACGAGGTGCTCGGCCATCAGCTTGGCCGCACCTGTCTCGACCATTGCCGTGGACAGCGGCATCATGGCACCGACAAGAATGACGGTTGTCCAGCCGATGGCGCGATAGGATTGCTCGACGCTCATGATCCCGGTCAGAATGATGGCTCCGGCCGCGAGAAGGCCGGCCACGACCGGCGGCACGATGCCTGTTGCCAGAAGCAGTACCATAGCGATCAGGATGGCGATCGCCTGATACGCGCCCGGCCCCATGGGAACGGCCTGGCGGCGAACCAGTTCGGGCGAGTTCACCACCAGGACATCGGGGTCATCGAGATGAATATCGAGTGCTCTCCACGTTCCCTGCAACAACATCGTATCACCCGCCTGCAATACAACGGCACCAGAATCTCTGGTTGCGCTGTGTGCGGCGATTTCCTGACCCGCCCGCTGCACTGCGAGGACGATGAGATCACCGCTTTCCGTGACCATGCCTGCAAACACGCTTTCGCCGATAAGGCCCGAGCGCGGCGGGATCACGACTTCGGCCAAACCCGAACTGCGATTGAACAATGTTTCTTCACCCTGGCCGACAGCCTTCTCGTCGCGAAAGGCGAGATGCTTCTCCGCAGCAAAAGCGGCGGCCGTCTCGGCATCGCCACGCATCAGCAAATGGTCGCCCTCTGCAATCAGTGGTCCGCGCAGCGGCCCTGCGGTTTCCCCTTCCTGCATGGCGACAAGCTGCAGCCCGGGAGTGGCCGTAAGGTCGATCCCGGACGACGGCGTGCCGACATAGGGCGAGCTCGCACGCACACGCATCTGGTAAATGCCGGTGGCAAGGCCATACTGCTCGACCAGGGTCTTGGCGTGGCGGCTGAAATCAGCGGGCATGGTCGCGCCATCACGCTTGGGAAGCAGTTTCTCTCCGAACAGGATGATGATCGCCATCGTGCCGGCCAGAAGCGGCACGCCCACCAATGCGAACTCGAAAAAGCCGAAACTGCCAATCCCGACATCCACCGCGGCGTCAGAAACAAGGACGTTCACGGGGGTTCCCGTCAATGCCAGCATCGAACCGGCATGGGCGGCGAAAACCAGGGGCATCAGCAGTTGCGAGGAGTTCCGCTTGAGGCGGACGGCGATAACCACCACCACCGGCAGCAACGCGGCGACGGCACCATTGACGCTAATCAGCGCGGTCAGCACCGCGACCAGCCCCATGGTGAGAAGCAGAAGGCGCGTGCGGCTTTCTTCGCCTGCGCCTCGGATCAAAAGCTGGCCGGCCCAGGCGGTGACGCCGGTGACTTCGAGCCCGGAACTGACGACGAAGAGCGACGCTATGAAGATGACTGCCGGATCACCGAAGCCGCCGAGGGCCTGGCCAATCGTGAGGACTCCGGTCCCCCAAAGCGCCAGAGCGGTGGCCATGGCGACGACAACGACCGGTAGCTTGTTCCAGACGAACAGGAAGACAACGACGGCGATGATGGTGGCTGTGTATGCAATCGGGCTCAAACGTTCCGCTCCTTGTTCTGACTTGCCGGCCCACCAAAACCGTCAACGGAATGAGGCCGCTCGATGCTGGCTACCTGACGTCCGATGCCCACAACGAAACCGCCGCTCGGGTCTCACCCGAAATCCGGATGGGGTCATGTCTTGTCGAAAAGCGCGAAGGCACCCGACGTCGCAGCGCGCACCCAGGAAGCCGTGGCCTCGCCATGCTACTGGTCGTCGAGCGTGGCCAGGAGAATGCCGAGGCGGCAGCCCTTTTCGAACTCCGAGAGGTTTACATACTCCTTGATGGTATGGATTTCGGCCTGCCCGGCTCCGATGGTAATGGTGGGCACGCCGTGCTTGTCGAGCCAGTTCGCATCCAGTCCGCCATTTGAGAAAACATAGACGGGTTCGATTCCAAGGATCTGCATCGCCTTGGCGGCGCGTTTTACGATCGGGCTGTCCTTGCCCAGCTCAAAGGGGGGATAAGCGGCCACCTGGCTGAATTCGAGTTCCGCCGTCTCTCCCTCGTGATCAGTTATCTCGGCCTGTGCCTTCGCGAAAGCTTCCTTGTATCCATTCGCGATTTTCGTCGCGAAGCTGGCTTCCGGGCTACGGGCTTCTCCCTTGATGTAGGCATAGCCGGTGACGACGTTGGTCGCGTCACCGGCCGGCTTGTTATCCTTGCCGCCGAAGATGCCGACATTGCTCGTGCCCCGGCCATCCGAGTTGACCACCTTGCCAAACCAACCGGCACGCCGCGCCTCGGCAAGAGCAACCGCGCCGACCATTGTCGCCGAAATACCTCTTTCCGGCGCCACGCCGGCGTGGGAGGCGCGGCCGGTGATCACTGCTTCCCAATTTTCCTGCCCAACGGCGCCAATGATCAGGTCCGAAGCCATCTGGCCATCGACATTGACACACATTGTCGCGCCACTCAGGTCGGCCGGGTTCAACTCGCGGGCCCCATGAAGCCCGCTCTCCTCCCGCACGGTGAAAAGCAGCGTGATCGGCGGGTGTGGGAGCTTATGCTTGAGAAGCGTCTCGGCGACCACAACCAGCACGGCAACGCCGGTGCGGGCGTCTCCACCAAGAGCGGTGGTGCCGTCGGAAACGATGCGGTCACCCTCGCGCCTCGGCTTTGCACCCGCGCAGAGCGGTACGGTGTCGAGATGCGTGGAGAACAGAAGCCGCGGCCCCGGGCGCGTTCCCGGAAGATCAACGATAAGATTGCCCGTTTCCGTGGGAAGGGGGATACGCTTGTTGGCCTCATCGAAACGGATTGCAGACTTCGGTACGCCGATTGCCTGTAAAGCCTCGGATACAGATGCGCCGATATTTGCCTCCTGCCCGGTGATGCCTTCGACGGAGAGAAACCGCATGAGATGGTCTTCTGCCGCGGCGACGTCCAGGGGAATTGAGGAGCTGCTCATGATAGTCTCCGTTCGTTTGATTGGCTTGATGCTACCCGTCGTCACAACCCCCAAGGCAGACCGAGCGCTTTCCAGATTGCAAACAGACCTGTCCAGAGGACGAACATCCACACGACATAGGGGAGCATCAGGGAGACGATGGTGCCTACGCCCGCCGATTTGTCATATTTCTGGGCAAAGCCGACGACGAGGGCGAAATAGGCGTTGAGCGGAGTAATCGCGTTCATCGGTGAATCGCCAACGCGATAGGCTGCCAGGACAGCCTCTGGCTCGACCCCGAGCTTCATCAGGAGCGGGACGAAGACCGGCGCAAAGATCGCCCATTTCGCAATGGCGCCCGTGAGCAACAGATCGATAATGGCAACGACGACGATGAAGCCGAGCAACAAGGGGAGCGCACCGATATTGGCGGCTTGGAGAACGCCCGAAAGGCTGAGCGCCATGACCGTCCCTATATTGGTATAGGTAAAATAGGAGACGAACTGGCTAAGGACAAAGAACAGGAAGATGGTGCCACCCATGTTCTTGATCGACTTCTCGATCGCCGCGATCACCTCCGCCAGGGTACGCAATGTGCCCGCGCCAATGCCGAAGGTCCAGCCTGTTACCAGAAACACCAGCATGATGAGCGCGATCAGGCCGTTCATGAAGGGCGAATTGCCGATCAGTTCACCGGTGTCGGGATTGCGCAACGGCGCTCCAGCGGGAACCGTCAGAAGGACGAAAACCACGACAAGGCCCAAAAGCCCGAACAGTGCGAACCGCAATCCGCGCGATTCCTCGGCGGACAGTGTCGCGCCCTGATCCGGAACGGCACCATTCGATGTGTCCGGCTTGTATTCACCCAGCCGCGGGGCGATCATACGGTCGGTGATGAAAGCAATGACGACCGTGAGAAATAGCACCGAGGCGATAGAGAACCAGACATTGGAGGCCAGGCCGATCGAGGCCGCCGGATCGACCAGACGCGCGGCGTCGTTGGTGAATTCCACAAGGACCGCATCAATCGGCTTGATCAGCATGTTGACCGTGAACGCGCCAGCCACGGCTGCAAAACCGAGGGCAAGGCCCGCGAGCGGATGCCGCCCGACCGCAAGATAGGCGACCCCGGCGAGAGGAATAAGGACCAGGTAGCCGGCATCCGCCGCGATGCTGGCCAGGATGCCGACAAAAGCGAGGATGTAGGTCAAGGCCCAACGGGGGGATACGATGACGAGCTTGCGGATAAGCGCCGTGACCATGCCGGATTCCTCGGCAACCCCGGCACCAATCATGGCACCGATCATCAACCCCACCGCGGTGAAGCTCATGAAGTTGGGAATGAGCGAGGAATACATGAAACGTATCCCCTCGACATTCAGCAAACTGCGTATGCCCGTAGATGCGGTCTCGATCGCATGCGTCTCGGGATTGATCTGCTCGAACGTGACCGCGGTCCCGAACGCCCCCAGAATCGCCGACAAAACGATGACGATACCGATCAGGATCAGAAAGATGACAACGGGATGGGGGACCATGTTGCCGACCTTCTCGACACCGTCGAGGAATCTTTGCATCGTGGTCTTCGATGCGACATTGGCAGCTGCCATGTCTGGCCTCCGTTAGGTCTGAGAGTTACGCCCTTGGCAGGCGCCGGAATTCAGTTCTGGGTAGGCAAGTGTTCGATCAGCAGAGCGCCACTCGCACTACAGACACCTTCCCGGCGCCTACTGGCTGAGTTGAATTTCATTCAGGAAGGGCCCCCGTCGGACTGGAGCGCAAATCTCCCTCTTTTCAACTGGCCCAGAGGCTACCCCCTTGGTTGATCTGCTCCGCATTACCTGACGGCATGTGGACTGCAGATCCTTCGCGGAGATTCACAGACGGTGATCGTCAATCGGTCGCTACAAGAACCAAAGGGCTGTCCAGCCTCATTCCCTCAAACTAGCGGGGGCAAGCCGCAACATAACGCCGGCCATGACGATCCCGGAAGTAGCAACGGCCGGGCTGGCCCGCCACATTGCCGATCACGGCACCTGAGGCGCCCCCGATGGCTGCTCCGACGGCAGCGCCGCGCCAATCATTGGTAACCGCCCCGCCGATGACAGCGCCGGATGCCGCGCCGATACCCGCTCCCCTTTCAGTGGGCGTGCAACTTGCAAGCGATAGAACGGCCAAGGAAACCAGTAGCACTATTTTCATCACTCTCTCCTGTGATGGAGGCAAATTCCCCAGAGAACACCAAAAGCCACATGTGGCATTCCTGCGACTATAATGGCGCAGGCTCTTCTGTGATGAGCAGGGAATCCGAAATCTAGGCTCTGGGTTCAAATTTGCAGCCACCAAGCGGGGCCTGCATTTGGCTTGCGGCAGTGTCGAGGAAGGGTTGTGGCTGCATCGGTGCACTGCTGACCATCGCGTCAGAAGGAAAGGCACGGATGCGCGGGATCGCTTCGGGAGCTTGGTTGCATGAGCCGATATCGCGCGTGCATACGTGCATGGATGCCGGCTGCCTTGTCTGTTTCGGCGCAGTTTGGATGCACCATCCCCGGCCCCGTTAATCAGCGCCATCTCGGGGACTGCCATCGAGGAAACGCTCCGCGTTCTTGGCTATTGTGCCTTCAATTAGATGCGCGAACACGCTGATACGGAAACGAAGCAACCTTTTATCGACATCGTGCGCCAGTTCATCCAGAAGGTGGTAGTTGGCAAGACCCCATGCCACCAGCCGGCATCGCTGGAAGTCCACGGCGGAATCGCCAGCGTCCTCGCGGTCATGGAAGCGGCGACGATCATGGAGAAATAATTCGAGGCGCTGTGCCGGCACGATTATCTTGAGAAGCGTCGCGCCGGCGAGTTTGACGGCGGAGAAACGCAAAAAGCCCCACAGTGGGGCTTTTTGGAAGGATTGGTTGCGGGGGCAGGATTTGAACCTGCGGCCTTCAGGTTATGAGCCTGACGAGCTACCGGGCTGCTCCACCCCGCGTTACCAGCGTATTCGGCGAAGCCGAATATCGCGTCTGTGCAAGTCCTATGGACTTGTCGCATCCGTGCAAATCCCTCCGGATTTGTCGCGACCGTGCATTTAGCGCCGCTAAATGTCGCGTCATCAGCGCAAATTCGCAGAATTTGTCGCCTTGATGTACCGTATCAGGCAGGGCCCTTTAGCGGATTTGGCTGCTTTCGAGCGAGAATGCAGCCATTTGTGTTTATTTTCCGGCTTGATTGTACCGAAGCAAAAAAGCCGCTTGAGGGCGGCCCGTTGTTTTCGGCTAGGCCGGAGGTGTTTAGAGAAGATAGATTTTGTTTGATCATGCAGCTTTCCTTCGCCTTTCGGCTTCGGGCGCATGATTTGGTATTTCTTGCCATTACTAGACCTGGCAGCGACCTACTCTCCCGCGTCTTAAGACGGAGTACCATTGGCGCAGGGGCGTTTCACGGCCGTGTTCGGAATGGGAACGGGTGCAGCCACCCCGCAATAACCACCAGGTCAAGTAAGGGCAAGAATGTCACCGGCGACGGTGACAAACCAAATGAGAAGCTGGTTCACTCGTGAGAGTGATTAGGGATTAGTCGTTAGTGACTAGTCATTTGAACACGTCTTTTTCTAAGCTGCTTGAGGCACTTATCGGAGCAGAGCTCCGCAAGGCCAAGCGGCCGTCGCGCTTAGTTAGCGCGGCCCGTCCGGAGCGCATTGCGCGTCAGGACAGAAGAAAGGATCATTGAAGCGCCCTTGGCGCTTCGATGAGCACGAGCAATGAGAACAATCAAGCCAATCGAACGATTAGTACCGGTAAGCTTCATGCGTTGCCGCACTTCCACACCCGGCCTATCAACGTGGTCGTCTTCCACGGTTCTCAAGGGAATACTCGTTTTCAGGTTGGTTTCCCGCTTAGATGCCTTCAGCGGTTATCCATTCCATATATAGCTACCCTGCTATGCGGCTGGCGCCACAACAGGTCCACCAGAGATATGTCCATCCCGGTCCTCTCGTACTAGGGACAGATCCTGTCAATATTCCTACACCCACGGCAGATAGGGACCGAACTGTCTCACGACGTTCTGAACCCAGCTCACGTACCGCTTTAATTGGCGAACAGCCAAACCCTTGGGACCTGCTCCAGCCCCAGGATGCGATGAGCCGACATCGAGGTGCCAAACAACCCCGTCGATATGGACTCTTGGGGGTCATCAGCCTGTTATCCCCGGCGTACCTTTTATCCGTTGAGCGATGGCCCTTCCACACGGGACCACCGGATCACTATGACCGACTTTCGTCTCTGCTCGACTTGTCAGTCTCGCAGTCAGGCGGGCTTATGCCATTGCACTCGACGACCGATTTCCGACCGGTCTGAGCCCACCATCGCGCGCCTCCGTTACTCTTTCGGAGGCGACCGCCCCAGTCAAACTACCCACCATACACTGTCCCGGATCCGGATAACGGACCGCGGTTAGACATCCATGACGATAAGGGTGGTATTTCAAGGATGGCTCCACGAGAACTGGCGTCCCCGCTTCAAAGCCTACCACCTATCCTACACATGCCGACACGAATGCCAGTGTAAAGCTATAGTAAAGGTGCACGGGGTCTTTCCGTCTGACCGCAGGAACCCCGCATCTTCACGGGGAATTCAATTTCACTGAGTCTATGCTGGAGACAGCGGGGAAGTCGTTACGCCATTCGTGCAGGTCGGAACTTACCCGACAAGGAATTTCGCTACCTTAGGACCGTTATAGTTACGGCCGCCGTTTACTGGGGCTTCAGTTCAAAGCTTGCACCTCTCCCTTTAACCTTCCAGCACCGGGCAGGCGTCAGGCCCTATACGTCGTTTTGCAACTTCGCAGAGCCCTGTGTTTTTGATAAACAGTCGCTACCCCCTGGTCTGTGCCACCCCACCATACTTGCGTACGATGAGGTCACGCTTCTTCCGAAGTTACGCGTGCAATTTGCCGAGTTCCTTCAGCATAGTTCTCTCAAGCGCCTTGGTATACTCTACCTGACCACCTGTGTCGGTTTCGGGTACGGTCTATACGGTGGAGCTATTTCCTGGAACCGCTTCCCCGCCCAGACAATCCAATAAGTCTGAACAAGTTACGCAATCCGTCACTACCACCAGGCCCACGAATATTAACGTGGTTCCCATCGACTACGCATGTCTGCCTCGTCTTAGGGGCCGGCTAACCCTGCTCAGATTAACTTTAAGCAGGAACCCTTGGTCTTTCGGCGAGGGAGTCTCTCACTCCCTTTATCGTTACTCATGTCAACATTCGCACTTCCGATACCTCCAGGAGCCCTCACGGGTCTCCCTTCACAGGCTTACGGAACGCTCCGCTACCACACGTCTTGCGACGTATCCTCAGCTTCGGTGCATGGCTTTAGCCCCGTTACATTTTCGGCGCAAAGACCCTTATTTAGACCAGTGAGCTGTTACGCTTTCTTTAAATGATGGCTGCTTCTAAGCCAACATCCTGGTTGTTTTGGGATCCTCACATCCTTTCCCACTTAGCCATGACTTGGGGACCTTAGCTGGAGGTCAGGGTTGTTGCCCTCTTCACGACGGACGTTAGCACCCGCCGTGTGTCTGCCGACTAGTACTCCTCGGTATTCGGAGTTTGGTTAGGATCAGTAAGACGGTGAGTCCCCATAGCCCATCCAGTGCTCTACCCCCGAGGGTATTCGGTCGACGCACTACCTAAATAGTTTTCGCGGAGAACCAGCTATTTCCGAGTTTGATTGGCCTTTCACCCCTAGCCACAAGTCATCCCAATCTATTGCAACAGATGCGGGTTCGGTCCTCCAGTTGGTGTTACCCAACCTTCAACCTGCTCATGGCTAGATCACTCGGTTTCGGGTCTAATGCGACGAACTGAATGCCCTATTCAGACTCGCTTTCGCTGCGCCTTCACCTATCGGCTTAAGCTTGCTCGTCACACTAAGTCGTTGACCCATTATACAAAAGGTACGCTGTCACCAATTATGGCTCCAACTGCTTGTAGGCAACCGGTTTCAGGTTCTCTTTCACTCCCCTTGTCGGGGTGCTTTTCACCTTTCCCTCACGGTACTTGTTCGCTATCGGTCATGCACGAGTACTTAGGCTTGGAGAGTGGTCTCCCCATGTTCAGACAGGATTTCACGTGTCCCGCCCTACTCTAGGACAATGACTGCATCTACATGTACGGGGCTATCACCCGCTACGGCCGGACTTTCCATTCCGTTCCACTTTATCAATCATTGCCACTGGCCTGGTCCGCGTTCGCTCGCCACTACTTGCGG
>NZ_CP196426.1:392500-912500 GCF_051669845.1 Pararhizobium sp. O133 | reverse complement strand
CTCACCATCGACGATGTCGGGCGCGAGGCGATCGGCGCCATCGGCCTTGTCATCGACAAGGTCAACTGGTTTTCCACCTACCGCGTCCATCACCGGATCACCGAGCGCTTCCGCCATGGCCGCGTCTTTCTCCTCGGCGACGCCGCGCATGTCCACAGCCCGGCGGGTGGACAGGGGATGAACACCGGCATCGGTGACGCCATCAACCTCGCCTGGAAGCTGGCGGCAGTGCTCAAGGGACAGGCCGATGACGGTCTTCTCGACAGTTTCGAGCTGGAACGGCCGGTCTTCGCGCGCAAGCTGGTCGAAACCACAGACCGCGTTTTCAGCGCCGTCACCGCGCAGGGCAGCATCGCCGAATTCATGCGCACACGGATCGCCCCGATTTTCGCGAAAGTGGCCTGGAGCCTCGATTCGGCCCGGGAGGCGATCTTCCGCCTGGTCTCGCAGACGACACTCGATTACCCGGAAAGCCCGTTGAGCGTCGGCAAGGCGGGAAAAATCGAAGGCGGCGACCGGCTGCCCTTCGTGCGGTTCGACGGACGGGACAATTATGATTCGCTCTCGGCCATCACCTGGCAGGTCCATGTCTACGGCACCGCCTCGGACGATCTGAAGGCCGCCTGCGCGGATCACAAGCTCCCGTTGCATGTGTTCGAATGGCGCGAGGCATTCGGCGACGCCGGGCTGGCCCGGGATGCCACCTATCTGCTGCGGCCGGACACCTATGTCGGGCTTGCCGATCCGCTGGGAAGCGCGGATCGGCTGAACGGCTATCTGGCCGAGCGGGCGCTTCGCCTCGCGTGATTCAAACGGCCTGATTGGCGCCTATTCCGCTGCTTCCACCTTCGGTGCCGGCACATAGTTGAGGATCGGCCCCAGCCAGCGCTCGACCTCACCGATCGGCATGTCCTTGCGAGCGGCATAGTCTTCGACCTGATCACGCTCCACCTTGGCCACACCGAAATAATAGGCATCGGGATGACCGATATAGAGGCCGGAAACAGACGAACCCGGCCACATGGCAAAGCTCTCGGTCAGGATCACACCGATTTCCCCTTCAGCCTTCAAAAGACCAAACAAAGTGGCCTTTTCCGTATGGTCGGGCTGAGCCGGATAGCCGGGTGCCGGGCGGATGCCCGCATAGGGCTCACCAATCAGTTCCGTCGGCGAAAAGATTTCGTCAGCCGCATAGCCCCAAAGCTCCTTGCGAACATGTTCATGCATACGCTCGGCAAAGGCTTCGGCGAAACGGTCGGCCAAGGCCTTGACCATGATCGAGGAATAATCGTCATTGGCGCGCTCGAACCGCTCGGCGATCGCTACCTCCTCGATGCCGGCGGTGACGACGAAGCCACCGATATAGTCGCGGACGCCGCTCTCCACCGGCGCGACGAAATCCGACAGCGCGACATTCGGGCGGCCATCCCGCTTCGTCATCTGCTGGCGCAGGGTGAAGAAGGTGGCAAGCTCGGCGCTGCGGGTTTCGTCCGTGAACAGGCGGATATCGTCCTCGACGGTACCGGCCGGCCAGAAGCCGACGACGGCCTTGGGCAGAAACCATTTTTCCGCGATCACCTTGGCCAGCATGGCCTGGGCATCGGCAAACAGCTGGCGGGCAGCCTCACCCTGACGCTCGTCGTCGAGGATCTTCGGATAGACGCCCTTCATCTCCCAGGTCTGGAAGAACGGCGTCCAGTCGATATAGCCGGCCAGTTCCGCCAGATCCCAGCCCTGAAAGACGCGGGTGCCGAGGAAGGACGGTACCTTCGGCCGGTACGTGGCCCAATCGACCTTCTGGCCATTGGCGCGAGCTTTCGCCAGCGGCAGACGCTGCTTTTCCAGTTCGTTGCGCGCATGCGCATCGGCAACTTTTTTGTACTCGGCACGCACCGTCTCGACGTAACCAGCCTTCATCTCCGGCGACAAAAGGCTGGACACAATGCCGACCGCACGGCTGGCATCCGTGACATAGATTGCCTGCCCTTGGCTGTAACGCGGATGGATCTTCACGGCGGTGTGCACGCGGCTGGTCGTGGCGCCGCCGATCAAAAGCGGGATATCGCACCCCTCACGTTCCATTTCGGCCGCCACATGCGCCATCTCGTCGAGCGACGGGGTGATCAGTCCGGAGAGGCCGATGATATCGACCTTGCGCTCGCGAGCGACTTCGAGAATTTTCGCCGAGGGCACCATGACGCCGAGATCGATGATCTCGTAGTTGTTGCAGGCGAGCACGACGCCAACGATATTCTTGCCGATATCGTGGACATCGCCCTTCACCGTCGCCATCAGCACCTTGCCGGCGCTCTGGCGTTCGCCTTCGCCACCGCCCGCCAGCCGCTCGGCTTCCATATAGGGCAACAGAACGGCAACCGCCTGCTTCATGACGCGGGCGGATTTCACCACCTGCGGCAGGAACATCTTGCCGGCCCCGAAGAGATCGCCGACCACGTTCATGCCGGCCATCAGTGGACCTTCGATGACGTGCAACGGCCGCTCGGCATTTTGCCGCGCTTCCTCGGTGTCCGCCTCGATGAACTCGGTGATGCCGTTGACCAGCGCATGTTCAAGCCGCTTTTCGACCGCCCATTCGCGCCATTTCAAATCGCGCTCCTTGGCCTCCTTGCCTGCCGCGCCCTTGAAGCGCTCGGCCAGTTCCAGCAGGCGCTCGGTCGAATCGGCGCGACGGTTGAGGACGACGTCCTCGCAGGCTTCCTTCAACTCAGGCTCGATCTGGACGTAGACCGCCAACTGGCCGGCATTGACGATGCCCATGTCCATGCCCGCCTGGATGGCGTGATAGAGGAACACGGCATGCATCGCCTCGCGCACCGGCTCGTTGCCGCGGAAGGAGAAGGACAGGTTCGACACGCCGCCGGAGACATGCACATGCGGCAGGGTTTCGATGATCTCGCGCGTCGCCTCGATGAAATCGACGCCGTAATTGTTGTGCTCCTCGATGCCGGTGGCGACAGCGAAGATATTCGGATCGAAAATGACGTCTTCCGGCGCAAACCCCGCTTTTTCAGTGAGAAGCCTGTATGCGCGCGTGCAGATCTCGACCTTGCGGGCCTTCGTATCCGCCTGGCCCTGCTCGTCGAACGCCATGACGACCACAGCGGCACCATAGGCGCGGCAGAGCCGGGCGTGATGCAGAAAGGCTTCCTCGCCTTCCTTCATGGAAATGGAGTTGACCAGTGGCTTGCCCTGAACGCATTTCAGCCCGGCTTCGATGATCTCCCATTTCGACGAGTCGATCATGACCGGCACACGGGCAATGTCCGGTTCGGCGGCAATCAGGTTGAGGAATTCAACCATGGCCTGCTTCGAATCGATCAGGCCCTCATCCATGTTGATATCGATGATCTGGGCGCCGTTGGCGACCTGATCGCGGGCGATGTCGAGTGCCTCGGCATAGTTGCCTGCCGTGATCAGCTTGCGGAACTTGGCTGAGCCCGTGACATTGGTACGCTCGCCGACATTGACGAAGGGAATATCCTTGGTCAGCGTGAACGGCTCCAGGCCCGACAGCTTCATCAGCCGCGGCACATCGGGGATAACGCGCGGCGCATGTTTGGCCACGGCTTCGGCGATCGCGCGAATATGCTCCGGCGTCGATCCGCAGCAGCCGCCGACGATATTGACGAGACCGTCGCGGGCGAAGGCCTCGATCTGGGCTGCCATCTCTTCCGGGCCTTCGTCATAGCGGCCGAATTCGTTGGGCAGGCCGGCATTCGGATAGGCGCAGACGAAGGTGTTCGCAACGCTGGAAATTTCGGCCAGATGCGCGCGCATGGCATTGGCGCCGAGCGCGCAGTTCAGCCCGATGGTGAAGGGGTCGGCGTGGCGCACGGAATGCCAGAAGGCGGTCGGCGTCTGGCCCGACAGCGTGCGGCCGGAAAGATCGGTGATCGTGCCGGAAATCATCACCGGCAGGCGCACGCCCTTGTCGGCAAACACTTCCTCGGTCGCGAAGATCGCCGCCTTGGCGTTTAGCGTATCGAAGATCGTCTCGATCAGGATGATATCGGCGCCGCCATCGATCAGGCCGCGCAACTGTTCGGCATAGGCGATGCGCAGGTCGTCGAAGCTGACAGCGCGAAAGCCGGGATTGTTGACATCCGGCGAGATCGAGGCCGTGCGGTTGGTCGGGCCGAGCGCACCGGCAACGAACCGGCGCTTGCCGTCCACCTGCTGCGCCCTGAGCCCGGCGCGACGCGCGAGCCGCGCGCCATCGCGGTTGAGCTCATAGACCATCGCCTCCATGCCATAATCGGCCTGCGCGATGGAGGTGGAGGAGAACGTGTTGGTCTCCAGAATATCCGCGCCGGCAATGGCGTAATTGTAATGGATTTCCTCGATCGCGCCGGGCTGGGTCAACGTCAGCAGATCGTTGTTGCCCTGCAGATGGCACTCGCAGGCCGTAAACCGGTCACCACGAAAATGATCCTCGCCAAGTCCCAATTGCTGAATCTCCGTGCCCATTGCGCCATCCATGATCAGGATGCGCTCGCGCGCCGCCGCCTTCAGCGCGGCCATGACCTCGGACCCATCCGGTTGCGGGGAAACGGCGCCGAAAAGGGCTTCGATGGCGGACATGGGAAATCTCCCGTTCTGAAAACGACAATAACTCGAATTTCAGAAATCACATAAAGATATCTTTATGTCAACATATGAAGTTTGCGTATTTGTCCGATGCAAACGGAAACGGCCCGCTCCAGCGGAAGCGGGCCGTTTAAACATCTATCGAAATAGTGGGCTCAAAGCCTCTTCAGGCAATCATCCAGTTCATAGATGGCGCAGACGATATGGTAGAAGGTGCTGGCGGGAGCCGGCTCGTCGATGAAGCTGCCATCATCCCTCTGCTTGTCGCGCCAAAGGCCCTTCACGGGCGCGTCGAGAAAGCGCATCAACGCCGTTGCGGCCCGCACGGCCGAGCGCAGATAGCGCTCGCGCTCCTCCCCCAGCGACAGCGTCGCGAAGCGGATCGATGCCTTCAGCCATTCGGTCTGCGGCCAAAGGCGAGCGATGGGATCGGCGACCGAGAAATCGTCGAACAGCGTCATGACGACGACTTCGCGCGGCTGGGCGATGCCATATTGTTCACCGATCTCGAACAGCCGGCGCGCCTTGACCAGCGCGTCCGCATTGCCGCGCCGCTCTCCCCAGCGCAAGAGCAGCCAGGCCCATTCGAACTGATGGCCCGGCTCGACGATCCGTCCTTTGTCCCCCGGCATCGGCGACCAGTCATGGTCGAAGAATTCACGCAGAGCGCCGGTCTCCGCGTCGATGAAATGATCCATGCAGAGCGTGGCGATTTCATCGGCGAGATTGGTCCAGGCGACGGTGTCGAAACCATCAACGCTTTCGCAGGCGAGGCAGGCCTCGAACAGGTGCATATGCGGATTGGAGGCCAGCGGCAGGCGTGGCGGGTTGTCTTCCTCGAAGCCGATCGACGGATGTTTGCAAAAGGCTTCGAGCTTTTGGCGCAGCATGTTGCTGCGTTCGATCATCTCCGCCTTCCGCTCCGGGAAAACCTGCGCCAGATAGGCGAAGGAGAGAAGCGCGAAAGCCTGGTTGTAGAGATCGAAGGACGCATCGATCAGAGTGCCATCCGCATCCGCCAGCGCGCCGAAAAAGCCGCTCGGCTGCAGGAAGACGCGGTCGAAATAGGCCGCACCTGAGATCGCGAGCGTATGCCAGTCACCGCTCCAGCCACGGCGACCGGCTTCGGCAAAGCAATAAACCTGACGGGGCTGGACGCGCGACCGGCGGTTTGCCCGCGTCGGTTCGCCCGCCATATCGATGGTTTCGACGAAACCGCCACCGGGACCGTCAAAGCCCCTCTCCCGCCAGAGCGGCAGCGCCGCTCCGGTCAGCCATTCGTTCAGCGTTGCGGAAAAGCCTGCAATATCCATTGGCAAAAAATCCGTTCCAGCACATGCATTTGAAAATATCGATCGAAACGGGACTATGCCAGCTTCAGCACGTCATTGTCCTTGCCGAGAATCCGGGCCAGCGCCTCCACGACCATATTGTGGTCCTCGCGCTGCGGCAGGCCGGAAACGGTGACGGCGCCGATGCAGCCCGTACCCTTGACGACGATCGGGAAGCTGCCGCCATGCGGCGCGTAATCCGCGTCCGGCAATCCGAACTTCGCCTGGATGGTGGTTTCCTGCTTGGCGAGCGACAGACCGACGGCATAGCTGCTCTTCAGGAACCGGAAGACGCAGTTGCGCTTGCGGCGCACCCAATGCGGATTGTCTGGGGTCCCCCCTGCAAGCACCGTATAGAAGACCGGCATCGAAAACAGCGTGACATCGATCACCACGCCCAGCTTGCGCTCGACGGCCATGTCCCGCAGCAGCGAGCCCAGCGCCCAGCCGCTTTCGAGATTGAAGCTCTCGAACTGCAGCTCGCTTTCCTGAAAGGCGATCCGCTCCAGATCCACGTCGATACCCATACGTCCTCTTCCTTTTCTCTAGTCTTTCCACAGCCAGGCCGCGCCACGCACGCCCGAGCTATCACCATGCACCGCCTTGCGGATCGGCGTTTCGAAACTGTCTCCGAAAATATATTTGACGATCAGGTCCGGCAATTCGTCGTAGATTTCATCGACATTCGACATGCCGCCGCCCAGCACGAAGACATCGGGATCGACGACATTGGTCAGAAGCGCCAGGCTGCGCGCCAGCCGATCGACGAAACGCTGGTAGACGGCGATCGCCATCGGCTCGCCGTTGCGCTTGTCGGCAATGATGTCGCGACCGCGCCTGTCGATGCCCGTCGTCGTGCGGTAGTCAAGCTCCACGCCGGTACCGCAGGCATACATGTCGAGGCAGCCGTGCTTCCCGCACCAGCACTTGTGGCCGGGATATTCCTCGGGCGTCATCCAGGGCAAGGGGTAATGGCCGATCTCGGCGGCAACGCCCTGATAACCGGCATGCACATGCTTGCCGATGGCAAGGCCGCCACCATGGCCGGTGCCGACGATGATGCCGAATACGGTATGCTCGTCCTTGCCGGCACCATCCACCGCCTCGGACACGGCGAGGCAATTGGCATCATTGGCAAGCCGCACCTCGCGGCCGAGCGCCGCCGCAAGGTCGCGGCCAAGCGGCTGGCCGTTCAAAAGCACCGCGTTGGAATTGCGCACGATGCCGGTGCGAGGATTGGGGCTGCCGGGAATGCCGATGCCGACGGTGCCGCGTTCGCCGGCCATCTGCTCGGCCGCCGCGACCAGATCCTGCACGGCGCGCACGCAGGCGTCGTAACCGCTGGTCGGCGTGGCGATCCGGTGCCTTGCCCTTGTTGCGCCATCGCGATCGAGCGCGATGACTTCCATTTTCGTACCGCCCCAATCAATTCCGATGAACATGCTGAATCAAACTCTTGTGCGTCTCGTTGTCAAAGCGGCACCGTAACGGCCGGGTCTCCTCCCCGTTACGCCGCATCCTGCTTAACATCGGAAAAGCATCCGGCGCCAGCCCCACGCCGACGCGCCGCGGAAAAAGCAGCGGGCGGGTGCGCAGGAAAACACTTGGCTAAAGCTCAAGCCTTTTGTATGGGTTCTTCCGGTCGGTCCCATAGCTCAGCAGGATAGAGCGCAGGATTCCTAATCCTGAGGCCATTGGTTCGAATCCAATTGGGATCACCATTCTTCGAGCCGCCCTCACGAAGGCATTTCCCAAAGCGCAGAAAATGGTTCGCCCAAAGAAAAAGGCCGGGTGAAAACCCGACCTCTCCGACCCGTCTCGACAACAGTTGCCAGTACATCCGTGGTCAACCGCTGGAAACGAATTCCATGGATGTAATATGGCGCATCAATGTAACCGTTTCAAGACACAACGAAAAATAAGAAAAACGCCTGTCATGCCGCGTCGAGCGCCATCGTCAGATCGGCGATCAGGTCGTCGGGGTGCTCGATACCGATCGACAAGCGGATGGTCGATTCCAGCACGCCGATACGCTGACGCACATCGATGGGTACGCCGGAATGGGTCATGCTGGCCGGGTGGCTGGCAAGTGATTCCGTGCCGCCGAGACTGACGGCCAGCTTGAAGATCTGCAAGGCATTGAGGAACCGGAACGAGGCTGGCTGGCCGCCGCGGATGTCGAAGGAAAAGGTCGAGCCGGCGCCGGTGCATTGGGCGGCAAAGGTCTTTCCAAGTGTTGACTGCGGATCGTGATAGGGCAGATAGTGGATGCCTTCGACCTTCGGATGATCCTTCAGGAAATTCGCCACCTCCAGCGCATTGCCGTTTGCCTTTTCCATGCGGATCGACAGCGTTTCCAGCGAGCGGCCGAGCATCCAGCAGGAATGCGGATCGAGCTGCGTGCCGATCGCACCGCGCAGAGCCTTGACCTGTTTCATCACGGCCTTCGAGCCAAGCGCCGCACCGGCGATCAGGTCGGAATGGCCGCCGACATATTTGGTCAGCGAATAGAGCGAAATATCCGCGCCATGTTCGATCGGCCGCTGGAACACAGGTCCGAGCAAGGTATTGTCGCAGGCAATGACAGGCGTATGCCCCTGCGCCTTGCCGATCCTGTCGGCGATGCGGCGAATCATGGCGACATCGACCAGACTGTTCGTGGGATTGGCCGGCGTCTCGATCAGGATCATCGAGACGCGGCCCTTTGCCATCGCTGTATCTGCCGCCGATTGCACACTCTCTTCATTGACGCCATCGGCAAACCCGACCGCCGCGACCCCCATATTCAGGAAGGTTTTTGCAAGCAGCGTTTCCGTTCCCCCATAGAGCGGCTGCGAATGAAGAATCGCGTCGCCCGGACGAACGAAGGCCAGGAGCGTTGTCGCGATCGCCGACATGCCGGAGGAAAACAGCGCGCAGCTTTCGGTGCGTTCATACACCGCCAGACGATCCTCGACGATCTCGCTGTTGGGGTGATTGAAGCGGGAATAAACGAGCCCCGCCGCCGTGCCCGCCGGCGGTTCGCGCCGCCCGGAAACGAAGTCGAAGAAGTCACGCCCCTCTTCCGCAGACTTGAAGACGAAGGTCGAGGTCAGGAAAACCGGTGGCTTGACCGCGCCTTCGGAGAGTTCCGGGTCATAGCCGAAATTCAGCATCAGCGTTTCTGGATGGAGCTTGTGGTTGCCGATATGGGTTTTGGAGGGATGCGGCGCAGTCATGGCGGTCTCCGGCTTCAATGTGACCTGAAAAGTCTACATCATAGCCGCATGTCGATTATTGCCAATCCCGACAGGTTTTTCGGTGAAAATTGCACTCCGGCCAAAACCGCGCAAGTTTCAGTCCGAAGCGCTGCCATTGGCTTCGCGCACCACATTCATCTGCTTGCGCTCGCGGGCCATGTCGCTGACGACAGCCCTAAGGCGGGGATGGCGCGCCATGAACATGTTGAAGTCGCGCCGGTCGAGCTTGAGGAACTGGCAGAAATCGACGGCGATCACGTCGGCCGTGCGCAAGCCGCCACTCAGGAGTGCCATTTCGCCGAAGAACGCACCTGCCTCCAGCGGAACCGAGCCGGCCTCCAGGCGAACCTCGACGGTGCCGGCGGCGATGAAATACATCGCGTCACCCCGCTCTCCGGCACGGATCACCTTGTCACCCGGCTGGGCGGAGGCGGGCCGGAATAGCAACAACAATTCTTCCAGCGCATGCTCGTCGACCTGCGAGAACAGCGGGAAGGTGCTGACCAGTTGCTGCTTTTTCAGTTGCTGCTGGCTCTCCTTCTCCTCCACCCGCGCCTTGACGATATCGAGATCGCGGCTGAGCACCGCCAGCTTGCGCGCGCCATGGGTGGCGACGAATGTCGGGGCGACCGTGCCGAGCACGGTTCTAAGCTTGCCGGCCGCCCAGAAGAGCATCGGATTGAGTGTGATCGACAGGATGGCGCCAGCAAGGATCAGGTCATGCCCCTCCTGCGACAAGAGGCCGAGCGAAATGCCGAGCCCCGCCACGATGAAGGAAAATTCGCCGATCTGCCCGAGGCTCGCCCCGACCGTCAGCGCCATCGATATGGGATAACGCAGAAGCACGACGACGCCGATGGCGATGATCGATTTGCCGAGCGTGACCAGCGCCAGGATCGCGAGAACCTCCAGCGGCTCGCGGATCAGGATATACGGATTGAACAGCATGCCGACGGAGACGAAGAACAGAACCGAAAAGGCATTCTGCAGCGGCAGCGAATCGGCGGCCGCCCGATGGCTGAGATGCGATTCGCTCATGATGACGCCGGCGAAGAATGCGCCGAGCGCGAAGGAGACGCCGAAGATCGCCGCCGATCCGAAGGCAAGCCCCACGGCGGTCGCCAGAACCGTCAGCGTGAACAATTCGCGCGATCCGGTACGGGCGACCAGCGTCAGGATCCAGGGCACGATCCTGGGACCGAGAATGATCGCAAGCGCCGCGAAGGCCGCGAGCTTCACCACCGTCATGGCGATGGTCAGCATGATTTCCGTGCCGCCACTGGCCGGCAAACCATGAGAGCCGACCGCGTCATGATCACCCAGCACCTGCGCCACGATCGGCAAGAGGACGAGAGCGAGAACCATGGCCAGGTCCTCGACGATCAGCCAGCCGATAGCGACGCGGCCGTTGGGCGAATTGACCAGATTTCGCTCCTCCAGCGCCTTCAGGAGCACGACGGTGCTGGCGACGGATATGCTCAGACCGAAGACCAGACCGGCGCCGAGGCTCCAGCCCCAGAGCGTGGTGAGCCCAATGCCGAGCAGCGTTGCAAGGACGATCTGGCCGATGGCGCCGGGAATGGCGACGCCGCGCACCGCGATGAGGTCGGACGCCGAGAAATGCAGGCCGACGCCGAACATCAGCAGGATAACGCCGATTTCCGCCAGTTGCGCCGCCATGGCGCCATCAGCGGCAATGCCCGGCGTGAACGGCCCGATCATGATGCCGGCCACCAGATATCCGACAAGGGGCGGCAAGCGAAGCCGATCGGCACAGTAGCCAAAGGCCGCCGCCAGCACGAAGCTGACCGCGACGGTCGTTACCAAAGCCATGTCCTGATGCACGCCCTACCCCCGACTGCAAATCTCTCCGCCCTTACGATCCGTCTCATCGTAAGCCACCCTCTTCCATCCGATAAAACAGCGTATTGAAAAAAGCACGTCGAATCATCGACACCAAGCTGTTTGCCTAATTTTTAATGCGCAACAGGAAACGCTGCAATTATAGGCATTGCCAAGTTTGCTGCACTGCGTCATGTATGCGCCATGGCTTATTTGGACCTCACCATTCTTGTGATCGATGAAAACGCTATCCGCGCCTCCATCATCGAGGAAGGTCTGCGTGAGGCGGGACATGCCAGGGTCACCGTCGTCAACGAGGTCAACGGCATCGCCCGCATCATCGAGACGCTGCAACCTGACGTGATCTTCATCGATCTCGAGAATCCCAATCGGGACATGATGGAACATCTCTTCCAGCTGACGCGCACGCTCAGCCGGCCGATCGCCATGTTCGTCGATCGCTCCGACACGGCCTCCATCGAGGCCGCCGTCGATGCCGGCGTGTCCGCCTATATCGTCGACGGCCTGAAGAAGGAGCGCGTCAAGCCGATCCTCGACATGGCCGTCAGCCGTTTCAACGCCTTTTCGCGGCTGCAGCGAGAACTGGCGGATGCCAAGTCCGCACTGGAAGAACGCAAGGTTGTCGAGCGCGCCAAGGGCATCCTGATGAAGATGCGCGGCCTTTCGGAGGAGCAGGCCTATGCGCTGCTGCGCCAGACCGCCATGAACGAGAAGAAGAAATTGTCCGACATCGCGCAAAGCGTCGTAACCGCTGCAGGGCTTTTGATGTGATGGTCGGCATGCCCGGGGAGGCAGTGGAGTGAACATGATCACGAAATCCACGGATTCGTCCGGCAGTCCGCGCGACGGCAACAGTCAGCTCGCTGCACCCGGCCGACTGACCGGGGAAGGCCCGCGCACGCTGCGCGCCGGTTTCATTCCGCTCGTTGATGCCTCCGTCCTGATCGCTGCCGCGGAATTCGGCTTTGCACGGAAGGAAGGCATCCTGCTCGATCTCGTCCGGGATATCTCCTGGGCCAATGTCCGCGACCGGCTGGCTTTTCGCCAGTTCGACATCGCCCACATGCTGTCGCCCATGCCGGTCGCCTCGATGCTCGGGCTCGGCTCCAACCCCTCGCCGACGATCACCCCCTTCTCGCTCGGTCGCGGCGGCAACGCCATTACGCTTTCGACCCGACTCTACGCCCGCATGCGGCAGGAGGCGGGCATAATCGAGACCGCCGGCGCACTGGAAAACGCCCGAGCGCTGGCCAAGGTGATCGAGGGCATGAAGGCGCGCGGCGAAGCGCCGCCGACGCTCGGCGTCACCTACCCCTTCTCCTCCCACAATTACGAATTCCGCTACTGGCTGGCCGCCGGCGGCATTGATCCGGACCGCGACATCAAGCTCGTCGTCGTACCGCCGCCGATGACATCGGATGCACTCGCCGCCAATGCCATCGACGGCTTCTGTGTCGGCGCCCCCTGGAACATGGTCGCCTCCGAACGCGGCACGGGCCGCATCGTCGCAGCCAAGCAGGACATCTGGCCTTCTGCCCCGGAAAAGGTGATCGGCATGCGGCCGGACTGGGCTGAGGCGCATCCGGAGACCGTATCTCGCCTCATCGTCGCGCTCGATGCCGCCGCCCGCTGGTGCGACGATCCCGGCAACCATGACGCCCTGGCCGAGGCGCTGGCCGACAGCCGCTATATTGCCGCGCCCATCGACATCATTCGCCGAGTTCTCGCCGGTGAGTTCAACCTCGATGGCGAAGGCAACAAGCGGATCATCACCGACTACTTCACCTTTCACGCCGACTCCGCCAATTATCCGCGGCCGAGCCAGGCGCTCTGGCTCTACAGCCAGATGGTCCGCTGGGGGCAGACGGAGCTTTCACCGAGCGGCATGACTGGCGCTGCCTCCGCCTACAGGCCGGATATCTATCGCCGCGCTCTCGGCGCCGGTACCATGCCAACCGACGACGACGCGCGGATCGAAGGCGCCATGGAGAGCGACCGCTTCCTGGACGGCCAGGTTTTCGACCCCCGTGATATGGCCGCCTATATTGCCGCCTTCCCGGTCAAGACAGGGATGCGGGATGGCCTCTCAGGCGACGAAATCTGACGCTCGAGGATTTTGCATTGCACAAAATTTCCCCTGCGAAATCGACAATGCAAAAGCAAACGCCAAAAACTTTTGCATCGCATAAGCATGATCAAATTTTAATCTATCCTCCAAAAATCATAAAAATCCTTTCAGTTTCAACACCCTAATATTTCCCCTCAAAACTGGCATGCGCATTGCATGACATGAATCGCAGCGGTCAATGGCGATCGCAGCAAGTCGAGCCCGCAGACATGGGCTCGCAGTGACACCGACGTCGCAAGGTTTTTGCAGTCCGGGATCGAGATCATCCCGCAGGCGCAATCTCCGAGCGGCGTTTTTTATTGCCCATTTTCCCGCAGCCCAAGGGGACCGACAGATGACCGAGAAATTGACGGATGCCATGAAGACGATGCTGGCCGGAACAGTCATCTGTTCCGCCCTGACGACCGGCGTCTTTGCCACGCACGCCTCGGCTGAAACGCTGTCGCTCGAAAAGGACGAACTGAAGCTCGGCTTCATCAAGCTGACCGACATGGCGCCGCTGGCGATCGCCTACGAAAAGGGCTTCTTCGAGGATGAAGGGCTTTATGTCACGCTTGAGCCGCAGGCCAACTGGAAAGTCCTGCTCGATCGCGTCATCACCGGAGAACTCGACGGCGCTCATATGCTGGCCGGCCAGCCGCTGGCCGCGACGATCGGCTACGGTACCAAAGCCCATATCGTCACGCCGTTTTCCATGGATCTCAACGGCAACGGCATCACCGTTTCCAACGCGATCTGGGACATGATGAAGGCCAACATCCCGGTCGGTGCCGACGGCAAACCGGCGCATCCGATCAAGGCCGATGCGCTGAAGCCCGTCATCGATACGTTCAAGGCAGACGGCAAGCCGTTCAATCTCGGCATGGTCTTCCCGGTTTCCACCCACAATTACGAGCTGCGCTACTGGCTGGCCTCCGGCGGCATCAATCCCGGCTATTACTCGCCGGCCGACGTTTCCGGCCAGATCATGGGCGACGCGCTTCTGTCGGTAACGCCACCGCCGCAGATGCCGGCAACCCTCGAAGCCGGCACGATCCTCGGCTATTCGGTCGGCGAACCCTGGAACCAGGCCGCTGTCTTCAAGGGCATCGGCGTTCCCGTCGTCACCGACTACGAAATATGGAAGAACAATCCGGAAAAGGTGCTCGGCCTGACCGAGGACTTCGTCGAGCAGAACCCCAACACGACGATCGCGTTGACGAAGGCGCTGATCCGCGCCGCCATGTGGCTTGACGAAAACAACAACGCCAATCGCGCCGAGGCTGTCGAGATTCTCTCCCGCAAGGAATATGTCGGCGCCGATGCCAAGGTCATCGCCAACTCGATGACCGGAACCTTCGAATACGAGAAGGGCGACAAGCGCGACGTGCCGGACTTCAACGTCTTCTTCCGCCACAACGCCACCTATCCCTTCTATTCCGATGCCATCTGGTACCTGACGCAGATGCGCCGCTGGGGCCAGATCCCGGAATTCAAGGACGACGCCTGGTTCGCAGAGACCGCCAAGTCCGTCTACAAGCCGGACCTCTACCTGAAGGCTGCCAGGATGCTGGTCGAGGAAGGCAAGGCCAAGGATGCCGACTTCCCCTGGAACAGCGATGGCTACAAGCCGGCCACCGCCGATTTCATCGACGGCGTCAGCTACGACGGCAAGCAGCCCAACGCCTACATCGACAGCCTGAAGCTCGGCCTGAAAGGCCAGCAGAAGGTCGAAGGCTCCGAGATCGTCGGCGGCTGATCCACCCTTTCCAGATATCTACAAGGCAAGCTTAAATGGCCCACGCATCCGATAGCATCGATACCGGCAAGCTCAACAGCGCCATGCGCCGGGAACGCCTCTTCCAGCGCATCAACAAGACCGCCACCTGGCTCAACATTCTCGGGCTCGGCTGGGTGACGCCGCTCCTCAGGATCGCCGCCGGGGATAGCGTTCGTGAGCAGATGGCGGAAATCCGCAAGACCCTGGTCGTCCCGCTTGCCGGCATCCTGTTCTTCCTGGTCGCCTGGGGCGTTCTCGCCCCGACGGTCAAGACATCGCTCGGAGCGGTTCCCGGCCCGGTCGAGGTCTTCGAGCAGGCGGGCGTGCTGTGGCAGGACCATTTCGCCGAGCGCGAAAAGGCTGGTGCTTTCTACCAGCGCCAGGACGAACGCAACGCCAAACTCGTCGCGGAAGGCAAGCCGGACGAGGTCAAGCACCGCACCTATACCGGCAAGCCGACCTATCTCGACCAGATCCTGACCTCTCTGCTCACAGTAGGTCTAGGCTTCCTGATCGGCAGCGTCATCGCCATCCCGCTTGGCATTGCCTCCGGCCTGTCACGCACGATCAATGGCGCGATCAACCCGCTGATCCAGCTCTTCAAGCCGGTCTCGCCGCTTGCCTGGCTGCCGATCGTGACCATGATCGTCTCGGCACTCTACGTGAACCCGTCCGACATGCTGCCGAAGTCGCTGGTGATCTCGGCCGTCACCGTCACCCTCTGTTCACTGTGGCCGACACTGATCAACACCGCGCTCGGCGTCGCGTCGATCGACAAGGATCTCGTCAATGTCGGCAAGGTCCTGCAGCTTTCGACCACAACGACGATCCGCAAGCTCGTCCTGCCGTCCGCCCTGCCGCTGATCTTCACCGGCCTCAGGCTTGCGCTCGGCGTGGGCTGGATGGTGCTGATCGCCGCTGAAATGCTGGCGCAGAATCCCGGCCTTGGAAAGTTCGTCTGGGACGAATTCCAGAACGGCTCGGAAACCTCGCTCGCCCGCATCATGGTCGCGGTCCTGACCATCGGCATCATCGGCTTTGCGCTCGACCGCATCATGTTCGCGCTCCAGTCCGCCTTCACCTTCTCGGCCAATCGATAAGGACCGGCGATGACCATTCTCGAACTCAGCGACGCTTCGAAATCCTACGGCCAGGGCAAGAGCCGCAACGACGTTCTGTCGAACGTCAATCTGAAGGTGAAAAAGGGCGAGTTCATTGCCATCGTCGGCTTCTCCGGCGCGGGCAAGACGACCCTGATCTCCCTGCTCGCCGGCCTCATCACGCCGGATTCCGGCGCCGTACTGTTCAACGACAGGCAAGTCACCGGCCCCGGCCCGGAACGCGGCGTGGTGTTCCAGTCCTATTCCCTCATGCCCTGGCTGACAGTCGATCAGAACGTGTCGCTCGCCGTCGACAGTGTCTTCAAGGCCAAGCACAAGGCGGAGCGCAAAGCTATCGTCTCGCAATATGTCGGCATGGTCGGCCTTGCTCATGCCAGGGACCGCAAGCCTGCCGAACTCTCCGGCGGCATGCGCCAGCGCGTCGCCGTGGCGCGGGCCTTGGCGATGCAGCCGCAAGTCCTCCTGATGGACGAACCGCTCTCGGCGCTCGACGCCCTGACCCGCTCCAAGCTGCAGGATGAATTCGCGGCGATTTCCGAACAGGAAAAGAAGACAATCATTCTCGTCACCAACGATGTCGACGAGGCGATCCTGCTGGCCGACCGCATCATTCCGCTGACACCCGGCCCGAAGGCAACGCTCGGCCCGAGCTTCGACGTGGCCCTGCCGCGTCCACGCATCCGCGCCAAGATGAACTCGGATCCCGAATTCATCCGCCTGCGCGCCGCCGTCACCGCCTATCTGATGGATGTCGGCGCCGACCGGAATAGCTCCATCGGTCGCCTCATCGAGCTGCCGAACGTCATCCCGATCACCCAGAAGCCGGCAAAAGACAAGCTGCCGGCCGCATACGAGCGCGCCGCTCGCACCGTGGTCGAGCGCCGCTTCGTCGAGTTCTCGGAGGTTCGCAAGACCTACGCGACGCCGAAGGGGCCGCTGACGGTCGTCGATGGCTTCGACCTGAAGATCAACAAGGGCGAATTCATCTCGGTCATCGGCCATTCCGGCTGTGGCAAGTCCACCGTCCTGTCGATGGCAGCCGGCCTGAACTCGATTTCCGGCGGCGGCATCATCCTGGACGGCAAGGAAATTTCCGGCGCCGGACCGGACCGGGCCGTGGTGTTCCAGTCACCCTCGCTGATGCCATGGCTGACAGCACGTGAAAATGTGGCCTTGGGCGTCGATCGCGTCTATCCGACGGCATCCCCCGCCGAACGCAAGGACATCGTCGAATATTATCTGGAGAAGGTGGGGCTCGGTGATTCCATGCACCGCATCGCCGCCGATCTGTCGAACGGCATGAAGCAGCGCGTCGGCATCGCCCGCGCATTCGCCCTCTCCCCCAAGCTGCTGCTGCTCGACGAGCCCTTCGGCATGCTCGACAGCCTGACACGCTGGGAACTGCAGGAAGTGCTGATGGACGTCTGGGCGCGAACCAAGGTGACGGCGATCTGCGTGACGCACGATGTCGACGAAGCGATCCTGCTCGCCGACCGCGTCGTGATGATGTCGAACGGTCCCAACGCCCGCATCGGCAACATCATGGACGTGCACCTGCCGCGCCCGCGCAGCCGCAAGGCCCTGCTCGCCCATCGCCACTACTACGCCTACCGCGAAGAACTCATCGATTTCCTCGAAGCCTATGAGGGTGGCGCCAATCCGTCGCCCGAACGCCTCGAAACCATCCGGCAGAAGCGCGCCGTCCGTCTCGGAGAGACCGGCAGCGCCCTTCCCAGAACAGCTGCGGAGTAACCGACATGACCCAAAAACTCGTCGTCATCGGCAATGGCATGGCGCCCGGGCGCATGCTGGAGCATCTGCTTGAGAAAGCACCCGGGCAGTATAGCGTCACGATCTTCAACGCCGAGCCGCGCGTCAACTACGACCGCATCATGCTCTCCCCGGTGCTGTCCGGTGAAAAGAGCTATGAGGAAATCGTCATTCACGGCGACGGCTGGTACATCAAGCACGGCATCACGCTCTATAAAGGCCACCGGATCGTCGCGATCGACCGGGCGGCGAAGACCGTCACCTCCGACCACGGCGTCACCGAAAGCTACGACAAGCTGGTGATCGCCACCGGCTCCGTGCCCTTCATCATTCCGGTTCCCGGCAAGGACCTACCCGGCGTCATCACCTATCGCGACCTCGACGACGTACAGGCCATGCTGCTCGCCGCCCAGTCGCGCGAAAAGGCGATCGTCATCGGCGGCGGTCTGCTCGGCCTCGAAGCGGCAGCTGGCCTTGCCTCGCGCGGCATGGACGTGACCGTACTGCACGTCATGCCGACGCTGATGGAACGCCAACTCGATCCGGCCGCCGGCTACCTGCTTCAGAAAGCCGTTGAGGAACGCGGCATCAAGGTCATCTGCAAGGCCAACACCAAGGCGATCATCGGCAATGGCAAGGTCGAGGGCATCGAACTCGACAACGGCACCATCATACCGGCGACGCTCGTCGTCATGGCGGTCGGCATCCGTCCGAACGCCGGCATTGCCAAGGAAGCAGGCCTTGCCGTCAATCGCGGCATTGTCGTCGATTCCGGCATGCAGACCTCGGATGGTGACATTCTGGCGCTCGGTGAATGCGCCGAAGTCGATGGCATGGTCTACGGCCTCGTCGCCCCGCTCTACGAAATGGCCCGCATCGCCGCATCGCATCTGACCGGCGATCGCACGCCCGCCTTCGTCCATTCCGACACGCCGACCAAGCTCAAGGTCACCGGCATCAACCTCTTCTCGCTCGGCGATTTTGCTGATGGCGACGACCGCGAGGAAATCGTGCTGCGCGATGCCACCGCCGGCGTCTACAAGCGGCTGGTTCTGAAGGACAACCGGATCATCGGCACCGTGCTCTACGGCGAAACCTCCGATGGCGCCTGGTTCAACGACCTGAAGAAGAAAGCCACCGATATTTCCGAAATGCGCGAAACGCTCATCTTCGGACAGGCCTACCAGGGAGGGTCGCCGCTGGACCCTATGGCGGCCGTTGCAGCCTTGCCGGATGATGCGGAAATCTGCGGCTGCAACGGCGTCTGCAAGGGCAAAATCACCTCGACGATCACCTCCAAGGGCCTGACCTCGCTGGACGATGTCCGTGCCCACACCAAGGCCTCCGCCTCCTGCGGCTCCTGCACCGGCCTGGTCGAACAGCTGATGACCATCACGCTCGGCGATGCCTACAATCCGGCCGCCGTCCAGCCGATGTGCAAATGCACTGAACTCGGCCATGACGATGTCCGCCGCCTGATCAAGGCAAAGGGTCTGAAGACCATTCCCGCCGTCATGCAGGAACTGGAATGGAAGACCTCCTGCGGCTGCGCCAAATGCCGCCCGGCACTCAATTATTATCTCGTTTGCGACTGGCCGGACGAATATGCCGACGACTACCAGTCCCGCTTCATCAACGAACGCGTCCACGCCAACATCCAGAAGGACGGTACCTATTCCGTCGTTCCGCGGATGTGGGGCGGCGTCACCAATGCCGGTGAACTCCGGGCGATCGCCGATGTCGTCGACAAATTCGAAATCCCGCTGGTCAAGGTCACCGGCGGCCAGCGCATCGATCTGCTCGGCATCGAGAAGGAAGACCTGCCGGCCGTCTGGGCCGATCTCGGCAAGGCCGGCTTCATCTCCGGCCAGGCCTATGCCAAGGGCCTGCGCACGGTAAAAACCTGCGTCGGTTCCGACTGGTGCCGCTTCGGCACACAGGATTCCACCGGGCTCGGCATCCGCATCGAGAAATTCATGTGGGGTTCCTGGACGCCGGCCAAGCTCAAGCTCGCAGTCTCCGGCTGTCCGCGAAATTGCGCCGAGGCCACCTGCAAGGATATCGGCGTCATCTGCGTTGACAGTGGCTTCGAGATCCATTTTGCCGGAGCCGCCGGTCTCGACATCAAGGGCACGGAAGTGCTCGGCCTCGTTAGGACCGAAGACGAGGCGCTGGAGCATATCGTGGCGCTCACCCAGATGTACCGCGAGCAGGGCCGCTACCTCGAGCGTATCTATAAATGGGCCAAGCGCATCGGGCTGGACGAAATCCGCCGCCAGATCATGGATGATGCGGACAAGCGCCAGACCTATTACGACCGCTTCGTCTTCTCCCAGAAATTCGCCCAGGTCGATCCCTGGTCGGAGCGCGTCTCCGGCAAGGACAAGCATGAATTCCGGCCGATGGCGACGGTCGGTTATCCGGAAGCTGCGGAGTGATGGACATGAACTGGATCGCAATCGGCAATATTTCCGACATCCCTCTGCGCGGCGCCCGCTGCGTCAAGACCCCGCAGGGCAAGATCGCTGTGTTCCGCACCAGCGAAAACGAGGTCTTCGCCATCGAGGACCACTGCCCGCACAAGGGCGGCCCGCTCAGCCAGGGCATCGTCCATGGCACTGCAGTCACCTGCCCGCTCCACAACTGGGTCATCTCGCTCGAAACCGGCAAGGCGCTGGGCGCGGATCAGGGCGAGGTCCGCACGATCCGGGTGCGCAACGACAATGGCGCGCTCTCCATCGCGCTGGAAAGCCTGATGATGGCGGCGGAGTAGGCGCATGACGGAGTTTGTGGCGATACCCCCCCTTGCTCAACCTTTTGCCTTCTCCGCTGCCTTTGAAGGGTTTCGGGATCGGCGTTCGAACTCGGTCCCCTCTTCGCCCCAGCGGGGAGAAGGTGGCCCACAGGGCCGGATAAGGGGGGCCGAAGGCCACCCTGTGAATCTGATGCCCGGCTCCGGCTTCGCCGAAGCCCCCCTCATCGCCTCGCTGTGCTCGGCACTTCTCCCCGCTGGGGAGAAGAGGGAAGCCGCAGCCCGCATTCACAATCAGATCAGAGGACACGCCCATGTCCACTGAAACCAAGACCACTTGCCCCTATTGTGGCGTCGGCTGCGGTGTCATCGCCAAAATCGATGACACCGGCACGGTGAGCGTCAAGGGCGACCCCGATCATCCCGCCAATTTCGGCCGGCTCTGTTCCAAGGGTTCGGCACTGGCCGAAACCATCGATCTCGACGGACGCGTGCTGACCCCTCAGATCGGCAGACAACGGGCAAGATGGGACGAGGCGCTCGACCTCGTTGCTACGCGTTTTTCGGAAACCATTGCCGAGCATGGCCCGGACTCTGTCGCCTTCTACGTCTCCGGCCAATTGTTGACGGAAGACTACTACCTCGCCAACAAGCTGATGAAGGGCTTTATCGGCTCGGCCAATATCGACACCAATTCGCGGCTCTGCATGTCCTCCTCCGTCGCCGGCCATCGCCGTGCTTTTGGAGCGGATACGGTTCCCGGCACCTATCAGGATCTCGAGCTTGCGGACCTCGTCATCCTCACCGGCTCCAATCTCGCGTGGTGCCATCCGGTCATCTACCAGCGTCTCACCGCAGCCAAGGCCGCCCGACCTTCCATGAAGATCGTCGTCATCGATCCGCGCCGGACGATGACCGTCGATATCGCCGACATGCATCTGGCAATACGACCAGATGGCGATGTGGCGCTGTTCATGGGCCTGCTCGCCCATCTCGCCGGCACCGCCGCGATCGACCAGAACTATATCGGCCGTCACACCCAAGGCTTTTCCGAGGCCTTTGCCGCAGCCTCGTCGTTGAGCATCGCCGAATTGATGGAACTCACCGGCTTGCCGTCGATGCAGTTGCGGCAGTTCTACCGGCTGTTCGAGGAAAGCGAAAAGGTCGTCACCTGCTACAGCCAGGGCGTCAATCAGTCGGCCTCCGGCACAGACAAGGTCAACGCCATCATCAATTGCCACCTCGCGACGGGACGCATCGGCCGGCCCGGCATGGGACCGTTCTCCCTGACCGGCCAGCCGAACGCCATGGGCGGACGCGAGGTCGGCGGTCTCGCCAACATGCTCGCCGCCCATATGGCGATCGAAAACCCCGAGGACTGCGACCGCGTGCAGCGCTTCTGGGCGTCGCCCACCATTGCCCGCAAGCCCGGCCTGAAGGCTGTCGACATGTTCCGCGCGGTGGCCGACGGACGCATCAAGGCGCTCTGGATCATGGCGACAAACCCGGTCGTCTCGATGCCGGATGCGGATGCCGTCGCGGCCGCGATTGCCGCCTGCCCCTTCGTCGTTGTCTCCGACGTCCTGCAGCAGACAGACACGACATCGTTCGCCGATGTGCTGCTGCCCTCGCTCGGCTGGGGTGAGAAAAACGGCACCGTCACCAATTCCGAGCGCCGCATTTCCCGCCAGCGCGATTTTCTCACCAAGCCGGGCGAGGCGAAAGCCGACTGGTGGCAGATGGCGGAAGTCGGACGCCGCATGGGTTTTGCCGACGCGTTTTCCTATTCCTCCGCCACGGAAATATTTGCCGAACACGCCGCCCTCTCGGCTTTCGAAAACAACGGCAGCCGCGATTTTGACATCGGCGCCCATGCCGAGATCGCTCCCGTGACCTACGATGCGCTGATGCCGTTCCAGTGGCCGCAACCCCAGAAGACAGCCCCGCGCGTCACCCGGTTCTTCGCGAACGGCGGCTTCTTCCACCCCGACGGCAAGGCCCGTTTTATCGCGGTCAGCGCGCCGGTTTCCGATCGCACCAGCCCCGAATTCCCACTCACCCTCAACACCGGTCGCATCCGCGACCAGTGGCACACGATGACGCGCACCGGAAAGAGCGCCCGTCTTTCCGCCCATATCGCCGAGCCCTTCGCCGAGATCCATCCGCGCGATGCGATGGAAATGGGCGTCGCCAGCGCGGCCCTTGTCGAAATCGAAAGCCCCTACGGCAAGGCCGTCGTGCGTGCCCTCGTCACCGACCGGCAGGCACGCGGCAGCCTGTTCGTGCCGATGCACTGGAACGACCAGTTCGCTGCCAAGGCGCGGATCGACGTGGTGGTTGCCCCGGTCACCGATCCCGTCTCCGGTCAGCCCGCCTCGAAGAATGTCGCGGTCGCCGCACGCCGCTTTCCGGTTTCGCACTACGGTTTCGCCGTCTCCGCCGCCAAGCCCGAGCATCCGGGCAGCGCCTATTGGGCGATGGCAAAGGCGGATGGCGGATGGCGGCTGGAGCTGGCCTTCGATACCGCGCCGCAGGACTGGACGGCCTGGTGCCGCGCACGCTTCGACATCCCCGATCATATCGAGCCGCTCGGTTATGCCGACGCGCAATCCGGCGATCTGCGCCTCGCCTTTTTCGACGGCAGCCGCTTGCTGGCCGCCCTGTTCATCGCCCGCCAGCCGGTGGCCGTCGCCCGCAACTGGGCAATCGAACAGCTCGCCGCGGCACATACGGAAATGGCCAAGCGCTTTGCCGTCGTTGCCGGGCGTCCCGGCGCCGGCCGGATGGATCCCGGCGCCACCGTCTGTTCCTGCCTCAGCGTCGGCGTCAACCAAATCATCGCGGCCGTTCGCGGCGGTTGTCACAGCGTCGAGGCGATCGGCAAGGAAACCAATGCCGGAACCAATTGCGGCTCCTGCCGCGCGGAAATCAGGGGGATCATCGATGGATGTCTTGCAGCTGCCGCCGAGTGACCGCAACGCCGCACCCGCCCGCATGGCGCCGCTCGCCAAGCTTCCCGTCTTCTGGGCGCTCGAAGGGAAGCGCGTCATTGTAGCCGGCGGATCCGATGCCGCAGCCTGGAAGGCGGAATTGCTGGCCGCTTGCGGCGCTCATGTCCATGTCTACGCAGATGAATTGAGCGAGAGTTTCGCCGATCTCATCGCCCGCAGCGCTGATTCGGGCGAAGGCCGGTTCGTTCATCACGACGCGCTCTGGTCGCAGCAATCCTTCGAGGGTGCCGCGATCGCAGTTGCGGACTGCACGGATGATAAGGCCGCAGCCATCTTCCACGAAGCCGGCTGCAAGGCCGGCGTCCCGGTCAACATCATCGACAACCCGAAATATTGCCAGTTCCAGTTCGGCTCGATCGTCAACCGCTCTCCCGTCGTCGTCGCCATCTCCACCGATGGCGCCGCCCCCATTCTCGCCCAGGCGATCCGTCGCCGTATCGAAACACTGCTGCCACCCTCGCTGAAATCCTGGGCATCGCTGGCCCACACGATCCGTGACAAGGTCAACGCCCGGATCAGCCCCGGCGCACCACGCCGCGCCTTCTGGGAAAGATTCGTCGATCGCGCCTTTGGTCCTGAACCGGGAGCCGGCACGGAACGCGACCTTCTTTCATCAGCCGAGAGGCTCGAAACAACCGCCAAGACCTCCACCGGCCGCGTTACCCTGGTCGGCGCCGGGCCGGGCGATGCGGAACTTTTGACGCTGAAGGCCGTCCGCGCGCTGCAGGCCGCCGACGTCATCCTGTTCGATGATCTCGTATCCGACGAGGTGCTGGAACTTGCCCGCCGCGAGGCCAAGCGGATGCTGGTTGGAAAGCGCGGCGGTCGCGCCAGTTGCAGCCAAGAAGACATCAACGCCATGATGGTTTCGCTGGCCAAGGCCGGCAAGCGCGTCGTCCGGCTGAAATCCGGTGATCCGATGATCTTCGGCCGTGCCGGCGAGGAAATCGCCTGCCTGGAAAAGGAAGGTATCCTCGTCGATATCGTTCCCGGCATCACCTCGGCCAGCGCCATGGCGGCGCGGCTCGGCGTTTCGCTGACGCATCGCGACCACGCGCAGGCCGTCCGCTTCGTCACCGGCCATTCCCGCTCCGGACACCTGCCTGATAATCTCGACTGGCGGAACCTGGCCGAGGCGGCAACCACGACGATCTTCTACATGGGCGGCCGCACCGCCGGCCAGATCCAGACCCGGCTGCGGGCTGCGGGCATGAGTGGACGCACCCCAACCGTCGTCGTCGGCGCCATCACCCGCGCCAACGAATCACGCTGGGTCGGGACACTCGACGGCCTTGCCGATGCGGTGAGTAGCATCGGTGTCGACAATCCGGTGCTGATCGGTGTCGGCTCCGTCTTTTCCAAAGCCCGCCAGAACACCGAGACCTCGCCGGACACACTTCCCTTTATCGAACGGCGGGCCGTATGATGCAGACCCAAATTCTCGCCATGCTTTTCCTCAGCCTCGCCATTGCCTGCAGCTGGAGCCGGTTCCGGACGATCTTCTCGCAAGCGACCGACAATACGATCCTCATGTCACCGGCCACGACGCTTGCCAGCACTGTCTGCCTTTCCGCCTCGGCCCTGGCTTTTGTCGGCAATGACATGCTCACCGGCATTGTGACTATTGCGCTCGGGCTGGCATTCGCAGTGCTTCTCGGCAACGGTCAGGCGGGCGCCTCGGTTCGCGTGGCAATGGCAGCCTGCAGTCTGCTCGCTTATGCCGTTTTAAGCGCGACGCACTGAGCCGCCAGAAAACCTGGCGGAACAACCTGTCCATCCGCACGTTTGCATGGATGCTTGAACAGGAAGTTGTGTAATGCGAATGGCCATGCGTGCTGTCTTCGTGGTGATTGTGGGATCCATTCTCAGTATCCTGGCGATCAAATATGCCGAGAACGATCTCAATGCGGAGGTTCCCATACTCGATCCTGCGGCGGTCACCCAGCCAACATGATCCAGAGCCGCCGCCTGCCAAACAAATATTGTTTCGTTGGAAAATTGCCACATTCGAAAGCCACCCGTATCGCCTCGGAATCCCGTGAATCGTCGAAGGGCGAGCACATTTTTCGGAGGATGGAGCTGACAGCCAGCTCCCTCGGTGCATGGGATTGCTATTTTTGTGATAGGTTTGGGGGTAAGTAGCATATGAAACAATGGTTAAACGAACCAATGCTTCCACACCATGTGGAGTTGTGCCAGCGGGTGTTCGAGACCGCGAAGAAGGCCCGCAAGATTTCCGCCGACAGTGATGCCAACAACCCGGTGGCAGCCCTGGTGCTGACGCTCTACCGTCACGGCGTGTGGGATGAGGCGGAATTGCTCAAGCGCACGCTGAGAGCACTGGACGAAAAATCCTGATCTGCGCCACCCGCGCAGGTCTAATTCGCGACGAGCCGAAGGCCGATCTTCGCATTCGGTCCCGTCAGGAAGAGCTTGGTGTCGTCCACCTTCCAGGACAGCCCGCGCTTCAGCGCTTCGAAGAACCTGCCTTCCTGGTCCATGACGGCCGGCACACAGATCTTGCGCGTCGCCCCGGGTGGAGAAAAGATGATCTCGTTGCCGGATAGCCCGAACGTTCCCGTATAACTGTTGCAGCCGGCAAAACCGGCATAGGTGCCGTCGTCGTTAATCTCCAGCGTCGTCTCAAGGAAATCGATGACGCCACCACCGCCGATATCCTCAGCCAGCCACCGGCCAACCAGCGCCGGCGGCACCGCCCCGGCCGCCACCATCGATACCGAGGCCGGATCGATCAGCACGCAGCTGCAGCCGAGGAACAGCGCAAGTTTCAGCACGGGCCATATCCTTTCCGGCAGACGACCACTGTGATCACCGCTTTTGATTCGCACCCTGCGACCTTATCGCCCTCCCCTTGTTCGAAGCCACCCTTGTTGGCATTCGCTTTCACCTGTAGAGCCTAGCTCAAGAGAAGAAGAACAACGGGATTTGGCCATGACTTCCGGCGCCAACGATAAACGCCGCTTGACGATCCTCGGCTCGACGGGCTCGATCGGCACCAACACGCTCGACGTCGTCAGGCAGCTTGGCGGGCGCGACCGGTTCGAGATCGCCGCCCTGACCGGCAGCGGCAATATCGACCTTCTGGCAGAACAGGCAAAATCGCTCAGTGCGGAACTGGCCGTGACGGCGGATGAAGGCCAGTATGAAAACCTGAAAGCGGCGCTTGCCGGCACCGGCATCGAGGTCGCCGCAGGCCGCAACGGCCTGATCGAGGCAGCCGAGCGCAATGCCGGCTGGGTCATGGCGGCCATTGTCGGCACGGCCGGCCTTGCCCCAACGCTTGCCGCAGCCCGCCGCGGCGCCGATATCGCGCTCGCCAACAAGGAATGCCTCGTTTCCGCCGGCGACCTGTTCATCCGCGCGGTGTCCGAAGGCGGCGGCAAGCTGCTGCCGGTCGACAGCGAACACAATGCTATCTACCAGGTGCTGGAAGAACACCAGCGCCATGCCGTCGAACGCATCATCCTGACCGCATCCGGCGGCCCGTTCCGCACGTCGACGCTGGCGGAAATGCGCGATGTCACCGCCGCGACCGCTCGTGCCCATCCCAACTGGTCGATGGGACTGAAGATCTCCATCGACAGCGCCTCGATGTTCAACAAGGCGCTGGAGATGATCGAGGCGAAGCACCTGTTTCGCATGCGCCCTGACCAGATCGAGGTCATCGTCCATCCGCAGTCGATCATCCATTCGATGGTCGGTTACAGCGACGGCTCGGTGCTGGCGCAGCTTGGTTGCCCGGACATGCGCACCGCGATCGGCTATGCCCTGTCCCATCCCGTCCGGCCGCAACTCGACGTGCAACGGCTGGACTTCGCCAAGCTGTCACGACTGGATTTCGAGGCGCCGGATGAGGAGCGTTTCCCGGCGCTGCGGCTGGCCCGGCTGGCAATGGAACGCGGCGGCGCCCAGGGCGCCATTCTTAACGGTGCCAAGGAAGTCGCGCTCGAAGCCTTCATCGACGGCCATGTCGGCTTCCTGCAGATGGCGGAAATCACCGAAACGGTGATGGACGCGCTCTCCGGCATGCCGGCGGCCACGACGATGGATGACGTCTTCGTAGCCGACGAGGAAGCCCGGCGGATCGCCCGGCAACGCGTCGAGCAGGCCGCAGCGGCGGCCTGAGCTTATTCTTCGTAGACAGCCCGCATGATCCGATCGGGGAATTGCCCCATGCAGCCCTCGACGGCGTTGTTGGTCATGTTGAGCACCGTCAGTTCCCGGACGGGGTCGATGAACCAGTTGTGGCCATAGACGCCACCCCAGCGGACCGTGCCCGGAGATTGCGGGCTCATCGCTTCCCAGGGCTCCAGCACGACCGCACCGAAATAGCCGAAGCCACAGCCGGGATCCGAGCGCAGGTCGCCGATCCGGTTGCTCATGCCGATCTCGGCCGTTTCCGCCGTCATCAGGCCCTTGCCGCCCTGCCGCAGGGTTTCGAGGAGAATCATGACGTCATCCGCCGTTCCGGCCATGCCGGCGCCCGCCGACTGGAATGCCTTCGGATTGAAGATCCGCGACGGCGAAAAGCCGACCGACCATTCGGCATCGCCATTCGGGAAATAGGGATCGGGCATGCGGATCGCCACGGGATTGCCATCGGCATAAGGCGTTGCCAGCCGCTCTATATCCGTCACATGAAAGCGGGTGTCGGCCATATCAAGCGGACCGGCGACATATTCCACGACGGCGTCTTCGAGGCTTGACCCGCGCACGGCGGCAATCACCGCGCCGAGAATGTCTGTGGCAATCGAGTAGTTCCATTGCGCGCCGGGTGTGAAGGCTAATGGCAGGTGGTTGAGCCGACTGAAATTAGCCTCGAAATCCAGGTCGGTGTTTGACAGGCCGCAATTGACAGCGAGGTCTGCGGGCAGATGCTCGAGCGCCGGATCGTAAGTCAATCCAGACGTATGCGTCAGCAGATGATGGATGGTGATATTGGCCGCCGCACCGTCGGGCATCCTTGGCCGAAACCAGGGCAGATGTGCTGAAACGCTGTCGGACAGGCTCATCAGGCCTCGGTCGATCATCGCCAGCGCGGTCGCCGCGACAATCGGCTTGGAAACCGATGCCAGCCGAAAAATCGTATCGAAAGCCACCGGTTTTCCGGCTTCCCGATCGGCAAAGCCTGCCGTCCGGCGAAAGATCGGCTCGCCATACTGGAAGGCGAGAACCACGGTTCCGGTGATCCGGCCGGACTGCAGAGCCTCGTCGATGACCGCATTCAGCCTGTGTTCGATAGTCATGACCGAGGCTCCAAAGCAGGTTTCAAAACAAAAATGCGGACCATCTCTCGACGATCCGCATTTCGATTTCAAGCCTGTTTAGGAGCTGCGATCAGGCGACAGCCCTTGCCAGCGCGCAACGCGACCAGAGCTGGTGCAGCGCACCGACCAGATGGTCGATATCGGCATCCGAATGCAGCGGCGTCGGCGTGATGCGCAGGCGCTCGGTCTTCTTCGGCACGGTCGGATAGTTGATCGGCTGGACGTAGACACCACAATTGTCGAGCAGCAGATCGGATATCCATTTGCACTTGGAGGCATCACCGACGATCACCGGAACGATATGGCTCGGATTGCTGAGGTGCGGAATGCCGTTCTTGTCGAGCAGGTGGCGCAGGCGTCGAACCCGTTCCTGATGGGCGAAGCGTTCGACTTGGCTGACCTTGAGATGTTGGATCGAGGCAACTGCACCGGCAGCCAGCGCCGGCGGCAGGGCCGTCGTGAAGATGAAGCCGGAGGCAAAGGACCGGATGAAATCGCACAGCGCAGTCGACGCGGCGATATAGCCGCCCATGACGCCGAAAGCCTTACCGAGCGTACCTTCGATCACCGTCAGTCGGTGCATCAGTCCTTCGCGTTCGGCGATGCCGCCGCCGCGCGGGCCGTACATGCCGACGGCGTGGACTTCATCGAGATAGGTCATCGCGCCGTACTGGTCGGCAAGATCACAAATTTCCTTGATCGGCGCGATATCGCCATCCATCGAATAGACCGATTCGAAAGCGATCAGCTTCGGCGCGCGCGGATCGGCTGCCTTCAGCCTGGCTTCGAGATCGGTGAGGGAATTGTGTTTGAAAATCACCCGCTCACACTTGGAATGGCGGATGCCTTCGATCATCGATGCGTGATTCCCGGCGTCCGAAAAGACGATCACACCGGGAATCTTCGAACAGAGCGTTCCGAGTGCCGCCCAGTTGGACACATAGCCGGAGGTGAACAGCAGAGCCGATTCCTTGCCATGCAGGTCGGCGAGCTCGCGCTCGAGAAGAACGTGGTAGTGGTTGGTGCCAGAAATATTCCGGGTGCCTCCCGCACCCGCGCCACACTGGTCGATGGCGAGCTTCATCGCTTCGGTGACCTTGGGATGCTGGCCCATGCCGAGATAGTCATTGGAACACCAGACCGTGACGTCCTGCTTTTCGCCAGCAGTGTTATAACGGGTCGCCTTGGGAAATTGTCCGCGCTGGCGCTCCAGATCGGCGAACACCCGGTAGCGGCCTTCCTGATGCAGGCCGTCCAGCTCGCCTTTGAAGAAACTTTCGAAATCCATCATCGTCTCCAGAACCTTGCCGTCTTTTTGATCCAAAGAGCGGTTGCGTCAACCTCTGCGAGGATGATCGCGGCCAAGTGCGGCAAAAGGCCCCTAATTTTGAACAGTTCCAAACTATCCTTACCGGTTTTCATTCCATCCGATATGATTTGAGTCAAGTCGCTAGAAGAAAGGACGGGTTGCCCCGTCCCTATATTCTGTTTCAAAAATAATACGGAAATGCCTTACGCCGCCGCAACCGCGCGCTTCGCCATCACTTTTACGAGATTGGCGCGATACTCCGAACTGGCGTGGATGTCCGAGAGCAGATCGGACGGATCAACCGCCACACCCGCAAGCGCATCCGGCGACCAGTTGGCAGCAAGAGCCGCCTCGATGCCGTCGTGACGAAACACGCCATCGGCGCCGGCCCCGGTCACCGCCGCCCGGACATCGCTATTGCCACGGCGCGCGACGAAGACGCCCGTCATGGCATAACGCGAGGCCGGATTGCGGAATTTGGCGTAAGCCGCCTTTTCCGGAGCATCGAAGGTGACGGCGACGATGATCTCGCCATCCTCAAGCGCCGTATCGAACAGACCGGTGAAAAAATCACCCGCCTTGATCTCGCGGGAATTGGTGACGACGACGGCATCGAGCGCCAAAAGTGCCGCCGGATAGTCGGCCGCCGGGTCGTTGTTGGCCACCGAACCGCCGATCGTTCCCATATGGCGGACATGCGGATCGCCGATATGGTGGGCAAGATCGCAGATCGCCGGACAGACGGCCTTCAGTTCCGCCGACGACGCCACATCATAATGCGTCGTCGCCGCACCGATCCGCACGGACAGGCCATTCACCGATATTCCCTTGAGGTCCGGGATATGCCGGAGATCGACGAGGTCGCTCGGGGAAGCGAGACGCTGTTTCATCGTCGCGATCAGCGTCATGCCGCCGGAGAGATACTTGCCCTCATCAGCACCCGATTTCAGTTTGACTGCATCCTGAACCGAGGATGCACGATGGTAATTGGTCGCGTACATGGTTTTCTCCTCCGGTTCAGTTGGCGGCGTTGATCGCTGACCAGACCTTTTGCGGCGTGGCCGGCATGGTCAGGTCGTTATTGCCGATCGCATCGGTGATGGCATTCATCAGTGCCGGCGGCGACCCGATCGCGCCCGCCTCGCCGCAGCCCTTGATGCCCAGTGGATTGGACGGGCACGGCGTGTTCTGATGCGACAGCTTGAACGACGGCAGATCGTCGGCGCGCGGCATGGCGTAGTCCATGTAGCTTGCGGTGATCAGCTGGCCGTTCTGCGGATCGTAATGGACATTTTCGAGCAGGGCCTGGCCAACGCCTTGCGCGATGCCGCCATGCACCTGACCCTCGACGATCATCGGATTGATGATATTGCCGAAATCGTCGGCGGCGACGAACTGGACGATCTCGATCGTGCCCGTTTCCGGATCGACCTCGACCTCGCAGATGTAGCAGCCGGCCGGGAAAGTGAAGTTGGACGGATCGTAGAACGCGCCCTCCTTCAATCCCGGCTCCATGCCGGCCGGCAGGTTGTGCGCGGTATAGGCGGCCAGCGCCACCTGGAACCAGGGCAGCGCCTTGTCCGTGCCCGCCACCTTCAACTCGCCATTCTCGATGACGATGTCACTCTCGTCGGCTTCCATCAGATGGGCGGCGATCTTCTTGGCCTTGGCCTCCACCTTGTCGAGCGCCTTGACCACCGCCGACATGCCAACGGCGCCGGAGCGCGAACCATAGGTGCCCATGCCCATCTGCACCTTGTCGGTATCGCCGTGAACGATGTTGACGCTGTCGATCGGGACACCCAACCGGTCGGCGATCAGCTGGGCAAAGGTCGTCTCGTGACCCTGTCCGTGGCTGTGCGAGCCTGTCATCACCTCGATCGTGCCGACCGCATTGACGCGCACTTCGGCCGATTCCCAAAGGCCGACACCGGCCCCGAGCGAGCCGACCGCCGCCGACGGCGCAATGCCGCAGGCCTCGATATAGCAACTCATGCCGATGCCGCGCTTCATGCCGCGCCCCGCCGCCTCTGCCTTGCGGGCAGCAAAGCCGTTCCAGTCGGCCGATGCCATGGCCGCTTCCAGCGACGCTTCGTAGTCGCCGGCATCGTAGTTCATGATCACCGGTGTCTGGTAGGGGAAGCTGCGGATGAAGTTATTTCGTCTGAGTTCGGCTGGCGAAACGCCCAGCTCGCGCGCCGCCGTCTCCATCGTGCGTTCGAGAAGATAGGTCGCCTCCGGCCGCCCGGCGCCGCGATAGGCATCGACCGGCACGGTATTGGTATAGACGGTGCGGACATTGGCGTGGATCGCCGGAATGGCATATTGGCCGGACAACAGCGTCGCATAGAGATAGGTCGGCACCGCCGAGGAGAACAGCGACATATAGGCGCCGAGATTGGCGATCGTATCGACCTTCAGGCCGGTGATGCGATTGTCCTTGTCGAAGGCCATCTTCACCGTCGAGACATGGTCTCGGCCGTGCGCGTCGGTGAGGAAGGCTTCGGTACGGTCGCAGGTCCATTTCACCGGGACGCCGGTCTTCTTCGATGCCCAGAGACAGACGATCTCTTCCGGATAGATGTAAATCTTCGAGCCGAAGCCGCCGCCGACATCCGGGGCGATGACGCGCAATTTGTTTTCCGGCGCGACATTGTAGAATGCGCTCATCACCAGACGCGCCACATGCGGGTTCTGGCTGGTCGTGTAGCAGGTATAGTGATCCTCGGCACTGTCGTAAATACCAAGCGTGGCGCGCGGCTCCATCGGGTTCGGCGCCAGCCGGTTATTGTGGAGCTTGATCTCGGTGACATGCGCGGCCTCGGCGATCGCCTTGTCGGCCGCCGCACCGTCGCCGATCTGCCAGTCGAAGATCAGATTGTTCGCAGCCTCGGGATGGATCTGCGGCTGGCCGGCTTCCAGCGCCTTGACCGCTTCGGTGACGGCCGGCAGCACGTCGTAGTCCACCACCACGGCCTCGGCCGCATCGCGAGCCTCGCCCAGACTGTCGGCCACGACGATCGCAACAGCATCCCCAACATAGCGGACTGTGTCATGTGCGAGGGGCCGCCAGGCACCCATGTTCATCGGCGATCCGTCCTTGGAGTGGATCATCCAGCCGCAGATGAGGTTGCCGATCGCATCGGCCTGCAGTTGCTTGCCCTCCAGCACGCCGATGACGCCGGGCATTTCCATGGCGGCGGAAATATCGATGCTTTTGATCTTCGCGTGGGCGTGGGGGCTGCGCACGAAAAATGCATATTTCATGCCCGGAACGCTCATGTCATCCGTGTACCGGCCCTTGCCGGTGAGGAACCTTTTGTCTTCCTTGCGCGCAACGCTGGCGCCAATGCCTTCAACACCCATGCTTCATCTCCTCCAGAAGAGCGAATAGCGAATAGTGAGTAGCGAATGGAGGGAGTTCGAACCGCGACTGGGCCGCGCAGCGGCCACCTACTCGCTATTCGCTACTCCCTATTCGCTTGCCTCACTCCGCCGCCTGCTGCACGCCGCCCATTTCGGCGGCCGCGGCAAGGATCGATTTGACGATATTGTGGTAGCCGGTGCATCGACAGATATTGCCGTCGAGTTCGGCGCGGACGGTGGCTTCGTCGAGATTGGCGCCATGGCGGCGGATCATGTCGACAGCGGTCATCACCATGCCCGGCGTGCAGAAGCCGCATTGCAGGCCGTGATTAGCCTTGAAGGCCGCCTGCACCGGATGAAGGTCGCCGCCACCCGCCAGTCCCTCGATCGTCGTGATCGTCGATCCCGCTGCCTGGACCGCCAGGATCGTGCAGCTTTTCACCGAACGGCCATCCATATGGACGACGCAGGCGCCGCATTGCGTGGTGTCGCAGCCGACATGGGTTCCGGTCAGCGCCAGGTTTTCGCGCAGGAAATGCACCAGAAGAGTGCGGTCCTCGCACTCCGAGCCGACCTGCCGGCCGTTGACCGTCATTTTCACTTTTGCCATCTCGTTCCTCCGAGGTTGGTCGTGCCAACACGAGCGGCTGTCGGGCAGATAAACTCGTTCCCGCGACAGAACCGCGTCAACTTTCATGCCTTCACCGCGGGGCCTTCTCCTCAAAGCGCTACGGCATTTGCATCATTTGTCTTTTTTCGGATCGCCGCAACCGGTACTTTCAATTTGGTTTGAAAAATCTGGCCGGCTTCCAAAATCCGCACACCACTGGCCGCAATGGTATCGGTGTGTGACGCAGGGAACAGCGCTTTCAGCTCCCGTTCAGCTTGAATGCCATTCTCTTGTGATCTCGGGGATTTCTCAGGATGTCTGTAGACTTTCGCAGACAGCCATTTATCTTCGAAATTGCAAGTTCGACTGGAGGGTGGCCTGAACCGACCACCTTCTGCCTCAGGGGAGAACGGACGGCGACGAACGCAAGACATCGTCCACGTCCAGATTGGAGAACCAATGAAAAAGGCCATCGTGCTCGTGCTGCTCGCTTTATCCGTCGCGAGTTGCACGCAAACAGAAAAGGGCGCCGGCATCGGTGCTGTGTCGGGCGCCATTATCGGCGGCGCCATCACCGGTGATGTTCGCGGCGCGGCCGTCGGCGCGGCGATCGGCGGCGTTTCCGGAGCGGTCATCGGCCATGTCTCCGAACAGCCCGGCCAGTGCTACTACCGTGACCGCTACGGACGCCGTTATATCAGCGACTGCCCGTGACATAGTCCACAGGCTGCAACCGACCCGGCGCGACTTTGCCGGGATCTTTTCGTGATGGTTGCGAAAACGCGACAGGACCCCGGCACAAACCGGGGTTTTTGTTTCCGACACGTCACAGTTGCCTTGGTTTTCGACAAAATCCGGCCCTGCGTCTTCATCAATGGGACAATGCTGTGTAGGGTCGCCGTTCATCAAGGGGCAACCCTGTCATGTAATGGTACTCTCGCCATGACGGCGGGCAGATGTTGAAAGTAGCCTGGACAGCGAATGCGGAAACGAATGCGTCTGCCGATTGTGGGTGTTGCGTATCGGAAGGCTGGCACTGCTTTTGCGGTCGCGGCTCTGGTCGCATGCGGCCCGCTTTCGGCGTCGAACGCCTATGCCTTCAAGATTTTCGGTATGCGCTTCTTCGAGAGCGAGGAAGAAAAGAATCCGATCGTCGATCCCGTCAATTACAGCCTGACACTGACCGAACAATCCGGCGTTTCCGATCTGAAGGAAGCGCTCGAAAACAGCTCGCGCCTTTTCCAGGACAAGGACGAACCCGTTTCCGGCAACCTGGGCCTCGCCATCAAGGCGCGCGACGATCGCGACCGCTTGTTGGCAGCCCTCTACGAACAGGCGCGCTATGGCGGCGTCGTCACGGTCAAGGTCAACGGCCAGGACATCGACACCCTGCCGCCCGATCCCGTCTTCCCGAACGACGCCCCCGTTCCCGTCGAGATCACGGTCACACCCGGCCCGGTCTTCACGCTCGGCGATGTCGTGCTGAAGGGCGACGCTGTCGGCAAGCGGCCGGATGAGTATCTAAAACCGGGCAACCGGGCGGATTCGACCCTGATCATCAAGGCCGGCGAGAAAGTCGTCGAGGATTTGAAGGAAGAAGGCCGGCCGCTGGCCCAGTTGACCGATCGCAGCGTCGTCGCCGATCATGCCTCCAACACAGTCGATGTGACCATTGCGGCCGAGGGCGGGCCGGTCGCTCCAGTGGGCGCCGTCTCAGTCGCCGGTACCAAGACGGTCGATCCGGAATTCGTCGCGGAATATTCGCGGCTGAACGGCGGCGATCCCTATTCGCCGGAAGAAATTCGCAAGGCATCCGAACGGTTGCGCCAACTCGGCGTATTTTCCAGCATCACCATCAAGGAAGCCACGGTCTTGGCGCCCGATGGAACGATCCCGATGACGATCGAGGTCTCGGAAGGCAAGCACCGCTATTTCGGCGCCGGCGCGCAATATTCGACGACGGATGGTTTCGGCATCCAGGGCTATTGGGGCCATCGCAATCTCTTCGGCAGGGCGGAATCACTGCGGCTGGAAGGCTCGGTCAGTCGCATCGGCGAAACCACCGATGTCGGCAGCCTCGATTATTCGGCGGGATTGATCTTCGCCAAGCCCGGCGCCTTCGGCCCGACCACGACCTTCAACGCCAGCCTGAAGGCGCAGCTTCTCGATCCCGACGCCTACAAGGCGACGATCTTTACCGGCGCTGCGGGCGTTACCGCCGAACTGTCGGAAACCGATACGATTTCCGTCGGCGGCGAATTGCAGTGGGCCGATGTCGAGGACGCTTTCGGCGCGAACGAATATCTGACTGCGTCTATCCCGATCGAATATATTCGCGACACCCGCGACAACAAGCTGAACCCGACGGAAGGTTATCGCGCCTCGATCAACGCCAAGCCGAGCTACGAGATCAACGGCCAGACATTCTTCAGCTCCATTGAAGGCTCGGCTTCCGCCTATCTCGGCCTCGGCGATGAAAACCGTTTCGTGCTGGCCGGCCGGCTCGGCATCGGTTCGCTTATCGGCGGTGATGGCCTCGCTTCGATTCCAGCCAACCGGCGCTTCTATCTCGGCGGTGGCGGCACTGTGCGCGGCTATTCCTATCAGGAGATCAGCCCGCGCAACAAGGACGACGACATTCTCGGGGGGCGTTCCTATGTCAACGCCACGGTGGAAGCTCGCATCGGCATCACCGAAAAGATCGGCCTCGTTCCCTTCGTCGATGTCGGCACGGTCTCGGCGAAGACCACGCCGGACTTTTCGGACCTGCGCGCCGGCGCCGGCCTCGGGCTGCGCTACAACACGCCGTTTGGGCCGATCCGGCTTGATGTCGCCGTGCCGCTCAACGCCTATCCCGACGGCACGAAATACGGAATCTATGCCGGGATCGGCCAATCCTTCTGATTGCAGGCGCAATCGACACGGCCTGGAACCGGATGCGAAACCCCGGGTTCAGGGGACGCAATTTCACCCCGACGCAACTTGCGCTATGGATGAACCATGAATCGTTTGCTCCGCTTTCTGAAAATCGCCCTGCGCTGGTTGGCCTATATTCTCGGCTTCACGGTGGTTGCCACCGTACTCCTGGCTCTGTTTGCCGGCTTCACGGCGCCGGGTGCGCGCTTCGTCGCGATGATGATCGAGAAATATGCCTCGACGCCGGACCAGATCGTCCGCATCAACGATCCCAGCGCGCTGCTGACCGGCGATTTCACAGCCTCTAGCGTGACGCTGTTCGACAGCAAGGGCGTCTACGCGGAAATTCGCGAGGTCGGGATCGACTGGTCGCCGACCGCCCTTTTCTCATCGCGCTTCGAAGCCGCGAAGCTGTCGGCCGGATCCGTGCGCCTAGAACGGCTGCCGATCCCGTCCCAGGAAACGCGCGAGGTCCGCGAGACCTTTGCCCTGCCGCTGGACATCAAGATCGACGCGTTCGATCTCAAGGAAGTGGTCATCGGCAAGGACATCGCCGGTGCCGACCAGTTCCTCAGCGCTGAGGGCAAGCTGAACGCCACCAATGCCAGCATCGCCGCCGCTCTTGCAGTGGCACAACGCGACCGGCCCGACGCCAAGGCGATCGCCGATATCGTCTTCAATCCGGCCGGTAACGAGCTGAAGCTGGAAACCACCATCAACGAGCCAAAGGGTGGCCTGCTTGCCAAAGCGATGCGCCTACCGGGCGAACCGGCACTCAGCGTCTCCATCACCGGCGATGGCCCGCTGTCGAAATGGCGCGGCTCAGCCACCGCCGCCCTCGACGGCAACCGGGTGCTGAAACTCGACGGCGAGCATACTTTGGCGCCGGACGGTTTTCGCACGGTGGCCCTGCATGGCGGCGGCACGTTCAGCGACCTGCTGCCGGCCGCCTTCCGGCCGCTGTTTGCCGGCACGACCGAAATCGATCTCGCAGCGGCGATCGACGGCGGCAAGACGGTGCGCATCGACAAGGGCAATATCTCCACCGGTGCTCTGGCGCTGTCCGCATCCGGCACCTACAGCACGGCCGGGCAGAACGACCTGCAGGCAAGCCTCACCGGCAAGACCGCTCCCATCGACTTCCGGCTGCCGCTTGCCGAGGGCGAAGCACAGTTGTCGATCAACGCGGCGAATGTCTCGCTGATCGGCGATGCCCAGACCGCCGTGCTCGACATCGGCGCCGATATCGGCAAGGCGACGCTGCCGCAAGGCGAGATCGACGCGATCAAGCTGCACGCCTATAGCGACACCTTCAATCTCTCGACCAGGACCGGTCCGCTGAAAGCTGAAATCCAGACCGGCGTGACCCGTTTCGTAAACCCCAATATCGACCGCCTCGTCAAAGGCCCTGTGAAGCTAGACGGCACGCTGTCGGTGACGCCGGAAACGGTGTCCTTCGATCCCGTTACACTGGAAAGCACCAGTGTCGGCGGCACGCTGACCGGTTCCTACACGATTGCCGAAGGAACAGTCACTTCGGCCTTCAAGCTTTTTGCCCTGCCCGCAACCCTGCCGCCGGGCATCGCCTCGAAATTCGACACGACCATCGCCATTGCCGGCAATCTTGCGACGGGCTCCGATGGCAGTGTCACGGTCAAGGATATTGCACTCGCATCCGGAACCGTGGAGGCCGCCGGATCCCTGGCGCTTGAGACGGGTAACCTGACCGCCGCCATCAGCGGTACCGTGCCGGAGATCGGCAAATTCCTGGCCGACGCCAAGGGCATCGCAAAGTTCAATGCCGATGTGACCGGCCCGCTCGACGCGTTGGCGGTGAAGGCACAAATCACCTCCAGCGGCGCGACACTGGCCGGACGCACCCTGGACGACCTCGCCGTCAAGGCCGATGCAACCATCGGAAAGAACGGACCGAACGCGACGATCAACGCCACGGGTTCGCTCGACGGGCAGACGATCGATGCCAAGGCCGAGATCGCCTCGGCAAGGGGCACGACCAGCATCCCCTCCATCGACGTCACCATCGGCAAAAACACGCTGACCGGCGCGCTGGACCTGACAGCCGATTTCCAGCCGAACGGCACGCTCACCTTCAACCTGCCCGATCTCGGCCTGCTCGCGGCCATGGCTGGGCAGACCGCGTCCGGCGACCTTGCCGGCTCGGCCAGCATCAAGACCGACAATGGCGTGACCTCGGTCGCCGTAAAGGCCAGCGGTGCCGGCATCACGCGCGGCGATCTCGTCATCACCAGGCCCGCCGCCGATATCACCATCGCCGATCTGAAGGCGCTCGCGATCAAGGGCAATGTCACCGTCGAGAGCGTGGCGCAGGGCGAAACGCGGCTGTCCGGCCTCAAGCTCGGTTTTGAGCAGCAAGGCGCCCAAACCAACTTTGCCCTGGATGGCGCCTATGATGCCGCACCGCTGACCGCGCACGGCGACCTGCAAAGCGCGGGCGGCAAGACAACGATCAACCTGCAATCCTTTGCCGCCGCGCCGAAGAAGATTCCGCTGGAGCTGGCGGCGCCGACGACGATCGTCATCGAAAACGGCGCTGTCCATCTGAGCCAGCTGGCGGTTGAGGCGTCCGGGGGCACGATCACGCTCGACGGCAGCGCAGGCGAGACCCTCAATCTGACCGCCACCCTTGCCAGCATCGACGCCCGCGTGCCACTACAGGGCGGCGAAGCGCATGTCGTGCTCGACGCCGGCACGGCCTCGATCAAGGGCACGATGCAGACAGCTATTCTCGACGTCAAAGCCGATGTCGGACAGCTCGCTCTGCCGCAGGGCCGTTTCGACGGCGTCAAGCTGACGGCACACAGCGATGCCTTCAACCTCACCGCCCGCTCCGGCACAGTAGCGACCACGATCGAAACCGGCGCGACACAGCTCACCAATGCCGATCTCGACCGGCTGGTCAAAGGTCCGGTCAGGATCGCGACCACCTTGGATGTCACTCCCGAAGCCATTGGCTTCAGTCCCGTGACGATCGCCAGCACCAACCTCGACGGCGCGCTGGCCGGCTCCTTCGCCGTTGCCGACAATGCGGTCCGCACGACCTTCAAGATTTCGGCCAAGCCGGCAGCCCTTCCGCCGGCCGCCGCGGCAAAATTCGATACGCCGGTCGATATCACCGGCAGGCTGGTGACCGGCCCGCAAGGCGCTGTCGATGTCACAGACCTGAAGATCGCCTCCGGAACCATCCGGGCAGACGGATCTGTTTCCCTCAAGGAGCAAACCCTGACGGCGGCACTGACGGGCACCCTGCCCCATCTCGGCAAGGTGCTGGCGGATGCCAAGGGCACCGCCGATTTCAAGATCGACGCGACCGGCCCGCTCGACAATCTCGGCGTCAAGGCAATCGTGACCTCCAGCGGCGCGACCCTCGCCGGACGGACGCTGAGCGATCTCCAACTGGCCGTGAATGCAACCGCAAACCCCGCTAATCCGCAGGCCAAGATCACGGCCACCGGCGCGCTCGGCGGCCAGGCGATCAACGTCAACGCCGACCTCGTCTCCAAGGACGGTCGCACCAGCGTTCCGGTTCTGCAGGCGCAGATCGGCGAAAACACGCTGAACGGCTCCATTGAGTTCACCACGGATTTCCTGCCGCAGGGCTCGATCGACTTCAATTTCCCGGATGTCGGCCTGCTTGCCGCCATGGCCGGTGAAAAGGCATCGGGCGACATTGCCGGTTCGGCCGCGATCACCAGCGCCGAAGGCAAGACCGCGATCGCACTCAAGGCCAGCGGTTCAGGCATCAAGCGCGGCGATCTCGTCATCACCAAACCATCAGCCGATATCAATATCGCAGACCTGAAGACACTGGCGATCAAGGGCAATCTCTCGGTCGAGACGTTTGCGCAGGGTGAGAACCGCGTCAACGGCCTGAAGCTCGATTTTGCCCAGCAGGCAGGCAAGACCAACGTGACACTCGGCGGCAGCTATGATGGCGCGCCCGTCAACCTGAAGGCCGATATCCAGACCATGGGCGGCAAGACGGTCGTCAATCTTGCCAGCTTTGCGGCATCACCCCGCAAGATCCCGCTCAAGCTGACAGACCCGACGGTGATCACCATCGAGAACGGCACGGTCAGCCTGCAAAAGCTGACCATTGGGGCATCGGGCGGCTCGATCGCGATCTCCGGCAAGGCCGGTGAAAAGCTCGATCTCGCCGTCAATCTCGACGCACTGCCGGCAAAGCTCGTAAACACCTTCTCACCGTCGCTCGGCGCTGACGGCGCGATCAGCGGTACAGTCGGCATCAAGGGCACGGCGGCTGCCCCTGCCGTTACTTATGACCTGCGCTGGGCGAATGCCGGCTTTGCGCAGACCCGATCGGCTGGCGTCGGCGCGCTCGATATCGCTGCGAAGGGACAATTCGCCAATAACAACGTCACTGTAGACACGACGTTGAGCGGTCCAAGCGGCCTCGCCTTCCGGGGCGGCGGCACGCTGGGCATTACCGGCAATCGGCCAATTGCCATGAAGTTTTCCGGCGAACTACCCTTCGGCCTCGGCGCGGCCCTGCTCGCCAGCCAAGGCTTCACGCTCACCGGCTCGGCCAATGTCGATGTCTCGATCTCGGGCGCGGCAACGGCGCCTGTGATCACCGGCACGATCTCGACCGCCGGCGCGCGTCTCGTAGATGTCCGCCATAATCTTGCGATCACCGACCTTACTGCCAATGTCGCACTGAACGGCCAGCAGGCCAATATCTCGAAACTGTCCGGCCGGCTGGCGAGCGGCGGCTTGCTCGATATCAGCGGCACGATCGGCATCACGCCCGGCTCTGGCTTTCCGGCAGACCTCTCGATCCGACTCGACAACGCGACCTATGTCGATGGCAGCCTTGTCACGGCCACCCTCGATGGGGCCATGACGCTGAAAGGCCCGCTCACCGCCACGCCGATCCTCGGTGGCAATGTCACGATCCAGAAGGCGGCGATCACCATTCCGGAAAAGCTGCCAGCCTCGCTGTCCGAGATCAACATCAAGCACAAGAACGCACCGGCCAAGGTCCGCCAGATGCAGGCGGATATCCGAAAGGACCAGCGCGGCGGTGGCGACGGCGCCGGCAGCGGCGGCGGTATCGGCTTCGACCTGACGGTGAGCGCACCGGGCAAACTGTTCGTGCGCGGACGCGGCATCGATGCCGAACTCGGCGGTGACCTGACGATCCGGGGAACCGCCGCCCAGCCGGCCGTTTCCGGCGGGTTCGAAATGCGCCGCGGCCGGCTTGAGATCCTCGCGAAGCGCCTCAACTTCACCGATGGCACGATCACCTTCGGCGGCAACCTGATCCCGACGCTCGATCTCGACGCCACCTCCAGCGCCGGCACGACGACGATCACCGTCAATGTCGCTGGTGTCGCCAACAATCCGGCGATCACCTTCTCGTCGTCGCCTGCTTTGCCGCAGGATGAAATCCTGGCGCAGCTGATCTTCAACCGCTCTCTCTCCAAGCTCTCGGCCCTGCAGATCGCGCAACTCGCCAGCGCCGTCAGCGAACTCGCCGGCGGCGGCTCGAACGGGCTGTTGAACGGCCTGCGCAACAAGCTCGGCGTCGATGATCTCGATGTCTCCACCGATGCCACCGGCGGCGCCACTGTCACGGCCGGCAAATACCTCAACGAGCGGACCTATCTCGAACTCCAGTCCGGCTCGGAATCCGGTGGCGGCAAGGCGATCATCAATCTCGACGTCGGCCGTGGCATCAAGCTGCGCGGCGAAGCCGGCTCAAGCGGCGCCGGCGGCGGGATTTTCTACGAGAAGGAATATTAACGGTCAGGACGCCGCCGAAATCTTGCTGGTCTTCAGCAATATATTCGTTTCCGTCAGATTGATCCCATCGATCAGGCGGATGAGGCGCAGCGTCTCGTCGAACGTGCCGAGGTCCTTATCCTCCAGTTCGGCGATGAAGTCCCAGCGGCCATTGGTCGAATGAAGGGCGCGGACCTGCGGCAGGCCGCGCAGTTGGGCGGCGACGCGGTCGGCCATCTTGCCGTGGATCTCGATCATGACGATGGCGCGCACGCCGCTGCCGGAAAGCTCCGCACCGGTGCGAATGGTGAAGGCGGCGATCGTGCCCGACGCGACCAGCCGGTCGATCCGGGCGGCGACCGTGGCTCTGGACGCACCGGTCATGGCGGCAAGCGATGAGACAGGCGTGCGGGCATTGTGGCGCAGCGCGCTGATCAGGGCATGATCGAGGTCATCCAGGCTTATCATTTTGCTCATCCGTACTTGGCATAATGCCGATTATTGCCTTCCATTTGCCAGTTTTCCATCTATTTGCCAACGCCTGAACCCGTATAATCCGCCGAGAAAACCGGGCAAACCGGCATAACGCAAACCCGCGGGGAAACCATGGCTGAAACCAAGAAAAAGATCACCCTGATCGGCGCACCGATCGAAGAAGGATCCGGCCGTCGCGGTTGCGCCATGGGGCCTGCCGCCCTGCGCATCGGGGGTCTCGACACAACACTTGCCGAACTCGGCCATAGCGTGACCGATGAGGGTGACGTGAAGCCGCTGCCGGCCCGCGACATGCCCAACCACAAGGGCGCCAACAACCTGCAGATCGTCACGGCCTTCACCCGCGCGCTCGATTCCGCCGTGCATGACGTTGCCCGTGCCGGCGGCGTGCCGATCGTTCTCGGCGGCGACCATGCGCTGGCCATGGGCTCGGTCTCCGGCATGGCCCGTCACGCCGCCGATGTCGGCCGGCCGCTCTTCGTGCTCTGGCTCGATGCCCACGCCGATTTCAACTCGCCGGCCACCACCCCGTCCGGCAACATGCACGGCATGCCGGTCGCCTTCTTCTGCGGTCAGGCGGAATTTGCCCCGATCCTCGACAAGGACCGTCCCTTCGTCGACCCGAAAAGGGTCTACCAGGTTGGCATCCGCTCGGTCGACGAACGCGAGCGCGAAGAAATTGCCAAGCATGGCGTCAATGTCTTCGACATGCGCGCCATCGACGAGACCGGCATGGCGCATATCATGCATGAGATCATCGCCACGGTGAAGGATGCCAACGGCCTGTTGCATGTCAGCCTCGACGTCGATTTCCTCGATCCCGAATTTGCCCCGGGCGTCGGCACCACGGTTCCCGGCGGCGCCACTTTCCGCGAAGCCCATTTGATCATGGAAATGCTGTGCGATACCGGGCTAGTTTCCTCGGTCGACCTCGTCGAACTCAATCCGTTCCTCGACGATCGCGGCAAGAGCGCCCGCATTCTCGTCGAACTGACGGCCAGCCTGTTCGGCCGCCGCATCCTCGATCGCCCGACCCGCAGCGCCTGAGACCACAAGAAAAAACTTCCGGAGGACCCATGAACACGACCAATGCCCTGATTGAAACCGAATACCGGCTGGGCGCGCATAACTACAAGCCGCTCGACGTCGTGCTGTCGCGCGGCGAAGGCGTCTATGTCTGGGATCTCGACGGCAACCGTTATCTCGACTGTCTCTCGGCCTATTCCGCCGTCAACCAGGGCCATTGCCATCCGAAGATCCTGGCGGCGATGGTGGAACAGGCGAGCAAGCTCACGCTGACATCCCGCGCTTTCCGCAACGACCAGCTGGCGCATCTCTACGAGGAACTGGCCGCTCTCACCGGCAGCCACAAGATCCTGCCGATGAACTCGGGCGCCGAAGCCGTCGAAACCGCCGTCAAGGCGGTGCGCAAATGGGGTTACGAGGTCAAGGGCGTTGCCGAGAACAAGGCCGAGATCATCGTCTGTTCCAACAATTTCCACGGACGCACCATGGGCATTGTCGGCTTCTCCACCGATCCGGATGCGCGTACCGGCTTCGGCCCCTTCGCGCCGGGTTTCCGCACTGTTCCGTTCGGCGATATCGACGCCTTTCGCTCCGCGATCAACAAAAACACCGTTGCCTTCCTGATCGAACCGATCCAGGGCGAAGCTGGCGTCATGATCCCGCCGCAGGATTATTTCCCGGAAGTCCGCGCACTCTGCTCCAAGCATGGCATCACGCTGATCCTGGATGAGATCCAGACCGGGCTTGGCCGCACCGGCAAGCTTCTGGCCGAAGAGCATGAAGGCATCGAGGCCGACGTGACCCTGATCGGCAAGGCGCTGTCTGGCGGCTTCTACCCGGTCTCGGCCGTGCTTTCGAATTCCGAGGTTCTCGGCGTCCTGAAGCCGGGCCAGCATGGCTCGACCTTCGGTGGCAACCCGCTCGCGTGCGCCATCGCTCGCGCCTCGCTGAAGGTCCTGACCGAAGAAGACATGATCGGCAATTCGCAGCGCATGGGCGATCGCTTCCAGGCCGGCCTCAAGGACATCCGCTCGAACATCATCAAGGAAGTCCGTGGCCGCGGCCTGATGCTGGCCGTTGAACTGGTACCGGAAGCCGGCGGCGCCCGCAAATATTGCGAGGCGCTGAAGGAGCGCGGCATTCTCGCCAAGGATACCCATGGCGACACGATCAGGATTGCACCGCCTTTGGTGATCACCGCAGATCAGGTCGATTGGGCCGTCGAGCAATTTGCCGCCGTCCTGTTGAACTGACCTGTTCACAGAAGAGAAAGCGCGTTCCGTTTGCCTCGGGACGCGCAACCTGTTCATGTGGAACTTTTAAAGGCTTACCGTGCGTTGCGGTAACCGACAGAATAATATGACTTTGATTGCGATATATGACGTCGCCTCCAAATATTTAAATATTTAATTAAGACGTGCCCCCCAAATTGCCGCAAGCGCGATTGGCCCGACGCCAAGCATGAGGCAAGCGCGGCGCCGATGAACCGGCATCCCATTTAAAGTCATTTTATATCTCGCGGCATGTCGTCACCGAATGCCGGGCTTTCGCCTGAGAAAATTTTGGAGAAAATGATGCCTGTTTTTGGAAATCGATTTCGTACGGACGCCAACGCCATTCTTTCGGCCATGCAGCGATCGCAGGCCATCATCGAATTCGACCTGCAGGGCAGGATCCTGACGGCCAACGAGAATTTCTGCAAGGCGATGGGCTATACCCTTACGGAAATTATCGGCCAGAACCATCGCCTGTTCGTCGATCCGGCCGACGCGGCCAGCCCTGACTATCGCGAATTCTGGGCGCGGTTCGGGCGCGGAGAATACGACAGCCGCCAGTACAAGCGGGTCGGCAAGGGCGGCAGGGAAATATGGATCGAAGCCTCCTACAACCCGATCTTCCGGGGCGGAAGGCCCTACAAGGTCGTGAAGTTCGCAACCGATATCACTGCGGCAAAGCTGAAGAGCGCCGATGATGCAGGCAAGATCGAAGCGATCTCGCGAGCTCAAGCGGTCATCGAGTTCACGCCTACCGGCGATATCTTGACAGCGAACGAGAATTTCCTGTTGACGCTGGGCTACAAGCTTGCCGAAATCCAGGACAAGCATCACAGCATGTTCTGCGATCCCGCCTATGCCAATGGCGAGGAATACGCGACATTCTGGAGCAATCTGCGGGCGGGCCAGTTCATCGCCGACGAGTTCATGCGCATCGGGCGCGGCGGCAAACATATCTGGATTCAGGCCAGCTACAATCCGATCTTCGACCTCAATGGCCGCGTGACCAAGGTCGTCAAGTTCGCAACCGACATTACCGGGCGCGTTCAAAACAGCGAAACGCTGGCCGGCGCGCTTGAGGATCTGGCGGCAGGCAATCTCGACCAGTCCCTCGATGAAAGATTCATCCCCGCACTGGAAAAGCTGCGCCTGAGCTTTACCGGTTCCGCCTCCAGGCTCAAGCTGGCCCTACGCACCGTAGGCCACAATGCCGCAGCGATTGCTGCCGGTTCGAACGAAATCCGCAATGCGGCCGGGGATCTGTCGAAGCGGACGGAGCAACAGGCAGCTTCGATCGAGGAAACCGCCGCCGCACTCGAGCAGATCACCACCACCGTCGCTGATTCGAGCCGGCGTGCCGAGGACGCCGGCAAGCTGGTTGCCCAGACCAAGGAAAATGCGGAGCGGTCGAGCGCCGTGGTCAACAACGCGGTCGAAGCCATGAGCCAGATCGCAGCCTCCTCCGGCGAAATCAGCAATATTATCGGCGTCATTGACGAAATCGCCTTCCAGACCAACCTCCTGGCGCTGAATGCCGGCGTCGAGGCAGCCCGTGCCGGTGATGCCGGCAAGGGATTTGCCGTTGTCGCGCAGGAAGTTCGCGAGCTCGCACAACGCTCGGCGAAAGCGGCGAAAGAGATCAAGAGCCTGATCACTGCCTCCAGCGAACAAGTGAAAAGCGGCGTGTCGCTGGTCGGCCAGACGGGCCAGGCGCTGGAGGAAATCCTTGCGCAGGTGCACCAGATCAACACGAATGTGGCGGCTATTGTAGAAGGTGCGAAAGAACAGGCGACAGGTTTGAAAGAAATTAACCAGGCTGTGAATACAATGGACCAAGGTACACAGCAGAATGCAGCGATGGTCGAGCAATCCACGGCTGCCAGCCACACTTTGGCGAAGGAAGCGGAAGGTCTTTTCAGGCTTCTCAGCCAGTTCAAGGTCGGCGAGGCACAGGGGCGCATAATGACGGCGCGGCAGGACGTTAAACCGGTCGCCTCCCCGGCCCGCGCGATGGCCAACCGGGTGGTGAACGCCTTTAGTTCAAACGTGGCAGTTGCCGCCAATCGGGATAGCTGGGAAGAATTTTGATGAACAACACAATCGCAACAGGTACCTTCGGTCACGAAACCCTCGAGATCATCGCCTTCCGTCTTCATGATCAGGAATTCTGCGTGAAGACGACGACGATCCGCGAAATCCGCGGCTGGGCGCCATCGACGCCGATCCCCCATTCGCCGGCCGACGTGCTCGGCGTCATGAACCTGCGCGGCACGGTCATCCCGATCATCGACCTCGCTCACAAGCTCGGCATGAAGAGCACGGTTGCCAACGAACGCAGCGCCATCGTCGTTGCCGAAGTCCACAACATGGTCATCGGCCTCGTCGTCGACCGCGTTTCCGACATTCTGACCGTCCGTGGCGACCAGGTTCAGCCGGTTCCGGAAATCACCACATCCTTCGACAAGAGCTATGCGGAAGGCATTATCGCCAACGAGACCGGCATGATCTGCTTCCTCAATCTCGCCCGCATGTTCAAGGAACGCGAAATGGACGACATGGCCGCCTGATCGGCGCCTGTTTTGTCAAAAGACTCGGAGCGGCCCATGCGGCCGCTCTCAGACTGCTGACAAACCCGTCGATTTTTCTCGGCGGGTTTTCTTGTTTGTGGAGTGCGCGCTCAGGTAGTGTTTGTGCGGCCGGGTAGTGTTATCCGAAGCGGGCCATGGCCTTATCCCCAGGCGGGCTTTGAAGCCTTGGTCATTGCGGTTGCGATCTTTTTGATGTTCTGCGCGGCGGCGGCGAGAAGGCATTGCCATCTGACTTTGATCAGGCCGCGGAAGCGTGCATAACGATGGCCGTGAAGCTGTTTGGCGTCGGCAAAGGAGCGCTCGACCGTCTCCTTTCGCCGCTTGTAAATCGCCTTGCCCCAAGGCGTCTTGCGATGAGCGTCTGTTCGCTCGCGGGCATCTTGCCAGACATGGCGGGTGATGGTGCGCTCTGCTTTGGCGTTAGAGGTGCAGGAGGCAAGCAGCGGGCAGTCACGGCAGAGGGCGGGGTCGGAGCCGTAATGCTTGTAGCCGGTGCGGTCGGTGGTGGCATAGGTCAGCAACTGGCCCTGAGGGCAGCGATAGCCGTCCGTCTCGGGCTCGTAGACGAACTTCGACTTGCGCATCATCCCGGCCTTGGGCGGTGTCGGGTTGCGATAGCCGGTCACTCCGAGGATGTCTCTGTCCTCCAGTCCCTTGGCGATGCCCGACGTGGCATAGCCCGCGTCGAGCCCCACCGCACCGACGTTGAAGTCGAAGCGCGCGCGCTGCCGGTCGAGGCGTTCGAGGTAGACGATGCTGTCATGCACATTGGCAGGTGTCACATGGGTGTCGGTGATGATGGCATGGCGGCCATCCACCGTGCGATGATCCAAGTAAAAGAAGCCCTTGGGCTTGCCGTCGCGCACCATATAGCCGCTGTCCGAGTCGGTGCGGCTGACCTTGGTTTCCTTCACCATAGGCTCGCGCTCTTTTTCCTTCAACGGCTTCTGGCCATGGGCGGCGCGCTCCGCCTCGATTGCCCGGTCGAGATCGGTCCAGTAGTCGGCGCGTGACTTGGCAATCATCTCCAAGTCGTACTTGCCCTTGTTGGCATTGGCCTTCAGATGCGTCGAATCCGTGTACAGCACCGTGCCATCGACCAGGCCGTGCCGGATCGCCTGCTCGACGATCGCATCGAAGATATCCTGCGCCACGTCGGTATCCTTGAAGCGACGGCGGCGGTTCTGCGACAGCGTCGAGGCATCAAAGACCGGGTCGGTCAGCTTCATCCGCAAGAACCACCGATAGGCGACGTTGACTTCGATCTCGCGCACCAACTGCCGCTCCGAGCGTATCCCGAACAGGTAGCCGATGAACAGCGCCTTGAACATGCAGGTCGGATCGAGGGCCGGCCGGCCGTTGTCGGCGCAGTAGTGCCCGGCAACGCGGTCATGGATGAAGGAGAAGTCGATCACCGCATCGATCTTGCGAAGCAGATGATCCTTTGGAACCAGCCCATCGAGCGTCACCATCTCGAGAGCCGTCTGTTCGGGAGCAGGTTTCTTCAACATGTCCCACTGAATCACAAACCCCTGGCTGTGGCCAGAGGTTTGTCAGCAGTCTGAGAGCGGCCCATGCGGCCGCTCTTTTCGTTTGAGTGCCCGAGCCAGCTACTGTCTTCCAAGACCTCCACACTCTCCGTCATGATCGGAGTTCTGGATCCTCGGCTCAGTGGTCGAGGATGACGGAGTGCGGGCAGACCTCTCGCCATAGCAGGCGACGATGGAACCGTAACCCGATCAAGCCAGTGCCGCCGCATCCTCGCCGACAAAAAACCGGCGGCGGTATTCGCCCGGCGATAGCCCAAGCAACTTGCGGAAGATCTTGCGAAACGCGCCGGGATCTTCATAGCCGATCTGCCAGGCAATCTGCTCGACCTTGATGCTGGAAATCTCCAGAAGCTCGCGCGCCTTGGCGATCCTGAGTTGCTGGCAATATTCCGTCGGATTGAGACCCGTCGCCTTCTGGAAGCGGCGCAGGAAGGTGCGCTCCCCGAGACCGGCGCGCTCGGCCATCATTTCCAGCGTAATCTTTTCGGTGTGATGCGCCTGCAGCCAGTGCTGGATCTTCAGCACCGCTTCGTCGCCGTGATGCAGTTTCGGCGCAAAGGTACTGTAGAAGGTCTGCTCTCGCCCCGCCGGATCGACCAGCATGAAACGCGCCGTCGCCAGCTGGATGCTGGGGCTCATGAAGCGCGCGACGAGCTTTAGCCCCAGATCGATCCAGGCCATCATCGCACCCGCCGTGATGATATCGCCATCGTCGATGATCAGCTTGCTGACATCAACCTTGATACCGGGAAACTTGCCGGAAATCTGCTCCGAATGCGTCCAGTGGGTGGTCGCCAGCCGCCCCTCGAGCAGGCCTGATTCCGCCATCAGATAGGCGCCGCCGCAGATCGAGCAGATCGTCGTGCCGGCTCGGTGCTGCGCCTTGATCCACCCTGGAAAAGCAGCCATGCGCTCGCCGACCGGCAGGTTGGTGAGGCTCGGCGGCAGGATCAGCGCGATCAGGCCCCGCTCCGGCAGGCCCGGATGGCTGTCGAATGCCTTTTCCACGGATGTCCCATCAACCGAGAGCTGCCAGTGGCTGACGCGGATGCGCGCCGGTGCACGACCGCCCTGCTCCTCGCTCATCAGGTTGGCGACATGGAACAGGTCGGTCAGCCCGTGGATCGCGGCACGCTGCGCCTCCGGATAGACGACAATTCCGATCTCCGCTGGTTCACCGAGAGCCATTTGTCAGTTCCGTCCCGCTTAATGTCAGTTTCGCCAATCCCGAGTTTAGGCCCCGCTTGGTATCAAAGCAACAAGACGGGCGGCGGAAACGGATTGACCGAGACGGAGCCGCCCATCGAGGAAAAACAACCGGATAGAACAAGGGAACACGACAATGACCATCATCGCCTCCACCGAAAGCGCCATCCTCTCCCGCCGCAGCGTCCTCTTCGGAGCAGCCGGTATCACCGGTCTCGCAGGCCTTCCGGCCGCAGCCGTAGCAGCCAACTCCACCACCGCAGCCAACAGCAACGAGGGGAACAGGACCATGGGCAGCAAGATCATCACCCGCGACGGCGTCGAAATCTACTACAAGGACTGGGGTCCGAAGGATGGCAAGGTTGTCATCCTCAGCCATGGCTGGCCGCTGTCTGCCGACAGCTGGGAAGCCCAGGCCTTCCACCTTGCCCTGAACGGCTTCCGCGTCATCACTCATGACCGCCGCGGCCATGGCCGCTCATCGCAGCCCTGGGATGGCAACGACATGGATCACTATGCCGACGACCTGTCCGACCTGATCGAGCAGCTGGATCTGAAGGACATCTTCTTGGCCGGCTTCTCCACCGGCGGCGGCGAAATCACCCGCTATGTCGGCCGCCATGGCACCAGCCGGATCGCCAAGCTGGGCCTTATCTCCGCCGTGCCGCCGCTGATGGTCAAGACCGAAGCCAACCCGCTCGGTCTGCCGAAGGACGTGTTCGACGGCATCCAGGCCGCCAGCATCGTCGATCGCTCCAAGCTCTACCGCGACATCGCATCCGGCCCCTTCTTCGGCTTCAACCGGCCGGGCGCCGTCGCCTCGCAGGGCATGATCGACAGCTTCTGGCTGCAGGGCATGATGGGCGGCCATAAGAACACCTATGACTCGGTCGTCGCCTTCTCGCAGTCCGACTTTACCGAGGACCTGAAGAAGTTCGATGTGCCGACACTCATCATCCATGGCGACGACGACCAGATCGTGCCGATCGATGCCGCCGCCCGTTCATCCAAGAAACTGGTGCCGCACGCCATCCTCAAGGTCTATGCCGGCGCCCCGCACGGCATCACCGACACGCACAAACAGCAGCTGAACGCCGACCTGCTCGAGTTCGCACGGTCCTGAGACACCGGCTATCCGGCGCCGCTTCACAGGCGGCGCCGGCCTCCTCCCATTCTCTTCAACCCGATCCGCACTGGAGCACGACCATGGCCCGCACACTCGCCGCACTCGATACATCCACTGAAATCGATCCCGCCCGCCGCCGATTCCTTGCTCTTGGCGGCGCCATCGCAACCCTCCCGTTCTGGCCGAAGACCATGTTTGCCACCGAAACTCACCGCATCGCACAGGGCGATTTCGACATCACCGTCCTCAGCGACGGCTACATCACCCTGCCGGCCGATATCATCATGCCGGAAGCTTCCCCGGCGGAGCGGGTCGACATTCTGAAACGCCTCGGCGGCAATGCCGACAGCGCCCAGGCACCGTCCAATATCCCGGTCATCCGCACGGCCAAGGACATCATCGTCGTTGATGTCGGTTCGGGCACGAACTTCCAGGCGACCGCCGGCACGTTCGGCACGAATTTCGACATGACCGGCATCGACCCCGCCGATGTCACCAAGGTCGTCTTCACCCATGCCCATCCGGACCATACCGGCGGCACGCTGACGGAGGCCGGCAAGTTGCGTTTTCCCAACGCCGAATATTTCGTCTCCGAGAAGGAATGGGCTTTCTGGATCGACCCCGATTTCGAAACGAAGATGCCGAAGACACTGCACGACTTTGCCCGCGGCGCCCAGCGTGACCTGTTCGCGGTCAAGGATCGGGTCAAGCTGGTCAAGGACGGCGACGACATCGTCACCGGCATACGCGTGCTCGATACCGCCGGCCATACGCCGGGCCATATCTCGCTGGAGCTTGCCGGTGGCGATGGCCTGATCATCTCTGCCGATGCCGCCACCAACCGGATCGTCTCATTCGAACATCCCGGCTGGAAATTCGGCTTCGACACTCAGCAGGACGTGGCGATCCGCAACCGCCAGGCATTGATGGACCGCGCCGCGACCGACCGCATCAAGCTGCTCGGTTATCACTGGACCTATCCCGGCATCGGCTATGCCGAGCGCAAGGGAACCGGCTACCGCTTCGCCGCCGCCTAAAGCGATCTCGATACGCCAACCTTACGCCCAGAGTCCCGCACATTGCGGGGCTTTGACTTTAGCACCGGGCGCACCACACAATGATCGGCGCCATCGCCCTTGAACGCTTTGAGAGATCAGCCTATTTCCCTGCCATGGCCAATCACCGCGAGACAATCGAGCCCGCCCCAACGACACTGGACAGGCTTCGTTCGCGGCTGCGTGTGCTCTATCTCGGAACCGGCCCACGGGCTGTCCGCTTCCAGGTCGTCATGGCGCTGGTCGATCTCGCCATCATCATCTTCTTCCTGCTTGGGCCCTATTTCAGCGGTGGCAGGACCTATCTTATCGTCGACTATGTCATTGCAGCGCTGATTGCCTTCGAGCTCGCAGCACGCGCGCTGCTCACCAACAGCTTCATGCGCTGGCTGACGCGGCCGATGACCTGGGTCGATATCGCCATCCTGGCGACACTGCTGTTTCCCACGACCTTCTCGAATTTTGCCTTCCTGCGCGCGTTTCGCATCTGGTCGCTCAGCCAGAGCAAGGTCTTCACGCTTTTGGTCAAGCGGGCCGGCTGCGGTGAGTGGGAAGATGTCATCCGCGCTTGCGTCAACTTCCTCACCTTCCTCTTCCTCGTCACGGGCTTCGTCTACACGACGTTCTTCTATCATGAGGCCGGCATCGACGGCTTTATCGACGCGCTCTATTTCACCGTCGCCACCGTGACCACGACCGGATTTGGCGACATCACCTTGCCCGGCGCGCTCGGCAAGCTGACCTCGATCGTCACGATGATCTTCGGCATCTCGCTGTTCGTACGGCTGGCGCAGGCAATCGTGCGTCCGCACAAGGTCGTCTTCCCCTGCCCGCAATGCGGCCTGCAGCGCCACGAGACCGACGCCGTGCACTGCAAGGCCTGCGGCCATGTGCTGAATATTCCCGACGAGGGAAGCTGAAGCGGACGGCCGGGCTCGGGTGCAGGCAGATTGTGCGACGCGCTCGAATCGTGCGATGGTGCAGTCAGCGTTTGTCGTGGTGTTTTCGCCAGTTGGCCAGAGAACAGCAATGCCCTCTCAGCCATGATGCCACGGTGGAAACTGCGTGTATCCGAGTTTGTCTTCTCCTCTTCTGAATTTCGGCATCCGCACATGGCATGGCTTCTTTCGATTTATACCTTGATATGCCTGTTCTTTCTCGACAATACCTATCGCGAGGGCGAAGCTGCGGGTGGTGTGTGGGATGGGATGCGTGTTCTCGGGCTGGTTTTATGCCTGTTGTGGCCGCTGCTTGTCGTTCATGTGATTTTCTCCGCCTACAGGGATCGGCAAACGGCTGACAGACGTCCATAGTCCCGCCTGTAAAATACGCCAGAATGGTGGTGCGGGATCGAGAGCAACGGATGGCCAAAGCATGTCAGGACGTTAAGCGTAAGACCGACGGAATTCGGATTCTGGCATGACAGGGGCGCGCAACCGTCGATCCGGCAGGCTGTTCTTCATCATCACCCTTGCCCTGGTCTTCATCGGGATCCTGGCAACAGTGCTGCTTGCCAATCGCCATCGCAATCTCGACCTCCTCCTGACCTCCCTCGGCTATCAGGATCTGCTGCCGAAGGAAGAGCCCGTCGCCAAAACAGTCACGGTCAAGACAAGCAAGGGTGTTCGTCTGCCTGCGGCGAAGATGGTTCTGCCAACCTATGCCTTCGCGGATTTCAATGCGCCGAAGCAGCATTTTCTGCGCCTGATCCAGAGCGATCCCAGGACATTGTGCGAAAAGGTGAAAGAAGGCGGCTTCAGCGATCTCGACTGGACGATCAGCGACGCCAGCAAGGACAAGTGGGAATGCTCCTCCACGGTCGATCTGCCGCCGAGAGGCGCGGACGATCAGGTCCAGTCCTCGGTCTTCATCTTCATCAAGGGTGATGGCGAAAACCGCGTCACGTCCTTCCGCGTCAAGTTGAACATCGAGAATTCGAACGATGCGATCAAGGTCGCCGATCTCGCTGGCAACGCGGCCAATATCTTCCTGCGCCAGGTCCGTTGGGGAAATCCGGGTGAAATCCTCGGCAAGATCCATCGGCTGGAAGCCTTCGACATCCGCAATTTCGGCAGCCGCATCCAGTTCAAGCGGGAATTCGGCGAAACCCCGCGCTACAACTTCCTTGCCAACCAGATCAGCAAGGCGGGCAAGGCAAGCCCGGGGACTATCTACTTCGACCGCGAACGATGGTTTCCGCTGACCGACAGCAACGGCGTGCCGATGATCGATGGCATGATGGCCGGCGAAGGCTCACAGGGCCTGCCACTCACCGAACCGGCAGAATAGGCCAATATTTTCTGTCATGAAAATTTCAAGCCGGCAGGTGGTCGGACCAAGATTATGCCGCACCGCGTAACAGATGGGCGTCTTGCCGCATATCATTGCAGAATAAGGGCATTCACCCAAAAATGAGCCATTTTGGAGCGGCGCAAATTAACCACAAGGTACAAGTTTGCGATTGCGGTGGCTTGTCAAAGTCGATCATATTTAATAAATGATTAAAAGATCAAATAACGCTTTTTCGGAAAAATAGATTTCAGGGACGAAGCATTCCACGGGGATACCGAAAGCAGAAATCCTGCCTGTTATAGGAAGCATTTCCGCTCAAAATAAAAAACCGACCGGTTCTTGTACAAACAAATTTTTCAGCAGGACCAGAAAGGGTCACGCTGTCTGTCAAAAGTGCCAGGAGTAACAAACGCCATGACAGAAAAAATGATATTGCAGCAATCGGCCGCTGTCGCTGTAGAAGATAGCAGGCTGAGCAGAACACTTTCCGCCAGACTGCCGGTTCAGAACAATGATCGGCGTGCTGACGAAACGAATTTTTACATCAATCCGGCCAACGCCCCGGACATGCCCGCTCAACTGGCTGCCAAGCGCGGCATGGACATTTTCGGCTCATTCCTCGGCCTGCTCGTTCTTTCGCCGCTCATGCTTCTGGTCGCCATTCTCATCAAGCTGGAAAGCAAGGGTCCGGTCTTCTTCCGGCAGCTGCGCACGGGTATCAACGAGACCCCGTTCGAAATCCTGAAGTTCCGCTCGATGTATACCGATCTCTGCGACAACAGCGGTGTACGCCAGACGATCGACAACGACCCGCGCATCACTCCACTCGGCCGCATCCTGCGCAAGACCAATCTCGATGAGCTGCCGCAACTGTTGAACGTCCTGATCGGCGACATGTCGCTGGTTGGTCCGCGCCCGCACGTTCCGGATATGTTGGCGGCCGGCCGCACCTATTCCGATCTCGTTCAGGGTTACGAGTACCGCCACCTGATGCGCCCGGGCATAACCGGCCTCGCCCAGGCGCGCGGCCTGCGTGGCCCGACGGGTCATCGCTGGATGGCGATCCGCCGTATCGTCTGCGATGTCGAATATGTCCGAAATTTTTCTCTTTTGCTGGATATCAAGATCATTATCCGCACCGTCGTCAACGAGTTAAAGGGCGGCACCGGGCTGTAAAGGCCTGCTTATCCTGGAACTGGTACAACTGAGCCACCGATGAAAATCGGTGGTTTTTTCATTTCGGGAATGATTTGGAATATGCCGCTTTAACCTGCCCAAGAGCACTGAACTCAACCTGGACCTATAGGCTTCCACCATCCTTGAAATAGCCGGGATATTGCACCTGCTCCGGATCGGGCTCGTTGGGCTTTGGTGTCTTCCCGGCAGCAAGACTGCCGTCATCGACGCCCGCGGCTGGCTCTTTCCGGGTTCTGGCTGTGTCGGGGCCTTTGACCTCGGTGAGCAGCGATGTGACGACATCCTTGACAGACATGGTGGTCTCCTTTCCTTGAAAAGGAAACGGAGCGCTTTGTGAATGGTTCCCATGAACGGTTCAGCGGCTTCCGGCCTTCCGACAAAAAACCGCCCGGAGTGACCCGGGCGGCTCTATTGTCGCTTGATGCAAGTACCGGCTTACTTCTGCCAGCTCTTGACCAGTTCGTCGTAGTTGACGGTCTGCGGCTTTTCTTTTTCGTTCTCGATCTTCAGCTGCGGAGCGAGGTTGCCGGCCTTGACGGCTTCCGCGTTCCAGTAGGCCAAGTCATGTTCCTCGGCGAGCTTCGGACCCATTTCACCCTGGATACCGGCTTTTTCCAGACGCTGCAGAACCTTCTCCTGCTCGGCGCACAGCGAATCCATGGCTTCCTGGGCGGACTTTGCACCCGAGGAAGCGTCACCGATTGCCTGCCACCATAGCTGGGCCAGCTTCGGATAGTCCGGGATGTTCGTGCCGGTCGGCGACCACTGGACGCGGGCCGGCGAACGGTAGAACTCGATCAGACCGCCGAGCTTCGGCGCACGTTCCGTGAAGCTCGGGTGCTGGACCGTCGATTCGCGGATCAGCGTCAGGCCGACATGGGCCTTCTTGACGTCGACAGTCTTGGAGGTGACGAACTGCGCGTAGAGCCACGCGGCCTTGGCGCGGTCGTCCGGCGTGGACTTGAGCAGCGTCCAGGAGCCGACGTCCTGATAGCCGAGCTTCATGCCGTCCTTCCAGTAGACGCCGTGCGGCGACGGAGCAAAGCGCCACTTCGGCGTACCGTCCGCATTGACGACCGGCAGGCCTTCCTTGACGAAGTCGGCCGTGAACGCCGTATAGGTGAACATCTGCTGGGCGACTTCACCCTGGGCCGGAACCGGGCCGGCTTCGCCGAAGGTCATGCCCTGGGCAGCGGCCGGTGCATAGGCCTTCAACCAGTCGAGATATTTCTGGATGGCGTATACGGAAGCCGGACCGTTGGTGTCGCCGCCGCGGGCAACGCAAGAACCGACCGGCTGGGACTTCTCGTTGACCTTGATGCCCCATTCGTCGACCGGAAGACCGTTCGGCAGTCCCTTGTCGCCGTTACCGGCCATCGACAGCCAGGCGTCGGTGAAGCGCCAGCCGAGCGACGGGTCTTTCTTGCCGTAGTCCATGTGACCATAGACCTTCTTGCCGTCGATTTCGCGACCGGTGAAGAATTCGGCGATGTCTTCATAAGCCGACCAGTTGACGGGAACGCCGAGGTCGTAGCCGTACTTCGCCTTGAAGTCCGCCTTGTTCTTCTCGTCGTTGAACCAGTCGTAGCGGAACCAATAGAGGTTCGCGAACTGCTGGTCGGGCAGCTGATAGAGGTCGCCGTCCGGAGCAGTGGTGAACTTCGTTCCGATGAAGTCGGCGAGATCGAGACCGGGATTGGTCACGTCCTTGCCTTCGTTTTCCATCCACTTGGTCAGCGAACGGGCCTGCTGGTAGCGCCAATGGGTGCCGATCAGGTCGCTATCGTTGACATAGGCATCATAGACGTTTTCACCCGACTGCATCTGTGTCTGCAGCTTCTCGACGACGTCGCCTTCGCCGATCAGGTCGTGGGTGATCTTGATGCCGGTGATGGCGGTGAAGGCAGGCGCCAGAACCTTGGATTCATATTCGTGCGTGGTGATGGTTTCGGAAACCACCTTGATGTCCATGCCGGCGAACGGCTTGGCCGCATCGATGAACCATTGCATTTCCGCTTCCTGGCCGGCGCGGTCGAGCGCCGACAGGTCGCCGACTTCCTTGTCGAGGAACTGTTTCGCCTCGTCCATGCCGGCGAATGCGGAGCCGGTAAAGGCCAGAAGCATGACTGCTGTCGTTGTTAGAAGATGCCGTCGCATAGGTGTCCTCCCTTAAAGGTTTTGCGATTGCAGTGTCGGACGGCCCGGTTCCTCCCTGGCTGTCCGTTTCGTAATCTTGTCTCAGACCAGCTTGAACACCCCGATGGCGTACACGACGGAAAGAGCAAGAGCCCACCACACGTTGGGACCGACAAGTCCCAGCCATGCGAGATGAATGAAGGCGCTGCCGAGCAGCGAGACGAACAGCCGGTCTCCCCGCGTCGTCTCGAAGCGCAGGATGCCGACACGCGGATTGCCGCCCGGGCTGGCATATTCCCAGACCGCCATCAGCGACAGCAGCAGGAAGATCGTCAGAAAGAACATGGCGCCGGGAAAAGACCAGGCCATCCAGCCGCCGGGGATCAGCGGGGCGAACCAGTCGCGCACCCCGTCCTTGAGCGGCAGGGACAGGACAAGCAGGCCGACAACGGCTGCATAGACGATAAGGACGATGGCCAGGGCCAGAGGCCAGCGATTGGTGCGTTGAATGACAGCAGCCATGAGACCCTCCCCCTCAGACCCGGCCAAGGGCAAAGCCCTTGGCGATGTAATTGCGAACGAAATAGATGACGATGGCGCCCGGAATGATGGTCAGCACACCGGCCGCGGCCAGCACGCCCCAGTCCATGCCCGAAGCAGAGACCGTGCGCGTCATGATGGCGGCGATCGGCTTGGCGTCGGTCGTCGTCAGCGTGCGGGCGATCAGGAGTTCGACCCAGGAGAACATGAAGCAGAAGAATGCAGCGACACCGATGCCGGAGGCAATGAGCGGGATATAGATCCGCAGGAAGAAGCGCGGGAACGAATAGCCGTCGATATAGGCGGTTTCGTCGATCTCCTTCGGCACGCCGGACATGAAGCCTTCGAGAATCCAGACCGCCAACGGCACGTTGAACAGGCAGTGCGCCAAGGCAACGGCGATATGCGTATCGATCAAGCCGAAGGCTGAATAGAGCTGGAAGAAGGGCAGCGCGAAAACGGCCGGCGGCGCCATGCGGTTGGTCAGCAGCCAGAAGAACAGATGCTTGTCCCCGAGGAAACGGTATCGCGAGAAGGCATAGGCCGCCGGCAGCGCCACTGAAACCGAGATGACCGTGTTCATCACCACATAGATGATCGAGTTGATATAGCCCTTGTACCAGGACGGATCGGTAAAGATCACCGCATAGTTGCGAAGGGTCGGCGCATGCGGATAGAGCGAGAATGCGCCGGTGATCTCGGTATTGGTCTTGAAGCTCATGTTGACGAGCCAGTAGATCGGCAAGAGCAGGAAGATGATGTAGAGCGTCGGCACCAGCCAGGAGAGGCTACGGTCGGACGTTTGGGTCGCGGTGGTCATTGTTTTTCCTCCCTCCGGCCGTCAGTTCTGCGCATCGCTGTTGGTCATCACGGTATAGAATATCCATGAGAGCAACAGGATGATCAGGAAGTAGATGAGGGACATGGCTGCGGCCGGCCCGAGGTCGAACTGGCCGATCGCCATCTTGACGAGATCGATCGACAGGAACGTGGTCGAGTTGCCGGGACCGCCGCCGGTGATGACGAAGGGCTCGGTATAGATCATGAAACTGTCCATGAAGCGCAGCAGGAAGGCGATGAGCAGCACGCGCTTCATCTTCGGAAGCTGGATGTAGCGGAACACGGCCCAGCGCGAGGCGCCATCGATCTTGGCTGCCTGGTAGTAGGCATCGGGGATCGAGACGAGACCGGCATAGCACAGCAGCACGACGAGGCTCGTCCAGTGCCAGACGTCCATGACGATCAGCGTCAGCCAGGCGTCGAAGACGTTGTTGACGTAATTGTAGGGAATGCCGAGCGCCGCCAGCGTATAACCGAGCAGACCGATATCGACACGGCCGAAGACCTGCCAGATCGTGCCGACGACGTTCCACGGAATGAGCAGCGGCAGCGACATCAGCACGAGGCAGACGGGCACGCCAAAACCCTTTTTCGGCATGTTGAGCGCGATCAGGATGCCCAGCGGAATTTCCAGCGCCAGGATGATCGCCGAAAAGAGCAGGTTGCGCCCAAGCGCCTCCCAGAACCGATCGGAATCCAGGACGTCGGAAAACCAGCCGACCCCGTTCCAGAAGAACTGGTTGTTGCCGAACGTGTCCTGAACCGAATAGTTGACCACCGTCATCAGCGGAATGACCGCCGAGAAGGCGACCAGCACCAGTACCGGCAGGACCATGAACCAGGCCTTGTTGTTCCAGGTCTTTTCCATGATCAGGCCTCCCCCCCTACCAGTGATGAATCAGCCACACGCCATGAATCGGCGTAGATATTGATGGCATTGGGATCGAAGGTGATCTTCGGTTCCGAGGGAATTTCACCGTCCTCGTGAACGACGATGGCGATCGGTCGGTTGGCGAAGGAAGCGCGAACGATCTTCTGGCGGCCGATATCCTCGACCTTGGAGATCGTTACCGGCATGCCCTCGCGGCCGAGCCGAACGAATTCAGGGCGAATGCCGAGTTCGGTCTTGGCGCCGGCGGCGATCTTCGGTGCGAAGGAGAGATCGACCTTCTGGCCGTCGAGATCGACGGACGAGCCATCGATCTTCGCCGGCAGCACGTTCATGCCCGGGGAGCCGATAAAATAGCCGACGAATGTATGCTTCGGACGCTCGAAAAGCTCGGCCGGCGTGCCGATCTGGACGATCTCGCCGTCATACATGACGACGACCTTGTCGGCGAAAGTGAGCGCTTCGGTCTGGTCATGGGTAACGTAGACCATGGTAAAGCCGAACTGCTTGTGCAGCCGCTTCAACTGCGAGCGCAGCACCCATTTCATGTGCGGGTCGATAACCGTCAGCGGCTCGTCGAACAGGATGGCGCTGACGTCGGAGCGAACGAGACCACGGCCGAGCGAGATCTTCTGCTTCTGGTCGGCGGTCAATCCTTGCGCCTTCTTCCGCGCCCGGTCGGACAAGCCGATCATTTCGAGGATTTCGGTGACGCGGCGATCGACTTCCCTCTCCGGAACGCGACGGTTGCGCAGCGGGAAGGCCAGGTTGTCGTAGACCGTCATCGTATCGTAGATGACCGGGAACTGGAACACCTGCGCGATGTTGCGGTCCTGCGTCGACAGATTGGTGACGTCCTTGCCGTCGAACAGGATCTTGCCTTCCGACGGCTGAAGCAGGCCCGAGATGATGTTAAGCAGCGTGGTCTTGCCGCAGCCGGACGGACCGAGCAGCGCATAGGCGCCGCCATCGTTCCACTCGTGGTGAACTTCCTTCAGCGAATAGTCCGAGGGCTTGCTCGGGTTGGGGCCGTAGGCGTGGCGGATATGATCGAGATTGATGCGTGCCATGATGTTCTCCTCACGCTCCCCGACCGGTTGAGCCGACGATCGCACGCCCATCGGCGCCGAAGGCCATCAGGTGGCGGGTGTCGACGAAAAGCTCGATCGCCGTGTCCGGCTCGATGTCGTGGATGCCGTGCTCCAGCATGACCCAACGCGAGCCGGCGCAATCGACATGGATGAAGCTTTCCGAGCCGGCGATTTCCGAAATGATGATCTTCGCCTTGAGAGGTGCAGCCGTGGCGTGCGGGCGCTCCAGCGAGAGGTGATGTGGATGGAAAGCGACCGTGTAAGGCCCATCGGCGATGCGAGCCAGATGCTCCGGCACCGGCAGTACGGTGATGCCCTGGCGCTCGAAGACGCTGCCGGCCTTGGTCAACTCGATCGTGTTGAGCGGCGGATCGGCGAAAGTCCTGGCCGTGACGATGTCTGTCGGCTTGCGATAGACCCCGATGGTCGGGCCGAACTGACTGATGCGTCCCTCGTTCAACGTCGCCGTATTGCCGCCGAGCAACAGCGCTTCCTGCGGTTCCGTCGTCGCATAGACGAAGATCGAGCCGGAGGCTGCAAACAGCTTCGGCAATTCCTCGCGCAGTTCCTCGCGCAGCTTGTAGTCGAGGTTGGCGAGCGGCTCGTCGAGCAGGACGAGGCTGGCATTCTTGACGATGGCGCGGGCAAGCGCCGTGCGCTGCTGCTGGCCGCCGGAGAGATTGAGCGGCGTGCGCTCCAGATAGGGCGTCAGCTTCATCAGTTCGGCCGCTTTGCGAACCTCGCGGTCGATCGTCGCCTCGTCCTTGCCGGAAATCCGCATCGGCGATGCGATGTTCTCATAGACCGTCATCGCCGGATAATTGATGAACTGCTGGTAAACCATGGCGACGGAGCGATCCTGGACGCGCACGCCGGTCACGTCCTTGCCGTCGAAGGTGATCGTGCCCGTCGTCGGCTTGTCGAGGCCTGCCATCAGCCGCATCAGCGACGTCTTGCCGGAGAGCGTCGGGCCCAGCAGCACATTGAGCGAGCCCCGCTCCAGCACAAGGTTCGTCGGATGGATATGTATATCCGCCCCCGCGACCTTGGTTATGTTTTTCAGTTCAAGCATTTCTCAGGCTTCCTCCCAGCCGTCGGCAGCGCCATCGAGGCGCCGCCCTCAGGCAACGCTGCGGACAGTCTCCCGCATGTATTCCTCCAACCCGGCGGCTTCCGCCTGGGTCAATTTCAAACCGAGCTTGGTCCGGCGCCAAAGCACGTCCTCGGCGCGCCTTGCCCATTCCTGGGCGACCAGCCACTGTACTTCGACTTCGTAGAGATCGGCGCCGAAAAGGCGTCCGAGATCCTCAATCTTGCCGGCACTGCCGAGCAGGTTCGCTGCCAATGTACCGTAGAGCCGCACCAGCCGCCGCGCATGGCGCGCTGCCAGGAACGGATAGCGGCTGGAAAGCTTCGCGACTTCGGATTCATAGGCCGTCGGCGCGAAATCGCCGCCCGGCAGCACGCTTCCAGCCGTCCATGGACGCCCCTTGGCGCCGATCGCATCGGCGATCTTTTCCAGCGCATGCTCGCCCAGCCGGCGATAGGTGGTCAGCTTGCCGCCGAAGACATTGAGCAGCGGCGCCTCGCCTTGCCCACCATCGATCTTCAGGACGTAATCCCGCGTCGCCTCCTGCGCCTTGGAGGCGCCGTCGTCGAACAGCGGCCGCACGCCGGAATAGGTCCAGACGACATCCGACGGCTTGACGGGTTCGGAGAAATACTCGCTCGCCGCATTGCAGAGATAGTTGATCTCGCCCTCGGTGATCCGGATATCCTTCGGGTCGCCGATAAAATCGTTGTCGGTCGTGCCGATCAGCGTGAAATCGGTCTCATACGGGATCGCGAAGATGATGCGGTTGTCCGGGTTCTGGAAGAAATAGGCACGCGCATCATCGAACTTCTTCTTCACGACGATATGGCTGCCCTGAACCAGGCGGACATTATGGACATTGTTCTTGCGCACGGCCTTCGACAGGACGACATCGACCCAGGGACCGGCGGCATTGACGAGCATGCGGGACTTGAACGTGCTGACGACGCCGGTCGCCGTGTCCTCGACCTTGATCACCCAGACGGAACCCTCGCGCTCAGCCGACATGACCCGGCTGCGGGTCATGATATCAGCGCCCTTGAGCGCTGCATCCTTGGCATTGAGGACGACGAGGCGGGCGTCATCGACCCAGCCATCCGAATATTCGAAAGCCTTGGTGAACAGCGCCTTCAGCGGCTTGGCGGCCGGATCGCTGCGCATGTCGAGCGTGCGGGTCGCCGGCAACAGCTTGCGTCCGCCGATATGGTCATAAAGAAAGAGGCCGAGCCGGATCAGCCAGGCCGGGCGGATGCCACCCTTGTGGAACGGCAGAACGAAGCGCATCGGCCAGATGATATGCGGCGCCATCGCCCAGAGCACTTCGCGCTCCATGAGTGATTCCCGCACGAGACGAAACTCATAATGCTCGAGATAGCGCAGGCCGCCGTGGATCAGCTTGGTGGCGCGCGAGGATGTGCCGGAGGCGAAATCGTCCATTTCCGCGAGTGCGACCGAATAGCCACGGCCAACCGCATCCCTTGCGATCCCGCAGCCATTGATGCCGCCGCCAATCACGAAAATGTCGAGTACATCCTGCGCAGGCACTGCTTTCCCTCCCCGCTTTTCGCATTGCACAATTTTGAGCATTTGCGAAAGCAAAAATAATTAAAGCGAATAACTTGCGAATGTCAAACGAATGTTTTTAGAAAATCAGCAGCGCCTGAAATTGACCTTCAGGCGGAGGTTTCGATCAGACGGACATCCTGTTCCTGGCAGATCGAACGCACGTTTTCCACGGGACAGGTATCGGTAATGAAGGTATGAACCTGGGTGATATGGCCGATGCGAACAGGCGCTGTTCGTTCGAACTTGGTCGAATCGGAAACCAGAATGACATGACGGGCATTGGCGATGATCGCCTGCGCCACTTTCACTTCGCGATAATCGAAATCCAGGAGCGCGCCGTCATGGTCGATCGCCGAGGCGCCGATAACGGCATAATCCACCTTGAACTGACGGATGAAATCGACCGCCGCCTCGCCGACGATACCGCCATCGGCGCCACGCACGACACCGCCGGCAATGACCACCTCGATGGAGGGAAAAACACGTAAACGATTGGCAACATTGATGTTATTGGTGATCACCATCAATTCCGCATGATCGAGCAACGCTTCGCCGACGGCTTCCGTCGTTGTACCGATATTGATGAACAGCGACGAATTGTTCGGGATCATGGCCGCCGCCGCCTGGCCGATTGCCTGCTTCTCGAGTGCCGCGATCGAGCGACGCGCTTCGTATTTCACATTTTCGTTTCCGCGCGGGAAAATGGCGCCGCCATGGATACGCGTCAGCACCCGCCCGTCGCACAAATCGTTGAGATCCTTGCGGATAGTCTGCGGCGTCACGGAGAAGCGCACGGCAAGTTCATCGACGAGGACACGGCCTTCCGTCTTGGCCAGTTCCAGAATTTCGGACTGTCGGCCCGTCAGATACATCAATATCACTCCCGCTGTTTTCGTTTTTCTTCATAATATGCAAAAACGAAAGCAGTGCAATTTCATAAACGCAACGCGCCATTTGAAAATGAACCTTGCGGGTAAAAGGACGATCGGCTGCGTTTGCAATTCTGGTCGCGATGCGACAGCCTGTCGGTCGCTTGGGAGGATTTCCGATGTTTCATCCATCTCTGTTCAAAGATATCAACGTGGTCGTCACCGGCGCCGGTCGCGGCATCGGCCTTGAAGTCGCCCGTCAGTTTCTCGATTGCGGCGCCACCGTCTATCTGCATGGCGGACGCATCGCGCGCGAGCCGCTACCGGACTTCCTCGATTCCGCGCTTGTCGATGGCCGCGCCTATCTGTCCTACGCGGATTTCTCGATGGCCGGCGGCGTCGATCTGCTGGCGGAGAGCATTGGCAAGCGGTTCCGGTCGATCGACGTGCTGGTCAACAATGCCGGCACGATGGTCGGACGATTCCTGGCCGGCGATCTGACGGACGCGCAATATGAGAGCGTCGTGCAACTCAACCAGACCGCCGTCGTCCAGACAACCCGCGCGCTCCTGCCGCTGCTGCGCCGTGGCACGAACCCGGCGATCATCAACACCGTGTCCATTTCGGCGCTGACCGGCGGCAGCGCCGGCTCGTCGATCTATTCGGCGACCAAGGCCTTCGTCTCCACCTATTCCAAGGCGCTTGCCCGTGAACTGGCGCCGGAGAGCATCCGCGTCAATTGCGTATCGCCGGGCACGATCACCACTGATTTCCACGACCGCTACTCCTCGGCCGAAAAGCTCGAGGCGACGCGCAAGACGATCCCGCTGCAGCGGTTGGGCACGGCGGAGGATTGCGCGCCGGCCTATTTGTTCCTCGCGTCGCATACGCTCTCCGGCTACATCACCGGCCAGGTGCTGGAAGTGAACGGCGGACAGCTGATCTGCTGACCACACACGGCATCGCGTTCGGGAGGGGTGGCGCATGATCGACAAGCTGGAATTCTTCATCGCGCTCGCCCAGGAACGGCATTTCGGGCGGGCGGCCGATCTCTGCGGCATAACCCAGCCGACACTTTCAGCCGCCATCAAGCAGTTGGAAGAGCAGCTTGGCGTCATGCTCGTCAATCGCGGCTCGCGCTACCAGAGCCTGACCCCGGAAGGCCAGCGCGTGCTGGAATGGGCCCGCCGCATCGTCAGCGATTCGCGCACCCTGCATGAGGAAATGCGGGCTGCGCGGCGCGGCCTTGTCGGCCATATCCGGCTCGCCGCCGTGCCGACCACGCTCGCCATGGTGCCGCGTATCACCGGCCCGTTCCAGGAAAAGCATCCCAACGTCACCTTTTCCGTGCTCTCCACCACATCCCTCAAAATCCTCGGTCTTCTGGAAAACCTCGAAATAGACGCCGGCCTCACCTATCTGGAAAACGAACCGCTCGGGCGGGTCACCAGCGTGCCGTTGCAGGTGGAACGCTACCATCTCGTCACCGCAGCCGGCAGTCCGCTGTCGGATCGCGAAACCGTGACCTGGAAGGAAATCGCCGGCATTCGGCTTTGTCTATTGACCGCCGACATGCAGAACCGACGGATCATCAATCAGCACTTTTCCGAAGCCGGCGTCAGTGTGTCCCCGACGCTGGAATCCAATTCCATGATCGTGCTGTTTTCCCATGTGCGCACTGGCCACTGGGCCAGCATCATGCCCTATAACGTCGGGAAATCATTCGGTTTTTACGAGGATATTCGCCTCATCCCGATCATCGAGCCCGATGCCCGCCACACCGTCGGCCTGGTGGCCACGCACCGCGAACCCTTCACACCGCTCGTCTCGGCGCTTTTGCACGAAGCCCGTATTCTTGGCGAGATTCCCGCCTATTGATAGAAAATTCCTATCACCCAACGAAAGACGCGTATTGACCGTCAAACGCAGTGCTGACACGCTGTTTAATAACGCGTGGAATGCAAAAATGCCGTGTTTATCCCGCAAGGGATGAAACGAGACGATCCGAAGCTCTCGAGTGGCGGATGACCTCGGACGGCGAGCATGACGCTATATTGTTCATTTCAGTTCGGGAGGTCTGAACGTTGAACCTGCATATATCAAGCCGGGATATCGGCGAGCGGACGCTCTCGATCGTCAGCGAGATGAAGGCGCTCGAAGGCCCGCTTCTGCCGATCCTGCACGAGATTCAGGCCGAGTTCGGTTATGTGCCGCAGGAAGCCCTGCCGATCATTGCCCGCGAACTCAACCTGTCGCGCGCCGAGGTCCACGGCGTCGTCACCTTCTATCACGATTACCGCGATCACCCGACCGGCCGTCATGTGCTGAAGCTCTGTCGTGCCGAAGCCTGTCAGTCGATGGGCGGCGATGCTCTGGCGGAACGGGTCAAAGCCCTGCTCGGCATCGACTTCCACCAAACAACACTGGATGGGGCCGTGACGCTCGAACCGGTCTACTGTCTGGGGCTCTGTTCCACCGCACCCGCCGCGATGTTGAACGGCGAGGTGCATGGGCGGCTTGATGCGGATGCGGTGAAGGACCTCATCGCGGAGGTGCGGGCATGAGCGTGCGGATTTTCGTCCCCAAGGATGCGGCGGCCCTGGCGCTCGGCGCCGATCGTGTCGCCCGGGCCCTGTCGCGTGAAATCGAAACCCGCGGCATCGATGCGACGATCGTCCGCAACGGTTCGCGCGGCCTGCACTGGCTGGAGCCGATGGTCGAGGTCGAGACACCGGACGGCCGTGTCGCCTATGGTCCGGTCAAGGCCTCCGATGTCGCCTCCCTGCTCGACGCAGGCCTTGCCACCGGCGGCAGCCACCCGCTCTGTCTTGGAAAGACCGAGGACCTGCCCTTCCTGAAAAGCCAGACGCGGCTGACCTTTGCCCGCTGCGGCATCGTCGATCCGCTGTCCCTTGCCGACTATCGCGCCCATGACGGGCTGAAGGGCCTGGAAAAGGCCCTGACGATGGCGCCCGCCGATGTCGTCGCCCAGGTCACCGAAAGCGGCCTGCGCGGTCGCGGCGGCGCCGGCTTCCCGACCGGCATCAAATGGAAGACGGTGCTCGATACTGTCGATGAGCGAAAATATATCGTCTGCAACGCCGACGAGGGCGACAGTGGTACCTTTGCCGACCGGATGATCATGGAAGGCGATCCCTTCGTCGTCATCGAGGGCATGGCGATCGCGGGACTGGCGACACTTGCGACCAAGGGCTTCGTCTATATCCGCTCGGAATATCCGCATGCCATAACGACGATGACGAAAGCCGTCGAGATCGCTCGCGCGACCGGCGTCCTCGGCCCCTCGGTGCTCGGCTCCGGCCGTACCTTCGATATCGAAATCCGCACCGGCGCCGGCGCCTATGTCTGCGGCGAGGAAACGGCGCTGCTCAACTCGCTCGAAGGCAAGCGCGGCATCGTCCGCGCCAAGCCGCCGCTGCCGGCCCACAAGGGTCTTTTCAACCGTCCGACGGTGATCAACAACGTCATCTCGCTCGCCTCGGTGCCGGTGATCATGGACAAGGGCGCAGTCTACTATAAAGACTTCGGCATGGGCCGTTCGCGCGGCACCATCCCGATCCAGATCGCCGGCAACGTCAAGCATGGCGGCCTCTATGAAGCCGCCTTCGGCCTGACGCTCGGCCAGATCGTCGATGAGGTCGGCGGCGGCACGGCAAGCGGGCGCCCCGTCAAGGCCGTGCAGGTCGGCGGCCCGCTCGGCGCCTATTTCCCGCGCGCTTTGTTCGACACACCCTTCGACTACGAGGCCTTCGCAGCCAGGGACGGCCTGATCGGCCATGCCGGCATCACCGTCTTCGACGACAGCGCCGACATGCTGAAGCAGGCACGTTTTGCGATGGAATTCTGCGCCATCGAAAGCTGCGGCAAGTGCACGCCGTGCCGGATCGGCTCGACGCGTGGCGTCGAGACCGCCGACAAGATTGCGCAAGGGATCGAGCCGGAAAAGAACAAGGCACTGCTCGCCGACCTCTGCAACACGATGAAATTCGGCTCGCTCTGCGCCCTCGGTGGCTTCACCCCCTATCCGGTGACCAGTGCCATGAACCATTTCCCGGACGATTTCAGGCCGGCACCCTTGGTGGAGGCGGCGGAATGATCTTCAGCAAAAGACCCCTCCCGCTCGCTCTGCTCGCCGCCCTCCCCACAAGGGGGAGGGCTGAACCCGCGGCGATTTCCCGCATCAATCTTTCATCCCCTTTGCGGAGAATTCGGCTGGTCAAGCCCCTCCCCCTTGTGGGGAGGGGTTGGGGAGGGGTCTTAGACTCCGCAAACTCATATCTGACGACATCCACACAGGAGGCCCTCCATGCCCCTCGTTCCTGAAATCGACTTCGGTACCCCCGCCTCCCGCGCGGAAAAGATGGTGACGCTGACTATCGATGGTCGCGAGATCACCGTGCCGGAGGGTACTTCGATCATGCGCGCCTCGATGGAAGCCGGCATCCAGGTGCCGAAACTCTGCGCCACCGACATGGTCGATGCCTTCGGCTCCTGCCGCCTCTGTCTTGTGGAAATAGACGGACGCAACGGCACGCCCGCCTCCTGCACCACGCCGGTTGCGCCCGGCATCAGCGTTCACACGCAGACCTCACGTCTCAAGGACATCCGCAAGGGGGTGATGGAGCTTTATATCTCCGACCACCCGCTCGACTGTCTGACCTGCGCCGCCAATGGTGACTGCGAACTGCAGGACATGGCTGGCGCCGTCGGCCTGCGCGATGTGCGCTATGGCTATGAGGGCGACAACCATGTCAAGGCGCGCAACAATGGCGACATCAATGCCAAATGGATGCCGAAGGACGAATCGAACCCCTATTTCACCTACGACCCTTCCAAGTGCATCGTCTGTTCGCGCTGCGTCCGCGCCTGCGAAGAGGTACAGGGCACGTTCGCGCTGACCATCGAAGGCCGTGGCTTCGGCAGCCGCGTCTCGCCCGGCATGCACGAGAACTTCCTGGAATCGGAATGCGTTTCGTGCGGCGCCTGCGTGCAGGCCTGCCCGACCGCGACGCTGACCGAAAAGTCTGTGATCGAGATCGGCCAGCCGGAACATTCCACCGTTACGACCTGCGCCTATTGCGGCGTCGGCTGTTCGTTCAAGGCGGAAATGCGCGGCGAGGAACTGGTTCGCATGGTGCCGTGGAAGGACGGCCAGGCCAATCGCGGCCATTCCTGCGTCAAGGGCCGCTTTGCCTATGGCTACTCCACCCACAAGGAACGCATCCTCAACCCGATGATCCGCGAGAAGGTTTCGGATCCCTGGCGCGAAGTCAGCTGGGAAGAGGCGCTGGCCCATACCGCAGCCGAATTCCGCCGCATCCAGTATCAGTACGGCCGCGAATCGGTCGGCGGCATTACCTCGTCGCGCTGCACCAATGAAGAAACCTATCTGGTCCAGAAGCTGATCCGCGCCGGCTTCGGCAACAACAATGTCGATACCTGCGCCCGCGTCTGCCATTCACCGACCGGCTACGGCCTCGGCGCCACCTTCGGCACCTCGGCCGGCACGCAGAATTTCGATTCGGTCGAACACACCGACGTCGTCATCATCATTGGCGCCAACCCGACCGACGGCCACCCCGTCTTCGCCTCGCGCCTCAAGAAGCGCCTGCGCCAGGGTGCCAAGCTGATCGTGATCGATCCGCGCCGCATCGACATGGTCTCGTCACCGCATATCAAGGCGGCGCATCACCTGCCGCTGCTTCCCGGCACCAATGTCGCCTTGGTCACCTCGCTCGCCCATGTTATCGTCACCGAAGGCCTGTTCGACGAGAAGTTCATCCGCGAACGCTGCGACTGGTCGGAATTCGAGGATTGGGCCGCCTTCGTCGCCGAACCGCATCACAGCCCCGAAGCCGTTGAAAAGCTCTGCGGCGTTCCGGCTGAGGAAATCCGGGGCGCCGCCCGCCTGTTCGCCACCGGCGGCAATGGCGCGATCTATTACGGTCTCGGCGTCACCGAACACAGCCAGGGCTCGACGACGGTCATCGGCATCGCCAACCTTGCCATGGCCACCGGCAATATCGGCCGTCCCGGCGTCGGCGTGAACCCGTTGCGCGGCCAGAACAACGTGCAGGGCTCCTGCGACATGGGTTCGTTCCCGCACGAGCTTCCCGGCTATCGCCACGTCTCGGATGACGCAACCCGCGATATCTTCGAAAAGCTCTGGGGCGTCACCATTTCCAACGAGCCGGGCCTGCGCATCCCCAACATGCTGGACGCCGCCGTCGACGGTTCGTTCAAAGGCATTTACATCCAGGGCGAGGATATCCTGCAGTCCGATCCGGACACCAAACACGTTTCGGCGGGCCTCGCCGCGATGGAATGCGTCGTCGTGCAGGACCTGTTCCTCAACGAAACCGCCAACTATGCCCATGTCTTCCTGCCAGGCTCGACCTTCCTCGAAAAGGACGGTACCTTCACCAATGCCGAGCGCCGCATCAACCGCGTCCGCCGGGTGATGACGCCGCGCAACGGCTATGCCGACTGGGAAGTGACCCAGAACCTCGCCAACGCCATGGGCCTGAACTGGAACTACACCCATCCCTCCGAAATCATGGACGAGATCGCCGCGACAACCCCCAGCTTTGCGCTGGTGTCCTACGACTATCTGGAAAAGATGGGCTCGGTTCAGTGGCCCTGTAACGAAAAAGCGCCGCTTGGCTCGCCGATCATGCATATCGACGGCTTCGTGCGTGGCAAGGGCAAGTTCATCCGCACCGAATATGTCGCGACCGACGAAAAGACCGGCCCGCGCTTCCCGCTGCTGCTCACCACTGGCCGTATCCTCTCGCAATACAATGTCGGCGCGCAGACACGGCGCACGGATAATGTCGTCTGGCACGAGGAAGACCGGCTCGAAATCCATCCGCACGATGCTGAATTGCGCGGCGTGCGCGATGGCGACTGGGTAAAGCTGCAGAGCCGCGCCGGCGATACCACCCTGCGCGCGCTGATCACCGAACGCGTCGCCCCCGGTGTCGTCTACACCACCTTCCATCACCCGACGACGCAGGCGAACGTCATCACCACCGACTTCTCCGACTGGGCAACCAACTGCCCCGAATATAAGGTGACCGCCGTCCAGATATCGCCCTCGAACGGCCCGTCGCAATGGCAGGTGGACTACGACGAACAATCCCGCCAGTCCCGCCGCATCGCCGGCAAGCTGGAGGCTGCGGAGTAGGATTTGTCAGTGATGGTTGTGGCGGCACTCTCGTTCCGACAGGTACGATTTTTCGTTTTCGTTGGGAGCTTGCGGCAGATGCGGGCTAACCCTCCCCCTTGTGGGGAGGGTCGGAGCGAAGCGGAGGGGAGGGGTTCTTTTTTTTGATGACAATAAAGTCCTCTCCTTACCCCCTCCCCACAAGGGGGAGGGGCTTAACCCGGCCGATCCGCCTGTCTTCCTCTTCTCCCCAACGGGGAGAAGGTGCCCGCAGGGCGGATGAGGGGGGCCGAAGGCCAGTTTCGCGTACGCCGAGGACAGCGGTTTCAGTTGGTGGCAAGAATGAGGTGGCTTCGCCCCCCTCATCCGGCGCAGTGCGCCACCTTCTCCCCGATGAGGAGAAGAGGGAGCTTGCCGCATGACCGAGTTCAAACTCACCCATACCGTCCCTGAAACGGCCCATCGCAACGGCAAGCTTACCTCCGGCTCCCGCGTGGTCCCCGAGGAAACGCCGGTGGCCCTCTCCTATGGCGGCTCCACCCATGCCGTGATGATGGCGACGCCCGGCGATCTGGAGGATTTCGCCGTTGGCTTCAGCCTGACCGAGGGCATCATCACCAGCCCGTCGCAGATCGAGACGGTCGAGGCCGTCACTGACGAAAAAGGCATCGACCTGCAGATCATGCTGAAGGATGAGCAAAACGACGCGCTGGTCTCCCGCCGCCGCCACATGGCCGGCCCGGTGGGCTGCGGCCTCTGCGGCATCGAATCGATCGAGCAGGCCGTGCGCAAGACGCCGTCCATTTCCGCCTCGCCGCTGCGCCTGACCGAACAGCAGATCGTCGAAGCCGTGGCGCTTCTGAACGGCCAGCAACCGCTGCATTTCGAGACCCGAGCCGTGCATGGCGCCGGTTTCTATGTGCCGGGCAAGGGCCTGATCGCCGTACGCGAGGACGTCGGCCGCCATAATGCCCTCGACAAGCTGGTGGGCGCCGCTGCCCGCGCCGGCCATCCGGGCACGACCGGCGCTGTCATCGTGACGAGCCGTGTATCCGTCGAGATGGTGCAGAAGACCGCCATCATCGGCAGCCCGTTCATCATTGCCATCTCGGCGCCCACCGCCCTTGCCATCCGCACGGCGGACGAGGCCGGCATGACGCTGATCGCGCTGGTGCGCGGCGCCGATTTCGAAATTTTCACCCACCCCAACCGCATTCAATCCGGAGCCGTCGCCGATGTCGCTTGATAACACCAATGGCAAACTCGTGCGGATGGCAAACCAGATCGCCACCTTCTTCAAGTCGCAGCCCGAAGCCGAGCGCGTCGAAGGTGTCGCCACCCATATCAACAAGTTCTGGGAGCCCCGCATGCGCAAGGCCTTCTTCGAACTGATCGAACAGGGCGACGCCGGCTTCGACCCCATCGTCATCTCCGCCGCTGCCAGCATCAAACGCCCCACCCCGAGCCCGCAGGACGCCGACGCTGCACAGTGACATGTCCCGGCAATACGATTGAACCGACGCACCGTCCGGGTTAAACAACAATACCGAAAAAGATGGGCCGGTTGGTAATCCGGTCCCTGCGCAAAGCAGCTTATGGCCTTCGGGCTTCCACGGGTCCGGTTTGATCGCAAGCGGTCAGCGGGTACGTGGTCCCATGCCGTGTTTCCTCGCTGGCGAACAAGGAATATCGACATGGCATCTGAAATGACCCCGGCGCATACCATCGAAAACCGCACACTGGATCGAGCGACGGTCGAGGCGCTGGCGAAAAGCGGAATGCCGCACAAGCTTGTCGATTGCACCCTTGAGGAAGTTGATCTCTCGCGTCTGGTGCTGGAGGGCTGGGTGTTCGAGGCATGCAACGTCAAGCAGGCCAATTTCACCGGAGCAAAACTGAGTGACACGGTCTGGTCAAACTGTAAGGGTGGTCTTGCCGACTTTACCGGCGCCGATCTGTCCGAGAGCCGGATCCAGGGCTGCGATTTCAACAATTCGAGCTTCCGGGGCGCCACGCTGACCGGCGCGCAGATCGAGCGCTGCAAACTGACCGGCGCCAATCTTGCGGAAGCCAAGACACTTAACCTGACCATTGACGAAACACGCTTGGCCGATGCCCGTCTGCCCGGCCTTTCCTTCCGAAAGGCACGGCTGAACGGGCTCGATTTCCAGCTGGCGGACTTAAGGAAATCCGATTTCCGCGACGCCATCTTTCAAGACTGCAGCCTGCGCGACGCCAACCTTGCCGAATGCCGGTTCGAAGGCGCCGATCTGCGCGGCGCGGATCTCGGCGGCATCCGTCTCTTGAACGCCAAGCAGTTCAAGGGTGCCACCATTTCACGCGACCAGGCAGGACAGTTGCTGGCCGAACTTGGGTTAAAGGTTCGGTAGCGTTTACCGGACCAGTCCTATCCACGCGTCAGCTTGACGATCTCGGCAGCCAGGCTTTCCTGTGAATAGGGTTTGCCGAGACGCGGCACCTCGATATCGGCGCCCGGTGGCAGGTCCGCATATCCCGTTGCGAGCAGGATGGGAAAATCCGGGTTCAATGAACGCGCAGCCTTCACCAGATCGGCGCCGGTCATGCCGGGCATGGAATAATCGGTGATCATCAGGTCGAACACTTGGCCATTGTTCAGCAGATCCAGCGCCTCCCTGCCGGAATGCGCTTCCACCACCTCATGACCGAGGTCCATCAGCATGTCCGCAGAGCTCATGGCAATCAGAACGTCGTCATCGACCAACAGGATTCGTTTCGGCCCGGTATCCTGGCCGTCGGCAGGTTCGGTTTCCGCCGGCTGCTCGACCACGAAATCCTCGGTCGCGACAGGCACCCAAAGCGCCGCTGTCGTGCCGGTTCCGACGGTGCTCGCCAGCTTCAGCGCGCCCTTGAGCTGTAGCGCAAGCCCGTGGATCATCGATAGGCCGAGCCCCGTCCCCTTACCCAGTTCCTTCGTCGAAAAGAATGGCTCGATCGCCTTCCGCAGGGTTTCGGCGTCCATCCCATGTCCCTTGTCGATAACCGACAGGACCACATAACGCCCCCGTGCCAGATCGTCATCAGGAACGGACTGCACCATTTCCTTCAGTTCGATCCGTAGCGCGCCACCGTTTGGCATTGCATCGCGGGCGTTCACGGCGAGATTGAGCAGCGCCAGCTCGATCTGGTTCGAATCGGCAACCACGGGCGGAAGTGTCGATGGAATCGATGTTTCGACCATGATCTCAGTGCCAACTGACCGCCTGAGAAGGTCCTCCATGTCCAGGACCAGCTTGGCCATATCGACGGAGCCCACATGCAAATCCTGCCGCCGCGCAAAAGCCAGAAGACGCTGCGTCAGCGATGCCCCCCGCTTTGCTCCCTGCAATGCCCCTTCGATTAGCCGGAGAGACTTTGCATTCCCGTCAAGGTGCTTGCGCAACAGCTCGAGATTGCCCAGCACCGCCATCAACAGATTGTTGAAATCATGGGCGACACCACCGGTCAGCTGGCCGATCGCTTCCATTTTTTGTGCCTGGCGCAACTGCTCCTCGGCCTGTTCGCGCTGCGCCACCTCCGCCATGACGGTCGCATGTGCAGCTTCGAGCTCGGCCGTGCGCTCGGCAACACGAACCTCGAGAATTTCGTTGAGCTGCCTTTGATTTTCCTCGGCGCGCATGCGGGCGGTGATATCGGCGGAGACCCCGACCAGCTTGACCGCACGGTTCTTGCGGTCCCGGTATAGCTGGGCGCGGATTTCGGCCCAATGGATCGATCCGTCCTCCCGGAGGATGCGATATTCGATCGAATAGTCGGCGCCGGTCTCGATCGTGTTCTTCACCGCAGCCTGCATCCGATCGACATCTTCCGGGTGAATGAGCAAGATCAGATCGTCGTAAGTGAAGGGATCATCCGCTACGCGGCCGAAAACCCTCCGGCAGGTCGCCGAGGTCGTCAGCGCAAAAGTCGCCAGATCAAGCTCCCAGGTGCCCAATCGCCCTGCCTCCAGCGCCGTCTGAAGTCTTCGCTCACCTTCGTCGAGGGCCTCCATGCGAAGACAAGCCTCATACTGACGTCGCCGGTCGCGGAGTGCGGTCTTGGCGACACTGGCAAAGGTCGTGGCATGGAAGGGTCGTTCCAGAAAGCTGGCATTGCCGAGAACCTCGGACAGGCGGGCTGCCGCGGGATTCCGCTCCGGTCCACCCCCACGCTGCGTCAGGATCACGAATGGCAGATCCGACCAACTCGGCTGGGCCGCAATCCAGCCACAGAGGGAGCGCAGATCGGCCGAACGCAAAGCTTCCTCGGTGACGACGGCAAAAGCGATGTTCTCTTCCAGGTCGGCAACGAACGTATCCAGATCATCGGCCAGCTTCGAACGCATTCCGGCCGCAGCCAGCAACGAGGCGGCAATCTGCGCATCTCTCCCCGCAGGCGCATGAATCAGCGCTATGGCATCTCTGTCAGGAATTGTTGCCGTCCTCGTCCGAGAGTTCGAGCAGGGGCTGACCCTGATTCATAAGGCTCGGCACGCCGCGAAGGACACCTTGGAAACCGGACAACGGCTGTCCAAGCGTCAAGCCGCCCTCACCGATGGTGTACTCGCGGATCGTGTCCTCGTGCTTGCCGGTGCGCTTCTTGATAATCGATATCGCCCGCCTCACCTTGCCGAATGCTTCGAAATAGCGCAGCAGAATGACCGTATCGGCGAGATAAGTGACATCCACCGGTGATTTCATATCTCCGACAAGGCCATGTTGCGCAATCGTCAGCATTGTATTGGTGCCCTGCCGGTTCAGGTACTGCAGCAGTTCGTGCATGTGGAGGATCAGCGAATTCTCCTCCGGCATGGCCGCCTGGTAGCCGTTGATGCTGTCGATCACCACGGTCTTGGCGTCGAACGATGCGACGCGGTCACGCACCCGATGAGCGAATTCTCCGGGCGAAAGCTCCGCGGCATCGAGTTGCTCGATATGGATCAGACCGCGATCACGCAGGTCTTCGAGATCAATTCCCAGGAGTTTCATGCGGGCATAAAGCAGCCCGAGTTCTTCATCGAACACGAAGATCGCCGCTTTTTCCCCGCGCTCCACGGCAGCGCTGACGAATTGCAGCGCAAACAGGCTCTTGCCTGTCCCGGTCGGGCCGATCAGCAGCGTACTCGATCCGCGCTGGATACCACCACCCAGCAACGCATCGATCTCTTCGATGCCGCTACTCAGCGTATCGCGGGAAAAGTCAGTGCGGTGTTCCAGAGCACGCAGGCGCGGGAAAACCGCCACGCCGCCGGTCTTGATGACAAAGTCATGATAACCGCCGCGAAATGCCTGACCGCGATATTTGACGATGCGCATGCGACGGCGCTCGGACCCGTAATCAGGCGCCAGCTGCTCGAGATGCACGACACCATGCACCACGCTGTGAACCGTTTTATCGAGATTATCCGATGTCATGTCATCCAGCAGGACTACCGTTGCACCGGACCTGGCAAAAAAATGCTTGAGCGCCAGAAGCTGGCGCCGGTACCGCAGCGAACTTTGCGCCAGCAGCCGAATTTCCGAAAGACTGTCGATTACGAGGCGGCTCGGCTTCAACCGCTCAAATGCCTCGAAGATCAGTTTCGTGGTTTCGCCGAGTTCGAGATCGGACGAGTAAAGCAGGCTCTGTTGCTGGTCCGCATCGAGAAGACTTTCCGGCGGAACAAGCTCGAATATCTCGATCTCATCTCCCAGTGTCATGCCGTGGGAGGTGGCACTTTCCCGAAGTTCTCCCTCGGTCTCGGACAGGGTAATGTAGAGACACCGCTCGCCAAGCTTTGCGCCTTCGATCAGGAACTGCAAGGCAATGGTCGTCTTGCCCGTCCCGGGCGATCCCTCCAGCAGATAGACGCGGCCACGAGAAAGGCCTCCCGAAAGCACATCATCCAGCCCCACCACGCCTGTCATCGCTTTCGATTCATGCCTGCTTGCCATATGCTCTCCTTTCATCGAACGAAATATAGGGCCGCCTCTAAAAACGGCAACGGTTTCACCGGATGGGCGAAAAATTGATTGGCGATTCCTTTCCCTTTTCGTCGATCATCGGCTGATACGTGTCGACAGGATGATCGAGGACAAAGTCTTCTCCACCCCGTCGATTTCGCCGATGCGATCAATCACCAGGTCAAGCTCGCTGATCGAACTGGCCGCGACGATGGCGATGAGATCGAAGCTGCCGCTGACGGAATGCAGCGTTCGGACATCCTCGATATCGTGCAATTCCTGCGTCACCCGCCCCAGCGCCTTGGCGGCCAGTGTGATCAGCACATGCGCCTTGACCAGCCCCTTCTCGAAGTCATCCGATAGCCGCACGCCGTAACCGGCGATTACCCCGTCCCGCTCCAGCCGCTCGATCTTCGCCTGCACCGTCGTGCGCGACAGGCCGAGCTTGCGCGCCAGAAGCGCCGTCGGCATGCGAGCATTCTCGCTCAGGATCGCCAGAAGTTGCCTGTCCTTGTCCACTAACGTCATTTTGAAGAACTCCATCGGCGAAATGCCGATATATCTACGGCATTTTTATCAGATCATCGCTTCATATCAACCATGGAACGGCGGACAATGGAGCACTGACATTCATTCGAGGGGAACCACCATGAAAAACATCGTCGTCATCGGCGCCGGCAAGATCGGCTCGACCATCGCGCGGCTTCTCGCCCATTCTGGCGACTATCAGGTCACGCTTGCCGATCGTAGCGCCGAGCAACTGGCCCTGATCGAGAAGCATGACGCGATCTCGGTCGCGGAAATCGACATTTCCGACAGCGCTGCCATGGTTGCCCTGCTCACCGGCAAGTTCGCCGTTCTCAGTGCCGCCCCCTATCACCTGACCATCGCCATTGCAGAAGCCGCCTCCAAGGCCGGCGTGCATTATCTCGACCTGACCGAAGACGTCGAATCCACTCGTCGCGTCAAGGCGATCGCCGAAACCGCCTCAACCGCCTTCATTCCGCAGTGCGGCCTCGCACCGGGCTTCATCTCGATCGTCGCCAATGACCTCGCCAGCCGGTTCGACACGCTCGACAGCGTCCGTATGCGCGTCGGTGCCCTGCCGCAGTACCCGTCCAACGCGCTCAACTATAACCTGACCTGGAGCACGGACGGCGTCATCAACGAATATATCGAGCCCTGCGAAGCCATCGTCGAAGGCCAACTGATCGAAGTTCCGGCGCTGGAAGAGCGCGAGGAATTCTCGCTTGACGGCGTCACCTACGAAGCCTTCAACACCTCGGGCGGCCTCGGCACGCTTTGCGAAAGCCTCAAGGGCAAGGTCCGCACGCTGAACTACCGCACCATCCGTTATCCCGGCCATGCCGCGATCATGAAGGCCCTGCTCAACGACCTCGGCCTGCGCCATCGCCGCGAAGTGCTGAAGGATATCTTCGAAAACTCGCTGCCCTCGACCATGCAGGACGTCGTCATCATCTTCGTGACCGTGTCCGGCCGCAAGGAAGGCCGCCTCGTGCAGGAAACCTATGCCAACAAGGTTTACAGCGCCGTCGTCGCCGGCCGCATGATGAGCGCCATCCAGATCACCACGGCGTCCAGCATCTGCGCCGTGCTCGACATGCTCGCCAAGGGTGAACTGCCGGCCAAGGGCTTCATCCGCCAGGAAGAAATCGGTCTCGACGCCTTCCTCAAGAGCCGCTTCGGCCACCACTACGAACAGAGAGCCTACGCGGACAAAATGGCAAGCTGACCTGCGGGGACAAAAAGACCATGGACCGCGACGCCCGGGATCGAAAGGTCTCGGGCGTTTTTGTGTTTTAAAATCAGGCCGCGGACAGCCCCTCATCCGCCCTTCGGGCACCTTCTCCCCGCCTGCGGGGAGAAGGAGACAAACAAATACCCCCGGGACTGTTGAAGACAGCGCGAGGTCGAGAAGAAAAATCGATTGGTGCGGCATATCCCTTCTCCCCGCAAGCGGGGAGAAGGTGGCCGACAGGCCGGATGAGGAGCAGTCCCGAGTGGTTTACGTCCGCCCGAACTCGTCGTCCAGCCGGATGATGTCGTCATCTTCGAGATAGGATCCAGTCTGCACCTCGATCAGTTCCAGCGGAATCTTGCCGGGATTGGTGAGGCGGTGGACGACGCCCTGCGGGATATAGACCGACTCGTTTTCATGCAGTAGCCGCGTCTCGCCATCGATGGTGATCTCAGCGGTGCCGCGCACGACGATCCAGTGTTCCGAGCGATGATGGTGCTTCTGCAGCGAGATCTTGCGCCCGGGCGTCACATGCAGTCGCTTGACCTCGAAGCGCTCACCGCTCAACACCGACGCCACCGCGCCCCAAGGGCGATAGGAGGTTGGGTGGTTCTCCGTCAGTCCCTTGGTCTTGGCCGACTGCGCCAACTGCTTGACGATCTTGCCGACATCCTGGCTGTCCTCAAGCCGGCCGACATAGACGGCATCCTCGCTGGCAATGACGGCGATATCGTCGAGACCCTGCACCGCGAGATGGATATCGCGCGACAGGACCAGCGAGTTGCGCGTGTTGGATACGGTCGCCTTCTGTCCGACGACGTTGCCGTCGGCATCCTTCTCGCCGATCGCCCAGACAGAATCCCAGCTGCCAAGATCGGACCAACTGAAGGATGACGGCACGACGGCGGCATGCGGCGTGTTTTCGAAAACGGCATAATCGACCGAAATGTTGGGCGCCTGCGAGAAGGATGCCTCGTCCAGCCGGTCGAAGTCGAGGTCGCGCTCAGCGCCCTGGATGGCGCGTTGCGCTGCGTCGTAGACCGCCGGAGCATAACGCAGGATTTCCGCCAGGAATTGGCCGACCGGCAGCATGAACATGCCGGAGTTCCAGAGATAGTTTCCGCTCGCCAGCAACTCTTCGGCCCGCTCCCGGTTCGGCTTCTCGACGAAGCGCGCGACATTATGCGCGCCCGTCTCCAGCGCATCTCCGGTTTCGATATAGCCGTAACCCGTCGCCGGTTCGGTCGGCTTGATGCCGAAGGTCACCAGCTTGCCAGCCCTGGCGGTCTCGCGAGCGATGCGAATGCAATCGAAATAATGCTCGCCGGCGTCGATCTCGTGGTCGGAGGCCAGAACCTGCATGATCGCATCATCGCCATGATCGCGCAGCACGACGAAGGCGGCTGCGGCAAGTGCCGGCGCCGTGTTGCGGGCAATCGGCTCGAGCAGGATGCTCGACAGCGGCGCGTCCAGCGCGCGGGCCTGCTCTGCGACGATGAAGCGAAACTCGGCATTGGTGACGATCACCGCCGGCGTGTACCAGTCAGGATCGGAAACCCGTTCCAGCGTTTTCTGGAACAATGAGTGATCGCCGAGGAACTGGAGAAACTGCTTGGGTGAAGCCGAGCGCGACAGCGGCCACAACCGCGTACCCTTGCCGCCGGCCATGATGACCGGCACGATCTTGGAAAACATGCGCATCCTCTTGTCACTTGTCGGGCCTTCCGGCCCTCAATTCTCAAAAATGCCTGCGACGAGCGCAGCCTAACGGAAAACTAGGGTAAGTAAATTCATTTCGCAAATGCGAGCATATATAGAATCAAAGCTTTAACAGCGCGATGACCAAATCGGACGCTCTCAATTCATGGTAAAAATGCAAAATAGCGCAACAAAAAACCCCGCCGAAGCAGGGTTTTGAAACGTCAGCGGTGATGTCCAATTCAGGCGGCGACAACGATACCGTTCAACTGCGTCAGTTCGGCAAGGAACTGCTCCAGTCGTGTCTTGTGCTCGTCACCATGCGAACCGTCGGCCAGTTCTGTCCTGGTTGCCTCAATGCGCCTTTCGATGGCGGCACGATCCAGTTCGCCAACCGGCACGGCCGATTCGGCCAGCAGAGTGCAGCCCGTCGGCAGGATATCGGCGAAACCGCCGAACACGACATAGCGCGTTACCTTGCCGTCGGCAGCCTTCACGGTCACGACGCCCGGCTTGATGGTCGTCATCGTTGGGGCATGATTGGCCATGACCGTCATCTCGCCTTCCGTTGCCGGAATGACGACTTCGCTGACACGCTCGGAAAGCAGCAGGCGTTCCGGAGAAACGAGTTCGAAATTGAAATCAGCCATGACACATTTAGCAAATAGCGAATAGCGAACAGCAATAGATCAAAGAAACCCTATCGCCAATTTCAATCTATCCCTATTCGCTACTCCCTATTCCCAATTCGCTTGAATTAAGCGGCTTCCGCAGCCAGACGCTTTGCCTTCTCGACGGCTTCGTCGATGGAGCCGACCATGTAGAAGGCGGCTTCCGGAAGGTGATCGTACTCGCCGTTGACCAGGCCCTTGAAGCCCTTGATCGTGTCTTCGAGAGCAACGAGCTTGCCCGGCGAGCCGGTGAAGACTTCGGCAACGAAGAACGGCTGCGACAGGAAGCGCTCGATCTTGCGGGCGCGGGCAACCGCAACCTTGTCTTCTTCCGACAGTTCGTCCATGCCTAGGATGGCGATGATGTCCTGGAGCGACTTGTAGCGCTGCAGGGTCGTCTGCACCTTGCGCGACACTTCGTAATGTTCTTCGCCGACAACCATCGGGTCGAGCATGCGCGACGTCGAGTCGAGCGGGTCAACAGCCGGGTAGATACCCTTTTCAGCGATCGAGCGCGACAGAACGGTCGTTGCGTCCAGGTGGGCGAACGAAGTTGCCGGAGCCGGGTCAGTCAAGTCGTCGGCCGGAACGTAGATGGCCTGAACCGAGGTGATCGAACCCTTGGTCGTCGTGGTGATGCGTTCCTGCATCTGGCCCATGTCGGTGGCGAGCGTCGGCTGATAACCAACGGCCGAAGGAATACGGCCGAGAAGAGCCGACACTTCGGAACCTGCCTGGGTAAAGCGGAAGATGTTGTCCACGAAGAACAGAACGTCCTGACCTTCGTCACGGAACTGTTCGGCGATCGTCAGACCGGTCAGAGCGACGCGGGCGCGGGCGCCCGGCGGTTCGTTCATCTGGCCGTAAACGAGAGCAGCCTTGGAGCCTTCGCCACCGCCATGCTTGTTCACGCCGGATTCGATCATTTCGTGGTAAAGGTCGTTGCCTTCGCGGGTCCGTTCACCCACGCCAGCAAACACCGAGTAACCACCGTGCGCCTTGGCGACGTTGTTGATCAGTTCCATGATCAGAACGGTCTTGCCGACGCCGGCGCCGCCGAACAGGCCGATCTTGCCACCCTTGGCGTAAGGAGCCAGAAGATCGACGACCTTGATGCCGGTGACGAGGATCTGCGCTTCCGTTGACTGCTCGACGTAAGCCGGTGCTTCCTGGTGGATCGAGCGCTTGCCCGACGTGATCAGCGGACCGGCTTCGTCAACCGGCTCGCCGATGACGTTCATGATGCGGCCGAGCGTTTCCAGACCGACCGGAACGGTGATCGGAGCGCCCGTGTCCGTGACCGGCTGACCGCGAACCAGACCTTCGGTCGAGTCCATGGCGATCGTGCGCACGGCGTTTTCGCCGAGATGCTGGGCGACTTCGAGAACGAGGCGGTTGCCGTTGTTGTCGGTTTGCAGCGCGTTCAGGATCGAAGGCAGCTGACCTTCGTCGAAGGTCACGTCGACGACGGCGCCGATGACCTGCGTTACGCGGCCAACTGCGCCCGTTGCTGCAGTGACCGCTGCTACCTTGGCTGCCGCCGGCTTGCGGACTGCCGGCTTCTTTACCGCTGCTGTATCTGTGGGGGTAGCTGCCTTAGCCATGATTCTTACCCTCTTTCCGTAACCTTAGAGCGCTTCCGCGCCCGAAATGATTTCAATGAGTTCCTTGGTGATCTGAGCCTGGCGCTGACGATTGTAGGACAGTGTCAGCTTGTTGATCATTTCACCGGCATTGCGCGTGGCGTTGTCCATCGCGCTCATCTTGGCACCCATTTCACCGGCAACATTTTCGAGCAGAGCCCGGAAAACCTGCACCGAAATGTTGCGCGGGATGAGATCGCTGAGGATCTCGCCCGCATCTGGCTCGTATTCGTAGATCGCCGCAGCGCCAGCTTCCGTCGATTCCGCCTCTGCCGGAGCGGCAGCGGGGATCAGCTGAAGCGCGGTCGGGACCTGGCTGATGACCGACTTGAACTCAGAGTAGAACAGCGTGCAGACATCGAACTCGCCCTTTTCGAACAGGCCGATGATCTTCTTGCCGATCAGATCGGCATTTTCAAAGCCGATCTTCTTGACTTCACGCAGGTCGACGCGATCGATGATCAGCGACGCGAATTCGCGCCGCAGGATATCGAAGCCCTTCTTGCCGACGCAGACGATCTTGACCGTCTTGCCCTCCGCGAGCAGCCTGCGAACGTGGTCGCGGGCAAAGCGGGCGATCTGGCTGTTGAAGCCGCCGCAAAGTCCGCGTTCCGCCGTGCAGACCACGAGCAGATGCGTCTGGTTCTTGCCGGTGCCTGTCATCAGGCGCGGCGCGCTGTCATCAGAACCGACAGCGGCTGCGATATTCGACAGAACCGCGCTCATGCGCTGCGAATACGGGCGAGCCGCTTCGGCCGCCTCCTGCGCACGCCGAAGCTTCGCCGCGGCGACCATTTTCATCGCCTTGGTGATCTTCTGCGTCGCCTTGACGGAGGCGATCCGGTTCTTCAGATCCTTAAGTGAAGGCATCCGTTATTCCGTCCTTAATGGAACCCGATCAAGCGAAGGATTTCGCGAAGGTGTCGAGAGCAGCCTTGAGCTTGCCCTTGACGTCGTCGCTGATAGCCTTGTCCTTGCGGATAGCTTCAAGAATGTCCTTGCCTTCGGACCGCATGTACGACAGCAGACCCTGCTCGAACGCGCCAACCTTGTTGACGGCGATCTTGTCGAGGTAGCCGTTGACGCCCGCGAAGATCACGGCGACCTGCTCTTCCGTCTTCAGCGGCGAGAACTGCGGCTGCTTCAGGAGTTCGGTCAGGCGTGCGCCGCGGTTCAGCAGGCGCTGCGTTGCAGCGTCGAGGTCCGAACCGAACTGGGCGAAGGCGGCCATTTCGCGATATTGGGCGAGTTCGCCCTTGATCGAGCCGGCAACCTGCTTCATCGCCTTGATCTGTGCGGCCGAACCAACGCGGGAAACCGACAGGCCGACGTTCACGGCCGGACGGATACCCTGGTAGAACAGGTCCGTTTCAAGGAAGATCTGGCCGTCGGTGATCGAGATCACGTTGGTCGGGATGAACGCCGAAACGTCGTTACCCTGCGTTTCGATGACCGGCAGAGCGGTCAGCGAACCGGCGCCCTTTTCATCGGAAAGCTTCGCAGCGCGCTCGAGGAGACGCGAATGCAGATAGAAAACGTCGCCCGGGTAAGCTTCGCGACCCGGCGGGCGGCGCAGCAGCAGCGACATTTGGCGATAGGCGACGGCCTGCTTGGAAAGGTCGTCGTAACCGATCAGCGCGTGCTGACCGTTGTCGCGGAAATATTCACCCATCGCAGCGCCGGCAAACGGCGCGAGATACTGCATCGGCGCCGGATCGGAAGCCGTCGCAGCGATGATGATCGAGTACTTCAGCGCGCCGCGCTCTTCGAGCACCTTGACGAACTGGGCAACCGTCGAGCGCTTCTGGCCGATAGCGACGTAGACGCAGAAAAGCTTTTCGGCTTCCGGACCGTTGTCGTGGATCGCCTTCTGGTTCAGGATCGTGTCCAGAATGATGGCGGTCTTGCCGGTCTGGCGGTCGCCGATGACCAGCTCGCGCTGGCCGCGGCCAACCGGGATCAGGGCGTCGATGGCCTTGAGGCCGGTCGACATCGGCTCATGCACCGACTTGCGCGGGATGATGCCCGGAGCCTTGACGTCAACGCGCGAGCGCTGCGTGGCATTGATCGGGCCCTTGCCGTCGATCGGGTTGCCGAGTGCGTCGACGACGCGGCCGAGCAATTCCGGACCAACCGGAACGTCAACGATGGCGCCGGTCCGCTTGACGGTGTCGCCTTCCTTGATCTCGCGGTCGGCACCGAAGATAACCACACCGACATTGTCGGCTTCAAGGTTCAGCGCCATGCCACGGATGCCGCCCGGAAACTCGACCATTTCGCCCGCCTGGACGTTGTCGAGACCGTAGACGCGGGCAATACCGTCACCGACGGAGAGCACCTGGCCAACTTCGGAGACGACTGCCTCCTGGCCGAAGTTTTTGATCTGATCTTTGAGAATTGCGGAAATTTCCGCGGCGCGGATATCCATCAGCCGACCTCTTTCAGTGCAAGCTTAAGGCTCGAAAGCTTTGTGCGAAGGGAAGTGTCAATCTGGCGGGACCCGACCTTGACGATCAGACCACCGAGAATAGAGGGTTCAACCGTGACGTTGAGCGTCACATCTTTGCCGGTGACGCTCTTCAGCGCCGCCTTCAATTCAGTCTGTTGCGCGACCGACAGGGCATGCGCGGAAGTCACGTCGGCGGAAACTTCGCCACGATGACGGGCGGCGGTTTCGCGATAGGACTTCACAATGCCGGGCACTGCGAACAGGCGGCGATTGCGCGCAACCACCTTGAGGAAATTGCCAACCAGACCCGTGATACCGGCCTTCGCGACGAGCGCGGAAATGGCCTTGAACTGGTCGTCGGCAGAAAAGATCGGGCTGACGATAAGGCGCTTGAGGTCAGCACTCTCGTTGATCAGCGACTGGAACGTGTCCAGATCCGCCCCGACGCTCTCCACCTGCCCCGCTTCCAGCGCGAGATCGAAAAGCGAAGACGCGTACCTTTCTGCAACACCTGAAATAAGCTGGGATGTGTCTGCCACGGGCACAAGCTTCTCTTATTTTAATTCAAGCGCGATGTCTGCGGAGAACCGTAAACCCAACACCTTGAATTTGTTGCTATATTTTTTGAGTTTAGCAAGCCTGTCGGCTTGTTTCCCCCACAAGTCGCGGTTCGTCTAGCATAGGATATCTGGACTCGCAACACGCGAACCGCACGAATGCGCTCAAGTTTGGCCGGTTTGGCCAAATTTTGACAAAAACGGGGTATGAACTGGCGAGGTTCGCGCTGCAAGCGCCGTTTGGACGTTTCAGATGAAGCCGAATACATAGGCCAGGGGCAAGCCCGACAGCACGACCTGCACGATCAGGAACACCCAATTCACAACCGTATTGCCGCCATCCGACAGCATCGACAGGATGCGCCCGAAGGCCGCAAGCGCAAAGGCGGCCCCCAGCGCCAGATAGACCATCGGCTGCGCGAGAAGAATGGCCGCGATCCCCAGCCCCAGCGGAAACCCGCCCAGAGTCGAGCGCGCCTCGGCATACCCGCCCCGTCGTCCCTCCCGCAGGTCAAGGCCGAGCGCGCGAAATGCAAACCCCGGCGCGAACAGGAAGATGAGGCCGATCACCGACGTGGCTATGGCCGCGCAGAACGCCAGGAACTCTCCCGTTTCGGTTGGAATATAGAGTTCCATGCCTACCCCTTTGCATGCTCATCGGCCGATTCGCTTATCGCACAGACGGATTTGCCCGGAAAGACTATGGCATTTCCGCATCCACCTGAAACTCAAGGCATTATCCCTTTTCGGAGAAAACCGTGGCAAAAAGGGATAATGCGTGGATCGAGCGCGACGAAAGACGATCACAGAAAACTCTGCGGATCGATATCCAGCTGGACGCTGACCGAGCCGCGCATCTTCGGGCCGTTGGCCAGCATGGTCTTGACGAAGGCCTGCATGTCGCTGTTGCGGCGGCCGTGGACCAGAAGCCGGAAACGGTGGCGGCCGCGGATCAGCGCCAGCGGCGCTTCGGCCGGGCCGAGAATGCTGATGCCACTGACGCGGGGAGCCGCCTGCCGCAAGCCCCGTGCGTGCCCTTCCGCATCGACCCGCGTATCCGCCGAAATAATCACCGATGCCAGCCGGCCGAATGGCGGCAGCAGTGCCTTTTCGCGCTCGTTGATCTCGCGGTCGTAAAACGCCTCGGAATCACCCGAAACGATAGCCTGCATCACCGGATGTTGCGGCTGGTAGGTCTGCAGCAGGCCGAGGCTCTTCAATCCCGTACGTCCGGCGCGTCCTGTCACTTGGCTCAACAGCTGGAAGGTGCGCTCTGCCGCACGCGGGTCGCCGTTGGCAAGGCCGATATCGGCATCGACGATGCCGACGAAGGTCATCATCGGGAAATTGTGGCCCTTGGCCACCAACTGCGTGCCGACGACGATATCCGCCTCGCCCTTGGCGATGGCCTCCAGTTCCAGCCGCAGCCGCTTGACGCCCATCAGGTCGGAGGAAAGCACGATGGTGCGGGCATCGGGAAAATGCCGGTCCACCTCTTCGGCGATTCGCTCGACGCCGGGCCCGCAGGCCACGAGATGATCGAACGTGCCGCATTCCGGGCAGGCTTCCGGGGTCTTTTCGGCATAACCGCAATGGTGGCACTGGATCTGGCCGCGAAACCGGTGCTCGACCAGCCAGCTCGAACAATCCGGGCACTGGAACCGGTGGCCGCAGACGCGGCAAAGCGTCAGCGGCGCGTAACCCCGTCGGTTAAGAAAGAGCAATGCCTGCTCGCCGCGCCCGACGGCCTTGCCGATATGGTTGAGCATGACCGGCGACAAGAAGCCGCCACGCTGCGGCGGATGGCGGCGCATGTCGATCAGGCCGAGATCCGGAAGCGCGGCGTCGCCAAACCGGGTCGGCAGATGGATCGGCTTGTAGCGGCCGAGATCGCCGTTCACCCGGCTTTCGACCGAGGGGGTCGCCGAGACCAGGACAACGGGAAATTCGCCGATCCGGGCCCGCACCACCGCCATGTCGCGCGCATTGTAAAAGACGCGATCTTCCTGCTTGTAGGCCGGGTCGTGCTCCTCGTCGACAATGATCAGGCCAAGATTCTCGAAGGGCAGGAACAGGGCCGAGCGCGCGCCGGCAACGACGCGCACGCCGCCTTCCGTCACCTGCCGCCAGACCTTCTCGCGGGTTCTCGGCGCAAGGTCGGAATGCCATTCGGCCGGCTTGGAGCCAAACCGATCCTGAAAACGTTCGAGGAAACTCGCGGTCAGCGCGATTTCCGGCAGCAGGATCAACACCTGCTTTCCCGCCTTCAGCGTCGCGGCGATCGCCTCGAAATAAACTTCCGTCTTGCCGGATCCGGTAATGCCGTCGATCAGCGCCACGGAAAAGCCGCCCGTTTCGACACTATCAAGCAGATCCTGCGCCGCCTGTTTCTGCGGCCCTTCGAGCCGCGGTTCGGCATAATCCGGATCAGGGGCGGCCACGACCGGTGGCGGTGGCATGAACACTGTCTCGAACACGCCCTGCGCCGTCAGCCCATCGACGACGCTCGACGACGTGCCCGCCGCATGGGCAAGCCCTGAGCGCGTCCAGGTAAAACCGTTGTCGGCGACCGCGATCACCCGCTCGCGCGCCGAGGTCAGCCGCTCGGGCCGCATATCCGTCAGCCGCAATCCCTCGACCATCGGCTCGGGATCGAAGGCGGCCGGGGCGCGGAGCGCCATGCGGGCGACGAGCCCGGGCGGCGACACGGTATAGGTCGCGACCCAGTCGAGAAAGGCGCGCATGTCCTTGGCCAGCGGTGGACAGTCGAACGCCCGGGTGATGGCCTTCAGCTTCTTCGGATCGACGGCGTCATCCTCGGCGCCATCCCAGACGACGCCCAGCACCTGACGGGGGCCAAGCGGCACCTGGACGATGGAGCCCGGCCCCACCGCCATTCCCTCCGGCACCACATAGGAGTATGCTTTGGGGGCCGGCATGGGCACCAGAACGGGCACGACCCGGCGGGCAAACAGGTCGTCAAACAAATCGGTCGAATCTTCAGTCATCGCCCGTGACCTTGCCTTCGGTTTGCGTTAAAGGAAACCCCGAAACAACAGCACAGCCGCGTGTCCCAAGGGAGAATTCCATGAAGTTTTTTGTCGATACAGCCGATGTAAAAGAAATCCGGGAACTGAACGACCTGGGTCTCGTGGACGGCGTGACGACCAACCCCTCGCTCATCCTGAAGTCCGGCCGCGATATCCTTGAAGTCACCAAGGAAATCTGCGGCATCGTCGAAGGCCCGGTTTCGGCCGAAGTCGCCGCCACCGACTATGAGACGATCATGAAGGAAGCGGCCGTCATTTCGAAGATCGCCGACAATATCTGCATCAAGCTGCCGCTGACGCTCGATGGCCTCAAGGCCTGCAAGAACCTGTCATCCGATGGTCACCTGACCAACGTGACGCTGTGCTTTTCGGCCAACCAGGCGCTGCTCGCCGCCAAGGCCGGCGCAACCTTCGTTTCGCCCTTCATCGGCCGTCTCGACGATATCGCGATCGACGGCATGGACCTGATCCGCGACATCCGCCAGATCTTCGACAATTACGGCTTCGAGACCGAGATTCTCGCCGCCTCGGCCCGCACGGTCAACCACATCAAGGAAGCAGCCCTGATCGGCGCCGACGTCGTCACCGCGCCGCCGGCAACGCTGAAGGCGCTGGTCAAGCACCCGCTGACCGAAGCAGGCCTTGCCACCTTCCTCGCCGACTGGGCCAAGACCGGCCAGAAGATCGCCTGACCGATCCGATATCCCTGAATTGAAAGAGGCATCCCCACTCTCCGTCATCCTCGCCCTCGTGGCGGGGATCCAGCGACCCGACGTCCGTCGGGTCAAAAGACTCTTTCAGCCCAACGACGGGCTGGCTGGGTTCCCGTGACAAGCACGGGAAAGACAGAGAGGAGGTGGCTCCGCACATCCCAAATGACGTCCGAAGTCGCGGAAAGATGACTTTGTCAGCAGTCTGAAGCCCGCGAGACGATCGCGGGCCTTTCCTGGGCGGTATCTTCAGGCCGCTTTTCTTTTGCGGCCCTCCACCGTGCCGGAGACCTGGAAACGTCCGGCCGCGCTGTTCAAATCCTGCACCTCATCGCTGAGTTCACGGCAGGCGGCATTGGTCTCTTCGACCATCGCGGCATTCTGCTGGGTCATCTGGTCCATCTGGTGCAGCGCCGCATTGATCTCCGACAGAGCCGCGGTCTGTTCGCCTGCGGCAGTCACGATGCCGCCGATCAGGCCGTTCACCTGCCGGACATGCTGCTCGATGCCGATCAGCGCCGAACCGGTTTCGTTGACGAGATGCACGCCGCCGGCCACTTCCTGTGTGGACGCCTCGATCAGCGCGGTGATCTCGCGTGCGGCCTTTGCCGAGCGTCCGGCCAGTTCGCGCACTTCCTGGGCGACGACCGCGAAACCCTTGCCGGCATCCCCGGCCCGCGCCGCCTCGACACCGGCATTCAAGGCGAGCAGGTTGGTCTGAAACGCGATCTGGTCGATGACGGTGATGATCTGGCGGATTTGCGCCGACGAATCGGCGATGCGCTCCATGGCGGCAACCGCGTCGCGAACGACGATCGCCGACTTTTCCGCACCATCCTTCGCCACCTCCATCACCGCACTGGCTTCTCGCGCCCGCTCGGCGGAATTTTTCACCGTCACGGTGATTTCATCGAAGGCGGAAGCAGTCTGCTCCAGCGAAGCCGCCTGCATTTCGGTGCGCTTGGCGAGATCGTCGGTGGCACCGGCGATTTCCAGTGAATTGGTCCTGAGCCGCGCCGATGTATGAAGCACGGTCGAAATCGTCTCGGCCAGCCGTTCGACGCTGCCGTTGAATTCCGTCCGCAACGCCTCATACTCTGCGGCGAAGGATTGCCGGATCCGGATCGATAGGTCGCCATGCGACAGTCGCTCCAGTCCGTGGGACAAGGCCTCAATGACCTGCAGCCGCCCGGCTTCCTCGGCCGCCTTCTGCTCGCTCAACGCCACGTCACGCTCGCTCTGCCTCTGGCGCTCGTCCTCGGTACGCTGGCGGGCATTGCGACGCTCGATCGCTGCTTCACGGAAGATGGCGACGGAATTCGCAACATCACCGATCTCGTCGGAACGGCCGGCATAGGGCACGTCCTGATCGTAATCGCCGGAGGTCAGCGTCTGCATGTAGGACGACATGGCGGCCAGCGGCTGGACGGCGCGGCGTCGGAAGAACCAGAGGCCGGCAAGCAGCAGGCAGACCGAAGCTGCCGAGCTGATGAACGCGGCCGCGGACAGTGTGCCCGTGTCGGCGGCAGCGGCGGCTTCCTGCTCCTTCAGGAAGGTGTCGGCCATGGCGACGAGTTCGTTGACGGCGGTTTCGTGGTGATGAAAACTCGTCTTCAGGTCGCCCAGCGCGCGCTCGGCCGCCGTCAGGTCATTTGCTTGAAAGGGCGCCAGAAACTTCTTGTCCATGACTTCCCAGTAGAGATCGCCGCGCGCCAGCACGTCGTTTTCCAACTTGGCCATCAGCGTGGCAGGGGCGGTCGAGGCCTTCCAGTAGACCCGGCGATCCTCGAAGGCTTTTTTGAGGACAGCGATCTTGTCGAGATTGGCCTTGGCGAATTCCGGATTTGAAACCGCCTCCATCGCCAGCATGTAGGATTCGACGGTGTAGAGCGGCGGCGGCAGGATGTCGGCGATCAGGTCCTTGCCATAGATGATTTGCGTATAGACCGGGCCGTTGACCCGCAACTTGTTGAAGGCATAGGTCTTGATGCCGATCGACAGGACAAGGCCGACAATCACGATGGCACCGAAAATAAGCAGTCCGCGAGCAATGGTAAACTTCATGCAATCCCCCAGCCAAAAAATCCTCGCAACGAAAGAGGTCTCCAGCAGGCGCGGGACAGTCATCGATGCAAGCCTGAAAAAACTCCGGATTTCATCCGGCACGGAGCGTCCAGCATCATGCAACCGGCCCTCCCTCAACGAGAAGACCAGCACCCTCCTGATGATGGTTAAATTATAATATAATTATTACGCCGTGATTAACTGTATTAGCGATTCGCGCTGTGGTTACATTCAGTTGGGAAGCCTCAAGGAGAACCGAGGGCTTTCACTCATCTCCTTCCATCATCTTCTTCCATCATCCCCGTCAGCCGCATCCCTTCGATCCAGGTCGCGCCGTCGGTGCGGATGACGCGTTTGCGGCGGGTGCCGCAGCGGGTTTCGATCTCTGAAGCCAGCGCCTCCGAATGGGTGACGATCCAGATCTGGCTGTCGGCGGTGGCGGTGGCGATCATGGCGGCGAGCGCCGGCAGCATGTCGGGATGCAGGCTCGTTTCCGGCTCGTTGAGCGCAATGAAGCGCGGCCGGCGGTAGGAGAGCAGCGCGCCGGCGAGGGCGAGAAAGCGCATCTGCCCGTCCGACAGTTCGCGCGGCGAAAACTGCCGCTTTGGAAAATCCGGGAACACCAGCGAAAATTCGGCGAACTCCATCGGTTCCGGGATGACGAGCCGCGCGCCACCGAAGGCATCGGCAATCGCGCGGTCGAGATCGACGGTGTCATCGCGGGTATGGCGCAGCGTCGCAAAGACCGCCGCCAGGTTTGAACCGTCCTCGTCCAGCATCGGCGCCGTGACGGCAAGGCAGGGCGAGCGCAACGGCGAGTCGCGATCGGTGCGAAACCCGTGAAAGAAGCGCCAGCCGTCGATCACCCGCCGCAGCGTCCCGACCTCCGGATAATGACCGGCGTCGCCGAGCAGCGCGATGGCAGTTTCCGATGTCAGCGCCTGTTCGGGATAGTCGCTCATGCGGCCGGTTTCGTTGCGCACCTGGATCAGCGGCCCTTTCCGCTTCATCATGACGACGGCGCGCCGCCCGGCATCGGACGCTCAGTTCCTCCTCCTTGATCTGCGGCTCGAAGACAAAGCCGGCCATCAGCGGCGGGCGCAGGCCGCATTCGATCCGGTAGAAGAACGTTGCGGCGCGGTCCTCGTCCAGCAACTCGACCTCGAGCTTCACCCTTACCGGATCGCCGCTCCGGCGCATGCCGCTCCACAATGCCGACGCCATGCCACCTTCGCGAGCTATCTCGTATGCCAGCCGGCCGCGCACGGCAGCCTGCACCAGTTGCAGGGCGCGGTAGAGATTGGACTTGCCGACGCCGTTTTCGCCGATGAACAGGTTCACACCGCCCATGTCCATGCGAATGGATTTCAGCGAACGGTAATTGGCGGCGAACATGGATCGAATCTGCATGGCGCAGATTTTAGACCATAGAAGCAGACCGTGGAACAGACGAGCGGAACGGCGCATCGCCATCAAGGGCCAGATCGAACACCGTGTGCCGCTCCAGCGCCTGCGTCACCTCGGCGGGATCACCATCCAGCGCCTCGGGCTGGATCAGGGTGCCAATGGTGAAATCGAAGACATCGCCCTTCTTGTTCAGAAGCTCGTGGAAGACAGTCATGTCGCGCAGTTCGGTCGACCATTTGGCCAGCCAGTAGAACAGGCCGGAATTGCGCGCCGCCATGTGAACGGGGAGGATCGGCAGATTGTACTTGCGGGCAAAGCTAACGGCCGACGTCTTCCAGGGGCGTTCGTTCAGCCGGCCATCGGCCCAATAGGCGATGCGGCCGGAGGGAAACAGCACGGTCGCCTTGCCGTCCGAGATTGCCCGGTTGGTCACCTGCAACGTCTCGCGCGCCTTCAGCTTGCTCTTGTAATCCTCGCGCCATTCGACCGGGATGACCATCTCGACAAAACGCGGGTTGACCCGGATGGCATCGCGATTGGCAAAGAACATCATGTCGGGGCGGCGGTCCTTCAGGAGATCGAAGACGGCGATCCCGTCGGCAATGCCGGTCGGGTGGTTGCTGACCATCAGGAAGCCGCCGCTCGGAGGGATACGCTCGGCATTGCGCACACGGATATCGAGCGACAGGATTTCACTCAAATGCTGGAAAGCCTGAAAACCCGGCAGGTTGGCGACGCCATCGGCGAACTCGATCGCCTTGCGGTAATTCAGAAGCGTATAGAGAAACGGCCGCACGACAGGCCAGAGCGGATGTTTGACAATGCGCTGGCCACGCTCGGCGATCAACGTATCGACGATATGCCCGGGCTGTCCTTGCGAGACCAGCGCGACCGTCTCTGCGAAATGCGTGAAACCGCCTGCCAAATCCCGTCTTGCCATCGTGCTATCCGCTATGTTCGGCTGAGCTATCGCAGGTGAATATGATCCCACCATGACAAATTCCAAGGGCGTTAGGAAAAACATAACGGCCCCGCGCGCAGAGTCCGACCGATTATCTATCGCGGAGCAGCTGAGTGAATGAACTCCTGATCATTGGCCATCCCGAGCTGATGGCCGAGCGCCAGAAATGGCTGGCGAGCCTCGACAACGAGCGTCGCCTGTCCGGCAAGACCGTCGAGGCCTATGAGCGCGACACACGGCAATTCCTGCATTTCCTCACCGGACATCTGGCCGGCCCGGCAAATCTCAGCGACATCAGCGCACTGCGACCGGGCGACCTGCGCGGCTTTCTCGCCGCCCGCCGCCGCGATGGTGCCGGTGCCCGCACGCTTGGACGCGGCCTTGCCGGTCTTCGCTCCTTCCTGCGGCATCTGGAAAAGAAGGGTTTGGCCAACGCCGCAGGCGCCAGCGCCGTGCGCTCGCCGAAACAGCCGAAATCCCTGCCGAAGCCGCTGACCGCCGCGGATGCGCTGACGGTGGTGACCAATGACGCGCAACTGGCCGAGGAGCCCTGGATCGCCGCCCGCAATGCCGCCGTATTGACGCTGCTCTACGGCTGCGGCCTGCGCATTTCCGAAGCGCTCGACCTGACGCCCGGCAATTTCGCTGGTGCGCCGACGTCGCTGCGCATCCACGGCAAGGGCGGCAAGACCCGCATCGTGCCGCTGATCACCGTGGCGGTCGATGCTATCAGGACCTATCAGACGCTTTGCCCCTACCATCTTGACGAAGACGGCCCGCTGTTTCGCGGCGCCAGGGGCGGCAAGCTGCAGGCAGCGATCATCCAGCGCGAGATGCAGAAGATGCGCGGTGCGCTCGGCCTGCCCGACACCGCAACCCCGCATGCGCTGCGTCATTCCTTCGCCACCCACCTGCTCGCCGGCGGCGGCGATCTCCGGACCATCCAGGAACTGCTCGGCCATGCCAGCCTGTCGACCACGCAGGTCTATACCGGCGTCGATTCGGCCCGACTGCTGGAAATCTATGACCGCGCCCATCCGCGCGCTTGAATTTCAGCCACGAACCGCTGTTAACCATTTTTATTAAGCCGGTCGTGAGCCTTGCGCCGCTAGGGTTCTCGCAATCACCGAAATAGCGCGGACAGGACGGATCATGTTCCAGCAGTTTATAAAACCGGCATGTGAGATCGCGCAGCGACTGGGCGACAACGTCCTCGCCCTGATCGCGACCCTGCATGTGCTGTTTGCGCTCAGCCTGATCGCGACGCTGCTGTCCCTCTCGCCGGCCCATGCGGCGAGCGATGGTTCCTGTGGCGGTAAGGATCTGATTGCGGAAATGCAGACCTCCGATCCCGTGCGCTATGCCGGATTGCAGAAGGAGGCGGCTGCCATTCCGAACGGCAAGGGCACGTTCTGGAAGATCGAGAAAGCCGGCGTCCCGACGTCCTATCTGCTCGGCACCATGCATGTGACCGATCCGCGTGTCCTGGCGATGCCTAAGGGCGCGGCGACGGCCTATGAGACTTCGAAAACCGTCATCGTCGAATCCGACGAAGTTGTCGACGACCGCAAGGCGGCGGCGACCATGATGATGCAGCCGCAGCTGATGATGCTGACCGATGGCAAGTCGATCAAGGATTTCCTCAAGCCCGAGGAAGAGCAGAAGCTCGCCGAAGGCCTGAAGGAGCGCGGCATTCCGCTGGCCGCCGTCTCCAAGATGAAACCCTGGATGATTTCCAGTTTCGTCGCGCTTCCCGCCTGCGAAATGAGCCGCAAGGCCGCCGGCGCCTCCTTCCTCGACAAGAAGCTGGCCGAGGACGCCGTGAAGCAGGGCAAGACGCTGAAGGGTCTGGAAACCATGGTCGAGCAGTTGCAGGCGATGGATTCGCTGCCGATCCAGTTTCACCTGCAGGCCCTGATCGAGACGCTCGAACTCGGCGATACCATCGCCGACGTCATGAAAACCACCACCGATCTCTATCTCGCCCAGGAGATCGGCATGATCATGCCATTGATGAAATCGGTCTCCGAGGAAAAGTCCCAGAGCGCCAATGACGGCTATGCCGATTTCGAGCAGCGCATCGTCACCGATCGCAACAAAACGATGGCGACCCGCGCCAGGCCGATCCTCGATCAGGGCGCCGTCTTCATGGCCGTCGGCGCGTTGCACCTGCCGGGCAAGGACGGGCTGATCGAACTGTTGCGCAAGGACGGGTTCACCATATCGGCCGTGAACTGAATACAGCAAATCCTCCCCGCGCGGTCTCCGCCGTGGTTTCGACACTCGATCATTCGGACGGGGCACTGGAAATCGCCTCTAACGAATGAAAAATGACTGACGCCTTCCAGCGCCCCGTTTGGCGTTCTCTCGGGAGCTTTCCTCCCTACAGACCCCGACTTCGGACCCTCTGCCTCGGGATGATTGCGTTTCGTCGCTCTCCGGGACCGGCATTCAGCAACACAGCCCGGTACGTCACGCATCCTTTCCCGACATGTGTGCCGCACAGGCACGCCCACCCCATAAGGACGGAGGGGGTCCATGTTCCGGGGGCTCTCCTTCCGTTCCGCCTGACGTTCGGGATCAAGACCCCGAGGCTTTCCGTGGAGCGCCAGCCCTGCCTCGCCGCAAACGTCTTGCGGTGTATCCGCGACAGGACGGGATGATCATGGCACGGGAATGGAGGGCGGGGATGGACGGGGATGAAATTTTTTTGTGGGCGGCAGGCTCAAGGGCCATGAGAATCTCCGCTGTGGGGCCGCAGGTGGACTGGCAACCTTCCGGTGAACGGATTCGCCAAAATTACGGCCCTGCCTTCGGCCGCTTGCGACCGACGAATCCTGCCATCTCGATGTATGCACCGGCAATCCGGATTCGAGCTAACGATGGCTGATTGCTTGAACGATTGCCTCGGCAACCCGGCGCGCCCGTGCTTCAGACAGCGTTGCTCGGTGCTGGGCTATCAGAAATGGATTTCGAAACAGGATCGTAGCGTCTTCAAGCAAGATCAGCGCGTCTTCCGCCTCTGTTTCCCCGGTGAGCGCGGCAACCGCGGGGCGGATGATTTCCCGCAAGCGGCCGACGTGGCGGGCAATCGCCTTCGCCTCTCCGCTGGCGAGACGCAGATAGGCCAGGAACAAAGTCGGGTCGGCGTCGTATCGCTGGCATTTGGCGCGCATCGTTTCCAGAACCCAAGCGGCCACCTGTCCATCCGGTTCGGACTCCGCCATAACAGCGGCAGCGACTTCATCTTCCACCCCGGCAAACCAGTTTTCAGCCAGCATGGAAATGAGCGCTTGCCGGTCCGGGAAGTAGCGATAGCTGTTGGATTGCGACATGCCGAGACGCGCGGCGACATCGGCCAATGCCAGACGCGTACCGCCATTTGATCGCAATATTTCCTCCGCCGCCGTCACAAAGCGCCGACGCATGAGCGTTTTTTCGACAACAGGCCGAGACATGGCTTAAATCCAGCGGCGTACGCGCGCGCGATACTGCCTGTATGGGTCACCGAAGGCCCGCTCGGCAGCGTTTTCCTCAAACGGGATATACCACCAGTTGGCGGCGATAAAAAAGACGAGGGGCATCAACAGGCCCGCCCAATGCCCAACGATCAATGCCGCCCCCAGAACCAACAGGAGCATCGAGAGATACATGGGGTTTCGGCTGTACGCGAAGAGGCCATCCGTCACGAGATTGCGCGGCGTATCAAATGTCATGATCTCCGCACTGGCCCTGGAAAACTGCCTGCGCGCGACCGCAAGGCCGATCAGCGCGAGAGGGACGCATACCCATCCAATCATTGCTGACGAAACTGGCAAGGGGTCAATCGGCTGTTCGACGCGGGACAGCGCAAACAAAGCAATCAGCAGCAAGCCAACAAGCACTGGCGGCAGAAGGCGGCGCATTGAGACTCTCCATAAAATGATAGATCGACTGAAGTTATCATTTTTATCGAAGGTGGCAAGCATGGTCAGCTCGTTCCGCAATGGCGGCGAGGATATGCCGGGAGCGGGACGGCAGGAACGCGCCGGCGGGGCATATTTACGGCCCCCTCTTGCACAGGCGCCGCCTCTCTGCCTTGTTGCTCCCCTATTCTGCGTGGCGAAACTGATTCGTATCGAGCGATCAGCCCGCCGCAGCTTTATCCCGAGGAACACGACGCATGAATTTCAAGAAGCCCGAAATCTCGGAAATGAGACCGAAGATCACAGTCATCGGCGTTGGCGGCGGTGGCGGAAACGCCATCAACAACATGATCACCGAGGGCCTGCAGGGCGCCGAGTTCGTGGCAGCCAACACCGACGCGCAGGCCCTGACCATGTCGAAGGCGACCCGGCTGATCCAGCTCGGCGCGCAGGTGACCGAAGGCTTGGGCGCCGGTTCGCTCCCGGACGTCGGCCGCGCGGCGGCGGAAGAATCGATCGACGAGATCATGGACCATCTCGGCGGCACGCATATGTGCTTCGTCACCGCCGGCATGGGCGGGGGCACCGGCACGGGGGCGGCCCCGGTCATCGCGCAGGCCGCCCGCAATGCCGGCATCCTGACGGTCGCCGTCGTCACCAAGCCGTTCAGCTTCGAGGGCAAGCGCCGCATGCAGGCGGCCGAGGAAGGCATCGAGCGGCTGCGCGAAGCCGCCGACACCGTCATCGTCATTCCCAACCAGAATCTCTTCCGCATCGCCGATGCCAAGACCACCTTTGCCGATGCCTTCGTCATCGCCGACCGGGTGCTCTATTCCGGCGTCGGCTGCATCACCGACCTGATCGTCAAGGAAGGCCTGATCAACCTCGACTTCGCCGACGTGAAATCGGTGATGAAGGGAATGGGCCGGGCGATGATGGGCACCGGCGAGGCGAGCGGCGACAGCCGCGCCTCGAAAGCCGCCGAAGCGGCGATCGCCAATCCGCTGCTCAGCGAAGTGTCGATGAAGGGCGCCAAGGGCGTGCTGATCTCGATCTCGGGCGGTTCCGACATGACGCTGTTCGAGGTGGACGAGGCTGCGACCCGTATCCGCGAGGAAGTCTATGAAGACGCCGACATCGTCGTCGGCGCGATCTTCGACAAGAGCCTAGACGGCGTCTTCCGCGTCTCGGTCGTGGCAACAGGCCTTGACGCCCAGGCGCCCGGCGCGGATGCCGGCGCCGTTGCCGCACAGCCAGAGCAGGTCCGGACGCTGCAGTAGGGGTCGACCGTCCCAGCGGACGAGACACCCCCTTTTGGCAGGGCTATCGCCTATGGAAAAGTCCCCTCCCCAACCCCTCCCCACAAGGGGGAGGGGCTTAACACGCCGCTCTGTCCGTGCCTGAAACGAGGGCTGGCGGCTGGGTTTCTCCCCCCTTGTGGGGGAGATGGCCGACAGGCCAGAGGGGGTCTTTTTCCATAGGCGATAGCCCTGCCACAAGGGGGGGGTAGGTCTCCTCGACCTCAGGGCAAGCGGTTGGAAACGTCTTAGATACCGCCAAAAACGTTCTCAGTTCACCGCTTCGGCCAACTGTGCCGCCGGATCAAAGCGCACCCGAAACGCGCTGACGGGATGGGCGATGTTCTTGACCTTGAGGAAACCGAGGTCGTCGAAATTGAGGTCGCGCTGCTTGCGGATATGATCGCGCACGCCGCGGGAAATGCAGATACCGCCGGGCTCGGCCATCGGCTCCAGCCTTGCCGCGACATTCACCGTATCGCCGAAGATGTCGCCATCCTGGACGATGACATCGCCGACATTGATGCCGATGCGGAACAGCAGGCGCTCGTCCTCCGCCACATCCGCACTCTCGGCAATCATCACGCCCTGGATCTCGACGGCGCAATCGATCGCCGACAGTGCACTGGCAAAGGCGACGAGTACGCTGTCGCCGGCGGTATTGACGATGGTGCCGCTATGGGCGGCGATGATCGGGTCGACCCGGTCGCGAACATCCTTCAGGCGCGACAGGGTGCGGCTTTCGTCTTCCTCCATCATCCGGCTGTAACCGACGATATCGGCAGCGAGGATGGCGAGCAACTTGCGGTCGAGATGCTGCAGCAGTTCATCACGCGAGGCTTCGGCCGACCGTGCCCGCCTGAGCGTCGCACGCACCGCGATCAGCCCCATCAGCCCGGCCAGAAACGCCAGGCCGATGACCATGAACTCCAGGACGAAGCCGGCGCGGCGGGCCTGGTTGGACCGGACCGCCATCAGGCTTTCCTCTTCGGCCCGCATCCGCTCCAGCACATCGCGCACGCCGTCCATCAGCACCTTGCCCTGACCGGCTCTGAGGACGGCAACGGCCGCCCCTTCGTCACCGGCGCGGTGGCGATCGACGGTCTGGCGCAGTTCCGAGAGTTTCTGCGTCGCCAGCGAGCGCAACACCGCGATATTGCCATCCTGCCGGCGATTGTCGGCGACCCCCTCGCCCAGCGCCTCGACGCTGGAGTTAATGGCGCTGACGGCTTTCTCGTAAGGTTCGAGATAGAAGGGATCGCCGGTGAGGAGATAGCCGCGCTGGCCGATCTCGGCATCCTGCAGCTGGGACTGGACGACCGAAATCAGCCGCTCGTTGCGAACGGTATGCGCCACGGCTTCATCCGCCGCCTGCCCCTTTTTCGAGACCCAGAAGGAGGCGCCGAGCAACAGGACGATGAAGATCACGGTTCCGGCGGTGATCAGCCGCAGGTTCTGCCGAGCCTCGTAGCCGACCCTTCGAATAACCGTTGAAGCCTTGCGTTTCTGCGATCTCGGCGCGCTGATATCGGATGCCACAGGTTCCTGCCATTCCACCCCGGCACCGCTTGCGCCGTTTGCCGGAGATTGGCGCTGAAACGCGATTTTTACAAGGGGTCCCCGCCTGTTCGCGCTGGACCTAAGCTGGGGTGATCGGCGATTAGCCGGCAGCCGGTTTCGACCGGGACAGCCGCGACAGCATCGTGCGGACGATCAACCGGTGAAACGGGGTGATCAAGGCGATGTAAATGCGGCCGAACAGGATCTTGCGGCGGACCAGCGTCGTGATGCTGACCCGCTGCGCCAATTCTCCGGCCGGGCTGACATCAATGACGATGCGGAAATCCAGATGGGTATCGTCAAAGCCGAGCACCGCCTGTTGGCTGGTCTCGGACACGATGGGGAAGAAGCCGATCATATCCGCCTTGCCGTCCGCCCCCGAACCCTTCAGGCCGAAGGGGCTGACAATGGCGTTGCGAACCACAAGCAGGGCGCGAACCCAGCCCGGAAAACGACCAAGTCCGCGTTTTGCGAGAGACATCGCCGTCGCCGACTGGCCCGGCACCAGACGCTCGTAGCAATCCGCCCAGTCGGCGAGCGGCAGGGCGGAATGCGGCAGGGTGACGGGAACAGAATGGGTGCGCTGGGGCATGGCGGGCTCCGTTGGATCAAACGATCCTAAAGCGCCCGTTGAATCCCCGCAAAGGGGCCGATTGTCACGGCCCCCAGACTACTGACAAAGTCATTTCCTGACGCCACTGAAGGTCGCTTGGGTCATTCTGTGGCTACCATTTCCTCCCTCATCAAGTCAGTCGTGCATCGGCGGCTTCATATTCCTTGAGCCTTGCATTTGCGATGACGACGATGTGTCGCATGAGGGCGCCGAGGGCTGTCATCTTTGATTTTCCCGCGGCCAGGAGGCGTCGGTATATGACGGCGAGGTGGCTTTTGCTGTGGCTTGCGGCCATGGCGGCGGTGAAGAGCAGCGGGCGGAGCTGGCGGCGCCCGCCGGTGGCAAATCGCCGTCCTTTATAGGTGCCGCTGTCGCGGGGATGCGGCGCACAGCCGGCGAGACTTGCGGCCTGCCTGCGGTCGATCTGGCCCAGTTCGGGCATGAGGGCGAGCAGGACGGGAGCGATCACCTTTCCGATGCCTGGGACACCGCGCAGGATCGCCTGACGCTCCTTCATCCGGCGGTTGCCGCTGACGGTCGCCTCGATCTGCCGGTCGATGGCATCGATGCGCCGCTTGATCTCGGCGACATGCCCGGCGATTTCGCGCGCGATCGGCTTGTTGCGCGGCGCCTTCAGCCGGTTTTCTTCCTGCACCCGCATGGCAACGAGGTCGGCCCGGCGTGCGACCAAAAGCTTCATGCGCGCGTCCTGTGGCTCCGGCGCCTGGAAGCGCGGCAGCGATTTTGCCCGCAGGAGGCCGTATTCGGCGATATGGCGGGCATCGATCGGGTCGGTCTTGGCCATCGTGCCGCAAGAGCGGATGAAGGCCTTCACCCGCGCGGCATCGGCGCGGTGGGCCGGGATGGCCAGGCTCTCCAGAACGCGCAGCAGTTCGTCTTCGTAACCGCCGGTCGCCTCGCAGATGGCAAGCATGCCGGTGCGTCCGGCATAGGGCTTCAGAGCCGCCTTCAGAGCAGCTGTCGTGTTGGAGACGGTGAGAGTTTTCAAGGTGCGGCTGTCGAAAAGGGTGACGGTATCCTTGGCGACATCACAGCCGAGGGTGGACTGGATTTCATCGGCATTCGCGATCATGATGGGGCTCCATGCTTGGCATTGTCTGCGGGCGCGGTGAAAACCGGCCCATTCAAGTCAACAAGCGATGCGAAGCTGGTGCGCTCACGGCCCAGGATGAGGCCGGTCGTCAAGACCTATTCCTGTTCGGGCGCGTGACCGCATCATGCCCGGGGTGGCCACCCCGGGCATGATCCAGCTTCACCCCATTAAAGCATGATTCAGACAGACAATTCCTGTGCTCGTCACAGGAATCCAGCCAGCCAGTCCTTGGGCTGAAAGAGTCTTTTGACCCGACGGACGTCGGGTCGCTGGATTCCCGCCACAAGGGCGAGAATGACGGAGGGGTGGGTTGCCACGTCCTCAAACAACCAGCTTTGGAGTTTATCAACAGTCTGAGGGGCCGATTGTCACGGCTCCTGCGCTTGACCTTACATATGGATCGGCTTGGCGAAGGTTGCGAGTGCGGCTTCCTTGACGGCTTCCGACATGGTCGGATGCGCGTGGCAGGTGCGGCCGAGGTCTTCGGACGAGCCGCCGAATTCCATCAGGACAGCGATTTCGTGGATCATTTCGCCGGCGCCGAAGCCGATGATGTGGCCGCCGAGAACGCGGTCGGTTTCCTTGTCGGCGAGGATCTTGACGAAGCCGTCGGTGGCCAGGATGGCGCGGGCGCGGCCATTGGCGGTAAACGGGAACTTGCCGACCTTGTAGGCGATGCCTGCCGCCTTCAGTTCTTCCTCGGTCTTGCCGACGGAAGCGACTTCCGGCTGGGTGTAGACCACACCCGGGATGACGTCATAATTCACATGGCCGGCCTGCCCGGCGATGATTTCGGCGACGGCGACGCCCTCGTCCTCCGCCTTGTGGGCGAGCATCGGGCCGCGAACGACATCACCGATCGCATAGATGCCGGCAACGCTGGTCTGGAAGTGATTGTCGATCTCGACGCGGCCGCGCTCCAGCGTGATGCCGGCTTCCTCGAGACCGAGGCCGGTCGTGTAGGGACGGCGGCCGGTGGCGATCAGCACGACATCGGCGTCGAGCGTCTGTGCCTCGCCGCCCTTGACCGGCTCGAAGGTCACCTTGGCGCCGGCGCCGGACTTCTCGACGCCGGACACCTTGGCGCCGAGCTTGAAATCGATGCCCTGCTTGGCGAGCATCCGCTGGAACTGCTTGGAGACTTCGCCATCCATGCCGCCGAGGATGGTATCGAGATATTCGACGACCGTCACCTTGGCGCCGAGACGCGACCAGACCGAGCCGAGTTCGAGCCCGATGACGCCGCCACCGACGACGATCATGTTGGCCGGCACCTTTTCCAGCGCGATACCGCCGGTGGAGGAGACGATGATCTTCTCGTCGATCTCGACCTCGACGCCGGGAATGCCGGCCACGTCGGAACCGGTGGCGATGACGATATTCTTCGTTTCGAGAACTTGCTCCTCGCCCTTGTCACTGGTGACGGAAACCTTGCCGGCGCCGAGCACCTTGCCGGTGCCCTGAAAGGCATCGATCTTGTTCTTCTTGAAGAGGAAGGCGACGCCATCGACGTTGGACTTCACCGTCGCATCCTTGTGGGCCATCATCTTCGACAGGTTGAGCGTCGGGGCGGCCACTTCGACGCCGAGGGCGTCGATGCCATGGGCTGTCTGGTGAAACACTTCGGAGGCGTGCAGCAGGGCCTTGGACGGAATGCAGCCGACATTGAGGCAGGTGCCGCCATAGGTAGCGCGCTTCTCGATGACGCCGACCTTGAGGCCGAGTTGGGCCGCCTTGATGGCGCAGACATAGCCGCCGGGGCCGGTGCCGATAACGATGAGATCATAAGCCATGGAAAAGTCCTTCCTGAGAGCGGCTATCGTCCGCCGCTGACGTTGAGTATGGCGCCCGTGACATAGGACGACGAAGGGGAAAGCAGGTAGAGAATGGCGTCGGCAACCTCCTGCGCGGTGCCCGGCCGTTTCAACGGAATGGTCGGCGACATTTCCCGCGCGCGGTCGGGAAGACCGCCGGATGCGTGGATGTCGGTATCGATGATGCCCGGCCGAACCGCGTTGACGCGGATGCCGTCGTCGGCAACCTCGCGCGAAAGCCCGATGGTAAAGCTGTCGATCGCGCCCTTCGAGGCGGCATAATCAACATATTGTCCGGCCGAGCCGAGAACGGCGGCCATGGACGACAGGTTGACGATGACGCCGCCCTTGCCGCCATGGCGCACCGACATGCGCCGCACCGCAGCGGCAGCGCAGAGGATCGAGCCGGTGACGTTGACGCGCAGCATGCGCTCCAGCCGTTCCGGCGTGATTTCATCGATCCGCGCCGGCATGCCGACAATGCCGGCATTGTTGACGAGCCCGTCGAGCCGGCCGAACGCTTGGTCGACGGCGGCAAAGATCCCATTGATTCCCGCCTCGCTGCCGACATCGCCCTCGACGGCAATCGCCGTGCCGCCGGCCTCGGTGATCTCGGTCACGACCGCATCCGCCGCCGGGCGGTTGGAGGCATAGTTGACGACGACGGCCCAGCCCTGTGCGGCCGCCGACAGGCAGACCGCCGCACCGATACCCCGGCTGCCGCCGGTGACGAGCAGAACAGGCAGATCACTCGATGTCATGACGCACACCCCTTGAAGGTCAGCACATCCCAGGGCGCGACGGTCGCCTTGCCCCAGATGGACGAGTTGCGAATGGCGGGGCCGAAATCGGGCAGCAGCAGCTGGGCCACCGCGTTCACGCCCTCCGCCGGCAGGGACCCGACCGTGCCGTCGTTGCCGACCGAATAGATGACACCTTCCCACACCGTGCAGGCGGCGATGTCATCGCCGGTGATATCGCCTTCCGGGCAGTTGTTCATGATCATGCCGTTGGCCCGAACGGGTTCGCCGGACTGCATGACGATGCCGTCGAGGACGAGATCGGTCTTGGCGACTACGACCTTGAAATGGTTACTGGTGGCAGCGCTCTGCGAACCCACCGGCTCGAAACGCAATTCATAGGCACCGGCCGCATCGGCGTAGATGGCCCGTTCCTGCAGGCAATCCGCGGCCATGGCCGGCGAGACCGCCAGCAGGGCAACGAGAAGCGATGCGGGACCAGCGGGCGACATGCTCAGGCGGCCTTCTCGGTGGCAAGCTTCAAACCCAGCGCGATGAAGACGAGGCCACTTGCGCGGTCGATCCACTGGCTGGCGCGCGAAAAGGCAGCGCGCATCTTCGGCGTCGTCATGAACAGGCTGACGCCGACGAACCAGGCGATCAGGCAGCTTGCCATCACCAGTCCATAGCCGAACTTCACTGGAATGGGGGTGTGAGCGCCGACCACCGTCGAAAAGATCGACAGGAAGAAGAAAACCGCTTTCGGGTTGAGCGCATTGGCGGCGAAGCCGAGACCGAAGGCCTTCAAAAGCGATTGGCGCTTCACGCTTCCGGCGGCGCTCGCGTCCTCCACCGTCATGTCCGTTTTGCCGGCTCTCAGCGCCTTGATCCCGATATAGAGGAGATAGGCGACACCGCACCATTTGACGATGTTGAACAGGGTGATCGACTGCGAGATGATCAGCCCGAGACCGAGGATCGTATAGGTGACATGGAACATCAGAGACGTGCCGACGCCGAACGACGTAACGATGGCGGCGCGGCGTCCGCTCATCAGCGACTGGCGCATGACCATGGCGAGATCGGCGCCGGGAGAGACGATGGCGAAGGCAAAGATCGCCATCAGCGAGGCGAGTTCGATGAGATAGGGATGCACGGTATTTTCTCCGGTTCCGATATCGTCAGAAGATAAGCACGGCCGTCATGACGAGCAAGCCGGCAAGTGAGCCGAGCCAGACGAGCGACCGGATATAGGGAATGCCTGCCAGATAAAGCGGAATATAGACGATCCGGCAGACCAGCCACATCCACGCGCCGCTCAGCCCCCAGCCGCTGAGATCGCCGGTAATCGCAAGCGACAGCGCGAGGCCAATGAAGGCCGGGTAGGTCTCGCGGAAATTGGCAAAGGCGCGTTCCGCACGGCCGGCGAAGATACCGGTTGGCCGGCGCTGCTCGTCACGAGCGCTGGCATTCCAGGCCGATCCGAGCTCCAGCGTCGCGGGAATGCTCTGCAGGCCAATATGGACGGCAAGCACCACCACGCTCCATGCGACGAGTGTGATGAACGGCGATACGGCCAGAACTGCTGCGTCCATTGAAGGCTATTCCCTGTTGATCGACCGGCTCGGATCGTGAGCCAACTTCTCATCGCGAGACTGCCCCTCACCCTAGCCCTCTCCCCGCATGCGGGGAGAGGGGACGACAGCATTTGCCGCTTGTCCCTTCTCCCCGTTAAAAACGGGGAGAAGGTGGCCGGTAGGCCGGATGAGGGGCTTTTCGCCAATCGAGATTATTACAGATCGAGAACCAGGCGTTCCGGATCTTCCAGGCTTTCCTTGACGCGAACGAGGAAGGTGACCGCTTCCTTGCCGTCAACGATACGGTGATCGTAGGAGAGCGCGAGATACATCATCGGACGGATGACGATCTGGCCGCCGACGACGACCGGGCGATCCTGGATCTTGTGCATGCCGAGAATGCCGGACTGCGGCGCGTTGAGGATCGGCGAGGACATCAGCGAACCGTAGACACCGCCATTGGTGATGGTGAAGGTGCCGCCCTGCATGTCGCCCATGCCGAGTGCGCCGTCACGGGCGAGCTTGGCGAGACGGCCGAGTTCCTTCTCGACGCCGGCGATCGACATCTCGTCGGCATCACGGATAACCGGAACGACGAGGCCCTTGTCGGTGCCGACGGCCATGCCGATATGGCAGAAGTTCTTGTAGATGATGTCGGTGCCGTCGATCTCGGCGTTGACCGAGGGGATTTCCTTCAGCGCGTGGGTCACGGCCTTGGTGAAGAAGCCCATGAAGCCGAGCTTGACGCCGTGCTTCTTCTCGAAAATGTCCTTGTACTTGGTGCGCAGACTCATGACCGCGCTCATGTCCACCTCGTTATAGGTGGTGAGCATGGCCGCCGTGTTCTGCGCATCCTTCAGGCGCCGGGCAATGGTCTGGCGCAGGCGGGTCATCTTGACGCGCTCTTCGCGCGGCGCATCCTCGGCCGACGACGGGCCGCGCGACACGGCCTTGACCGGCTCGGAAGCGGCAGGCGTCGAGATACCCTTGGCAACGGCGGCGATGACATCGCCCTTCAGCACCTGGCCACGCTTGCCGGAACCATCGACCTGATCGGCCGAAAGGTTGTTTTCAGCCAGCATCTTGGCGGCGGCAGGCGCTGCCGGCATGGCGGAGGCAACCGGGGCTGCGGCAGGTGTTGCCGCCGGAGCAGCAGTAGCCGGAGCAGCGACCTTCTTTTCAGCGGCGGCAGGCGCAGCGGCTGCAGCGCCGGCGGCGTCGATCTGGCCGAGCAGTGCGCCAAGACCGACGGTTTCGCCGGCGGCGGCAACGATCTCGGAGAGAACGCCGGCTGCGGGCGCGGGAACCTCAATGGTCACCTTGTCGGTTTCGAGTTCGAGCAGCGGCTCATCAGCTTTGACGGTGTCGCCAACCTTCTTGAACCAGGTACCGACGGTGGCTTCGCTGACGGATTCGCCCAGGGTGGGAACGCGGATTTCTGTGGCCATGATATTTATCGTCCGTTGATCGGGTGTCTGTTTCTAATGGGGAAGAGAAGGAGGCCTTCCGGCCTCCCGATCGTCAGCCGCCGAGCGCGTCTTCGAGGAAGGCCGCGAGCTGTGCCTGATGCTTCGACATCAGTCCGGTTGCCGGCGAGGCGGCAGCCGGGCGGCCGGTGTAGCGCACCCGCTGGTACTTGGCGTCGATATGGGCAAGCACCCATTCCAGATAGGGGTCGATGAACGACCAGGCGCCCATGTTCTTCGGCTCTTCCTGGCACCAGACCATTTCCGCGTTGCGGAAGCGCGAGAGTTCGTTGATCAGCGCCTTGGCCGGGAACGGATAGAGCTGTTCGACGCGCAGCAGGTAGACATCGTCGATGCCGCGCTTTTCGCGCTCCTCCAGCAGGTCGTAATAGACCTTGCCGGTGCAGAGCACGACGCGACGGATCTTGGCGTCCTTCTGCAGCTTGATCGGGCCGTCCTTGATCACCTCCGCATCGTCCCAGAGCAGGCGGTGGAAGGACGTGTCGCCGGCCATTTCCGACAGAGAAGACACGGCGCGCTTGTGGCGCAGCAGCGATTTCGGCGTCATCATGATCAGCGGCTTGCGGAAGTCGCGCTTCATCTGCCGGCGCAGGATGTGGAAGTAGTTCGACGGCGTCGTGACGTTGGCGACCTGCATGTTGTCTTCGGCGCACATCTGCAGCCAGCGCTCGAGGCGGGCCGAGGAGTGTTCCGGACCCTGGCCTTCATAGCCATGCGGCAGCAGGCAGACGAGGCCGGACATGCGCAGCCACTTGCGTTCGCCCGACGAGATGAACTGGTCGAACACGACCTGCGCACCGTTGGCGAAGTCGCCGAACTGGGCTTCCCAGAGGGTCAGCGCATTCGGACGAGCCAGCGAATAGCCATACTCGAAGCCAAGGACGGCCTCTTCGGAGAGCATCGAGTTGATGACCTCGTAGCGGGCCTGGGTGGGCGACAGGTTGGCGAGCGGGATGTAGCGTTCCTCGGTCTCCTGATCGTAGAGCACCGAATGACGCTGCGAGAAGGTGCCGCGTTCGCAATCCTGGCCGGACAGGCGGATCTTGGTGCCTTCCGTCGCGAGCGAACCGAAGGCCAGTGCCTCGCCCATGGCCCAGTCGATGCCCTCGCCGCTCGAGATCATGTTGGCGCGGCCATCCATGAAACGCTGGATCGTCTTGTGGACGTTGAAGCCGGCGGGAACCTCCGACAGCTTGCGGCCGATTTCCTTCAGCGCCTTCATCGGCACGCCGGTCTTGCCACGACGCTGTTCGTCCTGGTTGTCGGCGGCGCGCAGGCCCGACCACGCACCGTCCAGCCAGTCGGCCTTGTTCGGCTTGTAGGACTGGCCAGCCTCGAATTCCTGTTCCAGATGGGCGCGCCAGTCGGCCCGCATCTTTTCCAGTTCGCCTTCGCTGATGACGCCTTCGGCGATCAGGCGTTCGCCGTAGATCTGCACGACCGGTTTGTGGGCGCGGATGACCTTGTACATCTTCGGCTGGGTGAACGACGGCTCGTCGCCCTCGTTATGGCCGAAGCGGCGGTAGCAGAACATGTCGATCACGACCGGCTTGTGGAACTTCATCCGGAATTCGGTGGCGATCTTGGCGGCGTAGGTGACTGCTTCCGGATCGTCGCCGTTGACGTGGAAGATCGGCGCCTCGATCATCTTGGCGACGTCGGACGGATAAGGCGACGAGCGCGAGAAGGCCGGATTGGTGGTGAAGCCGATCTGGTTGTTGATGATGAAATGCACGGTTCCGGCGACGCGATGACCGCGCAGGCCCGACAGGCCGAGGATTTCAGCGGTCACGCCCTGCCCCGCGAAAGCAGCATCGCCGTGCAGCAGCAACGGCATGACCTGCGCGCGCTCGGACAAGGGGATGACGTCGCCTTCGAACACCTTGGCCATCTGGTCCTGCTTGGCGCGAGCCTTGCCCATGACGACCGGGTTGACGATTTCGAGATGCGACGGGTTCGCCGTCAGCGACAGGTGAACCTTGTTGCCATCGAATTCGCGGTCGGAGGAAGCGCCCAGATGGTACTTCACGTCGCCCGAACCTTCGACGTCGTCAGGCGCATAGGAGCCGCCCTTGAACTCGTGGAACACGGCGCGGTGCGGCTTGCCCATGACGTTGGTCAGGACGTTCAGACGGCCGCGATGGGCCATGCCGAGAATGACTTCCTTGAGGCCTTCCTGGCCGCCGCGCTTGATGATCTGCTCCAGCGCCGGGATCAGCGATTCACCGCCGTCGAGGCCGAAACGCTTGGTGCCCTTGTACTTGACGTCGATGAACTGCTCGAAACCCTCGGCCTCGATCAGCTTCTGCAGAATGGCCTTCTTGCCTTCCGGGGTGAAATCGATGCCCTTGTCCGCACCTTCGATGCGGCCCTGAATCCAGCCCTTGATCTCCGGATCGGAGATATGCATGAACTCGACGCCGAGCGTCGAACAGTAGGTTCGCTCGAGGATATCGACGATCTCGCGCAACGTTGCCTCTTCGAGGCCGAGCACGTTATCGAGGAAGATCTTGCGATCCAGATCGGCATCGCTGAAACCGTAGTTGGACGGCGACAGCTCGTGATAGTCCTCGACCGGGGCGGCGATCGCCAGCGGGTCGAGCTTGGCATGCAGGTGACCGCGGGCGCGGTAGGCGCGGATCAACATGATGGCGCGAACGCTGTCGCGGGTCGCCTGGTGGACGTCGGCGGGCGCGGATGCGACGCCGGTGGCGGCAGCCTGTGCCTCGGCCTTGGCAGCCACCTTCTTCTCGATAACCTTTTCGACGGTGCCCCAGTCGCCGTCGAGGGCGGAGACGAGGTCGCCGCTGGCGGGGATCGGCCAGTTCGGCTTTTTCCAGGAGGCACCCTTGGCGGCCCGGATCACGTCGTCTGGCGAATCCTGCAACGCCTTGAAGAACGACTGCCATTCGCCGGAGACCGACGACGGATCGCTTTCGTACCGCGCATAGAGCTGATCGATATAGCCTGCGTTCGCACCGTCGAGGAACGATGTCAGCTGGAATTGCTCGTTGGCTTCTTGCCTTGCCATGGTGTTTTGCGGACCTGTCCGTCCGCCTCCTGACTTGTTAACTCTGCCGGCTTCGGTCCCGGTCGACCTGCACTCAGATGGAGGCGACCGGGCCGGCCGCAAGGACCAGCCCGATCACGTCTCGGTGTCTCAGCCCTTGAGGACTTCAACCAGGGTCTTGCCGAGGCGCGCCGGCGAGGGCGAAACCTTGATGCCGGCCGCTTCCATGGCAGCGATCTTGGATTCCGCGTCGCCCTTGCCGCCGGAAACGACAGCGCCGGCATGGCCCATGGTGCGGCCCTTCGGCGCGGTGCGGCCCGCGATGAAGCCGGCCATCGGCTTCTTGCGGCCCTTTTTCGCTTCATCGATCAGGAACTGTGCCGCATCTTCTTCAGCCGAACCGCCGATTTCGCCGATCATGATGATCGAGGTCGTGGCTTCGTCGGCGAGGAACATTTCGAGCACGTCGATGAACTCGGTGCCCTTGACCGGGTCGCCGCCGATGCCGACAGCCGTCGTCTGGCCGAGGCCTTCGTTCGAGGTCTGGAACACGGCTTCATAGGTCAGCGTGCCGGAGCGCGAGACGATGCCGACCGAACCCTTGCGGAAGATCGAGCCCGGCATGATGCCGATCTTGCATTCTTCCGGCGTCAGGATGCCCGGGCAGTTCGGGCCGAGCAGGCGTGACTTCGACTTGTCGAGGCGGGCCTTGACGCGCACCATGTCCATGACCGGGATACCCTCGGTGATGCAGGTGATGAACGGGATCTCGGCTTCGATCGCCTCGATGATCGCATCGGCGGCACCTGCCGGCGGAACGTAGATCACGGACGCATCGGCGCCGGTGCGCTCCTTGGCCTCGGCGACGGAGGCGAAGATCGGCAGGCTTTCGCCCTTCGAGCCGGTCCAGGTTTCGCCACCCTTCTTCGGGTGGATACCGCCGACCATCTGCGTGCCGTAATAGGCAAGCGCCTGCTCGGTGTGGAACGTGCCGGTCTTGCCGGTCAGGCCCTGGACGAGGACCTTGGTATTCTTGTTAACGAGAATAGACATCTATCAGGTCCCCAGATTAGGCGTTGATCGCAGCGACGATCTTCTTCGCCGCGTCATCGAGATCGTCGGCGGCGGTGATTGCCAGGCCCGACTCGTTGAGGATCTTCTTGCCGAGCTCGACATTGGTGCCTTCCAGGCGCACGACGAGCGGAACCTTGAGACCGACTTCCTGAACCGCAGCGACGACTCCTTCAGCGATGACATCGCACTTCATGATGCCGCCGAAGATGTTGACGAGGATGCCCTCGACCTTCGGGTCGGCGGTGATGATCTTGAAGGCAGCAGCCACCTTCTCCTTGCCGGCGCCACCGCCGACGTCGCAGAAGTTTGCCGGCTCCTTGCCGTAGAGCTTGATGATATCCATCGTCGCCATGGCGAGACCGGCGCCGTTGACCATGCAGCCGATATTGCCGTCGAGGGCAACGTAGGCGAGGTCCCACTTGGAGGCTTCGATTTCCTTGGCGTCTTCCTCGGTCTCGTCGCGCAGCGCCTTGACGTCGTCATGACGGAAGATCGCATTGCCGTCGAACGACATCTTGGCGTCGAGGACGCGCAGGTGGCCATCCTTCATGACAATCAGCGGGTTGACCTCGAGCAGCGACATGTCCTTGTCGTTGAAGGCCTTGTAGAGCAGCGGGAAGAGCGACTTGGCATCTTCGGCGGCCGCACCCGAAAGCTCGAGCGCCTTGGAGATCGCGGTCACGTCCGCATCGGTCACGCCCGCTTCCGGGTCGATGGCGATGGTGTGGATCTTTTCCGGCGTGTCATGGGCGACAGCCTCGATGTCCATGCCGCCCTCGGTCGAGATGACGAAAGCGACCTGGCCAACGGAGCGATCGACCAGCAGCGAGCAATAGAGTTCGCGGTCGATATCGGCGCCGTCCTCGATATAGAGGCGGTTGACCTGCTTGCCGGCTTCGCCGGTCTGCGCGGTCACCAGCGTGTTGCCGAGCATGTCCTTGGCATGCGCCTTGGCTTCCTCGATCGAGAAAGCCAGGCGAACGCCGCCCTTGGCGTCGGGGCCGAGTTCCTTGAACTTGCCCTTGCCACGGCCGCCGGCATGGATCTGGCTCTTGACGACGTAAAGCGGACCCGGAAGCGACTTTGCTGCCGCTTCGGCCTCGTCGGCGGAGAAGATGGCGACACCTTCCGCGACCGGAGCACCAAAGGTCTTCAGGAGAGCCTTGGCCTGATATTCATGAATGTTCATGGGAAATTTCCTGTTTGATGCCGAAGCGGTTACTTCAGGCGCAATTACTTCAGGCTCGGAGCGATGCCGACGCACGCTTCGCAAAGGCCGGCAACCGCAGAGACCGACTTGTCGAAGGCTTCCTGTTCGGCCTTGGTGAATTCGACTTCGATGATGCGCTCGACACCGCCGGCACCGATGATGGTCGGAACGCCGACATACATGTCCTTGACGCCGTACTGGCCCGTGAGGTGGGCAGCCGCTGGCAGGACGCGCTTCTTGTCCTTGAGGAAGGCATCGGCCATCTCGATCGCCGACGCTGCCGGGGCGTAGTAGGCCGAGCCGGTCTTCAGGAGGCCGACGATTTCGGCGCCGCCGTCACGGGTGCGCTGGATGATTTCTTCGAGGCGCTCCTTGGTAACCCAGCCCATCTTGACGAGGTCGGTCAAAGGAATGCCGCCGACGGTGGAGTAGCGGGCAAGCGGCACCATCGTGTCGCCATGGCCGCCGAGAACGAAGGCGGTGACGTCCTGGACGGAGACGTTGAATTCCTGGGACAGGAACAGGCGGAAGCGCGAGCTATCGAGCACGCCGGCCATGCCGACGACCATGTTCTTCGGCAGACCGGAGAACTTCTGCAGCGCCCAGACCATGGCGTCGAGCGGGTTGGTGATGCAGATGACGAAGGCGTTCGGGGCATATTTCTTGATGCCGGCGCCGACCTGTTCCATGACCTTCAGGTTGATGCCGAGAAGATCGTCGCGGCTCATGCCCGGCTTGCGGGCGACGCCGGCGGTGACGATGCAGACATCGGCCCCTTCGATGGCGGAATAGTCGCTGGCACCGGTCAGATTGGCGTTGAAGCCTTCGACGGGCGAGGACTGGGCGATATCGAGACCCTTGCCCTGCGGAATGCCATCGGCGATGTCGAACAGGACGATGTCGCCCAGTTCCTTCAGGCCGGCGAGATGCGCCAGCGTGCCACCAATCATTCCAGAACCAATGAGTGCGATCTTGTTGCGAGCCATGAAAGTGCTTCCTTTAGGATCCAAATCTGACAAGGCCTGAACGCGGCGCCTCCAAGCGCTCACCGTCGCAAACCTACGGCGCAAGGAATTAACCTTCAAAATCTAAAATATCAATAACTAGTTTTGAGTAGAACGTTTTCAATCGGTTAGATCATAAATTTCTTACGTAAACGTAAGAAATTATGTCGCCAACATGTCACGAAACAGCAGATTCACCATGATGATTGCGCGCGTATTCGGCGCTTTGCATTTCGATCAGGCGCGATACCGTCCGGTCGAATTCGAAGCCCTCGGTGCCTTTTTTCGCTGTCAGAAGATCGATCGGCGCTGCGGCGGCCGAAGCAAACAAACGCGCGCCGTGATCATAGATCGTGTCGATCAGCATGATGAAGCGCTTGGTTTCGTTACGGCGTTCCGGGCTCAGATGCGGGATATCCTCGATGAAGATGGTGCGATACTGTGAGAGGATGGCGAGATAATCGGCCGCCCCCAGCGGCTTCTCGCAGAGATCGGCGAATGAGAACCGCGCACAGTCTCCTGCCGCCATCGGCACGACGATCTTGCGACCCTTGAAGGCAACTTCGGCCGGATCAGCAGCAACGCCCGCCGTCGCCAGCCTCCAGGCATTGTCCAGCTCCGCATCGGCCTGAGGCCCGAGCGGCGCCGACCAGACCGGCAGGCCTTCGATCTTGGCCAGCCGGTAGTCGGTGCCGGCATCGAGCGGAACAATGTGGGCATGGGCCTTCAGGAGATCGATGAACGGCAGGAAAAGGTCGCGATTCAGCCCTTCGCGGTAGAGATTGACCGGTTCGACATTGGAAGTCGCGACCAGCACGCAGCCCTTGGCGAACAGTTCGCTGAACAGCCGCGACAGGATCATCGCATCGGCGATATCGGTAACGGAAAATTCGTCGAAGCAGAGCAGCCGGGCTTCGGCAAAGATTTCGGAGGCCACCGGCGGCATCGGATCGGCCTGGCGGGTCTCGCCATTCTTCAGCTTCTGCCTGTGCTTGAAGATCCGGTCGTGCACATCGGCCATGAATTCATGGAAATGCGCCCGCCGCTTGCGCTGGATCGGCACCGTCTCGAAGAACAGGTCCATCAGCATGGTCTTGCCGCGACCGACGCCACCGTAGAGATAGAGGCCCTTCAGCGGCGGATGATCGTTCTTGCGCGAGGCAAACAGCCATCCCAGCGCATTCGACTTGCGCTGCGCCCGGCTGCCGGCCAGTTCGCTCGACAGGTGATCAAGCCGCTTGGCAATGCCTATCTGGGCTGGATCACGCTTGAGCGTACCGGCCGCGATCATGGTTTCGAGTTTTCGCGAAATGCTGTCTTCGGGATTGGGCACGCGCTGGACCGGTCTGGTGTCGGAAACGACGGCAAGAAAAAGCCCGGCTCAGATGCCGGGCTGGTCTGTTAGCGGCTCAGGCTGACCGGCTGGCCGCCATTGGTCGAGCCGTCGAAGCGCGAATCGGCCGTCTTGAACAGGCGCGCCAGCGGATTGCCGTTGCGATCCTTCAGCACGACCTGCTTGCCGGCCACTTCCCACGAGCCCATGGTCGTCAACTCGCCGGCGCAGCCGCGCGTACCGCCACGCGAACCGCTGCCGAGATTGGTGAGCGTCAGGAACATGTCGCAGGAGGCGCCGGCATTCGAGACGCGCCAGTTGCCGACCATCGATTCCTTGGTGACATCGAGCGCATTGGTCGCGGCCGCGACCTCGGTGCCCGTTCCCGGGGTCTGCACGCCACCGACCGCGGCCGTGCCGCTGACGGGTGCAGCCGGAAACTGCGAGGTATCGCCGGTCGGGGCGGAAAGCTGGTTGGATTGAACCGTCGGCACCGGCTGTGCCTGCAAGGGCGCCGGCTGCATGGAATTTCCGCCGAAATCGGTCATGGACGTCCGCTGACATCCAGCCACCGCCAGCACCACGGCCAGTCCCGCAACCGCATGTATTGTCCGCATGTCTAAAGCTCCCGATCGTCTCTGCTATTAGCGTTCATGGCGTTGTTCAGGGGAATATAGGCGGAATTAGCTTAAAACTAACTTTAAATTCAAGATGGCAATGATTCTTTGGGACTGTGGCATGATTGAAACGCTTAGGTTTCTGCGCCGGGAGGTTGCCGGGGAGAGTTTATGCCCTGCTGGCTGGATCGGTAAGTGCGGCAGCACCCCCCTCTGTCGGCAACGCCCACATCGCCCCCGCAAGGGCAGGGCTATCGCATATGGAAAAAGACCCCCTCTGGCCTGTCGGCCATCTCCCCCACAAGGGGGGAGAGACCCAGCCGTTGGCCCTCGCTTCAAATCACTGACAGAGCGGCGGGTTAAGCCCCTCCCCCTTGTGGGGAGGGGTTGGGGAGGGGACTTTTCCATATGCGATTGCCCTGCCCTTGAGGGGGGGAGATGTCCCGGAGGGACAGGGGGGGGTGTAGCCGCACCCAATGTTGCATGCGATGGCGCCTCGAAAACTAGACCCGCCGCTCGACCATCATCTTCTTGATTTCGCCGATCGCCTTGGCCGGGTTCAAACCCTTGGGACAGGTCTGGGCGCAGTTCATGATCGTGTGGCAGCGATAGAGACGGAAGGGATCCTCGAGGTCGTCGAGACGCTCCCCCTTGGCTTCATCGCGGCTATCGATCAGCCAGCGATAGGCCTGGAGCAGAACGGCCGGGCCGAGATAGCGGTCGCCGTTCCACCAGTAGCTCGGGCAGGAGGCGGAACAGCAGGCGCAGAGGATGCACTCGTAGAGGCCGTCGAGCTTCTGCCGGTCCTCATGGCTCTGCTTCCATTCCTTGGCCGGCGTCGGCGAAACGGTCTTCAGCCAGGGCTCGATCGAGCGGTGCTGGGCGTAGAAATTGGTGAGGTCCGGCACCAGGTCCTTGACGACAGGCATATGCGGCAGCGGATAAACCTTCACCGTCCCCTTCACGTCGTCCATACCCTTGGTGCAGGCCAGCGTGTTGGTGCCGTCGATATTCATGGCGCAGGAGCCGCAAATGCCCTCGCGGCAGGAGCGGCGCAAGGTCAGCGTCGGGTCGATCTTGTTCTTGATATAGAGCAGCGCGTCGAGCACCATCGGGCCGCAATCGTCGACATCGATATAGAATGTGTCGATCGACGGATTCTTGCCGTCATCCGGGCTCCAGCGATAGATGCGCAATTCGCGGGTATTGGCGGCCCCGGCCGGCTTCGGCCAGACCTTGCCTTCGGTCATCTGCGAATTCTTGGGGAGAGCGAGTTCAACCATTATCGGCCCATGCCTTTTGCCATAAGTGCCAACTCGATCGCCGGCGTCAGATCATTGTTGTCTTCAATACGCAACATGCGGATATCGGTGACCGAAGGTGCGAACCAGTCATATTCAAGTGTAAGTCGCTGAACCGCAATCTGACACTTTACACTATCGATCGTCTCGTCACCAAAATAGACGCTGCCCTGCTGACGGTCGAAGCCTTGCCCGCGAAGAAACTTGGCAATGTCGTTGTAGGCATTTTGCCACGACTGATTGTGATAGCTCTTCTTCAGAGTGTCAGTGTCCAGATCGAAGGTGATCGCATACATGGATCTCGGCAGCCTTCTATTGTGTCCCATCATGTTCATGGCGAACCCTTTCCCCGCCATTATCGCATGTCTCCCGTCAATACACACGCGCCTTCGGCTCGATCTTGTACGGATCGATGCCCTCGGCCAGCAGTTGCGTATGCACCGGCCGGTAGTCGAGTGTCACCTCGCCCGCCTCGTTCACCCAGGAGAGCGTGTGCTTGCGCCAGTTGACGTCGTCACGGCCGGCAAAGGGGCCGTCGACATAGTCTTCGCGCGCATGGCTGCCGCGGCTTTCCTTGCGGGCCTCGGCGCCGTAGACCGTGGTGATGGCATTGGCCATCAGGTTTTCCAGTTCCAGCGTTTCCACCAGATCGGAATTCCAGATCATCGAGCGGTCGGTGACCTTGATGTCGGGCAGTTCCTGCCAGATCGCGCTCATCCGCTTGCAGCCGCTTTCCAGCGATTCCTGCGCGCGGAACACGGCGGCGTCCTCCTGCATGGTGCGTTGCATCTTTTCGCGCAGCACAGCTGTCGGCGTCTGGCCATTGGCATGGCGCAGCTTGTCGAAGCGCGCCATGATCTTCTCGCTGGCCTTTTCGTTGACCGGCGGGATGGATGACGCCCGGTCGATGACCTCGCCGGCGCGGATGGCGGCAGCGCGGCCGAAGACCACGAGGTCGATCAGCGAATTGGAGCCCAGCCGGTTGGCGCCGTGCACCGAGGCACAGCCGGCCTCACCCACGGCCATCAGGCCCGGAATGATCCGCTCGGGATTGGCGCTGTCGGCATTCAAGACCTCGCCCCAGTAATTGGTGGGGATGCCGCCCATGTTGTAGTGAACGGTTGGCAGCACCGGGATCGGCTCGCGCGTCACGTCGACGCCGGCAAAGATCTTGGCGCTCTCGGAAATCCCCGGCAGCCGCTCGTGCAGAACGGCCGGATCGAGATGGTCGAGATGCAGGAAGATATGGTCCTTGTTCTTGCCGACGCCGCGTCCCTCGCGGATTTCCAGCGTCATGCAGCGGGACACCACGTCGCGCGAGGCAAGGTCCTTGGCGGAGGGCGCATAGCGCTCCATGAAGCGCTCGCCCTCGGAATTGACGAGATAGCCGCCCTCCCCGCGCGCACCCTCGGTGATCAGGCAGCCGGCGCCATAGATGCCGGTCGGATGGAACTGCACGAATTCCATGTCCTGGAGCGGCAGGCCGGCGCGCGCGATCATTCCGCCGCCGTCGCCGGTGCAGGTATGGGCGGAGGTCGCCGAGAAATAGGCGCGGCCATAGCCGCCTGTCGCCAGCACCACCATCTTGGCGGCGAAGCGGTGGATCGTGCCGTCGTCGAGGTTCCAGGCAACCACGCCGGTGCAGCGGCTGCCATCGTCCGACATCATCAGGTCGAGCGCGAAATATTCGATAAAGAATTCGGCATTGTGCTTCAGCGACTGGCCGTAGAGCGTGTGCAGGATGGCATGGCCGGTGCGGTCGGCGGCGGCGCAAGTGCGCTGCACCGGCGGGCCTTCGCCGTAATTCTGCATATGGCCGCCGAACGGCCGCTGGTAGATCTTGCCTTCCGCATTGCGCGAGAAGGGCACGCCGTAATGCTCAAGCTCGTAGACGGCCTTCGGCGCTTCCATGGCGAGATACTGCATGGCATCGACATCGCCGAGCCAGTCGGAACCCTTGACCGTGTCGTAGAGATGCCACTGCCAACTGTCCGGCGTCATGTTCTGCAGCGAGGCTGCGATGCCGCCTTGCGCGGCCACCGTATGCGAGCGCGTCGGGAAGACCTTGGTCACGCAAGCCGTCTTGAAGCCCTGTTCGGCCATGCCGAGCGCGGCGCGCAGGCCAGCGCCACCGGCGCCGACGACGACGACGTCGAAGGAATGATCGACATAGGTATAGGCCTTGCCGGTTTGAGCGGGTGAACTGTTGGTTGCCATCTGATTATCCCGCGAATGCAATCTTCAGAGCGGCAAGCAGACAGAGGCCGCCGACGATGTAGGAAAAGAAACTATTGAGGACGAGAAGCGAAAGCTTCAGGCCTTCGGAATGGAAATAGTCCTGGATGATCTCTTCCATGCCGAGCTTCATGTGGATGATGCCGGCAAGGATGGTGAGCACGGTGATCACCGAGACGAAGGGATTGGCAAGCGCGGCGATCACCTCTTCATAGGGCCGGCCGGCATAGCAGATCAGGAAAACCACGTAGAAAAGGATGAGCGGCACCAGCGCCAGCGACGTCGTACGGACGCGCCAGAAATGCTCGGTGCCGGATTTGGCCGAGCCGAGCCCGCGAACCTTGCCCAGTGGCGTGCGCATATCCATCAGCAGAATTCCTTAAACGAACAAGAACACGGCTGCCCAGACGAGCAGCGTCAGGACGACCGAGGCAACGAGATTGGCGACCGCCAGCCTGTTGGCGAAATGCTTTTCGTAGCCCATTCCCACATCCCACAGGATATGGCGCAAGCCGCCGATAAGGTGGTGGATAAGCGCCCAGGTATAGCCGATCAGCACCAGCTGGCCGATAATGCTGCCGAACAGCCAGTTGACCCGGTCGAAATGCTCGGCGCCGGAGGCGGCTGCGATCAGCCAGGCCGCAACGAGGATGGTGCCGACATAGAGCGCCGCGCCGGTGATGCGGTGCAGGATGGACATGGCCATCGTCGGCACGAATTTATAGATTTGCAGATGCGGCGAGAGCGGCCGGCTTTTGGTGACATTCGTCATCTGAACCTCACGGAAGAACCGGTCGAACGTCCAGAAACTGGACTATTTTTCTCCGGTATTGCACCTGATTGTGCACAATTCAGTCTGCCGACGTTTAATCACCATATTCATGAACGACAAGTGTGTTTGCAGTGCAAAATGATTTTAATCGATTAGACGAAACTATGGCATCGCGACCGCGGAAAACTTTGCCGCGTTAACGATAGAACCGGAAAAATCGACGAAAATCGTGACTTTTGCGCGCCGTTGCCTCAGATTGCTTCTTAAGGATTTGTTAAGAGTTATCCGGAGGAGCCGCGACATGCGTGCATTCACCTTGCTCAATGCGACGAAAGTCTCGATCACCGCACTTGCCTTGGTCGTCTCGCTGACAGGATTCGCGGACGCCCGCGACCGTCATGGGGACCGCAATCATCACCGGCGGCCGCAGCATCATGCCCAGCAGCATCGCGACCGTACCGAGACGCTGTCGGGCGTCACCGCCGGGCATCGCCATCATCACGATCGCCGCGACCGTCGCCACGTCAAGCGGAAGGGCGAATACCGGCTGGTCGGACGCACCGACTATCATCGTCGTGGCGAGTATCGGTACGGCGAGACGCGGTTTTCGCCCGATCGCCGCCCTAACCGTCGGATCATTCCGCGCCAATATCGCGGCGATAACCGGAACTACTGGGAACCCGCCTATCGCGAGGGGACGGGTGGCGCCTATCTCGGCGGACTGTCAGCCTGGCGCGAGCCGGGCAACGGCACCTATTTCAGCTCCGAGCGCTACGGCTATGACCACGGATACCAGCCATACGAGGACAATAATGGCTATCGCGGCCATCGGGCCAAGATCATCCATGTGAACCCATCGAGCGCGGGACGGGCCTGCTCCTGGGAATCCGGCGTCTGCGTCATCCGCCGCTGACGGGCGGGGCGGCAAAGCGCCAGACATTGGTCTTCTTGACCTCGCTGTCCTCCAGTGCCCGGGTGACGGGCACCTGATAGGTCGCCAGCATGTCCAGCCGTCTGCGCGGGCAGTAGGCGCGGCCGGGATCGCCGACGAGAACATCGGCCCCTTCGCCTACAAGCGCTGAAAACCACGGGATCAGCCTGTCGGCAAACGCCTTGTCGTAGAAGACATCACCGGCAAGATAGACATCCGCCTCGCGCCTATTGCCGATAATATCCTTAGCCGACGAAACAACATCCACGCCGTTGAGTTCCGCATTGAGCCGGATGGCCATTCCGGTCCACGGGTCGATATCGACCGCCAGCACGTCGGCCGCCCCCGCCTTCATCGCCGCGATCGCCACCAGCCCGGAGCCTGAGGCAAAATCGATCACCCGCTTGCCGGCCACAAGCTCCGGATGATCCAGCACGTGCCGCGCCAGCCCCTGCCCGCCCGCCCAGGCAAAGGCCCAGAACGGCGGCGGCAGCCCGATCTCCTCCAGTTCCTCCTCCGTCTTCAACCAAAGCTCGTGCGCTTCGCCAGCCAGATGCAATCGGATCTCCGGCACATGCGGCGGCGCCATGATATCCGTATTGGCGCGTATGAAGGTTTGGGGATCGGTTTTCATGGTTGGGAGTTCCGGTTGCTCCTCTTCTCCCCATCGGGGAAAAGGTGGCGCGTAGCGCCGGATGAGGGGGGCCGAAGGCTACCTTCAGCGTCGGGTATGGTGCCGGCTCCGCCGTCACCCCCCTCATCGCCTCACTTCGTTCGGCACTTCTCCCCGATAGGGAGAAGAGGGAGACAGAGCCAGTCGCCTGTCCCTTTTCCCCGTCAAAACGGGGAGAAGGTGGCCGCCATCCTTCGTAGACAAGGAGGGGCGGATGAGGGGCTTGTTCAACCGGATTACCGCGGCGGATTCTCCAACCCACCCAGCCGGCAGATCTCAAGATACTCGTCCTCCGTCACCGGCTGCACCGACAGCCGCATCGACGTCACCAGCGCCATCTTCTCGAATTTCAGATTGGCCTTGATGTCCTTCAACGACACCGGCACCGGCAGATCGCAGACGGCGCGAATGTCGACACAATCCCACTTCGCATCGCCCTCAGCCGTCGAATCCGGATGAGACAGCGCGCAGACCTCGGTGATCCCGACGATCTCCAGGCCCTCGTTGGAATGGTAGAAGAAGCCCTTGTCGCCGATCTTCATGGCCCGCATGTTGTTGCGCGCCAGATAGTTGCGCACGCCGGTCCATTCCGTGCCCTTCTCGCCCGCATCCTTCTGCATGGCCCAGGACCACTTGAACGGCTCGGACTTGTACAGCCAGTACCCCACCTCAAGCCTCCGGATTGTTGAAGACCCAGTTCCAGGGCTTGATGTCGACATGGGCGAACAGACCGGCCTTGGCATAGGGGTCTTCAGCGGCGATGGCGCCAGCTTCCTCGATCGTTTCCGCCTTGATGACCACCAGGCTGCCGTTCGGCTTGCCGGCATCGTCGAGGAACGGACCAGCGAATGTGAGCACGCCCTTGGCGTTGAGGTCGTTGAGGAAGGCGACATGCTCCGGGCGGGTATCCATCCGCAGCTGCAGGGCATTCGGCTTGTCAGTGCACAACACGGCAAAAAGCATGATTTTCTCCTGATGATTATTCCTGGGTGATGGGGCGGGACATCAGCTGTTCCAACGCCGTCCTCACGTCCATTTTTCCGTCGATGATCGCGGCCACCGCCTCGGTGATCGGCATGTCGATCTGAAGTGTACGGGCAACGTCGGCGGCGACCGATGCCGCGAACGCACCTTCCACCAGCTCGCCGCTATGGCCCTTGGCGCTGCCGCTGCGTCCGAGCGCGATCCCGTAGCGCAGGTTGCGCGATTGGTGGCTGGTCGCCGTCAGGACGAGATCGCCGAGGCCTGACAGTCCGCGCACCGTATCGGCCTCGCCGCCCCGCGCGGCGACGAAGCGCGACATTTCGGCAAGCCCACGCGAGATCAGCGCCGCCCGGGCCGAATCGCCGAGACCGGCGCCCTCGACGATGCCGCAGGCGATCGCCAGCACGTTCTTGAGCGCGCCGCCCAACTGCACGCCGATCCGGTCGGCCGACGGATAAAGCCGGAACGTCGCGCCGGACAGCGCCTCGGCAAGACGCGACCCCCGCTGCATGTCACCAGCCGCGATCACCATCGCGGTCGGCAGGCCCTTGGCGATATCGGCGGCGAAACCGGGACCGGAGAGCACCGCGACATTCTGCTGGTGCAACTCTTCTCCCACCACATCCGTCAGCAACCGGCCGCCGGCGCGTTCCATGCCCTTGGCGCAGATCACGACGTCGGCGCCCTTGCCGATGAAGCTGCGCAGCGAGACGCCCGCCTCGCGCTGGGCCTGCGACGGCATGGCAAACAGCACGATGCCGGCGCTTTCCAGCGCGGTCGGGTCGTCGGTGACGGTGAGCGTTTCCGGCAGGTCGATGCCCGGAAGCGCGCTGTCGTTGCGGCCGGTCTGCTTGAAATCCTCGACGATGCTTTCGCGCCGCGCGAGCAACGTCACCGGCACCTTGCCCGATGCGGCGGCGACGGCGGCCAGCGCCGTTCCGAAGGCGCCGGAACCGACAACGACGATACGATCGGTTTGCGCGATCTCTGTCATCTCAAGCCTTTGCTCCCCGTTTGCCGAAGCCGATCAGGGCTTTTGCATCCGCATCCAGCGGCCAGCGCGACCGCGGCGCGACATCGAGATCATCGGCCGGCAGACCCGCCGCCATGCGCTCGGCACCGGCCCAGGCGATCATCGCCGCATTGTCCGTGCAGAGCTGCAGCGGCGGCGCGATGAACCGGAACCCGTTTTTATCGCAAAGTTCCTGCAAGGTAGCGCGCAGCACTTGGTTTGCCGCCACACCACCAGCAACGACCAGAGCAGGATGTTCGACGGATCCGGCGAACTGTTCCTTGAACCGCGCCAGCCCCCGACCGATCCGGTCCTTCAACGTGCGCGAAATCGCCTTCTGGAAGGAGGCGCAGATATCGGCGATATCCTGTTCGGTGACGGGTGCGATCGACTGCGCCGCCTGCCGGACGGCCGTCTTCAGGCCGGAAAATGAAAAATCCAGCCGCGCCTCGCCGACCAGCGGCCGTGGAAAAGCGAAACGATCCGGGTTGCCGCTTTTTGCCGCACGCTCGACGGCCGGGCCGCCGGGATAGGGCAGGCCGAGCAGCTTTGCCGTCTTGTCGAAGGCTTCGCCGAGCGCATCGTCGATCGTCGTGCCCCACCGCTCGTATTCGCCGACACCCTTCACCAGGATCAGCTGGGTATGGCCACCCGAGACAAGCAGCATGAGATAGGGAAAGGCCAGCCCGTCCGTCAGCCGCGCCGTCAGCGCATGGCCCTCTAGGTGGTTGACCGCATAGAGCGGCTTGCCGCTGGCGCGCGCCATCGCCTTGCCGGTCATCAGGCCGACCAGCAGGCCACCGATCAGCCCGGGGCCACTGGTGGCAGCGATGGCGTCGACCTGCGACAGCGTGACGCCGGCCCGCACAAGCGCTTCCTCGATCAGCGTATCGAGCGCCTCGACATGGGCGCGCGCCGCGATTTCGGGCACGACGCCACCATAGACGCTGTGCTCCTCCAACTGGCTCAACACCACGTCGCCAAGGATTTCGCCACGGCCGTCCTCGTCGCGCAGCACCACCGAAGCGGCGGTCTCATCGCAGCTTGTTTCGATGCCGAGAATGCACAGGCGGGCGGACATGGGGCGGTTTACTCGAATATTGCGGTCGCGGGGAAAGGCGGATACAGGAACTCTACGTACAGGAAACTCCGGTAACAACGGATCGCAGTGGATGCAAACAAAACCTTTCCGGATCGGCACGCGGGGCAGTCCCTTAGCATTGGCGCAGGCCCACGAAACGCGGGACCGCCTGATGGCGGCGCATGGCCTGCCGGCCGAAATGTTCGAGATCGTCGTGCTCTCCACCATGGGCGACCGGATCACCGATCGCTCGCTGTCCGAGATCGGTGGCAAGGGTCTTTTCACCGAGGAACTGGAGGACATGCTGACCTCCGGTGGGCTCGATTTCGCCGTGCATTCCTCCAAGGACATGCCGACGAAACTGCCTGATGGACTGTTTCTGTCCGCCTACCTGCCGCGCGAAGATGCCCGCGATGCCTTCGTCGGGCGCACGGCCGCGAAATTGCTCGACCTGCCGCAGGGTGCCACGATCGGATCGTCGTCGCTGCGTCGCCAGGCGCTGATCAAGCGGCTGCGCCCGGATATCGAGGTCGTCATCTTTCGCGGGCAGGTCGATACACGGCTACGCAAGCTGGCGGAAGGGCAGGTGGATGCGACACTGCTGGCCTTTGCGGGCCTCAAGCGCCTCGGCAAGGACGATGTGCCGACCGAACTGCTCGACCCCGAAATCTTCCCGCCCGCACCAGCGCAGGGTGCGATCTGCATCGAAAGCCGGATCGGCGACGAGAAGGTCAATGCGCTGCTCGAAGCCATCAACGACATCCGCACCCATGAGGCGGTGACCTGTGAGCGCGCCTTCCTCGCCACGCTCGACGGTTCCTGTCGCACGCCGATCGCGGGTTACGCGATATCGGATGGCGAAGCCCTCCGCTTTTCCGGCATGATCCTGACCCCGGACGGCAGCCAATCTTTCCGCGTCGCGACCGAGGGCAAGGCATCCGATGCCGAACAGCTCGGCGCCCGGGCCGGCAACGACATCCGCATCGACGCGGGACCGGATTTCTTTTCGAGCTGGACCTGAAAGATGCGCGTCCTCGTCACCCGGCCGCAACCGGCGGCGGCGGCAACGGCGGCAAGACTGGAGGCACTGGGACACGAGGCCATTCTCCTGCCGCTGATGCAGGCGATCCATGACCCAAAGGCGGCAATGGATGCGTTGGCGCAGCCGCACACGGCCCTTGCCGTCACCAGCGCCGAGGCGATCCGGGCCTTGGCTGCCGGCCTGGGCAGCGACCTGACGCCGCACCTGACGACACCCATCTATTGCGTCGGCGCAGCCACCGCCGACATTGCTCGGAGATCCGGATTCCAATCCGTCATCGCCGGCACCGGGACCGGCGCCAGCCTTGCCGACCTGATCATCCGCGCCTCGGCGACACGTGACGGAGCCGGGCTTCTCTACCTCGCCGGCCAACCTCGCTCGCCGCATTTCGAAAACGCACTTGCGCAGGTCGGGATCGCTTGTCGGGTTGCGGAGGTCTACCGCATGCAGCCGATCGAGTACCGGCCAGACGACATCAAGGCTCGGCTGGCTTTAAAGCCGCTGGCCGTCCTGTTCTATTCGCAGGAAACCGTGCGGCGATTCTTCCGGCTCGTGCCCGCGTCGATGCTCAACGATCTCAGGAATATCCGCCTGTTGTGCATGAGTAGCCAGGTCGCGGACGCCATGCCGAACGGGTTGGGCCAGACGGCCATCGCCGCAACGCCCAGCGAAGACAGCCTGCTGGCGCTTCTCTGAACCCGCCATCGAGCCGTCCCTTTGCCAGGACGCGTCATCGCGCAGTCAAGGAATTGTCGCTTGGGGGCTTTCCCTATCCCAAGTCCGTGTCTAGGTTTAAGATCAGTGCCTGAGTTCATGCGATAACGGAAAGAGATCATCATGGGACCGGAAAATCCTCCGCGCCGCTCGAAGTCCGATCAGGAACCTTTGACGATCGATCTGGAAGCCAATGCGGCCCCGGCGGATGACACCGCGACGGACGGCCCGAAGGTTGAGCACGAGGCTGTGGTACAGGCTGCCGAAGATGCACGCCCGGTGGACGCCGAAGAACCGGTGAACACCGAAGAACCCGTGGAAGCGGCCGCGCCCGTTGACGAGGATGCTCGCGCCGAAGCGGCCGCCGCCGCCTTTGCCGAAGAGCCGGCGGCGACCACCTACACGGAACAGCCTACCGCCGCCGCACCGCCATCCTACCAGCGTCCGTCCAATGCCGGACCGCTGGCCGCCGGCATTCTCGGCGGCCTGATCGCCCTTCTTGCCGCTGGCGGCCTGCAATATGCCGGCGTCCTGCCGGCGCTTGGCCCGGCAACGGATAACAGCACCATCGAGCAAAGCCTGTCGGCCGATATTGAATCGATCAAGGCGCAGCTGGCGGCAGCGCCCTCATCCCAGACCGCCGATCTCGGCCCGCTGGAAACCCGCCTCGCGGCCTTGGAAAAGACTGCGTCGGAAGCCGGCACCGGCACGGCCGCCGATGTTTCCGGTCTCGAAGCTCAGATCACCAACCTGACCGGCGAGATCGCCAGCTTGAAATCGGCACTCGCCGACGCACAACAATCGACCGAGGCCGCGAAAACAGAACTCTCGACCCGCATCGACGCCGCCGAAAAGAAGATCGATGAACCGGCGAGCGACCTACAGCTGGCCCGCGCCATCGCCGTGACGGCTTTGAAGACGGCGATCGACCGGGGTGGTCCGTTCCTGGCCGAACTCGACGCCCTGAAAAGCATCGCCGCCACCGATCCGGCGGTCACCGGCCTCGCCAAGGATGCGGCCATCGGGGTAGCACCCCGCGCCGACCTGACCCGCGACTTCTCGGCAACGGCCGATGCCATGCTCGAAGCCACTGAGCATAACGATCCCAACCAGGGCGTCTTCTCCCGGCTGATGGACAGCGCTTCCTCCGCGATCCGGGTCCGCCCCGTCGGCAGCGTCGAGGGTGAAGGACCGGAAGCCGTTATTGCGCGTATTGAGGACAAGCTGGTGAATGGCGATCTCAAGAGCGCGAGCCTCGAATGGGATGCCCTACCGGAACCGGCAAAGACAGCTGGCGCCGATTTCAAGACCAGGCTCGACCAGCGCATCCGGGTCGAGGGACTGATCGACGCCGCCGTTTCCGGTGCCGTGACGGCCAACCAGGGCTAAGGAAGACTTCATGATCCGCATTCTGTTCTTCATCCTCATTGTTCTGGCTCTCGGCGCAGGCTTTGCCTGGCTGGCGGACAGGCCGGGCGAATTGTCGCTGATCTGGCAGGGACAGCGCATCGAGATGAGCCTGATGGTCGCCGCGACGCTTCTCGCCTCGCTGATATCAGCCATCCTGATCGTCGTCTGGCTGGTGCGTGTTGTCTGGCTGTCGCCGCACTCGATCTCCCGCTATTTCCGCGCCCGCAAGCGCGACCGTGGCTACCAGGCGCTGTCGACCGGCCTGATCGCCGCCGGCGCCGGCGATTCGGCGCTGGCCCGCAAGATGACGGCGCGCACCCACGGCCTTTTGAGCGCCGACCAGGAACCGCTGATCCACCTTCTCGAAGCCCAGACGGCGCTGATCGAGGGCAAATACGACGATGCGCGCAAGAAGTTCGAACTGATGGCGGACGATCCCGAAACGCGGGAACTCGGCCTGCGCGGCCTTTATCTCGAGGCCAAGCGTCTCGGCGCCAACGAAGCCGCCCGCCAATATGCCGAACGTGCCGCCGACAAGGCCCCGCACCTGCCCTGGGCGACGCTCGCGGCCCTCGATTACCGCAGCCAGACCGGCCAATGGGACGAGGCGATCCGCTTGCTTGACCAGAGCCGCGCCGCCCATGTCATCGACCGCAAGGAAGCCGACCGCAAGAAAGCCGTGCTGCTCACAGCCCGCGCCGCTGAAAAGCTCGAATCGGACCCGAAGGGCGCCCGCGACGACGCACAGGCCGCCCTCAAACTGTCCGAAACGCTCGTGCCGGCCGGGCTCATCGCCGCCAAGGCGCTGTTTCGCGAGGACAATCTGCGCAAGGCCGCCTCCATCCTCGAAAAGCTCTGGAAGCATGAGCCGCACCCGGAAGTGGCGCGAGTCTATGTCCGCGCCCGCAGCGGCGATTCGGCCATCGACCGGTTGAAGCGCGCCAACAAGCTGGAGGCCCTGAAGCCGAACAATGTCGTTTCGCTCGCAACCGTTGCGGAAAGCGCGCTGGAGGCCCGTGAACTGCAGCTCGCCCGCGCCAAGGCGGAAGCCGCCGCTCGCATCCAGCCGAGTGAAGGCATCTTCCTGCTGCTCGCCGATATCGAGGAGGCCGATACCGGTGATGACGGCCGCATTCGCCACTGGATGAACCAGGCTCTGAAAAGCCCGCGCGATCCGGCCTGGACCGCCGACGGCGTCACCGCGCCGGAATGGTTGCCGGTCTCGCCGGTCAGCGGAAAGCTCGATGCCTTTGAATGGAAGATGCCGGTGGCACAGATTGCCGGTCCGGTCGAGGATGGCAATGTCGATATGGCCGACGAAGCCATCCGCAGCCTGCCGCCCGTCGCCATCGCCCATCACCGCGATGAGCCGGTCCAGAAGCCGGTTGAAAAGGTGGTCGAGACCCCGGTCAAGGCCACCGCACCGGTGAAGGTCGAGGAGATCGTGGAACAACCCGCCGTCAAGACGATCGCCGTGCCGGTTCCCACCGAATCGGTCATCGTGCCCGAGACGGTGAAAACCGAGACGAAACCCGCGCCGGCAAAAACCGAGGAACCCGTGGTCGAGCCTTTCTTCGGCCGGCCACCGGATGATCCGGGCGTGCGCAACGATAGCGCCAAGCCTCTGGAAAAAACCACCTTCCGCTTGTTCTGAAAACCGACCCCGATTTTTAACGGACGCACATGTTTGAACGATTTCGCAGCTTCCTCGACAGCCTGACCGGCGACGGCCCCTCGATCGAGCCCGGCGATCCCCGCATCGCCATCATGGCGCTCTGCATCCAGGTGATGGAGGCGGATGGCGAGATTCACGAAAAGGAGCGCCGCAAGGTGCGCTCCATGATCAAGGAGCATTACAAGCTCGACGACGCGGCGTTGGATGCGCTGATTGCCGCCGGCGAGACGGCCGAAAGCCAGGCGATCGACTTCTTCCGGTTCACGTCCGACATCAAGCGGCATTTTACCGAGGAACAGCGGATAGACCTGGTCGGCATGCTGTGGGAGATTGTCTATGCCGATGGCAAGCGCAGCGAGATGGAGGATCATGTCATCTGGCGCATCGCCGACCTTCTGGGCGTTTCCGGACGGGACAGGATCATCAAGCGGCAGGAGGCGGCCGCGAAACTGGACGTGGTGGAGGAGACGGCCGCCGAACAGGAAAAATGACATGCTTTTCGACGACCGCATGTTCTATACCCGCAAGACCGAAAATCCCGTCCTGATCATCCTGCATCAGGAACGTTCGAGCCCTGGCCGTGTCGGCCAGATCCTGCTTGAAAAAGGGTTCAGCCTCGATATCCGCCGCCCCGTGCTCGGCGATCCCCTGCCGAGGACGTTGGAAAAACATGCCGGCGCCATCGTCTTCGGTGGCCCGATGAGCGCCAATGACGACGAGGACTATATCCGCCGCGAGATCGACTGGCTGTCCGTACCGCTCAGCGAAAACAAGCCTTTCCTCGGCATCTGCCTCGGCGCGCAGATGCTGGTCCGGCATCTCGGCGGTCTCGTCGCCCCGCATCGCGAGGGTATGACGGAGATCGGCTGGTATCCGCTGCACACGACCGAGAAAGGCCGCGCGCTGATGGATTGGCCTTCCATGGTCTACCAGTTCCATCGCGAGGGTTTCGACCTGCCGAGAGGCGCCGAACTGCTCGCCGCCGGCAGTACTTATCCCAACCAGGCCTTCCGCTACGGCGAAAATGCCTGGGGCATCCAGTTTCACGGCGAATTGACGCGGGTGATGATGCACCGCTGGGTCGTCCACGGCGCCCACCGCTTCGACCTTCCCGGCGCCCAGATCGGCCGCGCCCATCTTGAAGGCCGCATGGATTACGACGCACCTCTGCGCGCATGGATGGACCGTTTTCTGACGCATATCTTTCAGCGGCAGGGCGAGACGGTGATTGCCTGATTTCGTCAAGGGTCTTGAACGCCCAACAAAGATTGTTAGCCTTTATGAAGCCATGCTAGAATAGTCGTCATGAAGGCCACGAATATGCGCACCCTTACCGTATCCCTGACACCGCGCCAGGCGGAGATGATGCAGAGCGCCGTTGAAAAAGGCAGCTATGCCTCCAACAGCGAAGTCGTGCGCGATGCGCTGCGTCTATGGGAACAGCGTGAGGAGGTCCGCGAACTGGAGCTGGCGCGACTGAAAAAGGCCTATGACGAAGGCATGGCCAGCGGCGAAGGCCGCGAGATCAGCGCCGACGGGCTTCTGGCGGAATTGAAAGCGGAAGCCCGCAAGCGTGGCTAAATACATTCTCAGCCCGCGTGCAGAAGAAGATCTGCGTAATATCTGGCGCGCGATTGCGCCCGACAATGAGCGAGCAGCGGATGCGCTGTTGCGGCGTATAATGGACAAGGCCGAATTGGCTGCGCGGCATCCGAATATGGGCTCGCCACGGCCCGAACTTAGTCCCACGGCCCGGATTCTGATTGAAGGACGCTACATTACGATTTATGAACCGATGCCTTATGGCATCTTCGTGGTCGCCATTGTTTATGGTGCCCGCGACCTGGAAAGCTGGCTTGACTGATGCAGGGTTCAGGCTCCCGTCATCGGAAGCCTGAAAGCTCCTCACCCCTTCTCCCCCGGCGCATCCAGCGAATCGATCTTGCGCAACTGCGGGAAACCCAGAGCCCAGATCACGGCGACGGCGAGCGTGCCGACACCGCCGACGACCACGGCCGGGACCGCGCCGATGACATGCGCCATCGTGCCCGCGCGGAATTCGCCAAGCTCGTTGGAAGCGCCGACGAACACCATGTTGACGGCGTTGACGCGGCCGCGAACGGCATCCGGCGTCCACAGCGCGATCAGCGTTTCGCGGACATAGACCGAGATCATGTCCGAACCGCCCATCAGCATCAGCGCCGCGATCGACAGCCAGGCGACATCCGACAGGCCGAAGATCACCGTGCCGATGCCGAACAGCGCAACACCGGCAAACATCAGCACGCCGGCATTGTGACGGATCGGATAGGCGGCAAGCGTGATCGCCACGGCGATGGCGCCGATGCCGGGCGCGGCGCGCAACAGGCCGAGGCCGAGCGGGCCGAGAACGAGGATTTCGCTGGCGAAGACCGGCATCAGTGCCACGGCGCCGCCGAGCAGGACCGCGAAGAGATCGAGCGAAATGGCGCCGAGCACAACCTTTTCGGAGCGGATGAACCGGAAGCCAGCCAAGACGGAGGTCCAGTCACGCGGTTCGCTGAGGCTGTGCTGCGCCGGTTTTTCGATCATGCCGACGAGAACGGTCGACAGGATGAGGAAGCCGAGCGCCACCGAATAGGCAACGACCGCGCCGAGCCCGTAAAGCAGGCCGCCGGCGACCGGGCCGAGGATGGCCGCCGTCTGCCAGGACGAGGAATTCCAGGCAATCGCGTTCGACAGGTCGCGGGCCGGCACCAGATTGGGGGCGAGCGACTGCACCGCCGGCGCCATGAAGGCGCGCTCGATGCCGAACACGACGAGAATGGCAAAGACCGGCCAGGGCGAGAAGGCGTCGGCGATCGTCAGGCCCAGAAGGGCCGCGGCGCAAAGCGCGCTGATGATCATGCAGATCGACACGATCATGCGCCGCGAATGCCGGTCGGCGACCGATCCGGTAACCAGGATCAGCAGCAGCGACGGCAGAAACTGGAAAAGGCCGATCAGGCCGAGATAAAGCGTGTTCTGCGTCTGCTCGTACATCTGCCAGCCGACGGACACGCTGATGATCTGGATGGCGAAGGAGGCAAGGAACCGCGCGAAGAAGAACCGCTCGTAGGACACATGCCGAAAGGCGGCGAACCGGTCGGCACTCTGAATGACGGACATGCTGCGATCTTTCGGTAGGCGGACACTGTGTCGGGCCGCCGTATTAAACATGTTTCCGCCCGGCGCAAAGCACGGACTTGCCGGTTAAGTCGTCAATGTCTACATGTCTGTCAACAACGAATTGGAGACCGGCATGCTTGCTGTCATTGCGACCCTGAATTTCATCATCAACATTGCGTGGTTTCTGATCATTGCTTCGGCGATCTTCTCCTGGCTCTACGCGTTCAACGTGATCAACGTGAACAACCAGGCGATCAACATGATCGGCCGCTCGCTTTATCAGTTGACCGAGCCACTCTACCGTCCGATCCGCCGCGTGCTGCCGGACATGGGCGGCGTGGACCTGTCGCCGCTGGTGGTGTTGGTGATCCTCTATTTCATCTGGTATCTGCTCAACACGACGGTCGCCGCAGCGCTGCTGAGCTAATTCGGCCTGCACGAAGCTCCTGAATTCTCAATAAAAAACCTCCGGATCGCGACAATCCGGAGGTTTTTTATTGATCTGCGCCGGCCGCAAGACCGAGGCGGAAATTACTTGCCAGCCTTGGCGCGCTCGATCGCCTCGACGATCAGCTGCTGGGCGATGGTGGAATCCTTCCAGCCATAGATCTTCACCCACTTGCCGGGCTCCAGATCCTTGTAGTGCTCGAAGAAGTGCTCGATCTGCTGCAGGGTGATTTCCGGCAGGTCGGTATATTCCTTGACCTTGTCATAGCGCTTGGTCAGGTGATAGTTCGGCACGGCGACGATCTTCTCGTCCTTGCCGGAATTGTCTTCCATCATCATCACGCCGATCGGGCGCACATTGATGACACAGCCGGGAACCAGCGGACGGGTCGAGGCGATCAGAACGTCGATCGGATCGCCGTCTTCCGAAAGCGTATGCGGCACGAAGCCGTAATTGCCCGGATAGGTCATCGGCGTGTAGAGGAAGCGGTCGACGACGAGGGTGCCGGCGTCCTTGTCCATCTCGTACTTGATCGGATGACCGCCAACCGGAACCTCGACGATGACGTTGACATCTTCCGGCGGATTTTTGCCGGTGGAAATTGCATCGATACGCATTTGTTCCCCCAAGGGTCTGGTGATTGGCTGGCGTCCCCGATAACGGGAAAAATAACGCGATGCAACATGACTTTCGCCGGAGGCCCGAAAATGGGATGTTTCGGCGAATAAGCTGTTATCGCGATACGTCATCAGGGAACCGATGGCGAGACCGTCAGTCTTGAGGAACCCGGCATGCGCACACGCTTCTTCCTGATTGCTTCCCTGCTCCTGACAGGGACCTCGCCCGCACTGGCGAACGAAAGCACCTATACCGATCTCGATACCGATCACTGCAAGACGATCGGCCCGGAGAAAGAGGAAGGCGGCGGCATCACGCTCCTGTGCAAGGGGCTCGAGGATTATCCGGTCACCTTCAAGGAAGGCGACCTGCGCCAGAGCGTGTTCTTCGGCAAGCTCGGCAAGGCCTATACGGAGGGCGCTTTCGAGACGTTCGGACCGTTCAACCATGTCGGCAGGAAAATCGAATGGCGTATTGATGGGGACGTGCCGGTGGCAACGATCCTGCGCTGGTTCATCGAAAATTCCGATCCGGACACCGGCATGCCGACCAAGGCACTGCGAGGCCAGGTTCTGGTCGTCTCGAAGGTGGCGCAGGCTGATGGCATCGGCTGCATTGCCGGTTATGTCGATGCGCTCTCCAATCCCGAACCGAACGTGCTGGCACGGCAAGTGGCGGACGAGATCGCGCCGGGCTTCGAATGTGCTGTGGACGAGGCTGTCTTTCACGGAAAGCGTGGCGAAAAGGCGAGCACGCCCATGCGCAACTTCCCGCGGTAGAAGCTGTCCCAGAGCATCGTTCCCTTAATACGATCCATTCTGTTGGCTCAAAACGGCCGATCCACAAGAAGGATGGCGCAGAGCGATGCGACATCCATCGGTCCAGCCATCCGCCGCAGTGGGCGGCCGTTTTCAGCCAACCCGAAGGGCTGGATGAATTTTGGCCACTACCGGCGGTGGCCGTCTCAACCGCAGCTTTTGCTGCGCTTTTCGCCAGCCGCCTTGCTTCTGGCCAAAATTCCTTCCAGCAGAATGGGGCGTATTAAGGGAACGATGCTCTAGTCCCAGATATAGCCGATCTTCTTCAGGTTCTTCTCGCCGAAATCTTCCATGCCCTCGCACATGTCGCGGCCGCCGGCCATGCGGAAGAAGCGGTCGGCATGGTGGCTGTCTTCCAGGCACCAGACGACAAGGCCCTGGCAGCCCAGCGATTTCAGCAGGTTCTTCGCCTCGCCGAACAGGATGCGGCCAAGGCCGATGCCCTGATATTCCGGACGCAGGTAGATTTCATAGACCTCACCTTCCTGCGGCAAGGCGCGGGCGCGGTTTAGGCCGAGCGTGGCATAACCGGCGATGACGCCGGCAACCTCGATGACGAGCAGGGTGGACGGTCCGCGTGTGGCCTTGCGCCACCAGGTGAAGTCGCGGCGGTTGACCATCTGGTTCAAGGGTCTGTGCGGAATGAGGCCGCTATAAGCTTGCAGCCAGGAGACCCGATGCACCTCCGAAATGGAGGCAGCATCTCTCGGCTCGCCGGGCCGCACCTCGATGGATAATGTTTTCATAGCGCAACTCTAGACCGATGCCGTGCGAACAGGAATCCCGCCGCAACCTCAAGTCCTTGCAAACTCACAGGCTACATGTGGGGACAACGGTCAAAAGTTAACGCTTTTTTAACTTTTCGGGCAAGCGGCAAAAAGTGCGCCGCACAACAAAAGCATCGCAACCCTCGCAAATCGCTGCAAAATCCAGGCGAATCAGCTTCTTGCACCACCCACACCCTTGATTTTCCGATATTTTTGGTGGTCTGCGCCAGGCGCGCGAAAAGTCGCGCCGTCTTCATAAAATATGACGACAGCATGGAACTTTTCGCATGGTCACGTGTTTGGACACGTCTGGTCCCATCGCAGCGTTTGCGGGTCGGGACCAGCTCCTCATCAGGAAGTAGGGCGTTTCGCGTGCTGGTCAACCTTCAGAGACGAAATCCCGAAAACACGATCGACTTATCGTTCAGCGGCACACTCTCGTGCCCGTCATGGAGTAGCCGATGAAAACCCTCTCAGCAGACAGGCGCATGATCAAGATCGCCATGGCGGCCCCCTATCTGGAAAGACAGGAGGAGCATGCGCTCGCTCTTGCGTGGAAAGATCATCAGGACCAGGAAGCCCGCAACAAGATTGCCATGGCCCATATGCGGCTGGTGATTTCGATGGCTTCGAAATTTCGCAATTTCGGGCTGCCGATGAGCGATCTTATACAGGAGGGACATATCGGTCTGCTGGAAGCCGCGGCCCGCTTCGAACCAAGCCGTGAGGTACGCTTCTCCACCTATGCCAGCTGGTGGATTCGCGCTTCCATGCAGGACTACGTCCTGCGCAACTGGTCGATCGTGCGCGGTGGTACGTCCTCGGCGCAGAAGGCGCTGTTCTTCAACCTGCGCCGTCTGCGCGCCAAGCTCGCCCAGGGCGACCGCCAGCTCACGGCGCGCGCCGTGCATGAGGAAATCGCCATTGCACTCGGCGTCAGCCTCGCCGATGTCCAGACCATGGATGCGCGCCTTTCCGGCAATGACGCCTCGCTACAAGCACCGATCTCGTCAAGCGACAGCGACAGCGGCGAGCGCCTCGACCTGCTGGCCTGCGAAGCACCGCTTCCCGATGAGCAGGTCTGCGACATGATCGACGGCGAACGCCGTCGCGTCTGGCTCAGCCACGCACTCTGCCAGCTTAACGAGCGCGAGATGAAGATCATCAGCGCCCGCCGCCTCTCCGAAGACAGCGCCACCCTCGAAGAACTCGGCGCCGACCTCGGCATCTCCAAGGAGCGCGTCCGCCAGATCGAAACCCGCGCATTGGAAAAGCTCCGGATCGCATTGGTGGCGGAAGCCCCGGTGCTGGCGATGGCGCATTGATCGGCTTACAAAGACAAGATCGAACACCCAAAGCCCGCCATTCGCGGGCTCAGCTTGCTGACAAACCCTACGGGCCTTCTTCCTTGGTGTCAGATTCACGGAACGTCTCTGAATCGAAAGGTGAACGGATTGGAATCAAAGAAGCTGCGCCGAGACCCCAAAGGGGTTTGTCAGCAGTCTGAGCCCGCCATTCGCGGGCTTTGTTTTTGTTAAGCGGCCGACAGCGTATCCCGGCGTTGAACGAATGATTGATATCATCATTGCAATGATGATATCATTGGATAAAGTTTTCGGAGATCAGGATGCCGGCCGTCACCATCAGAAATTTGCCTGAAGCAACACATCGAGCCCTCAAAGCGCAAGCGGTACGGCACGGCCGCAGCACAGAAGCGGAAATCCGTGCCATCATCGAAGACGCTGTGCAGCCTGCGGAACGCTTCAAGCTTGGCTCCGAATTGGCGGCGATCGGCCTAGACGTTGGTGGCGCCGAACTCGACATCGAGCGCGACAAGACGCCGGCGACGACAGTCGATTTCGAATGATCGTCCTCGACACCAACGTCATTTCCGAGCCGCTTCGCCCAATGGGTGATGCAAACGTAATAGCTTGGCTGGATCAGCAGAATTTCGAGACGCTGTTTCTCTCGGCGATCAGCTTGGCAGAACTGCGCTACGGTGTCGCCGCTTTGCCGGACGGCAAACGCAAGGCAGGGCTTCGGGCCGCCTTGGAAAATCATATCGTCACCTGGTTTGGCCCACGCATTCTGCCGTTCGGTACCGCGGCGGCAGATGCCTACGCATCCATTCGCGCCCATGCAAAAACAGCTGGCCTCGCCATCGGCGTGGCGGATGGATACATCGCCGCTACGGCGGCAGCGCACGGGTTTGCGGTTGCAACGCGCGATACCGGCCCCTTTGAGGCCGCTGGCGTGCCGGTCATCAACCCGTGGATTGGAGGCTGATTACTCCGAAATGATCTTCACCTTGTCGCCCGGCTTTACCGTCGAGGTAACCTGCATGGCGTTGATCAGGCGGAAGAGATCGAGTTTGCGGTCCGTGCCCATCATCCGCGACGACAGCGTTGCCAGCGTATCGCCGGGCTTGGCGATGACGATGCGGATGCGCAGCGGCTTCAGCGCGGCTGCTTCCTGCGGTGTCATGCGGCGGAAGGAGGCGCGCAGGGTTTCGGCCGTTGGCTCGAGGCTTGGGGCGCCCTTCGGCACGGCGGTGAGGAAGCGGTAGATTTGCGTGTCGATCCGGATAACCGTCACGTCGAAATCCCAGCGCTCGGCGGACGCCCGCGCGGTCGCGGCCTCAAGGCCGTTGATGGTGATGGCGTGGATCGTTTCGGGTTTCAGGCCGGTCACCCAGCCGCTGCCGATATAATCGGTCAGGCTGCGTTTTTGCGTATCGGCGACACCATCGAAACGAATGGCGGTTTCGCCCGGGCCGGTGGCGAGCACCGCCTCCGCCTTGTTGTCGATCTGGAAGCCTGCCGGTACGTCGAAACGAATACCGAGCTTGCCGTGCAGGAAGGTCTGTCCTCGCACATAGCCTTCCTGCGGGCTGTCGCCATAGAGCAGGCCGTCGATGCCTGCGAGATAGTAGTCGCGGCCGCGATCGCCGACCGTTCCCTCCGCCCCGAAGGCGCGGGCATGGCGGCGGGCGAGATCGACGCGCTGCGGCGCGCTCGGATGGCTCGACAGGAAGTCCAGGCTCTGGTCGCTGTCGGGATCGACCGAGGAAAAACGGCTATAGGCCGCCATCGAATCGAGGAAGCGCGCCGCCGCATAGGGGTCATAGCCCGCTTCGCCCAGCATGCGCACGCCGATAACGTCGGCCTGCAGCTCCTGGTTTCGCGAGAAGGCCGCGAGGCGCAGCTTGCCGCGTGCTAAGGCCTGCTTGCCGGCGAGATCGCTGGACAGGACTTCCGAGACGACGCGGCTGGCGATGACTTCCGCCTCCTCACGCTGCTGCCGCTCGATACCATGATTGGCGGTGACGTGGGCCATTTCGTGGCTGAGCACCGCCGCCACTTCCGAGGCGTCGTTGGCGAGCGCCAGAAGCCCGCGTGTCACATAGAGATAACCGCCCGGCAGCGCGAAGGCGTTGATCGCCGGCGAGTTCAGGATGGTGATCCGATAGGACTGGTTCGGATTTTCCGACACCGCCGTCAGGGCTCCGGTGATGCGTGCCACCAGCCGCTCGGTCTTGGCGTCCTGGTATTCGCCGCCATAACTTGCGACGATGCGCGGATGCTCACGGGCACCGACCTTGGCGCGCGGATCGTTCTTCTGCACTTCCTCGACGATCTGCGGATTGGAGGAGGGCGAGACGCTCGGCTCGTAGCTCTGCTCGATCGCGGTTTGGCAACCGGAGAGCAGCAGGATGCCCACAAGGGCCGCGACCATGTGAACACGCAGGCCGGAGCGCTTCTCCGCAGATTGCCTATCCGTACGTGTCCCTGTCGTCATGCCTCAGCTCGTTTCCAGTCTTTGTGCAGCCCCGCGAAGTTCCGGCCAAGACCGCGCGAAAATTCTTGTTTTTACAGCCACGTACATAGGCCCGGCGACCGTTTCAGCAATGCCTGCTGTAGCCTATTCGCGCTACGCGTGCCTAGCTTATATGCATAGAAATAGTTGCCCCGTTGTATCCCGGCAACGCACACGCGAAGGTGACCGCAACCGGCATCCAACGCCCGTCGCATGGGCCGGCGTTCAAATTGTGGCAAAAAGCATCGCAAGCGATGATCACCGGCCGAGAAAGCGCGCGACGGCTGGAAGATCGCGGTGGGCGAGGAAGGTTTCCGTGGGCTCGTGCAACAGGATACGGCCCTCGTCGAGGAACAGGACACTGTCGGCCAGCGTGCGGACATCATCAGGATGGTGGGTGATGATCAGCATCGTATTGCCCTCCTGGCGGTGCAGGTCGAGGAGCAGGCTGCTCATGCCGGCGCGCAGACCCGGATCGAGAGCCGCGAAGGGTTCGTCGAGCAGCAGGATCGGCTTTTTCCGCACCAGCGCGCGGGCCAGCGCCACACGCTGGCGCTCGCCGCCAGACAGCGTCGGCGGCAAACGCTTGGCGACACCATCGAGCCCGACGCGGCCCAGCGCCGCCGCGATCCGCGCCCGTTCCTTGACGCCGAGCTTCAGCGCCGGATCGATGCCGAGCCCGATATTGGTGGCGACATCGAGATGCGAAAACAGGTTATGTTCCTGGAAGATCACCGAGACCGGACGCTCGGCCGGGTCGCGGCCGGCAACATCAGCGCCGAGGATATCGACCTGCCCCGCATCCGGCGTCTCGAAACCGGCAATGACATTCAAAAGCGTCGACTTGCCCGAGCCGGAGGCGCCGGTGATTGCGATAATCTGCCCCTTCGGCAAGGCGCAATCGAACCGCAGTTCCGTCCTGTCGAACCGCACCAGCACATTGCGCAGGTGGACGGCGATCTCCGTTTGATCGGCTTCAGGCGGCATCCGGTTTCCTCTTGTCGTTTCTATCGGCCGCCGGTGTCCCGGCAATCGTCAGCATCAGGCAGATGAGGCCAAGAAACAGGGCGAGCCCCGCCGCATCGGTGGAGCGATAACTGCCCATGCGACTGTAAAGCAGCCAGGGCAGCGTCACCATGTCCTGCGAGCCGAACAGAGCGACGGCACCGAGATCACCGAGCGACAACGCGCAGGCAAAGGACAGCGCCATCATGAACGGCTTGCGCAGCCCCGGCCAGTCGATGAAGCGCAGCCGGTTCCAGCCGCCGAGCCCGAGGCTCGCCGCAAGCCGGCCGGTGCGGGCCGAATGCGTCGCGATTGCCGGCTCCAGTACCCGGTAGACGAAGGGCATGGCCATCAGCATGTTGATAAGGATCACAAGCAGCGGCGCGAACAGTGCGACATCGCCGAACGGCCGAAGCAACAGGAACCAGCCGGCGCCCAGCACGACCGGCGGCACCAGCAGGACCAGCGACGTGCTGGCCGAAATGCCGGAGGCAAGGCCGCGCAATGGCTTTGTCGGATGCCGTGATGCCAGCGCGGTCTGCCGCGCCTGGATCATCGCCGCCGTTGCGACGACACAGAACAGGCCCGAAACCACAGCGATGACGAGACTGGTCAGAAAGGCCCGCTGCACCAGCGGATCGGTGACCAGCTTCGTCAGGTCGGAACGCAGCCCTGAGGAAACGACGGAGGCAAGCGGCAGCACGAGAAACACGACGGCAATGGCGATCACCAGCCCGTCGCCGGCTCTGCCAAGACCACGGCGACCATCGAAACGGCGCACCATCCGTCCACTGCCATGCCCTTCGTCCGCCTTTGGCGTCAGCATGCGGATGGAGATCAACAGCACCGCCGTCACGGTGATCTGCAGCATGGAGAGCGCAATGGCGCGCGGCGGATCGAAATCGAAGCGCAGCGCCTGATAGATCGCCACCTCGATCGTGCTTGCCGCCGGTCCGCCGCCGAGCGTCAGCACCAGGGTGAAACTGGTGGCGCAGAGCATGAAGATCAGGCCGGCAATGCCCGGCAAGAGCCCGCAGATCGCCGGCCATTCGATGAAACGGAAGATCGACCACGGCCGCATGCCGAGATTGGTGCCGACCAGCCAGTATTCGCCGGGAATACGCTCCAGCCCGCCCAGCATCAGCCGCGCCGCCAGCGGCATGTTGAAGAAGACATGGGCGATCAGGATGCCGGACAAGCCATAAATGCTGACCGGCTGCGCGAGCCCCAGCCAGGCAAGCCCAGAGTTCAGCACACCCTGCCGCCCCCAGATCCCGATCAACCCGAGCGCCGCCACCAGCGCCGGCAGCCCGAGTGGCAACGCCATCAGCCGCAGCACCCAGACCCGGCCGGGGAAAGAAAGCTGTCGGGCCAATGCACGCGTCACCGGAATGGCGAAGATGATCGACAGGGCGGTCGACAGCGAGGCCTGCAACAAGGTGAACCGGGCAACACGCCAGACATAGGCATCAAAAGTGGCGCCGTCATTCGCCGTTCCCGGTTCGTCGAAAGCCAACAGCGCGCCGGCCGCGAGAACGACAAACAGCACGATGCCGCCCAGGCAGAGGCTGCCGGCCGCAAGCGTCAAACGTCTCTCGATGCGCTCGATCATGTTGTCCTTACAGTTTCCGGTCAGGTTTCGGAGGCTACCGAAAGTCCCCCCCCTCTGTCACTTCGTGACATCTCCCCCTCAAGGGGGGAGATCATCCTTTTCCATTTTCGCCCACATCAGTTTCGGCTGATCTCCCCCTTGAGGGCAGGGCTATCGCATATGGAAAAAGACCCCCTCTGGCCTGTCGGCCATCTCCTCCACAAGGGGGGAGAGACCCAGCCGCCGGCCTTCCTTTCCGATGACAGACGGGGCGGCGGGTTAAGCCCCTCCCCCTTGTGGGGAGGGGTTGGGGAGGGGACTTTTCCATATGCGATTGCCCTGCCCTTGTGGGGGAGATGTCGGCGTCGCCGACAGAGGGAGGTGAGTCTCGGCAACCTCCGAAAAAGCCGCCTTTCAAGCTCGCCTCAATTCACACTCATCGCAGCCAGCCACTCGTCAATCCAGGCCTTGCGGTTGGCGGCAACCTCATCCGAGGACATCAGGAATGTCTTTTCCGGATTGACCAGCTTGCCGAAGGCATCCGGCAGTGGCTCGTTACCGGCGGCGACCGGCATCATCCAGTTGGTTGTCGGGATGATCGACTGGAAATCCGGGCCGGTGACGAAGGACAGGAAGCTCTTGGCAAGCGCCGGATCCCTGGCGTTCTTGGTCATGCCGGCAACTTCGATCTGGATATAATGCCCTTCCGAGAAGGCGGCGGCCTGATAGCGGTCGGTGCTTTCGGCAACCATGTGATAGGCGGGCGAGGTCGTGTAGGACAGCACCATCGGTGCCTCGCCCTTGGTGAACAGGCCGTAAGCTTCCGACCAGCCGGGCGTCACCGTCAATACGCGATCCTTGAGCTTTGCCCAGGCCGCACCCGCCTGATCGCCATAGACCGATTTTACCCAGAGCAGCAGGCCGAGACCCGGCGTCGAGGTACGGGGATCCTCGATGACGATCTTCTGGGCATGATCGCCCTCGACCAGTTCCTTCAGGCTCTTCGGCGGCTCCTTCAGTGTCTCCGTGTCGTAGATCACGGCGAAATGGCCGTAATCATAGGGCACGAACGTATCGTCGCTGAACCCGCCGGGCACCTTGACCGCCGAGAGATCGAGCCCGTGCGGCGCAAAGAAGCCGGTCGCCTTGGCTTCCGAAACAAGATTGGTATCGAGACCGAGCACCACATCCGCCTTGGACGCTGCCCCTTCGAGCTTCAGCCGCGTCAGCAGTTCGACGCCATCGGCGACGCTGACATAGTCCACCTTGCAGGCGCAGGTCTTCTCGAAAGCCTCGGCGACCTTGGCGCCGGGGCCCCATTCGGTGGTGAAGCTCCCATAGGTATAGACGGTCAGCACCTTGTCTTCGGCGCGGGCCGAAAACGAGGTGGAAAGGGCAGCCAGTGCCGCCATGAATGGAATAACAACCTTGCGCATCAGCGCCTCCTTCAAATCCAAAAATTGGGAATAGGGCGCTGAACCGTGCCGTCTAATCCCTCCGCCGGTACAAACCGGATCAGGTTCTTCGGGTTGGCATGAAGCCTCTCAGCCATTCATCTCGAAAGACAAAGGGCACCCCGTTAGAGCGGGATGAGATTTAGACGCGGGTGATATGCTTGGCAAGGGGGGCTATGTCATGCGCGGCTAAGCCCCTCCCCCTTGTGGGGAGGGGTTGGGGAGGGGACTTTCAGAAATGGAGGTGGACCGAAGACCACGATCACAACAGTCCAAAAAGCTATTTGACATCAAAACGGGGCGACCGCTAGGGCGTGTCGTCAGTTGAGTTGTTTCGGGCTTGAGATTCCCAAATCAACTTTGATGTGATTCATAGCAGACCGGCTATTGGAGGGCTGGTTATGGCACGTCGTTATGGATTGCGGGACGATCAGTGGGATCGGATCAAGGACCTTCTGCCTGGGCGTGAAGGTCATGTTGGGGGTACGGCGGCGGATAATCGCCTGTTCGTGGAAGCGGTGCTTTATCGATACCGCGCCGGGATACCTTGGCGCGATCTTCCCGAGCGGTTCGGAGACTGGAAGAATGTCCACAGGCGGCTTCGGCGATGGTGCGAAAGCGGCGTCTTCGAGCGTATTTTCAAACACTTGGCTGCCGACCACGACAACGAGTACATGATGCTGGATTCTACCATCGTGCGCGCCCACCAGCATAGTGCCGGCGCGCAAAAAGGGGGTGCCAGGCGATCGGTCGATCCCGAGGCGGATTGACGACAAAGATTCATGTGATCGTCGATGCGCTCGGCAATCCGGTGGCGATATCCCTAACTCCGGGCCAAGCATCAGACCTTGCGCAGGCCGAGCCTCTTCTGGAAGCGGTTGATCCCCAAGCCTTCCTTGCGGACAAAGCCTATGACGCCGACGCGCTTATCGACCATCTCAAAGAACGACATATCAACCCGGTGATTCCACCAAAAGCCAATCGCATCAAGCCGAGGTCAACAGACTTCGCGCTTTATTGCGAGCGCAATCTCATTGAGCGTTTCTTCAATAATCTCAAGCAGTTCAGAGCCATTGCAACGCGATACGACAAGCTTGCCAACACTTTTCTCGGAGCCGTTCAGTTCATCGCTGCCTTCATTTCACTCAACTGACGACACGCCCTAGGCCGCCCCGTCATTATTTAAGCCGCTGGGAAGTCGGCAGGAAGCTGCTTTGCGGGCGGGATTTCGGGAAACAAGCGCCCCTTCATCACATCCGCGATCCGGCCAAAATTTAGACCGGCATAATTAAGGTTTGGGTCCCGGCACTGCCATTCGCGCCAGTGACCAGACTTCGGCGCAATCGCTACGGCACCCATTGCCATCGTGTTTTGGGTGTCGTTTGATTCGTGATGGCAGCGCTTTATCGGAAGTAGACCGCCGGATGATCCCAGCGCGATGCCTCGTCAGCGTGAATGGTGACGCCGGTCTTTACGTTCACAGCAACCAGAGAAGCGCCTTCCTAGCCACGGCGAAGAACCCCTCCCCTCCGCTTCGCTCCGACCCTCCCCACAAGGGGGAGGGTTACCCCCCTTACCCGACCGCCTTCTGCGGTAGCCGTACCGCTTTCAAACTCACCGCCGACACCAGCGCCACCAGCGCGATCCCAACCGCCGTCAAAAACAGCGGATGAAACGCCGCCGTATAGCTTTCGGCAACGAGATGGCGCGTCGTTTCCGGCAGCGTAGACAGCACCGACGGAGTCAGCTTTTCAATATCGGCGACGCCGGGTATGACCGTCGCGCCGCGCACCAAACCGCTGGCGATGATGGCGCCGTAGATGGAGATGGCGATCGAGGCGCCGCCCATGCGCGACAGAGTGATGGCGCCGGTGGCCGCCCCGACATCACCGCGCGAGGCGAGATTCTGCACCGCAATGATCGGTACCTGCTGGCCGAAGCCGACGCCGATGCCATGCAGGCCCATGATGGCGCAGATCAGGAACAGCGGCGTGCCGGGATGAACCTGGGAAAACAGGATCAAAGCCAGCATCATCAGGCTGGCGCTGATGATCGAGAACGGCTTGTAGCGGCCGGTCATCGAGATCAGCCGGCCCGCCGTCAGCGAGCCGCAGACGATACCGCCCGTCAGCATGATGAACATCAACCCGGCAACGGACGGGGAAAGTCCGGTCGTGGTCTGCAGGAACAGCGCATAATAATTGACCATTCCGATGCCGATGGCGCCGCTTGCCAGCGAAATCACCAGCATCAAGCTGAAAGTCGGGTTGGAAAAAAGCGACAGCGGCACGACCGGCTCCGGCGCACGGCGTTCGACGAACACCCAGGCGACGGCCGAGGCGATCGCGATCGCCGCAACGGCGAGGCTGCCTTTTGACACGAGCGCGCCAAACAGTTCGGCGCTGTCGCCCAAAAGCACGATGCAGGTGACGGTGGTGGCGAGCAGCAGCGCGCCGGCATAATCGATCTTCGGACGCCGGGTCGGGCGGCGATAGGGCAGGAAGAAGAACAGGCCGACTATCACGACGGCACCGATCGGAATATTGATCAGGAAAATCGAGCGCCAGCCGAACAGGTCGCTCATCGTGCCGCCGAGCACCGGGCCGACGGCGCCGGATGCCATCAGCACCAGGCTGGAATAACTCTGGTAGCGGGCGCGCTCGCGCGGTTCGAACAGGTCGGCATTGATGGAAAAGATCGACACCATGATGCCGCCACCGCCAAGGCCCTGCAGCACGCGCGCCGCGATCAGCGTGTTCATCGAGGTCGCCAGGCCGCAGGCGATCGAGCCCAGCGTGAAGATGGCAATCGCCGCGATCATCACATATTTGCGGCCGAACAGATCGCCCAGCTTGCCGTAGACCGGCATGACCGCGCAGGTGGCGAGCAGGTAGGACGAGCCGATCCAGCCGAAACGCTCCATCTCGCCGAATTCGCCGACGATGGTCGGCAGCGCGGTCGCGACGATCTGGTGGTCGAGCGTCGCCATGAACAGCGCCGTCATCAGGAAAAAGAAAAGCGTCAGGCGGAGCGCATGGCTCGAAACGAGCGGCGCCGGGGTCACGTGCATATCCATGGGAGAGGTTCCGGTTTGTTTCGGCAATTTATGTGCCTTCAGCATATAATTGTCAATAGCATATTTATGACAACAGCAGATCGCACTTTCTAAGCGGCCAAACTCTTGCTATGCTCGGCATCATGGAACACGCAGTGACACAAACCGAACTTGACCAGTCCGAGATGGAGGCGAGCCGCGCCTCGATCGGCCAGTCGATGGGACGCTGGCGGCTGATGGTCGGCCGGCGGGTCATGGCCCGGCTTGCCATCGACACGATCGCGCCGGGCCTGGAACTCACCCATCTCGACGTGCTCGACGCCGTCTGGCGGGCCCGCAGCGAAGGCGAGGTCACGGTCGGCGCCATCGCCGAGATCATGCGCATCGATCCGTCCCGCGCCAGCCGCATCGTCGCCGACATGGTGGCCCGCGGCGCCCTGAAGCGCGAAGCCTCGCAAGCCGACGCCCGCCGCATCATCGTCGTCATGACCGATCTCGGAACCAGGCTGATCGGCGAGATCAAGGCGGTCAAGCGCGGCGTCATCGAAAGCATCCTTGCCGACTGGCCCGAAGACGACGTCAGCGCCTTCGCCCACCTGTTCGACCGCTTTGTCGGCGATTTCGAGACGTTCTACCAGAACCGGGAAAGTGCCGGGCGCGGCGGCGGCACATAACGCTTACACCGCTTCAAGGTGGCTTCGCCCCCCTCATTCGGTGCTGCGATCCCCTCTTCTCCCCGGCGGGGAGAAGAGCTAACGGCCAGCTTCGGCGTTCCAGAAGCGAGAAGGCGCGGCATATGCGATCCCCTCTTCTCCCCACCGGGGAGAAGAGGGGATCGCAGCACCGAATGAGGGGGCCGAAGGCCACGCCACGCCCTCACCCAATTCCACCCGCACCCCTTCCCCTCGTCCCCTCATTTACGCTATGGCCTTGCGCCATGGACGAACGGTTTTTTGCAATCCTGATGGGCGGTGCGCTGGTGCCGACGGAGCGACTGGCGGCGCAGCTGACACGCGCGCGCGTCATCGCGGCCGATGGCGGCATGCGGCATGCCCGGACGCTTGGTCTTGCCCCCGAACTCTGGGTCGGCGATTTCGATTCCACCCCGGCAGCGCTGGTCGAGCAATGGCCGGACGTCCACCGCGAGCCCTACCCGCCCGCCAAGAACGAGACCGATGGCGAGATCGCGGTCGCGGCGGCGCTCGAGCGCGGCGCGAAAAAGCTGATCCTGGCCGGCGCGCTGGGTGGCGAACGCAGCGATCATGCCTTCATGCACCTGCTCTATGCGGCAAAGCTGGCCGAGGACGGGCTCGACGTGCTACTCACCTCCGGCGAGGAGGAAGCCTGGCCGCTGCTGCCGGGCAACCGCGCCATCGACCTGCCGAAGGGCAGCCTGTTTTCCATCCTAGGGCTCGACACGCTGACCGGTCTTTGTATCGAAGGCGCCCGTTATCCGCTTCATGATTTCCATCTGCCGTTCGGCTCCTCGCGCACCGTTTCCAATGTCGCCGAGGGCACCGTCCGCTTCACCCTTTCCTCCGGCCGGGCGCTGATCCTCGCCCGCCCGCAAGACCTTTCGGGAGCCTGACCATGGCGCCACCCATTCTGAAACTCGACGATATCGTCCTGTCCTTCGGCGCTACGCCGCTCTTGGCCGGCGCCAATCTGCAGGTGGAGCCGGGCGACCGCATCTGCCTTGTCGGCCGCAACGGCTCGGGCAAATCGACCCTGATGAAGATGGCCGCTTCCCTCGCCGAGCCGCAATCCGGCGAGATCTTCCGCCATCCCTCCGTCACCATCCGCTACCTGCACCAGGCGCCGGATTTCGACGGCTTTTCCACCGTGCGCGCCTATGCGGAAGCCGGCCTTGGCCCCAGCGACGATCCCTACCGCGTCGCCTATCTGCTCGAACATCTGGGCCTGACCGGCGACGAGGATCCGGCGCAGCTCTCCGGCGGCGAGGCGCGGCGGGCGGCGCTCGCCCGCGTTATGGCGCCGGAGCCGGATATCCTGTTGCTCGACGAGCCGACCAACCATCTCGACCTGCCGACCATCGAATGGCTGGAAGGCGAGCTGATCAAGAGCCGCTCGGCCCTCGTCGTCATTTCCCACGACCGCCGCTTCCTCGAAAAAGTGTCGAACGCCACCGTCTGGCTCGATCGCGGCCTGTCGCGACGGCTGAACCAGGGCTTTGCCCATTTCGAGGCCTGGCGCGACCAGATCCTCGAGGCCGAAGAGCTGGAACAGCACAAGCTCGGCAAGGAGATCGAGCGCGAGGAACACTGGCTGCGCTACGGCGTCACCGCAAGGCGCAAGCGCAACATGCGCCGTCTTGGCGCGCTACAGGACCTGCGCTCGAAATATCGCGGCCACAAGGGGCCGCAGGGCTCCGTGCAGGCGAGCGCCAGCGACGCGCAGGAATCGGGCAAGCTGGTGATCGAAGCGGAAAAGATCACCAAGACCTATGGCGAGCGCGCGATCGTCTCGCCCTTCTCGATGCGCGTCCATCGCGGCGATTGCATCGGCCTCGTCGGCCCGAACGGTGCCGGCAAGACGACGCTGCTGAAGATGCTGACCGGCCAGATCGAGCCGGATTCCGGCACGGTCAAGCTCGGCACCAACCTCGAGATCGCGACGCTCGACCAGCGCCGCGAGGACCTGAACCTTGAGGATACGCTCGCCCATTACCTGACCGACGGGCGCGGCGAAAACCTGCTGGTGAACGGCGAGCAGCGCCATGTCACCGGCTATATGAAGGAATTCCTGTTCCAGCCCGAACAGGCGCGTACCCCGATCAAGAATCTCTCCGGCGGCGAGCGCGCCCGGCTGATGCTCGCCCGCATCCTGTCGCGCCCGACCAACCTGTTGATCCTCGACGAACCGACCAACGACCTCGACATCGAGACGCTGGACCTGCTGCAGGAAATCGTCGCCGGCTTCACCGGCACCGTCATCCTCGTCAGCCACGACCGCGATTTCCTCGACCGCACCGTCACCTCGACCATTGCCCCCGCCAACCCGGATGCCCCCGACGGCCGCTGGATCGAATATGCCGGCGGCTATTCCGACATGATGGCCCAGAAAAAGGGCGCCGCCGACGAGAAGAAGCGCGCCGAAAAGGCCGAAAAAGCCAGATCCACCGACACCACCCCCCAGGCCCCCAAGGCGGCCAAGGGCAAACTCTCCTTCAAACAGAAATTCGCGCTCGAAAACCTGCCGAAGGAGATGGAAAAAGCCGAAACCGAAATCGCCAAACGCGAAAAGGAAATGGCCGATCCCAACCTGTTCACCAAGAACCCGGCACGGTTTTCAACGCTCGCCAGCGAGCTGGAAAAGCTGCGGGATTCGGTGACGAAGATGGAAGAGGAATGGCTGGAGCTGGAAATGTTGCGGGAGGAATTGGAGGGGTAAACTTCTCCTAAACGGGGACTGAATCAACCGCAATAGCGCCTATTCTTGCTTGCCTTGGCGTACGTGAGGTCACGCTGTCAAGAATAGCAAGGAGAGTTGAGCTTAGACCGGCTATCAAAAAAGCCCGAGACTCTCGAACACGCTTTGGGGATTCCTACTCGCGCAAACCTTCCCTATAGTGTTGCTTTGAACAGGGGGTTCCATGCAAAACACTTCACATGCGGTAATGGCGCAACGTTATGAGGCTGCAGACAGTCCAGATGACTTCCCGACCCCACCATGGGCAACGAGAGCGCTTATCGAGAAAGTGATAGGCCCGGAGAACGTCAGCGGACTAACTTGTCTCGAACCTGCAGCAGGGCGCGGATACATGGCTCGCGCGTTGGCAGAATACTTTAAAACCGTGCACAGCGCGGACGCATATCCGTATGGGTTTTGTCCAATACGCGATTTCTTGACCTTTCCTTATGAGGCCCTATCCCACGACTGGGTGATCACCAATCCACCCTTTCGGTTGGCAGAAGAGTTCGTGGAAACAGCTCTCACTGTTGCGCGAAAGGGAGTGGCGATCCTCGCCAGAACTGTGTTTTTGGAAAGCGTGGGCCGATACGAAAATATCTTCATAAAAAGACCACCCTCTGTTTTTGCTCAATTTGCCGAGCGCGTCCCAATGGTTAAAGGCCGCGTAGATGCCAAGGCATCAACAGCGACCGGATACGCTTGGTTTGTTTGGGAAAACGAGAAACAGGGCGAACACCCAAGACTGTCTTGGGTGCCGCCATGCCGCAAATCGCTCGAAAAAACGGACGACTATCTTTGACGAGCTACGCGTCGGCGACCGGCCGGTGTAATTTCCAGACCACCGGCTATTGAGACAGCGTAACCTTCCGCGATTATGTTTCCAAAAGCCGTATCGTGCGACTTGATGTTCCGCACGCGCTGTTCCCAGATTTCCTCATTTGGACGCGTGGGAGATGGTTGCCGATCTTCTGCCGTTAGGGTTAATCGAGTCGGTATCAGCCGTATCAGATCCTGAAAGGCAGCCCGCCCGTCTTCGCGCTCAGCCATAAGCTGTAGCGCCACTTCGCTAAGTTCGGGTTCAGTAGTTCTATTATTGTCGTCTGGCATGTCTAATCCCCCAATGAAAACTTCAGCAACAGATTGAATTTTATAAGGGAGTAGAGTCAAGTTGCAACGTCAAGCCAATACACTATTGCAGCCAAAGGCCCCTTGACGCTCCGCGCCTTGGGCGGCCTGTTTCCCATGGCTCCTTCAGTCCGACCGCGCCGGATGCACCAAGTCGCCTTTTTACGTTCTATGTCATTGAAAGCAGCGGAAAAGAAGCCGGCGAGGCATTGGACGCCGACCATGAAGTGATCTTCTTGGAGCCTCCGTCTAGCTCTCGCGTGCTAATTACCTTCGTCCCCCGAGAGAAAATGCTTTCCAGTCGCCGATTCCATGACGCCCATAAGCTGTTTTGCAAGCATGTTCTCTATCAGCTCTTCCATTTTTCCGAGGTCGAGCTCGCCATCCGCAGCAGATCGGTCCGCGTCTTCAAGCGCGTCGAAATAGGGATGTCGATTATCGACGATCTGATCGGGAATGGTATTCCGTCCCGGAAGGAGCATGCCAAGCCGCACGGAGAGAACGAGATAGGACACCATGCGGGACGTGCGTCCGTTGCCATCGCTGAACGGATGAATCCAGTTGAGACGCCACATGATGTAGGAGGAGAGGTGAATGGCGGTTCTGTCGTCCCAGTGCCCGTTTACATAGTCGCACAGATCTTCGATCAGCTCGGGCACAAGGTGGGCATCTGCAGGTTTATGTGCGCTTCCCGAAATGGCAACGCCTGCCGGGCGGAAATTGCCCGCATAGCTGCTGATACCCTCAAGAGCTGCCCGATGAAGCGTCAGAATGGCGGAGGGGCGAAGTTTCCAGCCCTCGCCCTTCTCGATCGCATCTACGATCATGCTGCACGCACGGTCGAACTGGATAAGGCCATTTCTGGCTTCAGCTTCGGCCCTGAGCTGCTCGTCCTGGATCAGATAAGCTTCACTCGCCACGCTGTGGCGGCGCTCCTCCTCACTCATCGGCGCGCTTCGCTCCGAGGTTCAGGTCGTCGGAAAACGGCATTTCATCGGCGATCTTGTCCACCATTTCGCGCGTTATCCTGTTGTTTTCGAAATGGGTATTGCCATAAGCGAAGCTGCGGCGCTGAACCTCCAGATCACTCTTCGTCTGGGGGGCTTTGCGAGCGGCCTCAATGAGAGTTTTAAGCGGTTCATTCATGCCGGTATCCTTTCAACGGAAGCTCCATAAAAACACATTCGCAGTGCATGGCAATCATGTTTCTCTCACGCCCGCGATTGCGCGAGCCTGATGGGCTGAACTGCAACATTTGGGAGCTTGCAACACTAACTCATAATATGGGCGTCTTTGCGGAGAGGAAAAGGCGGTGTCTATGCCCACTTGGGGAAAGGCCACCCCCGCAAAATCCTCATCCCCGCAAATCCCCGCCCCCATCACCCGTGCCATCATCCTCTCGTCCCGTCACGGATACACCGGAAAGCGTTGCCGGCGAGGCGGGGCCGGTGCCCGGATGGTTTGGCGGAACGCGCGCGAAATCCCCGGGGCCGCGTGAAAGGCGGTTCTCCTCCGGTTCGCGAATGAACCGGGCGTGCCGGGTAGCCACGCCACGAGCAGCTCACGCCGCCGGACGGTTCTGCCGTCCAAGGGTCCAGGGCTGATCCCCGCCAGATTGAAAGGCCCAGCGGATAAGCAGCGGGCCGGGGCATTGGAGGCCTCTCCATCAAAAGAGAGGCGCAGAAGACCTGAGAAGCGCGGCAAAAGACACTGAAACGGGGCACATCGCGTGTCACCAACTACTACTCACTGAGGCACACGATGTGTCCCGGCCGAACTGCTGCATACCCACGGTGATCTCTCGCGCGTGGCCGTCGGGCGTTGTGGCGTCGCCGAACTCTGCGTTTCAAGTGAAAATACGAAAGCGAAACGCAAGGCTATGGCTTCTGAAGCCGGTTATTTGACACCGAACGGGCACCTCACACTCCGTCACACTCGCCCTCGTGGCGGGTATCCAGTGACCCGACGTCTGTCGGGTCAAAAGACTCTTTCAGCCCAAGGACTTGGGCTGGCCGGATTCCTGTGACAAGCACAGGAATGACGGAGAGGAAGGCGAAACCGCACGTCCCAAACACCTTCAAGGTCGCCAGCCAATACCTTCGTGCGGAGCCTGGCCGATTCTTTCAAACGAAGCGTAATCCCCTGCTCCGCACGCGGAAAGCAATTAAAAATCCCATTTCCGCCGCACGACTGAAACAATTGAAACAATTTCGCCGGCCAAACGAACTCATACTGAAACAGAAACGAACGATAACCCTCCCATTCCAGCCGGACGAACCGGCATGTGGATTTTCCAAACAAAGGGATGGAGATTAAAATGGGACAGTTTCAGATCAAGCTTGGCGCCGGCAACAACAAGTGGGCGGCGCCCGACGACGACAACTATTATATCGAAGGCGAAGGCGGCAACGACACGATCACCACCGGTGACGGCGACGACTACATCTTCGGCGGCACAGGCAACGACATCCTCAAATCGGGCGACGGCTATGACATGATCTATGGCGGCGCCGGCAATGACGAGATCCAGATCGGCAACTATGCCCATATCCTCCGGGACGGAGAGGGCATCGTCTATGCCGGGACCGGCGACGACATCATTCAGAACTATTCCGACACCAACGCCAAACTCTACGGCGAGGACGGCAACGACACGTTCGTTCTCAACGGCGGCGGCAAGGCCTATGGCGGCGAGGGCAACGACACGTTCGTCGTCGACGATGTCGATGACAACTTCACCATGGATCTCCATGGTGGCGCCGGCGACGACCGTTATCTCAACCTCGGCGGCGATTCCATCAACATCGTCCACGAGGATGCCAATGGCGGCACCGACACCGTGCGCGTCGTGCTCGGCGTCGATTACACGCTGGGCGCCAATGTCGAGAACCTGGAGGTGGACGGTCACGTCTACGAGGAGACCACGTTGACGCTCGTCGATTTCGAAACGCCGGATGGCGGCGGCGAGCTGAAGGGCAATGAACTGAACAACCGCATGACCGGCGCCGGCCGCGACGAGACCTTCCGAGGTGCGGCCGGCAACGACTATATCAGCGGCAAGGATGGCCACGACAACCTGCACGGCGATTCTGGCAGCGACACGCTCTTCGGCGACGACGGCAAGGACAATCTCTATGGCGGCACCGGCAACGACAACCTCAACGGCGGCCGCGACGCCGACCGCATCGACGGCGGCGACGGCAGCGACATCATCGATGGCGGCTCGGGCGCCGACACGATGTGGGGCGGCATGGGCAACGACACGTTCGTGATCGACACCCTGTCGGACAAGGCCATCGAATATGGCGGCGGCGGCAGCGACCGGGTCATCTCGAAAGTGGCCAGCTACACGATCGGCAGCTATATCGAAAACCTCTCGCTCGGCGGCACCGGCGACCAGATCGGTTACGGCAACGCCTATGACAACAGCCTCTCCGGCGGCGAAGGCAACAACTATATCGACGGCATGGCCGGCAACGACACGATCTTCGGCATCAACGGCAATGACACGCTGCATGGCGGCGACGGCAATGACGGCATTTCCGGCGGCAATGGCGACGACATGCTCTATGGCGAAAACGGCGACGACGCCCTCTGGGGCAATGACGGCATCGATTTCATCTGGGGCGGCACCGGCAACGACCGGGTCGACGGCGGCGCCGGCGGCGACATCATCAACGGCGAAAGCGGCTATGACGACCTCCATGGCGGCGCCGGCAACGACTTCGTCAATGGCGGCGTCGGCATCGACGTGCTCTGGGGTGGCGACGGTAACGACAAGCTCGACGGTGGCCTCGACATCGACGCGCTGCACGGTGACGCCGGCAACGACACGCTGATCGGCGGAGCACTTGGCGACAGCCTTTGGGGCGGCACCGGGGCCGACACGTTCAAATTCAAATCCGTCTCCGACAGCGCGATGACCGGCTGGGACACGATCAAGGACTTGGAACGCGGTCTCGACAAGATCGACCTGTCCTCGATCGACGCCAGCAGCCAGGTTTCCGGCAACAACGCCTTCACCTTCACCGCCGCCAAACCGGCGACCGCTGACGACGGCACCCTGTGGACGAGCAAGACCAACGGCAACATGACCGTTTACGGCGACATCAACGGCGACGGCACGGCCGATTTCCGCATCGACCTGATCGGCATCACCAGCGTCTCCAGCTCGGATTTCCTGTTGTAAACGAAACACGCATGACAAGCCCCCCGCCGTTCTCCAGCCACGGCGGGGGGCTTTGTCGTTATATTACCGCGCAAATCGCCGCGCGCCGGCCACGCAGAGGATGACGGCGACGGTGACCGCGAGCATGCTCCACGTCACCTTCTCGTGCAGCAGCGTGGCGGCGAGGGCGAGGCCGAAAAAAGGCTGCAGGAGCTGCAACTGGCCGACGGCGGCGATGCCGCCCTGCGACAGGCCGCGATACCAGAAGACGAAGCCGATGAGCATGCTGAACAGCGAAACGTAACCCAGGCTGACGAAAGCCGGCATTCCAATATTGGCAAAGCTCGGCGGCATCAGGGCGAAGGTGACCACGATCATCAGCGGCAGCGACAGGACCAGCGCCCAGCAGATCACCTGCCAGCCGCCGATCGTGCGCGACAGCCTGCCGCCCTCGGCATAACCGAGACCGCAGACAATAACCGCCGCCAGCATCAGCAGATCGCCGACCGGCGAGGCATTCAGGTCGCGCGTCGCCGCAAAGCCTGCGACAAGGACGCTGCCAAGAATGGAAAAGAACCAGAAGGCGGGCTTGGGACGTTCCCCGCCCCGGATGACCCCGAAAGTGGCGGTGGCAAGCGGCAACAAGCCGATGAAGACGATGGAATGGGCCGAGGTCACATGCTGCAGCGCCAGCGCCGTCAGCAAGGGAAAGCCGACCACGACGCCACCGGCCACGACTAGAAGCGACACGATCTCCCGGCCCGCCGGCCGCTTCTGTTTCAGGAGAACCAGAAGCAGCAAGCCGATGATGCCGGCGATCACCGCCCGTGCCACGGTGAGGAACACCGGATCGAAATCCATCACGGCAACGCGCGTAGCCGGAAGCGAGCCGCTGAAGATCAGCACGCCCATAAATCCGTTGAGCCATCCGGCCGTCGATCGATCCATCTGTCATTCCCCTGCTTCGATGACTTCCTTATCCTCCGCAAGCACTGTTCCCGCCAGCGACAGACTGATACAGTTTGGCAAAACTGTTATGGATCATATGGCAATACAGATGAGCGATGAAAACAAGGGACGCACCCGCGTCGTGATGGTGATGGACACGATCCGGCAGCGCATCGCCGGACGCAGCCTGACACCGGGCGCCAAGCTGCCATCCGTCCGCTCGCTGGCGACGACGCTGAAAGTCTCGATCTCGACGGTGGTCGATGCCTATGAACGGCTCGTGGCGGAAGGGGCGATCGTATCGCGGGCGGGCTCCGGCTTCTACGTCGCCAACCAGATCGCCCCCTTCGCGCTGTCGGAAACAGGGCCGAAGCTTGATCGCGCCGTCGATCCGTTCTGGATCTCGCGCCAATCGCTGGAGGCGAGCGAGGGAGATCTCAAGCCCGGATGCGGCTGGCTTCCGCCGTCCTGGCTGCCCGAGGACAGCATTCGCCGGGCGTTGAGAAACCTGTCGCGCGGCACTGCCTCCAGCCTTGCCGACTATGGCACGCCGCTGGGCCTGCCGGCCTTGAGGCAACTTCTTGCCCGGCGGTTTGCCGAGCGCAGCATCGAAGCATCACCGGACCAGATCATGCTGACGGATTCGGGCACGCAGGCGATCGATCTTCTTTGCCGCTTCCTGCTGGAACCCGGCGACACCGTGCTGGTCGATGATCCCTGTTATTTCAATTTCCATGCCCTGCTGCGCGCCCACCGGGCAAACCTGGTCGCCGTGCCCTATACGCCTGTTGGCCCCGACATCGAAATGTTCGCACAAATCGTCGCCACGCATCGGCCGCGGCTCTACATCACCAATGCCGGCATCCATAATCCGACGGGCGCAACGCTGTCCCCCGTCGTTGCCCACCGTGTCCTGAAGATTGCCGAACAGTTCGATCTCACCATTGTCGAGGACGATATCTTCGCCGATTTCGAGCACATGCCTGCCCCGCGCCTGTCGGCCTTCGATGGTCTGGAACGAGTCATCCTGATCGGCAGTTTTTCCAAGACGCTCTCGGCATCGGCGCGCTGCGGATTCATCGCCGCCCGGCCGCAATGGATCGAGGGTTTGACCGACCTGAAGATCGCCACCTCGTTTGGTGGTGCACGCCTGGATGCAGAACTGGTGCTGAACGTGCTCAGCGACGGCGGATACCGGAAGCATGTCGAGGCTCTGAGGGCGAGACTCGCGCAGGCAAGGGCCGAGGTCGCCGGCAAACTGAAGCCGCTCGGCGTCACGCCATGGATCGAGCCGCAGGCAGGGATGTTTCTGTGGTGCCGTCTTCCCGAGGGGATCGACGCGACCGCTGTCGCCCATGCCTCGATCAAGAGGCGTATCGTCATGGCGCCGGGGAATGCCTTCAGCCTGTCACAGGCCGCGACAGGCTTCATGCGTTTCAACGTCTCGCAATGCCTTGATACAAAGGTATTCGACGTGCTTGCCGACGTGCTGAAAGCGAGAAATTAAACCTCCACGCCGAGCGATTCCGCCGAGATCCAAAACACCGACTCTTCCTCTTCCGCGGTCTGCAGCCAGAGGAATTCCAGATCGGGAAACTCCGCCTCGAGGATTTCGCGGCCGGTGCCGATCTCGCAGATCATGCCGCCGCCGGGATTGAGGTGATTGGCCGCCTTTGCCAGGATTTCGCGGACGAGATCGAGGCCATCCACACCGCCGTCATGCGCCATGGCCGGTTCGGCGCGGAATTCGGCCGGATAGGCGTCCATCGCCACGTGATCGACATAGGGCGGGTTGGTGATGATCAGGTCGTACTTGCGGCCCTCGAGCGGCGTGAAAAGATCGCCCTCATGCAGGGTCACCTGATCTTCGACCTCATGCTCGGAGACATTGATCTTCGCCACGTCCAGCGCGTCGGGCGACAAATCGACCGCATCGACAGTGGCCCCGGGAAAGAATTTCGCGGCGAGGATCGCCAGACAGCCAGAGCCGGTGCAGATATCCACCGCGCTTTCGATGCTCAGGGGATCGGGCAGGAAGGACGAGCCCATATCGCCGGCATATTCGTTGAACAGGATTTCGCCGATATGCGAGCGCGGCACGATCACCCGTTCGTCGACATGGAAGCGGATGCCCTGGATATAGGCATGGCCGGTAATGTAGGACGTCGGCTTGCGGGTGGAGACGCGCGCTTCGATCCGCTCGGCCAGCAGCTGGCGTTCGGTCGTGAGCAGGCGGGCATCGAGAAAGGGATCGAGCGTATCGATCGGCAGGTCGAGGCTGTCGAGCAACAGGAAGGCCGCATCGTCGACCGCCGTCGTGGTGCCATGGCCATAGCTCAGCTCGGCCGCATTGAAACGGGAAATCGCATAGCGCCAGTAGTCCCTGAGGGTGACGAGGTCACGCGCAATATCGTCTGTGTTCACCATGGTCTCGCTTCCAAACGGTCGCCGCCTCGCTTATTGCCGTTGATGAACGGACGATGCGGCGATAACTGCACTCGGGTTGAGCTTCGCTCTAGAACGGCGGGGGCCGGCAGGTCAACAGTCCCGCGTGGCTTGAAGGATAGTGTGATGAAACAGGTCCGCAAGGGACGCAATTTCGCCGGCAAGCGACAGGCCGAAGCCCCGGGCGGCAAGCGGGTGACGCTTCCGCGCGCCCTGTCGAAACTCGGCTTCTGTTCGCGCACGCAAGCGGAGGAGATGATCGCCGCCGGTCGCGTGACGCTCGGTGGACGGGTGGTGACCGATCCCGGCACATGGGTCGATCTTTCCCATGCCGCGATTGCCGTCGATGGCAAGACGGTGGTGGCGGAACAGCCGGTCTACCTGATGTTGAACAAGCCGCGCGGACTGGTGACCACCCGCCACGATCCGGAAGGCCGGCCGACGGTGTTCGATTGCCTGAAGAATATGGACCACGCCCACCTCTCGCCGGTCGGCCGCCTCGACAAGGCGAGCGAGGGCCTGCTGCTCTTCACCAACGACACGGAATTTGCCCAGTCCCTGCTCGATCCCGAAACCCATGTCTCCAAGACCTATCATGTGCAGATCGATAATATCGCCGATCAGGATACGATGGAAGCACTGATGCGCGGCGTCCGGCAAGACGACGAGTTTCTCAAGGCGAAATCGGCACGGATGCTGCGTGAAGGCGGCAAGAATTCGTGGGTCGAAATCGAGCTCGACGAGGGACGCAACCGGCAAATCCGGCGTATGCTGGAAGCGGTGAATATCGCATGCCTGCGGCTTGTCCGCGTCGCCATCGGCAACCTCGTCCTCGGTGATCTGGAGAAGGGGGCCGTCCGCGCGCTGACGGATGATGAGGTCGACAATCTACGCCGGCTTTCCGGCATGAAGTGACCTATCGACGACCGAGTCGCGAGACACGACCGTGCCACAGCACGATGCATGGAACCACCAGCAGTTCCATTCCGAGCCCCAACAGATGCCCGATCGAAGGCACGCCGGCGATGACCAGCGACGAGAGCCGTGCCAGTCCGCCGCAAAACGTCAGAATAGCCAGGAGCCGGATACGCTCGGTCTTTTTTTCGATCGCCGGAATGCATGTGTACCAGCCGACGCCGAAGGCGAGGAACAGGCCGGACAGGAATCGAACATGACTGTCGAGATCGGTAGGACCAGCCTTGACGCCGAGGAAGCCGGCACCGGTCACCACACCGCAAAGGCCGGCAAACACCGGCAGGAGCGCCAGAACGGCGATCGTTACCTGCAACATCCGGCGCTGCCGGAAGTCCGCCGGGCTGATCTGATAGGCAAGACTCGTCATGGCATGTCCTCCTGAGACACCGGGAGTACGCGGACCACTGACTTGGAGTTTCATCGTGGAATTACACATCGGCGTGAACGGGGCGTCGGCAGGCAAAGAGGTCGTGCGGACCGACATTGATTTTCGTGTCGAGCGGCGCTATTTAAGCATCTCGTGGTGATTTGGCCGGCCGGCTTGCAGCCACGTTAAATAAGTCGCTAAAGGGCCGTGCGTGCGCAAGCAGCGGGGCCGGTAGCGATTCATCGTTGCCGGTTTTTTTATTCCGGCTTGTCCGCCTGTTCGTTTGACCGAGTGTTGTCCATGCCTATCAAGATTCCCGATACGCTGCCCGCCTTCGAAACCCTTGTCAAAGAGGGCGTGCGGGTGATGACCGAAACCATGGCGATCCGTCAGGATATCCGCCCGCTGCAGATCGGGCTGCTCAACCTCATGCCGAACAAGATCAAGACCGAAGTGCAGATGGCGCGCCTTGTCGGCGCCTCGCCGCTGCAGGTCGAGTTTTCCCTCATCCGGCTCGGCGGTCACAAGGCCAAGAACACGCCGGAAGAACACCTGCTGGCCTTCTACGAAACCTGGGAAGAGGTGAAGCACCGCACGTTTGACGGCCTGATCATCACCGGCGCCCCGGTCGAGATGCTGGAATACGAGGACGTCACCTATTGGGGCGAAATGCAGGACATCCTCAACTGGACACACACCAATGTCCATTCGACGCTCAACATCTGCTGGGGCGCAATGGCGGCGATTTACCATTTCCACGGCGTGCCGAAGCATACGCTGCGGGAAAAGGCCTTCGGCGTCTATCGCCACCACAATCTCAATCCATCCTCGCCCTATCTTTCCGGCTTCTCCGACGATTTCCAGATCCCTGTCTCGCGCTGGACCGAGGTGCGCCGCGCCGATATCGAAAAGGTGCCCGCGCTTGAAATCCTGATGGAATCCGAGGAGATGGGCGTTTGCTTCGTGCACGAGAAGGCGGGCAACCGGCTCTATGTCTTCAACCATGTCGAATATGACTCGACCTCGCTGTCGGACGAATATTTCCGCGACATCGATGCCGGCGTGCCGATCAAGATGCCGCACAACCATTTCCCGCACAACGACCCGGACCTGCCGCCGCAGAACCGCTGGCGCAGCCACGCACATCTGCTGTTCGGCAACTGGATCAACGATATCTACCAGACCACGCCCTATGATCCGGCGGATATCGGGAAGGACAGACGGTGAGCACACATCTTGTCATCCGCCCCATCCAGATCAGCGACGAGACCGAATGGCACCGTCTGTGGAAGGCCTATCTCGCCTTCTACGAAACGGTCTTGCCGGAAGCCATCCATGCCCTCACCTTCTCGCGAGTCACGAGCGGGGCGGCGCATGAATATGCGGGTTTCCTCGCGGTGCTGAACGGCAAGCCGGTCGGCCTTGCGCATTACCTGTTTCACCGCTCGTGCTGGCATGAACATTCGATCTGCTATTTGCAGGACCTCTATGCCGATCCGGAAGTGCGCGGACAGGGCATTGGTCGGGCTCTGATCGAGGCGGTCTATGCGCGTGCGAACGCCGAGCGGGCTGAGGAAGTTTACTGGATGACCCAGGATTTCAATGCGACAGCGCGCAAACTCTACGATCGGATCGCAGACAAGACGCCATTCATCGTTTATCAGAAGACGTTTTGAGCCAACCGGCAGCGTCTTTCAGGCAATGACGGGTGAGGAAATACTGCCAGCGGAAACGCCGCGGTGAATTGTATGACTTTTCGGTTGCCGACCCCAGCGAAATGACGCAGGTTGCCGCCGGGGCAGTGGAGGAAAACGGCCGTGCAGACACAGACAGATATTTTCGGCCATCTGCCGTCCGGGCAGGCCGTGCATCGCGTGGTCATTACCGGCGGCGGATTGACGGCACATATCCTGACCTGGGGCTCGGTCATCCAGGATCTGCGGCTCGATGGCCATGTCGCACCTCTTGTGCTCGGCTTCGACACTTTCCACGATTATCTGGACCATTCCCCCTATTTCGGCGCGACGCCGGGCCGCAACGCCAACCGCATCGGCGCAGGCCGCTTCTCGATCGACGGCACCGAATACCAGCTGGAAAACAACGAGAACGGCGTCACCCATCTGCATGGCGGCAGCGACGGCTTGGCCAAGCGCATCTGGGATATCGTCGAGCAGGCGGACAACCGTGTGGTCCTGCGGATCACCGATCCCGATGGCCGCGCCGGCTATCCGGGCAATTGCACCGTCACCTGCACCTATACGCTTGAAGACGGTGGTGTGCTCAATGTTCTCTATGAGAGCAGCACCGATCGCGCGACGATCTGCAACGTCTGCCAGCACAGCTATTTCAACCTCGACGGCACCGCCGATGCGCTCGGCCATGACGTGATGATCGCCGCCAACGACTATCTGCCGACGGACGAGCGGCTGGTGCCGACGGGCGAAGTCCGCCCTGTCGAGGGAACCGCCTTCGACCTGCGCACCATGACGTCGATGCGTCGCCAGTTGGAAGGCGACAAGATTGGCTACGACCACAATTTCTGCCTGGCCGAGGCGCGGGGGCCGAAGCAGTCGGTCGCACTCGTCCGCAGCATCAATTCCGGTGTCTCGCTGGAGGTCCGCACGACGGAGCCGGGCGTGCAATTCTATACCGGCTTCAAGATGGACGTGCCGGTGCCGGGGCTCGAAGGCCGTCGTTACGGACCGTTCGCCGGCTTCTGCCTGGAAACCCAGATCTGGCCGGACGCCGTCAATCATGCCAATTTTCCGGAAGGCGTCCTGCGGCCGGGCGAGACGCTGCGGCAGGAAACGGATTACGTCTTCACCAAGAGCTGATCACGGCAGCGATCAAACGCATTCAGGGAGGGAAGCGACGATGACCGACACGACAAGGAACCACGGCAAGATCGCACTTGTGACTGGCGGCGGCACCGGCGTTGGCCGGGCCATTGCCGAGGCCTTGGCGAAAAGCGGCTTTACCGTCGTCATTTCCGGCCGCCGTTATGACGTTCTGCAGAAGGCCGCGCATGAGATCGCCGAGGTAACGGGCGGCACGATCCGCGCCTTTGCCGCCGATGTCGGAGATCCGCAATCCGTCGCCACGCTGTTCAAGACCGTCGCCCATGATTTTGGCCGTCTCGACCTGCTCGTCAACAATGCAGGCATGGGCCTGCCGGCCGTGCCGATGGAAGACATCACCTTCGAACAGTGGAACGCCATCGTCGCGGCCAACCTGACGGGCGCCTTCCTGTGCACCCAGCAGGCGATGAAGCTGATGAAGGCGCAGACGCCGCGTGGCGGCCGTATCATCAACAATGGCTCGATCTCCGCTTCGACGCCGCGACCGCTTTCGGCGCCCTACACGGCGACCAAACATGCGGTTGCCGGCCTGACGAAATCGACCGCCCTCGACGGCCGCCCGTTCGACATCGCCTGCGGCCAGATCGATATCGGCAATGCCTCGACCGAGATGACCTCCCGCATGAGCGGCGGCGTGCTGCAGGCCAATGGCGAGATGGCCAGCGAGCCGACCATTCCGGCCAATCTCATAGCCGACGCCGTCGTCTACATGGCCGGACTGCCGCTTGATGCCAATGTGCTGACCATGACCGTCATGGCAACACAGATGCCCTATGTCGGGCGCGGTTGACCGGAAAACGCAGACCGTCCAGAAATAGCAAAGATGTGCATACGATGCCTTGCCGATCCATGGGCCGGCTTGCGATTCGGCTTGGCGTGGAAACTCATCTACCGATCATGGATGCAGAGCTTGAGTTTCGCCGCGACAGACACGGAAACGTGCGCCAGAATCGATAGTGGTTCATTTGGCGGCACAAGGCAATTTTTTCTCGGGAGAAAAAATGGAGCGGGTGAGGCGATTCGAACGCCCGACCCCAACCTTGGCAAGGTTGTGCTCTACCCCTGAGCTACACCCGCTCATCAACCTCGGTCCGGGGGTAGTCGGTGGACCGTGGCGTCGCTGCATTGTTGCTTGCGGCGACGGGCGCTATATGGCCCAGCCATTTTCCAAATGCAACAGGGAAATGACGCCGGATCCGAGAAATTTTTCGGAAATGTCGCAAGACCCTGAAAACAAGGCGTTTTACCGCCTTTGCAATCGACGCGATTGCGCTTGTCTGGGCTTGGCCGTAAAGCAGACGGCACTTTTACTCCCAAGGAACAGGCCATGAGCAACGCACAGCCGAAGACGCAAGACGAATTGTTCCAGTTTCTGGACAGCCTCGGTATCACCCACACGACCAAGCAGCACGCGCCGGTTTTCACCGTGGCCGAATCGGTGGCGCTGCGCGACGAAATCCCGGGCGGGCACACCAAGAACCTGTTCGTGAAGGACAAGAAGGACAATTATTTCCTTCTGACCGTCGAGGAACATGCGACCGTGGACCTGAAGACCGTGCACACGATCATCGGCGCTACCAGCAAGGTGTCGTTCGGCCGTCCGGAAAAGCTGATGGAATATCTGGGCGTCATTCCCGGTGCTGTCACCGCCTTCGGCGTGATCAACGATGCCGGCCAGAATGTGAAGATCATCATCGACCAGGACCTGATGCGCGACGAGATCGTCAACTGCCATCCGCTGTCGAACGACGCCACGACCTCGATCGCGTCGAAGGACCTCCTGCGCTTTATCGAGGCGACGGGACATGAACCGCTTGTCTTGAAAGTGACGGCCTGACATACGATCTTTGACGCAAGGAAGTCAGACGGACGCCGATGTCCGCGAGGAGACACGATGAGCGGTAGCGACAATCCCTATTCAGGTTCCTACGGCAGCCAGATGACGGCGACGGCCAATTATGGCGGCGCGCCGGCGGCAACACCGACAGCATCCGCGCCCGTTGCAGACCTGATCAAGGAAACGACGACCGCCACCTTCTCTCGCGACGTGCTGGAAGCTTCCCGCCACCAACCGGTGCTGGTCGATTTCTGGGCCCCCTGGTGCGGCCCCTGCAAGCAATTGACGCCGGTCATCGAAAAGGTCGTGACGGAAGCGCAGGGACGCGTGCGGCTGGTCAAGATGAACATCGACGATCACCCGTCGATCGCGGGCCAGCTCGGCATCCAGTCGATCCCCGCCGTCATCGCCTTTGTCGGCGGTCGCCCGGTCGATGGCTTCATGGGCGCCGTGCCGGAAAGCCAGATCCGCCAGTTCATCGACAAGGTCGCCGGCCCTGCCGTGGACGACCAGGCCGCCGAGATCGAAGCGGCGCTTGCCGAAGCCAAGGGCTTGCTGGAACAGGGCGACCTGCAGAATGCGGCCGGCCTGTTCGGCGCCGTGCTGCAGGCCGAGCCTGAAAATGCCGTGGCACTGGCCGGTCTGGTCAATTGCCTGATCACCGCCGGCGACCTGGAGCAGGCGCGCGAAATGCTGACGGACCTGCCGGAAGCACTCGCCAAGGATGCCGGCATGATCGCAGTTGTCAAAAAGCTCGACCAGATCGAGGAAGCACGCAAGCTCGGCGATCCGAATGCGTTGGAACAGGTGCTTGCCGCCAATCCGGACGATCACGAATCGCGCATCAAGCTCGCCAAGATCCGCAATGTCGAGGGCGACCGGGAGACCGCCGCCGACCATCTTCTGCAGGTGATGAAGCGTGACCGGACATTCCAGGACGACGGCGCCCGCCGCGAGCTTCTGCAGTTTTTCGACATCTGGGGACCGATGGATCCGGCCACGCTTTCGGCGCGGCGCAAGCTGTCGTCCATCCTGTTCTCCTGACGCCACGCACGCCCTCTCTTGAGTTTTCAGGCGTGCGCTCCATCTTTTGTCGATAGGCGACGGATTGGGCCGAAATCGCCGGAAAAACGCCTGAGAGCAATGGGGTGTTGCAAGACATGCAAGTTGGAAATGCACGATATCTGAAGTCTCAGGACCTGCCGGAAACGCTTCCGGTCTTTCCGCTGACCGGCGTGCTTCTGCTTCCCGGCTCCCAATTGCCGCTGAATATCTTCGAGCCGCGTTATCTGGCCATGGTCGATGACGCCCTGACGAAAAACCGTCTGATCGGCATGATCCAGCCCTCCTTCGGCGAAATTCGCGACGAGGCAGGCCAGGCGCATGTGCAGGCGCTCTGCCAGGTCGGCTGTGTCGGCCGGATCACCTCGTTCGCTGAAATGGAGGATGGTCGCTATATCATTTCGCTGACCGGCATCTGCCGGTTCCGGCTATTTGAGGAAATGCCGCAGGTGAAAGGCTACCGCTCCTTCCGCATCGCGCCGTTTGTCACCGACCTGAGCGGCCCCGACGACGAGGCGCAGGTCGATCGCGCGGCTCTGCTCGCCGCATTCAAGGCCTATCTCGACGCCAACAAGCTGGAAGCCGACTGGGAAAGCGTCGAACGGGCGAGCAATGTGACCCTGGTCAACTCCATGGCGATGATGTCGCCCTATGGGCCAGCGGAAAAACAGGCGCTGCTGGAAGCGCCGGACCTGAAGACACGGGCCGAAACGCTGATTGCCATTACCGAGATCGTTCTGGCCCGCAATTTTGGCGACATCGAAACCATGCTGCAGTAAAGTCTCGGCCATGGAAGATAGAACCAGCCGCGTCGATCCCAAACTGCTCGAATTGCTCGTCTGCCCGCTGACCAAGAGCCGGCTAAGCTACCACGCTGTTGATAACGAACTGATCTCGGAAAAGGCCCGCCTCGCCTACCCCATCCGCGACGGCATCCCGATCATGCTGATTTCCGAGGCACGCAAGATCGAGGATTGAGGGAAGCCCTCAGAAGCGTCCCCACACTCCCGTCATTTCTGTGCTTGTCACAGAAATCCAGCCACGCAACGTCCGTGCGTGAAAAGCTTTTTAATATTCGATATGGGTTGTCTCACCGCGCGGACGCGCGGTGGCTGGATGCCTGTGACAAGCACAGGCATGACGGAGAAACTGGGACCTTTGCCGAAGTCAGCCGATCAGATCGGCAAACCACCCAGCAGCTTCGGTTCGCTCTGCCCGCCAAGCCCAGAAGCCTGCCGGATGAAGAACGATTTCACCGAGGGCAGGCGGTCGACGATGCCGAGGCCGAAATCGCGAAGCGCGCGGATCGGGGTGATGTCGTTGGAAAACAGCCGGTTCAGCACGTCCGTCGTCACGCCCATGCGGAACGTATCGAACCGCCGCCAGCTCTGGTAGCGTTCGAGCACCGCAAGCGAGCCGATGTCGAGACCGAGACGGTCGGCATCGACGATGGTTTCGGCCAGCGCCGCGACATCCTTGAAACCGAGATTGAGGCCCTGGCCGGAGATCGGGTGAATGCCATGGGCGGCGTCGCCGGCAAGGGCGAAGCGCGGGGCGATGAAATCGCGCGCCAGCGTCAGGCCGAGCGGAAAGGCGCGGCGGCCGCCGACGACTTTCAGCGTGCCGAGCCTGTGACCGAAGCGGCGCTCGAGCTCTTCCTCGAACACCAGATCGTCGCTGGCGATCAGGCGGTCGGCGTCGCGGGTCCGCTCCGTCCAGACGAGCGAGGAGCGGTTGTTGCGCAGCGGCAGTGTCGCGAACGGGCCGGCCGGCAGGAAATGTTCTTCCGCCGTGCCCTCGTGCGGGCGCTCATGCTCGACCGTCGTGACGATGCCCGACTGGCCATAATCGAAATCGACGGTCTTGATGCCGGCGACATCGCGCAGTTTCGAGCGCACGCCGTCGCAGGCGACGAGCAGGCGAGCGTCGAGCACGTCATCGTCCGACAGCGTCAATGACACGGCGTGATCGCCGCTCTTGAAATCCTTCGCCACGGTGGATTGGCGGATTTCGACGCCGAGTTCGCCAGCCGCCCTGCGCAAGGCGCCGACCAGAACGACATTCGGCACCATATGGGCGAACGGCCGGCCTTCGACCGCCTCGTCCTCGAAGGTGAGGAAGACCGGGCGAACCGGGTCGGCGGTGTTGGAATCGGTGATGACCATGCGCTTGATCGGCTCGGCTTCCGGCTCGATCTCGTTCCACAGCCCGAGAACGTCGAGCATCTGCGAGGCGGCGGCGATGATCGCCGAGGCGCGCTCGTCCTTTTTCCAGGCATTGTCCGGCGCGCCATCGATCAGCATTACAGCCAGATGCGGCGCCGCCTTCTTGACGGCCACGGCCAGCGACAATCCGACATAACCGCCGCCTGCAATCAGCACATCGATCATCTCTCGTTCTCCCGTCACCCTTGAGCATTTCCTGCCCGTTATATAGATCAACGATGCGCCCGTTCCTACCTCTGGAACGTCCGACCGCTGGAGATTGCCGAAATGTCGCGCCCCGATGACGCCCCCGCCCCGATGCCAGCCCCAATGGATGTGCTCTTGCAGACGCTGGATCTGGAGAAGCTGGAAGAGAACCTGTTTCGCGGCCTTTCCCCGCAGGTGGGATGGCAACGCGTCTTCGGCGGGCAGGTGATCGGCCAGGCGCTGGTGGCTGCACAGCGCACGGTGAGCGAGGGCCGCTATGTGCATTCGCTGCACGCCTATTTCATGCGCCCCGGCGACCCGGCCGTGCCGATCATCTACGATGTCGACCGCATCCGCGACGGATCGAGCTTTGCCACCCGCCGCGTCGTCGCCATTCAGCACGGCAAGGCGATCTTTTCCATGTCGGCTTCGTTCCAGTTCGACGAAGAGGGTTTCGAGCACCAGATCGCCATGCCCACGGTCGCGCCGCCGGAAACGTTGATGGGCGAGCAGGACATCAAGGAGAAATTCCTGGTCAACGCGCCGGACGCCATCCGCCGCTACTGGGAACGCCCCCGGCCGATCGAGATCCGGCCCGTGTCGCTGAAACATTATTTCTCGCGTGACAAGCTCGAACCGCTCCAGGACGTCTGGGTGAAGACCACCGGCGCGGTTCCCGACGAGCGCCACATCCAGGCGGCGGTGCTCGCCTATATCTCCGACATGACGCTTCTCGACACGGCGCTCTATGCGCATGGCACTTCGGTGTTCGACCGTGACCTGCAGGTGGCGAGTCTTGATCACTCCATGTGGTTCCACCGACCCTGCAAACTGGACGACTGGGTGCTCTATACCCAGGACAGCCCGAGCGCGTTTGGCGCGCGCGGGATGACGCGCGGCAGCCTGTTCGATCGTTCCGGCGTGCTGATCGCCTCTGTCGCGCAGGAAGGCTTGATCCGGAAAAAGGCATCTGAATAAAAAGCAGCCACTTTTTTATTTTTGCTTATATTTTCATCATTTAAATTGACGATTTTTTGACATTCCCATTCCGGGTCTCGGAGGAATGTGGCGTTTCCATGTCTTTTCAGTGACTTACCGCCCCAGCCCCAAACTGGCACGCGCCTTGAATAGGAATGCGCGGTCGTAGGCGAATTGTGCTGAGCGGCAAGGAGAGACGGCCCCGCGCCGCAGATGAACACAAGGATGGGAAACCAGATGAAAATTGTGATGGCCATTATCAAGCCGTTCAAGCTCGATGAGGTTCGCGAAGCCCTCACCGCCGTTGGCATCCAAGGCCTGACCGTGACCGAAGTGAAGGGCTACGGGCGCCAGAAGGGACACACGGAAATCTACCGCGGCACCGAATATGCCGTCAGCTTCCTGCCGAAGCTGAAAATCGAAATCGCCGTTTCTTCCGAGCTCGTCGACAAGGCCGTTGAGGCGATCGCCGCGTCGGCCAAGACCGGCCAGATCGGTGACGGCAAGATCTTCGTCTATTCGATTGACCATGCCGTTCGCATTCGTACCGGCGAAACCGACACAGAAGCGCTGTAAGTCACGGCCGTTCAGGGAGCTATTTGACAATGTCCTCATTTAAACTTTCCACATCTCTCGGACGCCTCGGCGCCACGGCCGCGGCGGTTCTCGCCCCGATCGTCGCATTCGCGCAGGAAGCCGCGCCAGCCGCGACCGAAGCCGCCGCCGCTGTGGCCCCGGTCCCGAACAAGGGCGACACCGCTTTCATGTTCCTCTGCACCATCCTGGTCCTGTTCATGCTGGTTCCCGGTCTCGGCCTGTTCTACGGCGGCCTGGTCCGCGCCAAGAACATGCTGTCGGTGCTGATGCAGTGCACTGTCGCCGGTGCGGCCGTGATGCTCGTCTGGGTCATCTACGGCTATTCCTTCGCCTTCGGTGGTTCGACGTCCGCCTTCTTCGGCGGCACGGCCAAGCTATTCCTCGCAGGCGTCACCCCTGACAGCACGGCTGCGACGTTCTCCGACGCGGTCATTCCGGAATATATCTTCATCATGTTCCAGATGACGTTCGCGGCCATCACCCCGGCCCTGATCGTCGGCGCATTCGCCGAGCGCATCAAGTTCTCGGCCGCCGTGCTGTTCTGCATCCTGTGGGCCACCTTCGTCTACTTCCCGATCGCCCACATGGTCTGGGACGCAAACGGCCTGATCTTCGGCTGGGGCGCCCTCGACTTCGCTGGCGGCACGGTAGTGCACATCAATGCCGGCGTGGCTGGCCTGATCGGCGCGATCATGGTCGGCAAGCGCACCGGCTTCGGCAAGGATATGATGGCTCCGCATTCGATGACCCTGACGCTCGTCGGTGCGGCCATGCTCTGGGTCGGCTGGTTCGGCTTCAACGCCGGCTCCAACCTCGAAGCTTCCGGCGGCGCAATGCTTGCAACCGTCAACACCTTCATCGCAACGGCAGCAGCCATTGTTTCCTGGTCGCTTGTTGAAACCTTCACCCGCGGCAAGGCTTCCATGCTCGGCGCTGCATCCGGCATGATCGCCGGTCTCGTCGCCATCACGCCTGCCGCCGGCATCGTCGGCCCGATGGGCGCCATCGTCATGGGCCTGATCGTCTCGCCGCTGTGCTACTTCTTCGTCTCCGTCGTAAAGAACAAGTTCGGATACGACGACACGGCTGACGTTTTCGGCGTCCACGGCGTGGGCGGCCTGTTCGGCGCGCTGGCAACCGGCATCTTCGCCTCGTCCTCACTCGGCGGCATCGGCTATGCCGAAGGCGTCACCATGGGCGGCCAGTTCATGACCCAAGTCTACGCCGTTCTCGTCACCCTCGCATGGTGCGGCATCGGCTCGGCGATCCTTTACAAGATCGTCGACCTGATCGTCGGCCTGCGCGTATCCGTCGAAGCCGAACGCGAAGGTCTTGACCTCTCCTCGCACGGCGAAGCCGCTTACCACTCCTGAGCAATTTGCGGAGCCGGACAAACGGCTCCGCATCTCTTCCCGTCGCGGTCTTGCTTCCCGCAGGACCGCATTTGGCCCGGATCCCGTATCCGGGCTTTTTTGTTTGCGCCGTTTCTCCCTCCGCCTGCCTCCCGAAATCTAGGGGGTACCCGGCCGCTGCGGCCATGTTTCCGGTAAACGAAGCGTCAAGGTTAATAGGACTTTAACCCTCCCAAGCTTACGGTCGAAGCATGCGCGCATTGCGATTTGAAGAATAACAGGCAGCAGGTCACCATGAGCAGAAGCAATCAGGCGGTATATGACAACCGTTCCAACCAGTTTGTGCTTTCCACATTCGTCTGGAAACAGATCGCCGCACTGGCCGGATTTGCGCTCTTCGTCGCCTTGGGTTTCGCCGTCGCGGCCCTGTCGACCTGGAACGTCAACGATCCGAGCTTCTCCTACGCGACCAACAACGCGCCGACCAACATCCTTGGATATACCGGCGCGGCCTTCGCCGACATCTTCATGCAGTTCTTCGGCATTGCCAGCGTCGTGGCGCTGCTGCCCGTCGTCGCCTGGGCCCTCGTATTGATCACCAGCAAGCCGTTCGGCCGCATTCACAAGCGTGCCGCCGCCTGGTTCGGGGGCTCCGTGCTGGCTTCCGCCGCACTCAGCTGCCTGCCTGCCCCCGTCACCTGGCCGCTGCCCAATGGGCTGGGCGGCGTGTTCGGCGACATGATCCTGCGTTTTCCGGCTCTCTTCACCGGCGCCTATCCGACCGGAACCTTCGGCATGGTGCTTGCGGCGCTGTTCGCGCTGCCGTCAGCCTATTTCCTGGTCTACAGCGCCGGCCTGATCGGCGTGCCGGACGAAGACGAGGAAATCCCGGTACCGGTTGCGGCACCAAGCAAGGCCCGCACCGTCAGCGACGAATCGGAGGACGATGAATCGGAAGGCCTGTTCATGGTTCTGGCCGGCGCGATCACCCATATGCGCTTTACCGCCCATGCCCGTATGCGCCGCCTGTTCGGCCTCAGCGGCCGGCGCAAACAGGCGGAACGTCATTATGACGAGCCCTATGATTTCAACACCGACGAATTCGGCACGCTGAACGAACCCGTTCGCCCGAAGGCCATTGCCCGTTCCGAGCGGGTCGAGCCGTCGCTGGATCGCAGCGAGCGCCGCGTCGTCGCCGCCCCGCCGATTTCCGCCGACGACGATGAGGACGACGACCTGCGCGATACCGGCCGCCTGCCCGCGGGCATCATGTCCGACGACGAGGACGACGATATCGACGGCCCTTCGAACTGGGCACCGGTCTCGGCACCGCGCAAGCAGCCCCCGGCGCAACCTGCCGCCACCGCCCGCGTCGTTCCCGCAGCCCCCCGTCCGAAAACCGGGCAGCGCATGGAGCGCGAGGCACAGTCCTCCTTCGTCACCGACGACGACGATTTCACCCTGCCGCCGCTGCACTTCCTCGCCGAGCCGAAGAATGTCACCCGTGACGCAACGCTGTCGGCCGATGCGCTGGAGCAGAATGCCCGCATGCTGGAAGGTGTGCTGGAGGATTTCGGCGTCAAGGGCGAGATCATCCATGTGCGTCCCGGCCCGGTCGTCACCCTCTATGAACTGGAGCCCGCACCGGGCATCAAGTCGTCGCGCGTCATCGGCCTTGCCGACGATATCGCCCGCTCGATGTCGGCGATCGCCGCCCGCGTCGCCGTCGTGCCCGGCCGCAACGCCATCGGCATCGAGCTACCGAACCAGCGCCGCGAAACCGTCTACCTGCGCGAACTGATCGGCTCGCGCGATTTCGAGACCTCGAAGACCAAGCTCGCCATGGCGCTCGGCAAGACCATTGGCGGCGAGCCGGTCATCGTCGACATCGCCAAGATGCCGCACCTCTTGGTCGCAGGCACCACCGGCTCGGGTAAATCCGTCGCCATCAACACGATGATCCTTTCGATCCTCTACCGGTTGAAACCGGAACAGTGCCGCCTGATCATGATCGATCCGAAGATGCTGGAACTCTCGGTCTATGACGGCATCCCGCACCTTCTGACACCGGTCGTCACCGATCCGAAGAAAGCCGTCGTCGCGCTCAAATGGACCGTGCGCGAGATGGAAGAGCGCTACAAGAAGATGTCCAAGATCGGCGTGCGCAACATCGACGGCTTCAACAGCCGCGTCGAGCAGGCGCTGGCCAAGGGCGAGGTGATGAGCCGCACCGTGCAGACGGGCTTCGATCGCCAGACCGGCGAAGCGATCTACGAGACCGAAGAATTCGACTTGGCGCCGATCCCCTATATCGTCGTCATCATCGACGAAATGGCCGATCTGATGATGGTCGCCGGCAAGGACATCGAAGGCGCCGTGCAGCGCCTGGCGCAGATGGCGCGCGCCGCCGGCATCCATGTCATCATGGCGACGCAGCGCCCCTCGGTCGATGTCATCACCGGCACGATCAAGGCCAATTTCCCGACCCGCATCTCCTTCCAGGTCACCTCGAAGATCGACAGTCGCACGATTCTCGGCGAACAGGGCGCCGAACAGCTGCTCGGCATGGGCGACATGCTCTACATGGCCGGCGGCGGCCGTATCCAGCGCGTGCACGGTCCGTTCGTCTCGGACACCGAGGTCGAGGACGTCGTCAAATATCTGAAGACCCAAGGCTCGCCGCAATATCTCGACGCGATCACTGAGGAAGACGACGAGGATGGCGAAGGCGGCGGTCCAGCCGGCACGTCGAACCTGTCCGAATCCGACGATCCCTATGATCAGGCGGTGGCCGTCGTGCTGCGCGACGGCAAGGCCTCGACCTCCTATGTCCAGCGCCGCCTCGGCATCGGCTACAACCGTGCGGCATCGCTGATCGAGCGTATGGAGCAGGAAGGTATCATCAGCGCCGCCAACCATGCCGGCAAGCGCGAGATCCTCGTCCCCACCGAAAGCGACCACTGACCACGACCAGCCGCCCCATCGGAGGCATATCCGGTCGGCAAGCCCGGCCCGGCAGCGGGTGCTGAACTTACCGGCAATCGCAAAGAAGTGCGCAAGTCACGCCTTGAAGGCGCCGCACTTGCGCTCCACATCACACTGGAAATGAAGGAGATCGCGATGACAGACACCGTAAACGGCCACCTTGGACAGGACAGCACGCTTGCGCCCCTGTCGCGCCGCGCCTTTGTCGGTGGTCTCGCGGTTGTGACAGCGCTTGCCGTCATCGGCCTGCCGCTGGAACCCGCCCGGGCACAGACGGCCGTCGCCCAGAAGATCGCCGATCATTTCGCCTCGGTGAAGACCATGAGCGGCGAGTTCGTCCAGTTCGGCCCGCGCGGCGAGCAGACCGGCGGCAAGTTCTTCATCAGCCGCCCCGGCAAGATCCGCTTCAACTATGACGCCCCCTCGCCGATGCGGGTGATCGCCGACGGCAAGTCAGTCGTCATCGGCAATCAGAAAATGAAGACCTGGGACATCTATCCGCTGTCCAAGACACCGCTGAAGTTGCTGCTGTCCGATGAAATCGACCTCACCGGCAAGATGGTACGCGACGTCAAGGAAGAGGCCGACCTGATCACCATCGTGCTCGGTGACCGCAGCGTTTTCGGCGATTCGACGATCACCCTGATGTTCGATCCGAAGACCTACGACCTGCGCCAGTGGACGATCACCGATGCGCAGAAGAAGGACACGTCGGTGATGATCTTCAACGTCAAGAACGGCATCCCGATGGACGACAAGGTCTTCCGAATCCCCTACGACGACATCAACAACCGCGGCAAGTAAGCCTTCTCATCCGGATACCGGTTCGCCGTCGATGCGGCGCGCCATCAGTATTTCGTCGATCTCGCGCCCCTCATGGCGCATGCCCGCCGGAATGCGCCCGACCTCGGCAAAGCCCTCCCGCCGGTAGAACCGCAGCGCCACCGGGTTTTCGGCGCTCAAGGCCAGTTCCAGCTGGGCGATGCCGAATTCGCGGGCATGACCGACGAGCGCGTCGAGCAGCCCCTTCGCATGCCCCCGGCCGCGCTGGTCGCGGCGCACATAGACCATGATCAGCGTGGCGCGATGCGCCATCTTGGTCGCGCTCTGACGCGCCAGGCCCATGATCCCAACCGGCTCATCCCCTTCGAAACTCGCAAAAACATGATTGGTGATGAGCCGCCGCATCCACTCGTCATCCGGCAGCAGCCCCCAATCCTCGGCGCTGCTGGCAAAGGCGGTGGGCTCGCGGCGCAAGGCCTCCATCCGGATCGAGCGGAAGATGGCCAGATCCTGCGGCCCCAGATGTCTTATCATGCGGCCAATCTCCAGCCCTGATGAATGCAGCGTGACGGATGCGTCGCGGCCGAAGGTGGAAGCACCGCGCGCGACTGTCAATATCGGCGGCAAATCCAATGGCCAAGCCCCTCAAAAGCTCCTATGACGGACCCGCGGATCGCCTCCGTTTCATCAGAGTCTACCCAAGGAAAGAATCACACGCATGGCCTTGTCGATCGCGACCTGGAACATCAATTCGGTGCGCCTGCGCATGCCGCTTGTCGAGCATCTGCTGAAGACATGGTCGCCGGACATTCTCTGCCTGCAGGAAACCAAGGTGGTGAACGACCTCTTCCCGTTCTCTCCGCTGAAGGCGCTCGGCTACGAGCACATCGCCATCCATGGCCAGAAGGGCTATCACGGCGTCGCCACCATCTCCCGCTTGCCGCTGCACGAACTGACGGACCGGCGCGACTATTGCAGCGTCGGCGACGCCCGCCATTTGTCGGTGGTGTTCGAAAAATCGGGCAAGACAATCCGGCTGCACAATTTCTATGTGCCGGCCGGCGGCGACGAGCCGGACCGGACGATCAACCAGAAATTCGGCCACAAGCTCGATTTCATCGAGGAAATGAAGCTGCTGCACGCCGAAAGCGAAGCCGGCATGTCATCGATTCTCGTCGGCGACCTCAACATCGCGCCGCTGGAACACGATGTCTGGTCGCACAAGCAGCTCCTGAAGATCGTCAGCCATACGCCGATCGAGACCGAGGGCCTGACGGCGGTGCTGAACGGCGGCGCCTGGGTCGACCTGATGCGCCAGCACACGCCCTCCCCTGAAAAACTCTACACCTGGTGGAGCTACCGCTCGCAGGACTGGCAGGCCGCCAACAAGGGCCGCCGTCTCGACCACATCTGGTCCTCAGCCGACCTGTCCTCACACCTCAACCGCATCGATATCCTCAAGGAAGCAAGAGGCTGGGAACGGCCATCGGACCATGTGCCGGTGATTGCGCATTTTGATTTGTAGAGGTGATGGACAGAAGGTCCTCATACGCTCAGCTTTGGCGCCGCATAAATTCGGCAAAAAGCGGCACGGTAAAATCCAGATAGCCGTGATCACTGCTGTAAATCATGCCTTTCGAAATGATATTTGCCCGTGTTGGTCCCAGAGAGTTTTGCGTGCGGCCCATCGACTGGGCGATATCCGCCATTGCATAAGGCCCATCACCAAGCTCTGCCATGGCCCTCACAAACTGAATCTCAGCCTTCGTCAAGCGGTCGATCCGCACTTTGAAAAAGCCTTCATCGAGCAAAGCCAGTGTCTCCGCGTATGATTGGCTCGCATCGGAAAGAGTGATTTTCTGTCCTTGCGCATCGTTCCACACGACAGAGCCCCATTCCTGCAGAAAGAAGGGATAACCCTTGGTGCGTTCTACAATGATCTGCAGTGCGTCTGCCGCAATGGTGGCCCCCTCTTCGACAATAGGCTTTTCGATGGCCAGGGCGGCAGATGAACGATCAAGGGGGCCAATGGCTGGATACTGAAAAAGCCGTTCCGCGTAGGATTTCGCTTCCCCTGCCAAACGCGCAATTTGCGGAAGTCCTGCGCCGACGAGAAGAACAGGCAAGCTATCCTGCGATATCTTGTGCATTGCTACGATCAATGCGGATAGATCGGCCTCGGACAGGTATTGAACTTCATCGATCAGAAGTATCCAGCCGCGTCCTGTCGCCTGGGCGGCCGCACCAATCAAGCCGAAGAGATCAGGTAGATCATACTGAAGGTCGCCCGTATCCGCCAATCCCGGTTCAGGTTCCACTCCTACCTCTATGCCGGCCACCTCGATCTTGAACATCGAGGCGAAGCTCCGCAATCCTTTCAGGCCACGGGTTGCCAATTGTTTCGCTGCTTCCGCGCCGGACAACGACCGTATGACCTTGCGCATTTCCGGATAGAGAAGGCGGGCAAGGCTTTCACCTTCGGGAGACTCTACTTTGGAAACGAGTAGACCCTCCTGCTCGGCAATTCGACCGATCTCGTTGAGCAAGACAGTCTTCCCTGTGCCGCGCAACCCCAGCAGCATAAACGAGCGCGCACTTCTTCCTTTCACGGCCCTGCCACATGCGACTCTCGCTGCCTCGAGAATAGTATCTCTGCCCGCGAGTTCCGGGGGACGACTACCGGCGCCAGGCGCGAATGGGTTGCGATACGGGTCCATGTACTCCTCCCGATACCTGCGTCTAGTGGTTTCTAGTGAAGTCTAGCGAAAAATATTAGACTTCACTAGATTTATCTAGAATAAGCGGTCCCTCACCGCCAGCCCAGCACCGGCGCCACATGCTTCAGGATCGCCTCGATCACATGGGCATTGTACTCCACGCCCAGCTGGTTCGGCACCGTCAGGAGCAACGTATCCGCTTCGGCAATCGCCTCGTCGGCCTTCAGCTGTTCGATCAACCTGTCTGGTTCCGCCGCATAGGACCGGCCGAACACGGCGCGCATGTTGTCGATGATGCCAATCTGGTCGCTGTCGTTGCCACGGCCGAAATAGGCGCGGTCGCGTTCGTCCACCAGCGCGAAAATGGAGCGGGAAACGGAAACGCGTGGCGTGCGAGCATGCCCTGCCTCCTTCCAGGCGTCGCGATAGAGCCTGATCTGCGCTGCCTGCTGGACATGGAAGGGCTCGCCCGTCTCGTCCTGCTTCAGCGTCGAACTCTGCAGGTTCATGCCGAGCTTCGCCGCCCAGAGAGCGGTCGCATTCGAGGCCGAGCCCCACCAGATGCGCTCGCGCAGGCCGTCCGAATGCGGCTCGAGGCGCAGGAGGCCCGGCGGATTGGGAAACATCGGGCGCGGATTGGGTTGCGCAAAACCTTCGCCGTTCAGAAGCTGCAGGAAGACTTCGGCATGCTGGCGGCCCATGTCGGCATCCGTCTCGCCCTCCTGCGGGTTGAAGCCGAAATAGCGCCAGCCGTCGATCACCTGCTCCGGCGAACCCCGGCTGATGCCAAGCTGCAGCCGGCCGTTAGCAATCAGGTCGGCGCTGCCGGCATCCTCGGCCATGTAGAACGGGTTTTCGTAGCGCATGTCGATGACGCCGGTGCCGATCTCGATCTTTTTCGTCCGCGCACCGATGGCCGCCAGAAGCGGAAAGGGCGAGGCCAGCTGGCGGGCGAAGTGATGGACGCGGAAATAGGCGCCGTCAGCGCCAAGTTCTTCCGCCGCCACGGCCAGATCGATCGACTGCAGCAGCGTGTCCTGCGCCGAGCGGGTCTGCGATTGCGAGGAAGGGGTCCAGTGTCCGAAGGACAGGAAGCCGATTTTCTTCATGATGGTCTACCTGATGATGGCGATGTGTTGCCCGATAGATGGGGACGCGGCGGGAGGCGGGAAAGAGCAAGGCATGCACTGCATCGCTTTGATGTGGGAAACAGAGCGTCTCTCTCAGGAAACGTTACCGGAACTTCCGCGCCAGCTTCTGCATGTTGCTGATCATCGTCTGCAGATTGGTCTTGATCCGGGTTTCGACGACGACGGCGACTTCCGGATATTCTTCCAGCATGCGGCGAAACAGCGGCCGGTTGATGCGGATGACTTCGCTGTCTTCCTCGGCCGTGGCGGTGAACTTGCGCTCGACGAAGGAGATCATCGCCAGTTCCGACAGCAGCGTTCCGCGCCCGACCGTATCGATCGTCTCGGTGCTGCCATCGACCAGATTGTGCGTGAGCGTGAAGGAGCCGCTGGCAACCGCATAGGCGCAATCCGCAGGCGCTCCCTCGCGAAACAGCTGCTGGCCCCGGTTCAATCGCCGCCGCTCGGCACCGAAGGCGATCAGCCGCAGCTTATCCTCGTCGATACCGGCAAACAGCGGCACGAGGGACAGAAGGGCAATGTCGTCGTTCAGCGCCAAAGGACTATCTCGGGTTCAGCAAAGGCCGGGGTTCAATAGAACAACGGCCTGTCAGGGTACGATCTTGTACCCACCATTCTCTGTCACCAAAATCTCCGCATTGGAAGGGTCGCGCTCGATTTTCTGGCGCAGACGGTAGACATGGGTTTCCAGCGTATGCGTCGTCACGCCGGAATTATAGCCCCAGACCTCCTCCAGCAGCACGTCGCGGGTCACCACCTTCTGATCGGCGCGGTAGAGATAGCGGATGATCGCCGCTTCCTTTTCGGTCAGCCGGATCTTCTGGCCATTCTCCAGCGTCAGCAGCTTCTGCCCCGGCTTGAACGTATAGGGGCCGACGGTGAAGGTGGCGTCCTCGCTCTGCTCGTGCTGGCGCAGTTGCGCCCGGATGCGGGCGAGTAGCACGGCGAAGCGGAACGGCTTGGTGACATAATCGTTGGCGCCGGCTTCCAGCCCGAGGATCGTGTCGCTGTCCGTGTCGTGGCCGGTCAGCATGATGATCGGCGGCTTGAAGCCGCCCTTGCGCAGGAGCTTGACCGCCTCGCGCCCGTCCATATCCGGCAGGCCTACATCCATGACCAGAAGTGCTACCTGCTGGGTGCGGGCCGTCTGGATGCCCTTGGTAGCCGTCGGCTCCTGCAGGATGGTGAATTCCTCATAAAGCGAAAGCTGCTCCACCAGCGTTTCGCGCAGGTCCGTATCGTCATCGACGAGAAGAATGGTGCGGGCCGACATGGGTGAAATTCCTCCTTGCGTCCGGTTTGAAACATGCTCGATCGCAGCAAGCTGCAAGCAAAACGGCAGTTCACCCGTTTGTTACATATTGTGTAGTGCTATGGTGAGGTTTCAGATCACGGGCAACGCAAAAAACTGTGAGTAAAATGCGCATAAAACCCAGAAGCACCGTGAAAACCGCCGGCGCCATCACCGTCCGGATAAAGCCCGGAAGCCGGACCAGGGCGCTGGTCACCGTCGCCGGCCGCACAGAAGAGGCCGCGATCGGCCGCTCCGGCACTACGTCGCGCAAGCGCGAGGGCGACGGCGCAACCCCGATCGCACCGATGCGGCTGATCGGCGGCTATATCAGAGCCGACCGCATCACCCGGCCGCAGACCGCTCTGCCGCTGCGCTTCACGCCGAAAGACCTGCTCTGGTGCGACGCTCCCGGCCACGCCCTCTACAACCGCCCGGTCAAAGCGCCTTTCAAGTCCAGCCACGAAAAGATGCGCCGCGACGACGGGCTCTACGATATCTGCCTGGTGATGGACTGGAACCTGATGGCCCGCAAACGCTTCGGCGGCTCGGCGATCTTCTTCCACCTCGCCAAACCGGGGTATACGCCGACCGAGGGCTGTGTCGCGGTCAGCCTGCCAGCGATGAGGCGGCTGCTCCGGTTCATGCGGCGGGGGACGGTTGTGAGGGTTGTGGGGTAGCCAAGCGGAGCATTCCGAAAGCGCGGACGGTTACCCCCCTCTGTCGGCGACGCCGACATCTCCCCCTCAAGGGTGGAGATGAGCCGCAAGCTTTGTGCCCTCAAGGGAAAGAACGATCTCCCCCCTTGAGGCAGGGCTATCGCATATGGGAAAGTCCCCTCCCCAACCCCTCCCCACAAGGGGGAGGGACTTAACCCGCCGCCCGGTCTGTCATCTGAAATGAGGGGCCAACGGCTGGGTTTCTCCCCCCTTGTGGGGGAGATGGCCGACAGGCCAGAGGGGGTCTTTACTCCATATGCCATAGCCCTGCCCCTTGAGGGGAGATGTCAGGAAGTGACAGAGGGGGTAACCCTCCCCGGACGCGAAGCGGATAAAGCGCCCTCATCCGGCCTGCCGGCCACCTTCTCCCCGCTCGCGGGGAGAAGGAAGCGGCAAGCTCCGTCGTTCCAATCGGTCTCCGTGGTCCCCTCTCCCCGCCTGCGGGGAGAGGGTTAGGGTGAGGGGCAGCGTCATAATAGAGGGTTCGAGCCCCCTTACTTCCAATCGCGGATATCCACGAAGTGGCCCGATACCGCAGCCGCAGCGGCCATGGCCGGCGACACCAGATGGGTGCGGCCCTTGAAGCCCTGGCGGCCTTCGAAGTTGCGGTTCGAGGTCGAGGCGCAGCGTTCGCCCGGCTTCAGGCGGTCGTCGTTCATGGCGAGGCACATGGAGCAGCCCGGCTCGCGCCAGTCGAAACCGGCCGCCTTGAAGATCTTGTCGAGGCCTTCGGCTTCCGCCTGTTCCTTGACGAGGCCGGAGCCCGGCACGATCATCGCCGAAACGGTCGAAGCGACCGTCCTGCCTTCGACGACCTTGGCGACTTCGCGCAGGTCCTCGATGCGGCCATTGGTGCAGGAACCGATGAAGACGCGGTCGATATTGATATCGGTGATCTTCGTGCCCGGCTTCAGGCCCATATAGTCGAGCGCGCGCCACTTGGAGGTGCGCTTGTTCTCGTCCTGGATCTCGTCCGGATTGGGAACGATGCCCTGGACGGAGATGACGTCTTCCGGCGACGAGCCCCAGGAGACGATCGGCGGCAGGTCGGCGGCATTCAGGACGACGACGCGGTCGTAATGCGCGCCTTCGTCGGTCTGCAGCGTCTTCCAGTAGGCGATCGCCTTTTCGAGATCTTCACCCTTCGGCGCGCGCGGCTTGCCCTTGATATATTCGAAGGTCTTTTCGTCCGGCGCGATCAGGCCGGCGCGGGCGCCGCCTTCGATCGTCATGTTGCAGACGGTCATGCGGCCTTCCATCGACAGGTCGCGGATGGCTTCGCCGGCAAACTCGATAACGCTGCCGGTACCGCCGGCGGTGCCGATCTCGCCGATGATCGCCAGGATGATATCCTTGGCGGTGACATGCGGCGGCAGCTTGCCGTCAACACGCACCAGCATGTTCTTGGCCTTCTTCTGGATCAGCGTCTGGGTGGCGAGCACGTGCTCGACCTCGGACGTGCCGATGCCGTGCGCCAGCGCCCCGAAAGCGCCATGCGTCGAGGTGTGGCTATCGCCGCAGACGATGGTCATGCCCGGCAGGGTAAAGCCCTGTTCCGGACCGACGATATGGACGATGCCCTGGCGGATATCGCTTGCCGAATAATATTCGACACCGAAATCGGCCGCGTTCTGGGCGAGCGCCTCGACCTGGATGCGGCTTTCCTCGTTCTTGATGCCGAGATGGCGATCCGGCGAGGTCGGCACGTTGTGGTCGACGACGGCGAGCGTCTTTTGCGGAGCACGCACCTGACGGTTCGTCATGCGCAGGCCTTCGAACGCCTGTGGGCTCGTCACTTCGTGAACGAGATGGCGATCGATATAGAGAAGACAGGTTCCGTCGTCCTGTTGATCGACCAGATGATCGTCCCAGATTTTATCGTAGAGAGTACGCGGTGCGCTCATGGCTGTGCATCCATTTGAAGAAGAAGATCAGGAAAATGTCCGGCAACAAGGCGCCGGCAGCCGGCCGGGGTCAGACCCCGACGATCAAATAAGTCGGCTGCCGAGGGCGCCGGAAACGCACGCAAAAAAGCGTGCCGGCAGACGCTTGTGGTCCTGCAGCACGACGATTTTCTGTTCGTGACATCCGAATTTGGATTCCATGGCGCGGATATAGCAGTTTTGTGAAAGACCATCAATATTCATCGTACTGAACGCGAACGTCGCAACCATGACCTGCAAGACAGCTGACATATTCTGTATTTCTGATAAAAATAGCGTCCTCGGGCAGCGGAAGCAGAAAGCGTCGTGCCAGCTGACGCGCCGATGAAAAGGGCTTCATCGGCATTGGCGAGTGCCTCGCTCTCGAGCACGGAGGTGATCTATGTGGTATCTGCCATTTAGGATCACGCTGACGCTAAGGAAAAACCGGACTGGCTGGCAAGCCACAGTCCGGTTCCAATTCCTTAGCTAAGCAGTAAAGAGGTGGGTGGAGTTACCGCTCTATCCACCACTTCGATCAATGTAATTGGAAGCGCGTATTTTTTCAAGTTTTGACGTTGGGTGCCTGGATAAGAACCGCATAAACCTTCTCCGGCCGTTCGCTCTGGCGCTCGCTCACCCCCAGTTCCCCCGCCGCAATCTCTGCTCCAGCCGTCTCAACCCAAGCGACAGCCCGATCGTCAGGATCAGGTAGACATAGGCGACGATCGAATAGGTTTCGAAGAAGCGGAATGAGCCGGAGGCGTAGACCTTGCCCATCTGGGTGATATCGGCGACGCCGAGCACCGAGACGAGGGACGAGTCCTTCACCATGGCGACGAAATCATTGCCGAGCGGCGGCAGGATGACGCGGATCGCCTGCGGAAAGACCACCAGCCGGAACCGCTGGGTGCGCGAGAGCCCCAGCGCCTTGGCCGCCTCGATCTGCCCCTTGTCGACCGACAGGATACCGGCGCGAAAGACCTCGGCGATGAAGGCGGAATAGCCGATCATCAGCGCGAGGATCGCACGCGAGACCAGCGAGAGATCACGCACAAGCATCGGCTCCATCACTCCCCCCGAAATCAGCGGCGAGCAGAGGACGTTGATCAGCCAGACCAGCCCCGGCGCGCCGACAAAGGCGATGTAGAACAGGAGAACAAGGATCGGGATGCCGCGTATGACCTCGGTGTAGAACCGGGCGATCTGGCGCAGGACGTTGTGTTCAGACAGCGCCATCAGCGCTATGCCGAGGCCGAGCGCCGTCGCTAGTGCAAAACCAACGAGGGTGACGAAGATCGTCACCCACAGTCCGGCGGCGACGATGCCGAACACCTGGCGATAGATACCATTGGTCGCGATGACCACGGCGAGCGCCACGGCAATCAAAGCGAGGGCGACCAGCCACCAGGGATAGTCGCCCTTCGTCGTTTGCGGAGAAGCAGGCATCATCGGGCGGTAATCATTCGCCCATCTTGTAATCGACGAACCATTTCTGGTTCAGCTTGTCGAGCGTGCCATCGGCTTTCAGCGCGGCAATGGCGGCGTTCACCGGGGCGACGAGATCCGAGCCCTTCTTGAAGATGAAGCCGAAATCCTCGGTGCCGAGCGGTCCGCCGACAACCTTCAGGCCACCGTTGGACGCATCGACATAGCCCTTGGCCGCGACGCTGTCGGTCAGGACCGTATCGACATCACCCGCTTTCAGCGCCTGCACCGTGGCGCCAAAAGTCTCGAACAGTTTTACACGCGGGTTCTGTTCGTTGCCGTCGAGGATTTCATAGACGGCGGTGTAGAAGGGCGAGGTTCCCGGCTGCGCACCGACTAGGCCATCGGCAACGGCGCCAAACGTCTTGGCATCGGTGAAGCGGCTTTCGTCGCCGCGCACCAGCATGAACTGTTGCGAGCGCATATAGGGATCGGAGAAATCCACCTGCGTCTTGCGCTCGTCCTTGATGGTGATACCGGTCATGCCGATATCGTACTGGCCGTCGGACACCGCCTGGATCATCGCATCCCAGGAGGTGTTCTGGATTTCCAGCTTGAAATTCAGCCGCTTGGCGATCTCTTCCATCGCATCATATTCCCAGCCGATCGCCTTGCCGCTCTTCGGATCGACGAATTGCAGCGGCGGATAGGCATTCTCGGTCACGACGACGACGGTGCGGCCCTTGAGGTCCGGCAGGTCGGCAGCGACGGCGCTTGCGGGCGCGAGGACAAGGGCGGCGAGCCCGGCGAGAACGGTGCGGCGGGTAAACATGGATGGCTCCTGAATTGTGGCGAATGAACCTGTCACATCTCAAGAGGGGGTGGCAAGAGCACCCGTCGGAACCTTGGCCGCAAATATGGAAAAGGTGCAACCAATACAGGCGATTCCGCGAAAAATCCTACCCGGGCGCAGCGCGGTGGTTCAGGACGGCTCCTTGTTGCCGCTCAATGTCCCGGAGTGTAACGTTCCACCCGGATTTCATCCGCATGCTGGCGCATGGTCACCGTATCGTACCAAGCCTGCATTTTCAGAAGCGTATCCATTTTGACCCCGAACGCCTTTTCGATCCGCAAAGCCATTTCAGGCGACAGGGAAGCCTTCTCGTTGACGAGATCAGACAAAGTCGCGCGGCGCACGCCGAGAATTTCTGCGGCCTTCAGAACCGACAGATCGAGTTCATCCAGGATTTCCTCACGAATGAAAGCTCCCACATGCGGCGGTGTCATACCGATTTTTTCGATGGCTTCGCTCATCAATGATAGTCCTCCAGGTCGAGGTTCGAGATTTCACCGTCTTCAATTTCGAAGGTGATACGCCAGTTTCCAGATGCGGAAATGCTCCATGTTCCCATTCGATCCCCGGTCAGGCGATGAATGCGCCAACCCGGTGGGCCGCTTATGCCATCCATATCCGCAGCGGAAATCAACATGGCCAGAATGTTACGCACTCGGCTAATGAGATCCGGCCGAATGCCTTTCGCGTCATCGTCTTCGATGTAGCGTTTCAATCCTTTGTGTCGGACGGAGCGAATTTTCATCGCCAGTAAACGTACGGTAAGGCCGTACACTTATCAAGTCGATTTTCGGCCGATTAAGCTGCCTTCGTGGCCCCGATCGAAAACGACAACGGAATGCGCGGCAGGCCCGGCCCTTGCTCGAATTGCTCCTCGCCGGTTTCGATCATGCCGGGATAGTGCCGCCAGGTCAGGACCTCGTGCTCATTGAGGAAATCGAGCCGCATTCCGGCCTGCAGGAGGGCATTGACGACATCGCTGACCGGATGCAGCCATTCGTACATGCGCTGATGAATCAGCGGCCGCTCGTCGCCGGTATAGGTATGTGTCTCCTCGAACAGCAGGGGCGCATCGGCCGGTGTGCGCCATCCGTGTATCAATGTTAGGTGGCCATCGCCCTCGCCCTTGTACTGAAACATCTGCGGATGGCCGTCGAGCAGGTAGAGACGGCCGCCAGGGCGCAAGAGGTCGGCGACCACCCTTGCCCATCGAAAAATGTCCGGCAGCCAATGGATCGCGCCCCAGGTGACATAGACCATGTCATAGGTGCGGTTCTCAAGTGCCGCGACTGCGTCATAGACCGAAGCTTCGACGAAACGCGCCTCCGTTCCAGCCTTCCTTGCGAAATCACGGGCGGAGGCAATGGCGATCGGGGAGAAATCGAGCCCGGTGACGGAGACCGCGCCAAGATGCCGGAGGCTGAGCGTGTCGAGCCCGATATGGCATTGCAGATGGACGATGTCCTTATCCGCGATATCGCCGATCTCGCTTGCCTCCAGCGCATGCAAGGAGGAGCCGCCGGCAAGAACCCGCTCGATCCGGTATCGGTCGGTCGGATCAGTCGCGTGCAATCCTGCCCGGTCGTCCCAGTTGAACCGGTTGGTCTCCAGATAATCGTCCATGCTTCCCCCAATGAAAAAAGGCGGCCCGAAGACCGCCTTTGTCCAACAATTCCGAAGAAATTGAAACTTATTCTGCTGCCGGCTCGGCTGCTGCTGCAGCGGCTGCTTCTTCAGCGGCCTTGGCTGCCGCGGCTTCTGCTGCTGCCTTTTCGGCGGCCAGAGCCTGTGCTGCTGCGACCTTTTCAGCTTCTAGGCGTGCCTTTTCTTCGGCAACGGCGGCGCGCTCGGCGTCGTTCAGCTTGCGGGCGCGAACGCCGGTGTCTTCAACGATACGAGCCGACTTGCCGCGACGATCGCGCAGGTAGTAGAGCTTGGCGCGACGAACCTTGCCGCGGCGAACGATCTCGACACTCTCGACGAGCGGAGAATAGACCGGGAATACGCGCTCGACGCCTTCGCCGTAGGAGATCTTGCGAACGGTGAAGCTCTCGTTGATGCCACCGCCCGAACGAGCGATGCAGACGCCTTCATAGGCCTGGACACGGGTACGGGTACCTTCCGTCACGCGGACATTGACGCGAACGGTGTCGCCTGCGGAAAATTCCGGCAGGGTGCGCTTGGCTTCGATCTTGGCAACCTGTTCGGCTTCCAGCTGCTGGATGATGTTCATGTTTCTAACCTTCTCAAGTTCTTCTGAAACAGCCAGAGCGCCCAGCCTACCCTTTGGACCGACCCCAAGGGGCGCCGCCAGGTTTTGTTCCTCGTCGAGAAACAGGAGCGAATTCACTATTCTTTGTTTTCAGGTGACGGGATTTTTCCCGAACCGGTCGGGCGATTACACCAAACGACGGCGTTTGTCATCCCCGAACGGCAAAAAATCGACGTATCGCAAACCGGCGAGTGATGATTTCCGCGTCTTGCCGCCGATCGACCCTCGGGCTATGTCCGTCGGTACCATCGGGGAGGCCACATGTCCATATCGACCGCCATCATGCTGTTTGTCGCCGGCTTCCTGTCGAGCGCCGTCAACGCCGTGGCGGGCGGCGGCACGTTCCTGACCTTCGGTGCCATGACGCTGGCCGGCCTGCCGCCGATCGTCGCCAATGCCACCTCCTCGATCGTGCAGTTCCCAGGCTATGTCACCTCGGCGCTTGCCTACCGCAAGGAGATCAGCGCCGACCGTCGCGAGGCGAGCGTGCTCGGCATCCTGTCGCTGGTCGGCGGCCTTGTCGGCGCGCTGATCCTGCTGTCGCTCTCCAATCCCTCGTTCCGGGCCATGGTCCCCTGGCTGCTCATCGCCGCCACCGCCATCTTCGCGCTCGGCCCGCTGCTGCGCCCGAAAGCATCGGCGGACGGCGCGCCCGTCGGCCCGCTCGGCATGGTCGGCCAGTTCGTCACGGCCATCTACGGTGGCTTCTTTGGCGCCGGCATGGGCATCATGATGCTCGCCGTTCTCGGGCTTTCGACCGGCGGCGACTATCACCGCGTCAACGCGCTGAAGAACTTCCTCGCCATGGTCATCGCCGCCGTCGCCATCGCCGTCTTCGCGAGCGGTGATGTCGTCAACTGGCTGCACGCCGCCATCATGATCCCCGGCGGCGCGCTCGGCGGCTATTCCGGCGTCTGGCTCGCCCGTCGCGTGCCGCAGGGTCTGATCCGCAGCCTGGTGGTTGCTGTGGGGTTGTTGCTGGCGGTTTATTATTTCGTGACGGGGTGAGGCGATTTTCCTCGCTATGGAACAGCTTAGTATATCAGGCCACATCACCCACGCTCCGACTGCGGGGCCGCGGCATGGCAGCCACGGAGCTGAGGCAGGACAGATTTGACACGCTTCAATCGGTATCCAGACGTTCGAAGGTGAGCAGCCTTCCTTCCAGCTCAACACCATGCTTGTCAGCGGTTGCTATAAGCGTGTCACCGACCAAGCGCAGGGGCTCCAACCAGCTGACATACTGCTCCATCGGCCAACCCCATCCCGATTGCTGAAACCGGATCGGCTCGGGGTGTATGATCGCATGCAAGAGGACACGGCTGCCCGGCTTGTGGCAAATAGCTTTCAGATTCGAAATATACTGTTGCTGCTCACTCGGGTGTATATGGGAGGCCACGTTGAACGTGAAGACGACGTCAATATTGGCCGCAATGACCTCTTGGAGCTTGTCGTCGATTGTGCCCAGCATCGGCCGCTTTTCTTGAAGCAACGCGTCGCCGACGAGCCCAGCCCCTACATCGATCAAGTATGGGGAAACATCAATTCCGTAATAGCATCCTGGACCCTGACGCCCCATTATATGCAAACCCACCCGCAGACTTCCGCAGCCATAATCGCAGATTTTCGCGTGCTCATCCGATGAGCCCCACTCGAATACCCGGTTCGCTGCCTGGATACCGCCCTTGCGCCAATCATCCTCTGTCTTGAGTGCTGGTCCGAGCGTTGCGTGTGGGATGCCTTTCTCAAGCGACGTGCGAGTGACCCCTGTCGCAAACTCCGAGAACTTTCCGCCAGGGTTCTGCTGAAGCCAACTGGCGAAATCCGCGTCGAAATCTCTGATTTTCTTATCGATTTTTCTCTCTGCCATTTTTATCCCAATCAATTGATTTCCCGCCACTACGTAACAAATTCTCTATGACGACACCATCTTCTAGGTTATCGTCGGGCCATAAGGGATGAAGAGCGCTCGCATCCTCGTAATCTCGTTCATGGCAGACCGCAACCGAGGCCGCGATGGCAATAAATCACGAAATTTTTCGCGCCGGCGAGACAATTCCAAACGATCGTTTGGTCGTTCGCATCAACTGCTTAAACGAGCGCTTCTCAGCCGTTTTGATCCGGCCCAATCATCAACCCGTAGACTACCTTTCTGTTGAGAAAGCTGTTGCAGATGCAGAGACTATTTTGCGCACCGACTTGTTATTGGGTACCCTCGCAATCTATGACCCTTCCCACTTCTTCGCCGATGAAGATTTCGACCTTGACGATGATGACACCAAAATGACGGTTTTCACTTTTTTCAAATCCATAAGTCCCTGATCTGACACTCGGCGCCGAGTGATTGAAACGACTACGTCACGGAATTGCCTAATGTCAGATTATGTGTCCAGGCCGATCGCAAACACGGTTTCTGCCAAGGACTTTGGAATTGTCATCTCGGGAAAACTTGAGATGAAAAACGCCAAGTTGGCATTTCAGCCACCTGTGCGTTTCCAAGCGCTGGAATGTCCACAAGGTCTGAAAATCGGCGCCTACTCTTTTATGCGAAATGCCTATGTGGGCGGTACGCCAAGTATCGGTCGATACTGTAGCATTGGCACGAATTTTAGCATCGGGGAGCCAAACCACCCATTGGACTGGATGAGCACGGCGTCGTTTCAATACCGAAGCAGCAAGTTCGCCTTCTACGAACCGATGCAAGGTTTCGTCTCCGCCGCTGAGCCTAAAGTTCCGGAAGGCAAGGAAACAACGACGGTTGGAAACGACGTCTGGATCGGGTCAAACGTCATGATTCTGCGGGGCATTAAAGTGGGCGATGGAGCAGTCATTGCCGCCGGCGCCGTCGTCACAAAAGACGTGCTGCCTTACAGCATCGTGGGCGGAGTGCCCGCAAAAATTATCGGCAATCGTTTTAGAGATCCCACCGTCGCTGCGGCCTTGCAACGTCTGAAATGGTGGCAGTTTCTGGCTCCCGATTTGTCAGGCATCCCTTTTGAAAGCCCAATGTCGGCGGTGAGGGAGATAAGGCGCCGCGAAGAAGCAGGGGAAATTCACCGAAAACCCGGCGTGTTTCGTGTGCTTCGTTCATCCGGAAAAGGCTTGGAAATGCTCATCGACGAAAAAAGGGAAGCATCATTGTTTCCGCACCAGTCGTGAAGGCGACGCGGCTGGTTTAATCGCCCCAGGATCGGGTGATGGACCACTTTTGCCAAATGGTGCCAATTCAACTTCACCCACACACCCCCGCCCGCTTCAGCAAAAACGCCCGCTCCCGCCCATTCCGGCTCAGCAATGCAGCCTGCTCGAATGCCGTCCGGGCCTCGCCCAGCCGCCCCGCCCGAAACAGGAAATCGCCCCTGGCGGCCGGAAGCAGCGCGTACTTCGCAAGCACCGCCTCCCCTTCGAGCGCGGCCAGCAGGGCCAACCCGGCATCCGGGCCGAAGGCCATACTGTGGGCGACGGCACGGTTGAGGTCGACCACCGGCGAGGGCATGATCTGACGCAGCCGGTCATAGAGCGCCGCGATCCGGGGCCAGTCGGTGTCCTCGGCATTTCGAGCACGGGCATGACAGGCGGCAAGGGCGGCCTGCAGCGCATAGGGACCGTTGGCACCGCCCAGCGCCTCGGCCTTTTCAAGTGCGTCAAGGCCGCGCCGGATCAGCAACTGGTCCCAGCGGCCGCGATTCTGTTCGGTGAGCGGAATGGGGGATCCGTCCGGCGCGACGCGGGCGCTGAACCGCGACGCCTGGATTTCCATCAGTGCCAGCAGGCCGAAGACCTCCGGCTCGTCCGGCGCCAGCCGCACGAGGATACGGCCGAGCCGCTGCGCCTCTGTGCAGAGCGCCGGGCGGATCAGGTCCTCGCCGGCGGTGGCGGCATAGCCTTCGTTGAAGATGAGATAGACGACCTCCAGCACCGAGGCGAGGCGCTGTTGCCGCTCGGCGCCGCGCGGCACTTCATAGGCGAGACCTGCATTTCCGAGCGTCTTCTTGGCCCGCACGATGCGTTGGGCGATGGTCGTCTCGCTGGAGAGAAAGGCGCGGGCGATCTCGTCCGTCGTCAGCCCGCCGATCAGCCTCAGCGTCAACGCGGCGCGTGCTTCCTGCGACAGGATCGGGTGGCAGGCGGTAAAGATCAGGCTCAGGAGTTCGTCACCGACATCGTCATCCATGGCCGCCTCGATATCCTCGATACGGGTTACGCTGTCCTCCTCCGGATCCCGGCCGATTTCGGCGTGCTTGACCGCCATCATCTTCTTGCGGCGGAAACCGTCGATCGCCCGCCTCTTGGCGGCCGCCATCAGCCAGGCGCCGGGATTGCGCGGCACGCCGGATTTCGGCCATTCGGACAGGGCGGTGACAAGCGCATCCTGCGCCAGCTCCTCCGCCAGCCCGACGTCGCGCACCATGCGGGCCAAGCCGGCAATCAGCCTGGCCTGCTCGATCCGGAATACCGTCTCGATCGCATGATGGGTTTCGTTCAACGCCATGCTCGCAACTTGGGCGTGGAACAAGTCTCGCGTCAAGTCCGGTCGGGATGACCGGCAGAGCCTGAAATTGGCTTTTGAACGAGGCAGACACCTCCACTCTCCGTCATATTCGCCCTTGTGGCGGGTATCCAGCGACCCGACGTCTGTCGGGTCAAAAGACTCTTTCAGCTCAATGACTTGAGCTGGCTGGATTCCTGTGACACGCACAGGAATGAGGGAGGTCTTAGGAGCCGCTCGCAGCCTTGTCCCGCAGGCGCTGTTCCTGCTCCGCCAGTTCCGGCGTGAACGCTTCGCCGAAATCGGCGGCCTCGAAGACCTGGCGGATTTCGATCTCGCTCGGACCGAGCATCGGGTTCGGGCAGCGCTTCACCCATTCGACCGCCTCGGCCATGTCCTTGACGTCCCAGAGCCAGAAACCGGCGACCAGTTCGCGGGTCTCGGTGAAGGGACCGTCGATGACCGTGCGGCTGGCGCCATCGAAGGCGATCCGCTTGCCCTTGACCGAAGGATGCAGGCCCTCGCCGGCCATCATGATACCGGCATTGACCAGTTCCTCGTTATATTTGCCCATGGCTTCCAGAAGCTCGGTCGTCGGCATGACGCCCGCTTCGCTGTCCTCGGTTGCCTTGACCATCACCATGACACGCATCGTCTTGTCTCCTCTGATTGACGGAAGCCAATTGCTTTCCTGATCATACGACGAACGGATGTCAGCGAAGTCGACACGGTGACGAATTTTTTCAGAAAAAAATTTGGGTCAGGATTCCAACAGGTCAGGCCGCCGCTCGGCGGTCAGCTTGCGCGCCTCGGCTTCGCGCCATTTGGCGATATCGCCATGGTGGCCGGAGGTAAGGACCGCCGGGATTTCCTGGCCCTCGAAGACCTGCGGCCGGGTGTAGTGCGGATGTTCCAGCAGGCCGCCTTCGAAACTTTCGTGCACGCCTGAGAGATCGTTGCCCATGACGCCGGGCAGGATGCGGACGATGGCGTCGAGCAGGGTCAGCGCCGCTGGTTCGCCGCCGGAGAGGATATAATCGCCGATCGACACTTCCTCGAGCTGGCGCCCGTCGATCACCCGCTGGTCGATGCCTTCGAAACGGCCGCAGACGATGATCGCGCCGGGGCCGCCGGCCAGTTCCAGCACGCGTGTCTGGGTCAGCGGCTTGCCGCGTGGGCTCATCAGCAGGCGCGGACGGTCGTCGCCGGCGGATGCATGATCGATGGCCTTGGCCAGGATATCGGCCCTGAGCACCATGCCGGCGCCGCCGCCGGCCGGCGTGTCGTCGACGGTGCGGTGCCTGTCCTCGGCAAAATCGCGGATCTGCAGCGTATCGAGCGACCATTGCCCGCGCTCCAGCGCCTTGCCGGACAGCGAATGGCCGAGATGGCCGGGAAACATATCGGGATAAAGGGTCAGGATCGTCGCGCGGAAGGGCACGGTTATTTTGCCTTCGGCTTGAACTGGCTGGTCGGATCCTCGTCCTTTTCGTCGGTGAGGCCGGCGGCGCGCGCATCGACCAGCAGCGTGCCGGCTTCGAGATCGATTTCCAGCACCGACCATTCGGTGAACGGGATCAGCACCGGCCGCTTGCCGGGGCCCTTCAGCTCCAGCAGATCGCCGGCGCCAAAATCGAACACGCCGGTCACCGTGCCATAGCTCTTGCCGTCGGCATCCAGCGCTTCCAGCCCCTCGAGGTCGGCATAGAAGAATTCGTCCTCGTCGAGATCATCGTCCGGCAGGTTGTCGCGCTCGACGTAAAGCTCAAGGCCGTTCAGCGCCTCGGCCGCGTTGCGATCGTTGATGCCGCGAAAGCGGACGATGACGACATTTTTGGATTCGCGCACTTCCAGGACTTCAAACGAGCGTCCGTCCTGTGCATGAAGATGGCCGTAGTCGCCGATCGCCGTCGGCTCTTCCGCGAACGACTTGACGCGCACTTCGCCGCGCAAGCCCTGCGCACCGCCGACGGTTCCCATCAGAACAGGATTGTTGAGTTTAGTTGGGCCAGCCGACATGGCGTTTTATATCCGTATGCCAAAGAAGTTCAGGTGAGAGGCGATGATTGTCGAACTCGATAAGGACAATCTGCAGTCCGGCGATCCGCGCATATTTCATTGCAGGGATACAATCCGTATCGCCCGTGACGAGAACGATCCTGTCCACCGAGTTCTGATTTGCGAAATTGGCGATATCGAGCCCGATACGCATATCGACGCCTTTTTGCTCGAAATCCATTTTGAAGTCATCGTCTGTCAGGGCCGTTCCTTGGGTCAGGATGCGTTTCGGCTTGAAGCCTCTGAATTTCAGAACTCCGCGTCGCACCGCAAAAAGATTTTTCTGGGCAAGGACCTCAAGCCATTTGTCATCGCCGACGATCGTCATGATCGTCCCGGAAACCGGCATTTTCACCGTTCCGGAATAAGGAGCGCAATCATAATAAAGCGCACGGATCAGGATTTCGTTTCCATCCACGCATGCATGTGCGACTTTTTCAATGAAATCGGGGTCATATACCTGTTTGGCCATGCGCGACACAGCGCGCAAATGCCCACCATCGATCAGGACCGCAACGCGCAAATCTTACTCCAAAGAAAAAGCCCCTGCACAGGATGCAGGGGCATATACATGCCCGCCTACGGGCGTACGGATAAGCCTAATTATGTCCCAGAAATCAAGACATAGTCAACAGACTTTATTCGGCGGCAGCAGCGGCGGCGTCTTCGGCCTTCTGCTTGGCTTCGGCAGCGCGCTCCTGGGCCTTCTTGCCCGGCAGGCCCTTGGTCGGGTTCGAGCGGGCTTCGCGGGTCGCGATGCCGGCTTCGTTGAGGAAGCGCAGGACGCGGTCGGTCGGCAGCGCGCCGTTCGACAGCCAATGCTGGATGCGCTCGTTGTTCAGTTCGACGCGCTTGGCATCGTCCTTCTTGAGCATCGGGTTCCACGAGCCGACCTTTTCCAGGAAACGGCCATCGCGCGGCGAACGGGCGTCGGCGATAACGATCTGGTAGAACGGGCGCTTCTTGGAACCACCGCGGGCGAGACGAATTTTCAGTGCCATGTCATTTACTCCTTGAGAATTTCAACCGCCCGAGGCGGACTTGTTTGCTTGTCTTCTAAAGCTGGCTTCCTTGGGATTGATCTGGTCCGAAAACCGGTACCCACTTTTCGGGATCAATCCTTGAGATCGGCAGCGATGGCTTCATGATGCCGGATGACTTCGTGGATGATGAAGTTCAGGAACTTCTCCGCGAAATCCGGATCCAGATTGGCGTCCTTGGCCAGATGGCGAAGGCGTTCGATCTGGTATTCCTCGCGCGCCGGGTCGGCCGGCGGCAAACTGTGTTTGGCTTTCAGCACGCCCACCGCCTGGGTGCAGCGAAACCGTTCGGCCAGCATGTGCACGAGCGCCGCGTCGATATTGTCGATCGACTGGCGGTAGCCCGAGAGTTCCTGTCTGACTGCTGGATCAACCATAAAGATCCAATCCTCACTTCTTCTTCGGCAAACCGGGCAGGCCCGGGAATCCGCCACCCAGCCCCGGCAGCTTCATGCCGCCACCCCCCAGACCAGGTAAACCACCCGGAAGACCGCCGGGTAGCCCGCCACCCTTGCCGAGACCGGCGGCCTCCGCCTGCTTCTGCAGGGCTTCAAGCTGCTTGGGGTCCATCTTCGACAGGTCGGGCATGCCGCCCATTCCACCCCCAAGGCCCATCTTGCCGGCAAGACCGCCCATCATCTGCTTCATCATGCCGCCCTTGCCCTTGCCGCCCATCATTTTCATCATGTCGGCCATGGAACGGTGCATTTTCAGAAGCTTGTTGATTTCGGTCGCATCCGTGCCGGAACCAGCCGCGATGCGCTTCTTGCGGGAATGCTTGAGGATATCGGGATTGGCGCGCTCGGCCTTGGTCATCGAGGAGATGATGGCGATCTGGCGGCCGAACATCCTGTCGTCGAGACCGGCCGACGCCATCTTGTCCTTCATGCCGGCCATGCCGGGCATAAGCCCCATGATGCCGCCCATGCCGCCCATCTTCTGCATCTGCCCAAGCTGATCGGCGAGATCGTTGAGGTCGAACTTGCCGGTCTTCATCTTGGCGGCCATGGCCGCCGCCTTTTCGGCATCGATGTTTTCCGCGGCCTTCTCGACCAGCGAGACAATGTCGCCCATGCCGAGGATACGGTCCGCAATGCGGCGTGGGTGGAACTCCTCGAGTTCCGACATCTTCTCGCCGACACCGATCAGCTTGATCGGCTTGCCGGTGACGGCGCGCATCGACAGCGCCGCACCGCCACGGCCGTCGCCATCCATACGGGTGAGCACGAGGCCGGTAATGCCGACGCGTTCATCGAAATTGCGGGCGAGATTGACGGCGTCCTGACCGGTCAGCGCATCGGCGACCAGCAGGATTTCATGCGGGTTCGAGCGGCGCTTGATCTCGGCCATCTCGATCATCAGCGGCTCGTCGATATGCGTGCGGCCGGCGGTGTCGAGGATGACGATGTCATGGCCGCCGAGCTTGGCGGCCTGGACTGCGCGCGCGGCAATATCGGTCGGCGACTGGCCGGCGATGACAGGCAGCGTATCGACACTGGTCTGGGCGCCGAGCTGGCGCAACTGCTCCTGCGCTGCCGGACGGCGCGTATCGAGCGACGCCATCAGGACCTTCTTCTTGTCCCGCGTCTTCAGGCGAAGGGCGATCTTGCCGGTTGTCGTGGTTTTACCCGAACCCTGCAGACCGACCATCATGATGACGACGGGGGCGGCTGCATTGAGATCGACCGGCACGCCCTCCGCGCCGAGCATGTCGATGAGCTCGTCATGGACGATCTTGACGACCATCTGGCCGGGCTTGATCGATTTGAGCACTTCCGCGCCGACGGCCTTTTCACGAACCTTGTCGGTGAACGAGCGGACGACTTCGAGCGCGACGTCGGCTTCCAGAAGCGCACGGCGAACCTCGCGCAGCGCAGCCGAAACATCGGCTTCCGACAGCGCGCCACGGCCGGTCAATCCATTCAGGATTGACCCAAGGCGGTCCTGGAGACTTTCAAACATCGCTTCATCCTTGTCGTTTCGGATCTCTGTTTGCGCATATGCCTGTCTTTCTCGGCTTCGCCTCGAAAGGGACATGCGCGGATGCCCGAAACGTTGTGCTTTTCCTTGACGAAAACAAGACGCAAAGCCAAAAAGCACCCGAGGGCGCGACGCGCTGTCGGGTGTTGACCTCCGGGATCTCTTTATACCTTTTCGGGTCCCGGTCGGTGGCTACAAGTCTTGTTCTTGTCGCAGATTGCGGGCGGTAAACACGATATGGCCGGCAAAGTCAAGGATAACGGCTTATTTTACGGGATACCGGCCCGGCACCTCTTACAAAGGCGGCCAAACCGCACCAGATCACCTCGACAAGTTCCATCAATCGGTTTCCCATGCCCCAGACGCCGCCCAGCCGCAAACCGCGTAATCCCTATCATACCGGCCCCGTCTCCGATCATTTCGACGGCACCTATTTCTTCAATCCCGGTGGCATCGTTCCGGCCGGCTTCCGCGAATTTCTACGCTGGCAGTTCGGGGGCGGCCGGGTCGCCTGGCCGAAGGTAGCGCCGAGCCCGTTTCCGCCGGCCAAGCCCGACGACCGGGTCGATGGCGACGGGCTGCGCGTCACCATGGTCGGCCATGCCTCGCTGCTGATCCAGGTCGCGGGCCTCAATATCCTCACCGACCCCGTCTGGTCGCCACGCACCAGTCCGTTTTCCTTTGCCGGGCCGAAACGCGTGGTCGGGCCGGGGATCGCCTTCGACGACCTGCCGCCGATCGATATCGTGCTCGTCACTCACAATCACTACGATCACCTCGATCTCGCGACGCTCCGGCGCCTGCACGAGGAACACGGCCCCCATATCGTCACACCGCTCGGCAATGACACGATCATCCATCGCGTCATCCCCGAAGCGAAAATTTCCGACATGGACTGGGGCGACCAGATTTCCTTCTGGGATGACGTCACCATCGATTGCGAACCCTGCCACCACTGGTCGGCGCGCGGCACGCGAGACCGGCGCATGGCGCTCTGGTCGGCCTTCGTCATCACCACGCCGGCAGGCAAGATCTACCATATCGGCGATACCGGCTTTCACGACGGCATCAACTACCGCACCGTGGCCGAAAAACACGGCAGCTTTCGCCTCGCCAACCTGCCGATCGGCGCCTACGAGCCGCGCTGGTTAATGAAGGGGCAGCACCAGAACCCGGAAGAGGCGGTCAGGGGCATGCAGCTCTGCAACGCGGCCTACGTCGCCGGCCACCATTTCGCGACGGTGCAACTCACCAACGAGGGGATCGAGGATCCCATCCGGGCGCTGGCTGTAGCGCTGGAGCAGGAAGGCGTGGATGCCGAACGGTTTCATGCGCTCAGGGCGGGCGAGGTTTTCGACGTGCCGGCCGTTTAGCCGGCTACCTAATCACGTGAAGCGAGGCAGGGATCGAGAACCGCATGTTTCCGATCCTGCACCTCCAGCGCGCCTGCCAGCACTACGCGATCGCCGACCTTCATGCCATTGTCCGAATAGGTGACGCACATGACGCGAATGCCCGTATCCGGACAGACCGCGAGATACCAGAGGACCTTGTCGGTATGAACAAGGGTCAGCGGTCCGGAAATCCAGAGATCGACCCGGTCGCGTGCGGGCTTGAAACCATCCAGCGTCTTGCCGATCGTCTCGCAGGTCGCGATTTCCGGCGGCGTCCCCTCAGGGCCGGCAAGTCCCGGCCGGCCAGGATAGAGATCGTCCTGCGAAAAGGCCGGGCTGCTGAGCGCCGACATGGCGACAGCCGCGACAAGGGCAATCACAGCACGGCGGCGCCCCGCCTGCTCAAATCGATCATTCATCACTGATTCTCTTCCCAGAAAACTGTTCCACTCGCGTCTCTAGGAAACCAAAGTGGCAAGATTATTCCGCAGCTCTTGACGGCCGAGCATCAACGACGCTGCATTCTCCCTCGCCGGCGAGGAGACGCGCGCCCCTCACCCCTCCGGAAACTCCCGATATTGCGGCAGCTCGTCGGTAATCTCGTACCAGGGCGCCTTGGAGCCGACGAAAATATGGGCCGTGGGGCGGATCGTCAGCGTATCGACAAGTGTACCCAGCGGCACATGGACATAGGCGCCCTCGCGCACCACCGAATGGACCAGTGCCCGCGATGACCACCGCTGGGAAGAAGAGGAATCCCCTCCCATGCGAGATCACCCCCACTGGTAATTTCCCCCCGTTTCCGCCATATACACCGCACCAACGATGGAATGGACGTCATGAGCAACACGGTCGAATTCGCTGTCATGAACGGGCTTGGCAACAAGATCCTGGTCGTCGACATGCGCGGTCGTGCCGACAAGGTGACGCCGCAAGCCGCGATTGCGCTGAATGCGCATCCCGACACCGCGTTCGACCAGATCATGGCGATCCACGATCCGAAGACCGAACGCACCGACGCCTGGATCGACATCCTCAACTGCGACGGCACCAAGGCGCAGGCCTGCGGCAATGGCACGCGTTGCGTCGTGCAGGCGCTGGCCGCTGAAACCGGCAGACGCACCTTCACCTTCCAGACTGTCGCCGGCATCCTGAATGCGCAGGAACATGCGGACGGGACGATCTCCGTCGATATGGGCATGCCGGTCTTTGCCTGGGACAAGATCCCGCTCTCGGAAGAATTCTACGACACCAGCCGGATCGAGTTGCAGATTGGCCCGATCGACGACCCGGTTCTGCATTCGCCCTCGGTCATGTCGATGGGCAATCCGCATGCGATCTTCTGGGTCGACCGCGACGTCATGTCGTTCGATCTCGAACGCTTCGGACCGCTGCTCGAAAACCACCCGATGTTTCCCGAGCGCGCCAATATCACGTTGGCTGAGGTCACTTCGCCGTCAACGCTGACCACCCGCACCTGGGAACGCGGCGCCGGGCTGACGCTCGCCTGCGGCTCGGCCGCCTGCGCCGCCGCTGTTTCGGCCGCTCGCACCGGCCGAACCGGCCGCACCGTGACCATCAATGTCGCCAGTGCCACGCCGCCGGGCATCCTGACCATCGAATGGCGCGAGCGCGACGATCATGTCGTCATGACCGGGCCCGCCGAATGGGAATGGTCTGGCATGGTCGATCCGGCAACCGGCCTCTGGTCGCGCGACCCCGACAGCCAGCAGGCGGGAAGTGCCGCGCTTTGAGCGGCGTCGATGTCATAACCTTCGGCTGTCGCCTCAACACCTATGAATCCGAAGTGATGCGGGGAGAAGCCGAGAAGGCGGGGCTGAACAACGCCATTCTCGTCAACACCTGTGCCGTGACGGCTGAGGCCGTGCGCCAGGCCCGCCAGGCGATCCGCCGCGCCCGCCGCGACAACCCGCATGCCCGCATCATCGTCACCGGCTGCGCCGCGCAGACCGAGAAGCAGACATTCGCCGAGATGCCCGAGGTGGATGCCGTGCTCGGCAACGAGGAAAAGCTGAAGAGCGCCTCCTACCGGTCGCTGCCGGATTTCGGCGTTTCGGCGGAAGAGAAGCTGCGCGTCAACGACATCATGAGCGTGCGGGGCACGGCGCCGCAGATGATCAAGCATATCGACGGCCATGTACGCGCCTTCATCCAGGTGCAGAACGGCTGCGACCACCGCTGCACCTTCTGCATCATCCCCTATGGCCGTGGCAATTCGCGCTCGGTGCCGATGGGCGCCGTCGTCGACCAGGCGCGAAAGCTGACCGAAAGCGGTTACCGCGAGATCGTGCTGACCGGCGTCGATGCCACCAGCTATGGCGGCGACCTGCCCGGAACGCCGACGCTCGGCCTTCTGGCCAAGACCCTGCTGAAGCAGGTTCCCGAGATCCGGCGCCTGCGGCTGTCATCGATCGACAGTATCGAGGCCGACCGGAATCTGCTCGACCTCATTGCCGACGAGCCGCGCTTCATGCCGCATCTGCACCTGTCGCTGCAGCATGGCGACGACATGATCCTGAAGCGGATGAAGCGCCGGCATTCGCGCGCCGATGCGCTCGCCTTCATCGCGGACGTCCGACGCTTGCGGCCGGAGATGAGCTTCGGCGCCGACATGATCGCCGGCTTTCCCACAGAAACCGAGGACATGTTCGCCAATGCGATCAGCCTCGCGGAAGAGGCCAATATCGCCCATCTGCACGTCTTCCCCTATTCGCCGCGCGAGGGAACGCCCGCCGCCCGCATGCCGCAGATCGACCGGGCGTTGGTAAAGGAACGCGCCGCCCGGCTGCGCGCCACTGGACTTCGGCTGCATCAGGTCCATCTTGACAGCATGGTCGGAACCCAGCAAAGCCTGCTCGTCGAGAACAACGGCTTGGCGCACACGGAAAATTTCACGCTCGCCGCAGTCCCTGGGCTGAAGCCACGCGATATGATCGAAGCCGTCATCACCGGCCACGACGGCAAGCATCTCACTCTTCAACTGACGGCCGCCAGAGCGGCCTGAGTTTCACGGATACCCAATGGCGCTGAGCTTTCTGAAAAAGGTCTTCACCTTCGGCAAGGACAAGCCGGTGGAAGACGCGCCCGCCGCGACCCCAGCGGCCGATACCGTGATGGATGATGCCGAAGCGGTCTTCACCCCGGCTGAGTCCCGGGCGATCGAAGCCGAACTCGAGCCGCATTCGCGCACCGAGGACCTCCCCCTCGCCACCGACCCGGTCCTGTCGCAGGAAATGGAAACCGCCGGCGGCCCCGTCGCCGATACGGCCGACACGTTGGAATTCGAGACGGAAGCCGCCGACAGCGTGGACGACACCGCCGCCATCCTGCCCGCCGTTGAAGAGATCGGCGATATCGGTCTGGTACCGCTGTCGCTGCTGGAGGCGGAAGCTGCTGCCGAAAATGAAACGTCTGAGGCGATCGAGACTTCTGCGCTTGCCGACAGCTCCATACCCCCCTCTGTCCCGTTGGGACATCTCCCCCACAGGGGGGGAGATCAGAAGGAGATTGCCGAACCTTCTTCTGAAGAGGAACTGTCGATTGAGACGGCGGACGTAGCTCCGGATCTGATCTCCCCCCCTGTGGGGGAGATGTCGGCGGAGCCGACAGAGGGGGGTGAGCTTTCGGCACTCCCGACAGTCAGCAATCTCGACGAGAGCGCGCCACAGCCAATCTCCCCCCTTGAGGGGGAGATGCCCGACAGGGCAGAGGGGGGTAAGCCAGCCCCATTCGCGGAAGCCGATGAAGAGCTCCCGGCAAAGACCGCCGCCGAAATCGCCCTCCCCAAAGGCTTCGCCACCGGCCGCGCCGTCGCCGAGCCTGCAGCTGAAGCACCGAAGCAAAAGCTCACCTGGTTCCAGCGCCTGCGGCAGGGACTGTCGCGCACCTCCTCGCAGCTGACCGGCCAGATCACCGCGCTCTTCACCAAGCGCAAGCTGGATGACGAGACGCTGCAGGATCTGGAAGACCTGCTGATCCAGGCCGATCTCGGCGTCGAGACGGCCCTGCGCGTCACCGATACGCTGGCCTCCGAGCGCTATGGCAAGGATGTGACGGGCGAGGACGTCACCCGGATCATGGCGACCGAGATCACCAAGGTGCTGGCGCCGGTCGCCAAGCCCTTGCAGCTCGATCTGTCCCACAAACCGCATGTCATCCTCGTCGTCGGCGTCAACGGCACCGGCAAGACGACGACGATCGGCAAGCTCGCGGCGAAGCTGTCGGGCGCCGGCCTCAAGGTCATGCTCGCCGCCGGCGACACGTTTCGCGCGGCAGCGATCGAGCAACTGAAGATCTGGGCCGAGCGGACGAAATCCGACATCGTCTCCTCCAAGCTCGGCGCCGATGCGGCGGGTCTCGCCTATGAGGCCTTCGAGCAGGCGAAGCTGAAGAAGGCCGACGTGCTGATCATCGACACCGCCGGCCGTCTGCAGAACCGCACGGAGCTGATGGCGGAACTGGAAAAGATCGTCCGCGTGCTCGGCAAGCTCGATCCGGATGCGCCGCACACCGTGCTGCAGACGCTGGATGCCACGACTGGCCAGAACGCGCTGAACCAGGTGGAGATCTTCCGTAACGTCGCCGGCGTCAACGGCCTGATCATGACCAAGCTCGACGGCACCGCGCGCGGCGGTATTCTCGTCGCGATCTCGGCCAAGCACAAGCTGCCGGTCTATTTCATCGGCGTAGGCGAGGGCGTCGACGATCTCGAACCGTTCGAGGCCAAGGACTTCGCCGAAGCGATTGCCGGCATTGCCCATTGACCCCGTAGTTTTGCCGTTTTGCTGATGTTATAGGTTGCTCGGAACTCCGTCATCCTCGGGCTTGACCCGAGGATCCCGACACCGAACTGAACATTGAACGATCAAATGCCGAAACGCGGATGGATCCTCGGGTCAAGCCCGAGGATGACGGCGAGAGAAGCAATCCCGCATACGGGGCAAACACTCAGACAGCCCCACCGAGCAGGCACTTTAGGAACGACAGAATGTCATCGATCGAGGCGGTCAAGCCGCGCAAGGAAATCAGCCCGCTGCTCAAGATGGCGCTGGAACTCGGCCCTCTGGTGGTCTTCTTCTTCGCCAATTCGCGCGGCGAATGGCTGGGCCAGCATTTTCCGGCGCTGACCGAACTCGGCGGCCCGATCTTCATCGCCACCGGCCTGTTCATGGCAGCAACCGCGATCGCGCTGACCGCCTCCTGGATCCTTACCCGCACCCTGCCGATGATGCCGCTGATCTCCGGCGTCGTCGTCTTCGTGATGGGCGCCTTCACGCTCTATTTGCAGAACGACACGTTCATCAAGATCAAGCCGACGATCATCAACACGCTGTTCGGCGTCATCCTGCTCGGCGGCCTGCTGTTCGGAAAATCGCTGCTCGGCTATGTCTTCCACACGGCCTTCAAGCTCGATGAAGACGGCTGGCGCAAGCTCACCCTCCGCTGGGGGATTTTCTTCCTGTTCCTGGCGGTGCTCAACGAAGTGGTCTGGCGCAATTTCTCGACCGATTTCTGGGTCGCCTTCAAGGTCTGGGGCACCATGCCGATCACCATCCTGTTCACGCTGTCGCAGATGCCGGTGATCATGAAACATTCGCTGGAACAGGACACGCCCGCGTGACGACGCTGATCCCGGCGGAAAATCGCGCGCCTCGCGCAACGACGATCTGGCTGATCGCCTGCGCCGCCGTCGTACTGGCGCAGATCATCGCCGAATATTGGGCCGGCCGCACGCCGATCTGCACCTGCGGCTACATCAAGCTGTTCGAGCCGGTGGTGAACAGTCCGGGCAATTCCCAGCACCTCGCCGACTGGTACACGCCGTCGCATATCATCCACGGCTTCCTGTTCTACGCCCTTGCCCATTTCGTGCTGCGCGGCAAGCCGCTGGCGGCCAAGCTGCTCCTAGCGCTCGTCATCGAATCCGGTTGGGAAATCCTCGAAAACTCCCCTGTTATCATCGACCGCTACCGCACGGCGACAATCTCGCTCGACTATTACGGCGACAGCATTCTCAACTCGGTGATGGATACGGTCTTCATGGCACTCGGCTTCTTCTTCGCCGCCCGCGCTCCGGTCGCCGTTACCGTCGTCATCGCCATCTTCTTCGAACTCTTCACCGGCTGGCTGATCCGCGACAACCTGACGCTCAACGTGCTGATGCTGGTCTATCCGCTGGACGCGGTGAAGACTTGGCAGGGCGGCCTCTGATCAGGCGACCCGGACGGTAATCGTATCGACGCCATCCACATGGCCGACCATTTCGTCCCCCGTGACGACCGCGCCGACGCCGGCGGGCGTGCCGGAGAAGATCAGGTCTCCGGCCTTCAGTTCGAACAGACGAGACAAGGAGGCAATCATTTCCGGCACTTTCCAGAGCATCTGGTTGAGATCGCCGTTCTGGCGCAGTTCTCCATTGACCTCCAGCCAGATGGCACCAGCGGCCGGATGTCCCACCTCTGATACCGGATGCAGAATGCCGCAGGGCGCCGATGCCTCGAAGGCCTTGGCGGTTTCCCACGGCCGTCCGGCCTTCTTCGCCTCGGCCTGCAGGTCACGCCGGGTCATGTCGAGCCCGACGGCATAACCGAAGACATGATCGAGGGCACTTTCGACGGGAATATCGATACCGCCCTTGCCGAGCGCCACGATCAGTTCGACCTCGTGATGCACATCGCGGCTTTCGCTCGGATAGGGGAAATCGCTGCCCGGAGGCACCAGCGTATCGGGGTTCTTCTGGAAGAAGAACGGCGGCTCCTTGTTCGGATCGTGCCCCATCTCGATGGCATGGTCGGCGAAATTGCGGCCGACGCAATAGATGCGGTGAACAGGAAAGAGCGCATCCGTTCCCGCGACCGGCATGGTCGGGATCGGCTCGGGCGTGAAGACGTAGGTTGATTGGGTCATCTTGCTCATTCCCGCATTCATGTTCCGGCCAAGCGCAAGACCCTCGGTCCGCGCAGCCTCAATTGGTGACCGCCATGGCCTTTTCGATCGCCGGGTAAAGGCCGTCCCTCAGGCTGCGTTCGTCGAACGGACCGACACGCTTGTAGACGATGGTGCCGCTCGCATCGACGAGATAGGATTCCGGAATACCGTAGACGCCCCAGTCGATTGCCGCCTTGCCGCGCGGATCGACGCCGATGGCGGAAAAGGGATTGCCGAGTTCGCCGAGGAAGCGCAGTGCGTTCTCGGTCTTGTCCTTGTAGTTGATGCCGACCACCGTCAGACGGGGATCCTTGGACAGTTGGAGGATGAGGGGATTCTCCTCGCGGCAGGGCACGCACCAGGAGGCCCAGACATTGACCAGCGTCAGCTTGCCCTTGATGGCAGCGTCGGTCAGCGCCGGCATCGGCGCCCCATTGAAGGTCGCGCCTTCGAGCGCGGGCATGGCCAGAGACGGCGCTTTGGTGCCGATCAGGGCGGACGGAATTTCGGTTATGTTGCGGCCAGAACCGAGTTGGCTCCAGAAGATCGCGGCAAGCGCCGCGAAGATGACGAGCGGCAGGGCAGCAAGGGCAAACCGCATCTTGCCGGGACGGCCATGCTCCGGGTCGGCCGGCGTTTCGAGGTTCATTGTGCGTCTCCTGCTGGAGCCGAGCGGCGGCGAATGCCGGCGGCTTCCAGCGCCTGCAGTTCCCGGCGGCGCGACCGGCCATCGACCAGCACCCAGAGGATGAGGGAAAGCACTGTCACCGCGGCAATGCCGTAGCTGGCAAGGACATAGGCGGTATGGGTCATCATGGCGTCAAGCCTCCCGGCCAGCGGTGCGGGCCGCCTGCCGGCGCATCGAGGTCACGCGGCGACGCCAGATCTCGTTGCGCATGGCGGCGATATGCAGGGTGAAGAACAGAAGCGTGAAGGCGATCGCCATCATCAGCAGTGGCCACAGAAATTCCGGATCGATCGTCGGGCCATCCAGCCGCATGACGCTGGCCGGCTGGTGCAGCGTGTTCCACCACTCGACGGAAAACTTGATGATCGGGATATTGACGAAACCGACAAGGATCAGCACGGCCGAAACCTTGGACGCCTTGGCCGGCTCGTCGATCGCCCGGTTGAGCGCGATCAGCCCGAGATACATCAGGAAGAGGACGAAGACCGAGGTCAACCGCGCATCCCAGACCCACCAGGTGCCCCACATCGGCTTGCCCCAGAGCGAACCGGTGACCAGAGCCAGGAACGTAAACGCAGCACCGATCGGGGCGGCGGCACGGGCGGAAACATCGGCCAGCGGGTGGCGCCAGACCAGCGTACCGAGCGCCGAGATCGCCATCACCGAATAGCACATCATCGACAGCCAGGCGGACGGTACGTGCACATACATGATGCGCACCGTCTCACCCTGCTGATAATCGCCCTCGGTGGTGAAGGAGAGATAGAGGCCGATGGCAAACAGCAGCGCCGTCACCCCGGCAAACCACGGCAACACACGCCCTGCCAGGGCCAGGAACCGGGTGGGATTGGCAAGGTCGCTGAACTTGCGGATGGCCAGACTGTTTTCGCTCATGATGGTTCTTTAACGTGTAGCGCGCTTCTCTTCAATGAAGGGAAGGCTATCACATTTGCGTCAGAGCGCCGCGTGTCGCATGCATGCGAACCGCCCATTCATTCTTGGGACCAATCGTCATTCAGCTCAGGCCGAGTCGAAAATGGCGATTTTCCGAGACCGGAGCGGAGCGTACTTAAAGTACGTGAGCACCGGAAGCTCGGAGAAGCGCCATTTGCAGGCCGGCATGGGCTGAATGGCGGTTGGTCCTAGTCCGACGCGGCCCGGAGTGCAAGGGCCGCGGCGAGCGGGCCGATGACGGCGAAGAACAGGGTGACGGCTATGAGGATCAGGACGGGCGGCAGGAATGGGGCCGGATCCTGAACGGCGGCATAGGCGGCGCTGACGCCGAAGATCAGGACGGGGATGGCAAGCGGCAGGACGAGGATCGACACCAGAAGTCCGCCGCGCGGCAGTGTCACCGCCACCGCCGCGCCGGCAGCACCTATGAAGGTGATCGCCGGCGTACCGAGCAGCAGAGTCAGTGCGGTCGCACCGATCGCCACCTCGCTCATGTTCATGAACAGCCCGAGCAGCGGCGATGCGATCACCAGCGGCAACCCCGTCGCCGTCCAGTGCGCTAGGCATTTAACGAGCACGGTCAGGACCAGCGGCGTCTCCTGCATCAGCATCAGGTCGAGCGACCCGTCGTCCCGCTCGGCCTGGAACAGCCGGTCGAGCCCCAGCAGCGAGGCAAGCAGCGCGCCGATCCACAGGATCGCCGGCCCGATCCGCGACAGGAGATTGAGATCCGGCCCGACGGCAAACGGCACGACGGCGACCACGGTCATGAAGAACAAGACGCCGATCAACGCCCCGCCGCCGGCGCGCACGGACAGTTTGAGATCGCGGAGGAAGAGGGCGGTCATGCTTGAGTCCTCTGCATCCGGGGAGTCTTACCCCCCTCTGTCGGCGACGCCGACATCTCCCCCTCAAGGGGCAGGGCAATCGCATATGGAAAAATCCCCTCCCCAACCCCTCCCCACAAGGGGGAGGGGCTTAACCCGCCGCCCCGTCCATCGTTTGAAACGAGGGCCGGCGGCTGGGTCTCTCCCCCCTTGTGGGGGAGATGGCCGACAGGCCAGAGGGGGTCTTTTTCCATATGCGATTGCCCTGCCCCTTGAGGGGGAGATGTCACGAAGTGACAGAGGGGGGTGAATGCGGCAAACACGGACATCACCACACGCCCTCCCCAACACCCGTAAACCCCGTCATCCGCAGTTCCCGCGCCTCCACGCTGAGCGGCTGGTGCGTCGCTGCCACGGCGATGCCGCCGGAGCCGAGATGGCGCTTCACCAGGCCGGCGAACAGCCGGTCGGCATTGGCGTCCAGCGCCGCTGTCGGCTCGTCGAGCAGCCAGATGGGGCGGAAGGAAACGAGGAGCTTGGCCATGGCCATGCGGCGCTGCTGGCCGGCGGAGAGATAACCGAACGGCAGGTGCGAAATGCCGCCGAGCCCGAGCGCTTCCGTTGCCTCCTCGATACCGGTTCCAGTGCCACCCGCCGAATCACCCATGAAGGATTTCCAGAACGAGAGATTTTCGGCGACGGTCAGTTCGCGCTTCATCGCATTGCGGTGGCCGAGATAATGGCAGGCCTCGCGCGCATGACCGATTTCCGCAGTGCTTCCTGAGACCCGGACGGTGCCGGATTCGGCGGCCAGAAGCCCCGCCAGAACCCGCAGCAGGGTCGATTTTCCGGAGCCGTTCGCACCGGTCACGACAAGCGCCTCGCCGGCGGTGAGAACGAAGGAAATATCGTTGAAAATCAGGTCCTCGCCGCGCTTCGCACTGAGGCCTTCGACGACGAGGCTGATCGGCATTCACATTCCCTTTACGACGTTCGTCGCATGCAAAAAAATTGTATCAAATTGGTCGCGTCCGGTCTGGCACGATCTCCAGAAATTATCTATAACCGCCGCAACACGCCAGCGGTCGGCGTGAATTTCATCCTAGCGCCGAACATGGAATGATATCCACGTACGGACAGCGGAAATGGCCGTACCCGCATCCCATATCGCGCATCCCATGCGCTTCGGGCGTTCGTACGTCAGGTTTTGGCGATCAAACGGAACGGGGTATCCAGTGTCCAAATCCCTTGACAGTTTCAATTGTCGGTCGACGCTTTCGGTCAACGGCAAAGATTATGTCTATTTCAGCCTGCCGAAAGCCGAGGCGAACGGCCTTCCCGGCGTCTCGAAGCTGCCCTACTCGATGAAGGTTCTGCTCGAGAACCTGTTGCGTTTCGAAGACGGCGTGTCCGTGACCAAGGATCAGATCCTGTCGGTCGCCGCATGGCTCAGCAACAAGGGCCTGACCGAGGCTGAAATCGCCTATCGCCCGGCTCGCGTCCTGATGCAGGACTTCACCGGCGTTCCGGCCGTCGTCGACCTCGCAGCCATGCGCGACGGCATCAAGTCGCTCGGTGGCGATCCGGAAAAGATCAACCCGCTCGTTCCCGTCGACCTCGTCATCGACCACTCGGTCATCGTCGACGAATTCGGCACGCCGACCGCCTTTGCCCGCAATGTCGAGCTGGAATACCAGCGCAACGGCGAGCGCTACCGCTTCCTGAAATGGGGCCAGCAGGCCTTCAAGAATTTTCGCGTCGTTCCTCCGGGCACCGGCATCTGTCACCAGGTGAACTTCGAATATCTCGGCCAGACCGTCTGGACCAACGAGGAAGACGGCGAAACCGTCGCTTATCCCGATACTTGCGTCGGCACCGATTCGCACACCACGATGATCAACGGCTTGGGCGTTCTCGGCTGGGGCGTCGGCGGTATCGAAGCGGAAGCCTCGATGCTCGGCCAGCCGGTGTCCATGCTGCTGCCCGAGGTCATCGGCTTCAAGCTGACCGGCAAGCTGAAGGAAGGCGTCACCGCGACCGACCTCGTGCTCACCGTCGTGCAGATGCTGCGCAAGAAGGGCGTCGTTTCGAAATTCGTCGAATTCTTCGGCCCGGGCATGGACAACATGCCGGTCGCCGACCGCGCCACGATCGGCAATATGGGTCCCGAATATGGCGCGACCTGCGGCTTCTTCCCGGTCGATGCCGAAACCGTCAACTACCTCAACATGTCCGGCCGCACCAAGGACCGCATCGCGCTCGTCGAAGCCTATTCGAAGGCGCAGGGCATGTGGCGCGATAATGACGGCTCCGACCTCGTCTTCACCGATACGCTGGAACTCGACTTGGGCGATGTCGTGCCCTCGATGGCTGGCCCGAAGCGTCCGGAAGGCCGCATCCCGCTGGAAAACATCGCCTCCGGCTTCGCCGGTTCGATGGACACCGAGTACAAGAAGCCGGGCCAGCTGGAAAACCGCTATGCGGTCGAAGGCACCGATTTCGACCTCGGCCACGGCGACGTGGCGATTGCTGCCATCACGTCCTGCACCAACACCTCCAATCCGAGCGTCCTGATCGCTGCCGGCCTGCTCGCCCGCAACGCCGTTGCCAAGGGACTGAAGTCGGCACCGTGGGTAAAGACGTCGCTGGCTCCGGGATCGCAGGTCGTCGGCGAATATCTCGCCAAGTCCGGCCTGCAGACCTCGCTCGACGCGCTCGGCTTCAACCTCGTCGGCTTCGGCTGCACCACCTGCATCGGCAATTCCGGCCCGCTGCCGGCACCGATCTCCAAGACGATCAACGACAAGGGCCTCATCGTTTCGGGCGTGCTTTCGGGCAACCGCAACTTCGAAGGCCGTATCTCGCCCGACGTCCAGGCCAACTACCTCGCTTCGCCGCCGCTCGTCGTTGCCTATGCGCTCGCCGGCACGGTGCGGAAGGACCTGACCACGGAGCCGCTGGGCATCGGTAGCGATGGAAATCCGGTCTTTCTCAAGGACGTCTGGCCAACCTCTGCCGAAGTGCAGGAGTTCATCCAGAAATACGTCACCCGCGAATTGTTCGAGAGCAAGTATGCCGACGTCTTCAAGGGCGATGAAAACTGGCAGGCCGTGCAGATTCCGGACGGCGACACCTATGCGTGGGACAATAACTCCACTTATGTGCAAAACCCGCCTTACTTCGTCGGCATGGGCAAGACCGGCTCGGGCCTGAAGAACATCAAGGGCGCCCGCGTGCTGGGCCTGTTCGGCGACAAGATCACCACCGACCACATTTCCCCGGCCGGTTCGATCAAGGCCGCCTCACCGGCTGGTGCCTACCTCACCGAGAACGGCGTCGCGGTCGCGGACTTCAACCAGTACGGCACGCGCCGCGGCAATCATGAAGTCATGATGCGCGGCACCTTCGCCAATATCCGCATCCGCAACCACATGCTCGGCCCCAACGGCAAGGAAGGTGGCTACACCATCCACTATCCGTCGAAGGAAGAGATGTCGATCTACGACGCGGCCATGATGTACAAGGACGAGGGCACGCCGCTGGTCATCTTCGCCGGCGTCGAATACGGCAACGGTTCGTCGCGCGACTGGGCTGCCAAGGGCACCAACCTGCTCGGCGTCAAGGCTGTCATCGCCCAGTCCTTCGAGCGTATCCATCGCTCGAACCTGGTCGGCATGGGCGTCGTTCCCTTCGTCTTCGAAGAGGGCATGACCTGGGCTTCGCTGAACCTGAAGGGTGACGAGATCGTCGAGATCGACGGTCTCGAAGGCGACATCAAGCCGCGCGAGTGGAAGATCGCCAAGATCACCTACGGCGATGGCACGGTGAAGGAAATCAACATCCTTTGCCGCATCGATACCCTCGACGAGGTAACCTACATGAACAATGGCGGCATCCTGCAGACCGTTCTGCGCGACCTCGCCGCCTGATCCATCCGGGATTGAAAAGCATGAAGCCGGGGCTTGAAAAAGTCCCGGCTTTTGCATGAATGGCTTGTCCTTCCGATGCCGCGTTTCTCACTCCAACGTGACTTTCTGTTGAAGTCCGACCGGCGTATGTAGGATCATCAAATGCAAAGCCGCCCGCCTACTGAAATGGAAATTCCGATGTCCGGATCACGTCCCGTTCGCAGCATCCTGCTTGCCCTTGGCCTTGGCCTCGTGGCGCTGCCCGTCGCTGCCGGCGAACAGCAGGGCGTGGTCGAACTGTTCACCAGCCAGGGCTGCTCGTCCTGTCCGCCTGCCGATGCCGCGCTGAAGTCGCTGATCGACGAGGGCAAGGTCGTGGCGCTCGCCTATCACGTCGATTACTGGAACTATCTCGGCTGGGCCGACACGCTGGCGACCAAGGACAATACCGCGCGGCAGTATGCCTATGCCAAGATGCTGGGCCGCAACGGTGTCTACACGCCCCAGGCCGTGCTCAACGGCCGCGATCATATCAACGGCGCCGACCTGAAGGGCATCAACGGCAAGCTCGAAGCGATGAATATTGCCGGCAAGGGCTTGGCTGTTCCGGTCGATGCCGCGGTGCGTGAGGACGAGATCGACATCAAGATCGGCGCAGGCGACGGCAAGGCCAATGTCGTGGTCGTCTATTTCAATCGCCAGCAGTTCGTCGATGTCAAGAAGGGCGAAAACAGCGGCCGTAAGATTTCCTACTGGCATGCGGTTCGCGATATCCAGACGATCGGCATGTGGGACGGCAAACCGGCGAGCTTCGTATTGCCGGCCTCCATCCTGAAAGAGGGCGAAAATGGCGGTTGCGCCGTGCTCTTGCAGAAGATGAAGGACGACGAGACACCCGGTCCGATCCTCGGCGCGGCGACCGTCATGGCTGGCAACGCCGCCAACTGAAGGCACGGTTTCAGGTTCGGCCCGGCAGCATCGAGGGGCTGGGGCTGAGGGTTCGAAGATGCCGGACCGAACCGGCCATATTCGACGACGACGGGGCGTCGCCGCGACTATGGCATGAGGAGTGACCGCGCCAGAACAGGCGCATTGGCCAGGCACTCCCACTGCGACCTCATCGAATCAACAACGGCGTTCGATGAGACGCGCAGGCCGACGAAAGGGATGATGCCCTGAGGTCGGCGGTCGGGAGTGTCGATTCGAAATGGGGCGCGGTTTGGGCTGAAATGCGGCAGGCTGTAAAAAGTCTGCGTGCGCTGCGTCCGCTTGCGGCTTGCATTTCGACAAAGGTCAGGCACACTGTAACGGTCCTGTCACAAAACCAAGGCCGGAGTACAGATGACCGATCAGCCGGATTTGCCGCGAGGCGAGACCCGTTCCGAGAGGCAGCAAACGTCCAATGTGGTTGTCCATCTGCAAGACTATCGCAGCAGCAACGGCAATCAGGAGCAACTCCCCGTTACCTTCCATCGCAGGGAACTCGACCTGATCCTCAGGGTCTACGGCCGCATGGTCGGCGAAGGCGAGTGGCGCGACTACGCGATGGACCATCTGCGAGAAAAGGCCGTGTTTTCGGTGTTCAAACGCTCTGGCGAAATGCCGCTGTTCCGCATCGAGAAGAACCCCAAACTGGCGGCAAAGCAGGGTGCCTACAGCGTCATCAACACCAACGGCATGATCCTGAAGCGCGGACACGAGCTACAGCAGGTGCTGAAAGTGTTCGACAAAATGCTGAAGGTCATCGAGACCTGAGTCTTTTCCGTCTTACTTGCGATAGAGCGTGTCCGGATAGACATCCGGCTGCGGATCGGTCGTCGTCCCCTCGCCGAGCGCGAGTTGCATGATGATCGTATCGAGCCAGCGGCCGTGCTTGAAGCCGGTGCCCTTCATCAATCCCCCATGCTCGAAACCGGCCGCGCGATGCACCGCGACCGAGGCCGGATGCGCGCCGCCAATGACGGCCACCATCTGGCGAAAGCCGAGCGCCGTGCAGCGACGGATGAGCTCGGCCAGCAACGCCTTGCCGACCCTCTGCCCGCGTGCTTCCGGCGCCAGATAGATCGAATCCTCGACGATGAACCGATAGGCCGTTCGGGTGCGAAAGGCCGAGGCGTAGGCATAGCCGAGCAATGCACCCTCTGGATCGACGGCGGCGATATAGGGATAGCCGTTGCCGATGATCGTGGAGAAGCGCTCCGTCATTTCCGCCTCGCCGGGCGGCGTCATCTCATAGGAGGCGACGCCGTTCAGCACCGAGTCTTCGTAGATCTCCGTTATGGCCGGGATATCGGAAAGGGTTGCGTCACGGAGGGTGAAGGACATTAGAAAGCCTGGCTGGAAAGATCCAAACCCGTCCTCCCACATCGGCGCCAATCGATCAACCCGGCGCAAATGCAGGCAACAAAAAAGGCGGCCGAAGCCGCCTTCAGACTGCTGACAAACCTCTGGCCACAGCCAGGGGTTTGTGATTCAGTGGGACATGTTGAAGAAACCTGCTCCCGAACAGACGGCTCTCGAGATGGTGACGCTCGATGGGCTGGTTCCAAAGGATCATCTGCTTCGCAAGATCGATGCGGTGATCGACTTCTCCTTCATCCATGACCGCGTTGCCGGGCACTACTGCGCCGACAACGGCCGGCCGGCCCTCGATCCGACCTGCATGTTCAAGGCGCTGTTCATCGGCTACCTGTTCGGGATACGCTCGGAGCGGCAGTTGGTGCGCGAGATCGAAGTCAACGTCGCCTATCGGTGGTTCTTGCGGATGAAGCTGACCGACCCGGTCTTTGATGCCTCGACGCTGTCGCAGAACCGCCGCCGTCGCTTCAAGGATACCGACGTGGCGCAGGATATCTTCGATGCGATCGTCGAGCAGGCGATCCGGCACGGCCTGGTCGATGGCACGGTGCTGTACACGGATTCGACGCATCTGAAGGCCAATGCCAACAAGGGCAAGTACGACTTGGAGATGATTGCCAAGTCACGCGCCGACTACTGGACCGATCTCGACCGGGCAATCGAGGCGGAGCGCGCCGCCCATGGCCAGAAGCCGTTGAAGGAAAAAGAGCGCGAGCCTATGGTGAAGGAAACCAAGGTCAGCCGCACCGACTCGGACAGCGGCTATATGGTGCGCGACGGCAAGCCCAAGGGCTTCTTTTACTTGGATCATCGCACGGTGGATGGCCGCCATGCCATCATCACCGACACCCATGTGACACCTGCCAATGTGCATGACAGCATCGTCTACCTCGAACGCCTCGACCGGCAGCGCGCGCGCTTCGACTTCAACGTCGGTGCGGTGGGGCTCGACGCGGGCTATGCCACGTCGGGCATCGCCAAGGGACTGGAGGACAGAGACATCCTCGGAGTGACCGGCTATCGCAACCCGACACCGCCCAAGGCCGGGATGATGCGCAAGTCGAAGTTCGTCTACGAGCCCGAGACGGACGGCTATCGCTGCCCTCAGGGCCAGTTGCTGACCTATGCCACCACCGACCGCACCGGCTACAAGCATTACGGCTCCGACCCCGCCCTCTGCCGTGACTGCCCGCTGCTTGCCTCCTGCACCTCTAACGCCAAAGCAGAGCGCACCATCACCCGCCATGTCTGGCAAGATGCCCGCGAGCGAACAGACGCTCATCGCAAGACGCCTTGGGGCAAGGCGATTTACAAGCGGCGAAAGGAGACGGTCGAGCGCTCCTTTGCCGACGCCAAACAGCTTCACGGCCATCGTTATGCACGCTTCCGCGGCCTGATCAAAGTCAGATGGCAATGCCTTCTCGCCGCCGCCGCGCAGAACATCAAAAAGATCGCAACCGCAATGACCAAGGCTTCAAAGCCCGCCTGGGGATAAGGCCATGGCCCGCTTCGGATAACACTACCCGGCCGCACAAACACTACCTGAGCGCGCACTCCACAAACAAGAAAACCCGCCGAGAAAAATCGACGGGTTTGTCAGCAGTCTGAAGGCGGCCGAAGCCGCCTTTTCCGTCAGACCGATTGTTTGGACTATTCGCGGTTTCCGAGGAAACGCAGCATGAACAGGAACAGGTTGATGAAGTCGAGATAGAGGGTCAGCGCGCCCATGATGGCTTTGCGGCCGGCGGCCTCGGTGCTATCTGCTTCATAGTACATTTCCTTGATCTTCTGGGTATCGTAGGCGGTGAGGCCTGCGAAGATCAGAACGCCGATGACCGAGATCGCGAATTCCAGCGCGGTCGAGCCGAGGAAGATGTTGACGATCGAGGCGATGATCAGGCCGAACAGACCCATCATCAGGAACGAGCCCATGCCCGACAGGTCACGCTTGGTGGTGTAGCCGAAGAGCGAGAGGGCGCCGAACGACGCCGCCGTGATGAAGAACGTCTGGGTGATGCTCTGGCCGGTATAGACCAGGAAGATCGACGACAGCGACAGACCCATCAGACCGGCATAGACCCAGAATGTGGTCTGCGCAGCCGATACGCTCATCGAATTGATGCGGAAGCTCATGTAGAACACCAGCGCCAGCGGAGCGAGCATGATGACCCACTTCAGCGGGCTCACGTAGATCGCCTGACCGAACGCCGTCAGCTGTCCGTCGGCAAATGCGAACTGGAATGCGGCAAAGGCAGCGATACCGGTGATCGCCAGACCAAGGGCCATCAGGTTGTACACCTTGAGCATATAGGTGCGCAGACCTTCATCGATTACGGCCCCCGCCTGTGCGCCGGCAGGCGACACTCGGGTTTGGTAGTTTCTAAGATCAGCCATTGTTTCCTCTATATAAGCCCCGGTTACGTTTACGGTGTCGGGCTGCAAGGGCGCATCCTCTGAAGGTGCCAGCCACTTGACCCAGGCGCCGCTGCGGGGCTCCAGCATGCCTGAAACGAATATGATGTCGAAATATGACTTGCACAAGACCGCCATGCCGCCGAATCGCACGAAAACCCGCTCCAGGAGGGTTTTGCGGCATAACGTTAACGGTTAACTGCCGCCTCAGAGTTCTCGCAGAACGGGTGCGGCCTTCTGCCCGAGCACCCTCCAGGTGCCGGCCAGACCGAAGCCGACGGTGACGACAAGGGCGACGGCCATGGTGCCGAACGCCACGTCCGGCAGGAAGGACGAGGGCAACGTCATGATCCTGTTGACCACGAACCAGGCCGCGACGCCGCCGGCAAACAGGGCGAAGATCGCCGTCGAGGCCCCGAGAATGGCATATTCGTAGCAGAAGGCGCGGATCAGCGTCGCCCGCGTCGCGCCCAGCGTCTTCAGCACCACGGCATCATGGGTTCGCGCCCGGTTGCCTGCTGCAAGCGCACCGGCGAGAACCAGGACGGAGGCGATCAGCGCCACCGCGGCAGCGGCGCGGATGGCCGTCGCCAGCTGGCCGACCAGCACGTTGATGATATCGAGCGCATCCTTGACGCGCACGCTGGTGATCGTCGGATAGGTGTTGGTCACGGCCTTGAGCGCGGCCGCCTCCTGCTCGGCCGTCGCCTTCGGATCGATGACGGTGGCAAGCCAGGCATGCGGCGCGCCGGCAAAGGTGTTCGGCGAAAAGACCATGACGAAATTGATCGACAGCGATTCCCACTCGACCTTGCGGAAATTGGAAATCCGCGCGGTGATGTTGCGCCCGAGCACATTGACCGTGACCGTATCGCCGATCTTCAGGCCGAGTTCACCTGCCTCCTCGGCCGAAAACGAGACCAGCGGTTCGCCGGCATAGTCCGGAGCCCACCATTCGCCTTGCGTCAGCGACGAGTTTTCCGGCCGGTTCTTGGCATAGGTAATGCCGCGATCGCCGCGCAAAACCCATTGGCCGGCCGGCGGGACGGTCATCTTCGTTACGTCCTGACCGTTGAAGGCAAGGATACGGCCGCGCAGCATCGGCACTTCGATGACCTTGCCGTCGGGAAAATTCTTGTCCAAGAGCGCACGAAATCCTTCGACCTCGGTGCCCTGGATATCGACGAAGAAGAAGTTCGGCGCGCGCTCCGGCAGGTTGCCGGTGAGTTCGCGCCGCAGGTTGCCGTCGATCAGGGCAAGCGTCACCAGCAGGGCAAGGCCGAGACCGAGCGACAGCACGACCGACGGCGTCAGCGCGCCGGGGCGATGGATATTGCCGATGGCAAGACGAAGCGCCGGTGAACTGACCCGCGGCGCGCGGCGTGCCAGCATCGCGACCAGGATGGCGACGCCGCGCAGCACGACGAAGGAGAAGGCGATGGCGCCGAGAAAGGTGAGCGAGATCGTCCGGTCATAGGCCGTGAAGATGGCAAGCCCGGCCAATGCACCAAGGCAGATGGCAGCAGCAAGCAGATAGGGCCAGGAGGGAAGGCGAGCGCGCTCGAAGCCCTGCTCGCGGAACAGCGCCGTCGCCGGGACTTCGCGGGCACGACCGAGCGGCAGGATGGCGAAGGCAAGCGCGGTCAGGATACCGAACAGGGCGGCAAGCCCGAGAGCGCCGGGATAAAGCTGGAACGCCGTAGAGACCGGCAGCACGCCGGACAGGAACTGCGCGGCGACGAACGGAATGAAAGCGCCGAGCACCAGTCCGATGGCAATGCCGATCAGTGCGATCAGCAGGATCTGCATGAGGTAGATCGTCGTGACCATCGAGGCCGGCGCGCCGACGCATTTGAACGTGGCGATGACGCCGCGCTTGGAATCGAGATAGGAGCGCACCGCATTGGCGACGCCGACACCCCCGACGATCAGCGCCGTCAGGCCGACGAGGGTGAGGAACTGCGAGAAGCGTGTGATATTCGCCGTCAGCGCCGGGGCGGCATTTTGACTGGTGCGGATCGACCACCCCGCCTGCGGAAACTTCTCTTCCGCCTGCTTGCGAAGCGCCGGAACGGTTGCGGGATCAGCCACCTTCACCTTGTAGACATGTTCGACGAGGCTGCCGGTCTGGACAAGCCCCGAGGCCGTCAGCGCCTCGTCCGATACCAGAAGGCGCGGCGCGAAACCGAAGCCCTCGGACAAGGCGTCCGGCTCCCGCTTGATCACGCCGGCCACCCGAATCCGGGCCTTGCCGAGCAGGATTTCATCGCCGGTCGTGATGTTGAGACGCTCCAGCAACAGCGGTGCCGCAAGCGCGTTATAGACGTCTCCGTCCTTCGCGATCATCTCGGCAAGCGGCGCCGCCGGCTCGCTTTCGAGCGTGCCGTAAAGCGGATAGACGCCATCGACGGCCTTGAGTTCGACCAGCGCCTGATTGGAGCCATCCGGCAGCCGCGCCATCGAGCGCAGGCCGGACGACACGGCAACCGTGCCCATACTGTCGATAAAAGCCTTTTCCTCATCCGTGGCGACGCGATTGTTAAGTTCGAAGCGAATGTCGGCGGCCAGCAGTTCGCGGCCCTGGCTGGCGATTGAACCGGTGATCGACTGCGATAAGGAATTGACCCCGGCGATCGCCGCGGTGCCGAGGGCCACGCAGGCGAGGAAGATATAGAAACCCTTCAACCCGCCGCGCATTTCGCGCAGCGCCAGGCGAAGGGCAAGCCCGAGACGAAAACCGCTTCCGGCAGCGACACTCATGCGGGGACTGCCTGCGAGCGCGACGAGGATTGGGTTTCGCCCGCCGAGACGATCTCGCCCGAGCGGACGCGGACCTGCCGCGAGCAACGGGTGGCAAGCGACGCATCATGCGTCACCAGGATGAGCGTCATGTCGCGCTCGGCCTGCTTGGAGAAGATGAGATCGGCAACCTGCCGTCCGGTTTCCGCATCGAGATTGCCGGTCGGTTCATCGGCGATCAGCAGCTTCGGCGAGGGTGCCAGCGCCCGGGCGATGGCAACGCGCTGCTGCTCGCCACCGGACAGCTGGCCCGGATAGTGCGACAGCCGCTCGCCGAGACCGACAGAAACCAGTTCCTTGCGGGCGATCTCGAAGGCATTCGGGACATTCGCCAATTCGAGCGGCACCGCGACATTTTCCAGCGCCGTCATGTTCGGAATAAGGTGAAAGGATTGAAAGACGATGCCGATATTGCGGCCACGGAATTCGGCGACGCGGTCCTCGCTCAGGCCATGCAGCGGCGTGCCGTCAATGACGATTTCGCCGCTGTCCAGCCGCTCGAGGCCGGCAAGAACCATCAGCAATGTCGACTTGCCGGAGCCCGATGGTCCGACGATCCCGACCGATTCCCCGGCGCCGATGGTCAGATCCATGCCCTTCAGCACATGAACGGAAGCGGCGGCCTGCCCAAGGGTCAGATCCGCATTTTTCAGGTCGATCATGGTTTTTGCCAAAGGAAATTACCCTATATGTAAAATATCGAAATGGCCGCAACGGCTGACTTTTACCGATTTAAGGGCGCTGGCATGCGAATAAAAGGTTTCCATACATTTTTGTTGGCGATCACGACAATTGTGATGACCGCGACCGCAGGCGCCTGCGCGACGCTCAATATCGTCGGTTTCGGCGACAGCCTGATGGCCGGCTACCAGCTGCCGCCGGAAGACGCCTTTCCCGCCCGTCTCGAAAAGGCCCTCCGCGAGAAGGGTCATGACGTGACGATCAGCAATGCCGGCGTTTCCGGAGACACGACGTCGGGCGGTCTTGCACGTATCGACTGGTCGGTGCCGGATGGCACCAAGGGTGTCATCCTGGAACTGGGCGCCAACGACGCCCTGCGCGGGATCGCGCCGGAGGAAAGCCGCAAGAACCTGGTGGCGATGATTGAAAAGCTGAAATCGCGCGGCATCGCCGTGCTTTTGGTCGGGATCATGGCACCGCCGAACATGGGCGACGACTATGCCGGCCGCTTCAATCCGATCTATCCGGAACTGGCCAAGACCTATGGCCTCGAAATGTACCCGTTCTTCCTCGACGGGGTGGTCGGCGTGGCCGGTACGCAGCTTGAGGATGGCATGCATCCGAACGGCACCGGCGTCGGCGTCATGGTCGACCGGTTCCTGCCCATTGCCGAGCGATTCATCGGCTCGCTTTCGACCGGAGGTTAACTGTCCGAGAAAAAATCGCTTGTTCAGAGACTGTTAATGGCATTGGATAAATATTGCAGGTGCGAAATTGTAATTGCGTGCAGACGCCGGTCATGATTCGCTGAGGCATCTGCCAAGAGATTCGGGGAGCTCGACATGCCGAGACTTTTCACCGCCCTCGAGATACCGCGTAATGCCGCGATGAGCCTTTCATTGTTGCGTGGTGGTCTACCCGGTGCCCGCTGGATCGATGTGGAGAATTACCACATCACACTCCGCTTCATCGGCGACGTCGACAATCGCACCGCCGACGAGATCGTCGATCAGCTTGACAGGATCGAACGCCCGGAATTCCAGCTGCAACTGACCGGCACCGGCGCCTTCGGATCGAAAAAACCCCATTCCGTCTGGGCCGGCGTCAGCAACCCGCCGGAACTCTATGCCCTCCAGGCCGAAATCGAACGCATCTGCCAGAGGCTTCGCCTGCCGGCCGATCCGCGCAAGTTCACGCCGCACGTGACGCTCGGCCGGCTCAGATCCTCCCGCGTCGAGGATGTCGTACGCTACCTCTCGGGGCGCGGCGGCTTCTATACCAACCCTTTCACCGTCTCGCGCTTCGTGCTCCTGTCGTCGCGCGATTCCGTCGGCGGCGGCCCTTATGTGACCGAAGAGGTCTTCCCGCTTTACGAAAGCCGCTCCAGCTTGCCGACGAGCGACGAGCATCCTTCCGACAATAGGTGGTAGACGGTCTCGAAACCTTCCGGGCCTTCGTAATAGGGATCGGGAATATCTCGATCCTGCCCAAGCGTGAAATCGAGGAACAGATGCCCCTTGCCGGCTGATCCGGCCGGCGCCAAGGCCTTGAGATTGGCGAGATTGCTGCGGTCCATGGCCAGGATCAGATCGAAATCCTCGAAATCGCCGACATGAACCTTGCGGCCGCGCTGGCCGGCAATGTCGATGCCGTGGCGTCTTGCCACCGCGATCGAGCGCCTGTCGGGTGGATCGCCAATATGCCAACCGCCGGTTCCAGCGGAATCGACCTCGATCGGGCGATCCTGCGCCTGATATCGGAGAATGCCCTCTGCCAGCGGCGAGCGGCAGATATTGCCGAGACAGACGAAGAGAATTCTGACAGGTTTCATGCTATCCAGATGGTTCGCGACACAAGCCTGAACCTATCCGCCGCTGCCGCGTTGTGGAACCGCAATATCCGGCACCGGCCAGACAATAGCGAGGGAATCACGATGAAGCAGGAAAAGCTGAGCTCGGAAACGGTCGCCGAAAACCTTCACAAGATGGAAGGCTGGGTGCTTTCGGAGGACGGATCATCGATCTGGAAGGCCTTTCGCTTCAAGACATTCGTCGAGGCCTTCGGCTTCATGACCGAGTGCGCGATCTCGGCCGAAAAGCTCAACCACCATCCCGAATGGTTCAACGTCTACAACAAGGTGGACGTGACGCTGACCACGCATGATTCCAAGGGATTGACCGAGCTGGACTTCAAGCTTGCGGCGAAGATGGACCATGCGGCGGCCGGACGCATGCCGGATCATCTGAAGTAGCACTCTTTGAAATAGGCCAATCGCTCCCCATATGATTTTCCATGAGAGACGGGACAAAAGACATGGATGACGTCAAGATCGGCGAGATTCTGCTTCCGGGCGAGGAGAGTGAGCAGGAGGCGAAGGCCCGCAAGGTTGAGCGCCGTTTCTGGCCGACCCTGAAGCGCGCCATGCGCCAGGTGCCATTCAGCCGCGACCTCGTCGCCGCCTATTATTGCGCCATGGACCCGACGACGCCGATGCGCACGCGCGGCATCCTGCTCGGCGCGCTGGCCTATTTCGTCCTGCCGTTCGATTTCATTCCGGATGTCCTGGCCATGGTCGGTTTTTCCGACGATATCGCCGTTCTGACGGCAGCCTTCGCGGCGATCAGCGGCCAGATCAAGGAAAATCACTACCTCAAGGCCGACGAGGCCCTGCACGGCGAGGCGTCGAAAAGCACCCGCTAACCGGAACTTTCCACGCCGTTCTGCTCCAGCAACGCGCGCAGCTTGCCGAAGGCGAGCCGGATACGCGATTTGACCGTGCCGAGCGGCAATCCGGTGGCGGCTGAAATCTCGGAGTGAGACTGGCCGAAAAAGAAGGCCATCCGGATCAGGGTGACCTGTTCCTCCGGCAGCATCGACAGGGCGGCGCGAACGATTTGCTCGCGATCCTGGTTTTCCAGCACATCATCGGGCGCCGGCGGCGCTGTTGGCAGCAGAAGCGGCTCGTTGGCGTCAAGCTCGTCATTGCGCTGGCGGCGCGCAGCGTCGATGCGCCGATTGCGGGCAATGCGGAAAAGCCAGGTCGACAGCGAGGATTTTTCGGGATCATAGAGATGGGCCTTCTGCCAGAGAATAACCATGACCTCCTGGACCAGTTCCTCGGCCTCTGTCGCACTGGCATTCTGGCGCATCAGAAAGGATTTCAGCCGGGGGGCAAAGAAATCAAAGAGTTCAGCGAAGGCTGCCTTGTCACGATTCCTTGCGACGGCCACGGCGAGGTCTGCGAAATGCTGTCTCGCCTCCACATCCATTCCGCTCTTGATGGCCTCCCCTTCCCAATTTCGCACGATTGCACAACAGGTACAGCGCTTTTATCAAAGGTCAAACTCTTGCCTGATTCTTTGTGACATAAACAAATATCGAGCACGCTTTAATGAATTGGGCAAACGCTCTTCGGGCGGCAACTCGATAAGGCGTGCAGCGGTCTCTCTTGCAGGACCGTTTCGGGGTTTTCGTTCAGGTTCGAAATCGAACAAGCTCACCTTCAGGTTCTTGCTCGCAAGTCTGAAATCAGAGCGGTGTTTGCGTCGCAATGTGTTCCGTATTAAAGCGGTGCTCAGTCAAATTCAGGAATGTTGACGGTTTGGTAACCTGAATTAAGTCAAAATGAATCAAATCGTGACCATGCGTTGCCCGGCACATGCCACGGGCTTTGGCGCTCAAGAAACCGGCAGGACAAGATGCAGTTCAGAAAAATCACCATCGCAATCGCACTCATGCTCGCAACTGCCGGTGTCGCTTCCGCGCAATCTCCGACCCGCATTCAGCAGTTCAACGCCTGGGGCGCCTATTCCTACCAGTCCGGCGCCAGCAAGGTCTGCTACGTTCTCTCGGTTCCGAAGGAGAAGAGCCCGGCCAATGTCGATCATGGCGATATCTTCTTCCTCGTTTCGCAGCGCCCGGGCCAGAACATCTCCTATGAACCGCAGGCGATGATGGGCTATGCGCTGCAGGAAAATTCCAAGGTCACCGTCACCATCGACGCCAAGGACTTCGTCATGTTCACCAAGGGCAACTCCGCCTGGGTGGAAAACGCCGCTGAAGAGCCCGCGCTGGTCGCCGCGATGAAGTCCGGCAAAGCCATGTCGGTCGCGGCCAAGTCGCGCAAGGGTACGCCGACGGCCTATTCCTACTCGCTATCGGGCATTTCGGCAGCGCTGAAGCAGATCGAGAACTGCAAATAAGGTTTCTCTGCCTGGTCAGTGATTTCGAAAGGCCGGCTCGTCCGGCCTTTCGGCGTTAACGCTTTGCCTTTTTGCAATCCTGCCCTGACCCTACGGAGGGTGACGCAGGCCGAAAACCATGCTAAAGGCCGCCACAACGATGACCGCGCGGATCGTTGAGCGATCCTGGGATCGCTGGCGATCCCGATGCGCGGCAAACGAACTCTGATCTCAGCATTTACGCATCGACGGCAGGCACAGGCGCTTGAACGGAACCTTGCGTATCTCGAACATGGGAAATGGCGAGAATGGCCGCGACTGAAGCACTCAACCTGGATCGCCCCGTCAAGGCTCCCGTCCGCCCTGGCATAGCCGTTGAAAAGCCGTCGCTGATCGGCCTTTCGCGCGAGGACATGGGCAAAGCGCTGGCCGAGATCGGCGTGCCGGTCAAGCAGGTCAAGATGCGGGTGAGCCAGCTCTGGCATTGGCTCTATGTACGCGGCGTTTCCGATTTCGACCACATGACCAATGTGTCGAAGGACATGCGTGAGCTTTTGAAGGTGCATTTTACCATCGCGCGGCCCGAAATCGTCGAGGAACAGATTTCCACCGACGGCACCCGCAAATGGCTCTTGCGCTTTCCACCGCGCGGCGCCGGCCGTCCTGTCGAGATCGAGACCGTCTATATCCCTGAGGAAGGCCGCGGCACGCTCTGCGTCTCCAGCCAGGTCGGCTGCACGCTCACCTGTTCCTTCTGTCATACCGGCACGCAGAAGCTGGTGCGCAACCTGACGGCGGAGGAAATCCTCTCGCAACTGCTTCTCGCCCGCGACCGGCTGGGCGATTTCCCGGATCGGGACACGCCGGCCGGTGCTATCGTTCCCAATGAAGGTCGCAAGGTCACCAATATGGTGATGATGGGCATGGGCGAGCCGCTCTACAATTTCGAAAACGTCAAGGCCGCGCTGCTGATCGCCACAGATGGCGACGGCCTGTCGCTTTCCAAGCGCCGCGTCACGCTGTCAACCTCCGGCATCGTTCCGGAAATCTTCCGCACCGGCGAGGAAATCGGCGTCATGTTGGCGATCTCGCTGCATGCGGTGAAGGACGACCTGCGCGACATGCTGGTGCCGATCAACAAGAAATATCCGCTGAAGGACCTGCTCGACGCCTGCCGCAAATATCCGGGCCTGTCGAATGCGCGCCGCATCACCTTCGAATATGTCATGCTCGAAGGCGTCAACGACACGCTGGAAGATGCCAAGGAACTGGTGCGCCTCCTGAAGGGCATTCCGGCCAAGATCAACCTGATCCCCTTCAATCCCTGGCCCGGCACGAACTATCAGTGTTCGAAATGGGAACAGATCGAGAAATTTGCCGATTTCATCAACGCGGCCGGCTATGCCTCGCCGATCCGCACCCCGCGCGGCCGCGACATCCTTGCCGCCTGCGGCCAGCTGAAGTCAGATTCCGAGCGCATGCGCAAGGTCGATCGCATGGCGTTCGAAGCGATGATGATCGCCAATCACGGCGAGGACTGATCAGCAATTTTGATGGTTCCTCGCCTGCAATTCGATTGATTTAACTGTCCCGGTTTCCTAAAACTGCCCAAAAATCAGTCTTTGGAGGACACCATGCGTTCAATCCTGCTCGCTCTTGCGGCAACCGTCGCCCTTTCCATGCCCGCGCGGGCCGATGACGTCACCGTCGCGGTCACCGCCATCGTCGAGCACCCGGCGCTGGATGCCGTGCGTGACGGCGTCAAGGAAGCGCTCGCCGCTGCCGGCTACAAGGAAGGCGAGAACCTGACCTTCCTCTACGAATCCGCGCAGGGCAACCCGGCGACGGCAGCCCAGATCGCCCGCCAGTTCGCCGGCGAAGCACCCAGTGTCATCGTGCCGATCTCGACTCCTTCAGCGCAGGCGGTCGTCTCCTCGACCCGCGATATTCCGGTGGTCTTCACCGCCGTGTCCGACCCGCTCGGCGCGCAATTGATCGAGGACATGGACAAGCCGGGCGGCAATGTCACCGGCCTTTCCGACCTGTCTCCGGTTGCCGAACATGTCGCGCTGATCAAGGAAATCCTGCCGAACGTGAAGTCGATCGGCTATCTCTACAATTCCGGCGAGGCAAATTCCGTTTCTCTGCTTGCCGTGCTGAAGGCGGAAGCCGAGAAGGCCGGCCTGACCATCGTCGAATCCGCCGCCACCAAGTCGGCTGAAGTCCAGGGTGCCGCCCGCGCGCTCGTCGGCCGCGCCGACGTGATTTACATCCCGACCGACAACACGATCATCTCGGCGCTGGAAGGCGCTGTCGCCGTCGCCGAGGAAGCCAAGCTGCCGCTCTTCACCGCCGACACCGATTCCGTCGCGCGCGGCGCCGTTGCCGCCCTCGGCTTCAACTACCACGATGTCGGCAAGCAGACCGGCGACGTGGTCGTGCGCATCCTGAAGGGCGAGAACCCCGGCGATATCCCCGTCAAGGTCGCGGCCGGCACCGACCTGGTCATCAACAAGTCCGCCGCCGCCAAGATGGGCGTGACCTTCCCGGAAAGCGTCCTTGGCCGCGCAACGAAGGTGATCGAGTAAGGTTTTAAAACCCCTCCCCAACCCTCCCCACAAGGGGGAGGGGCTAGGCTGCCGCACTGTCCCACCTCTCGACGACACCTCGAGCAAGGTGACAATTTTGTGTGGCGGTGCGGCTGGGTTAAGCCCCTCCCCCTTGTGGGGAGGGGTTGGGGAGGGGACTTTCGATATATAGATCCAACAAGCGCCCCTTGTCGAAGATGGGGGCGCTTTCGTGTTATCTGGTAACAGCGTCCCATCGGGGCGATGACTGAACGAAAGGATCACGGCGGTGAGCCAAATTGCCTTCTGGGGAGCGGTGGAACTGGGGCTCGTCTATGCCTTCGTGGCCATCGGTGTCTTCCTTGCCTTTCGCGTGCTCGATTTCCCCGATCTGACCGTCGATGGTTCGTTTCCGCTGGGTGCGGCCGTCGCCGCCGTGCTGATCATTGCCGGCGTCAATCCGTGGATCGCCTCGGGCGTCGCGATGGTCGCGGGCGCCGCCGCCGGCATCGTCACGGCCATTCTCAATGTCCGCTTCCGCATCCTCAATCTGCTCGCCTCGATCCTGACAATGATCGCACTGTTTTCCGTCAACCTGCGGGTCATGGGCAAGCCGAACGTGGCGCTGATCAATGCCGACACGATGCTGTCGCCCTTCTACGGGCTTGGCCTGCGCGACTTTTACGTCCGGCCGCTGTTCGTCGGCATCCTCGCGCTGATCGCCGTCATCGCCGTCTGGCGTTTCCTCGAAAGCGACGCCGGCCTTGCCATGCGCGCGACCGGCGCCAATGCCCGCATGGCCCGGGCGCAGGGCGTCGATACCAACAGGCAGATCTATCTCGGCATGGCGATCTCGAACGCGCTCGTTGCGCTTGGCGGCGCGTTGTTTGCCCAGACAAACGGCTTTGCCGACGTGACCTCGGGTGTCGGTACCATCGTCGTTGGTCTCGCCGCCGTCATCATCGGCGAAACATTGCTCGGCGCTCGCGGCATCCTGATTGCGCTGATCGGCTGCGTGCTTGGCTCGATCCTCTACCGCATCGCTATTCAGCTGGCGCTCTCGACCGATATGCTCGGCCTGCAGGCCTCCGATCTCAATCTGGTCACAGCGGCCCTCGTCACCTTCGCCCTCGTTCTTCCCCGCCTGCGCCGCGGAGGTGCCGCATGATCAAGCTAAACGATATCCAGGTCATCTTCGGCAAGGGAACGCCGCTGCAGAAGCAGGCGCTGAACGGGGTCAGCCTGACGGTCGAGGAAGGCACCTTCGTCACCGTCATCGGCTCCAACGGCGCCGGCAAATCCACCGTGCTCGGCGTGCTCGCCGGCGACGTCATCCCGACGGCAGGCACCGTCACGATCGGCAGCACCGACGTTACCCGCAAGGGCACCGCCGCCCGCGCCGGCCTCGTTGCCCGCGTCTTCCAGGATCCGCTGGCGGGCAGCTGCGGCGCCCTGTCGATCGAGGAAAACCTGGCGCTCGCTGCCCGGCGCGGCGAAAGCCGCGGCTTGACGCCGGCACTCGGCCCCAAGCGCCGCGAACATTTCCGCGAACGCATCGCCGAACTCAATCTCGGCCTCGAAAATCGCATGAAGGACCGCATGGACCTTCTCTCCGGCGGCCAGCGGCAGGCGGTTTCGCTGGTCATGGCGACGCTTGCGGGTTCCGAAGTCCTGCTGCTCGACGAGCATACGGCAGCACTCGACCCCGGCATGGCCGAGTTCATCATGAACCTGACGCAGAAGATCGTTTCGGAGCGCAAGCTGACGGCGCTGATGGTCACCCATTCGATGCGTCAGGCACTGGATTTCGGCCACCGCACCATCATGCTGCATGCCGGCGAGGTGGTGCTCGATGTCTCCGGGGACAGCCGCAAGACGCTGCAGGTGGAAGACCTCATCGCCATGTTCCGCAAGATCCGCGGCCAGACGCTGGACGACGACGCGCTGCTGATCGGGTGATCGTCGGTCAGCGCGCGTGGGTGAACAGGATCTTCACCGCGAAGATCGAGAAGACGCCGGCGAACGTATAGTCGATGGCGCGCATGACGCTCTTCCTGCGCTGCAGCCATGAGGACAGCCAGTCGGCGGTCAGGATGACCAGCACATTGACCGGCATCGCCGCGACGATGAAGAAGAAGCCGAGGAACAGGAGCTTCTGCGTTACGGCCGGATCATGGGCGGTGACGAATTGCGGCAGGAAGGTCATGAAGAAGATGATGACCTTCGGATTGAGCAGGTTGACCCAGAGTCCGGTGGAGATATTGGCCATGGCCGAAGCGCCGGTATCATCGACCTTCTTGACCGAAAGCGTCGATCCACAGCGGATCGCCTGAACCGCCAGCCAGAACAGATAGGCCGCACCCCCGGTCTTCAGGATCATGAAGGCGGTCGGCGAAGCGGTGATCAGCGCCGAAATGCCGAAGGCGACGAGCAGCGTATGCACGACGCAGCCGAGGCTGGTGCCGACAACGATGAAAAAGGCCGCAGCCTTGCCCTGGCTGAGCGCCCGGCTGATCGACAGCGTCATGTCGGGACCCGGCGTCGCAGCGAGCAACAGCGTCGCGGCGGTGAAGGCGAGAAGCGTCGGCAGGCTGGGCAGGAAATCCATGATTTTATCTTTCGGCGGGATGATATTGTCTCGATATCATAGCCCATGCTAGATTGCAGCCCGGCATTCAATGGGATTTCTCCATGGCAAAGAACGCGCAAATTGTTCTGGATGAAGAGCTCGGCGCTTTCGTGGACCGGCAGGTCCGCGCCGGACACTATGCCTCGGCGAACGACGTCGTCGAGGCCGGCCTTCGCCTGCTTCGCGACGACGATGCAAAGATTGAAGCGCTCCGGGCAGCGCTGATCGAAGGCGAGGAATCGGGCGAGCCGGTGGAATTCGATTTCAAGGCGTTCATTGAACAAAAACGCGCACGTCGCGGCGCCAGATGAAACAGCTTGCCTTTTCTCCGAAGGCAGCGGCCGATCTCGATGAGATCTATGATTATACCGAAGATCAGTGGGGACCGGAGCAGGCCGAAACTTACATCGCTGAGCTTGAACAGGCTTGCTCGTCTCTGTTGCTGCATTCTACCCGACGCGCCGTTAGAGCAGTCGGTAAATCTCGATATTTCGTCATTTCGTGTGGCTCACATCGGGTCTGGTATCGCGAGAACCAGGAAGATATTCTGATTGTGCGTATCCTTCATCAGCGAATGGACCCCGCACGGCATCTATGATGCGGCTCGGCGTCACTTCCGGGGTGACAAGGCTTGCACGGCCGGGCAATCTCGCTAAAAGTGCCGCTGAATTTTCTGGCGGCGCGGATCCGCGTCTTCTCGCACAAGACGGACAGACAAAATGGCAAAGCAAGTGAAAAAGGTCGTTCTCGCCTATTCCGGCGGTCTCGACACCTCGATCATCCTGAAATGGCTGCAGACGGAGCTGGGCGCCGAAGTGGTGACCTTTACCGCCGATCTCGGCCAGGGCGAAGAGCTCGAACCGGCCCGCAAGAAGGCCGAGATGATGGGCATCAAGGAAATCTACATCAAGGATGTCCGCGAGGAGTTCGTGAAGGATTTCGTCTTCCCGATGTTCCGCGCCAATGCCGTCTATGAGGGCGTCTACCTGCTCGGCACCTCGATCGCCCGGCCGCTGATCTCCAAGCACCTGATCGACATCGCCCGCGAGACCGGCGCCGACGCGATCGCTCATGGCGCCACCGGCAAGGGCAACGACCAGGTTCGTTTCGAGCTTTCGGCCTATGCGCTGAACCCCGATATCAAGATCATCGCCCCCTGGCGCGACTGGTCGTTCAAGAGCCGCACCGACCTCCTGGAATTCGCAGAAAAACACCAGATTCCGGTCGCCAAGGACAAGAAGGGCGAGGCCCCCTTCTCGGTCGACGCCAATCTCCTGCACTCCTCCTCCGAGGGCAAGGTGCTCGAGGACCCGGCCGTCGAAGCGCCGAACTATGTCTATATGCGCACCATTTCCCCGGAAGAGGCGCCGGATGTGGCGACCACCGTCAGGATCGGCTTCCGCAAGGGCGATGCGGTCTCGATCGACGGCAAGGAAATGAGCCCGGCCTCGATCCTGACCGCGCTCAATGCGCTGGGTCGCGACAACGGCATCGGCCGGCTCGACCTGGTGGAAAACCGCTTCGTCGGCATGAAGTCGCGCGGCATCTACGAGACCCCCGGCGGCACGATCCTGCTTGCTGCCCACCGCGCCATCGAGAGCATCACGCTCGACCGGGGTGCGGCGCATCTGAAGGACGAGATCATGCCGCGCTATGCGGAACTGATCTATTACGGCTTCTGGTTCTCGCCCGAGCGCGAAATGCTGCAGGCGCTGATCGACAAGAGCCAGGACCATGTCGAGGGCGAAGTGACGCTGAAGCTCTACAAGGGCAATGTCATGGTCATCGGCCGCGAATCGCCGAAGTCGCTCTATTCCGACAAGCTGGTCACCTTCGAGGACGACCAGGGCGCTTACGACCAGAAGGACGCCGCCGGCTTCATCAAGCTGAACGCACTGCGACTGCGCACGCTGGCCGCCCGTAATTGGGACAAGTAAGCCATTTTTCACTGACAATAGCCCGCCATTCGCAGGGATGGCGGGCTTTTTTGTCTCTTGTTATGAACCCATTGGTAGGTTGAGCGACAAATCCAATCTCCCTCATGCCCGCCCTGGTGGCGGGCATCCAGTGACCCGACGTCCGTCGGGTCAAAAGATCCTTTGAAAATTACCCGCCGTCTCACCGCGCGGACGCGCGGCGGCTGGACGCCGGCTACAAGGGCGGGCATGAGGGAAAGTGAAGGGCTACGCTCCGTCCTCGGAATCAGACCCTGCCTATTCGCCCGCACCATCCAGCGCCACTCGCCACGTCAGCGTGGCAAACCGCATGTAACTCACCACCGACAGGAACAGCATGGCTGGGATGATCAGGCCGAAAGCGGTGAAGGGTGTGCCAAGGAGCGCCGCCGCCAGCCCGCCGAGGAAGCCGCCGGCCATCTGGATGAAGCCCATCATAGCCGAGGCAGAGCCCGCGATGTGAGGAAAGGATTGTAGCGCCGCCGTCGTCATGTGCGGGGTGAGGAAGGCGATACCGAAGCTGGAAAAGGCGACGGGCAGCATGACCGAGAGATAACTCGGCTCGAGAAAATGGACAGAGAGTGCGATCAGCAGGCCACCGATGCCGCAGCACGCCAGCCCGACCCGGACCGAGCCTTCGCCGCCAAGCCGCGCGGCTGTCAGGCGCAAGGCAACCGAGCCGGCGAAATAGCAGCCGGTCTGCATCAGCATGCCGATGCCGAATGCCGTCGGGGACATTCCGACACGGTCGATCAGAATGAAGGACAGCATGGTCGATTGCGCATAAAGCGCGCCGACCGAGCCGCCAAGCACGACCGCCGCCGCCACGAAACGCGGATCGCGGATCAGTTGGCCATAGGCCTGCAGGAGCGGCCCCGGCCTTGCGCGGCGCGGATCCGGCGTCGATGTCTCCCGCATGAAGAGCAGAACGGCGGAGATGACAAGAAGCCCGAAGCCGACCAGCAGGAAGAAGATCGACTGCCAGCCGACGGTCGCCAGCGCCAGCCCGCCCAGGGTTGGCGCCATGGCCGGGCCGATCGCCAGCATGATGCCGATCAGGTTCATGATGCGTGAGGCCTCGGCGCCGACGAACTGGTCGCGGACCATGGCCCGTGCGACCGTCATGCCGACCGACGCGCCGATGCCCTGGATCAGCCGACCGGCCAGCAGCCATTCGACGGAGGGTGCAAAGGCGCAGATCAGGCTGCCGAGCAGATTGATGCCGACGAAGACGAGCGTCGCCTTCTTCCGCCCGAAGGCATCCGACATCGGGCCGGCCACCAGTTGCGCGATCGAAAAGCCGCCGAAATAGACCGACAGCGTCAGCTTGATCATCGATTCCGTCGTGACAAAGGCCTGCACCAGCTCCGGCATGGCCGGCGTGTAGATCGACATGGAGATCGGCCCCAGCGTCGCCAGCAGCGCACCCAGCATGCTGGTGCGGCGTTCACTCATGCGCAGGTTCATTCGGCCGTCTTTCGGCTGGCACCGCGGTCGAGCTGGTGCAGATTGTCGCGCAAGTCTTGGAGGCTCAGCCGCAGGGTCTCGCGCGCATCGGTGTCCAACCCATCGGTGATTTCGTCCATCAGGGCACGGACATTGTCGCGGATGTTGAGGAGAAGCGGGTCCGCCTTTTCGGTCACCACGACATTTTTCGCCCGCCGATCACAAGGATCGGCGACACGCTCGACAAGGCCCAGCCCTTCGAGGCGGTCGAGATAGGTCGACAGCGTCATCGGCTCGATACCCATCCGGATGGCGATATCCGCCTGCTTGATGCCGCCCATTGCGCCGACCTGGATCAGGGCCCGCGCCTCGCCCGGCGTGACGCCGAGGCTGGCCGCCGTGATGCGCCGGTCGAAGGCGCCGCGCAACAGCCGTGATACGTCGGTGAGCAGCATGCCGATCGTATCGGTTTCAAGTCTGACAGCCATACAGTTGCGATCACGGTTTATCGTAAGATTTACTTATCATCCGGCGCCATGACCAACAAGCTCGACAGAGCAATCGCAGTAAAACCTAATAAAACGATCACGAAAATATCACGCCGCCGCACGCAGGATGACAACGTCGTGCATCGCGGACGCGTGAATGGACCGTGTTGGCATCCCACGCGCAGTGTTCGTCCCGGAGGCAATCATGCCCCGCCCACTGGGAGAGATATCATGTTCAAGACACTTCTGACCGCTGCTGCCCTGGTTTCCGCTCTGTCCGCGCCGGCCTTCGCAGCCGGCATGACCGCCTGCGACGATGCTTCCATCATGAAAACCGAGGAAATGGCCAAGGGCATGACGGATCCGATGAAGAAGGACGCGATGATGATGGCCATGCAGGAAGTCGACAGCGCCAAGATGGCGATGAAAGACGGCAAGATGGACGACTGCTCCATGCATCTCGACAACGCCATGAAGGCGACCGAAGCGAAGTAAGTTCGTACCGCGCGCGGCGGGGACAGTCTGGTCTCAGGGCTATCGTATAAGGAAAAAGACCCCCTCTGGCCTGTCGGCCATCTCCCCCACAAGGGGGGAGAGACCCGGCCGCCGGTCCTCGTTTCAGAAGACGGACCGGGCGGCAGGTTAGAGCATCGTTCCCTTAATACGATCCATTCTGTTGGCTCAAAACGTCCGATCCACAAGAAGGATGGCGCAGAGCGATGCGACATCCATCGGTCCAGCCATCCGCCGCAGTGGGCGGCCGTTTTCAGCCAACCCGAAGGGCTGGATGAATTTTGGCCACTACCGGCGGTGGCCGTCTCAACCGCAGCTTCTGCTGCGCTTTTCGCCAGCCGCCTTGGTTCTGGCCAAAATTCCTTCCAGCAGAATGGGGCGTATTAAGGGAACGATGCTCTAAGCCCCTCCCCCTTGTGGGGAGGGGTTGGGGAGGGGACTGCTGCATATGCGATCGCCCTTTGCCTGGTCCCGCCGCATCTTGACGGAATCACCTGCGCAGGATCGAATGGCCTTTCATCGCGAGGAGATCCCATGACGCAGACCCTGCTTTTCGGCGCTTTTCTGGCCGCCCTTCTCTATGTTCTCATTCCGGGTCCGGCCTTCCTGGCGCTGCTTGGCATCGGCGCCGGTCAGGGCCGCAAGGCGGGCGCGCTGTTCATGGGCGGGCATCTTGCGGGTGATCTGCTCTGGTCGACGCTGGCGTTGGTCGCAATCGTCGGCGCCAAGACCATCGGCAGCACGGTTTTCGATATTCTTGGCCTTCTCTGCGGCTTTTATCTCGCCTGGATCGGCTGGTCGGCGCTGCGCGCCAAGCCGCGCGGCGACAACCAGCCGGTGATGACGGTCGAGCGCCCCTATCGCCGCGGCCTGATCTTCGGGCTGACCAATCCCAAGGGTTATCCGGTGGCGCTCGCCACCTTCACGGCACTGCTGGCCGGCTCGTCGAATGCGCTCGATTTCGACGCGCTGCCAGCGCTGCTTGGCGTCTCCTTCCTCGGTTTCCTCGCCGCCGACGTGATCCTCATCGGCATCATCGGCGCCTCCGTCGTCCGGCGCTTCTACCGCAGGCATGAACTCACCATCGTGCGGCTGTCCGGCCTCTTGTTCATGGGCTTTGCGGTCCAGGCGGTCTGGCATGCGGCACCGGGCCTTTTCGGCGTCAGGAAGCCTTGATCGAAAAGGCGATCAGGCCCACCTCCCCATCTTGATATGTCCACAATCGCTGCCGACAACATCGGCAGCATCCGCCGTTTTGGCGGCCAGAGACGATATGCGAAAGGATTGACCCATGACTTTGAGCCCAGCGCTGAACCCCGCCGTCACCGACTGGAACGGCCCGGACGGCCTGCCCCGCTTCGAGGCGGTCAATGACGGTGACTTCGCTGCATCCTTCGAGGCTGCCCTTGCCGAGCATGAGCAAGAGATCGACGCCATTGCCGGCAATCCCGACACCCCGACTTTTGACAATACGATCATCGCGCTGGAAATCGCCGGCGATGCGCTGTCGCGGGTATCCTCGCTGTTCTGGAACCGGGCCGGCGCGCATACCAATGACACGATCCAGGCGTTGGAGCGTGACATCTCGCCCAAGATGTCGCGGCATTATTCGAAGATCGGCATGAACGCTTCCCTGTTCGCCCGGATCGACGCGCTGTGGGAGGGCCGCGAAAAGCTCGGCCTGACGCTTGAGCAGACGCGCGTGCTGGAGCGTCACTGGAAAGGCTTCGTCAAGTCCGGCGCCAAGCTGCCGAAGGCGGAGCAGGAAAAGCTGGCAGGCATCAACGAGAAGCTTGCCGGCCTCAGCACCCGGTTCGGCCATAACGTGCTGGCCGATGAAAAGGCCTGGTCGCTCATTCTTTCAGACGAACAGGAACTCGCCGGACTTCCCGACTTTCTCCGCGATGCCATGGCCTCAGCCGCCCGCGACCGGGGCCAGGACGGCAAATATGCCGTGACGCTGTCGCGCTCGATCATCGAACCCTTTCTCACCTTCTCCGAACGCCGTGACCTGCGCGAACAGGCGTTCAAGGCTTGGGTCGCCCGTGGCGAGAATGCCGGCGAGACCGACAATCGTGGCGTCATCCGCGAGACGCTGGCACTGCGCAGCGAGATGGCCGGCCTGCTCGGCTATGGCAATTACGCCGAACTGAAGCTCGATAACACGATGGCCAAGACACCAACTGCGGTGAACGAACTGCTACATGCCGTCTGGAAAAAAGCGGTGAACCGCGCCCGCGAGGAGGAGGCCGATATCGCCCGCCTGATCACTGACGACGGCAAGAACCACGATGTCATGCCCTGGGACTGGCGCTTCTACGCCGAACGCATCCGGTCGCAGAAATTCAATTTTTCCGAAGCCGAACTGAAGCCCTATCTGCAGCTCGAAAAGATCATCGAAGCTTGCTTCGACGTGGCAAACCGGCTGTTCGGCCTGCGGGCAACAGAGAAGAAAGGCATCGTCGCCTATCATCCGGACGTGCGGGTGTACGAGATCCGCGATGCCGGCGACACATTGATTGCGCTGTTCATGGGCGATTATTTCGCCCGCGACTCGAAGCGGTCCGGCGCCTGGATGAGCGCCTTCCAGTCGCAGCACAAGCTACCGCTCAAGAACGGCAGGACCGGCGAACTGCCGATCATCTACAATGTCTGCAACTTCGCCAAACCCGCCGAGGGAAAACCGGCGCTGCTGTCGCTGGACGATGCCCGCACGCTGTTTCACGAATTCGGCCATGCGCTGCACGGCATGCTGTCCGACGTCACCTACCCGTCGGTCTCCGGCACCTCCGTCTCGCGCGATTTCGTCGAGCTTCCCTCGCAGCTCTATGAACATTGGCTGACGGTCCCGGCGATCCTGAAGCAATATGCCGTGCATTTCCAGACCAGCGCGCCGATGCCGCAGGCCCTACTCGACAAGGTATTGGCCGCGCGTACCTTCAATGCCGGTTTTAACACGGTGGAGTTCACCTCCTCGGCCATCGTCGACATGGAGTTCCACACCCGCGACGCCGTCGATGATCCGATGGCGGTTCAGGCCGAGGTGCTGGCTGAACTCGACATTCCGAAGTCGCTCGTCATGCGTCACGCCTCACCGCATTTCCAGCACATCTTCGCCGGCGGCTATTCGGCCGGCTATTATTCCTACATGTGGTCGGAAGTACTGGATGCCGACGCCTTCGCCGCCTTCGAGGAAACCGGCGACGCTTTCAGCCCTGAAACGGCAAGGAAGCTCAAGGACAACATCTATTCCGTCGGCGGCGCCATCGATCCCGAGGACGCCTACAAGGCTTTCCGTGGCAAGCTGCCCAGCCCGGACGCGATGTTGGCGAAGAAGGGCCTGGCGATAACGGAAGAGCTGGCAGGTTCGGACGCCTGAAGAACGCTACTCTTCCCGTAGCGTGTCGTCGATGCTGGTGAGATCCTCGTGCAGCCGCACGGGGATATCCATCCGGTCATGCAGGATGGCCATGACGCCGATCTTGGCGCTCGGAAGCACCCGGAAGAACAGGTAATGCCGTTCATAGCGGCTAAAGAAGGCCTCGGTCTTGAGGCCGGCCGGGATGACGAGGTCGCGCGGCAGCTTGCGCCAGAGACTTCTCGTTTCCGATAATTTCTGCAGATGAGCATGCAGGCCGGTAATATAAGTGACGGCCTGCGCCTCGCCCCATTGTTCCACCGTATCCGTCCAGATACGGTCCTGCACTGCGTCCGCCGGTGGATAGAAGAGATAGCCGCTCATCTATCGGCCTGTATTGCGGCGAATAACGTCCTCGGCGGAAACAGCGACATAATCCGCCTCGTCCGCTCTGAGCGCTGGCTCAAGCTTTCTCTGCAGCCAGTCCCAAGATTCAGTCCGGCCCTGCAGATCGCGGCGGATCAGTGCGCGGATATATTCGCTGGCATTTTCATAGAGGCCATCCTCGCCGATCTGCTGCTGGACATGCGCCTGCAAGGCGCCCGTGACCCGCACGTGAATGCTTTCCGATGCCATGACCGATCTCCAGGAACTACCGGACAGCTTGAGCTTTGTGTACGATATTGTCAATAAATCGCACAAACGCCCATCGCGTCACGGGATCGGTCATCAAACCGTTGGTATCACGGTCAACGATTCGAAGACCGACATCGTTTCCATGCTGATGCGCCTGCGAAGCAGTCCGGCAGATTTCGTGCCAAGTGGCGCTCGACCGTCTCCTGGCGGAAATTCGGTGTGAAGCCACCCATGGATTTACCGTCTCTCAAGACTTTGCGGCCGGCCCCCTTTCGCAAATGCAAAAAAACCTGTATGAGCGCGCCATTGAACATGCGGCGTGCACCGGATACGCCCCGAAACCTCCGAGATTCACAACATGAAAATGCGCAACATCGCGATCATCGCACACGTTGACCATGGGAAAACCACGCTCGTCGACGAACTCCTGAAGCAGTCGGGGTCCTTCCGCGACAACCAGCGCACAGCCGAGCGCATGATGGACAGTAACGATCTCGAAAGAGAGCGCGGCATCACCATCCTGGCCAAGGCCACCTCGATCGACTGGAAGGGCGTCCGCATCAACATCGTCGATACGCCCGGCCACGCCGACTTCGGCGGTGAAGTCGAGCGCATCCTGTCGATGGTGGACGGCGCGATCGTTCTGGTCGATAGCTCCGAAGGCCCGATGCCGCAGACCAAGTTCGTCGTCTCCAAGGCGCTGAAGGTCGGTCTCCGTCCGATCGTCGCGATCAACAAGATCGACCGTCCGGACGGCCGCCACGAAGAAGTCATCAACGAAGTCTTCGACCTCTTCGCCAATCTCGACGCGACCGACGAACAGCTCGACTTCCCGATCCTCTACGGTTCGGGCCGCAACGGCTGGATGAACGTCAATCCGGAAGGTCCGAAGGAAGAAGGCCTCGCGCCGCTCCTCGACCTCGTGCTCAAGCACGTTCCGGAACCGAGCGTCGGCGACGAGGACGGCGCGTTCCGCATGATCGGCACGATCCTTGAAGCCAACCCCTTCCTCGGCCGTATCATCACCGGCCGCATCCATTCCGGTTCGATCAAGCCGAACCAGGCCGTCAAGGTTCTCGGCCAGGACGGCAAGCTGATCGAAAACGGCCGTATCTCGAAGATTCTCGCGTTTCGCGGCATCGAGCGCACGCCGATCGATGAAGCCCATGCAGGCGACATCGTCGCCATTGCCGGCCTGTCCAAGGGCACCGTCGCCGACACGTTCTGCGATCCCTCGGTCACCGAGGCGCTGCACGCCCAGCCGATCGACCCGCCGACCGTCACCATGTCCTTCATCGTCAACGACAGTCCGCTTGCCGGCACCGAAGGCGACAAGGTCACCAGCCGCGTCATCCGTGACCGCCTGTTCAAGGAAGCTGAAGGCAATGTCGCGCTGAAGATCGAAGAAGCAGAAGGCAAGGACTCTTTCTACGTCTCCGGCCGTGGCGAATTGCAGCTGGCCGTTCTGATCGAGACCATGCGTCGCGAAGGCTTCGAGCTTGCCGTATCGCGTCCGCGCGTCGTCATGCACAAGGATGAAGCCACCGGCCAGATGCTGGAGCCGATCGAGGAAGTCGTCATCGACGTCGACGAAGAGCATTCCGGCGTCGTCGTCCAGAAGATGTCGGAACGCAAGGCCGAGATGACCGAGCTGCGTCCGTCCGGCGGCAACCGCGTTCGCCTGAAGTTCCTGGCGCCGACCCGTGGCCTGATTGGCTATCAGTCGGAACTTTTGACCGACACGCGCGGCACGGCGATCATGAACCGTCTGTTCAACGACTACCAGCCCTACAAGGGCGATATCGGTGGCCGCGTTCAGGGCGTTCTGCTCTCCAACGATGCCGGCGAATCGGTGGCCTATGCCATGTTCAACCTGGAAGACCGCGGCCCGATGATCATCGAAGCCGGCGAAAAGGTTTATGCCGGCATGATCATCGGCATCCACACACGCGACAACGATCTCGAAGTCAACGTTCTGAAGGGCAAGAAGCTCACCAACATGCGTGCGTCGGGCAAGGACGAAGCCGTCAAGCTGACCCCGCCGATCCGCATGACGCTCGACCGCGCGCTGTCCTGGATCCAGGACGACGAACTGGTCGAAGTGACGCCAAAGAACATCCGCCTGCGCAAGATGTACCTCGACTCGAACGACCGTAAGCGTTTCGAAAAGTCGCGCGGCGCTGCGTAAGCGGCCGGTTCGCATCAAATACGAGGGCGTAGCGACACCGGTCGCTGCGCCCTTTTTCATTTTGTGGCGCGGTTATCAGGATTTCAGCACGCCGCTTTTTTGGGCCGTCCAGACGGCGATATAGTCCATCAGGGCGTTGTTCAGGCAATCGGATGGGGTAAGCCCCAGTTCCGTCAGCCGCGCCCGGATCGCCGGCATGTCAGCGGGGTTTGTTCCGGCTTCGATGACCGAGGAAACGAAGGCGGCAAAGCCGGGCGGCGACCATCCATCCTGCTCGAACCGTTCCGGATGGATGAAGTCCAAGCCTTGGAACGGGTGTTCGCGCTCCACCGGTCCATACATATGCACGCCGCAGCCCTTGCAGGCATGGCGCTGGATCAGCGCCGCCTTGTCGACTACATAGAGCTTGTCGCCGTTCTCCAGCACGGTGATCTTGTCATGCGGGGCAACGGCGACGACAGACAACGTCGCGCCGGCCGGTTTCCAGCATTTGGTGCAGCCACAGGCATGGTTATGCGCAACATCGCCATCGACCTTGACGCGCACGGGTCTGTCGGCGCATTCGCAAACCAGGACGCCGCCTGTGAAGCTTCCGGAAGCCTTGGGCAAGCCTCGGTCCAGTAACGGATGTAGAGAAACAGTTCCTGCCATGATCTCCTCCCAATGCCGGTTATCGCATCGTCCCCCGTGCCGGCAGATCGCGGCAGGACGCCTCGACGGCCAGCATAGCATGATGGCGGGAAGAGTCTTCCGGCGTTCGCGGACTGTCTCGCCCGCAGGAAGACCAGCTTTATCGATCTTTGTGCGATTACCGATCTTGACGGGATTGGATTTTGACGGGGGTATGCTCCACCAAATGACGGGTGCGCAGTCAGGGCAGGTCGTGCGGACGCTTCCGGTCGGTGCGACGACTTCAGCGATGAAACGAAAAAAGCCCCGTCATTGAACTGACAGGGCTTTTTGAATGCAAACACCGAAACCGGTGCTTACGCAGCTTCTTCCTGAGTATCGTCTTCTTCGACGGCCTTGCCGCGCTTCGGACCCTTGTTCAGGTTGGCCTCGACGAGGCGGACAGCTTCCGTTTCCGACATCTTGTTCACGGCTGCGATTTCGCGCGCCATGCGATCAAGCGCAGCTTCGTAAAGCTGGCGTTCGGAATAGGACTGTTCCGGCTGGTTTTCAGCACGGTAGAGGTCGCGGACGACTTCGGCGATCGAGATCAGGTCACCGGAATTGATCTTGGCATCATATTCCTGCGCACGGCGGGACCACATGGTCCGCTTGACACGCGCCCTGCCCTGGACGACCTTCAATGCACGCTCGACGAAATCGGTTTCGGACAGCTTGCGCATGCCGATGGAGACGGCCTTGGCAACCGGCACCTTGAGGCGCATCTTGTCCTTCTCGAAATCGATCACAAACAGCTCGAGCGACATGCCCGCAACCACCTGCTCTTCGATTGCGACGATTTGTCCAACGCCGTGGGCCGGGTAAACGATCGATTCACCGGTCTTGAATCCATGGCGTGTTGAAGATTTTTTCTGCTGGGTCGTCATTCGTTTCAAAAACTCCCTGTTACGCTCCCGGCGGGGTCGCCGGGGCCGGGTCAGTCAGGCCCGGAATGGACGGGGACACCGTCGGGTGACTCCATGCTGATCCGTTCCAACGGTCGTCAAATCAATCTTCTGCGGGGCGATCACACACATGCAACAGAGGTTGCGTATTTGGGGTCAACCGCGCCGTGGGACTCTTTTGCTTTCGTGATGGTTTTTCGAGCACGCGCAGTGCCGCGATGTGGATCAGTATTCAGACCCTATCATAAAAAACTGCGGAAATCAATAATTTGCTTTACAATGGGGAAGAACCCCAACCAGTCCGTCACGGACATGGTTAAGCCACGATTCTCCCAATTTCGCCATTTTTTGCAGCCGGGATAATCAACCCGTAACCGGCTGCCTCGGAACCCTGCCGCGTCAGTCGCCCTGACCAGGTTTCGGCGAAAAATACTTCTCATACTTGCCTGCGACGCCATCCATTTCCTTGGCTTCCGGCATCTCGTCACGCTTGACGGTGAGATTGGGCCATTGTGTGGCGAATTCGGCGTTGACCTTCAGCCACATGTCCAGGCCCGGCTCGGTATCCGGCTTGATCGCACCCGCAGGACATTCCGGCTCACAGACACCGCAGTCGATGCATTCGTCGGGATGAATGACAAGGAAGTTCTCGCCTTCATAGAAGCAGTCCACCGGGCACACTTCCACGCAATCTGTATATTTGCAGCGTATGCAATTGTCGGTCACGACATACGTCATGAGGTACTCCAGCGATTTCTCACATGTGATGGCAGACAGCAACAAGGCGTTAAGCTCGCTTGTCCGCATCCGTTGAGGATATCAGCCCGCCGACGCCTCTTGCGGCGCAGCAGGACTGCTCATTTACCCCGTGAGGTAAAGGCTTTGACCTGCCTTTGCAAGAATAATCCATGCGTCAAATCGGCAGGTGGCGGGACAGTTTTCTAATCGTCCTGCCAACCCTGAAGCCGGTCCACCTCACGGCGCTCCTTCTTGGTCGGGCGGCCGCTGCCGCGCTCCCGCGTGGCCTGATCGAAGGTGCTGAGCTTCTCTCCCGGCATCATCGGCGGGGTCAGGTCTTCGTAGAGAAGACGGGCCTCCTCATAGGGTCCACGACGGCTGCCGGGCGCCAGCACACGAACAGTCATGTCGCGGCGGTCAGACGAGAAAACCACGACGTCACCGGTTTTTACCGTATGCGAAGGTTGGGTGATCCGGGCGTCATTGACCCTGATATCGCCGGCCTCGATCGCCTTCTGGGCGATCGAGCGGGATTTGCTGAGCCGCGTGAAGAACAGCCATTTGTCGAGACGCTGGCGGAAAACCGGCAGGGACTGGGGCTGTTTTTCGGCCATGGCGTTACTTTTTCATCTGCTCCTTGAGCGCAGCGAGCTTGGCGAAGGGCGAATCCGGATCCAGCGGCTTTTCCTTGCGCGGCGGACGGGCTTCGAACTTGGCCGCCTGCGGCTTTCCGCCGCGGTCGTTGCGATCGGGGCGGTCCTGACGGTCGCCCTTCTCGTGACGCTGACCACCCTGCGGCTTGCCACCATCTCGACCACCGTCACGACCCCGGTTGCGATCCGGCCGGCCACCACCGCCCTTGCGGTTATCGTCGCCGCGCGCTTCACGGCGGCCTTCGCCGTCGCGGCGCTGCTCGCCGCCTTCGCGACGGGCCTCGCCCTGGGGCGCGCGATTCTGACCGCCACGGCGATCGCCTTGCGGACGTCCGCCCTGACGCTGGTTGTCGTTGCGGCTGCCCGGACGCCACAGCAGAACCGGCTTGGCTTCGACCACTTCTGCCGGCTCAGCGACCGGGGCGGATTCAGCGGCAGTTTCAGGGGCTGCAGCCTCGGCAACATCAGCCTCAGCGGTTTCCGCAACAGCAGCCTCAGCAACCGGAACTTGCTCGGCAGCCTGCGCTTCTTCACCGGCTGCATCCGCATCGTCATGGTCAGCGGCTTCCGCCGGTGCATCCGTCGCGACTGCTGCCGGTGCGGCTGCACCCGCCTGCGACGCCAGGAAGGCGGCTGCGTCTTCGGCCTTCACGGCATCAGCGCGGTAGCCGAGACCTTTCAGGATTTCTTCCATGTCATCCGGCGTGGCACCGAGGATTGACAGCATTGCCGTCGTCGCGGTGAAGCGGCGGCCGTCATAGGCGCCGTCCGGACGGTTGGTCGTGCCCGGCTTCCACTGCAGCAACGGACGGATGAGGTCGGCCAGGCGCTCGAGGATATCGATGCGCACGGCGCGCTTGCCGAGGAACCGGAACCCGGCCAGCTTATAGAAGGTCCGCTCGAAGGACGGATCGGTGACCACCGAGGTGCGGCCGGCGGCCAGAACCGGGATGAGGTCGCCGTAACCGGGCTTGTCGAGGCCGTCATTCTTCAGCGCCCAGAGCAGGCTGATGAGTTCGGCCGGCGCCGGCTTCAGAAGTGCCGGCATGAAGATGTGATAGGCGCCGAAGCGGATGCCGTGGCGACGGATCGAGGCGCGCGCCTCCTGGTCCAGCGATTTCACGTCATCGGCCACGTCGCGGCGGAACATGACGCCGAGATTTTCGACGAGCTGGAAGGCCAGACCCTTGGCAAGGCCTTCGAGATCCTCGGCACGCGAAAGATCGTCGAGCGGCTTCAGCACGGTCGAGATGTGATGATTGACGAAGCGCTCGATGCGGGCAAGCACATGCTCGCGGGCATTGCCCTGCAACTGCTCGTCGGCAAGCAACAGCACGCGCGGACGCATGACATGATCGCTGGCGGCAAGACGCGCCACGGGATCGCCAAGCCAACGCACGAGACCGTCCGAAGCTAGGGCGAGATCGGCATTGCCGGCGGCATGCAGCCGGGCGGCACGCGCTTCGAATTCGAGCGCAAGCGCCTTTTGCGCTGCACCCTGCGCCGCACGCGCGTCAAGACCGTCGGTCACTGTCGCCAACGTGAAACGGAAGCCCGCCAATTGTCCCACATGATGACCTTCAACGAAGACATCGCCATTTACACTGATTTCAGCTTCCAACATCGCATTCTCTCTCAGGCGCTTCATGAGCACAGATGTCCTGCGATCAACAAAGCGTTTCGTCAACCTTTCATGTAACGCGTCAGACAATCGATCTTCGATTTCCCGCGTCTTTTCTTGCCAGTGTGTCGGATCGGCAAGCCATCCCGGACGGTTGGACACATAGGTCCATGTCCTGATTTGGGCAATTCTCGCGGACAATGTGTCGATTTCACCGTCCGTATGATCTGCACGTCGAACCTGTTCGGCCATGAAATCTTCGTTCACTGTGCCACGGCGGACGAGATCGGCATAGATGGTCGAAATCAGATCGGCATGTTGCGCCGGCGTTATACGCCGATAGTCTGGAAGAGCACAGGCCTCCCAGAGTTTTTCTACACGCTCCGGTGTGGTCGCGACACTGCTCACTTCCGGATAGCGCGAAAGGTAATCCAGCGCCTGCTGATCAACCGCCGGCAAGGCCCGCGTCAGCCCGTGGACGGTGGGTGCTGCATCAAGGCTTTTCTTCAATGCAGCGATGGACGCAAAGTTCAGCGACTTCGAACGCCATTGCAGGACACGAACCGGATCAAACTGGTGCGATTCGATCCGGTGGACGAGTTCGTTGTCGAAAGGCTCGACCCGCGAGGTGACGCCGAAGGTTCCGTCGCGCAGATGACGGCCGGCACGGCCGGCGATCTGCGCCAGTTCACCCGGGTTCAGGTCGCGGAACTGGTAACCGTCATACTTCCGGTCCTGCGCGAAGGCGACATGATCGACATCGAGGTTCAGGCCCATACCGATGGCGTCGGTCGCCACCAGATATTCGACATCGCCCGCCTGATAGAGCGCGACCTGGGCATTGCGGGTGCGCGGCGAAAGCGCGCCCAGCACGACGGCCGCGCCGCCTCTTTGCCGGCGGATCAGCTCGGCGATCGCATAGACCTCCTCGGCCGAGAAGGCGACGATGGCGGAACGCTGCGGCAGGCGGGTGATCTTCTTGGAGCCGGCATACAGGAGCTGCGACAGGCGCGGCCGCTCGACGACGGTAATGCCGGGCAGCAGTTGTTCGAGGATCGGGCGCATGGTCGATGCGCCGAGGAGAAGCGTCTCCACCCGACCGCGCAGATGCATCAGCCTGTCGGTGAAGATATGGCCGCGCTCCAGGTCTCCGGCCAGTTGCACCTCATCGATCGCGACGAAGGCGGCCTTGGTCTCGCGCGGCATCGCCTCGACGGTGCAGACCGAAAACCGCGCCATGTGCGGCGTGATCTTTTCCTCGCCGGTGATCAGGGCAACATTGTGAGCGCCAACCTTCTCGACAACCCGCGTATAGACTTCACGCGCCAGAAGCCGCAGCGGCAGGCCGATCACACCGGATTCGTGCGCGACCATGCGCTCGATCGCGTAATGCGTCTTGCCGGTATTGGTGGGGCCGAGCACCGCGATCACACCGCGGCCGCTCAAGATCATGGGTTGGTCAGGCACTGTCTCGATCCTGCGCACTTTCAGTCTGCGAAGGCGTTCACGGCGGAAACCGCGTCAACCGGCAGAGCCACACATGCCCATGCGGGGTCACAAACGCAAGGGCAGCCGGCGATGAAACGATAGAAATGGCGTCCGACATTCGCATTTCCAGCCGCCTCGGCCCGAATCGGAACAGCGGTGGAACGAATCAGCGACGAATCGCTGACTCCATTGGATTCAGGATTTGTTCACGGCTAGATGTTGATTTGCGGCGCCAGATTTGCACCACATCCTGAATCGCGTTTTCGCAGAAAGAATCTGCGGCTCTGAAGCCTGCGGTTGCCGTTGAGATTCAGAATCCAAATATATGAAAAATCAGGAAAATCTGACCGGACGACCCTTCGACGTGAAAGGGCGCAGGATCTCATCGAAACGCGCGTACCATAGAAGCTCTGGACTGGTTGCGGGATATGATCCAGCACGAAGATTGGCTCGCGCTCCGACTGGTCGGGTATAACAGGGCGGCGGTCGAAATCCACGAACAGACCCTTTGGGCAGCGAGAAGATGGAAGGCCATGCATAGCCGCCAGTTCCATTCGTCGCTCCGGATGCGCCAGAGGCACCAAAACCAGTTTCACGGACTTTGACAGGCTCGTGAAATACGAATCTTCCCAAAAGACTAACTCCTGATCCGTTTTCGTCACAAGCGATTGAACACAGACATTGGATATTACAGCAAGAAATAACCCTTTGAGAGCGTGAGTGTATCGTCGAAATGGATGGCGAAATCCGCCTTGCCGTCTCCATTCACGTCACCGTAGGCATACGTTCCATCCGTCTTCTGTTCGTAGCGCAGTTCTCCTGCTACCTTGGAGAAGGCCTTGGTTCCGATGAACGAGAAGGCATCGTCGGCCTTCGTTCCAGTCTTCGCGTCGATGGTGCCAAGATCGATCCGGTCGCCGCCTTTGCCGTCGAAGTCGAAGATCGTGTCGCGTCCTGACGCTGAGGTTGTCGAATCCTTCACAGACTTGAAGATGAAGGTATCTTTGCCCGCGCCGCCATAGAGATCGTCAGCACCCGCGCCGCCGTAAAGCGTATCGTTGCCAGCCTCACCCCGGAGCGCGTCGTTACCAGCTCCGCCTTCGAGCGTATCGTTGTCCGTGCCGCCATAGAGCAGATCATTACCAGCCCCACCCTTGAGGATGTCGTTGCCAGTACCGCCCTTGAGCGTATTTGCAGCGGCGTTGCCGGTGATCACATTGGCAAGGCTGTTGCCTGTGCCGTTGATTGCTACCGTTCCCGTCAGGGTCAGGTTCTCGACATTGGCGGCGAGCGTATGGGAAACAGACGCCTTGACCAGATCGGTGCCCTCACCCGCCTTCTCGATCACCTTGTCCTTGGCATTGTCGACGATGTAGGTGTCGTTGCCCTTGCCGCCCGTCAGTGTGTCCGCGCCCGCCTTGCCGTCCAGGATGTTGTTGCCGCTGTTGCCGGTGATCACGTTGGCAAGGCTGTTGCCTGTTCCGTTGATTGCTGCCGTTCCCGTCAGCGTCAGGTTCTCGACATTGGCGGCGAGCGTATGGGAAACAGACGCCTTGACCAGATCGGTGCCCTCACCCGCCTTCTCGATCACCTTGTCCTTGGCATTGTCGACGATGTAGGTGTCGTTGCCCTTGCCGCCCGTCAGCGTGTCGGCCCCTGCCTTGCCATCCAGAATATTGTTGCCGCTGTTGCCCGTGATCACGTTGACAAGGCTGTTGCCTGTTCCGTTGATTGCTACCGTTCCCGTCAGCGTCAGGTTCTCGACATTGGCGGCGAGCGTATGGGAAACAGAGGCCTTGACCAAATCGGTGCCTTCGCCTGCATTCTCGATCACCTTGTCCTTGGCGTTATCCACGACATACGTATCGTTGCCCTTGCCGCCCGTCAGCGTGTCGGCCCCTGCCTTGCCGTCGAGGACATTGGCTGCAGAATTGCCGGTGATCACGTTGGCAAGGCCGTTGCCTGTGCCGTTGATCGCCGCCGTTCCCGTCAGCGTCAGGTTCTCGACATTGGCGGCAAGCGTATGGGAAACAGAGGCCTTGACCAGATCGGTGCCTTCGCCTGCATTCTCGATCACCTTGTCCTTGGCGTTATCCACGACATACGTATCGTTGCCCTTGCCGCCCGTCAGCGTATCCGCGCCCGCCTTGCCATCGAGGATGTTGTTGCCGCTGTTGCCGGTGATCACGTTGGCAAGGCTGTTGCCTGTCCCGTTGCGGTTGGCGGTGCCCGTCAGCGTCAGGTTCTCGACATTAGCGCCGAGCGTGTAGCTGATCGCGGATTTGACGAGGTCGCTGCCCTGCCCATAGACCTCCACCACCGCGTCGCCCGCACTGCTGACGACATAGGTGTCGTTGCCCTTGCCGCCTTCCATCCGGTCGGCTCCGGCACCTCCATCAAGCGTGTCGTTGCCGTCGAGACCGTAGAGCGTGTCGTCGCCGGCTCCACCCTTGAGCACGTTGCTGCCCGCGTTTCCGGTGATGGTATTGGCGAGGTCGTTGCCTGTGCCGTTGATATTGCCGGAACCGAGGAGGGTCAAATGCTCGACCTCGCCCGCTACGACCGATTCGTCGGCAAGGCTGAAGCTGATGGTGCTGCGCACCTCGTCGGTGCCGGAGCCGTCGCTTTCGTCGACCGTGTCGCCCTTGTCCGTGATGAAGTAGGTGTCATTACCCGCCCCACCGATCAGGACGTCATTGCCGTTGCCGCCGAAGAGTTGGTCGTTGCCGCCGTAGCCCTTGATGGTATCGTTGCCCGTCGAGCCGAACAGACGGTCATGGCCACCCCAACTGCCGGTATCCGTCCCTTCGATGATCGATCCAGCGGCCGTCGAATAGACGAAATCGCTCGCCTTCAATTTGGCGACGGTAATGCCTTCGATTTGCCATTCGTGATCAATGCCGCCGAAATAAGCATTGAAGTAGGCGTCATTTGCATTGCCGGATGCCGGCAACATGATCGCCTGCAACTGGTCGAAGCTTGAAATCCCGTAGGCGGACACGTCGATCCTGTCGGTGCCTTGTGCAAAGTCCATGACGGTGTCGTAGGAAACAATGGTAAATACGGTGCCGCTGAACGCGAGCCTCGCCGATGTCGTGAAAGTATCCTTCCCGGCTCCGCCATACAGTGCGTTGTCACCAGCCCCGCCGATCAGGACGTCATTGCCGTTGCCGCCGAAGAGTTGGTCGTTGCCGCCGTAGCCCTTGATGGTATCGTTGCCCGTCGAGCCGAATAGACGGTCATGGCCACCCCAACTGCCGGTATCCGTCCCTTCGATGATCGATCCAGCGGCCGTCGAATAGACGAAATCGCTCGCCTTCAATTTGGCGACGGTAATGCCTTCGATTTGCCATTCGTGATCAATGCCGCCGAAATAAGCATTGAAGTAGGCGTCATTTGCATTGCCGGATGCCGGCAACATGATCGCCTGCAACTGGTCGAAGCTTGAAATCCCGTAGGCGGACACGTCGATCCTGTCGGTGCCTTGTGCAAAGTCCATGACGGTGTCGTAGGAAACAATGGTAAATACGGTGCCGCTGAACGCGAGCCTCGCCGATGTCGTGAAAGTATCCTTCCCGGCTCCGCCATACAGTGCGTTGTCACCAGCCCCGCCGATCAGGACGTCATTGCCGTTGCCGCCGAAGAGTTGGTCGTTGCCGCCGTAGCCCTTGATGGTATCGTTGCCCGTCGAGCCGAATAGACGGTCATGGCCACCCCAACTGCCGGTATCCGTCCCTTCGATGATCGATCCAGCGGCCGTCGAATAGACGAAATCGCTCGCCTTCAATTTGGCGACGGTAATGCCTTCGATTTGCCATTCGTGATCAATGCCGCCGAAATAAGCATTGAAGTAGGCGTCATTTGCATTGCCGGATGCCGGCACCATGATCGCCTGTAACTGGTCGAAGCTTGAAATCCCGTAGGCGGACACGTCGATCCTGTCGGTGCCTTGTGCAAAGTCCATGACGGTGTCGTAGGAAACAATGGTAAATACGGTGCCGCTGAACGCGAGCCTCGCCGATGTCGTGAAAGTATCCTTCCCGGCTCCGCCATACAGTGCGTTGTCACCAGCCCCGCCGATCAGGACGTCATCGCCAGACGTTCCGTTCAAGGTTTCGCTGGACGTAGTCGTGCCTGTAATCGTTGCCATTCATTTGCCCCAAAATGACGTATACCCGTGTTTTGTCTAGGAAAGACCGCCGGAAGTTGCAAGTCAATATTGGAATGTCCGTTAACGTGCCTAGTAATAGTGTGCTTGGTTGAGCGCGGCACATGTGCGACGGTCCTTTTCCGGCCCCATTCCTTCCCCGGAAGGAATGGGGGAAGCTCATGGACAAGACTTCAAGGAAATGGATACCGCAGCGACGAACATGCGCGGATCGGCTGCGGTTCAGCATGAGGAAGAGGCGGAGAATATCTCGCGAGCAAGGCTCGTGTTGAATCTGCGAGATATTGTGTAAAACAATTTATTAACCATTGGAAATGGTGGATTAACTCGGCATTCGTCGCGATCAACGCCACCTGTGTTAATTCCGGCGAACTGCAAAACGGCGCCCGTCAGGACGCCGCCGGCAGAACGTATTCGAAGACGTTAGACGAAGAACTGGCCGCCATTGGCCGAGATCGTCGAACCGGCGATGAAGCCGGCATCGTCGGAGGCCAGGAACACAACGATCCGGGCGATCTCATCGGGTTCGCCGAGACGGCCGACCGGGATCTGCGGGATGATGCGCTCCGTCAGGACCTTTTCCGGGATCGCGCGGACCATCTCGGTGCCGATATAGCCGGGGCAAATCGCGTTGACGGTAATGCCCTTGGCCGCGCCTTCCTGCGCCAACGCCTTGGTGAAGCCGAGATCGCCGGCCTTGGAGGCGGAATAGTTGGCCTGACCCATCTGGCCCTTCTGGCCGTTGATCGAGGAAATATTGATGACGCGGCCGAAATTGCGGTCGCGCATGCCGGTCCAGACCGGATGCGTCATGTTGAACAGGCCGGTGAGGTTGGTGTCGATGACCGAATTCCACTGTTCCGGCGTCATCTTGTGGAACATGGCGTCGCGCGTGATGCCGGCATTGTTGATGAGCACTTCGACCGGCCCGAGATCAGCTTCGACCTTGGCGATACCTTCGGCACAAGCTTTGTAGTCCGACACGTCCCATTTGTAGGTCGGAATACCGGTTTCCTGCGTGAAGGCCTGCGCTTTCTCGTCATTGCCGGCATAGTTCGCCGCGACCTTGTATCCGGCGGCCTTCAAGGCAATGGAAATGGCCGCGCCGATGCCGCGCGACCCACCGGTGACCAATGCTACCCTGCTCATCGTCTCTTCCCCCGTTTCGTTGACGTTTATCTGGCGGTCCCTACGCCGATCAGGATGCAGGGCCCTCTTCTCCCGATTGTTACCGTGAAGACCGCCCCGGCCGTCCTGGCACGGGGCGATCTGAACTGGTGTTCATCTCGTGATCAGAGGCGCTCGACGCACATGGCGACACCCATGCCGCCGCCGATGCACAATGTCGCCAGGCCTTTCGACACGCCACGGCGTTTCATTTCAAATAGCAGCGTGTTGAGTACGCGGGCGCCGGATGCACCGATCGGATGGCCAATCGCGATGGCGCCGCCGTTGACGTTGACGATCGACGTATCCCAGCCGAGATCCTTGTTAACCGCGCAGGCCTGCGCCGCGAAGGCTTCATTGGCTTCGACCAGTTCGACATCGGCAACCGACCAGCCGGCCTTTTCCAGCGCCTTGCGCGATGCCGGGATCGGGCCTGTGCCCATGATCTGCGGATCGACGCCGGCGGTGGCCCAGGACACGATGCGGGCGAGCGGCTGGATGCCGCGACGGCCAGCCTCGGCCTCGCTCATCAGCAGTGTGGCCGCAGCGCCGTCGTTGAGACCGGATGCGTTGCCGGCAGTCACCGTGCCCTCCTTGTCGAAGGCCGGGCGCAGCTTGGTCATCTGGTCAATCGTGGCGCCGTGTCGGATATATTCGTCCTGATCGACGGTGACGTCGCCCTTGCGGCCCTTGACGATGAACGGAATGATCTCGTCGGCGAAGCGGCCGGCCTTCTGCGCGGCCTCGGCCTTGTTCTGGGAGGCCAGCGCGAACTGGTCCTGGTCGTCGCGGGACAGCTGCCATTTCTTCGCGATGTTTTCGGCCGTCGTGCCCATGTGATAGCCGTAGAAGGCATCGGTCAAGCCGTCCTTGATCATGGTGTCGACCATCTTGAAGTCGCCCATCTTCACGCCGCCGCGCAGGTGCGCGCAATGCGGCGCCATCGACATGGATTCCATGCCGCCGGCCACGATGATCTTCGCATCACCGGTGGCGATCTGCTGCATGCCGAGCGCGACCGCGCGCAGGCCCGAGCCGCAGAGCTGGTTCATGCCCCAGGCGGTTGCTTCCTGCGGAATGCCGGCCTTCATCGCCGCCTGACGGGCCGGGTTCTGCCCCTCGCCGGCGGAAAGAACCTGCCCGAGGATGACCTCATCCACTTCGCCGGCCTCGACGCCCGCACGCTCCAGCACGCCCTTGATGACGGCGGCGCCGAGTTCATGCGCGGGTGTTGTGGCAAAAGAACCGTTGAACGAACCAACTGCGGTGCGGCCCGCGCTGGCGATGACGATGGAGGGGGTGCTCATCCGATATTTCCTCGTTCTTTTCTTCGCAATTGCTGAAGACTGGCAAAGGTCATCGCGCAAGTCAAACGCGATCATGTGACGGTTCGTATCGTCTGGCTATCACAATCTGGACGAGGGTGAAATTTCGCACCTGCGTCGCCGCATTGCACAAAGAGATTGTCAGAACCGATTTTTTACGGATACTCTGAAAAACACAATAAAGACGGGAGCATGGGGAGGAGACCCAGATGGCTAAACACGACGGTCAGATCGTAATCAAGAAATACGCCAACCGACGGCTCTACAATACCGGAACAAGCACATACGTCACGCTCGACGATCTCGCGGTCATGGTAAAAAAGGGAGAGGAATTCACCGTTCAGGACGCGAAATCGGGCGAGGACATCACCCATTCAGTGCTGACGCAGATCATTTTCGAGCAGGAATCCAAGACCGGCAACACGCTGCTGCCGATCCCCTTCCTGCGCCAGTTGATCTCGTTCTACGGCGACCAGATGCAGATGGTGGTGCCGAGCTATCTCGAACATTCGATGCAGGCCTTCACCGACCAGCAGGTGACGATGCGCGAGCAGATCAACAAGGCGTTCGGCGACACGCCGCTCGGCAAGAACCTCTCCGTACCGCTGCAACTGGTGGAAGAGCAGGTCAAGCGCAACACCGACCTGTTCCACCAGGCCATGCAGATGTTCTCCCCCTTCATGGCCGCCACCCCGGCCGCCAAGGAACCGCGCAAGGCGGAAGCCAAGGACATCGACGAACTCAAGGAACAGCTGCGCGCGCTACAGACGAAGCTGGAAAACCTGGGGTAAGACGCAGTCCCTAAACCGGGAACTCCCTCTTCTCCCCAGCGGGGAGAAGTGCCGAACGTAGTGAGGCGATGAGGGGGCGGCGGCAAAGCCGACGCGCGCGGCCTATCTCAAAGGTGGCCTTCGGCCCCCCTCATCCGGCGCTATGCGCCACCTTCTCCCCGCCGGGGAGAAGAGAAAAACGCTCAAAGCCCGATCGACACATCCCGTCCGGCCGTGCGCATCGACACGGAGAAGCCGGCGATGACGTCGATGAAGCAGATCGTCATCAGGATGAAGAAGACGTGGTTCGCGGCGTTGGCGACCAGCAAAAACTCCATCAGGAAGACGATAAACAGCACCATCGACAGGAGATGATCCAATAGCGCCTTGGAACTGACGCGGGTGGCTTTGAGAATCTCAACGAACAGCAGAAGAAGCGCGATGACGATCACCAGGTCGCCGACGCTCATCGTCCAGACGGCGCCGGACAGCATGGTCATCGACAGGATGACGTCTTCGAAAACCGCAACGCCGCCGCTTCCGAGAACGCCCACCATTCCCAGATTGTAGAGAATGAACGGCAGGATCAACAATGGAATGGCGGCGATCATCGGCAAGGGCTCCCGGTTGGCGTGCCGGCCGTGGCCGACATCGATCGATCTTTGCTTACAGCATGGTTCCGGTCAAGAAAATGACCGTCGGATCGAGATAGGGCAGCGCTGGCGCAAGACGATCGGAAAATGCCCGATGGCGGCTCTTGTTGACCAGCCACCGACAGACAACGAAAAGGGCCGGCAAAAGCCAGCCCTTTAAAATTCATACCTGACGGCAGCGCTGATTAAGCGGAAGCCTTCGGGGTCAGAACCTGGCGACCGCGGTACATGCCGGTCTTCAGGTCGATGTGGTGCGGGCGACGCAGTTCGCCGGAGTTCTTGTCTTCGACATAGGTCGGCGTCTTCAGCGCGTCAGCGGAGCGGCGCATACCGCGCTTGGACGGGCTCGTTTTTCTTTTCGGTACAGCCATTTCATACTCCACTTATCGGGCAAAACTCTGTTTCGCGGCCAGACCGTTGGCCGGGACAAACAGATGTCAATCTCGGAATTTGCCGGGCTTATACATGCCTCACAGGCGTTTGACCAGTCCCTGCCGGCATTTTTTCGAGTCGGTGATCGGCAGAAGCTTCAGGCCTCGTCTTCCGCCACGACCCAGGTCTCCTTCAACGCCGCTTCCTGCCATTTCTGGAAGGCCGGATGGGTCTTGACCGCGTCCATATATTCCAGCGAGACCGGATTGCGCGTGAGGTCATAGACCTCGAAGCGATTGACCACCGGCGCGAACATGGCGTCGGCAGCGGTAAACCGGCCGAACAGGAACGGCCCGCCGGATCGGGCGACCGCCTCGCGCCAGATCGTTTCGATCCGCTCGACATTAGCCCTCACGCCATCAGGCACATCAATCGCCCGTTTTTCCCGGCGCATGTTCATCGGGCAGGCGTTGCGCAACGCCTGGAAGCCGGAGAGCATTTCCATGGAATAACTGCGCGCCACGGCCCGCTCCACCGGATCCTGCGGCCATAAACCTGCCTCGGGAAACAGTTCGGCGGCATATTCGATGATCGCCAGCGATTCCCAGACACGGGTCTCGCCGTCATGCAGGACGGGAACGCGGCCGGTCGGGGATATATCCCTGAATTTCGGATTGCCATTTTCAAAATCGAAGGGAATGACGACATCCTCAAAGGGAACGCCACAGGCTTCCAAGGCGAGCCACGGCCTTAGCGACCACGACGAATAGTTCTTGTTGCCGACATAGAGCGTGAGTTTTGTCATCGGTCTTCCCCATCCTTCACGAAACGAGGCCCTGCTATAGATGACACCGGTCTTTCATCGCCAATGAAAAGACCTGATCTCAATCATAAAGGCATTTGATATATTCACCAGACCGGCCGGCGCGGCGTTCGATCAGCGATGCCAGGCGCTTCAGGCCACGACCCGGCTTGCCGGCATTGCGCTCGAACGGATTGGGCAGGGAGACCGCGAGAAGAGCAGCCTGACGACGCGTCAGCTTGGCAGCGGAAACGCCGAAATGATGCTGGGCGGCCGCTTCCGCGCCATAAATGCCCGGTCCCCATTCGGCGACGTTGAGATAGAGCTCCATCATCCGCCGCTTGCTCCAGACGAAATCCGCGGCCAGCGCCAGCGGCAGTTCCATCGCCTTGCGCAGGAAGGAGCGGCCGTTCCAGAGGAACAGGTTCTTGACCGTCTGCATCGGGATGGTCGAGGCGCCGCGTGTCGATTCCCCTTCGAGCGCATCATTGACGACGCCGCGCATCTGCACCCAGTCGACCCCGCCATGAATGCAGAACTGGCCGTCTTCCGACACCATCACCGACTGGACCAGATTGGGCGAAATATTGTCGAAGGAGACCCATTGCCGGTCATAGCCGCGCAACAGCACGAGATCGCGCAGCATCAGCGTCGATATCGGGTGAATGAAGCTCGGCATGTACAGGATGACCAGCACGTAGGGCAGGAGGACGAGACCGACCAGCAACAGGATGAGCTTGCGCCAGCGCCGCCGGAGCGTCTGCATCCAGCTCCGCGAACGGCTACTCCGCGAGCCGGTCATTGGCACGTCGTCCTCCTCACGCGTTTCCGGTACGATGTCCAATCTTTGAAGCGCCCGCCTGAATGATCCCAGACTTCTCTTAGAGCAAGAGCGGCCGGAATTGAACGCCTTTTCGCAAATTGTACCCGTTCGCGGCGTTGAAGGCGGGCGAACGCCATCCCGGAAGCAAAATACAATTGCCAGGACGCGCGCTGTCATGCCAAAGAGCGCGGCATGAGCGATCATTCCACATCCTTCGAAGCCCGCCTGAAGGCCCGCGCTACAGCCGTGGAAACCTGTCTTTCCGGCATTCTTGGCGAGACGATTCAAGCCGACGAGATTGCTCGCCCCGCTCCTCTGCTGGCCGCCATGCGCCATGGCCTGCTGAACGGCGGAAAGCGGTTGCGCCCGTTCCTCGTCATCGAAAGCACGGCGCTTTTAGGTGGTGATCCCGAGGCAGCGCTCAGGATCGCGGCGGCGCTGGAATGCGTTCACAGCTATTCACTGGTGCACGACGACCTGCCCGCCATGGACGACGACGATCTCAGGCGCGGCCAGCCGACCGTGCATGTCGCCCATGGCGAGGCGAATGCAATCCTCGCCGGCGACAGCCTTTTGACGCTTGCCTTCGACATCATCGCCGCACCCGAAACCAACCTGCCCGACCGGCAGAAGACCGAACTGGTGCTGGCGCTGGCGCGTGCTTCCGGCATCGGCGGCATGGCCGGCGGCCAGGCGCTGGATCTGGCGGCGGAGGGCTGCGTGCTGGACGAGGCCGGGATCACGACCCTGCAGGCAATGAAGACCGGTGCGCTGATCCGCTTTGCCTGCGAAGCCGGCGCCATCATTTCCGCCGGCAGCGCCGATGACCGCCGCCTGATGCGCCAATACGGCGAAACCATCGGCCTCGCCTTCCAGCTCGCCGACGACCTGCTCGACCTGACGGCGGACGCGGAAACCATGGGCAAGGCAACCGGCAAGGACGCTGCCCGTGGCAAGGGCACGCTGATTTCTCTGCGGGGGCAGGATTGGGCGGAAAACCGGCTGGTGGCCCTGGTGGCTGATGCTGCGGGGCTGCTGAGGTCGTTCGGTACGCGTGCAAGCATTCTCAACGAGACAGCTCGCTTCATAGCCAACCGCGATCATTGAACAAAATCCAACAGAAGGATGGTAGAATTGGTAAACAGCTTAAAGAGAAAATATCGCTACGGGAACAAGTAAGTCTGTCGGCTTTTAAGGAAATGCAGTTGTAGTTCGACTGCATCGCTCAAATGCTACGGTGGCTGCATCTCGGCCATCGCTGAGCGTCGGGTATGAGCCGATTTCTTGGAAGTAAGCTATGCCTCTTTTCACGCATTCAGCGACAGTATCTTCCGCAGATACTTGGGATGTCATCATCGCGGTGATGAATATCGACAGAGCCGCCCCTTCAAATCGCATAACCCCCCAGAGTTGAAGTATTTATTTACCACAACTCATCATGTCATATTGCTGAGAAACCACAAGATTGCTCGAACGAAATGCAATCAGCGATGATTGAAAAATCATGGAAGAGGTTGACGAACCCGCAAGCGCTCTTTCCCGGAAAAATGTCACCGCAACAAGAATATGCATTCTCTTTTCACGAGCCCTGAGCAAGATCACGCTTGTAGCACATGTCACGCCCCGGAGATCCTGCATGTCCACCCTCCTGCCCTACCTGCCGCAGCTACTGGTCGCCTGGGGTGCCTACATCATCGCCACCGCCTCGCCCGGGCCGGCGATCGCGGCGATCATTTCCACGTCTATCAGCCGGGGCCGCGCCGGTGGGCTGGCGCTGGCGGCCGGCGTGCTGACGGGATCCTATACCTGGGCGATGCTGGCGGCCGCCGGGCTTTCGGCGCTGATCCGCAGCTATGGCAATGCGCTGTTCGTGTTGAAGATCGCCGGCGGGCTGTATCTGCTCTGGCTGGCCTTCAAGGCCTTGAAAGCGGCGATGCGCAAGGAGACGGAAGGTACCGTCGCGCTCGACAGGCAGCCGCCTTCGCTGCGCCGCCTCTATCTCAAGGGCCTCGGCATCCACCTGACCAACCCGAAGGCGATCTTTTCCTGGCTGACGCTGGTTTCGCTGGGCACGCCGCAGGATGCGCCGCATGTCATGCCCATCCTGATCGGCGGCTGCATGCTGCTCGGTATCATCATCTTCTTAGGCTTCGCGCTGCTGTTTTCGATCGAGCCGATCCACCGCGGCTATAAACGCGCGCGGCGCGGCATCGAGGCAGCCATGGCCGGCTTCTTCGCCTTTGCCGGCTTCAAGCTGCTGACGGCGCGGCTTTAGCCGTTACTCGGCCGCCGCCTGTCCCCGGCCGAAGCGCTTTTCGATATAGTCACCCACCAGCGCCTCGAAATCGCCGGCAATATTGGTGCCGCGGATCGTCAGCGCCTTCTTGCCGTCGATATAGACGGGGGCGGCCGGAAGCTCGCCGGTGCCGGGCAGTGAAATGCCGATATCGGCATGTTTGCTTTCGCCGGGACCATTGACGATGCAGCCCATGACGGCGACCTTCAGCCCTTCGACGCCCGGATATTTCTGCCGCCAGATCGGCATGTTGCGGCGGATGTCGCCCTCGATCTTCTGCGCCAGTTCCTGGAACACCGTCGAGGTGGTGCGACCGCAGCCGGGACAGGCGGCGACGACCGGAATGAACTGGCGGAAACCCATGACCTGCAAGAGTTCCTGCGCCACCTGCACTTCGCGTGTGCGGTCGCCGCCAGGCTCCGGCGTCAGTGAGATGCGGATCGTGTCGCCGATGCCCTGCTGCATCAGGATGCCGAGCGACGCGGCCGAGGAGACGATGCCCTTCGAGCCCATGCCCGCCTCGGTGAGGCCAAGATGCAGCGCGTGGTTGGAGCGCGTCGACAGCATGGAATAGCAGGCGATCAGATCCTGCACGTTCGACACCTTGGCCGACAGGATGATGCGGTTGCGCGGCAGGCCGATTTCCTCGGCGAGTTCCGCCGAAATCAGCGCCGACTGGACGATGGTTTCGCGCATCACTTGGCTGGCCGTCAGCGGAAAGCCCCGGGCCTGGTTGTCGTCCATCAGTTTGGTCAGCAGTTCCTGGTCGAGCGAGCCCCAGTTGACGCCGATGCGCACCGGCTTGTCGAACTGGATGGCGCGCTCGATGATCTCGGCGAACTGCTTGTCCTTCTTCGCCTTGAAGCCGACATTACCGGGATTGATGCGGTATTTCGCCAGTGCCTCTGCGCAAGCGGGATGATCGGCAAGCAGCTTGTGGCCGATATAATGGAAATCGCCGATCAGCGGCACGTCGAGGCCGAGACGTTCCAGTCGCTCGCGAATTTTCGGCACGGCGGCGGCACTTTCGTCGCGATCGACGGTGATGCGCACCAGTTCGGAACCGGCCCGGTGGAGCGCGGCGACCTGCGCGACCGTGGCATCGATATCGGCGGTATCGGTATTGGTCATCGACTGGACGACAACCGGCGCCGATCCCCCGACGATCACGCCGCCGACGTCGACGGCGACGGACGCCCGGCGCGGCTGCGGTTCGTAATCGAAGGACGAAGACATGGGCGCCTCTTGGAAGTGGTGCGGCAACTGGCTTTCAGGTGGATGACGAAAGCCAAGATGTCAACGGCAAGATCATTTCTTGACGGCGAATTGATGGCCCGCAACCGCCGGGGCAAGCGGCCGGGCCGTCCTGACGGCCCGGCCTGCGATCAATGTCCGCCCCTATGATCGGCATGGACGGCATGATGCGAGAGGATCAGCACGACGATGAACAGGATCGGGATGCAGGCGAAGATGATCGCAAAGCCGGTATGCTCGCCGATGAAACCGATCAGGGACGGCGCAAACAGCATGCCGGAATAACCCATGGTGGTCGCAACCGAAAGACCAATGCCGGGAGCCAGACCCGGCATATTCCCGGCCGCTGAAAACGCGATCGGCACCATGTTGGAAATGCCGATGCCGGCAAGCGCGAAGCCGAGGATCGCCAGCGGCGCAGTCGGCGCCAGTCCCGAGAGCACGAGGCCGACCAGCGCCGTCACGGTGCAGACCCGCAACGTCTTGACGGCCCCGAACCGGTCGCGGACGTGATCGCCGGCAAAGCGCATGATCGCCATGGTCGCCGAGAAGGCGGCAAAGCCGAAGCCGGACAGCGCGACGGATGCGCCGAGCTCGTTGCGAAGGTAAAGCGCGCCCCAATCCAGCACGGAACCTTCCGGCACCATCGAGAACAGGGCAACGAGACCGATCAGCCACGGCAGTGGCGTCAGCGGCAGGCGCAGTTTCTGCTTTGCCGTATCGGGATGTGGTTGATCGTGCAGCATCATCGGCCAAGCGATGGCAACCAGCGAAAAGCAGACGATGGTGGCGAAGATCGCGTGCGGCAGAACGCCGAAATTCGCCATAAGCAGGCCGCCGGCCGCCGAGCCGAGCAGTCCACCCAGGCTCCAATAGGCGTGACAGGAGGACATGATCGCCCGCCGCATGGTCTTTTCGACCTCGACGGCATTGGCATTCATCGCCACGTCCATCGCCCCGACGAAGCCGCCGAGAATGAACATGGCGACGACGGCCACCCAGACATTGGGCACCAGCGTCAGAAGCAGGAGCAGCGGCGACAGGGCGACGGCCGTGACCTTGACCACTTTCTGCGATCCGAGCCTGGCGATGAAGCCGCCGGCAATCGGCATCAGCACCAGCGAGCCGATGCCGAAGCAAAGGATCAGCAGGCCGAGCACGCTTTCGCCGATCCCGAGCTTTTCCTTGAATTCGGGAATCTTGGGCGCCCAGCTGCCCGTGACGAAGCCGTTCATCAGGAACATGAGGGAAACCGCCAGGCGGGTTTTCGGCATGTAACCCGATCGGAGTGCCGGTGACGTCAGTTGATCCATAGTTTTCTCCTCCCGGTGGGAAACCGGGTTCAGATCATGATTTCGATAATGTTGCCATCGGGGTCCCTGAGGACCGCCTCGTAAAAGCCGTCGCCGGTCATGCGCGGCGGCGAAACCAGAATGTCGCGGCGCGCGGCATTGTCAGCCATGACGTCGACCGCCTCGCGGCTGCCGAGCGACAGCGCCACATGGGCATACCCCGCGCGCTCGACCAGCCCCCCCGGCGTACCGATCCATGGACCCTGCATGATCTCGATGGTCGGCCCGTCGGCGAGTGACAGGAACCGCGAGGCAAAGCCCGGACGCCGAGCGCTTTCATACCGTTCGCCGATCTCGGCGCCGAAGGTTTGAGCCCAGAAGGCGGAAAGACGATCGATATCCGTCGTCCAGAGTGCCACATGTCCGATGCGCATCAGGTCTTTTCCTTGGCTGTTACGACATCGATCCCCATCTCGCGGAAGACGGACAGGGAGATGGCGGAGGTTTCGTCTTCAACGACCAGGATCGTGCAGGCTTTGGCCGGGACGACCGCATGTGGCGCCGATGTGCCGATCTTGTCGGCCGTGACTGCAACCAGGACGGCGGCGCTCTGCTGCACGGCAAGGCGCTTGAAGGCCGCATCCTCATAATCGAAGGCGGTAATACCGGCGCCAGCGTCGATGCCGCAGGCGCCGAGAATGCACAGATCCGGCCGCAACGCGATGATTTCCCGCTGGGCGGCGGAACCAACGGCGCCACCGACCTGCCGGTCGATCCGTCCGCCGATCAGGATGATCTCGACCTCCGGATTGTCCATCAGGGCGGCGGCGATCAGGGGCGTATTGGTGACCGCCGTCAGGCTCATGCCTGCCGGAATGGCCCTGGCGATGGCCAGATTGGTCGAGCTCGCATCGAAAAAGACGGTCATCCCGTCACGGATCAAGGAGGCGGCCGCCACGGCCAGTGCCCGCTTACGCTCCGACGCTTCCCCGACCCGCCGGATCAGGGACGTCCCGCCCGGAGCCAAGGGCAGCGCGCCGCCATAGACCCGCTCGCAGAGACCCGCCGCAGCCATCTCCCGCAGGTCACGGCGGATCGTGTCCTCGGAGACGCCAAATTCACGGGCAAGATCGACAGCCAGCACGCGACCCGACGCGTCGAGGCGATCCTTGATCAGCGTCTGGCGCTGGCGAAGAAGAAGGACGTTTTGCAAGGGCTCGCCCAATCGTGCACAAATCGGCATAAAAATGCGAAAACACGCATACCAAGATTTCAGGCGAATTCAATCCCTCTTTTCCCGGATTTCGCCTGCGCGACGCTTGATTTTTTGATCAGCAGGTCAAAATTCGTCCGATGTGATGAAATTTGACAAAACCTTCGCCGTTTCGCGCCGCATTTGAAGTTTTTTGCGCTCCCTGAAGCGCGATGGCATGCGATTGTCCCGCCATCCCCGGCAGACGGGCCGGATGACAAGAAGAATGGAAAAGACAATGAAACTGGTTCCCACACTCCTCGCCGCTGCCGCCCTTGCCCAGCTGGTCACCTTCGGTACGGCCTTCGCGGGTGAAAACCTCAACGCCATCAAGGCCGCCGGTGCGCTGAAGATCGGCACGGAAGGCACCTACGCGCCGTTCACCTATCATGATGAAAGCGGCAAGCTTGTCGGCTTCGACGTCGAGATCGGCGAAGCCGTGGCACAGAAGCTGGGCGTCAAGGCCGAATTCCTCGAAGGCAAGTGGGACGGCCTGATCGCCGGCCTCGACGCCAACCGCTACGACACCGTGATCAACCAGGTCGGCATCACCGATGCGCGCAAGCAGAAATACGACTTCTCCGAGCCCTATATCGCCTCCAAGGCCGTCCTGATCGTCAAGGCCGACAATGCCGATATCAAGGACTTCCCGGACCTCAAGGGCAAGAAGGCCGCCCAGTCGCTGACGAGCAACTTCGGCAAGCTGGCGCAGGAATCGGGCGCCGAACTGGTCGGCACAGACGGCTTCGACCAGTCGATCCAGCTCGTGCTCACCGGCCGCGCCGACGCGACAATCAACGACAGCCTGTCCTTCCTCGACTTCAAGAAGAAGAAGGCCGATGCACCGGTGAAGATCGCCGCCGAACAGGCCAATGCCGACTACTCCGGCATCATCATCCGCAAGGGCGAGCCGGAACTTCTGGAAGCGATCAACAAGGCACTGGCCGACATCAAGGCCGACGGCACCTATGATGCTATCTCGCAGAAATATTTCGGCGCAGACGTTTCGAAGTAACGACGAAAGTCCCCAACCCCTCCCCACAAGGGGGAGGGGCTTAAACTGCCGCCGCCCCTGTCTTTGAAAACAAGGGGCTGCGGCAGGATTTCTCCCCCTTGTGAGGAGATGGCCGACAGGCCAGAGGGGGACTTCTCCATATGCGATAGCCCTGCCCACAAAGGGGGGCTTGATCCGCGGCACCGTTCCTCCTCCACGAATGTAGATATCTCCCGTCGCAAGTATCCGAAAATCGAGGAAAGCGCGGCGTTTAAGCCCCTCCCCCTTGTGGGGAGGGGTTGGGGAGGGGTATTTGCCATATTGAAAACCGTTCGAGGAAGAAGATCGTGCCCCCTTGGCTTCAACTCATGCTCGATTCGCTCCAGCCGCTTCTCTGGGCGGGGCTGATCTTCACCATACCGCTGACGCTGCTCTCGTTCACGCTGGGGCTGATGCTCGGGCTGCTCACCGCCATTGCCCGATTGTTCGGGCCAAGGCCGCTGGTCACGGTGGCACGGTTCTATGTCTGGGTCATTCGCGGCACGCCGCTGCTCGTCCAGCTCTTCGTCATCTTCTATGGCCTGCCGGCGGTCGGCATCCTGCTTGACGCTTTCCCGGCGGCGCTGATCGGCTTCACGCTCAACATTGGCGCTTATACGTCCGAAATTATCCGCGCCGTCATCTCCTCGGTGCCGCGCGGCCAGTGGGAAGCGGCCTATTCGATCGGCATGAGTTGGGGACAGGCGATGCGCCGGACCATCCTGCCGCAAGCCGCCCGCGTTGCCGTGCCGCCACTTTCCAACACGTTCATTTCACTGGTGAAGGACACCTCGCTTGCCGCCGCCATCACCGTGCCGGAACTGTTCCAGACGGCGCAGCGCATCGTTGCGACCACTTATGAACCGCTGATCCTCTATATCGAGGCTGCCCTGCTCTATCTGGCGCTCAGCTCGGTTCTTTCTGCCCTTCAGGTGCGGCTGGAAAAACGTTTCGCCCGCTATGGCGGCTTCCTGGAGGCGCGCACATGATCGAGCTTACCCATATCGTCAAGCAGTTCGGTGACAATGTCGTGCTGAAGGATATCAGCGTCGCCATCGCCGAAGGTACCGTCACCGCACTGGTCGGCCCCTCCGGCGGCGGCAAGAGCACGCTTCTGCGCTGCGTCAACCTCTTGGAAACGCCGACATCGGGCACAATCAAGCTGGGTGACGAGCAGATCGTTTTTTCCCCGGGCAAGAAGACCGGCTGGGACGCGATCCAGCGACTGCGCCGCCAGACCGGCATGGTGTTCCAGAACTTCCAGCTCTTTCCGCACCAGACGGCGATCGAGAATGTCATGGAAGGTCTCGTCACCGTGCTGAAATGGCCGAAGGAGAAAGCCCGTGCCCGTGCGCAGGAACTGCTGCAAAAGGTCGGCATGGCGCACAAGGCGGACGCCTGGCCCGCCACGCTTTCCGGCGGCCAGCAGCAGCGCGTCGCCATTGCCCGTGCACTTGCGCCGTCACCGCGCGTCCTGCTCTGCGACGAGCCGACCTCGGCGCTCGATCCGGAACTGGCCGAAGAAGTCGTCGAGGTTCTCAACCGGCTGGCGGCCGAAGGTACGACGATGATCATGGCCACGCACGACCTGCGCCTTGCCTCCAAGGTTGCCGATCAGGTCCTGTTCCTCGACGGCGGCCTGATCGTCGAGAGCGGCGCGCCGAAGAACATCTTCCAGACGCCGGAGCGGGAGCGCACGAAGAAGTTCATCTCCTCGCTCAGCGCCGGCAACAATTACGATATCTGAAAAGAAATGGCCGGGTTTTAAGCCGGCCACTTTCAATTGGAAGAAAGCTATCAAGCGCCGTAGACGATCAGCAGATCCTTGGCGTCGATCTGGTCGCCGGTGCGAACCAGCACTTCGGCGATCGTCCCGTCCTTTTCGGCATGCAGCGCCGTTTCCATCTTCATCGCTTCGATCGACAGCAGCACGTCGCCGGACTTGACCGTCTGGCCGGCGGAGACGGAGACCGTCGAGATGACCCCGGGCATCGGTGCGCCGAGATGAGCGGCGTTGGCGAGGTCGGCCTTGCGACGAACGGCCGAGGAGGCGGCCCGGTTGCGATCGGGAACCTTGATCAGGCGCGGCTGGCCGTTGAGTTCAAAGAACACCTTGACCATGGCCTGTTCGTCCGGCTCGGACGTCGCCTGATGCAGGATGACGAGGGAAACGCCCTTTTCGAGCGCCGGCGACAACTCTTCGCCAGCCGAGAGACCGTAGAAATAAGCGGGCGTCGGCAGGACCGAGACCGGACCATAGGTATCGGCGGCCAGCGCGTAGTCGGTGAAGACCTTCGGATACATCAGATACGAGGCGAATTCGAAGTCGGAGACCTCGCGCTCCAGCTTGGTCTCGATGGCCTTGCGCTCCGCATCGAGGTCGGCCGGCGGCAGGAGCGAGCCGGGAACGGCGGTATAGGGCTGTTCGCCCTTCAAGGCCTTGGCCTGCAGCGCCTTCGGCCATCCGCCCGGAGGCTGGCCGAGGTCGCCCTTCAGCATCGAGACGACCGATTCGGGGAACGAGACGTCCTTGGCCGGATTTTCGACATCCGCCACCGTCAGGTCCTGGGACACCATCATCAGCGCCATGTCGCCGACAACCTTGGAGGACGGAGTCACCTTGACGATATCGCCGAACATCTGGTTGGCATCGGCATAGGCCTGCGCCACCTGGTGCCAGCGGGTTTCCAGACCCAGCGAACGGGCCTGTTCCTTGAGGTTGGTGAACTGGCCGCCCGGCATTTCGTGCAAATAGACTTCGGATGCCGGTCCCTTGAGGTCGCTTTCGAAGGCGGCGTACTGGTTGCGCACCGCTTCCCAATAGAAGGAGATACGGCGGATCCATTCCGGATCGAGGCCCGGATCCCGCTCGGAACCCTTGAGCGCCTCGACGATCGAGCCGAGGCACGGCTGCGATGTATTGCCGGAGAAGGCATCCATAGCCGCATCGACCACGTCAACGCCGGCATCGACGGCCGCAAGCACGGTCGCAGCCGAGATGCCCGACGTATCATGCGTGTGGAAATGAATGGGCAGGTCGGTCGCCTCCCGCAATGCTTTGAACAGGACACGTGCCGCGGCGGGCTTCAGGAGGCCGGCCATATCCTTGACCGCGATCATGTGCGCACCGGCCTTTTCCAGCTCGCCGGCAAGCGCTGTATAGTATTTCAGGTCATATTTCGGGCGGGCCGAGTTGAGGATGTCGCCGGTATAGCAGATCGTCGCTTCGCAGATCTTATTCTCCTCGGCGACGGCATCCATCGACACGCGCATGTTGTCGACCCAGTTCAGGCAGTCGAAGACGCGGAAGACGTCGATGCCGCCCTTGGCCGCCTGGCGGACGAAATACTTCACGACATTGTCGGGATAGTTCTTGTAGCCGACGCCGTTGGCGCCGCGCAGCAGCATCTGCAACAGCAGGTTCGGTGCGTCCTCGCGGATACGCGCGAGACGTTCCCACGGATCCTCCGTCAGGAATCGCATGGAGACGTCGAAGGTCGCCCCGCCCCAGCATTCGAGCGAGAAGAGATTCGGCAGCGCCCTGGCATAGGTGCCGGCGACGCGGGCAATATCGTAGGTGCGCACGCGCGTTGCCAAGAGCGACTGATGGCCGTCACGCATGGTCGTGTCCGTCATCAGGACTTGGCTTTGGGCGCGCACCCATTCGGCGAACTTATTCGGGCCGAGTTCGTCGAGCTTCTGCTTGGTGCCCGGCTGGATCGGCGCGTCGATATAGGGAACGACCGGCTTTGCCGCATCCGCGTTCGGCTTCGGACGGCCCTTGGCTTCCGGATGACCGTTGACGGTGACATCGGCGAGATAGGTGAGCAGCTTGGTGGCGCGGTCCTGGCGCTTGACCTGCTGGAACAGCTCCGGCGTCGTGTCGATGAAGCGCGTCGTGTAGCTGTTATCCTTGAACTTCGGATGCGAAATGATCGCTTCGAGGAAGGTCAGGTTGGTGGCGACGCCGCGAATGCGGAATTCGCGCAGCGCACGATCCATGCGGGCGATCGTCTCCTGCGGGTTCGGCGACCAGGCGGTGACCTTCACCAGCAGCGGATCGTAGTAGCGGGTGATGACGGCGCCAGGATAGGCGGTGCCACCGTCGAGACGGATGCCGAAGCCAGAGGCCGAGCGATAGCCGGTGATGCGGCCATAGTCGGGAATGAAGTTCTGCTCAGGATCTTCGGTGGTGATGCGGCACTGCAGTGCATGGCCGTTGAGGCGGATATCTTCCTGTTTCGGGACGCCCGATTCCGGCGTGCCGATCGCAAAGCCCTCGAGGATGTGAATCTGCGCCTTGACAATATCGATGCCGGTCACGACTTCGGTGACCGTATGCTCGACCTGGATGCGCGGATTGACTTCGATGAAGTAGAACTTGCCACTGTCCATATCCATCAGATATTCGACCGTGCCGGCGCCGATATAGTTGGTCGCCTTGGCGATGCTGGTGGAATAGTTGGCCAGTTCCTCGCGCTGTTCTTGCGTCAGGTAAGGCGCCGGCGCACGCTCGACGACCTTCTGGTTGCGGCGCTGCACCGAGCAGTCACGCTCGAACAGATGCACGACATTGCCATGCGTATCGCCGAGAACCTGGCTTTCGACATGGCGGGCACGCTCGACCAGCTTTTCGAGATAGACTTCATCCTTGCCGAAGGCGGCCTTTGCCTCGCGCTTGGCTTCGGTGACCTCGCGGATCAGGTCCTTCGGGTCGCGGATGGCGCGCATGCCGCGACCGCCGCCGCCCCAGGAGGCCTTGAGCATGACGGGATAGCCGATCTCGTCGGCGAGACGCCGGATTTCCGCCTCATCCTCCGGCAGCGGGTCGGTCGCCGGAACGACGGGAACGCCGATCTCGATCGCCAGGTTGCGGGCGGCCACCTTGTTGCCGAGACGGCGCATGGTGTCGCCGGTCGGGCCGATGAAGGTGATGCCGGCTTGATGACAGGCATCGACGAATTCCGGGCTTTCCGACAGCAGGCCGTAACCGGGATGGATCGCATCCGCTCCGGAAAGCTTGGCGACGCGGATCACTTCCTCGATCGACAAATAGCTTTCGATCGGGCCGAGGTCACGGGCCAGATGCGGACCGCGACCGATCTGGTAGCTCTCGTCCGCCTTGAACCGATGCAGCGCGAGTTTGTCTTCCTCCGCCCAGATCGCAACCGTTTTTATTCCCAGTTCATTGGCCGCGCGAAACACGCGAATGGCAATTTCCGAACGGTTGGCGACAAGGATTTTGGAAATGGGCAAGTCGAACTCCTCAAGACTTGAAACGCGGAAATGCTGCACCGCGAAAAGCACTATTAGCGCGTCGTCACAAGAAGTTCAATTTCAGTTTAAGTCATAACGCAACCTTGTTGCGTCAGTTGATCAGGCCCAGCCGGAACGACAATGCAACCGCGTGATGCCGGTTCTTGGCTTTCAGTTTTTCCTGGATGCCGTTCATGTACCAATCGACCGTGTGATTGGAAATATCAAGAACCTTGCTGATCTCGTTCGAGGTCATGCCATCGGCGAGATAATTGAGTGCCTCCATTTCACGCCGCGTCATCTGCACATCGACAGTCGACACCATTTCGGCAAGAACAGCGGGGTCGGTCAGTTCGAGCAGGCGCCAGAACAGCTTCTTGGCGACGCCGTCGAACAGGCTCATCTCGACCGGCGAGAGATCGACGACCCGACCGCCCACGGTCATGTTGCCGAGCAGGCCGCGACGTCCGTGGACCGGGAAGATGTAGCCGTCATGAAGACCGTGATTGCGGGCCTCCACCATCATGCGCTCCATGCGCTTGCGGTGCGGATCGGAGCGGAAGGCAACCGCGGTGTCGCGCCAGCGGAAGCCGCGTTGCGCGTGGCCGAGGAAACGGATCGTCGGGTCGATGATGACGTATTTCTTGCGAATGTAGATTTGCGGCCAGCCATCGGGCCAGCGGCCGGCAAGCAGCAGGCTCAGGGGATTTTCGTCCGGCTTGGGTTGGCGAACGATGCCGTAATAATCAAAGCCGTAGCGATCCAGCAGCCGCTCGAACTCCTGGACGATCTCGTCCCTGCTTCTCATTTCGTCGATGAGCGCCAGAAACTGGACCAGCAGCGTGATATTCATAAAATCCCCTCTAAAAATCAGTGTCCCACGCTCAAATAAACTGCTGCGGCGCAACATGAATGGCTTGTTCAGCACCCATTCATGTTGCAGCCGCGATAATCCGTATCGTCAATCATGAGACTACCTATCACTGCATCGGCACTGAACCGCAAGATGTAAAAAATAGCAGACTATGGATATCTGCCGGAGTGGCGTTTCGCTGCTTCCAGCAACGTATCACAGGCAGGCTTGCACGCTCGACCTCAAAGTTTATTCGATCGTGCAGGCGTGGGTCATGAAGACGAGAGAAGAACAGGAAACGGCAAGGGTTTTTTCTGGGTCGATCCAGATCAGGTCATAAAGACAACCCAGCTGCCCATTCCTCTTCCTTTCTGAACTTATGCCGCGATGCGAATGCCTGTTGCTTTTCATTGCACCGCAAACCAGCTGCCCAAAAGGGATAAGACAGTGTCATTGTTCCAGATCTATGCAAGAGCGCTTCAGTATCTTGCCGTTCACAAGCTTCGCGTCTCCGCGATCGTTATCGCCAATATCGTCTTGGCTGTTATCACGATTGCCGAGCCAATCCTGTTCGGCCGCATCATCGACGCGATCTCTTCCAAGCAGGGCGTCACGCCGATGCTTTTGATGTGGGCAGGCCTTGGCGTGTTCAATACCGTCGCCTTCGTGCTTGTCGCCCGCGAAGCTGACAGGCTGGCGCATACCCGCCGCTCGACCCTGATCACCGAAGCGTTCGGCCGCATCATTTCCATGCCGCTGTCCTGGCACACCCAGCGCGGCACCTCGAACGCGCTTCATACGCTTTTGCGCGCCTGCGAGACGCTGTTCGGCCTCTGGCTCGAATTCATGCGTCAGCATCTCGCCACGGCGGTTGCGCTGACGCTGCTCATTCCGACCGCCTTTGCCATGGATGTGCGCCTGTCGCTGGTCCTCGTGGTTCTCGGGGTTCTCTATGTCATCGTCGGAAAATTCGTCATGACGCGCACCAAGGAAGGTCAGGCTTCTGTCGAGGATCACTATCACACGGTCTTTTCACATGTGTCGGACTCGATCAGCAACGTGTCGGTCGTGCATAGCTACAACCGCATCGAAGCCGAAACCCGCGAGCTGAGGAACTTCACCCAGAAGCTGATCTCGGCCCAGTTGCCGGTCCTCGACTGGTGGGCGCTGGCCAGCGCGCTGAACCGCATGGCGTCCACGATCTCGATGATGGCCATTCTCGTCATCGGTACCTTCCTGGTGCAGAAGGGCGAACTGGGCGTCGGCGACGTCATTGCCTTCATCGGCTTTGCCAATCTCCTGATCGGCCGTCTCGACCAGATGAAGGCCTTCGTGACGCAGATTTTCGAAGCCCGCGCCAAGCTGGAAGACTTCTTCGTGCTGGAAGACTCGGTTCGCGAACGCGAAGAACCCGCCGATGCCGGTGAACTCAATCATGTCCGTGGCGAAGTCGAATTCCGCGACGTTTCCTTCAACTTCGCCAATTCGAACGAAGGTCTGCGCGATGTGAACTTCACGGCCAAGGCCGGCCAGACGATCGCCATCGTTGGCCCGACCGGCGCCGGCAAGACCACCCTCGTCAACCTGCTGCAGCGCGTTCATGAGCCGGCCGGCGGCAAGATTCTGGTCGATGGCATCGATATCTCGACGGTGACCCGCAAGTCGCTGCGCCGCTCGATCGCCACCGTGTTCCAGGATGCAGGCCTGCTCAATCGCTCGATCTGCGATAACATTCGCCTTGGCCGCGAGGATGCCTCGCTCGTCGAAGTCATGGCCGCCGCCGAAGCCGCCGCTGCCGCCGACTTCATCGAAGGTCGCCAGAGCGGTTACGACACCCGCGTCGGCGAACGGGGCAACCGCTTGTCCGGCGGCGAGCGCCAGCGTATCGCCATTGCCCGCGCGATCCTGAAGAATGCGCCGATCCTTGTCCTCGACGAAGCGACCAGCGCGCTCGACGTCGAGACTGAAAACCGGGTGAAAGCTGCGATCGACAACCTGCGCAAGGATCGCACGACCTTCATCATCGCCCACCGCCTGTCGACGGTGCGCGAGGCCGATCTGGTGATCTTCATGGATCAGGGCCGGGTCGTTGAGATGGGCGGTTTCAATGAACTGAGCCACAGCAACGGCCGCTTCGCCGCACTGCTCCGCGCCAGCGGCATCCTGACGGACGACGATGTCCGCAAGAGCCACGCCGCCGCCTGACCGACGAGTTCGATCAACCAAACCTTCCGATCCCCGCGGCCCGCCGCGGGGATTTTTGTATTGTAGGGCGCAGCTCGGGTGGGGCAGACGGGGCAACGCGGTGCGGACAGGAGATGCGCCCGTGGCGGTCTGATATCCGCGGTGAGACGAGCGGGACGGATCAAGCCGGCGCGACTTCCGGCCGGGCCAGTCCGACGATCCAGTCGAGATAGCGGGCATAGGCGAAATGCAGCGCGATGCCGAGCACGACAAACAACGATCCCCAGACGGGATCGCGCCCGGTCACGAACAATAGCACCTGTCCGACCATGGCGAGGATCGTTCCGAAGACGAAGACCGGCAGGGAATGACGCCCGATCATGACTAGCGGATGATCGATCCTCAGCCGCGTCAGCCGATTAAAGATGGGGAAAACGGCGAGCAGATAGGCAAGCGACAGCACATGCAGCAGGCGTGTCAAAGACAGAAAGGTCTTGTCGAAGCCGGTGAGCACGGCCGGCAGTCCGTAGGAAAAGTCGATATTCCACCAGGACAACGACACCCAGAAGAACGACAGCGTCACATAACCGCCGGCGAGGAGGACGAGAACCGGATGGCGCGGCAGGGAATGACCGGCGCGGGCGCGCATCATGCAGATCATGCCGATGACGAAGAGGAACTGCCAGGACCAGGGATTGAGGAACCAGTAGCCCTCGTCGAGGAAATTGAGCGGCACGATCATGAAGATGCCGGCGGCCAGCCAGAGCGTCGCCGATGCCATGAACAACAGGAATGGACTGCGCCCGTAAAGCCAGAGTATCGCGGGCAGGATCAGGAAGACCACCGCATACATGGACAGGATGTTGTTGTAGCCGAGCTGATGGCCAAGCAGGACCATGGCGACGATACCCTGTTCCGTATGATCGACCAGCGGCCGGATGTTGATCTCGCCGACCAAGTCCTGCCGTCCGAAATAGAGCGCGCCGCCGGCAAAGATCGCCAGCGTGATGATACTGGTCATGATATGCGCGACATAGAGCGTGAAGGCCCGCCGCCAGATCTTGAGGCTGAGGGCAAGACGGCGCCCGACGACGAACTTCCGCCCAGAGGCGAGCCCGGCCGAAAGCCCGGAAATCAGCACAAAGGCCTCGGCGGAATCGGAAAAGCCGAAATTCTTCGTCGTCAGGAATTCGAGATATTGCCCCGGCACATGATTGATGAAGATCATGATGAGGCAAAGTGCGCGGTACACGTCAAGGCGTGTGTCGCGAAGAGGCGGTACAATGGCCGCGCGCCCATCGGCGGCAGGCGCGGGAAAATCCAGTTTTTGCAGCATGTAGTCTTGTCTCGTCCGGGTTCAGTGCCCCTGCCCCATCGACGCGATGTGTCCGCCTGTGGTCAAAACAAAACCGGCCTTGCGCCTTCTGGTGCAAAGCCGATCTTTCACGTTTCATGACGCACCGGCAGCTACAACAAAACGCCTTCATGCGCGTTTTTTGTGACAGTATTATTGACGCTCACCACCGGCTCGTCGCTTTCTCCCTGTTTCGTCACGGAAATCGCATAGGCTTTGCCATCGATGTTGAGTGTCGCCGAGAACCCGGTCCAGCTCTTCGGCAGGACAGGCCGGATGATCAGCCTGTCGCCCTGCCTGCGAATGCCGAGAATACCTTCCACGGCAGCGCGATAGAGCCATGCGGCGGAACCTGTATACCACGTCCAGCCGCCGCGCCCCGTCAGCTCGCCATGGCCATAGACATCGGCCGCCACGACATAGGGCTCGACCCGGTAATGGTCGGCGCTGTCGCGGTCAGTGGAGTGATTGACTGGGTTGAGCATCTGGAAGGCGCGCCAGGCGTCCTCGGTGCGGTTCTGGGCCGCAAGCGCCAACACCACCCAGGTAGCCGCATGGGTATATTGCCCGCCATTCTCGCGTACGCCGGGTGGATAACCCTTGATATAACCCGGATCCTGCGCCGTCCCGGACAGAGGAGGCGTGAAAAGCCGGATGATTTGGTGTTCGCTGTCGGCGAGCTCTGAAAGCACCGCATCCATGGCCTGCATCGAGCGTGCGGGATCGCCTTCGCCGGACAGGACGCTCCAGGACTGGGCGATCGAATCGATGCGGCATTCCTTGGCATCGGCTGTGCCGAGCGGCGTGCCGTTGTCGTAATAGCCGCGACGGTAATAGGTGCCATCCCAGCCGGCGGTTTCCAGCGCCTGCTTGAGGACCGGAAGATGCGCCTCCCATGTCTCGACCCGCTTCGTATCGCCACGCTCGCGCGCGATGACGAGGAAGGAGCGCAGCGTGGTGGCGAGGAACCAGCCGAGCCAGACGCTCGTGCCGTGGCCTTCGATGCCGACGCGGTTCATGCCATCGTTCCAGTCACCGCCGAGGATCAACGGCAGGCCGTTGTCACCCTTGCGGGCAATGGCGAGATCAAGCGCGATCGCACAATGTTCGTAGAGGCTGACTCGCCGCTCCGACACGGTGGGCTGGAAGAAGCTGTCATGCTGGCCGGGCTCGAGCGCAGCACCTTCGATGAAGGCGATCTGCTCGTCGAGAATGTCTCTCTTGCCGGTAACCGAGCAATAATACTGCACGGCATGACCGAGCCAGACGACATCGTCGGAGATCAGCGTGCGGACACCGGCACCGGTGCCCGGCAGCCACCAGTGGAGAACGTCGCCTTCGGGGAACTGGCGTGCGGCCGCGTTGAGTATCTGCGCCTTGGCAAGCTCCGGACGGTGGACGATGAAGGCCAATGTGTCCTGCAGCTGGTCGCGGAAGCCGAAGGCGCCGCTGGCCTGATAGAAGGCCGACCGTGCCAGGATGCGGCAACCGAGGCTCTGGTAAGGCAGCCAGGCATTGACCATGTTGTTGAACGCCTTGTCGGGCGTGTCGATCTGAAGAATGCCGGTGAAGTCCTGCCAATAGCTGCGCGACGCTTCCAGAGCGCCTTCGAACGTGGTCTGCCGCGCGGTTTCCAGATGCTCCAGCGCCTGGGCGGCATTGTCGGAATCGCCTATATAGAAGGTCAGGTCGCGGCTCTCGCCGGCCTTGAGCTTCACATCGAGCACGATGGCACCGCAAGGATCACCATCGGCGTCTACCGAACCCGACAGCGCGCCGCCGTCGATCACGGCCTGCGGCGCGTAGATGCTGCCGGCCCTGCCCAGGAACTCGCGTCGGCTGGTGGTGAAACCAACAGGCTTTTCACTCGCCGCCAGGAAGGCGGTCCGGCCGGAATAATCGACGCTGTAGGGATTGGTCGCCAGCACGGCACCGCTTACCTCGTCATGATGCGAGAGGATGAACGGCGCCGTCTTGGCGCGGTTGTTGCCGAGCAGCCATTCCGCATAGAAATAAACCTTGAGGCTGCGCGCCTCGCCGGACGTATTCTTCAGCCGCAGCTGCAGATATTTGACCGGGGCTTGGCGGTGGACCGTCTGGCTGACCTCGACCTCGATCCTGTCCTGCACGCTGTGGAACACGGAATAGCCGAGCCCGTGGCGGGTTTCGAAGGTGACGGACTTGCGGCGCGACAGGGCCGCATAGGGCGTCAGGACCGCGCCGCTGTCCATGTCGCGGATGAAGATCGCCTCACCCGGACGGTTGATCACCGGATCGTTGGTCCAGGACGTCAGCTGATAGTCGCGCGAATTCTTGCCCCAAGTGAAGGCAGCACCTTCCGCCGCCACATGGAAGCCGAAGGTTTCGTTGGAAATGACGTTGATCCATGGCTGCGGCGTCGCTTCGCCACCACGCAGGCGCGTCACATATTCGCGGCCATCCGGCGAGAAGCCGCCATAACCGTTCCAGAACTCCAGCCCGTCGCCAGTAATATCGGCGGCGGCAATTCCGCTGTCTTCATCAATTACAGCCAGAAGAGGCGCAACCGGAGTGTCCTCGTCCTTCACCGGCTTGGTCAGCAGGTTCTCGGCACGGGCGATCTGGTCGGAGATCTTGCCATTGCGGGCATGGAAGACCGCACGCGAGGCCGATAGCAGCGCCGCCCAGGTCTGCGGCTCCATGATATCGCGGCGAACCGCGAAGATATGCTGGCGCGGGCCATCAGGCTGGCCGCGCAGGCGCAGGTTTTCCGCCATGGCATCCAGCGTGTGCTGCATGTCCTGTGCGTAGGATGCGGCGCGTTCGTTGACGATGACGAGATCGGCGGTGACGCCGCGCGAGCGCAGATATTCCTGCGCCTTCAGGGCTTCGCGCGCGATGCCGAGGTCGATGTCGTCGTTGATACGGACGGTAAAGATCGGGAAGTCGCCCGAAATCGCCAGCGGCCAGAGCGCCGATTGCGGCGCAAGACCGGCCTGCACCGTCGATGTATCGGCGCGCAGTTGCATGTCCGGATAGACAAGGTAACGGCCGAGCATCTGGAAGTTGGCCGCTTCCTGCGAGGTGATGCCGACATGGCGCATCTGCACCTGGGAACGGGTCCAGGCGTGGATCATCTCGTGGTTGAAACTGTCCGGGTGGCGATAGCGGTCGATCGCCCGGTCGATGGCGTCGCGGTCGGGTGCGGCTATGGTCCAGAAGATCACGCTGACCTTCTTGCCGGCCGGCACGCGCACGACGCGGCGCAGGGAGACGATCGGATCGAGCGTATAACCGTCGGCGCCCGAAAGCTTGGCGTCGCTGTCGAAGGCCTGCGCCTCGGCAAGCGTTCGGCCAACGCCGATGAAGCGGCGGCGGTCGGTCTCGGCCTCGGTATGCCTTGTGCTCGCGGCATTATCGACGATGAGGTGCGCGACCTGCATGTCGGGTTCGCTCGGGCTGCGCTTGTTACGGGTGACGCGAATGACGTCCCCCTTCGGATCGACTTCGGTGCGCAGGAACATCTTGGCAAACATCGGATGGGCGCTGTCGGTGTCGTCCGTCGTCAGAACGGGCTCGGCGTAGGATGTGACCTCGATGAAGCGGTCTTCCGTGCCCGTATTGAGCAGGATAACCCGGCGACCTTCGGCATCGTGCTCGGTGGCGACGATGCATTCGACTTCGCTGGTGAGATCTCCGACGGTCTTGATGAATTCGGCCTTGTCGTCGCCGAAGCGCGTCATGGTCTTTTCGCCGGCGGCACGGCGCGGTTCGGCCGTCGCCGACCACCAGTCGCCGCTCGTCGTGTCGCGCAGGAAGATGAAGGTGCCCGAACGATCCTCGGTCGGATCGGCCTTCCAACGAGAAACGGTCTGGCCGTTCCAGCGCGAATAGCCAGAACCGGTCGCCGTCAGCATGATCGAGTAATGGCCGTTCGACAGGAACACCGTCTCGCGGTCCTTGGCGAGCGGATTGGTCAGGACGCGGACTTCGGGGCGCAGCAGGTCTTCCTGACCCTTGCCGAGCGATTCCGGCTCCTTCTTGGTGTTGATGATCGGAATATCGCGCGGCGCCTTTTCCTGCAGCAGCAGTTCGGCCGCCTCGATAACCGGATCGGCATGGAACCACTCACGCAGACGCCCATTGAAGACGACGTTGGCGACAGCCGCGATCGACATGCCGTGATGGTGGGCATAGTAGTTGCGCACGACAGCGCAGGTCTTGCCTTCCGGCACGCGGGTCGGAGTGAAGTCGACAGCATCGTGGAAACCGTAGACGCCAAGCGCCCCGAGCGCGCGCAGACGCTCCAGATTGGCGATCGCCGCCTTCGGATCGTACATCGAGGCGAGGATCGACGCATAGGGCGCGATAACGGCGTTCTGGCCAAGGCCACGCTTCAGACCGAGCGTCGGAACACCAAAATTGGTGTACTGATAGGTCAGTTCATGGTCGCGGGCATTGAAGGCCGCTTCCGAAATGCCCCAGGGCGTGCCGAGACGGCGGCCATGGTTCATTTGTTCTTGGACGATCAGGTTGTTGGTCTGGTTGAGGATGCCGCCCTGACGCTCCTGCATGACCAGCGGCGGCATCAGATATTCGAACATCGAGCCGGACCACGAGATCAGCGCGCCGCGCGCGCCGATCGGCACGATCGGACGGCCGAGCTTGTACCAGTGCTCCGTCGGGAGGTCACCCTTGGCTATGGCGAACAGGCTGGTGAGGCGCGCTTCCGACGCCAGAAGGTCGTAGCAGGCCTCGTCCAGTTCGTTGGTATTGACCCGGTAGCCGATCGACAGCAGGCGCCGCTCGGGGCGGAACAGGAAGCTGAAGTCCATTGAAAACGCGATATCACGGGCGCGGTCGCGCAACACGACCAGACGCTGGCGCAGCGTCTCGATGGCACCGAGATCGAACACACCGTCGGCAATATGGGATTCGCAGGTATTGACGAGCAGGGTCGCCCACTTCGTCACTTCGCTGCTCTGGGCGCTCTTGACCTCATGGTCGAGATTGAGCGTCAGCTTCTGGATGTCGCGCGCCAGAACCGCCAGGTTGATCACCCGGATGGAGGCGAATTCGTGTTCGCGCTTGACGGTTGCCAGCGCATTCTGGAAGCCAACGATCCGCTCTTCCATCAGGCGGCGTAGCGGCCGAACCGTCTTGCGGTCATCCGGCAGGTCGCCCAGCACTTCCGACAGGATGGAAGCGACGTCGCCGATACCGTCCAGATTGCCCTGAACATGCGCCGAGGGCGCTTCCGCCCATTCGCGGCACATGGACGAGACCGCGATCAGATGCCCGGCAAGATTGCCGCTATCGACGGCGGAGACGTATTTCGGCTCCATGGTTTCCAGCGTGTCGGTCTTGTACCAGTTGTAGAGGTGACCACGAAATTTCGGCATTCCATCGAGCGTCGAGATCGTTTCCTCGAGGCGGCGAACCGTTTCCTCGAAACCGATCCAGCCGAAATCGCGCGCCGACATGACCGACAGCAGATAGACACCGATATTGGTCGGCGACGTGCGCTCCGCAAGGATCGGATGCGGGATTTCCTGGAAATTGTCCGGCGGCAGGAAATGCTGCTTGGCGGTGACGAATTCCTCGAAATAGAGCCAGGTCCGGCGCGCGATCTTGCGCAGTTCCTCGACGACATTGTCCGGCACGACCAACTGGTCCTCGGTCTCCGCCGACTGGCTGACGAACCAGGCGATGGCAGGCGACAGAGCCCAGAGGATCGCGAAGGGAATGCCGATGAAGGGAAGACCCGTGTCCGAGATCGCGGCAAGCGCCAGCGAAATCACCGACAGGACCGGAACCATCCACATCGACCGGTAATAATCCCAGACCGTGCCGCCGGCCGAACTCTGAACCTGGGCTGCCGTGCGCCATTCCAGCATCAGCTTTCCGGAAACGAAGGTTCGGTAGACGGAGCGGCAGATGGCATCCGCCATCATGGCGGCGGAATGGGCGATGAAGACGATGCGAAGCACGACCTGAGCGTTCGCGGACTGGATTTCCGAGATCACGGCATGCAGGTGTGCGCGCGCGACGATATCGTTGCGGCGCGGCATGATGCCCGAGACCAGCGACATGGTCGGCGCGACGAACAGGCTGAAGATCAGCACGAACTGCCAGATCAGCGCCTGGGTCGGCTCCATGTAGTACCAGCCCATCACCGACGCGATCAGCCAGGCGACCGGGATCAGCGAGCGGCGCAGATTGTCGTACATCTTCCAGCGGCCAAGCATGCTGACGCCGTTGGAGAGGTTGAACAGGTAAGGCAGAAGCTGCCAGTCGCCCCGCGCCCAGCGATGCTGGCGCGACATCTCGACCTCGTAACGGATCGGGAAATCCTCGACCAGCTCGACATCGCTGACCAGCGCGCAATGCGCCAGCGACCCTTCCAGAAGGTCATGGCTGAGAACGGCATTTTCCTCGATCTTGCCCTTCAGGGCCGCCTCGAAGGCATCGACGTGATAGAGGCCCTTGCCGGTGAACGTGCCTTCGCCGGCAATATCCTGGTAGACATCGGAAACGGTGAAGACATAGGGGTCGATACCGCGATTGACCGAAAAAATACGCTGGAACATCGAGGCATCACTGCCCGTCGTCAGCGACGGCGTGACGCGCGGCTGCAGAATGCCGTAGCCGGCCGTCACCTTCTGCGTGACGGGATCGACGACCGGACGGTTGATCGGGTGATAGAGTTTGCCGACCAGCTTAGTCACAGCATCGCGCATCAGGCGCGTATCGGAATCCAGTGTCATGACATATTGGACATTGTCCGGCACCGTGTTGGCCCCGGCGAGGAAGCTCGTATCGCTGTCGCCGCGCAGAAGCAGGTTCAGCTCGTGCAGCTTGCCGCGCTTGCGCTCCCAGCCCATCCAGGCGCCTTCGGCCTCGTTATAAAGGCGGCGGCGATGCAGGAGATAGAAGCGCGTACGGCCGTCATGCGCGTAGCGCGCACTCAGCGTCTCGATCTCCCGCTTGGCATATTCGAGCACGTCGAGATCGGCGGCGGTCTCTTCCTCCTTCGAATCTGTCCAGTCGCTCAGAAGAGCGAAGTAAATCTCGCCCTTCGGATTGGCGAGATAGTGGACTTCGAGATTGCGCACGAGCTCGTCGACATGATCGCGCTTCGAAATCAGACAGGGCACGACGACGAGGGTGCGGGCATCCTGCGGAATGCCTTCGAGGAATTCATACCCGACAAGGCGCGTCGGCGTGACGAATAGGGTCACCAGCGTGTTGAAGAACCCGGCGGCCCCTTCCGAGGCCGGCAGGGCAAACAGCAGCAGCATGATCAGCTTGGCGCCCGTCGGAATTTCCATCGGGCTGACGAAGACATAGACGGCGATCATCGCCAGGATGGTCAGCACGATATTCGGGCCGGCAATCGCCAGCCAATCCAGCTTGCGACCGACCCGGATGATGTTCTGCGACACCGAGGGCCGGTAATCGATCTTGGCTTCCAGCAATCGACGCTGCTTGCCGACGAGGAAACTGCCGACATTCGGCTCATGTGGCGCGGCACTCGTATCCACATCGGCGCTTACCTGCTCCTTGACCATGTCGAGCGCGATATGGGTGACTTCGAGTTCTGTATATTCCGAGCGGCGGGCCAGCCGTTCGATCGTGTTGCGGTACTTGTTGCGCGAACCGAAATCGAGCGAGGAATAATCCGAGCCCTGGCGCAGCGCATCATCGAGCTTGCTGACGCTTTCGAACCAGACGGCCCAGTCATTGTCGTCGATTTCGCGCAGGCTGCGGATGATGTTGCTCATCGTCGCATTGCCGGAGGACAGACGGTTCTGCTCGGCGACCAGCGCCTCCTCGACATGTGAGCCGCGCTTTTCAAGCTGGTCTTCCAGCCATGTGATCACGAAGCTCGATGTCTGCGACCCGTCGCGCAGGCGATAGAGAAGCTGGGCGACGAAGGTATTGTCGGCACAGAGCGGCTGGGCTTCGGCCAGAATCGACTTGAACTTTTCCGGATCTCCGAGGCGGACGATCTGGTCGGCCACATCATTGGCCTTATTGCGCATGTTGCGTGAGCGATCGACGCGGATGGCAATGCGGCGCAGGTTCTCGATCAAAACGAAGCGAAGGATCGAAGGCAGCGCCCAGAGTTCGCCGATCTTGAAGGTCTCATGCCGCTGGAAGCCCTCGACCATCGCAGTCAGGCTTTCGCGCGAGACGGTGCTATGGGTATGAGCGACATAGAGCCAGGCCATCGCCATGGTCGTCGGGATCGTCGTGCCCTGCACAGAAAGCGTCGGGAGTTGGCGGTAGAATTTGCGCGGAAAATCACGCCGCACTTCCTGAATGGATTCCTCGACGAGATAATGGTTGTCCAGCAGCCACTCGGCGGCTGGCGTGATCGAGGCGCCAGCCTCCACATCAGTCGCCGTCACCTTGTAGACGCGGAAAATTTCGTTTTCGTTTTCACGATGCCGCGGACGGAATTCGAAGGGGAAGAAACCCGGCAGACTGGACACGCCATCGCGGGCGAGAGCCGCACCGCATTCCCGAAGCTCGTCGATGGTGAAATAGGTCGAGCGGATCGAATCGTTATAATCGATCGGCTTGGTTTCGGCTTCGCGCGCGGGCGTGGTCGGCGTGTTGTGAAGAGGCATGGGTACGGGTTCTGAATCCAAGCGGTGTTGAGGGATCCGGCCGTCATCATCTGGCCGGATGGGCTGCTGCCCTGATGTCTGGCTCTGCGCCACCATAGTCCTAAAGCCCCGTCATCGCTTTGCCGAAAACCATCGGGCTTCGCGCAGGCGGGAAACCATTGTCGTCGGCATTGCCCGAACGGGCGGTGGAAAGAATGAAGGCGGCAGTCGCTTCGGTGTCAGGGCTGCGTGATGCAGGAAATAGGCATTTTTTAGCCGTAGAGCCAACTGGTTGCAAGAAGCGGGGCCTGTTCTGTGGGCGAATTCGCGCCTGTCGCGCGAAAGAAAGATCGGGCGGAACCGATCCCTCCACGGCTGATGTCGGGAGAATGTCCAAAACTGCTTCTTTAATGCTGGTCATCCAGACCAGAACGCGCGGAGCAGTGAAAGGTTCCACTCCAGATAGTGGACCGGTTTTGGCGAACCGCTCAGCCGACCTGCTTGACGATCCAGGCCTGGAAGGCTTGGCTCACGGGGTTTTCCAGCTTGCCCTCCGGCACGACCAGATAATAGCTGTTTTCCGTCTGCATCGGCCGGTCGAAGACGACGCTCAGCCTGTCGCCCGACAGTTCCTGCTCAATCAGGTAGCGCGGCACCAGCGCGAAACCGAGGCCAGCGACCGCCGCCTCGATGACCATGGAAAACTGGTCGAAGCGATTGCCGCGATAGGCAGACTTCATCTCGCCGCCATTGCTCTCGAACCATTGCGCCCACATTTTCGGGCGGGTGGCGAGATGCAGGAGCGGCTTGTGTTCAAGCTCGCCCGGCTCGGTCATCGGATTGAGAGCCAAAAGCTCGGGGCTCGCCACCGGCACGATGATCTCGCTGCAGAGATAGCTGCAGGTCGCATGCGCCCAGACCGGTTGACCGTAATGGATCGCGAGATCGAAATTCTGCTCCTCGAAATCGAACGGCCGCGAGCGCGAGGCGATATTGATGACGGTGCCGGGATGCTGTTTCAGGAAATCCGGCAGGCGAGGCGTCAGCCAGCGGCTGCCGAAGGTCGGCAGCGAGGCGATCGACAGCGTTGATTCGGACCGTGCGGAGGCCATGGCCCGCACCATCAGCTCTTCCGATTGGGCAAGCAGGCGGCGCACTTCCGGCAGGAATTTCTGCCCGGCATCGGACAGGATGACGCGCTGGCGGACGCGCTCGAAAAGCAGCACGCCGATCTGACCTTCGAGATCCTTGATCTGCCGGGACACCGCGCTCTGGGTCAGATTCAGCTCGGCCGCCGCCTGGGTAAAGCTGCCGTGGCGCGCAGCACATTCGAACGCCTGCAGCGTGGTGACGTCCGGGATCAGTCTTCTGCTCAACTTCATTCCGGCCTCGCATGATCATAGTCACAACGGTCGCAATCAATCCCCATACTGACCCTATATGATACGAAATGAGAATGATCGACCTATCCATTCCATACTGCGAGGCGTGCCGTCGTGAAAGAGAATAGTTTCGTATCCACCGACGATATCCGGATCGCCTTTTCGGCGGCGATGTCGGCGATGTACCGCACCGAAGTGCCCGCCTACGGCACGCTGATGGAACTGGTCGGCAAGGTGAACGCCGAAACGTTGACTGCAAACCCCGAGCTTCAGGCCCGCCTGGAAGACACAGACACGCTGGAGCGTATCTCCGAAGAACGCCATGGCGCCATCCGGCTCGGAACACCCGCCGAACTGTCGATGATGCGCCGCGTTTTCGCCGTCATGGGCATGGTCCCGGTCGGCTATTACGATCTCTCGACCGCCGGCGTGCCGGTCCATTCGACGGCTTTCCGTCCGGTCGGCGACACCGCGCTGAAGAAGAACCCTTTCCGCGTTTTCACCTCGCTGCTGCGGCTCGACCTCATCGCCGACGAAACCCTGCGCACCGAGGCCGAACAAATCCTTTCCAATCGCCAGATCTTCACGCCCGGCGCCATCGCACTGATGGAGAAGGCCGAAAGCCAGGGCGGCCTCGACAAGGACGATGCCGAGCGTTTCGTCGCCGAGGCGCTGGAAACCTTTCGCTGGCACGACAAGGCCAATGTGAGCCCAGCCATGTATCACCGCCTGCACGACGCCCACCGGCTGATCGCCGACGTCGTCTCGTTCAAGGGTCCGCATATCAACCACCTGACGCCGCGCACGCTTGATATCGATGCCGTGCAGGAACAGATGCCGGAATACGCCATCGCCCCGAAGGCGACCATCGAAGGTCCGCCGACCCGAAAATGCGCGATCCTGTTGCGCCAGACCTCGTTCAAGGCGCTGGAAGAGCCGGTCTCCTTCCAGGCTGAAGACGGCAGCTGGAAAGAGGGCTCGCACACCGCCCGCTTCGGCGAGATCGAACAGCGCGGCATCGCGCTCACCCCCAAGGGCCGTGCGCTCTACGACGACCTCCTGAGCGCATCCCGCAAGATCGTTCGCCCTGCGGCAGACGGCTCGAATGCGTCCGAATACGAACAAGCGCTGTCCGACGCCTTCAAACCCTTCCCCGACACCTGGGCCGGCATCCGCGCGGAAGGTCTCGGCTATTTCGCCTACTCGCTGACGGTCAAGGGCCGCAAGGCGAGGGCGGCTGCGTCCGCAAGCCTCGACAGCCTGATCGCCGACGGCCTCGTCCAGTTCGACCCGATCGTCTACGAGGATTTCCTGCCCGTCAGCGCCGCCGGCATCTTCCAGTCCAACCTCGGCGACGATGCCGCCCAGGACTTCGTGGCAAGCCCGAACCAGCAGCGCTTCGAACTCGACCTCGGCGCCAGGGTGCTGAACGAATTCGATCACTATGCCGGGATCGAGCATGCTTCGATTGCCGATGTCAGGCAGATGCTTTCATCCGCCGAGGCTGCGGAGTAAAGCTGGGGCGATGATCGACCAAGGGCATATCGCAGCGTTGACCGCCATCCTCGGTGACAAGGGCCTTGTCACCGGAGACATGGATATGGCTGCCTACCAGACCGGCGCCCGCTATGACGAAGGCCGAGCCGCGATTGTGCTGCGTCCGCAGACGACGCTAGAGGTCTCGGCCGCCGTTGCCTATTGCGTGAAGAACGACATCGCACTGGTGCCGCAATCCGGCAATACCGGCCTCGTTTCCGGCTCGACGCCGGATGCGACGGAGACGCAGGCGGTGCTCAGCCTCGACCGGATGACGCAGCGATTCGACCTCGACCTCGACAACCGGTCGCTGACCGTCGATGCGGGTTTCCGGCTGTCGGATGTCAACCAGAAGCTGGAGAAGCACGGCCTGTTCTTCCCGATCGATCTCGGCGCCGATCCGCGCCTGGGCGGCATGCTGGCCACCAATACCGGCGGCTCGCGCTTCCTGAAATATGGCGACGTGCGCCGCAACACGCTGGGCATCAAGGTGGTCCTGGCCGATGACGAGGGCACGATCCTCGACCTGACCTCGGACCTGCGCAAGAACAACACCGGCATCGACTGGAAACAGGCCTTCATCGGCACATCCGGCGCCTTCGGCATCATCACCGAATGCGTTGTGAATCTCGAAGTCCTTCCGAAGCAGGTGGCGACCGCCTATCTGGTACCGTCGAGCGGTGCCCATGTCATGCCTCTGCTGCGCGCCATGGAAGAGCGGCTCGGTGCTTATCTATCTGCTTTCGAAGGCATTTCGCGCAATTCGATCGTCGCCGCGCTCGATCATGTTTCGTCGCTGAAAAATCCCTTTCAGGGCGGCAACGTGCCGGATTACGTGATCCTCGCCGAAATCTCCCGCACCTGGGCGCCACGCGAGGGAGAACAGTCGCTCGATGCCGTGCTGGAGCAGGTGCTCGCCGAAATCTGGGAAACCGAGGACGCGCCGCTCGCCGACGCCTTTGTCGGTCCGGCCCATGAAATGTGGGCCTTGCGGCATGCCTTGTCGGAGGGCGTCAAGCATTCGGGAAAACTGATCGCGTTTGATCTTTCCTTCCGCAGAGGTGATATCATGGCCTTCTGCGACCGGATGAAGACGGAGATGCCTGAAATCTTTCCGGACGTGACGATCTGCGATTTCGGCCATATCGGCGACGGCGGCGTGCATTTCAATCTGGTGGTGCCGAAGGACAGCGCCTCGGCATCGGACAAGGCTTTCGAACAGCGCCTGCGCGACTGGGTATTCGCCATCGCGGTCAGGGATTTCAACGGCAGTTTCAGTGCCGAACATGCCATCGGCCGCAAGAACCAGGCCTATTACGACCTTTATACGCAACAGAAGATCAAGGACATGGCCCAGGGCCTCAAGGCCATCACCTCGCCGGGAGCCCTCGGCACAGTGCGCTTCGGATAGTCCTTTCAGACAAGAAAACGGGAGTTTGCTCACATGAACATTGCAACGAAGACGGTGAATGTCGTTCAGGAAACCACGGCCCTTCTGGAAAAGCTCGGCGTTTCCAAGGACCTCTATACGGGCGGCGATATGGCCTCCTTCTCGCCGGTCACCGGCGAACAGATCGCCAGCTTGAAGACGGTTTCGGCCGCCGATGCCGCCGCCAAGATTGAAAAAGCCGATGCAGCGTTTCGCGCCTGGCGCCTCGTTCCGGCCCCGAAGCGCGGTGAGCTGGTCCGCCTGCTGGGTGAGGAACTGCGCGCCCACAAGGCCGATCTTGGCCGCCTCGTCTCGATCGAAGCCGGCAAGATCCCGTCGGAAGGTCTCGGCGAAGTGCAGGAAATGATCGACATCTGCGATTTCGCCGTCGGCCTCTCCCGCCAGCTTTACGGCCTGACGATCGCCACCGAGCGCCCCGGTCACCGAATGATGGAAACCTGGCATCCGCTGGGTGTCATCGGCGTCATCTCCGCCTTCAACTTCCCGGTTGCCGTCTGGTCCTGGAACACGGCACTGGCGCTCGTCTGCGGCAATGCCGTCGTCTGGAAGCCGTCGGAAAAAACGCCGCTCACCGCCCTTGCATCGCAGGCTATCCTTGAAAAGGCGCTCGCCCGCTTCGGCGATGCGCCAGAAGGCCTGACCGCCGTCCTGATCGGCGATCGCACCATCGGCGAAGTCATGGTCGATCATCCGAAGGTACCGCTGGTTTCGGCCACCGGCTCGACTCGCATGGGCCGTGACGTCGGTCCGCGCCTTGCCAAGCGTTTTGCCCGCGCCATCCTCGAACTGGGCGGCAACAATGGTGGCATCGTCTGCCCGTCCGCCGATCTCGACATGGCGCTCCGCGCCATCGCCTTCGGCGCCATGGGCACCGCCGGCCAGCGTTGCACGACGCTGCGCCGCCTGTTCGTCCATGACAGCGTCTACGACCAGTTGGTTCCGCGCCTGAAGAAGGCCTACCAGAGCGTTTCGGTCGGCAACCCGCTGGAATCCACCGCGCTGGTCGGCCCGCTGGTCGACAAGCCGGCTTTCGACGGCATGCAGAAGGCGCTCGCCGAAGCCAAGGCCCATGGCGGCACGATCACCGGCGGCGAGCGCGTCGATCTCGGCCACGCCAACAGCTACTATGTGAAGCCCGCGCTGGTCGAAATGCCGAAGCAGGATGGCCCGGTCACCGAAGAAACCTTCGCGCCGATCCTCTACGTCATGAAATACAGCGATTTCGACGCCGCTGTTGCCGATCACAATGCGGTTGGCGCCGGCCTGTCCTCGTCGATCTTCACGCTCGACCTGCAGGAAGCCGAGCGCTTCCTGTCGCCGGATGGTTCCGACTGCGGCATCGCCAATGTCAACATCGGCACCTCGGGCGCCGAGATCGGCGGCGCGTTCGGCGGCGAGAAGGAAACCGGCGGCGGCCGCGAATCCGGCTCGGATGCCTGGAAGGCCTATATGCGCCGTGCCACCAACACGATCAACTATTCGAAGGCCCTGCCGCTGGCACAGGGCGTATCCTTCGACATCGAATAAGATCGAAAGGCACCGGTCATGACCATCAACACCAAGGTCGAGGAGGCGGGCTTTTCGCCCGCCTCGCGGATTTCCACGATCGGCGTTTCGCAGATCCTGAAAATCGGCGCCCGGGCGCAAGCCATGAAGCGCGACGGCAAGCCGGTGATCATCCTCGGCGCCGGCGAGCCGGACTTCGATACGCCTGACCATGTCAAGCAGGCTGCCTGGGAGGCCTTGCAGAAGGGCCAGACCAAATATACCGCGCTCGACGGCACGCCGGAACTGAAGAAGGCGATCCAGAGCAAGTTCGCCCGTGAAAACGACGTTTCCTACGAACTGGACGAGATCACGGTCGCGACCGGCGCCAAGCAGATTCTCTTCAATGCGATGATGGCGACGCTCAACCGCGGCGACGAAGTGATCATCCCGACACCCTACTGGACATCCTATTCGGACATCGTCGAGATCGCCGAAGGCAAGCCGGTTCTCATCGCTTGCGACGCAGCGGCAGGTTTCCGACTGAGGGCCGAACAGTTGGAAGCGGCGATCACGCCGAGAACCCGCTGGGTGATGCTGAACTCGCCATCCAATCCCTCGGGCGCCGCCTATGGCGAAGCCGATTACCGCCCGCTGCTCGATGTCCTGCTTCGGCATCCGCATGTCTGGCTGCTGGTCGACGACATGTACGAGCACATCGTCTACGACGATTTCAAATTCGTCACCCCGGCTGCCCTTGAGCCGGCGCTGAAGAACCGAACGCTCACCGTCAATGGCGTGTCGAAAGCCTATGCCATGACCGGCTGGCGCATCGGCTATGCCGGCGGCCCGCGTGAACTGATCAAGGCCATGGCGGTGGTACAGAGCCAGGCGACCTCCTGCCCCTCCTCGATCAGCCAGGCCGCCTCGGTTGCCGCTCTCAACGGACCTCAGGATTTCTTGAAGGAACGCACGGCGAGCTTCCAACGCCGCCGTGATCTGGTGGTCTCCGCCCTCAATGCCATCGAGGGTCTGGATTGCCGCGTTCCGGAAGGTGCCTTCTACACCTTCTCCGGTTGCGCCGGCGTTCTGGGCAAGACGACACCCGGCGGCAAGCGCATCGAGACGGACAGCGATTTCTGTGCCTATCTGCTCGACGACGCCCATGTCGCCGTCGTGCCGGGTTCCGCCTTCGGGCTCTCGCCGTTCTTCCGCATTTCCTATGCGACCTCGGAGACCGAACTGCGCGAAGCGCTGGAACGGATCACCAAGGCCTGCGCGGATTTGCGCTGAGCGAACGTCCCCGACATATCGTCCGGAACCGTCAATTTTTCACAACCCTGCCGTTTCGACGGCGGGGCTTTTCATGTCGAAAGCGTTTTGCACCGAGCGATTTTGCTGCTATCCGGTAGCCCGACAAACGGCCTGCAGCGCACCGCGCCTCGCCTCTAGATGAACGAAGGCAGCCGGGCATGTTTTTCAGTCTGCGACAATCCACCCGGATCGTTGAAAAGCTCAGGAAGAAATCCTTCGAACCGGCACGTGCAGCCTATTACAAGGGAAAACCCGGCACCCTGCGGCTGATGCTGCAGGCTCGGCATGACTTCCTCTCCGTCTGGCGCAAGAACGATTATACCGACCGCGTCACCTCGATGAAACTGCTCGGCCGGCAGATCGTCGTCGTCAATTCGCCAGACGCGATCCGCTACGTCGTCGCAAAGCGCCACGAGAATTTCGAGCGCAAGACACCCCAGATGCGGCGCGCGCTCGAATTCCTGCTCGGCGACGGCCTGTTCATCTCCGATGGCGAGACCTGGAAGCAGCGCCGCCCGCTGGTCAACGACATCGTTCACAAAAACCGGCTGCCGATGTTCGGCAAGATCATGGAGAACACCGCGACCGAACTGGCCGAGCGCTGGAGCACTATTCCGGAAGGCACCACGGTCAATGCCCTTTACGAGATGGCAGGGCTGACCGCGGAGATCATTGCCCGCAGTGTTTTCGGCAACGATATCGGCGAAGATGGCGCGAACGCCGTAACCGAAGGTTTCGAGAGCTACCAGTCGCTGATCGATTCGATCAATATCGGCTATTTCCTCGGCTTCGACGAAGGCCTGCCGGTGCTGCGCACGCCCAAACTGCGCCGCTCGGTGTCGCGCATTCACGGCATTATCGACAAAGTGGTCGAGGATCATCTCGCCGGACGAGGTGATGACAATTCGATGGTCGAACTGCTGGTTCGCCGGCAGCAGCGCAACCCGGAACTGAAACTCGATGTCGTAGCACTGCGCAACGAGGCGGCCACCATCTTCATGGCGGGCCACGAGACAACGGCGGCAACCCTGACCTGGGCGTGGTATCTTCTGTCAAAGGCACAATGGGTCGAACAGGCGATCCATAAGGAGATCGACCGCGTTTGCGGCAAGCGCGTGCCGACGCTCGACGATATCCCGAATCTCGAATGGTGCCGCGCCGTCATCGAGGAGACGCTGCGGCTCTATCCACCGGTGCCGATTCTGGCACGCCAGGCAAAAGAGGCCGACCGGATCGGCGATATCGACGTGAAGCCCGCCTCGCTGATCCTGATCGTGCCTTGGCTGCTGCATCGGACGGAAGCCTTCTTCAAGGATGCGCATCTGTTCAAGCCGGAGCGTTTCATGAAGGGCGGCAAGGCCATCCCCTACAGCTATATTCCGTTTGCCAGCGGCCCCCGCGTCTGCCCCGGCCTGCAGTTTGGCCTGAATGAAGCGATCCTCTGCCTCGCCATCCTTGCCCAGAAATTCCGTGTTCGCGTGGCGGAAGGCGCCCATGTCGAGCCGCAATGCCGCCTGACCTTGCGCCCGCGCGGAGGGCTGCCGGTGACGCTGCACCGGCGCGACAAGGAATGAGCCGATGAAGGAGCGCGAGAAGCAGACGGCGGTGACCAAGCGGCAGGCCTGGATCTATACCGCTCCATCCGCGCCGCCGCTCGCCGATCTGTTTGCCGGCGGCGACAGGCGGCGGAAGGCGTTCCGCTATCATGTCAGCGGCAACCTCAAGAACCTGTTCGACCTGACGGTACATTTCGGCCTGAAGGCGATGCCTTCGGACTGGTGCTCGGCAGCCGGTGCCTGGCTTGGCGCCTTCGCCATTCCGCGCTGGTATCCCAAGGGCGTGAACAAGGCTCGCAACAACCTCAAGCGCCTTCTGCCTGATGCCTCGGAGGCGGAGCGCGAGGACATTCTCAAGCGCAGCTGGCGGAACCAGGGCCGCATCATGACGGAATTCTCCATCGTCCGGCGGTTGGCCGCAACGCCCGACCGCGTGATCTGGCATGACATGGAAAACTTCGTCGAGGCGCACAAGCGCGGCCCGGTCATTGTCGCCTGCCTGCATCTGGGCAATTGGGAATTGCTGGCCCCCAAGCTCGTATGGCTCGGCCTTTCTCCTTCCGCCAACTACACGCCGCCGGCCGGCCGGGCGCAGGCCTGGATAGCCAGGCGCGTGCGCCTGAAGGTCGGTTATGGTCTGCTGCCGCCCGGCAAGGACGGCATCCGGCCGGCCATCAACATCCTGAAGGACGGCGGCGTCATCTCGGTATTCTGCGACGAGGGGTTCGCCGGCAGGATCCGTGGTCCCTTCCTCGGCCGCAAGCCGCATTTGGAAGGCAATCTCGCCGTCGTGGCGCGGTTGGCGCGGCTGACTGGCGCCACGATCTGCCCCTGTTACGTGCTGCGCAAGGAAGGGGCAAGATTCGAGGCTTTCGCCCTCAAGCCTGTAACCCTGCCTGAGCGGGAGCCGGCGGCCGGCATCGTCGACGATGTCGTCCTGCTCAATTCCATCATCGAGCCGATTGTCCGCGCCAATCTCGACCAATGGTACTTTCTTGACAACGCGCTGTAACGCGCGACGTCTTTCAGCCCTGAACGGCTTCGGGCAAGACGCCTTGCAATCCGGCGACCAATGCGGCGAACCGCAGGCCCGCAATATCAAGCGGCCCGCTATTGTCGATAGTGGTCACATCCGGCTCCTCAAAAATATCCGGTACCTGACGCTGCAGGCGGTTGAGAATATCCTGTTCGCTTTCGCGGCCACGCGCGACAAGGCGGCTCGCCAGCACCTGCGGCGAGGCAATGATATTCACCACCGCGACGCGCGGAAAGACCTGCCGGAACTGGCCGAGCGCCGCGCGACTGCCATTGGCGATCAGGATGCGCCCGGCGCGGACGCGGTCCAGCGCCTGTCGCGGGATACCGTACTTCAATCCATGCGCCTGCCAGGCGACGGCGAAATCCTCGGCGGCAAGACGCGTGTCGAAATCCTCGCCCGAAACGCTCTCGTGATCCTCGCCGCCTGCATCCGAGGGACGGGTAATGATCCGGCGAACGAAGTCGATATCGTCGTGCCCCTCGAAATGCCGTGCGACGAAACCGATGACGCTGTCCTTGCCGGCGCCGCTCGGGCCGACGACGACGACGATCGCGCCCGGCTGGTCCGGCGTGCGCGCGTGCATCAGGCGACCCGCCGGCCTTCGCGCCAGACGGAGCGGACGATGGGGATGCCGTCCTCGCGCTGGACGCGGACGATATCGGCGCGCAGGCCGACGGCGATCCGGCCGCGATCGTTAAGCCCGACCGTGCGGGCCGGCGTCATCGTGACCATGGCCAGCGCCTGCGGCAGGCTGATGCTTTCCACTTCGTCAGCAAGCAGAAACGGCGCGTGGATCAGGCTGAACGGCACGTAGTCGGAGGACAGGACGTCGAGCACGCCGCGCTTGGCGAGATCGCGCGCGGCGATATTGCCGGAATGCGACTTGCCGCGAACGATGTTCGGCGCGCCCATGAGAACGCTGAGGCCCGCCGCGTGCGAGGCCTCGGCCGCCTCGAAACTGGTCGGGAACTCCGCAAGGCGGATACCGAAGCCGACGGATTCCTCGACATGGGCAAGCGTCGCGTCGTCATGGCTGGCAATGGTGATGCCGCGCGCGGCGCAGGCTTTGGCGATCTCGATGCGATGCGGGCCGGCATACTTCGCCGACAGCGCCTGCTGGCGCTCACAGAAGGCGGCAAAGGCCTCGTCGGACAGTCCGCGCTTGGTCTTGTAGTAAAGCGTGTACTGTTCCATCGTCTGGAACTGGCGCTGGCCCGGCGCATGGTCCATCAGCGAGACCAGCCCGACCAGCGGATCATCCTCGAATTCGACGAAATGGGCGAGAACGTTGTCGGTGGAAACCTCGCAGCGCAGGTGAATGCGGTGATCGGCCCTGAGGCGGTTTTCCTTGCCCGCCAGCGCGAGCGCATCCGCCATCTCACGCATCTCGCCCTGCTCGAAGCCGCCGTCCTCGTCCGAACCCATGCGCAGGCAATCGAAGACCGTGGTGATGCCGGAGGTGACGACCTGCGCGTCATGCGCCTGGATCGCCGCCATTTTCAGCCAGCGCACGCCGGGGCGCGGCGAGTAATGGGCTTCGAGGTGGTCGGTGTGCAGTTCGACCAGGCCCGGGATCAGAAAATCGCCTTCGAAATCTTCGCCGACGACGGTGGCGCCTTCCGAAATATCGGCAATCTTGCCGTCACGAATCTGCACCGAACCGTGCAGGACCCGGTCCTCGAGCACGATACGGGCATTGGAAAGAACGGTTTCAGCGGTCATGTCGGGCCATCTTTCGTTTGGACGTGCCGCCGAGCGGCAAAAGCGAGTGAACAGTGAAGGGAGCACCGCGCGCGGGCTCGACGAACAGGGCAAGCGAGGTCACATCCATCGGCTGGCCGATGAAGGGCGCGAATTCCTGCGCGAGCAAGGTCTTCATTGAGAACTGACGCTCGGCGGAAACCTGGCCGGTCAGCGTCATGTGGAAGCGGAAGCTCTCGAAAACGTAGGGGTAGCCCCAGTCGAACAGGTTGCCGCGCATCTGCGTGCTCAGCGTCTCCGGCTTGCGCCGGGCAATATCGGCCTCGGACAAAGGCGCGCGAAAACGCGCGAAATGCCGCACCGTGGCGTCGGCAAAGCCCTGCAGGTCGGGACAGTGCACCGCCGGCACCAGCGCGAAGAACGGGCCAAGCTGGCCCAGCACCACCTCCGGAATGCGGAAGGGAATGCAGGTCTCGGCGAAGGTCGCGAACGCATCGAGCAATTCCGATTCGCTGGTGCCGGGGGCAAGCTCGAACGGTGCCTTCAGTGTTCCGTGAAAACCGTAGCGGCGCGGATCGGCGGTGAGTGCGGTCAGCTCATCCGCGCTGAAATCACCCTGCGGCTCAAGGGGTCGAGTCTCGCCCGTGAACGGGTTTGCGCCCAGCCAGCGCTCGGCTGCGGCCGTCAGCGGAGCGTCCTCGTCGGGCGAAATATAGAATGCGTAGCGCACTGGTCATTCCCTGCAGAGATGTCACGGGAGCGGTGATCGGACGGTGCCGATGTGACGCCGTCGCTACCCCCTTTTCATGACATTATCGTGATGGAAAGCGGAGATCCGCCACCCTTTTCAATGTGTTTTCTGGCCCATCAGACGCGAACGCAGGGCGTTGGAAACACTGTCGAAGATGAACACGACGATGAGAATCAGGATAACCATATAGGCGACGTTTTCCCAGTCGGAATTCGTCCGCATCGCTTCCCAGAGTTTCAGGCCGATACCGCCGGCGCCGACAGCGCCGATGATGGTCGCCGAGCGGGTGTTGGATTCCCAGAAATAGAGCGCCTGGCTGGCAAAGACCGGCAGGACCTGCGGCAGCACGCCGAAACGCTGCACGGCAAGCGGCGCGGCGCCGACCGATTTGACGCCTTCGCGCTGCTTGTCGTCGATATTCTCCAAGGCCTCGGCATAGAGCTTTCCGAGCGTGCCGGTATCGGTGAAGAAGATCGCCGACATGCCGGCGAGCGGCCCGGGGCCGAAGGCACGGGTGAAGAACAGCGCCCAGATCAGCATGTCGACCGAGCGCAGGAAATCGAATAGCCGCTTCGTCACCTGGTTGAGAACGCCGTTGCGGGTGATGTTGCGGGCGGCAAGGAAACACAAAGGGAAGGCGATGACGGTCGCAAACAACGTGCCGACGAAAGCCATGACGATGGTCTGGAGCAGCTTGGTCCAGACGTCGAGATGCTGCCACTCAGAATTGTAGAGAATGTTGTCCCAGGCAAGCGCGAGGTTCGAGTGGGCCGGATCGATGCGATCGCCGCTGGCGATCAGGCTCATGACCTCACCGAACGGCTTGCCGAAGAAAGGCGAGTTGGTGTCGAAGATGAAATTCGCCCAGCCGGGAAAGCGATTGTGGATGCTGATCTTTTCGACATCGACCTCGGCCCAGCCGGTGATGCCGAAGGCAAGCTGGATTTTCTCGCCGGGCCGCTTCTGCGTCGCCCAGGCGGGCAGCGCGCCTTCCGGCTCGACGCCCTTTTCCGGATCGAGCCGCATCAACAGGGTCTGCCCGTCATAAACGGCGGTGACATTTCCATCGGCGACGTCGATGCTGGCGGTGTTGCCGAAACGGACAATCGCGCGGCTGACGACTTCTTCCATGCGGATCTCGGTCGCGGCGGCTGCCTCGGTGCCAGAACCTGCGGTCGCGGCATTCGGCGCCATGAAGTTGAAAGCGGATTTCTTCGCCGGCGCTTGCTGCTGTTGCTGCGTGGCGGCCGGCGCTTCGGCGACGCGCTCCATCATCTTCGTCTCGATCGTCACCCATTCCGGCTTGGCATTGGATCCGAGCGGCGAGAAGCGCGGATAGACGACCTGCATCGCGCCATCCCCGGCGATCCTGATATCGGGGCGCACCTCATAGGACACCCAGTCGGCAAGATAGGTGCCGGCAATGCCCCAGTTGGCATTGGTCAGCACCTGCCCGATCGAGAAGAACCACCAGCTGTAGATCATGTAAAGCGCGATGCCGGCGAAGATCAGCAGGGAGCGGATACGCTTGGCTTTCGAGCCGGTCAAAAGGTGCGGATGGCGGTGGGCGATCGCATCCATCTCCGCGGCGCTCATCAGGGTGCTTGTGGTCATGATCGGCCCCTTATTGAGCGAGCTGGAAGGCCTGGTCGCCGACGAGGCGACGGCGCAGCCATGCGGAAAACTGGTCGACGGCGATGATCGTCGAAAACAGGAGGAGAATGATGGCGAGTGTCTTGGCCTCATGACCCTGGCTGATCGACAGACGCAACGGTTCGCCGATGCCGCCGCCGCCGACGGCGCCGATGATGGTCGACGCGCGCACGTTGATTTCCAGGCGCAGCAGAAAATAGCTCATGAAATTCGGCAGGACCTGCGGCACGATGCCGAACCAGACGCGCTCGATCCAGTTGCCGCCTGCGGCCTTCAGGCCCTCGTCCGGCTTCATGTCGGCATTCTCGACGACCTCGAAGAACAGTTTTCCCAGCGCGCCGACCGTGTGGATCGATACGGCGATCATGGCCGGGATCGGCCCGAGCGACAGGATGGCGAGGAAGAAGCCGGCAATGACCACTTCCGGAAAGGCGCGCAGGATTTCCATGAAGCGCCGGGCAAGGCCGCGCACCCAGGGGTTGGGCATCATGTTGCGCGCCGCGAAGAAGCAGAGGATGAAGCCGAAGAACATGCCGAAGATGGTGGAAAAGATCGCGATATTCAGCGTTTCCAGCATCTTGTGGATATATTCGGGCACGTAGATCGTGTCCGTCAGATAGACCCGGCCCTCGGGATAATTGTATTTCAGGCTGCCATCGTCATAAGGCGACGGCAGGTCGAACAGGGCGCGGCCGATTTCAGCGCCGTCGCGCGGTACAAGATCGCCGACGAAATCGAAGAAATAGGGAAGCCGGTCGAAGAATTTGCCGGCATTCGTCTCGTTGGCGAACCAGAGCGAACCGGACAACGTTACGGCAAGAAGCGCAAGGCCAAGAAACGTATAGGTGCGGCGGCGGAGATTGAGCTCGCGCCAGTGGCGTTCGACCACCGCTCCATTGTCACTCAGGGTCGGGGAAAGCGCTGACGCCATGACATCTCCGGAAAATAAGGGACTACACCGGCCGCTGCAAGGCAATCGCGCATGGCGCGCGCCTCATCCGGCCTTCGGCCACCGTCTCCCCGTGAACGACGGGGCAATCGCATATGGAAAAAGACCCCCTCTGGCCTGTCGGCCATCTCCCCCACAAGGGGGGAGAGACCCAGCCGCCGCCCTCTCGCTTCAGACGACGGGCCGGGGCCGCGGGTTAAGCCCCTCCCCCTTGTGGGGAGGGGTTGGGGAGGGGACTTTTTCATATGCGACACCCCTTCCCGCCTGCGGGGAGAGGGCTAGGGTGAGGGGCCGGTCCACCAACGCGGCTACCCGGCCGGGGCTTCAACCGATATCAGCCGCCGATCGTTGCCTTGCGGGCGTCGATGATCGGCTTGTAGAAGTCGGCGTTGACTTCGACGAAGCCCTTGTAGTCGCCGCCTTCAACAGCTGCGAAGCAGGCTGCGTCGGTCTTCGGCAGGTCGAGCATGAACTGCTTGAACTTGGCCTTGACGTCGGCGCTGAGCGAGGAACGAACAACGGTCGGGCCGTTCGGGATCAGCGGCGAGCGCCACAGTTCGACCAGGTCGTTCATGTCGAGGATGCCCTTGTCGACCATCTTGCGCAGATTGCCGGAAGTGTAGCCTTCCTTGAACTCGCCAATGCCCGAACCGAACGTCGTGCCGGCATCGAACGTGCCCTTCAGGACTTCGAGAACGAGGTTTTCATGGCCGCCACCGAAACCGGTTTCAGCGAAATACTCCTTGACCGGCATGCCGATCGTTTCCGGCAGGGTCACGCTCGGGATCAGGTAGCCCGAGGTCGAATCCGGGTCGGCGAAGCCGATCTTTTTGCCCTTGAGGTCTTCGATCTTGGTAAAGCCCTTGTCCTTGCGGGCAACCATGATCGAATAATAACCGGTCGAACCGTCGGTCTGCTCGGTCGTCAGGATCGGCTCGACGGCGTCAGCCTTGGCGAGGTAGATCTTGGCATAACCGGAAGCGCCGAGTTCTGCGAAATCGAGCGTGCCGCCCAGCAGGCCCTGGATGACGCCGTCATAGTCGGCGGCCGGGAAAAAGGAGACCTTCTCGACATTCAGGGCGGTCTTCAGGTGATCGCCGAGGCACTGGAAGTTACGCAGGCGGTCGGCTTCGTTCTCGCCGCCGATGATGCCGACGCGGAATTCCTTGAGGTCTTCGGCCTGAACCTGGCCCATCAGGCCGACGAGCGCAACGGCGCTCAAGAGTGTTGTCTTCAACATGGTCTTCTCCTGTTATCCGGATTTAGCCGGCTCACATTCGGTTAAAAAATCTGCCCTTGACGCGGGCACTCGATCCAGGACGCCTTTTACAGGCCGGCCAGCGCCAGCGGCTTGAGGCCAGCGGATTTCGTATTGTCCTGCGCGGCAGGAATATGGATGCTGGTCGAGGTCATCGATTCGTCGAGATCGGCGCCCGAACCATAGATTTCGGCGACGGCCGCCGCCGTCAGGTCCTGCGGCTGGCCGTCGAACACGACGCGTCCATGCGCCATGCCGATGATGCGCTCGCAATAATTGCGCGCCGTATCCAGCGTGTGCAGGTTGGTGACAACGGTGATGCCGTCGCGCTCGTTGATGTCGCGCAGCGCATCCATGACGATCTTGGCGTTCAGCGGATCGAGCGAGGCGATCGGTTCGTCGGCAAGCAGCATCTTCGGCTGCTGCATCAGCGCACGCGCAATCGCAACGCGCTGCTGCTGGCCGCCCGACAGCGTGCCGGCGGGCTGCAGCGCCGTCTGTTCGATGCCGAGCCGCTCCAGCGCGCCGATCGCCATGATCCGCTCTTCGCGGGTAAACATGTTGAGAATGCTGAGCACGGTGGAGCGATGATTGAGACGTCCGAGCAGGACATTGGTCAGCACATCGAGGCGCGGCACGAGGTTGAACTGCTGGAAGATCATGGCGCAATCGCGCTGCCAGCTGCGAAGAGCGGAACCGCGCAGTGACGAGACTTCGAGATCGCCGAAATGAATGGAGCCCGACGAGACGTCGTTCAGGCGGTTGATCATCCGCAGCAGCGTCGACTTGCCGGCGCCCGACCGGCCGATAATGCCGACCATCTGTCCCTGCGGGATATCGAAGGTCACTGAATCGACGGCGATCTTTTTGCCGAATTGACGCGTTACATTCTTCAGCTGAAACATGGCAGTCGTCCTCTGGCAGCCACACCGGTCATCGGTACGTGACATGCCTTAAAGCGGCTTGATGAAGGGGGAATGTCAGATTGGTGTCGGTTTTGTTACAGTCCACGATCCCCGCCGGCGCGGGGATTGCAGTGCCATTTCATCAGGCATTGTGACGGACGAGGAAGGTGTCGGCGTCGAGCATCCTGAAATCGTCGAGCGCATCGCGCAGCCTGACATGATCCCAGTCCCACCAGGCGAGCTTTTCAAAGCGCGCGACGATATCGGCGCCGAAGCGCTCGCGGATCAGCCTGGCGGGAACACCGCCGACGATCGTGTAGGGCGCGACATCCCTCGAGATGACGGCTCCGGCACCGATCACCGCGCCGTTGCCGACGGTGACGCCGGGCAGCACCGTCGCGCCGTGACCGACCCACACATCATGGCCGATGAAGACGCGATTCTTGCGACGCCACGAAAAGAAATCCTGCTCCATGTCCGCATCCGGCCAATAGTTGGAGGCGCGGTAGGTGAAGTGGTGCAGCGTCGCGCGCCATGTCGGATGGTTGGTGGCGTTGATGCGCACGGAGGCGGCGAGATTGGCGAACTTGCCGACCGTCGCGCACCAGATCGAGCCGTCACGCTCGATATAGGAATAATCCCCGAACTCGACCTCGTCGAGGCGGCAGCGGTCGCCGATTTCCGAGTAACGGCCGAGCGTCGATTGGCTGACGGTGGCGGTCGGATGGATCGTCGGTTCTTCCGTCAGTTTCTGGCTCATGCGGCGGCCTTTCGCGGCGAAAACGCAGAGACGTCGAGAATACGGTCCGCCACGGCGTCGCGCACCTCCTCGTCATGGAAGATACCGAGGAGGGCAACGCCCTCGGCCTTCTTGGCGGCGATCATCTCGACCACCACGCGGCGGTTCACCGCATCGAGCGAGGCCGTCGGCTCGTCGAGCAGCAGGATGGCGTGATCGGTGATGAAGCCGCGGGCAATGTTGACGCGCTGCTGCTCTCCGCCGGAGAAGGTGGCGGGCGGCAGTTGCCAGAGCTCGCGCGGCAGGTTGAGTTGAGCGAGAAGCTCGGAAGCCCTCTCCCGAGCCTCGGCCTGTGCCACACCGCGCGCCAACAGCGGTTCGGCGACGACGTCGAGCGCCGAGACGCGCGGCACGACGCGCAGGAACTGGCTGACGTAGCCCAGCGTATCACGCCGCACGTCGAGTACGGCACGGGGTGCTGCATGGGCGAGATCGACCAGATGCCCGCGATGCTCGATCAGGATCTGGCCGCTGTCGACGGCGTAATTTCCGTAGAGCATCTTCAGGATCGAGCTCTTTCCGACACCGGACGGGCCGCCGAGCACGACGCATTCGCCCCTCTTCACCGAGAAGGAGACGCCGGAGACGACCGGCAGGGTGATGCCGTCGCGCAGATGCATCGTGAAGCTCTTGGCGACTTCGGAAACGACGAGAGGCGTCGGCATAGCATGTTCCTTTGCATACATGGTCCGTTGGCACAGAGATCGGGGTTCGCCCCCCTCTGTCACTTCGTGACATCTCCCCCACAAGGAGGGAGATTGTTCTTTTCCCATTTGGCGACCGAAGGTGTCGGCTGATCTCCCCCCTTGTGGGGGAGATGTCGGCGTCGCCGACAGAGGGGGGTGAAGCCGACCTCTCAACTCACCCTTTTTCAAACCTGCAAAATGGAGGACACGAGAAGCTGGGTATAGGGCTCGCGCGGATCGTCGAGAACCCGGTCGGTCAACCCCTGCTCGATGACCAAGCCATCCTTCATCACCATCATCCGGTGCGAAAGAAGGCGGGCGACGGCAAGGTCATGGGTGACGATGATGGCCGACAGGCCGAGATCGTGAACGAGGCCGCGCACGAGATCGAGCAGGCGCGCCTGCACCGAAACATCAAGGCCGCCGGTCGGCTCGTCCATGAAGACGAGGCGGGGCGAGGTCACCAGATTGCGGGCGATCTGCAGACGCTGGCGCATGCCGCCGGAAAAGGCGCGCGGCTGGTCGTCGATCCGGTCTTCCTCGATCTCGACGCGGGCCAGCCAGTCGGCGGCGGTCGCGCGGATCTTGCCATAGTGCCGGCCGCCGACCGCCATCAGCCTTTCGCCGACATTGGCGCCAGCCGACACCGTCATGCGCAATCCGTCTGCCGGATTCTGGTGAACGAAGCCCCAGTCCGTGCGCATCAGGAAGCGCCGCTCGGCCTCGCCCATGCGGGCGAGATCCCGGTACTGGCCGTCGCGCATATGGTATTCGACGATCCCGGAACTCGGCATCAGCCGGGTGGACAGGCAGGACAGAAGCGTCGTCTTGCCGGATCCGGATTCCCCGACGATCGCCAGCACTTCGCCCGGCCAGAGCTCGAAGGAAACATTCCGGCAGCCGATGCGGCTACCATAGAATTTCGAGACATCGTTGACTTTGAGAAGGGGGGTGTCGGTCATGGACGTACCTCGGCAAGATTTTCTGAAGAAAGACCCCTCCCCAACCCCTCCCCACAAGGGGGAGGGGCTAACCCTGCCGCAACCTCGGCGACTGCTTTGGTCTGAGGACGGGCGTTCTGTCGATTATCGGCTGCATGAACCGTCAGGGCTGGAGATTTTGGAAGACACGGAAACACCGTCACAAAGGACGGCCGTGACTTGCGGCTCGCTTGTGGCCAGATCGGCGCGAGGACAGTGCCGCAAGTTACGCCCCTCCCCCTTGTGGGGAGGGGTTGGGGAGGGGTCTTTTCCAAGACGTCAGAGACATGAGAAGGAACTCTCACTCCGCCGCCTCCTGCCGCGCCAGCATTTCGCCGGCATGGCCGTGTTCACGACGGTCCTCGCAGTGATCCGTGTCGGAGCAGACGAACATGCGCCCGCCCTTGTCATCCAGAACGACCTCGTCGAGGTAGACTTGGCTTGCGCCGCAGAGCGCGCAGGGCCTGTCGAAATGCTGGATCTCGAACGGATGGTCCTCGAAGTCGAGGCTGACGACCTCGGTATAGGGCGGAACGGCGTAGATGCGTTTTTCGCGACCGGCGCCGAACAATTGCAGCGCCTCCGACATATGCATTTTCGGATTGTCGAATTTCGGCGTCGGCGAGGGGTCCATCACATAGCGCCCCTCGACCTTGACCGGATAGGCATAGGTGGTGGCGATATGGCCGTTGCGGGCGATGTCCTCGTAAAGCTTCACATGCATGAGGCCGTATTCCTCCAGCGCATGCATCTTGCGGGTCTCGGTCTCGCGCGGCTCGAGGAAACGCAGCGGTTCGGGGATCGGCACCTGATAGACCAGCGTCTGGCCGGCGGTCAGCGTCTCCTCCGGAATGCGGTGGCGGGTCTGGATGATCGTCGCCTCGCGCGTCTTCGTGGTGACCGCGACATTGGCGACCTTCTGGAAGAAGGCGCGGATCGACACCGCATTCGTGGTGTCGTCGGCGCCTTGGTCGATGACCTTCAGTACGTCGTCCGGCCCGAGGATCGCCGCCGTCACCTGCACCCCGCCCGTGCCCCAGCCATAGGGCATGGGCATTTCGCGCGAGGCAAAGGGAACCTGGTAACCGGGGATGGCGATCGCCTTCAGGATCGCCCGGCGGATCATCCGCTTGGTCTGTTCGTCGAGATAGGCGAAATTGTAGGCGGCAAGCGCGGCGCTCATTGTGCGGCCTCCGGCAGATCGGTGGATGTGTTACCGGCTTTGCTTGCCTCGTATTCGGCGCGCATGCGGCGAACGAGATCAAGCTCGGCCTGGAAATCGACATAATGCGGCAGCTTCAGATGCTCGACGAAGCCGGTCGCCTGGACATTGTCGGAATGGGAAATGACGAATTCCTGGTCCTGCGCCGGCGCGACGATATCCTCGCCGAATTCTTCCGCCCTCAAGGCCCGATCGACGAGCGACATGGCCATCGCCTTGCGCTCGCTCTGGCCGAAGACGAGGCCGTAGCCGCGGGTGAATTGCGGCGGCGTCTTGGCAGAGCCCTGGAACTGGTTGATCATCTGGCACTCGGTTACCTGGACACGCCCCAGCGAAACCGCAAACCCGAGCTCGGGAATATCCAGCTCCACCTCGACGGCACCAATGCGCACTTCGCCAACGAAGGGATGGCTGCGGGCATAGCCGCGCTGGGTGGAATAGGCGAGCGCCAGCAGGAAGCCCTCATCGCCGCGGGCCAGGGCCTGCAGGCGCAGATCGCGGTTCAGCGGAAATTCCAGTGGTTCGCGCGTCAGGTCGCCCGGCACATGGTCCTGCGGCATCTGGCCATCGCCCTCGATCAGCCCTTCGCCCGACAGGATATCGGAGACGCGCATCATCGACCCTTCGTCGGCGGGCCGGCGCAGCGGTTCGGCAACCGGCGCGTCGGTCAGCAGCGACGGATCGAGCAGACGGTGGGTGTAGTCGAAGGTCGGGCCGAGCAACTGGCCACCAGGCAGGTCCTTGTAGGTTGCCGAGACGCGGCGCTCGATCTTCATGGCGGCAGTATCGACCGGCACCGACATGCCGAAGCGCGGAAGCGTCGTGCGGTAGGCGCGCAGGATGAAGATCGCCTCGATCATGTCGCCCCGCGCCTGCCGCACGGCCAGTGCGGCCAGTTCACGGTCGTAGAGCGAGGCTTCGGCCATGACGCGATCGACGGCAAGCCCGAGCTGGGCGACGATCTGGTCGATCGAAATCGCCGGCAGCGAGCGATCACCACGGCGGCGATCGGCGAGCAGCTGGTGCGCATTGGCGATGGCGGCCTCGCCCCCCTTGACGGCAACATACATGGTCAGACCTCCCGACGGCGAAGCTTGGTGGTGCGCGGCAGGCACAGGATGTCGGTGCCGGCCACGAGGATCAGGTCGATGCCGCGCGGGAAGATCGCCCCGTTTTCATTCCACAGCGTCAGGAAGATATCCGGCAGCCCCAACGGTGCGATGGTGACCGCATCACGGATACCGGGGCCGGTCGCGGTGAAGGCCGGGCCTCCCTGAAGGGCGGCGACTTCCAGCACCAGCGTTGCCGAACGGTCGGGATATTCCTGGCTGCCGAGCGCGAACTGATCGAAACCGGGCACGAGACCGCCCGCCTCGACAAAGACGAACCGGGCTTCCGGCCGCACACCGGTCAGCGGCGCACCGGTATGGAAGGAGAGCCAGGCGGGAACCGTCGAGCCAGCAAGCGCGGCGCTCAGCCAGACGGGCGTACCGTCGTCGCAGAGCGTCAGCGCGATCGCGCCTGCACCGGCGCCGAACGGAGCCGGCGGGTTCGCGGCGGCGCCGAGCGGCTGGATCGTGCCGGGCCGGGCCATGGCATCCATCAGAGCCTTGAACACGGACTGCGACTGGAACACCGGATCGGCAAAGGCGCCGGCATAAACGCCGGTCGCGACGGATTGCTGTTCGCTCTGGATGGCCATCAGTTGTCTCCCCGCACCATGGTGAAGAAGTCGACGCGCGTCGCCGCCGTCTGCTCGGCCTGCAGCCGGTCTTCGTCGTCAATCCTGCCTTCGATGGCCTCGACCATGCGCAAGACGGTCTGCCGGTATTCCGGCCGCTGCTGAAGCGCATCGAAAATGGCGGCGAGGCGCGCCCTTTCCCGGTCATTGCCGAGCAACTGCCCATGGCCGACCTCGCCGGTCGTGAGGCGCACCGTGGCACGGCTGACGGTCGCTTCGCCGAGGTTGAAGGCATCACCGCCACCGCCGACGCGGCCGCGCACCATGATCAGCCCGGTTTCGGGACCACGCACGGGAAGCACCTCCGGCTTCGGCTCAATGGCCTGCCAACCGGCCTGCAATTCGGCCACGGTGGCGCGCGCCAGAAGACCCATGACCCGTTTGCGCTGATCCGCTGAAGCGTCTCGTTTTTCTCTGATCGCGTCCATTGCTTTCCGTCCGAAATGTCTAGTAATATAGACAACCATACATCTGATGACCCACTTCTAGAACGACAACATGACGGACCTGTGACATGAATTCGAAAAAGACCGTCGAGCGGCAGACCGGGGTCGCCCTTTGGCGGCAGATTGCCGACCTGATCCGGCTTGCGATCAGCAATGGCGAATACGACAAGACCGGCATGGTTCCACCGGAGATGATGCTGGCAGGCCAGTTCGGTGTCAACCGTCACACGGTGAGAAGCGCGCTTGCGGCGCTCGCCGAGGAGGGCCTCGTCCAGGCGATCCAGGGACGTGGCACGATGGTCCGGCGCAAGGAGCGCCTGAGCTTCCCGATCTCCCGCCGCACCCGCTTTTCACAAGGCCTGAGCGATCAGACGCGTGAGATCGAAGCGAGGCTGCTGGCGCACGCCGTTGTCCCTGCGACAGGGGAAATCGCGGCCGGGCTCGGTATTCCTGCCGGCGCACACTGTCTCGAAATGGAAGCGCTCAGCAGCGCCGACGGGCGGCCGGTCTCCTGTTCCACCAGCTATTTTCCGCAGGCGCGGTTTCCGGGCATGGCCGAGCATTTTGCGCAACTGGGCTCGATCACCAAGGCCTTCGCGGCGCAAGGGCTCGCCGACTATGTGCGCATATCGACCGAACTCGTTGCCCGCCATGCGGATGCCAACGAACTGTCATTGCTCCGGCTCTCGCCCGGCGCAATCGTCATCGAAGCGACGGCGATCAATGCCGATCCGGACGGCATTCCCGTACAATTTGCCCGCACCCGCTTTGCCGCCGATCGCGTCAAGCTGAAGATCGAGACGTGAACGTCACAAAAAAGGGCGCGATGCCGAAGCATGCGCCCTTGATCCGGAATGTTTCGACGATCAAACGTCGGCGATGAAGGTTTGCTTCTGCGTGCCGAGGCCTTCGATACCGAGTTCGACGACATCACCCGCTTTCAGATATTCCGGCGGCTTGAAGCCCATGCCGACGCCGGGCGGCGTACCGGTCGAGATGATGTCGCCGGGATGCAGCGTCATGAACTGGCTGAGATAGCTGACGACATGGGCGACGCCATAGACCATGGTCTTCGACGAACCGTTCTGCTTGCTGACGCCATTGACCGTCAGCCACATCTTCAGGTTTTGCGGATCGGCGACCTCGTCCTTCGTCACCAGCCAGGGGCCGGTCGGGCCGAACGTGTCGCAGGACTTGCCCTTGGTCCACTGGCCGGCCCGCTTGGTCTGGAAATCACGCTCCGAGACGTCGTTGATGACACAGTAACCGGCGACGTGATCGAGCGCGTCGGCTTCGGAGACATATTTTGCCTTTTTGCCGATGACGACACCAAGCTCGACTTCCCAGTCGGTGGCCTGCGAACCGCGCGGAATGAGAACATCGTCGTTCGGGCCGACAATGGCCGAGGTCGCCTTCATGAAGATGACCGGTTCGGGCGGAACGGTGGCGCCGGTTTCGGCGGCATGGTCGGCATAGTTGAGGCCGATGCAGATGAACTTGCCGGTTCCCGCGACGCAGGCGCCGAGACGCGGGCTACCGGCGACAACCGGCAGGCTGTCGATATCGACGCCATCAGCCCAGCCCATGTCGCTGATCGCAACGCCGCCGACATCAGCGATGACGCCGCTCAGATCCCTGATCTGGCCATCCGAGCCGAGAACGCCCGGCTTTTCCGAGCCGATCGGCCCATATCGCAGAAGTTTCATGTTCCTCTTCCCTCAAACGCAAACGATGATGCGACCTGACAAATCAAAGGCAGGCGGCATTGTAAAGCGCTTTTGCCGACCCAGGCGTCCGCCTACGTAGGCAAATCTTGTGAGGGAGGGCTACGCCCGCCAAAACCGAGGGCTATGTTGCGGGACCGAAGCCCCGCCCCATGAAATTCTCAGGCTGCCTTCGAATAGGCCTTCGCCATGTCGGGCAGGCGCGTGACGCGGATCTTCGAGGCCTGTCCGGCGGCGTTGAACGCGATGAAGCGTTCCTTGCAGACCTCGACCATGCGCGCCGTTGCCGGCTTGAGATAATTGCGCGGGTCGAAATTGTCGGGATGCTGCAGGTGGTGCTTGCGGATTTCGCCGGTGAACGCCAGGCGCAAGTCGGTGTCGATATTGACCTTGCGGACGCCGAGCGGGATGGCTTTCTGGATCTCGTGAACCGGAACACCCCAGGTCTGCTTCATCTTGCCGCCGAATTCGTTGAACAGGTCCTGCAGGTCCTGCGGCACCGAGGACGAGCCGTGCATGACCATATGGGTGTTCGGCAGGCGTTTGTGGATTTTCGCGATCGTGTCGATCGACAGGATTTCGCCGTCCGGCGCGCGGGTGAACTTGTAGGCGCCGTGGCTGGTGCCGATGGCGACGGCCAGCGCGTCGACGCCGGTCTTCTCGACGAAATCGAACGCCTGCTCCGGGTCTGTCAGCAGTTCCTCGCGTGACAGCTTGCCTTCGAAGCCATGACCGTCTTCCTTCTCGCCAGCGCCCGTTTCCAGGTTGCCGAGACAGCCAAGCTCGCCTTCGACCGAAACGCCGGCTGCATGGGCGATCTTCACCACTTCGGCGGTAACGCCGACATTGTATTCATAGGACGCGATCGACTTTCCATCGGCCAGCAGCGAACCATCCATCATGACGGAGGTGAAACCGTTGGTGATCGCCGAGATGCAGGTCGACGGTTGGTCGCCGTGGTCGAGATGCAGGCAGACCGGGATATGCGGATATTCTTCGGTGGCGCCGAGAATCAGGTGGCGCAGGAAGGCATCGCCGGCATAGGCGCGGGCACCACGGCTGGCCTGCAGGATAACCGGGGAATCCGTGGCATCGGCGGCGCGCATGACGGCCTGAATATATTCCAGATTGTTCACGTTGAAGGCGGGCAGGGCGTAATTGTGCTCAGCGGCGTGGTCCAGCAACTGACGCAAGGTGATCAATGCCATTCAAGAGGTCTCCCGTTTCTCGCGCCGCCATGAACATGCGGCTCCAGTATTATTCTCCGATTGAGCAGAACTGCTCGCCGCAAACGCCAACTGGTCTTTCGACCAGCCCTCCTGGAGAATGCGGGACGGATTTATCCGCACCTTAATTGATGATCCACGTTTGGCAACCGGCGCAAAACCGGATTCGGCTCAGCATGCGTCCGGTAACGTTGCAGATCGTGCGCTGTGGACAAAGTTTCGTGCATTTTTTCGCGGAGAAATACAAAACAGCTTTCGGTTGAATGTGGATCCGCCTGCACGGGACTTTGTCGATGCCGCACGCTCCGGCGGAAGCGCCCTGCCACGAACGATCGTTTCCGCAACGCGAGCTTGGCAGAATGCATATTACGTAAGCTGCCTGAAATCATTTCCAAACTTGCGCCGCACCTCTCGGCCGTCCCCTGGAAGACATCCGGCATCTGCCGCAAACCCACCGGAAAATGACGCGATTGAAATGCAACCGCGACGCTATAGTTACAGGCCTGTCATGGTTCCTGCGGCCTTCATTGCATGACAAAGAGCCTTGCCTTTGCCCGAAAATTGGCATTCTCTCGCCGCTTCACAACCTAAAAGAGGGGAAGGATAACAAAAATGACATTGGCAAAAATCAACCTCCGCACAGCCATGCTGTTGGGATCGATTCTCATCGGCGCCAGCCCGGCACTCGCCGAAACCGTCCTGCATCGCGGCAATGCCGGCGAACCGCAGACGCTCGACCAGGCTCACACCTCGATCAACATCGAAGAGTTCATTCTCAAGGACCTCTATGAGGGCCTGACAATCTATGATGCGGCCGGCAAGGTCGTCCCTGGCGCGGCCGAAAGCTGGGACCTCTCGGACGACGGCCTCGTCTACACCTTCAAGCTCCGCGCCGACGCCAAATGGTCGGACGGCTCGCCGGTAACCGCGCAGGACTTTGTCTTCTCGCTCCAGCGCGTCGAGGATCCGAAGACCGCAGCCGGTTACGCCAATATTCTTTTCCCGATCAAGAACGCCGAAAAAGTCAACAAGGGCGAAGTGCCGGTCGACCAGCTCGGTATGAAAGCCGTTGACGAGAAGACGCTCGAAATCACGCTCGAGCGCCCAACCCCCTTCTTCCTCGAGTTGCTCGCGCACCAGACCGCGCTGCCGGTCTCCAAGGCCAGCGTCGAAAAGAACGGCGCCGATTTCGTCAAGCCCGGCGTCATGGTCTCGAACGGCGCCTACAAGCTCGTCGCCCACACGCCGAACGATAGCCTGACGACGGAAAAGAACCCGTCCTACTGGGACGCCGCCAACGTCAAGATCGACAAGGTGATCTTCTACCCGATCGACGATCAGGCCGCTTCGGTCCGCCGTTTCGAAGCCAAGGAAATGGATCTCGCCTACAACTTCTCGGCTGACCAACTGGATCGTTTGCGCGGATCGCTTGGTGAGCAGGTTCATGTATCGCCGACGCTGGCGACCTACTACTACGCCTTCGACACCCGCCAGGAGCCCTATAGCGACGTGCGCGTTCGTCGCGCCCTGTCGATGGCGGTCGACCGCGACTTCCTGGCCAAGGAAATCTATTCCGGCTCGCAGCTTCCGTCCTATTCGATGGTCCCCCCGGGCATGGCAAATTACGGCGAACCGGCAAAAGCGGATTTTTCCGAATTGTCACAGCTCGACCGCGAGGATGAAGCCGTCAAGCTGATGAAGGAAGCCGGCTATGGCGAAGGCGGTAAGCCGCTGAAGATCGAAATCCGCTACAATACCAACCCCAACCACGAACGCGTCGCCACCGCCGTCGCGGACATGTGGAAAAACACGTTCGGGGCCGAGGTGTCGATGGTGAACCTCGACGTCTCCTCGCACTACGCCTATCTGCAGGAAGGCGGCAAGTTCAACGTTGCTCGTGCCGGCTGGGTTGCCGACTACGCGGATCCTGAAAACTTCCTGGCGCTCAGCGTCGGATCGAACAAGACCTTCAATTACGGCCACTTCGAAAATGCCGAATTCGACGACCTGATGAAGAAATCCTACGAGGAGGTCGATCCGACCAAGCGCGCGAAGATTCTTCACGACGCCGAAACCCTGCTGATGAAGGAACAGCCGATCGCGCCGTTCCTCACCCAGGCCGATCTCTGGCTGGTCTCCAACCGCGTCAAGGGCTGGCAGGACAATGCTGCCAACCAGCACCTGAGCAAGTTCCTCAGCATCGCCGAATAACGGCACTTTGACGCGCGGCGGCCACCGGCTGCCGCGCGTCCCGGCCAGAGAGCAAAACCATGATCTCCTTTGTCCTGCGCCGCCTTGCGAGCGCCGTGCCGACGCTGTTCATCGTCGTCACGATTTCCTTCTTCCTGATGCGGTTCGCCCCCGGCGGTCCGTTCAATCTGGAACGCCCGCTGCCACCGCAGACCATGGCCAACCTGATGGCCACCTATCACCTCGATCAGCCGCTCTGGAGCCAGTATGTCGCCTATATCGGCAATGCCGTCACAGGTGATTTCGGCCCGAGCTATATCTACAAGGACAACACCGTCGCCGAGTTGATCGGCAAGGGCCTGCCCTATTCGATGGAACTCGGCTTCTACGCCCTGATGCTGGCGCTGATCGGCGGCGTGCTCGCCGGCACCATCGCCGCGCTCCGGCAAAACAGCGCCCTCGACTTCGCCATCATGTCGGTCTCGACCGTCGGTGTCACCGTGCCGAACTTCGTCGTCGGCCCGGTCCTGACCCTCGTCTTTGCCATCACGCTGGCCTGGCTTCCCGCCGGCAGCTGGGGCGACGGCTCATTGCGCTTCCTGATCCTGCCGATGATCGCGCTGGCGCTGCCGCAACTGGCGGTCTTTGCCCGGCTGACGCGCGGCTCGATGATCGAGGCGCTGCACACCGATCATATCCGCACAGCCCGCGCCTATGGCCTGCCGGCCCGCACCGTGATCGTCACCCATGCCATGCGCGCGGCGATGTTGCCGGTCGTCTCCTACCTCGCCCCTTGCGCGGCGGCGCTTCTGACCGGCTCCGCCGTCGTCGAGACGATCTTCACCATTCCCGGCGTCGGCCGCTATTTCGTGCTGGGCGCCATCAACCGCGATTACACGCTGGTCATGGGTACGGTCGTGCTCGTCGCCATCTTCGTCATCGTCTTCAATCTTCTGGTCGATATTCTCTACGGCCTTCTCGATCCGAGGGTTCGCCATGACTGATATCCTCACGCCGGCGGCGCTTCCGCCCGAAACGCAAAGCCGCAGCCTGTTCCAGCTCGCGACGCTGCGCTTCCGCCGCAACCGCGCCGCCATGGCCGGCTGCGTCGTGCTGGTACTGATCGCCATGTTCTCGTTCCTTGGCCCCTATTTCATCAGCCACAGCTACGATCAGGTCTTCCCGTCCTACGTGACGATCCCGCCGAGCCTGGAGCCGCGGCCAGACGCATCGAGCCTCCAGGAGGTGATGAACGGCGTCGCATCGCGGGCACGCGTCGACCTGAAGGAATTCGTCGTCGAAGGACAGACCTTCACCGCCACCGTCACCTCGGACAAGCCGATCGATCCGCGCACCACCCGCTATTTCGACCGGGCCAACGAATTCGACAGCACGCAGGTCGTTGCGACCGAGGATGACGGCAGGACGGTGAAACTCACCGGCAGCGTCTCGCGCGAATATTTCCTGTTCGGCACTGATTCCAACGGCCGCGACCTGATGGCCCGCGTCATGCTTGGCGGCCAGATCTCGATCGCTGTCGGCCTGCTCGCCAGCCTCGTATCGCTCAGCATCGGCGTGCTCTACGGCGCGACCTCGGGCTATATCGGCGGGCGGGTCGACAATGTCATGATGCGCTTTGTCGAGATCCTCTATTCGCTGCCCTTCGTCTTCCTCGTCGTGGTGCTCGTCGTGTTCTTCGGCCGGTCCTTCATCCTGATCTTCCTCGTCATCGGTGCGGTCGAATGGCTGGACATGGCCCGCATCGTGCGCGGCCAGACGCTGGCGCTCAAACGGCGCGAATTCATCGGCGCGGCGCAGGCGCTGGGCATGACCGACTGGCAGATCATCCGCCGCCACATCATTCCCAACACGATCGGCCCGGTCGTCGTCTTCGTCACCGTCGTCGTGCCGAAGGTGATCCTGCTCGAAAGTTTCCTCTCCTTCCTCGGCCTCGGCGTCCAGGCGCCCTTGACGAGCTGGGGGGCGCTGATCGCCGAAGGCGCCAACAATATCCAGTCGGCGCCGTGGCTTCTGATCTTCCCGGCAATCTTCTTCGTCCTCACCCTCTTCTCGCTGAACTTCGCCGGCGACGGCCTGCGCGACGCGCTCGACCCGAAGGACCGCTGACATGACCGATAAACGGGAAACAATTCTCGCCGTCCGCGACCTCAAGGTGACCTTCGCGACCCCAGACGGAGACGTGCAGGCGGTCAAGGGCATTGATCTCGACATCAAGGCCGGCGAAACGCTGGCGGTGGTGGGCGAGAGCGGCTCCGGCAAGAGCCAGACGATGATGGGCATCATGGGCTTGCTTGCCAAGAACGGCAAAGTCACCGGCTCGGCCAAATATCGCGGAAAGGAACTCATCGGCCTGCCGATGAAGGGGCTGAACACCGTGCGCGGCGCCAAGATCACCATGATCTTCCAGGAACCGATGACGTCGCTTGATCCGCTCTACACGATCGGCCGACAGATCGCCGAACCGATCGTCCACCATCGCGGCGGCACATTCAAACAGGCTCGCACCCGGGTGCTGGAACTGCTGGAACTCGTCGGCATTCCCGATGCGAAACGGCGGATCGACAGTTATCCGCACGAAATGTCCGGCGGCCAGCGCCAGCGCGTCATGATCGCCATGGCGCTCGCCAACGATCCCGACATCCTGATCGCCGACGAACCGACCACCGCGCTCGACGTCACCATCCAGGCGCAGATCCTCGATCTCCTCAGCAAGCTGCAGGCCAAGTTCGGCATGGCCGTGGTGCTGATCACCCACGACCTCGGCATCGTCAAGCATTTCGCCAGCCGCGTCGCCGTGATGCGCCGGGGCGAAGTGGTCGAGACGGGAACGACGGCCGACATCTTCGAGCGGCCGCGGGCGGACTATACCAAGATGCTGCTCGCCGCCGAGCCGCATGGCCGCAAGCTGTCGCCCGCCGATACCGCGCCAATCATCCTCGAGGGCTCGAACGTCGCCGTCGATTACGCCACCGGCGGTGGTCTGTTCGGCTCGTCGTCCGGTGTGTTCCGGGCGGTCGACGGGGTATCCATCCGGTTGAAGGAGGGCCAGACGATCGGTGTCGTCGGCGAATCCGGCTCCGGCAAATCGACGCTCGGCCGCGCGCTGCTGCGGCTGGTGCCGAGCAGCGGCCGTTACCGGTTCGGTTCGACCAACATCTCCGATTTCGGGCGCTCGGCCATGCGGCCGCTGCGCCGCCAGTTGCAGCTGGTGTTTCAGGATCCCTACGGCTCTCTATCCCCGCGCCAGACGGTCGGCGAGATCATCACCGAAGGGCTCTACGTCCATGAGCCACAACTCAGCCGCGCCGATCGCGACAAGCGCGCCATCGAGGCGCTGAAGGAAGTCGGGCTCGACCCGGCGGCGCGCAATCGCTATCCGCACGAATTCTCCGGCGGCCAACGCCAGCGCATCGCCATTGCCCGCGCCATCATCCTCAAGCCCCGCGTCGTCATCCTCGACGAACCGACCTCGGCGCTCGACCGCTCGGTGCAGGGCCAGGTCATCGAACTGCTGCGCACCCTGCAGAAGGCGCACGGCCTCTCCTACATCTTCATCAGCCACGACCTTTCGGTCATCAAGGCCATGTCCGACTATGTCGTGGTCATGAAGAACGGCAAGATCGTCGAGGAAGGCGAGACGGACGCGATCTTCGAATCTCCGCGCGAGACCTACACGCAGACGCTGATGAGTGCGGCGTTCACCGCGTAACGCTATGAGCCCGCCTGCCTCATCAGGCGGGTCGCGTGCGCGCGAAACGCCCGGGCCGTTCTCCGACATGGCGGCTGAAAGCAGTGCTAAAGGCACTGGCCGATTTGTAGCCAACGCGCTCGGCCACGTCGGCAATGTCGAGTTCGCCGCGACGGAGCATGTCCTTGGCGAGCGCCATCCGCCAAGAGACAAGATAATCCATCGGCGACTGACCGACGGCGCGGCTGAACCGGTCGAAGAAGGACGAGCGGGAGAGAGCAGCCTTCTTTGCCAGCTCGGCTATGGTCCAGGCGCGTGCTGGATCACCATGAATCTGCCGCATCGCCTCCGCCAGCCGTGCATCGCCGAGACCGCGCAGCAGGCCCGGCGGCGCGTCATCTCCCTCGCTCCAGCGCAGTGCTTCGACCAGGAGGATTTCAACCAGGCGGGCCAGAACGAGATCCCGCCCCAACCGGCGTTCGCTTGTTTCCTCGCCGACGAACTGCACGAGGGCCGAAAGCCGTTTGACGCCGCGCGCATGGATCATCGCCGGCAGCATCGAGACCAACAGGTCCCTGTCGGGTGAATCGAAGACGAAATATCCGCCCAGCAACCGGACGTCAGGCTCGCCTTCCTGCGCCCCATGCCGGACTTCCTCCGTCGCGGCCGGCGCCACTTTTGGATCGATGAATGTCGGTTCCACCGGCTCGAATCCCGATATGGTGAAGCCCGGCGTTGCCGGCAGCAATATGAAATCGCCGGCTTCCAATGTCACCACCGGCTGGCCATCCACGGCAAGGCGGCAGCTGCCCGCGATCACCGTGCAGAAACTCGGCTCGCCGAAATCGGAATAGCGCACAGCCCAGCGCCCGGCACCGCTGATCCCCTTTGAGAACACCGTTCGAGGCCGCAGCAAAGTGATGACTTCGGAGAGGGGATCGCTCATGTTTGGACGATAGCGCACTAAATATGGACGTACAATTATAGAAAGTCCGACATCGTCTCTCTATTCTCAGGCCATGTCCACTGAGAGAGAAACATCCATGAAAACTGTCCTCATCACCGGCTGCTCGTCAGGCTATGGCCTTGAGACCGCCCGCCATTTCCATGCGAAGGGTTGGAATGTCATCGCCACGATGCGCACGCCCAGAACCGACATCCTCCCTGCCTCGGATCGTTTGCGTGTGCTGGCGCTCGATGTCACTGACCCGAACAGCATAACCGCTGCGATCGAGGCGAGCGGTGCGATCGACGTCCTCGTCAACAATGCCGGCATCGGCATGTTCGGCGCGCTTGAGGCAACGCCGATGACGACCATTCGTGACGTGTTCGAGACCAACACCTTCGGCGTCATGGCCATGACGCAGGCCGTGATCCCACAGTTCCGCACCCGCCGGTCGGGCATGGTGGTAAATGTCACCTCGAGCGCAACGCTGAGGCCAATGCCGCTGGTGTCCGTCTACACGGCCAGCAAGATGGCCATTGAAGGATTTACCGCGTCGCTGGCCCATGAACTCCAGACATTCGATGTCCAAGTGAAACTGGTGCAGCCGGGTTACGGCCCCTCGACGCGCTTCTCGGAAAATACCGGGCCGCGACTGGCCGAGCTGATCCCGGAAGCCTATGCCCCGTTTGCACAGAAGATATTCGCCGATATGACGCAACCCGGCGAGGTTACCGTCGCGAGCGATGTGGCCGAAACTGTGTGGCTTGCAGCAAACGATACGACAGGGCAACTGCGTTTCCCGGCCGGACCCGACGCTGTGGCCTTGGCTCCGATGGTCTGAGCGACGCGGGATCTTAGTCGGATAAGCTCAGGATCAGACGACTTCCGTGACTTCGCTGCGCGGCTTCTTCAATTGCTGCTCGCGGAAGAAGATGAACAGGCCGGACGCGACGATCAGCACGGCGCCGGCGACCACCGTCCAGCGCGGCGTATCGCCAAAGAAGATCCAGCCGAACACGACGGCCCAGAACAGCAAGGTATATTGCAATGGCACGACGGTGGCCGCGTCCGCCAGCTTCAGCGAGCGGCTGACGAGGACATGGGCGAGCATGGCGACGATCCCGAGCAGGCAAAGGCATAGCACGCCGCGAAGGTCCATCGGTGCCCATCCGGCCGGATTGGCAGCGACGCCGGCCAGCGAAAAGATCAGTGCGCCCGTCAATTGCCAGAGAATCAGCGTCGTGTCCGGGGTCGAACGCAAGGTCCGGCCGAGAAGCAGCGCGAAGGCGAAGCACGCGCTGCCCGCCAGCGCGATCAGCGCCGGCATCGAAAAACTCTGGGCCGACGGTTCCAGCGCCACCAGCACACCGGCAAAACCAATGAGGATAGCCGTCCATCGGCGCCATCCGACCTTTTCACCAAGCAGGAAAGGCGAGGCCGCCGCCACATAGATCGGCGCGGCCAGCCAATAGGTCATGGCGTCGGCCAGCGGCATATAGGCAACCGCGAAATAGAAGGCCGATGCCTCGATGGCGAACAGAAACGCGCGCAGGGCATGCAGCCATGGCCGATCCACGATGAAAAGACTTCGCCAGCCGAGCTTGATGAAGAACGGCACCAGCACGACGAGCGCCGCGATGCTTCGGATCGTCATCAACTGGCTGACCGAATAGGTCGACACCAGCCATTTGCCCATGACGTCGTTGAGCGAAAACATCAGCATGCCGAGCAACATGAACAGCACGCCGGTGCGCGCGGCATTCGCCGGGTGAACGATGGGGGCTGTCTGGATCGTCATGATTTCGGGTTTCCGGCCAAGATGGCTGCCAGTCGCATATTCGCCCGCCGATATCCATCCCCGAAAACTGATAGGTTGATCAGCAATCGGAATGCAGCCCGATCCTTCGCCGAAACATGGATTTTGCCTGCGATTCATTCTCGTGAGCGCGCCGAACGGCGCCGGCGAAATCGGCCACAGGAGCGCAAGCTCCGGTGAACGCACGTCCAGCTTACGGTAAAAGGCGAAACAATCATGGCCGTTATCCTTGACCTTGGCTCCGACTTGTCTAAATAAGCATCAACTTCGCAGTGAAGGGCATTTCTATACGCCTGCGAAGCCAACCTGATACCGGGCCCCTCTGGCGAGAGTTTTACGGCGCTCTCGTGATGTCGGTATCACCCGCAAATAAGCCGGCGGACGATAGTCAAATGACACTCCACCCCATGCGCTCTTCGCATGCCTATCCCGGCATGCGGGATTTCTTCGTTTATTCCCAGCCCCTCTCAAGCATCGACGGACCGGAGGTGCGGCCATGACACCCACGTCCCAGACCACGACGCTCGGCTATTTCAAATGGGCCTTCATTGTTACAGCCGCCGGCCTTGCTGCCGGCGCCTGGCTCGGCTGGTCATCGACCGGCACGCTCGGCGGCATGGCATCCGTCTTTTTCATTTGTACGGTTCTGGCCGTCCTTGAAATCTCGCTTTCCTTCGACAATGCCATTGTCAATGCCAACAAGCTCAAGGAAATGACTCCGGTCTGGCAACACCGGTTCCTGACCTGGGGCATCATCATCGCCGTTTTCGGCATGCGTATCGTCTTCCCGTTGCTGATCGTCGTCATCGCCGCAAACATCGGACCGATCGAAGCGATCGTGCTGGCTGCGGCCCGCCCGGAAGAATATGCCCGGATCATGAACGACGCCCATCTGCCGATCGCGGCCTTTGGCGGAACCTTCCTGATGATGGTCGGCCTGAAGTTCTTCTTCGACCATGAGAAGGACGTGCACTGGATCAAGGTTCTGGAACGCAACATGTCGCGTTTCGCGACCGTCAAGGGCGTCGAGATCGCCTTCGTGCTGATCCTGATCCTGATCTTCTCGTCCTTCCTGGAAGGCGCGGAAGCCACGACCTTCGTCTATTGCTCCATTTATGGTCTTGTGACCTTTCTGGTAGTAGAGGTGATCGGCGGTCTGCTCGATGCCTCGCAGAAGACCATGAACGCGGCTGCCCGGGGTGGCCTCGGCGCCTTCATCTATCTGGAAGTGCTCGATGCCAGCTTCTCCTTCGATGGCGTGATCGGCGCCTTCGCATTGACCCAGAACCTGTTCATCATCGCCATCGGCCTCGGCATCGGTGCCATGTATGTCCGCTCGATGACCATCATGCTGGTGGAAAAGGGCACGCTGGCCGAATACCGCTATCTGGAGCACGGCGCGTTCTACGCGATCCTGATCCTGTCGGTGGTCATGTACTGCCAGACGCTGGTGCATATTCCGGAAGTCATCACCGGCCTCGGCGGCGCGGCACTGATCGGCATCTCGCTCTGGTCGTCGATCCGGCACAATCGGCTGCACAGGCACGCTGAAGCATAGTTTCAAGCGGCCAGCAAAAAGCCCGCCAATCGCAAGATTGGCGGGCTTCTTCATGTCTGATGGACTGCGAGGCCAGTCCCAAGGGACCGGCCCGCGCGGTTAGCGCTTTACGGAATGAAAGTTCGCCGGGTTGATCCCGAGCGTATAGAGGTCGCGGTCCAGCGGACGGCGGTTGCCTTCGACTGCTGCGGCAGCGGCCGTGGCCGCGCCGAAAATGGCGAAGGCGTCACCGAAAAAGCCTCGGGCAGATTTACGGGCACTCATCTCTTTCTCACTTTCCTGTGTTGGTTGCATCGTTGTTCGATGAGAGGAATATGAGCCTCGGCACCCCCATTTACAACGCACAGGAATTCACCCCAGCCATGCAAATAGAAAAGGTCCGGTCGGCGCCCACCGACCGGACCTTGTCCGGCAACAGTCTTGCGAGGACTGTCAGTCTTCGCTTGCCGCCAGTTGCGACAGGACTTCACCACGCCCGCGGGCGCGCAGGATCAACGGCACGATCAGCGCCAACGCCGCGATGAACAGCAGAACGGCGGCAACCGGCGAGGTGAAAAGCACCGTCACATCGCCCTGGCTGATCGACAGCGCCCGACGCAATTGCTGCTCGGCCAAGGGGCCGAGGATCAGGCCGACCACCACGGGTGCGATCGGGTAACCGAAGATGCGCATGACATAACCCAGCAGGCCGAACGCCAGCAGCATCCCTAGTTCGAACACCGACGGGTTGGCGCCGATGGTACCGAGCGTCGCGAACAGCAGGATGCCGGCATAAAGCCAGGGTTTTGGGATCGTCAAAAGCTTCACCCACAGGCCGACCAGCGGCAGGTTGAGCACCAGCAGCATGAAATTGGCGATCAGCAGCGAGGCGATCAGGCCCCAGACGAGTTGCGGATTGGTGGCAAACAGCAGCGGGCCGGGCTGCAGACCGTATTGCTGGAAGCCGGCCAGCATGATCGCCGCCGTCGCGGTCGTCGGCAGGCCAAGGGTCAACAGAGGCACGAGCGTGCCGGCGGCAGACGCGTTGTTGGCCGCTTCCGGCCCCGCGACGCCTTCGATGGCGCCGTTACCGAACTCTTCCGGATGCTTGGTCAGACGCTTTTCGGTCGCATAGGACAGGAAGGTGCCGATCTCGGCACCGCCCGCCGGCATGGCGCCGATCGGGAAGCCGATCGCCGTGCCACGCAGCCACGCCTTCCAGGAGCGGCCCCAGTCCTGCGCCGTCATCCAGACGGATCCCTTGACAGCCTCGACCTTGTCCGGCCCCTGGTCGCCCTGCGCCGCGATATAGAGCGATTCACCGATAGCGAACATGGCGACGGCAAGCGTCGTCACTTCGACCCCGTCGAGCAGGTCGGGAATGCCGAAGCTCATGCGCGCCTGTCCCGTCAGTTGGTCGATGCCGATGATGGCGAGGGCAAAGCCGATGAACAGCGAGGTCAGCCCTCGCAACGTCGAATCGCCGAACGCCGAGGAGACCGTGACGAAAGCCAGCACCATCAGCGCGAAATATTCACGCGGGCCGAAGACCAGGGCCAGCTTGACGACGAACGGGGCGATGAAGGCCAGGCCCAGCGTGGCGATGAGGCCGGCGACGAAAGAACCAATGGCCGCCGTCGCCAATGCCGGGCCACCTCGCCCGGCCCGGGCCATCTTGTTGCCCTCGAGCGCCGTGACGATGGAGGCGCTTTCACCCGGCGTGTTGAGCAGGATGGATGTCGTCGAGCCGCCATACATGCCGCCGTAATAGATGCCGGCGAACATGATCAGCGAGCCGCCCGGATCGAGCTTGTAGGTGACGGGTAGCAGCAGCGCCACCGTCAACGCCGGACCGATGCCCGGCAGCACGCCGACGGCCGTGCCGAGGGTCACGCCGATCAAGGCATAGAGCAGGTTCATCGGCTGGGCGGCGATGAAAATGCCCTGCAACAGGAAATCGAATGTGGTCATGTCAGGGCCTTACCAAAACAGGTGTTCGAGCGGACCGGCGGGCAGCGACAACTGCAGGAGGCCTGCAAAGATCAGCCACACGACAAGACAGATCGCGACACCGATCGGGATGGTGAACCAGAGCTTGCGCTTGCCGAAACCGGCGGCGGTCAAGGCAAAGAGCAGACCGGTGGCGATCGAGAAGCCGAGCGGCTTCAAAAGCAGCATCTGGGCGGCGAGACCGCCGACGATCCAGACGACGGGGCCGGCTTGCTGGCGTTCGCGCACCGGAAAATCACCCCGAAGCGCCTCGAAAACGGTCCAGGCGGCCAGGAGAAGCAGGCCGCAGGCGATGACGAAGGGAATGGTGGCCGGGCCGATACCCGAATAGCTGGTGATCTTGGCCAGCCGCGACGTATCCCAGAAGATCACGCCGGCAAGGGCCGCCAGGAAAACGGCAATGGCAAGCGCCGCCCTGTCGGGGCGACGCTTTTCCGTTGAAGGGGTGTGACCCTGGCTCATTGAACGAGACCGATGTCCTTGAGGACGGCTTCAGTGGCCGAGACGTCCTTGGCCAACTGTTCCTTGAAGGCGTCGCCGGCAAGATACGTGTCGGTCCAGCCCTTGGTCTTCAAGGTTTCCTGCCAGCCGGCGGACTTGGCCAGCTTCTCGATATCGGCCGAGACGGCGGCCGTCTGTTCCGGCGTCAGGCCCGGTGCCGCGGCGATCATGCGCCAATTTTCAACCACGACGTCGAGGCCGCCTTCCTTGATGGTCGGAGCATCGATGCCGGGCAGGCGCTCCGGGCTCGACATGGCGAGAAGGCGCAGCGTGCCGGCCTTGATCTGCGATTCGAATTCGCCATAGCCGGAAATGCCGGCCGTGACCTGGCTGCCTAGAATAGCGGCCAGCGCTTCGCCGCCACCCGAGAAGGCAATGTAATTGATCTTGGTCGGGTCGACGCCGGCCGCCTTGGCGATCAGGCCGACCGCGATATGGTCGGTACCGCCGGCCGAGCCACCACCCCAGGATACCGCGCCCGGATCCTTCTTCAGCGCTTCGACCAAGTCACCCATGGACTTCAGCGGCGAATCGGCGGGAACGACGATGGCTTCGTATTCGCCGGTCAAACGCGCGATCGGGGTAACGTCGTTGAGCGAAACCGGCGACTTGTTGGTGAGGATGGCGCCGACCATGACGTAGCCGCCGACGATCAGGGCATTGGCGTTACCCGCCGACTGGCTGGCGAACTGGGCAAGGCCGATCGTGCCACCGGCGCCCGGTACGTTCTGTACCTGCACATTGCCGGAGATGCCTTCCTGCTGCATCACGGTCTGGATCGAACGGGCCGTCTGGTCCCATCCGCCGCCCGGATTGGCGGGAGCGATGATGGTGTAGTCGGCAGCGACGGCCGGCAGGGCAAGAGCGCCGGCGAGAATGGTTGCCAGGAAAAACTGTTTCAAGAGAAGTCCTCCGTCAGGCGCGCTGATTTCGGCGCGCATTGTTCATCTTTGCGAACGGGAGAACGGTCATCGAGCGACACTGGACGCGGCCGCCTCGAAAGGCTCACCATTGCGTCGGGTCTGATGAAGCACCTCCCATACGCCTCGATCGTCCGCCTCCACGGACGATGAAGAACCACAAGGCACCACAGCAAGCTGTCATTTACCTGACATCAGCGGAACCTTGCCGGATTAATGTCCCTTAATTTTCCCGTCGCGTCTACCGGCAGGCCGAAACTTCCGCTTCCGGCAGATCACTGCAGGCGCAAGACCTCGTTCCAACGAGCGATCAGCCGGGCGCGCTTGACCTGATCGAGATAGACCATCAGGCCGGGGCTCACCGGAACCGGCCGCAACTGCGCCCCCAGCATTTCGCGAAGGGTGTTGGCCGTATTGACCCCCGCCACGTCGGGGCTGACGGCCGGGATCTGCAATTCGCGCGCCATGATCGTCTGGCCTTCCGCCGACATGAAAAATTCCAGATAGCGCCGCCCGAGATCCGGCGAGGCCGCCGCCTGCGGCACGAGACCGATGCGCGACATGACGACGGTATAGTCACGCGGCAGCACGATGCCGACATCGGGATGGCGCGCCGCCCAATCGGCGGCATAGGAGCCGAGTATGTTGTAGCCGAGCACGAAGCGGCCGTCCGACACGCGCTCGAGAATGGCCGAGCTGGTGGAATAGAGCTTGACGCCCGCCGCTCCCATCGCCTGGATGACCGACCAGATGTCGCCGAACTGTTCCTGGTCGCGCGCCATGAACAGGAAGCCGACGCCGGAGCGCTCGATATCGTAGGTGCCGATCTTGCCGTAGACGGCGCTTCCCTGCCGCTTGAGATAATCGACGAATTCGGCACGGGTCGAGGGCGGCTTTTGCGTGGTGAAGCTCGGCTTGTGATAGACGAAGACAGCCGGTTCGAAGGTCAGGGCGTAAGCCGTGTTGCGCCAGTTCGCCCAGGATGGCCAGCGGCCTGACATCGGCAGATCGCTGCGCTGCGCATAACCGTCATTGCTGAGCTTCACCTGCAGGTCCATGGCCGAGGAAAAGGCAAAATCCGCGGTCTTTTGGCCGGCATCGGTCTCCTTGACGATCCGGTCGTAAATCTCACCCGTCAGCATGTCCTCGTAGCGCACCGCCACATCCGGATTTGCCGCCTGAAAGCCGGAGATCATCGGCTTGGCCAAAGGCTCATCGAGCGACGAATAGACGACGACGGTCTGCGCGGCCGCATTGCCGGAGAGGGCCGGAAACATGACCGGCTGCGCCATGGCCGGAAAGGCGAAGAGACCGAGAAAAGGGAGAAGGAAACGCATGGAACCATCTTGCAGCAGCGCCCGCACCTGCACAAGGGACGGCCTGCATAAGGGACGGGCTGGCACAAGGGACGGGCCTTCGGACAGAACCCATCGAGATAGGCCCGCGCAGGTTTCGCGGCCTAGGGTCCGCCCGCCGGGGATGATCACGCGGCCAGTTCGTATTCGCCCTGCAGCACCGGATGAACCGGAAGCGGTGATCACAATAACGGGATTTTCAATGGTTACGCCCCTCCAGTCCGTTCGTCTTCAGTCCGCGCAGTTTCTGCTGAAAGCGCTGAAAGAGACCGAGCAGCAGTCCGACACCGGCAACAGCCGCACGGCGCTGCTGCAACGCTACGGCATAGACACATCAAGCTCCTCGTCACAGACGCTGTCCGCGCTCCTGTCCTCGCTGTCGCCGGCGACGACCGGGACGGAGGAGCCGGCCATTTCCAACGATGTCACCACGGCCTCGTTCATGGCCGGTCTCAAAAAATCACTGGAAGCGATGGCGGAGACGGCCGGAACGAGCGCGCAGGGCAAATCCATGCTGGCGGCGCTTGAGGCCGGAACACTCACGGTCACCGATCCGCTGAGCGGCGTCACCATCAAGGCCTGGGATGCCGACAGCGCCGAGGAAAAGGACACTGACAGCAAGGCGGGCACGGCGACCGAGAAGTCCGGCTGGAGCGCGTTCCTCAAGGCCCATCTGTCGCGCGACGCCGATGCCGCCTTCACCAAGACGGCCGAGGGCAGCTATATCGACAAGACCACCGGCGACAATGCCTATTTCGGCACTGTCGGCTCCGAATATGTCTATCTGACTTGGCCGCAGGCAAAGTCCGAGGCCTGATCGGGCCGAATTCCTCCCGTCACGCAGCCTTTGGGTGTCCTTGCCCAAAGGCATCATAAAGCCTTGAATCCGGCTTCCGTTTCCCGCCTCATGCCATACTATGCCCCAAGGGAGAACACGGAATTGCGCATTCTTTTGGTCGAGGACAATCTGGCGCTGTCGCAGGGACTGTCGGCGATCCTGCGTGGCAGCGGCTATGCCGTCGATATCGTCTCCGACGGTGCCTCGGCCGATGCCGTCACCTCGACCGAAACTTTCGATCTCGTCATCCTCGACCTGACCCTGCCGGAAATGGACGGTCTCGATGTGTTGCGCTCGATGCGCGCCCGGCAGAACAAGGCCGCCGTGCTCATTCTCACCGCCCGCGGCACGCAGGAGGAAAAGATCAAGGGTCTCGATCTCGGTGCCGACGACTACATGATCAAGCCCTTCGACGTCAGCGAATTCGAAGCCCGCGTCCGCGTGCTGCTGCGCCGGCAGGCAGGCTTGCGATCCTCGCTCGTCAGCTACGGCAATGTCTCGCTCGATCTCAATTCGCGGACCTTTTCCGCCGATGGCGTCACCGTCGATATTCCCGCCCGCGAACTGGGACTGCTGGAAATCCTGTTCATGCGCGCCGGCAAGGTGGTTGCCAAGGAAGCGATCATCCAGTCGCTGACCGCCTTCGACGACGATCTCAGTGCCAATGCCATCGAGCAATATGTCAGTCGTTTACGCAAACGTTTGGCGCCGCACGGGCTGACGGTGCGCACCGCGCGCGGCATCGGCTATTATCTCGACAAGACGACGGACGCCTGATGGTCGCCGCCTATTCACTGCGCCGCCGGCTGCTTGCCTGGCTTTTGATCTCCACGGTGGTGATCGGCGCGCTCGCCCTCATCGACACCTACCGCGAGGCGGTAACAACCGCCAACGCCGTCTCCGACCGGGTGCTCGCCGGCTCCGCGCTGGCGATCGCCGAGCGTGTCGTTGTGGCCGAGGACGGCTCGCTCGAAGTCGATATTCCCTATGTGGCGCTGGAGATGCTGACCTCGGCGGCGCAGGACCGCGTGTTCTACCGTGTCGACGGTCCGCCCGGCCAGTTCATCACCGGCTACCAGAACCTGCCATCGATCGCCGACATGAATGGCCAGTCCGCCGTTTACGCCGACGCGCAGTTTCGCGGCGAACCGATCCGCGTCGCGGCACTTGAACGGTCGGCCTCGACCGGCATCAATTCCGTCCCCTTCGTCGTCACCGTCGCCGAAACGACGATTGCCCGGCGGCAGTTGACGCAGGCCATCCTGCTGCGCTCGGCGTTTCGCCTCGGCATGATGATCCTCGGGGCGGCGGTCATCGTCTGGATTGCCGTCACCTTTTCGCTGCGCCCGCTCTACCGGCTGGGCGACGCGATTGCCGAACGCAATCCCGACGATCTGCACCCGATCGACCAGCAGGTGCCGAGCGAGGTGCAAGGTCTCGTCGAGACCGTCAATTCCTTCATGGTTCGCCTGCAATCGGCGTTGGACGCGCTGCGTCATTTCACCGGCAATGCCAGCCACCAGATGCGCACGCCGCTGGCAATCATCCGCACCCAGCTTGCGCTGTCCGTTCGCGCCACGACACTGGAGGAGGCGCAGGGCGCCGCCCGCAAGGGCGACGAGGCCGTCGCGCATGCCGAGCGCATTCTGGCGCAATTGCTGCTGATGGCAAAGATCGACGCGGCAGGTTCAAGCGAACCGCAGCCGCTGGCGACCATCGACTTGACGGCGCTGGCGCAGGAATTGACAGGGGATCATGTGCCGGGCGCACGCGACGCAGGCATCGACCTGGGTTTTGAAGGCGAGAGCGCGGCGCTCATCCAGGCGGAGCCGTTGCTGATCGGCGAATTGCTGCGCAACCTGATCGAGAACGCGATCGCCTATGCGGGCAAGGGGGCCGAGGTAACGGTCCGTGTCGCCGCGCAGCCGACGGAAATCCGGCTCGATGTCGAAGACAACGGTCCCGGCATCCCGCCGGAAAACCGGCAGGTCGCACGCCAGCGTTTTGCGCGCGGCGGACGCGGCGAAGCTCCGGGAATGGGATTGGGTCTTCCGATCGTCGAAGAAATCGCCGGATTGTTCGGCGGACATCTCACGCTGGGCGAAGGGCCGGATGGCAGGGGCTTGAAAGCTTCCGTGACGTTTCCGGCCGCCGTGTCCGCCTAAGGATCGATCGAGATTCAGCTCAGGCCGAGTCGAAAATGGTGATTTTTCGTGACCCGGAGCGCAGCGTACTTAACGTACGTGAGCACCGGAAGCGCGGAAAGCGCCATTTGCAGACCGGTATGGGCTGAATGGCGATTGATCCTAGCGGTTGCGACCTGTCATGAGAGAGGTCGTTTCACGGGTCTGAACGAGAAGGATCGCGTTCCAGATCATCTGGACAAAGCCGCGATCAGACGGGCTCGACAGCTTGCGCTGCGAAAACATGATAAGCTCCATAAGGTTGTTTGCGAGTGTCAGGTAGCACTTCCCGTTCTACTTTGGAAGTAGCGATAGAAACAAATCTGCCATGCGCGGCAAGCATGGCAATTTTGACGCATTTCTATTTGCTTTATCGGATATTAACCAAAGTAAAATGCGCGATATAGTTCATGGACTTTCTCGCTATTCGTTCGTCGATTCAGTGACTTGATGCACGTTGGCGCCGCCTTGGAAATTCGGCATCCAGACCGCTCCATCGATCTATTTTCGACGCCCGCACGACGGTCTCCGTCTTCAATCGCTAACTTCATCGTATAAACGTCAACCGTGAAATACTTGTCGTTGATCGTCTCGTAGGTGCGGTCGGTGCGGCTTTCGGCGAACGCCTTGTTCAGCTTTTCACGAAGATCGTTGTCTTCCCGGCGCATCGCGATGCCGTCGCCGACGAAAACAAACAACGAGCGGCGGGAAGAGAAGCGCTTCAAAATGTCGGCGGCGTATTGATCCACAACAGCACGGTCTCCCCATCATGCCGGTTCGACCAGGCGTGGTGGCGGCGGCTCTCGAAATAGAGAGAATCTCCGGGATGAAGATCGTGAAACTGGTCGGAATCGAGCACGAACTCGACCCGGCCGGAGAGGACATAGACGAATTCCTCGCCCTCATGCTTGTAGGCGCCTTCGCTGGAGGCGCCGGGTTCCAGCACGAAACGATGGCAATCCATCTGGTTGCGGCCTTCGGCCAGCAGTTGGACGGTGACGCCCGGCATCGTTCGCGGCCATGCACGCCATTCGCCGGCACGCACCAGCGCCCGGACCTCCGGCTCGTCCTCGCCCGAAAGGCTGGAGACCGTCGTTCCGAAATATTCGGCGAGATTGTGCAGCACCGCCACCGAGACGCCCTGCGACGTCCGCTCCAGCGTCGACAGGACCGATGCTGCGATGCCGACATCGCCGGCGATCTGTTCCAGCGTCCCGCCCGCCGCGTGCCGCAGGCTCCTGAGCTTGCGCCCGACCTGCGAGATTGGGGTGGATTCAGTGTTTACGGCCGAACCGGGATCGTCCGGCTCGCTGGCCTCAGCTTCGAGCGCTTCGCGAATGGCTGCGGGATTGAGGCCGCGTTCGGCCCGGAACCACGAAATGCGCTTCAGCTGGGCGACATCGCCTTCGCTATATTGCCGGTGGCCGGTGGCGGAGCGTTCCGGCACGACAAGCCCCTGCGTTTCCCAAAGCCGCAAGGTCGAAGCCGATACGCCGGCGAGCCTCGCCGCCTCGGCAACCTTGTATCGAACGGCATCGCTCATCGGAGGCCACACGAAAGGGTCATGTCATCAATGTTCCAGATCCCGGAAAAGGTCTTCACCCGTATCGCGGCGGCGCGTGTCCCGCTCGATTGCCGGTACGGTCTCGACTTCCGGGACTTTCAGCTCGAAGGGCAGGCGCTTTTCTTCGGCAATGCGCAGCATCAGCAGGCGGATAGCGTCGGAAACGGACAGACCCATGGCATCGAGGGCCGCGATCGCTTTCTGCTTTGTGGTGGAATCAATGCGGGCACGGATAATAGCATCTGCAGTCATTGCATCATTCTCCTGATGGCTGCGCGTTACAACTGTGCGGGAGAACCACGAAAGCCCATCGGAGCGTCAGCCGCAAAATCCTGCATGTTCGAAGTATCAAAAAATATGCATTCGGCGTGTAAGGCACCAACGTAGCCACACAACGTCGCGACGCACAAGAAAAAGCATCACAAAGACTGCATTTCCGATCACTATAATTAATTTGCAAGCCTACAGAAAAAATATAGGATTTGCAAAATTCAACTCACTCGCTTCAGGATGATAGCCGTGACCAGTTTGACCGATCGCAAGAACGCAGCCATTTCCCGCGGTGTGGGCATGACCACGCAGATTTATGCGGATCGGGCCGAAAACGCTGAAATCTGGGACAAGGACGGCAACCGCTACATCGATTTTGCTGCCGGCATCGCGGTCGTCAACACGGGACACCGCCATCCGCGCGTCATCGAGGCCGTCAAGGCGCAGCTCGATCGCTTCACCCATACCTGCCACCAGGTCGTTCCCTACGAAAACTACGTCGAACTCGCGGAGCGCCTGAACGCGATCGTTCCCGGCAATTTCGAGAAGAAGACCATCTTCGTCACGACGGGCGCCGAGGCAGTCGAAAATGCCGTCAAGATCGCCCGCGCCGCCACCGGCCGCCAGGCGGTCGTCGCCTTCTCCGGCGGCTTCCACGGCCGTACCTTCATGGGCATGGCGCTGACCGGCAAGGTCGTTCCCTACAAGGTCGGTTTCGGCGCCATGCCGGGCGACGTCTTCCATGCCCCCTTCCCGGTCGAAATGCACGGCACGACCGTCGAGCAGTCGCTTGATGTCCTCAAGAAGCTGTTTGCGGCCGATGTCGATCCGAACCGCGTTGCCGCCATCATCATCGAACCGGTGCAGGGCGAAGGCGGCTTCTATCCGGTTCCGGTCAACTTCATGAAGGCAATCCGCGAGATCTGCGACCAGCACGGCATCCTGCTGATCGCCGACGAAGTGCAGACCGGCTTTGCCCGCACCGGCAAGCTGTTTGCCATGGAACATTACGGCGTATGCGCTGATCTCACGACCATGGCCAAGGGCCTTGGCGGCGGCTTCCCGATCGCAGCCGTCACCGGCCGCAAGGAAATCATGGACGCGCCCGGCCCCGGTGGTCTCGGCGGCACCTATGCCGGCAGCCCGATCGGCGTTGCGGCGGCGCATGCCGTTCTCGACGTCATCAAGGATGAAGATCTCTGCAACCGCGCCGAACAGCTCGGCGGCCGACTGAAGCAGCGCCTCGCCGCTATCCGCGAAAATGTCCCGGAAATCGTCGATATCCGCGGTCCTGGCTTCATGAACGCCGTCGAGTTCAACGATGTGACGACCAGCCTGCCGAGCGCTGACTTCGCCAACAAGGTGCGGCTAAAGGCACTCGAAAAGGGTCTCATCCTGCTCACCTGCGGCGTGCACGGCAATGTCATCCGCTTCCTGGCGCCAATCACCATCCAGGACGGCGTCTTCGCCGAGGCCCTCGACATCCTCGAAGCGTCGATCCTCGAAGCTCGGGGCTGACGGAGTCCGGCTAAGCTGATAATCGCGCTTGACAAGGGAGGGCGGCGATCCCTCTTCTCCCCAGCGGGGAGAAGAGGACGCAAGCGGCACACTCCGTCGTCCTCTCGCCCCTCCTGCGGGGAGAGGACCAGGGTGAAGGGCAACGCGGCGAAAATTTAGCAGGTCACCAGAAGGGATCACCGATGATCTTCACCGATACACTGATCGCTCACGTCAGGGAGCCCGATCTGCTCGGTCTGGTGAACGTGCCCATCGCTCCCGATGCACGGACTTTCGACGTCCTCAACCCGGCCAATGGCGCCACGCTCGCGACATTGCCCGACATGGGCGTGGCGGAAACCCGCACGGCGATCGACAATGCCTATGCGGCGCAATTTCCCTGGGCTGAACGCCCGGCCGGGGAGCGCAGCACGATCCTGCGCCGCTGGCACGATCTGGTCATTCTGCATCTCGACGATCTCGCGGCCATCCTCACCGCCGAAATGGGCAAGCCGCTCAACGAGGCGCGCTCCGAGGTGCAGCACGCGGCCGCCTATATCGAATGGTATGCAGAGGAAGCCAAGCGGGTTTACGGCGAAACCATTCCTGCGCCTTCGACCGACCGGCGCATGCTGGTGATCAAGCAGCCGGTCGGCGTCGTCGGCACCATCACGCCATGGAATTTCCCCGCCTCGATGGTGGCGCGCAAGATCTCGCCGGCGCTGGCTGTCGGCTGCACGGTCATTCTCAAGCCCGCCGAGCAGACGCCGCTGGTGGCGCTCGCCATGCATGCACTGGCCGTCAGAGCCGGATTTCCGAAGGGCGTCCTCAACCTCGTTCTCGCCTCGGAAGGCGATGCGATCGGCCGCGAACTCTGCGCCAATCCGCGTGTGCGCAAGATCAGCTTCACCGGCTCGACCGAGGTCGGCCGCATCCTGATGCGGCAATGTTCCGACCAGATCAAGAAGGTGAGCCTCGAACTCGGCGGCAGCGCGCCCTTCATCGTCTTCGACGACGCCGATATCGACGCAGCCGTCGATGGCGCGATCCAGGCCAAATTCCGCAATGCCGGCCAGACCTGCACGTCCGCCAACCGCATCTATGTCCAGAGCACGGTCCACGACGAATTCGCCGCCAAGCTGGCCGCCGAAGTCGAAAAGCTCACGGTCGGCGACGGCTTTTCCAAGGGTGTCACCATCGGCCCGCTGATCGACAGCCGGGCCATCGAGAAGGTCGAGGCCCATGTCAACGACGCGGTTTCGAAGGGGGCGACGCTGCTCAGCGGCGGCAAGCGCGTCTCCAGCGCCTTCTTCGAACCGACGGTCCTATCCAATGTCGGCAAGGGCATGCTGGTCGCCTGCGACGAAACCTTCGGCCCGGTCGCCCCGATCATCCGCTTCGAGACGATGGAAGACGTCATCCTGCAGGCCAACGACACGATCTATGGCCTCGCCGCCTATTTCTACGCGACCGAGCTGAAAAAGGTCTGGCGCATCGCCGAAGCACTCGAATACGGCATGATCGGCATCAATACCGGCCGCATGTCCTCCGAAGCCGCCCCCTTTGGCGGCCTCAAGCAATCCGGCATCGGCCGAGAAGGCTCCCGCCACGGCGCGGAGGACTATCTGGAGTTGAAATATCTCTGCATGGGGAATATTTGAGGGCACGTCCCGACATTATCAGCTTCAGTGCATCGTCGGCGCGAGTCTGATATTCATCTTCGTCGCCGCCGAAGCCAACCTCTTGTCGCGCGTCCATAACATGCAGTGCGGCGTAAGCAGGACGGATGCCAGAAGATGTACATCGACATAACCTATGCCGACGCCGAATAGTGTTTGTCGCTCGATCAACCGCATGACTTCTGCTGGCGATGCGACCTGAGCTTGAGGCAACTCTCCGAACATCTGCAGAATGTTTTTCCGGTTACGCAAAGTGCCAAGAGCGACTTCTCCCGCGACGAACGGATGCATCAATCCGTTTTGCGCGACCAGCAAATCCAGCAGAATATCGTTGGGTGCATGAAGATGATCGACCCATATCGATGTATCGATGAGAACCATGGGGCTCATTTGAAGCGTCGGCGGGGGATATCCTCCAGATCTGGCTCCGTACCGCCCAAGAGGGCCAGCCGCCTTCCGGCTTCACGCGCAATAAGAGATTTGAGCGCCTCTCTCATCAGCGCACTTTTTTCGTCGATCCCGGTCAATTCTTGTGCCCGGGCGAGCAATTCATCATCGAGAATAATGGTCGTGCGCATCTGGGCATCCTCACAATACGCATCAAATCTATCATCGAATGATGCTCATTTCAATGCGCGAGGCCCCATCCCGATCTCCGCCAGAACCTCGTCCGTATGCTCGCCGAGCCGTGGAGAACCGCGTTCCAGCGCCAGTTTGGCGTCCGAAAATGCCACCGGCGTGCGCACGCCGGGCGCGGTTCCCGACGCTGATCCGCTATGTGGTGTATCGACCCGCATGCCGCGGTGGATGATCTGCGGGTCGGAGAAGACGTCAGCGACCGCATTAATCGGTCCGCCCGGTACACCGGCCGCCTCCAGCATGGCGAGAAGCGTGTCGCGGTCGAATCTCTGAGTCCGCGCCGTCAGTTCCGGCGTCAGCGTGTCGCGATGCTTCACCCGTCCGGCATTGGTGAGATAACGCGGGTCGGTCGCAAGCTCATCGAGTCCCAAAAGCCCGCAGAACTTCACGAACTGCCGGTCGTTACCGACGGCGACGATCAGGTGACCATCGGCCACGGGAAAGACCTGATAGGGCGCGATGTTCGGATGGGCATTGCCGAGACGGCGCGGTGACTTGCCCGAGACGAGGAAGTTCAGCGCCTGATTGGCAAGCACCCCGGTCATGCTGTCGAACAGTGCCATATCGACCTGCTGGCCGACGCCTGTCCGTTCGCGCATGTGGAGCGCCGCCTGGATGGCGATGACGCCGTAAAGCCCGGTGAAGATATCGGCGAAGGCGACGCCGATCTTCTGCGGCTCGCCCTCCGGGTCGCCGGTCAGGTCCATGATGCCGCTCATACCCTGAATAATGTAGTCGTAGCCGGCGCGATGCGCATAGGGACCGTCCTGCCCGAAGCCGGTGACTGAGCAATAGATCAGCTGCGGATTGATCTTCTTCAGGCTTTCATAATCCAGCCCATATTTCGCCAGACCGCCGACCTTGAAGTTTTCCAGAAGAACGTCCGACTGCGCAGCCAGCCGGCGAACGGCCTCCTGGCCTTCTGGCGTGGTAAAATCGAGCACGACGGAGCGCTTGCCGCGATTGCAGGCATGGAAATAGGCGGCGTCCAGATGTTCGCCGCCCTCGCCCTCGATGAAGGGCGGCCCCCAGGTCCGGGTGTCGTCACCCGCAGGACTTTCCACCTTGATGACATCGGCACCGAGATCGGCCAGCGTCTGGCCGATCCAGGGACCGGCCAGGATGCGGGCAAGTTCGAGAACCTTCAGGCCCTGCAACGGCGTTTCCATGCCCTGCCCCTTTATCCCGCTCAGAAGAAAGCCTGCAGCCCCGTCTGGGCGCGACCAAGGATCAGGGCGTGCACGTCGTGAGTGCCTTCATAGGTATTGACCGTCTCGAGGTTCACCATATGGCGCATGACCTGATAATCCTCGGAAATGCCATTGCCACCGTGCATGTCGCGTGCCTGCCGGGCGATATCCAGCGCCTTGCCGCAATTATTGCGCTTGACGATCGAGATCATTTCCGGCGCCATGCGGCCGGCATCCATCAACTGACCGACGCGCAATGACGCCTGCAAGCCAAGGGTGATTTCCGTCTGCATATCCGCAAGCTTCTTCTGGAAGAGCTGCGTCTGCGCCAGCGGCTTGCCGAACTGCTTGCGGTCGAGCCCATATTGGCGGGCCGCATGCCAGCAGAATTCCGCCGAGCCCAAAACGCCCCAGGAAATACCGTAACGGGCGCGGTTGAGGCAGCCGAACGGGCCTTTCAGTCCCTCGACATTCGGCAGCAGCGCGTCCTCGCCGACCTCGACATTGTCCATGACGATTTCGCCGGTGATGGAGGCGCGCAGCGACAGCTTGCCGCCGATCTTCGGCGCCGAAAGACCCTTCATACCCTTTTCCAGAACGAAACCGCGGATCGCATTGCCATGCGCTTCGGATTTCGCCCAGACGACGAAAACATCGGCGATCGGCGCATTGGAGATCCACATCTTCGAGCCGCTCAACCGATAACCGGTGTCGGTCTTCACCGCCCGCGTCTTCATGCCGCCGGGATCGGAGCCGGCATCCGGCTCGGTCAGGCCGAAACAGCCAATCCATTCGCCGCTGATTAGCTTCGGCAGGTATTTTTGGCGCTGCCCCTCGGAGCCGTAAGCATGGATCGGATAGATCACCAGCGATGACTGTACGCTCATCATCGAGCGATATCCGGAATCGACGCGCTCGACTTCGCGGGCAACCAGGCCGTAAGCCACATAGGATGCGCCGACGCCGCCATAGGTGTCCGGCACCGTAACGCCAAGCAGGCCGAGTTCGCCCATTTCGCGGAAGATCGAGGGATCGGTCGCCTCATTGCGATAGGCATCGATGACGCGCGGCTGCAGCTTGTCCTGCGCATAGGCGCGGGCACTGTCGCGGATCATCCGCTCGTCTTCGGAAAGTTGATCCTCCAGCAGGAAAGCATCGTCCCACTGGAATTCCTGTCTTTGAGCCATGGCATCCTCCCGTTACTTTCCTTCTTGTGCCCGTTATGGCAAGCCGGACGAAGCGATACAAACGAAAATGCGGCACTGCCTCATGCATTCCGGGAATGGAAGACGGCGGTCCGGCGGTGAACGGAAAACGGCATGACTCACCTCGATGGGGCTCATCTCGACAGGGTACGCGCGGCGCGGATGATGCAGGCGGCGGGACTGGACGCCCTCCTGCTTCTGTCACCGGAAAGCTTTACCTATACCACCGGCGCACCAGCCGGGGTCGCGACCATGTGGCGGCGGGCAGGCGCGATCGCCGCTATCATTCCCGCCGATCCCGATCAGGATACCGCCGCCGTCGTCACCGACCTGTTTGAAGCCGCCTTTCGAGCCTCAAGCACCATCACCGACATCCGCATTAACCCGATCTGGGTCGAGACGGGCGATATCCGGGGATTGCAGGCCGCATCACCGGAAGAGCTTATCCAGGTAGCATGGGCACGGCAGGGCCGCCCGGCCGGATTCCAGCGCCCCGAAACCTTCGATGCCACCCATGGCTTCAGGCTCGCAGCCTCGCTTCTGCGCGATCGCGGGCTGCACAGGGGACGGATCGGCGTCGAATTCGACAGCCTTTCGGTCTCCGATTTCCAACTGTTGGCATCCGCCCTGTCGGGTGCCACGCTGATCGACGCGACCGATTTGGTTCGCCGGTTGAAGATGATCAAGTCGCCGGCTGAAATCGCCCACCTGCGCATGGCCGTGGAACTCGCCGAAGCCGGCATTGTCGCGCTACGCGAACAGATCGCTGTCGGTGTCAGCCGTGATGCCTTGGCTGCAGCTTGGGAAGCGGGCGCACGTGCCGAGGCGGCGCTACGCAAGGTCGACAACCTCACAGGCCTATGGGAATATGTTTCCGTCGGCCAAAATCCATGGACGCGCGGCGGCGTGGTCGCACCCGGTGACCTGATCAAGGTGGATGTCGGCTGCCTCATCTCCGGTTACACATCCGATACCGGCCGCACCTTCGTCTGCGGCGAGCCCTCGTCGCTTCAGAGCCGCCTGTTCGATGCACTGCAGATCGCCTATGACGCCGGCATCAGCATGATCCGGCCCGGCATTGCCATGCGCGAGGTTCATCGGGTGACGACCGAAGCGATGGGCAAGGCCGGCTTCCCCGGCTATACGCGCGGCCATTTCGGCCATGGGCTGGGTGCTGGCCTCGGCAGTGAGGAATGGCCTTTCCTGTCGCGGCAATCCGATGTGATCATCGAACCTGGCATGGTGCTCGCCTTCGAGACGCCGTGGTATGTCGATGGCGTCGGCGGCATGATCATCGAGAACCAGTTGCTGGTTACCGCCGATGGACACGAGGTGATGAACCGGCTTCCCTCCGGTCTCGTCTGCATTTGAGGACGCGGTTCCATGCCCGACAATCGCCGCGGCGAACCGGCTCCTGCTGCAGCAACCGGCCGTCAGCATGGCGCTAAAGCGGCTGGAGCAGACCGTTGGCCAGAAACTGATCGACCGCCGGCCTGACGAAGGCATTCCATATCCGTGAGCAATATGGCCTCTATCGCGGCCGTGGCCATCGGCTTTACGGGGTAAAAGGTGCGGCGCTCAACGACTTGCGCGGCGATCCCTATATCGCCTTCATCGCCGATATGCTCGGCGGCCAGCATATGAACGCGATCACAGCCGTGCGCGCCATGGGTTCGTTCGGCCAGCAGGTGCGCGCCGTCTCCTGCAATGTCGAGGAAGCGCTACGGCTGATTGCGGCCAATATCGGCATCGGCATGGTGCCGGACCATCTGGCAGCACCCGGCTTGGTCGCAGGCGATCTCTGGCAACTGCCGCCCTATGACCTCCTGCCGACCGCCGATGTCTTCCGCATCTCCAATCCGAATGCGATCCTCAATCCCACCGAGGCCGCGTTCGCCATGTCGAAGACACCGAGCCGCTCAATCACAGCACCGGTCGTCAATCCGGCTTATAGTTCACTTCGAGACTATAAATTTGAACGCCGCCCACCTTGCCTCTACGGTTAGATGTGGAACACCGTGAAGGACAGCCCGACATGCAGACATTCGACGTGGCGATCATCGGCGGCGGCATAGCCGGCCTGTCGCTGGCTTATTTTCTCGGATCCCATCGCTGCACCGTCGTGCTGGAGCGCGAAACCGCGCTCGGCTATCACAGCACCGGCCGCTCCGCCGCCGAATTCGTCCTGCGCTACAACAGCCCCGCCATCTGCCGACTCGCCGCGATCGCCAAGGACTTCTTCGACGGCCCGCCGGACGGCTTTTCCGAGACCCCGCTCCTGAAACAGCGTGGCGGCGTAATGATCGCGACACTGGAAAAAGCCGCAAGGTTGGACACGCTTTTCCGTTCCGAGCTTGCCTTCACGCCTGAACTCGAAGCCTTGGACGAAGAGGAACTGCTGGAACGCGTGCCCATCCTGAAGCCCGGCTACGCCGCTGCAGGATTTCACGATCCGAACTTCTGGGACATCGAAGTCGAAAGCCTGTTGCAGGGCTATGTCCGGGGTGCCCGCCGCAGTGGTGTGGAAATCCGCGAAGGCCACGGCGTCCTCTGCGCCCGCCACGATGGCGGCGCCTGGATAATCGAGACACCATCCGGCATCATCCGCGCCAGAACCGTCGTCAATGCCGCCGGCGGCTGGGCCGACCAGACCGCTGCTCTTTTCGGGGTCAAGCCGCTCGGCATCGTGCCGCACCGCCGCACCGCCATCCTCATCGATCCGCCCGAGGGTATCGATCTTTCGGCCATGCCGGAGATCAACGAGCTTGACGAGGAGTTCTACATGAAGCCCGACGCGGGCCGTCTGCTGGCTTGCCCCGCCGACGCCACCCCATGCGAGCCCGGCGATGTGCAGCCGGAGGAACTCGATATCGCCTGGGCCGCCCATTATATCGAGGAAGCCACGACCATTCCCGTCCGCCGCATCGCCAAGAGTTGGGCCGGCATGCGCAGCTTCGCGCCCGACAACCTGCCGGTCATCGGCGCAGCGCACGATAATCCGCATTTCTTCTGGCTTGCCGGACAAGGCGGTTTCGGTATCCTGACCTCGCCGGCGCTCGGACGACTGGCGGCCAACCTGCTGACTGGCGCGCCGGAACCCAAGGACTTCAGGGCACAGGCGCTCGACCCGCAGGCATTCAGCCCGCTGCGGTTCTCTCACTGACACTGCCGATTCGGCTCTGTTGTTAGAAGGTGGCCGCCGTCGCGAGATCCGTGCGAAACCGGGACATTTCCTCCATCCGCCGATCTGCGTCGGGAATGCGCAACAGATAGGACGGATGCACGGTGACGAGCAGCGATTGCCTCTCGCCGAACGACAGCACCTGACCACGCAGGTCGGAAAGTTTTTGGCGGCTGTCGGTGAGGGCCGCAAGCGCTGTCGCGCCCATCGCCACGACGAGCTTCGGCTTTACCAGATCGAGCTCCAGCTTCAGCCACCATTTGCAGTGCTGCACCTCGCCCATATTGGGCTTTTGGTGGATACGGCGCTTGCCGCGCGGCTCGTACTTGAAGTGCTTGACCGCGTTGGTCACGTAAGCCTGTGTCCGGTTAAGCCCGACCTCGCCGGCAACTGTGTCGAACAGCTTTCCCGCCGGCCCGACGAAGGGGCGTCCGGCCAAGTCTTCCTGGTCACCCGGCTGTTCGCCAACGATCATCATCCGCGCATCGGCCGGGCCTTCGCCGAACACCGTCTGGGTCGCCTTGCAGTGAAGTGCGCAGCGGGTGCAGGTGCGCGCCGCCGCGCGCGCCTCCTCCAGTGTTCCGGCGGGTGGACTCGGCACGTCCGGCACTGCGCGGGCGGCGGCCTGCAGGCGTTCGTGAAACAGCGGCGCATCCCTTGCCGCCCGCTCGGCCATGGCGACGACGCTTGCCTCCGCGCTGGCGATCATGCCGGGAATGAGTTGCGCTTCCGGCAGGTTCTTCCAGTATTTCTTCGGCATCTCCGTCTGCATCATCTTCACCTTCAGACGGGCCGGATTGAAGATGTTGGCGAAATAGGTACGCCAGAGCGCATCGGTATCATCGGTCAGCATCGGATTGTCCGCCGGCTCCGTCGATGTCGTCAGATTGGCACCGTCCCAGGCGGCCGTTCCCTTCGGCGTGGCGATGATCCAGTCCATGTCGGTAAAGCGGCGCTGGAAGAAGGGCGCGGCCCGCGCGACGATATGATGATCGGGCTCGAACCAGGCGAGAAACCGCCGGCGTGGAAGGGTGCCTTCGATCTCCTTGAAGCGGACGAAGGCCGTCATCTTGTGGCAATCGCGCCGCACCGATTTTTCCATCGCATGCAGTTGGGCGATATCGACATCCGAGCGGATCTCCAAAAGCGCCCGCTCCTCCTGCAGCCGAAAGAGCACGCGGTAAAGAAGCTGGAACCGCGCGGGATCGCTATGGCAGATCACGGCCTCCGCCAGCGACAGGAAAGCTTGCGGCACCGTCAGTGTGGCCTGCGGTGCAACGCCGGCCAAGGGTACTGTCTCCGGCGCGGGCCCGAACAGATCGCCCGCCGCGTCGTCCCTGCAGCGCCAGTCGATCTCCTGCGGCGAACGGCGCTCAAGCAGCAAGGTCCGCGCGGCATTGCGCCACTCGATAAAATCCCCCTTGCCCTCCAGCATGACCGCCCGCATCACAACAATGCCAATTGTTCCGGCTTGGGCTCGAACATCGAACGGAGGTCGGAGCGATCGATCAGCCGATGCGGTGACCAGCCGTCCGCCACGAGGAACGACTGCACCTTCTTCACCGAGACATGCAGCCGCGCCAAATCCTCCAGCCGCAGGCGCCGGTGGCGTCGTGCCGACAGGATGCCCTTGACGGCCTTGGTGCCGAGCCCCGGTACCCGTAGCAGCATCTCGCGCTCGGCCGTATTGATATCGACCGGGAACCGATGCCGGTTGACGAGCGCCCAGGCGAGCTTCGGATCGAGCTTCAGGTCCAGCATGCCGTCCGGCTGGTTTTCGGTGATCTCCTCGATGCCAAAGCCGTAGAAGCGATAGAGCCAATCAGCCTGATAGAGCCGGTGTTCGCGCATCAGCGGCGGCTTGATCAACGGCAAGCTCTTCGATGCGTCGGGAATGGGGCTGAACGCGGAATAATAGACACGCCGCAGGCCGTAACTCCCGTAGAGCCGGGCGCTGGTGCCGAGAATGACGGAATCATTGGCCTGATCCGCCCCGACGATGACCTGCGTGCTCTGTCCGGCCGGCACGAAGCGCTTGCGCCGCTTGGTCTGCAGGGTCGGGTCGTTCGCCGCCTCGATCTTCAGCCGCAGTTCCCCCATCGAGCGGCGGATATTGGCCGGCTGCTTTTCCGGCGCCAGCCGGTTGAGGCCGGTGTCGGTCGGCAGTTCGATATTGATCGACATGCGGTCGGCATAGAGCCCGGCTTGCTCGATCAGCAGCGGCGAAGCTTCCGGGATCGATTTCAAATGAATATAGCCGCGGAAATTATGGGTGACGCGCAGTTCCCGCGCGATCCGCACCATTTCCTCCATCGTATAATCCGACGAGCGGATGATGCCGGACGATAGAAACAGGCCTTCGATATAATTGCGCCGATAGAATTCCAGTGTCAGCCAGACGACCTCCTCGACGCTGAACCGGGCGCGCTCGACATTGCTGGACGACCGGTTGATGCAATAGGCGCAGTCATAGATGCAGAAATTCGTCATCAGGATTTTCAGGAGCGATATGCAGCGCCCGTCCGGCGCATAGGCATGGCAGATGCCGGAACCCTCCGTTGACCCCAGCCCGCCGGACTTGGACGAATCCCGTTTCATCGTTCCGCTCGAGGCACAGGAAGCATCGTACTTGGCGGCATCCGAAAGGATGGCCAATCGTTCATTCAGCGACTTCTTCATAATCGTTCATGATATGTTCTTGTGGCTGCCGGGTCAACGCCGGAATTATCGGAACGATTGCCGGACGCACCCGTTGTAGGCCCGAACCCTCCCCAAGTTTACAGCAGGAGATGGCGTCATGCCCTTCATCGACAAATCGAAAATCCTCATCCTCGCGACCCATGGCTATGAACGCTCGGAGCTGCGCGTGCCGCTGGAAGAACTGAAGAAGCGCGGCGCCAGCGTCAAGGTGGCCTCGATCGAGAACGAGCCGATCAAGAGCTGGGACAAGAAGGACTGGGGTGATACGGTCGATGTCGACCTGCTCGCCAGCGACGTCAAGATCGATGATTTCGATGCGCTGGTCCTGCCGGGCGGCCAGATGAACCCCGATATCCTTCGCCATGACGACGATGCCATGCGCGTCGTTCGTGACTTCGTCAAATCCGGCAAGGTCGTCGCTGCCATCTGCCACGCGCCTTGGCTGCTGATCGAGGCCGACGCCGTGCGCGGCCGCAAGATGACATCCTACATCTCGATCAAGACCGACATGAAGAATGCCGGCGCGCTCTGGTCGGATGAAGCCGTTGTCACCGACAAGGGCATTGTCACCTCGCGCAATCCGGGCGACCTGACGCCCTTCGTCAACAAGATTATCGAGGAAATCGAGGAAGGCCGCCACGAACGCCGCGCTGCCTGATCGCACTCATAAGCTGACAAAGGAAACAATCATGACCGATATCGCCAAGACCAAAGCCGATCCGCTGCAGCAGCTGTGGGATGTTCTCGAACACGTCCATGCCGGCATGCTGGGCGTCGAGGAATCCGGCCAGCATATGCAACCTATGGCCCCTTTCGTCGAAAAGGAAACCAATTCGATCTGGTTCTACACCCGCTCCGACAGCGACCTGGTCGATGCCTTGCGCACCAATGATCGCGCTCATTTCTGCGTGATCAGCAAGGACCATGACTATCACGCCTGCCTCGCTGGCGAGATCGACGAGGTCAAGTCGCGCGAACATATCGACAAATACTGGTCGGCACCCGTCGCCGCCTGGTTTGAGGGCGGCAAGGATGATCCGGCACTGACCATGCTGCAGCTGAAACTCGACGACGTTTCGATCTGGGCATCGACCAACAGCTCGCTGCGGTTCGGCTGGGAAATCACCAAGGCCAATCTCACCGGCAAGGAGCCGGATCTCGGCTACCACACGCAGATTTCACTGCCGCACTGACCTCATCAGTGCAGACTGGGCGCCTCGTCCGTACCTCACGGGCGGCGCGTTTTTTTTGCGCTCTACAGTGGCGTAATCAAGATGCCGGCCGCATGGCTAACAAGGCGTGAATAAAGCATGGATTTGATAGACTATTGACAGAGCCGCCGATTATGTCAGTCTTGTGTCCAAGACCGGGTAACAGGTCATTGGCTCAAGTCGGAGAACAGAATGTTTTATCACGGTGGAATGACGCTCGGTTATCTTACGCCCCCGCCCAAGGCTGAAAAGGTGGTTCGCGTTGACATATCGGCCCGCAAGGCTCGAGAAGAGGCAATCGCCGTCGAGCGGGAGCGGGACCAGCAGGAAAGCCAGACCTTCATCACGCCCTGGCATCTGTTTTACTGATACCCGTCTTATCCGGCGGCCGAGGCCACAGAGGCCCGGCTACCGGTCGCAATACTGGAATACATGCCCGTCGTGCGGAACTCCGTTGGGCTCGCGCCGAAATAACGGCGAAACACCTTGGCGAAGTAGTTCGGGTCTTCGAACCCGGACATGATTGCTACTTCTTTCACTGAAAGATGCGCCGCCTTGGTCAGCAGTTTCGTCGCCCGCTGCAACCGCTTGCGCAGAACAAATTCCGCCGGCGGCATGCCCTCGCTGAGGGCAAAGACCCGTGAGAAATGCGCCCGGCTGAGGCCGGAGACGTCCGCCAGTTTCTCGACCGGTAGCGGCTGTTCGAGATGGGCGTTGATATGGTCGAGCACGTGCTGCATTGTCCGATATTCCTGGCTGAAAACCGGATGGGAACCGAAGACATCGTCATAGAGCACCATCGCCGCCTCGTAGGCGATAGCCGACGCACTGCCCGGCGCATCGGCTCCACCGGAGATCAGCCGCAGGCTGCAATCGGCCAGCCGCTCGATCGTCTCCGGCTTCAGGGTGAGCACCGGACCGGTGGCCGCAAGGATCGCCCGGTGAATGCGCAGCGCCTCCTCGCCATTCATGGAAATCCAGAAAAACTCCCAGCGGCCATTCTGCTCGAGCCAGTAGCGATGATTGTGCGGCACCAGCACCAGCAGCGTCTCGCCTTCGCGCACCCGGTAATTGCGGCTTTCGTAGCGCAGGTTGCCAGCACCGGCGATCGTGTGCTGCAGCACCGTGAACGGCGTCTGGCCGCGCTTTCGCCCGTCCCAGTCGTAGCTCGCATCGGTGCGAATTTCGTAGCCCGTGCTGGTCGGCATGGTGTGCAGGCTATGGCGTCCGCGCGGCAGTGAAACCGTCCGCATCACCGGTCCATTCTCGATCAGACGTTTCAGCACAGAATTACCCATGAAAGCACAATACCTCTCTGGCGACACCCGACATTATACGCATAATGCCCCTCAACAAAGCAAGATGCCCTTCAATAAGGGAAAATAAACGGGGTTGGAGCGGCATAGACAGGGATTAGCGGGAAAAGATATGTGTCCAATTGCGCCCTTTCCCGCGCATTGATTTTACCCTGTCCGTTCTTCCCGGCCCAACGACCAGCGACGAGGACAGCATGAGCAGCTTCAAGATAGCCATTATTGGCGCCGGCAGCGTCGGTTTCACCAAGAAACTCTTCACCGATATTCTCTGCGTGCCGGAGTTCCGCGACGTCGAGTTCGCGCTCACCGACTTGAGCGAGCACAATCTCGGCATGATCAAGTCGATCCTCGACAAGATCGTCGAATCCAACAACCTGCCCGCCAGGGTCACGGCTTCGACCGACCGGCGCGAAGCCATCAAGGGCGCCCGTTACATCATCTCCTGCGTGCGCGTCGGCGGTCTTGCAGCTTATGCCGATGACATCCGCATCCCCCTGAAATACGGCGTCGACCAATGCGTCGGCGATACGATTTGCGCCGGCGGCATTCTCTACGGCCAGCGCAACATCCCGGTCATCCTCGATTTCTGCAAGGACATCCGCGAACTGGCAGAGCCGGGCGCCAAGTTCCTGAACTATGCCAACCCGATGGCGATGAACACCTGGGCGGCGATCGAATACGGCAAGGTCGACACGATCGGCCTCTGCCACGGCGTCCAGCACGGCGCCGAACAGATCGCCGAAATCCTCGGCGCCGGCGAAGGCGAACTGGACTACATCTGCTCCGGCATCAACCACCAGACTTGGTTTACCGATGTGCGCGTCAAGGGACGCAAGATTGGCAGGCAAGAGCTGGTCGCCGCCTTCGAGGCGCACCCGGTTTTCTCGCAGCAGGAGAAGCTGCGCATCGACGTCCTCAAGCGCTTCGGCGTCTATTCCACCGAGAGCAACGGCCATCTGTCGGAATACCTGCCCTGGTACCGCAAGCGGCCGGAGGAAATTACCCGCTGGATCGACATGTCCGACTGGATCCACGGCGAAACCGGCGGCTATCTGCGCTACTCCACCGAAACCCGCAACTGGTTCGAGACGGAATTCCCGCAATTCCTGGAGGATGCCGGCAAGCCGATCGATCCGGCCCGCCGCTCCAACGAACATGCCAGCCATATCCTGGAAGCGCTCGAAACCGGACGCATCTATCGCGGTCACTTCAACGTCAAGAACAACGGCATCATCACCAACCTGCCAGCCGATGCGGTCATCGAGAGCCCCGGCTTCGTCGATCGCTTTGGAATCAACATGGTTGCCGGCATTACCCTGCCGGAAGCGTGTGCGGCCACCTGCATTTCCTCGATCAACGTCCAGCGCATGTCGGTCCACGCTGCCGTCACCGGCGATATCGATCTGCTGAAGCTCGCCGTGCTCCACGATCCGCTGGTCGGCGCCATCTGCACACCGGAAGAGGTCTGGCAGATGGTCGACGAGATGGTCGTGGCGCAGGCCGAGTGGCTGCCGCAATACGCCCATGCGATCCCGGCCGCGAAGGAGCGTCTGGCGAAATCGACGGTCAAGACCCGCGACTGGAACGGCGTTGCCCGCCGCGAGGTTCGCTCGATCGACGAACTGCGCGCCGAAAAGGAAGCAACGAAGCTCAAGGCCGCAAGCTGAGCGTCACGAAATCACGGATCCGGTTCGGCAAGGAGAGCCGCGGATCCGCAGTGGCGGACACTGCCGTATCCGCCTCTTGAGGTGTATTGTCGTCACGGGTTGGCGATAAGGGAGGAGAGCCGTCCCATCTCGGTGCGGCGTGACGTATGAGGGAGAGAAAACGATGAAAATCAACCGCCATATGAAACTGGGGGCCGCGCTGATGTTCGGCGTGTCCGCCTTCGCATTGCATGCCTGGGCTTCCGAGCCGACCGTCGTGCCCGAGCAGCCGCCATTCCCGGCACAGGGCAAGATCACCTATGTGCCCCGCGATTCCATCCTGGAGTTCAAGGCGCTGCCGGAATATCACGAGCCGGAATGGGTCACCGAGAAATTCGTCAAGACCGGCAAGCTGCCACCGGTGGCCGAACGCCTGCCGAAGGAGCCGATGGTCTTCAAGACCGGCAATATGCCGGATGGCGTCGGCGTCTACGGCGACACGATGCGCCACGTCATCGGCGGCCGCCCGGAAGGCTGGAACTATTCCGCCGGCCAGACCCAGGGCTGGGGCGGCATCGACATCGGTATTTCGGAATGCCTGACCCGCACCGCACCGCTCTATCAGGTCGAGGCCAAGGACGTCGAACCGCTTCCGAATCTGGCCAAGAGCTGGGAATGGTCCGAAGACGGCCACAAGCTGACCATGCATCTGGTCGAAGGCGCCAAGTGGTCGGATGGGGTTCCCTTCTCCTCCGAGGACGTGATGTTCCATTGGGAAGACAACATCGTCGATCCCAACGTCACGCCGCTGAACGGCGCTTCGCCCGAAACCTTCGGCGAAGGCACGACCCTGAAGGCGATCGACGCCAACACGGTCGAATGGACCTTCAAGGAAGCCTTCCCGCGCCAGTATCTCTACTCGATGGCTTACGGCACATTCTGCCCCGGCCCGGCGCATATCCTGAAGACCAAGCATCCGAAATACGCCAAGGACTTCACCTACGACCAGTACAAGAACGGCTTCCCGCCGGAATACATGAACATTCCGGCGATGGGCGCCTGGATTCCAGTCGAATATCGTCCGGACGATATCATCGTCCTGCGCCGCAATCCCTACTACTGGAAGGTGGACGAAAACGGCAACCAGCTACCCTACCTGAATGAGTTGCACTACAAGCTGTCGACCTGGGCCGACCGCGACGTGCAGACGATCGCAGGCTCCGGCGACATCTCCAACCTTGAGCAGCCGGAAAACTTCGTCGAATCGCTGAAGCGCGCCGCGCAGGAAAGCGCTCCGGCCCGTCTCGCCTTCGGCGCCCGCCTGATCGGTTATAACCTGCACCTGAACTTCTCCGGCAACGGCTGGGGTGATCCCGACGAGCGGGGCAAAGCGGTCCGCGAGCTCAACCGCAACCTCGACTTCCGCAAGGGGGTCTCCATGGCGCTCGACCGCAAGAAGATCGGCGAAGCGCTCGTCAAGGGTCCGTTCACCGCCATCTATCCCGGTGGCCTGTCATCGGGCACGAGCTTCTATGATCGCCAGTCGACCGTCTACTATCCGTTCGATCTCGATGGCGCCAAGGCTCTGCTCGAAAAGGCCGGCCTGAAGGACACCGACGGCAACGGCTTCGTCAACTTCCCGGCCGAGACGCTGGGCGGCCAGGACGTGCAGGTCGTTCTGCTCGCCAGCTCGGACTACACGACGGACCGCAACCTTGCCGAAGGCGTGATCGGCCAGATGGAACAGCTCGGCATCAAGGTTGTGCTCAACTCCATGGACGGCACCAAGCGTGACGCGGCCCGCGACGCCGGCCGCTTCGACTGGATGGTGCTGCGCAATGGCTCCGAAATCGCCTCGGTGGTGCAGAACACGCCGCAGCTTGCCGCGACCGGCCCGCGCACCAGCTGGCATCATCGTGGCGGCACGGACGGCACGCTCGACCTGATGCCGTTCGAGCAGGAGATGGTCGATATCGTCAACAAATTCGTCACCTCGAACGATGTCAACGAGCGCGCCGATCTGATGAAGCAGTACCAGAAGGTCTCGACGGAAAACATCGATGCCGTCGGCCTGACGGAATATCCGGGCGCCCTGATGATCAACAAGCGCTTCTCCAACATTCCGGTCGGTGCGCCGATCTACATGTTCAACTGGGCCGAGGACACGATCATCCGCGAACGCGTCTACGTCGCCGCCGACAAGCAGGCCGATTACGAACTGTTCAAGGACCAGCTCCCCGGCAAGCCGGGCGAGAAGGGTCTGTCGAACTGATCTGATCGATCTGCAACTTCCCTCCGGCCGTCGCCTTAAGACGGCCGGAGACGGACACCCCGAAACACACAAGAGAACCTAACAGCCATGTTCCGATTTCTGCTTGTGCGCATAGCGTCCGCCATACCCGTTCTATTCGTGCTGAGCGTCGTGACCTTCGCGATCATCCAGGCGCCGCCGGGAGACTATAGCGACTACATCCGCTCCCAGGCGATCAATCAGGGCGGCGCCAGCTTCGAGCAGGCCGACGCCCAGGCCCAGGCCTACAAGATCGCCAACGGCCTCGATAAGCCGCTGCCCGTTCAGTACATCAACTGGATGACCGGCATACTCACCCGCGGTGATTTCGGCCACAGCCTCTATTACAACAAGCCCGTGGCTGACGTCGTCGGCGAACGCCTGCCGCGCACGCTGGCTTTGGCGCTCGTCTGCCATATCCTCGCGTCCGTCATCGGCATCACCTTCGGCATCCTGGCCGCCACGCGGCAATACACCTGGGTCGATAGCCTTCTGTCCGGCATTTCCTTCCTCGGCATGACGGTGCCGCGCTTCCTGATGGCGCTGATCATCGTCTATATCCTTGTCTTCCATTTCAATGTCAGCGAGATCAACAGCTTCAACTCCGCCAAATACGGTGGGGCGCCCTGGTCCTGGGACAAGTTCGTCGATCTCTTGAAACATGTCTGGCCGGTCATCGCCATCGCCACCTTCGGCGGCCTTGCCTACAATATGCGGGTGATGCGCGGCAATCTGCTGGATACGCTGAACGCCCAATATGTCGAGACCGCCCGCGCCAAGGGCCTCTCCGAAAGCGCCGTGATCATGCGTCATGCCGTGCCGAACGCGCTTCACCCTCTGATCATGTATCAGGGCGTCGTCCTGCCCTACATGCTGACCGGCGAGATCGAGACGGCCATCATCTTCGCGCTCCCGACCGTCGGCCCGGCCATTGTCGGCTCCATGTGGGTGGGCGACGTCTATGTCACTGCGACCTTCATGCTGGTCCTGTCGGCAACCCTGATCGTCGGCAATATCATCGCCGACATGCTTCTGGCGATGCTTGATCCCCGTGTCCGCCTGGGTGGAGGAGCACACGCATGAAAGCCGATGTTCAAACCGTTTCCACCATTCCGGTTCCCGCCCCCCATCATGGCAACGAGACCTATCTCTCGCTCGTCTGGCGGCGCCTGCGCACCTCCTGGACCGGCATGGCCGGCCTTATTCTCGTCTGCATGCTGATGCTGATGACGATCTTTGCCGAGTTCTTTTCACCCGTGGATCCGAAGCTGACCGGCGTCGGCTTTGCCCCGCCGCAGACGATCAGCATCACCGATCAGGACGGCAATCTCGTCTGGCCGCGCAGCTACAAGGTCGGCGAGGGCACGGAACTCGACCCGATCACCTTCCAGCCGATCGTCGGTCCGGACTATGCCAATCCGCTCAACCTGGGCTTCTTCGTCAAGGGCTTCAAATACAAGCTCTTCGGACTGATCCCGACCGAGCGCCATTTCTTCGGTGCGACCGACGGCACGCCGGTCAACTTCCTCGGCACCGACAAGTTCGGCCGTGACGTGCTGTCACGCATCTTCTACGGCTCCCGCGTCTCGCTGATGATCGCGCTCACTGTCGTCTTCATCGTGACGGTCGTCGGCACCACGGTCGGCATGGTCTCCGGTTATTTCGGCGGCCGCTTCGATGCCTGGACACAGCGCTTTGTCGAACTGGTCCTCGCCTTCCCGCAATTGCCGCTCTATCTGGCGCTGACCTCGCTCATCCCGGTGACGGCGCCGACCAATGTCTTCCTCGCCTTCGTCATCTTCGTCATGTCGGCGCTCGGCTGGGCGCAGATGTCGCGCGAGGTGCGCGGCAAGACCTTGGCCTTGGCGCGGATCGATTATGTCCGCGCCGCCATGGCGATCGGCGCCACCGACCGGCGCATCATCTTCCAGCACATCTTCCCCAATGTGATGAGCCACGTCATCGTCGCCGTGACACTGGCGATCCCCAATGTGGTGCTGCTCGAATCCTTCCTCGGCTTCCTCGGTTTCGCGGTGAAGCCGCCACTGATGTCCTGGGGCTTGATGCTGCAGGATACCGCCACCTATTCCGTCATCGGATCCTATCCCTGGATCCTGTCCCCCGTGGCCTTCGTGCTGATCACCGTCTTTGCGTTCAATGCGCTGGGCGATGGCCTGCGCGACGCCGTCGACCCGTACTGAGGAGACGACCATGGCACTCGTGGATATCAGCACACTCGCTCCCGAACAGCGGCACGACCATGCCGCAGCCGTCGGCAAACCCATCATCGACGCCCGCCATGTCGGGGTGAAGTTCAAGGTCGAGCATGGCACGGTCGATGCGGTGAAGGACGTCTCCTTCCAGCTCTATCGCGGCGAAACGATCGCCGTCGTCGGCGAATCCGGCTCGGGAAAATCAGTCACCGCCCGCACCGTCATGGGCCTGCTCACCAAGCGCGCCAGGGTCTCGGATCGCTCCAGCATCGAATATGACGGCAAGAACGTCCTGAAATTCTCCGACCGCCAGCGCCGGGCGCTGCGCGGCAACCGCATCTCAATGATCTTCCAGGAGCCGATGAGTTCGCTGAACCCGGTCTATACGATCGGCACCCAAATTATTGAAGCGATCCGCGTGCATCAGAAGATGAACCGGGCACAGGCAACGCAGCGGACGCTGGAACTGTTGCGTCAGGTTCAAATCCCCGATCCGGAAACCCGGCTCAACCAGTATCCGCACCAGCTTTCGGGCGGCCAACGCCAGCGCATCATGATTGCCATGGCGCTCGCCAACAATCCGGACGTGCTGATCGCCGATGAACCGACGACGGCGCTCGACGTGACGGTGCAGGCGCAGATCCTTAACCTGATCCGCGACCTGCAGAAGACGATCGGCATGGCGGTGATCCTGATCACCCACGACCTCACGGTCGTTCGCCAGTTTTCCGACTATGTCTATGTGATGCAGAACGGCGAGGTGAAGGAGCACAACACCACCTCCGCGTTGTTCCAGGACCCGCAGCATCCCTATACCCGCCACCTGCTCAATTCCGAGCCGAAGGGCATCGCCAATCCGCTACCGGTCGATTCCGCCGCCATTCTGGAAGGCCGCGACGTGCGTGTTTCCTTCATGCTGAAGGCCGGCGGCTTCTTCCGGCCGCAACTGAAGGAACTGGTCGCAGTGGACAGCCTCAGCCTGAAGCTCCACCGGCATGAGACGCTCGGCCTCGTTGGCGAATCCGGCTCGGGAAAGACCACCTTTGGCCAGGCGCTGGTCAAGCTGCTCGCGGCCGACAGCGGCGAGATCCTGTTCGACGGCCAGCCGATAGAGGGTAAGAGCCGCGAGGAAATGCGCCCCCTGCGCTCACGCATGCAGATCGTCTTCCAGGACCCGTTCTCCTCGCTCAACCCGCGCATGTCGGTCGGCCAGATCATTGAGGAGGGCCTTGTTGTCAACAAGCTCGGAGCCACCCGCAACGAGCGGCTGGAACGGGTGAAGGAAGCGCTGAACAGCGCGGGCCTGCCCAATAATATCCTGTCGCGCTTCCCGCACGAATTTTCCGGCGGCCAGCGCCAGCGCATCGCCATTGCCCGGGCCGTGGCGCTGGAGCCCGAATTCATCCTGCTCGACGAGCCCACCTCGGCACTCGATCTCTCCGTGCAGGCCCAGATCATCGAACTGCTGCGCAAGCTGCAGGACGAGAAAGGACTGAGCTATCTCTTCATCTCCCACGATCTCAAAGTCGTGCGCGCGCTCTGCCACCGGGTGGTGGTGATGCAGCACGGCAAGATCGTCGAAGAAGGTCCGGTCGAAGACGTTCTCACCCATCCCAAGACCGCCTACACCGAACGGCTCGTCCGCGCCGCCTTCGACGTAGCCGCCTAACCGACAGACAGAGGCATATCATGACGAGACAACCCAAGATCACCTTCATCGGCGCCGGCTCGACCGTTTTCATGAAGAACATCATCGGCGACGTGCTGCAACGTCCGGCTCTGTCCGGCGCCAAGATCGCGCTGATGGACATCAATCCGCAGCGGCTGGAGGAAAGCGAAGTCGTCGTCCGCAAGCTGATCTCGACGCTTGATGCAAAAGCCACCATCGAGCTGCATTCCAACCAGAAAAAGGCGCTGGAAGGGGCAGATTTCGTTGTCGTTGCCTTCCAGATCGGCGGCTATGAACCCTGCACTGTCACCGATTTCGAAGTGCCGAAAAAATACGGCCTGCGCCAGACCATCGCCGATACGCTCGGCGTCGGCGGCATCATGCGCGGCCTGCGCACGGTTCCGCATCTCTGGTCGATCTGCGAGGACATGATGCAGGTCTGCCCCGAGGCGATCCTGCTGCAATACGTCAACCCGATGGCGATCAACACCTGGGCGATCTCGGAAAAGTATCCCAAGATCAAGCAGGTCGGCCTCTGCCATTCCGTCCAGGGCACGGCGATGGAACTCGCCCACGATCTCGATATCCCTTACGACGAAATCCGGTATCGCTCGGCCGGCATCAACCACATGGCCTTCTACCTGAAGTTCGAGCATCGCCAGCCCGACGGTTCCTACCGCGATCTCTATCCGGATCTGGTGCGCGGCTACCGCGAAGGCCGGGCGCCGAAGCCGACCTGGAACCCGCGCTGCCCCAACAAGGTGCGCTACGAGATGCTGACCCGTCTCGGCTATTTCGTCACCGAAAGCTCGGAACATTTCGCCGAGTACACGCCCTATTTCATCAAGGAAGGCCGCGAGGACCTGATCGAGAAATTCGGCATTCCGCTCGACGAATATCCGAAGCGCTGCATCGAGCAGGTCGAGCGCTGGAAGGGCCAGGCCGCCGCCTTCCGTTCAGCCGACAAGATCGAAGTCGCGCAGTCGAAGGAATACGCGTCCTCAATCATGAACTCGGTCTGGACCGGCGAACCTTCCGTCATCTACGGTAACCTGCGCAACAACGGCTGCATCACCTCGCTGCCGGACAATTGCGCCGCCGAAGTGCCCTGCCTCGTCGATGAAAACGGCATCCAGCCGACCTATATCGGCGCCCTGCCGCCACAACTGACGGCCCTTATCCGCACCAATATCAACGTGCAGGAACTCACCGTCGCGGCAATGATGACCGAGAACCGAGAGCACCTCTACCACGCTGCAATGATGGATCCGCACACGGCGGCCGAACTCGACCTCGACCAGATCTGGTCGCTGACCGATGACCTGCTCACCGCGCACGGCACCTGGATCCCGGAATGGGCGCGCGTGGCGAAGAAAGTTCAGGCCGCATAACGTCTCCCTCCCCGTTATGCGACAGGAAGCCCCGGAACAACAATTCCGGGGTTTTCCTTTTGTCCCGAGTGTGATCGAAAAGAACAGCACCTTGCCGCGCTCAGGAGAACGATATGCCCGCAACCGACGCCCTCGCCAACCAACTCTCCGATGCCGACAAACGGGGAATCCGGCTCAAATCCGTGTCGCTTTCGGAACCAGTCACGCCCGCCGAGGCCTTTGCCGTGCAACGCGAGACGCTGGCCCTCAACAACTGGCTGACGGGTGGCTACAAGGTGGCGATCCGGCCGGACGGCGGCTCGGTCTCGGCGCCGATGGCGCATATTACCCATGCCAGTGAATCGGGAACCGCCGGCTTCGAGCGTCCCGCCGTCGATGCGCTGGAAGTGGAGATCTGCTTCGTGCTCGGCAAGGACCTGACACCCGCAGGCGGCACGCCCTACACCCGCGAAACGCTGCTTGGCTATGTCGCCGGCATCTATTCCGGTGTCGAATTCCTGGGCCACCGGCTGGATGACGGCAGCAAGTCGCCCGCCCTGCTCTTCCTTGCCGACCGGCTCGGCAATGCCGGCTATGTGCGCGGCGAGGAACTGCCGGCCAAACTGATCGAACCCGGCCAGTCCTATCCGCTGACCATCACCATCAACGGCGATACCGTCTTCGAAGGCCCGGGCAAGCACCCGAACGACGACCCCGTCGCCGCCTTCCTGCTGTTTGCCAATACCATCACCGAAACTGTCGCCAAGGGCCGGATCATCACCACCGGCAGCCTCTGTGGCGCCATCCCCACCCCGGCCCATGCCGCCATCGCCATCAGCGGGTTTACCACGCTGGCGGTGACGGCGATCTCGACGCGAGAGGGGTGATCCAGAAGCTTTCCGGCAGAAGGGTACGATGCGTATGCCGCCGGCCCCGAAGACGAGGGCTATCGCATATGGAAAAAAGACCCCCTCTGGCCTGTCGGCCATCTCCCCCACAAGGGGGGAGAGACCCAGCCGCCGGCCCTCGTTTCACATGACGGACAGAGCGGCAGGTTAAGCCCCTCCCCCTTGTGGGGAGGGGTTGGGGAGGGGACTGTTTCATATGCGACCGCCGAACCCAAGACCGACGGCAACCGCAAAATTCAACGCTGCCCGTAAACCGCGACGGCATCCGCGCCTGCCGGCAGGAAGGCCGGGCATGACGGGTCCGTCGCGGCGCGCCAGACGGCTTCGGCCACATCGACGGCCTGTGTGATCTCGGATGCCGGCTGCTCTGCCCATTGTGCAAAGACGCTTTGTACCAGCCCGGCATAGGCCTCCGGAAAACCGCCGGCCGCCTCGATCCGGCCGCGCGCATTGTCACCGAACCGCGTGCCCGGTGCCCGGCCCGGCAAGACGACCTTTACCCGGATATTGAACGGTTCGAGCTCCAGCGCCAGCACCTCGCTGAACGCGTTCACAGCCGCCTTGCTGGCGGTATAGACGGAGAGCAGGTGCAGCGGCTTCACGGTCACCGTGGACGTGACATTGATGATGATACCGTCGCGGCGCTCGCGGAACTGCGGCAGCACGGCCTGGCTCATCGCCATCGTGCCGATCGTGTTGGTTTCGAAGACATCACGCGCCATTTCCATCGGCGTGCCTTCCAGCGCATTGAGAAAACCGACGCCGGCATTGTTGACGAGGACATCGATCGGCCCGGCCGCTTCAACCGCATCGCGGATGCTTGCCGCATCGGTGACGTCGAGGGCGAGCACGCGCAACCGCTCCGATTGCGGCAGGACGTCGGGTCGCGGCGTGCGCATCGTGGCGATGACGTTCCAGTCACGCGCGAGAAAATAGGTTGCGATTTCATGGCCGAAGCCGGACGAGCACCCGGTGATGAGAACGGTTTTCATGGCAGGACCCTTTCAGTCGTTTTGCGATGACGGGACCATAGACGCAGCATTCCGTACGCTCTACAGTTCAAAGTCCTTAAAACATCCGTAAGAGTCCGGTTATGGTCGATCCTCTCGCCGAAGTCGTCGGCCTGTTACAACCCAGCGCACCGATGGCGAAGACCGTCAGCGCCGCCGGCAGCTGGCGCGTGCAGCGGTCGGAAACGGGAAAGCCTTTCTACAATGTGGTGCTGCAGGGCTCCTGCCTGCTTGCGGCCAACGGTATGGCGCCGGTGCGCCTCGACGCGGGTGACTTCGTGCTCATTCCCGCGGCCTACGATTTCACCGTATCGAGCCACGACATGGACGGCACAGATGGTTACGACCCACTGCATGTCACCATGGTCGAGGGTGGCGTCCGGCTCGGCGATCCCGATGCTGAACCGGATGTGCGCATGCTGGTCGGCCATTTCACCTTCGGCTCCCCCGATGCCGCCCTGCTCGTCTCGCTGCTTCCCGCACTCATCCATGTCGGCGGCGAACAACGGTTGTCGACCATCGTCCAGTTGCTGGTGGAAGAAACACGTGCGAAACGGCCTGCCCGGGAAGTCATCCTGGCACGGCTGCTCGAAGTCCTGCTGATCGAGGCGCTGCGTTCCACGGCCGGAACGGGCGCGTCACCTGGCCTGCTGCGCGGTCTTTCCGACGGCCGCCTCGCCGCCGCCATCCGCCGCATGCACGAGGAGCCGACCCGCGCCTGGACCGTGCTTGAACTTGCCAGGGAAGCATCCCTTTCCCGCTCCGCCTTCTTCGACAGGTTCAGCCGTGCCATGGGCGTCGCGCCGATGGAATATCTCTTGTCCTGGCGCATGGCGCTCGCCAAGAACCTCCTGCGCCGCAGGCAAGCCGGCATCGCCGAGATCGCCGAACGCGTCGGCTACAGTTCCGCCAGCACCTTCAGCGTCGCCTTCACCCGCTTCGTCGGCCTTCCGCCGACGCATTATGCGCGGACGGCGGGAGAGGCGGCGTAGGGGAGATGACGGGGATTGAGGGACGTTCGGGGCGACACACAAACCCCAGGGCTATCGCATATAGAAAGACCCCCTCTGGCCATCTCCCCCCACAAGGGGGGAGAGACCCTGCCGCCGTCCCCTGTTTTCAGGCTCCGGACGAGGCGGCAGGCGAAGCCCCTCCCCCTTGTGGGGAGGGGTTGGGGAGGGGACTTTCCGTATGCGATTTGCCCTGCACAAACCCTTTGCCGACAGAAATCCGTCGAATCCCCTACTTCAACCAAACCCCATAATCCGGCACCAGCAGATGCAACGGCGCCTCATCCTCCTCTATGCCGGAAAAGCGCGTAACGGCCGGATCCTCGAAGATATTGTCGGTATTGTCATCATTGACGGTGGAAACCTCCGCGACGAAGACGTCTGCACCCTCGCCCCAGAAGGCGTGCCAGTCGCCGGGCATCAGGGTGACGCTTTCGCCGGGGGAAAGACGCAGCTTGTGGCCGGGTTTCAACTCCCGCCAGATACCGTCGGTCGCCACCCGCGTGCCTTTGCTCCGGTCGCAGACCCCGTCGCTGTCACCGAACAGTTCGATCACCAGCGTGCCGCCGCCGCGATTGATGATATCCTCGGCCTTCAGCAGATGCCGGTGCATCGGCGTCACCTGGTCCTTGCGGGCGATCATCGCCTTTTCGGCGTAGAGCATGCCGCGACCGCGCTGCAGGTCAGCGAAACGGCCGTTGCGCACGGTGAACAGGAACAGGCCTGTCCGCTCGAAATCTCCAAGCCCGAAATCGGTGATATCCCAGCCGAGTGCTGTCCCGGTAATGCCGTCGATCTCTTGCCTGCGCGCCCGCATTTCCTCCGGCGACCAGCGCGAAAACGGCGGCAGGATATAGCCGAAAGAGCGCATGAAGGCTTCGCCCTCGCGCATGATGGCATTGATGGTCGAGCGTTTCATGGGAGCGGTCATGATTGCCTCCTAACGTACGCCGATGCCGGCGGTGAGACCACCGTCGATCCGGTGGTCCGAGCCGGTGATGAAACCCGCCTTGTCCGAGGCGAGGAACGCCGCCAAGGCCGCCACCTCCTCCGGCTCGCCGATCCGCCCGAGCGGATGCGCGGCCCCGAAACGCTGGAAGACGCTGTCGATATCGGCATCCTCGCCCTCGAAGGTGCGGGCCGCCAGTTCCAGAATTGGGGTGCGAACGGAGCCTGGACTGATCGAGACGACACGGATGCGATCGGCAGCAAAATCCAGCGCCATGGCCCGCGTCAGCGCATGAATGGCGCCCTTGGAGGCGACATAGGCGGAGACACCGCTCTGGCAGGCGTGGCCCTGCACGCTCGACAGGTTGACGATGACGCCGCCGCCGCGCTTGCGCATTTCCGGCACGCCATACTCCGCGGTCAGATGGATCGAGCCGACATTGACGGCGAGGCAATGCATGAAGGTCTCGAACGGCGTCGATTCGGCCGTGCCGTAGGGATGGACCGCCGCCGCATTGACGATGATATCGAGACCGCCATGGCGCCCGACTGCGGCCGTCATGCTGGCGCGCACGCTGTCCGGCACCGAAACATCCGTGTGGAAGACGGCAAGCCGCAGGCCCTCCTGCGTACCAAGCGCTTCCAGTTCGGCATTGGCCGCCCGGTCGATCCCGAGCGAGGCAACGGATGCGCCGGCACGGGCGAGATGCAGCGCCACGGCACGTCCGATCCCGGTCGTTCCGGTTACCACCGCGACCTTGCCCGCAAATTCACTCATGACCGGTCTCCCTCATCTTCAAGCATCATTTCAGCCCATGCTTCGCGTCAGCCGGCGGAATGAATTCCAGCCCGGCGTCCAGATGGCGGTTCATGTGAAAGGCAAAGCCGATCCGGTCGCGGTTGCGCAGCGCCTGGATGATATCGGCATGTTCCGCCGTCACCCCCTCGCGCACAAGGCGTTGTGATTTCCCCGCCAACATCAGGCGGCTGATCACCGGCTTCAGCATGCCATAGGTCTCCGACAGCGTCCGATTGCCGGCCGTGTCCACCATCAGCTTGTGGAACTGGTAATCCAGATCCGAAGCCTCTTCCGGCGTCGCCGCTTCGCTGATCCCGGCGTTGAGCGCCTCCATTTCGGAAAGCACCGCCTCGTCGATGCGCTCGGCCAGGAGATCGAACAGATTCATCTCCGTCAGCCGCCGATAGCCCTGGATGTCGCGAAAGGCATCGACGGAAATATCCATGGCGAAGGAAAAGAGATCGCACATCGCCGATTGATGCTGGTCCGTCAGCACCGCCCCGACCTTCTGGCGCGATTCGGCGACACCATAGGCCTTTAGCGTCCGGAAGGCCTCACGCACCGTGTTGCGGCTGGCGTCGAACATGACAGCCAGTTCCGCCTCGCTCGGCAGAACATCGCCGACGGTCAACCCACGTTCGCGGATCAGCCCGCGAATATGCGCCACCATGCCATCGACCGCCGATGCGCGATTGCCGTCTTCCGGGGCCGTCTTCATCATGTTCCTCAGCTTGAGAGCCCATAATAAGACCCACATAATCCCATGATCAACAGGAATATCTTGTCACAACGGCAAAATATCGCTTAATTGTCCAACATTATAACGGAGGCAGGGATATGCTTGAAAGCTGGCGCTGGTTCGGACCGCAGGATTCGGTCACCCTGTCGGATGCGCGTCAGGCGGGCGCCCATGGCGTCGTGACGGCCCTTCACCATATTTATGACGGCCGGATCTGGACGCCGGACGATGTCGCCGAGCGCATGGCGCTGGTACGCAAGGCTGGCATGACATGGGCTGTCTGCGAATCCATCCCGATCAATTCGGCGATCAAGCGGCGCGATGGCGAGTGGCGGCGTTATCTCGATGCCTGGAAGCAGAGCCTCGCCAATCTCGGCAAGGGCGGCGTGCCCGTCGTCTGCTACAATTTCATGCCGGTGGTCGACTGGACCCGCACAAACCTGATGTATCCGACCGAGGCCGGCGGCTACGCGCTGCGCTTCGACATGATCGATTTCGTCGCCTATGACGTCTTCGTGCTGAAGCGCCGCGCGGCCGAGGAAAGCTACGATCCTGATGTCATCGAGACGGCCCGGCAGCGCCTTGCCGGCATGAGCGAGGCCGAGATCCTGACGCTCGAAAAGAACATCATCGCCGGCCTGCCCGGCGGCGAGGACAGCCATACCCGCGAAAAGATCCGCGCCGAGATCGCTTCTTTCGACGATACCTCGCCTGCCGACATGCGTTCCAATCTCATCGAATTCTTGAAGGAAGTCGTGCCGGTGGCGGCGGAGAACGGCGTCCGGCTCGCCGTCCATCCCGACGATCCGCCATTCTCGCTGTTCGGCCTGCCGCGCGTCGTCTCGACGGAAGAGGACGTGCAGACGCTGTTGAGTGCGGTCGATGAGCCGGCGAATGGTATCACGCTCTGCGCCGGCTCCTATGGCTCACGCGCCGGAAATGACGTGGTCGCCATGGCCAGGCGCTTCGCCGACCGCATCCATTTTGCCCATCTGCGCAATGTAGCCAAGGAGCCGGACGGATCGTTCATCGAATCGGAGCATCTGGGCGGCGACGTCAACATGGTGTCGCTGATCTCGGTGTTGCGGGCGGAGGAACGCCGGCGAATAAGGGCGGGGCGGGCGGACAGCGTCATCCCGATGCGGCCCGATCACGGCCATCTGCTGATCGACGACCAGAAGAAGAAGGTCAACCCCGGCTATTCCTGCATCGGCCGCCTCAAGGGGCTGGCCGAATTGCGGGGCGTCATCGCCGCCGTCGACCAACTCACCTGAAGCGTTCAGACCCAGGCGACCAGCATGAAGGCGGTCGCCAGGATGAGGATCAGGCTGGGGATGGCCCACATCAAAACCATATAGGCCTGTTCCTGCACGTAAGGCCCCAAAACCCGGCTCACGAAGTTGAAGCGGGCAAACAGGATGTTGATGAACAGCGCCGAGGCCAGCGTCAGGTAATTCAGTGCGAACAGCCGGTTGACCGTGTTGTCGCCGCTCGAAAGCACGACATAGGTGCTGTAGACGGTGAAATTCAGCGCGATGACGGCAAACAGGCCACCGATGATGATGTTGACCATTTCATGGGTATCGACCTGGAAAACGCCGTCTTCCATGTGGTTCAGCCAGATCGCCAAAAGCGGGATCAACAGCGAGGCGAACAGCGGGATGAAGATCGACGCCACCACCACGCCGGGCTGCCGGGTAATATCGAGCGAGGCGGTCACCTGCGCATGCGTGCTGTTGTACCAGCCGGGTTGCGGAATGCTGCGAAGATCGACAAGACCGATGCTCCAGCCGGCCAGATCCGCATTCACCGACGGGCGGCTGTAGTCGATATCGGACTGGTCGAACCGAAGCGCCACCTCGGCAAGCGTCAGCCCGGCGACCGCCATGTTCACCGCGAGGCGTTGCCGGTCGAAGGGAAATCGCGCCACATCGACATCCACGCTGAAATCGGCGGTCACGCGGTGCAGCAATTCAACGCGCCCCGTCGGATAGATCCGCAGCCCGTAATCCGAGAGCGCCGCCTCGCCAGCCTGGTTGGCGAGCACGACCGGCGGCACCCAAATTGCCTTCATCTTTTCTTCCGCGGCGCTGTCGCGCAATGTCTGCGGCGGCACACCGACGATCGGACCCGATATCGCCAGCCGCTTGTCCATCCACCGCAGGCGGATATCGACAGTTGCGCGGAACGTTCCGGCATTTTCGTCGAAACTCTCGAGCTTCAGGAAGGAGGCACCAGCCTGGACGACGACCGGCAGACCGCTGTCGCGCGGCAGATCGGCCGCGGCCATGGCCGGGCTCGAAAGCGCGGCAAGGATGAAGAGTGCAACCCAGCGCAAAATGGCCCGAAAAGGCTTCAAGCCCCTCATGACGATGCCTTGCCGGCGTCACCACGTCGCGACCGGACCTTGTCGTAAAGCGTGATGAAGGGTTGCATCTCGCTTGGAAAGGTCTCCGCGCCTGCAATCGGCGTCAACGGCTCGCCGGCGCCGACTGCCTCGAACCGTTCACCGAGCACCTGTAGCGGTCGAATCAGGAAACCCCGCAGCACCACCAGCACGAAGCCGGAGAGCGCCAGAATGGCGACCAGCGTGATGACACTCTGCCAGATCAGCGACCGATTGACGGCGGCGCGCGAAGCGCTGAAATCCATGGTCGCGGCGATGACGCCGAGCGGCGTTCCCGAACTGCTGTTGACGGGCAGCAGCAACACGCCGCGCGTGAGCCCTTGCGCTTCTCGCACATAGCGGACCGGCTCGTTGACGACGGAAATATCCTGCGCGCCTGCGAGTTCGGCGATCAGTTGCGCGTTGGTGGCTTCGAAACGGATGAAGCGGCCGATCCTGTTTTCCTCGCCCATGCGCTCCGGGTCGATCCCCTGCGCATATTGCTTCAGCACCGCCTCTTCGACGAACAGGCCGAGATCGACGCCATAGGCCGTCTTCAAGGCCGCCATCAGGGGACCGTAGGCGATCCCGATCTCGACACTGCCGAGATGCTTTCCGGCGGCATCGAAAACCGGAGAAACACCGAAAATCGCCGGGCCGTTGCGCGCAACCGAGGCGCCCTTGAGCGGTACGCGCTCGCGATTGACAGCAACCACCAGCGGCCGGAACGGCGTCAGATCGTCGCCGAAGGTGGCGGGATCATGCAGTCGTAGAAAGGATGTCGCCGGCGGAATGTGAAATTGCGCCTGATCAACGCCGTGCCGCGCTTTCTGGTTTGTGAACATGTTCGACAGTTCTGCTTCGAGGCCCATCCTGTCCCCGGCGCCCATAAGCTTCTGGACGGTCGGCAGGTCGGCGAGCAATTCGGCGCGGGCCAGCGCCTTGTTTTCCGCATCGCGGATCGCGGTCTCGACGATTGCTCCCATGACCCGGAACTGATCCGCCTCGACGGCATCCGTCATGCCGGAAAACAGCCGATTGGAAATAAAGGCCGCGCCGGTCACGACGAGAACGATCGCGACGATGATCGCAATAGGTGCGCTACGGCGAAATCTCATTCTCATCTCACCCGTCAGAAATCCCCTTGAAACCTTTTACAATGCCGAACTTTCCCTCGACAGGGCGGCGGACGGATTATTTTTGGGGTGATGGCGGTGAAGAGGACGACGAATCCGTCGCAATTTCAGGATGCGGCAGCCATACGCCGGGGCTGCTCGCGGGCGGCCTCGATCATGACGGCGCTGACCGTTCCGTAAGCCTTTGCCCAGGCAGCGTGCAGTTCAGGCGTAAAGCGCGCGCCGAAGAAGAGCGAAAGCGTTTCCAGAAGGGCAGCACCGACAATGGCATAGTGCTCGTCGCGAACGCCGTAGCCGCTATGCTTGACCGCCAGCCCACGCAAGGCCGGCACAACGGTATCGAGCTTGCGCAAGGCGCCGACGACGAGGGCAAGCGCCATCATCAGCTTCTTGCCCTGTTCGCGCAGGTCGGCCCTGTCGAACATCGGCTTCAGCGAAGGATCATGGATGAAGAGCCGCTCGTAGAACAGCGCGGCGGCATCGCCGCGAACTTTGAATACTTCGGCAAAGCTGCCTTCCAGCAGCGCAATTTCGGCTTCCTGCATCTCCATTCTCCTGCAATTGTCTTGGAATGATCGAACAATCGCAGGCGAATGTTTCAGTTGAAGTTCGCGGATTGCGCAAAAATGTTTCAATTGTTTCAGAAGCAAACTTTAAATGAAGATTTTCGCAAATTACTCGTCCTGGACGATCAGCGAGTGAAGGATGCGGCGAATATCCTGCGGCGTGAACGGCTTTTCGATGACCGGACAGCCGCAACGGGCAAGGAACCGTCCCGCCGCCGGGCCGAGCGTATCGCCAGTGACGAAAGCGATGCGGGTCGTCAACTCTGGACGAGCCTTTTGCAGCCAATCGTAGAAACCCGGGCCGTCGCCGCCGGGCATGTGGATGTCACAGAGAATGGCAGTCGGCGAGAAATCACCCTGCTCCAGCCGCGCGATTGCGCTTTGCCCGCTATCGGCAATGACGATGTTGAACCCCAATTGCCCGGCCATGTCGCTGAGCAGATCGGCGATATCGGCCTCGTCATCGACGACCAGAAGACGCTTGTTCGAGACGACGGGCACCGGCACGGTGTCCGCCGGAGCAGTGCTTTCGCCCGAGTGCTGTCCCAATGCCAGCGGCAGGCGAATGACGAAACGGGCACCGCCGCCCGGCCGGTCGTCGAGATCGAGTGCGCCGCCATGGGCTTCGATCAAGCCGCGCGAAACGGCAAGGCCGATGCCGGTGCCGAAACCCTGCGGCTTGGTGGTGAAATAGGGATCGAAGATGCGCGAGCGGATATCCGGGGCAATGCCGGGGCCGTTGTCGGAAACGCTCAGCAGCATCACACCATCCTCCGTCCTCGCCTCGGCTGCGATATGGATGCGCCGCTTCCCCTCGCGCTTTTCCTCAAGTGCCTGATGGGCGTTGATCACCAGATTGATGAGAACTTGATGCAACTGATCCCGATCGACCCAAAGGGACGGCAAGTTTTCGGCAACGTCCGTTTCGACGATAACGGCGGAGCTGTGCAGGTTATATTTGAGAAGATCGAGCGCCTCGCGGACCAGATGCGGTAACGGCACGGCCTGCCGTTCGGTCTTGCGCTGCCGCGCCATGTCGAGAAAGCTGCGCACGATCTTTGCGCAGCGATTGGCGGCACTCTCGATCTTGGCGCTGCGCTGCGCAAGCTCCTCGCCGGCCAACTGATGGGTTGCGGCCTCGGTGATCCTTTCCCGCAGCATCATGGCCTGCCCGATGACGATCGACAGCGGGTTGTTCAGCTCATGCGCGACACCGGCGAGCAGCGATCCAAGCGCCGCAAGCTTGTCCTTCTGATGCAGGGCTTCGCCCTGGCGCAGGATTTCCGCCTGTGCCGCGCGAACGGCGGTCAGGTCTCGCAGATGCGCGGCAAACAGCCGTTTCGCCCCGAGCGTCACATCGGCAATGGTCAGCTCCACCGGAATCTGCGTGCCGTCGACCCGCAGCGCCTCCAGTTCGAGACGCTTGCCGAGAACGCGGCTCACGCCGGTTTCCAGGTAGGATGTCATGCCGGTGTCATGGGCGGAGCGCAGGGCATGCGGAATGATGAGATCCGCGATCTGCGACCCGACCGCAGCCTCGCGGCTGTAGCCGAAGATCGAGACCGCGGCCGGGTTGAAGTCGACGACGATACCGGCTTCATCGATCACGACGACCGCGTCCAGCGCCGTCCGGATGATGGCGGCGTGATAGGCTTCGCTCGCCTTCTGCGCCTCGATCCGCTCGGCGATATCCTGCTGTTGGCGGTGCAGTTCGGTGAGATCGCGCAGGATGACTATGAAACCCGACACGCCCCCGGCAACCGGCAGGGCCGTGATCGCCCGCCCAAGGTAATGCATGCCGCGCGGACCACAATCCAGCCATCCCTCGCGCCGAAGCGTCTCGCCCGGCCGGAGTTGTTCGATCATCTGCTCGCAGGATTGATGGACCACCTCGCCCAGGATGTCGCGAACCGCATGACCAACCACCTCGTGTCTCGGGCGCCCCACGAATTCGAGAAAGGCCGCGTTGACGGCCCGGTAGCGGCAGTCGCGATCGACATGGGCGGCGCAATCGAGCACGCCGGCGAAAAGCAGGTCCAGAAGCGCCGGAGCCTCGGTCGGTGCGTCTGCGGATGTCATGTCCTCGCTCTCCTGAAAGACCTCGGTCATGGCGTAAGTTTCCCCGGCGTATAGATATAGCCCACCCCCCGGACGGTCTTGATAGCCTGGGGCTTGGCGGGATCGTGCTCGACCTTCTTGCGGATGCGTGTCACCCGGACATCGATGCTGCGGTCGAAGGGATCATTGTCACGCTTGTTGGCGAGATCGAGCAGCCGGTCCCGTGTCAGCACCCGGTCGGGATTTTGCAGGAAAACCTGGATCAGGTCGAATTCCATTGCCGTCAGGCCCTCCCGCACCCCATCCGACTGGACGAGACAGCGGGCTTCCACGTCGAGCATCAACTTGCCGAAAGGCTGCAGTCTCGTCGATTCGTCCCCGTCGACCGATGCGATCGACGGCGGCGGCACCATGCCTTGATTCCGGCGCAGGATCGCGCGAATACGCGCCTTCAATTCGCGCAGGTCGAATGGCTTGGTGATGTAATCATCCGCGCCCATCTCGAGGCCGACAACCTTGTCGATGGTATCGACGGCGGCGGTCAGCATGATGATCGGTATATTGCTGCCGGCGCGCAGACGCCGGGTAATCGAAAACCCGTCCTCATCCGGCATGTTGACATCGAGCAGCAGCAAGTCCGCATCTTCCGCCGCCAGAAGCTGATCAAGCGCCGCGCCGCCGGACGCCGTGCGAACGGAAAAATTTCCCCTTTGCAGATATTCCGCAATCATGTCGCGCAGCTGCGCCTCATCGTCCACGACGATGAGGCGGGGCAATCGCGTGGAAAGACTTTCGCTCATGAACGCGCCCCCGGCTGCCGTTTCCCGAGACAGCTGATGTTCATGCCCCAACCGGACACGACACGCATGCTCCATCATCCGAAGCACGGTGCCCTACACTGGGCATGGGGCAAGGTATATCAGGAAATTTGCACACACAACTTGGTGTTGGTGATTTCTTGCGGTCTGGCGGGAGGCGGAGACGGGGATTGTTTCAGAGGATCTGACATCCCTTGGAACCGAGAGGCCGACCGAATCTGCAGACAAGGATACAGGGCTGAAACAGCCTCTGACGGATGTGATGACATGCCGCTGCAGCAGGCATCCGGCCTGAAGCGCCGAGTATGAACTCCGTGCAAGCTGTTTCGGTAAACCCGCGATACCAACTGCCGAGCAAGCGATTGGGCATAAGCCGTTTTCACGGCAATCCAAAAGCTAACTGAGAAAAAACGAGGGGCCATGCTGACAATGGCGGAGAGGGTGGGATTCGAACCCACGATACGGTTGCCCGTATGCCGCATTTCGAGTGCGGTGCTTTCGACCTCTCAGCCACCTCTCCGGGTCATCCTTGGTCGACGCTTGTTCAGCGCGAGGCGGTTCATAGCGGCAGTTTTCGGCAATGACAAGAGGGCATGACGAGGAATATCAAGCTATTTCCCGTCTTTCGCCTTGACAGTTTTCATGGCTTCCAGTAATTCGCGCAATCGAAGTGGTGTGGCATGCCCTCACCGCGCCGGGTTTCTATTGTGCCCGTTCACCGGCAGGATCGAAAGGTCTTGTCATCCCGACTGACCAAAAAGACGGCCTCGACTTGATCGAAGAGCCGGAACGAACATGAAAGGATAAAAAATGTTCGCAGTCATCAAGACCGGCGGTAAACAGTACCGCGTGGCAGCCAACGACGTTCTGACGATTGAAAAATTGGAAGGCGCCGCAGGCGATAAGATCGAATTCACCGAGATCCTGATGGTCGGCGTCGGCGCCGATGCAACCATCGGTGCTCCGTTTGTCGAAGGTGCCGTTGTCAGCGCCGAAGTTGTGGAACACGGCCGCGCCAAGAAGGTCATCGCCTTCAAGAAGCGCCGTCGCCAGAACTCGAAGCGCACTCGCGGTCACCGCCAGCATCAGACGACTGTCCGCATCCTGGACATCGCCGCTGTTGCCGGCGCGAAGGCGAAGAAGGCTTCCAAGAAGTCTGAAGACGCCACCGCAGAAGCTGCAAACTGAGACAACGGACTTAAGGTTTAAAGGAGACATACCATGGCACACAAAAAAGCTGGCGGTTCCTCGCGCAACGGTCGCGATTCCAACTCCAAGCGCCTTGGCGTGAAGAAGTTCGGTGGCGAAGTCGTCATTCCGGGCAACATCATTCTGCGTCAGCGCGGAACGCAGTGGCATCCGGGCGCCAATGTTGGCCTCGGCAAGGACCACACCATTTTTGCACTGACGGCCGGCAATGTGAACTACCGTACGAAGGCCAATGGCCGCGTGTACGTGTCTGTCATGCCGAAAGCCGAAGCAGCGGAATAAGCCGGTAGCGCTCTAAAACAGCCGGCGTCTCATCGACCCGGCTGACGCATACCGTTCAGGCCAAGATCAAAAGGGGAGATGGGGCGATGCCCGATCTCCCCTTTTTCACGTCTTGGAGGACTGAACATGCAGAGCGAATTGTTGAGGGAGAGCCAATCACGGTCTCCCCGGGAAGATTCCCTGGAATCTTCTCAGGAGAGGCTGCGGCCTCAGCGGTCAAGGACCGATTGCCCGATATTGTTATCGCCAAGGCTCGTTTTGCGCGCGCCCCATGAAGACGATATCGACGCCCTTGCCCATCTTGCCAACAATGCCAATATCGCCACCATGGTCTCGCGCATGCCGCACCCGTACACGGTGGCCGATGCCGCGGACTTCGTACGCCGTACGAAAACGGGCGAGATTGGCAAGTGCGTCTATGCGATTACCAAAGCGGACAATGGCGCATTCCTCGGCTGCTGCGGTATCGAGCCGCATCCCGATGGCAGGACGGCGGAGCTTGGCTACTGGCTGGGCGAACCGCACTGGAACAAGAGCTATGCAACGGAAGCCGCCCAGGCGCTGACCGACATGGCCTTCCGGACCCGCGACATCGACCAGATCGATGCGCGATGCCGGGTCATGAATGTCGCCTCACGGCGGGTCATCCAGAAGTGCGGTTTCCAGTTCCAGGGCTCGGGCATGGTCGACAGCCTGGCGCTCGGCGGCATGATGTCGGTCGAATGGTATCGGCTCGACCGCAAGACCTGGATGTCGTTGCGCAGTTGGGGAGGCATGAGATGACCGCTCATCTTCGCGAACGGCCGAAGGCCGCTGTCCGTCCCGATCCTGGCCCCTGCCCGACGATCGAAACGGCCCGCCTCGTCCTGCGTCCGCACCGGCTCTCCGATGCGGATGCGGTGGCACAATCGCTCGGCGATTACCAGGTCTCGCGCATGTTGGCGCGGGTTCCGGTTCCCTATCACCGCTCCGATGCGCTCGACTGGCTGATCCGCCAGGGTTCCGGTCTGTTTGCCGGCTGGACGCTGGCGATCACCACCGGCGATGATGTCCATATCGGCTGCGTCGGTATCGAGCTTCGTCATGGCCAGTGGCATGTCGGCTACTGGCTGAACCGGTTCTACTGGAACCGGGGCTATGCCGGCGAAGCCGTGCATGCGGCGATCGAGCGCTTCTTCCGGCGCATGCCCGGCACCACCCTGCATTCCGGCGTCTTCGCCGACAATGCAGGCTCGCTGAAGCTGCAGAAGAAGCTCGGTTTCGAGATCACCGGCTGCGCCCAGATCTATGCGCTGGCGCGCACCAGCATGGTCAGCCATATCGAAACCCGGATCACGGCGGTCGATCTGCGCAGGCCCTGAACGGTTACGGCCGGCGACTTTTCGCCGGCCGTTTTTTTGAAGACGATTCTGCCGGTCGGAATGCGGGCGGATCAATGCAGCAAAGGCAGGCACTCCTTGGGGTGTCGCGGCTTTTGACTTCACGATAATCTTTGACCTGACAGGCAGGCGTCTATATCGATGGCGGCATAAAGGGCAGGCAAAGACACACAACAGATGGCAGTGCGATGAAATTTCTCGATGAAGCAAAAGTCTATATTCGATCCGGCGACGGCGGTGCTGGCGCCGTGTCGTTCCGGCGCGAGAAATTCATCGAGTTCGGCGGCCCCGATGGCGGCGATGGCGGCCGTGGCGGCGATGTCTGGATCGAGGCCGTCAATGGCCTCAACACCCTCATCGACTTCCGCTTCCAGCAGCATTTCAAGGGCGGCACCGGCATTCACGGCATGGGCCGCAACCGCACGGGCGCCGGTGGCGCCGATGTGACGCTCAAGGTCCCGGTCGGCACGCAGATTTTCGAGGAAGATTCCGAGACGATGATCGTCGACATGATCGCCGAGGGTCAGCGGTTTCGCCTCGCCGCCGGCGGCAATGGCGGCTTCGGCAATACCCATTTCAAATCCTCGACCAACCAGGCGCCGAACTGGGCCAATCCGGGCCTCGAAGGGGAAGAAAAGACCATCTGGCTGCGGTTGAAGCTGATCGCCGATGCCGGGCTGGTCGGGCTGCCGAATGCCGGCAAGTCGACCTTCCTCGCGACTGTCACCCGCGCCCGTCCGAAAATCGCCAATTATCCGTTCACGACGCTGCACCCGAACCTCGGCGTGGCGACGATCGACGGCCGAGAATTCATCCTCGCCGATATTCCCGGCCTGATCGAGGGTGCCCATGACGGTGTCGGGCTGGGTGATCGCTTCCTCGGCCATGTCGAGCGCACGCGCGTGCTGCTGCATCTCGTCTCGGCGCAGGAAGAGAATGTCGCCAAGGCCTACAAAACCGTGAAGCACGAGCTTGAAGCTTATGGCGGCGAGTTGACCGGCAAGCCTGAGATCGTCGCCTTGTCGCAGATCGATATCCTTGATCCGACCGAATTGAAAAAGAAGCAGAAGGAACTGGCCAAGGTTTGCGGCAAGACGCCGCTGCTGCTGTCGGCCGTTGTCGGTACCGGCATGACGGAGGCGCTGCGGGCCTTGCGCGACATCATTGTCGCCGCCCAGACATATACCGGCGAAGAAGAAGATTGATATGGGCGCGACCCGCAAACCGCTGGAAAAGTACCGCCGGATTGTGATCAAGATCGGCTCGGCCCTGTTGGTCGATCGCAAGACCGGCCTGAAGAAGCATTGGCTGAACGCCATGTGCGCCGATATCGCCGCCTTGCGGGCAAAGGGTATTGACGTACTCGTCGTCTCCTCTGGTGCAATCGCGCTTGGCCGATCGGTTCTCGATCTTCCCTCCGGCGCGCTGAAGCTGGAGGAAAGCCAGGCGGCGGCGGCTGTTGGCCAGATCGCGCTTGCCCGCGCCTGGTCGGAAAGCCTGTCGACCGACGAGATCGTTGCCGGCCAGATCCTGCTGACGCTCGGCGATACCGAGGAGCGCCGTCGCTACCTCAACGCCCGCGCGACGATCAACCAGCTCCTGAAAATGGGCGCGGTGCCAATCATCAACGAGAACGATACGGTTGCCACCAGCGAAATCCGCTATGGCGACAACGACCGCCTGGCCGCCCGCGTCGCCACCATGACCGGTGCCGACCTGCTGGTGTTGCTGTCGGATATCGATGGGCTCTATACGGCGCCGCCACATCTCGACCCAGAAGCGCGCTTCCTCGAAACCATTCTGGAAATCACGCCGCAGATTGAGGCGATGGCCGGCGGCGCCGCGTCCGAACTGTCGCGCGGCGGCATGCGCACCAAGATCGATGCCGGCAAGATCGCCACCGGTTCCGGCTGCGCCATGATCATCGCTTCCGGCAAGGTCAATCATCCGCTGTCGGCGATCGGCGAGGGCGCTCGCTCCTCCTGGTTCGCGCCCTCCGGTTCGCCGGTCACCGCGCGCAAGACCTGGATTGCCGGCCAGTTGCTGCCGGCTGGAAGTCTTGCCATCGATACCGGCGCCGAAACTGCCCTTCGGTCCGGAAAGAGCCTTCTGCCCGCCGGCGTGCGCCAGGTCACCGGCGCGTTCAGTCGTGGCGACACGATCGCCATCATTGGCGCCGAGGGTCGTGAAATCGCCCGTGGTCTTGCCGGTTACGATGCCGATGAAGCCCGGCAGATCGCCGGCAAGAAATCGGCGGAAATTGCCGTCATTCTCGGTTATGCCGGACGCGCCGCCATGGTCCATCGCGACGACATGGTGATGACGTCGCTGCCCAGGCGAGAGACGGATGGGGTAAGGAGCGACGTGCATGCTTGATGACGTGAGAAAGAAAGAGATCCAGGAGATCATGGCCGTGATCGGCCGCCAGGCCCGCGCCGCCAGCCGTCCACTTGCCACCGCATCGGCCGAGCGCAAGCATGCCGCCCTCGTCAGCATGGCCGCCGCGATCGTCGCCCGCAAGGACGATATCCTCGCCGCCAATGTGCTCGATCTGGAAAACGCCCGCGAGACCGGCGTTGCCGCCTCCTTCCTTGACCGACTGACCCTGTCGGAAAACCGCGTGCTCGACATGGCCAATGCCATCCGCGCCATCGCCGAACTTCCCGACCCTGTCGGCCACGTGATCGCCGAGTGGGACCGTCCGAACGGCCTGCATATCGAGCGCGTGCGCACGCCGCTCGGCGTCATCGGCGTCATCTATGAAAGCCGCCCGAACGTGACGGCGGATGCCGGTGCGCTCTGCCTCAAGGCCGGCAATGCCGTCATCCTGCGCGGCGGCTCCGACAGTCTGCATTCATCGCAGGCTATCCATGCCTGCCTGGTGCAGGGATTGAAGGATGCCGGCCTTCCAGAGCATGCGATCCAGATGGTGCCCGTCGCCGATCGTTCGGCCGTCGGTGCCATGCTCACGGGTCTTGGCGGCTCGATTGACGTGATTGTGCCGCGGGGCGGCAAGAGCCTGGTCGCGCGCGTCCAGAACGAGGCCCGCGTACCGGTCTTTGCCCATCTCGAAGGCCTCTGCCACGTCTATGTCGATAAGTCGGCCGATCTGGACATGGCAAGGAAAATCATCGTCAACGCCAAAATGCGCCGCACCGGCGTCTGCGGCTCGGCCGAGACCCTGCTCATCGACCGCGCCGCCGCTGACACATTTGTGGCGCCGCTGGTTGCTGCCCTGCGCGATTCCGGCTGCGAGGTCCGCGCCAGCGAGGATGTCCGCACGATCGTTCCCGGCCTGATCGCCGCGACGGAAGAAGACTGGGCGACGGAATATCTCGATGCGATCATTTCGGTAACGCTGGTCGACGGCGTCGAAGGCGCGATCGATCATATCGCCACCTGGTCCTCGTCGCACACGGAAGCCGTCATTGCCGAGGATCCAATTGTTGTCGAGCGCTTCTTCGCGGAAGTCGATTCGGCCATCCTGCTGCACAATGCCTCGACCCAGTTCGCCGATGGCGGCGAGTTCGGCATGGGCGGCGAAATCGGCATTGCGACGGGCAAGATGCATGCGCGCGGCCCGGTCGGCGTGGAGCAGCTGACCTCGTTCAAATACAGGGTGCGCGGCACCGGTCAGGTCCGGCCATAAGGTGCATTCGGGCGACGTCGATCCCTTTTACCTGAAGATGCCCCATGTCGAGAGCGGCATGAAGGTCGGCCTGTTCGGCGGCTCGTTCAATCCGCCGCATGACGGCCATGTGCTGGTGGCCGATATCGCACTGCGCCGGCTTGGCCTTGACCAGCTCTGGTGGATGGTGACGCCCGGTAACCCCCTGAAGAGCCGCCACCAGCTTGCGCCGCTTGCCGAGCGCATCGCGCTCAGCGAAGCCATCGCCGATGATCCGCGCATCAAGGTGACGGCGTTCGAACAGTCGCTCGGCCAGAGCTATACGGCCCGCACGCTGGAGAAGATTCGAGAGAAGAACCGGGCGATCCGCTTCGTCTGGATCATGGGTGCCGACAATCTGAGGAGCTTCCACCATTGGCAGGACTGGCAGAAGATCGCCTGCACCTTCCCGATCGCCGTCATCGATAGGCCGGGTGCCACGCTTTCCTATCTCTCGTCGAAAATGGCACGGACCTTCGAATATGCACGCGTTGACGAGGATCGCGCGGCCGCACTCGCCTTCCGCAAGGCGCCCGCCTGGACCTTTATCCATGGGCCGCGCTCCCCCTTGAGTTCGACGGCGCTGCGACAAAACGTAAACAATGATTAACCGTGATTTATTTCTGACGTCTTGAAACGTTAAGGCATTGATGCCTACATTTAAGGTACCGGTTCGACCGACATTCGAATCGTGCAGTGCCTGTATGTCAAACGGAAAGGAAAAACCCTGACAACAGTACAAGCCAAGGGAAATGTCACACGCATCTTCCCTAAAAGCCCGGAACGCAGCGACGAAGCCGCTGCCCGCGCTCTTCAACTGGTCCTTGGCAGTCTCGAGGACTCGAAGGCAGAAGATATTGTCACGATCAACATTGCCGGAAAATCGGCCTTGGGAGACTACATGGTCGTTGTCTCCGGGCGCTCGAGCAGGCATGTCATGGCGATCGCCGATCACCTGATCACCGACCTCAAGGAAGGCGGCCAGGGCAATGCACGCGTCGAAGGACTCGATACCGGCGACTGGGTGCTGATCGATAGCGGCGACATCATCATCCACGTGTTCCGCCCGGAAATCCGCGAGTTCTACAACATCGAGAAGATGTGGGCCGCGCCGGACATGGAAGACGGCACATTGCACTGAGCGTCGCGCGTCCTCGGACGCCGAGCGGGCGGTGACAGCATGACTGGAACCTGCATCATGCTAGGGACATGACCTGATTGTGCGTCTGAAGGAAGGCGACGTTTCCGGGACGAGCGTTTTCTCGGACGCTGTCCATATGTCCTGCCTTCGATGTCTCCGTCTTTGCCGGCGGATCGGACGATAAAAATACGCTATTGCTTCCCCGAAGCAGCGAACACGGGGTTGTTGAACATGCGGGTTGGTCTTTTTGCCGTCGGGCGCCTGAAAGCGGGGCCAGAGAAAGACCTTGCCGCCCGTTATCTCGACCGCTTCGCCAAGACCGGGCCTGCCATCGGCCTTGAATTCTCGCGCGTGATCGAAGTCGCCGAAAGCCGCGCCTCCAGCGCGGATACCCGCAAACGCGAAGAAGCGGCGCTGCTGGAAAAATCCCTACCGGAGTCCAGCCTCCTCATCCTGCTCGACGAACGCGGCAAGGCGCTCGATTCCGAAGCCTTCGCGTCTCTCATTGGAAACTTCCGCGACAGCGGCAAGCGCGACCTGATCGTGGCGATCGGCGGCGCCGACGGGCTGGATCCGGCGCTTCACGCCAAGGCGGACGCCGTCATCTGCCTTGGCAAATTGACGTGGCCACACCAACTGGTTCGCATCCTGATCGCCGAGCAACTCTACCGCGCCGTCACCATCCTGTCCGGACATCCCTATCACCGGGTTTGAGTAGCGAGATCTGGGGAGTAGCCCTCTCGGCGTAATCAGCCGTTAATCGTCCAGCTCTATCCTTTCCGACGTCATGTGTCCGGTTGCGACATTGCTGGAGCGGCACGGGGCGAGAGGACGGCAATATCTTGAAAAGCCTTATGGAATGGATGGCGAAGGGGAAGGCGACTGGCCGGCGGCGACCGCTCGGTTTCCTTTGGGCCGTGGTGCTGTTTTCCATCCTCATCGGCTTCACAGCCCTGTTCGCAGCCCTCCTGATCGACCAGCGCCAGCAAGCCTGGAAACAGGCCGGGATCGGCGCACGCAATCTCGATGCCTCCATCCGCCGCGACATCCTGCAATCCTTCCGCAATGCCGACCAAGCGCTGCTCTCGGTCCGGCAGATGCTGCGCCACAATCCGGATTTCCGCTTCGACCAGCAGGCCCGCAAGGCGCTTCTCGGCGGCTCGGCGACCCAGGCTGCGCTCGGCGAAATCTACATCCTCGATGTGCGCGGCAATCTCGTGCTGAGTTCGGAGACCAGTCCGCGAACGCGCACGAATTTCGCCAACGAATCCTATTTCTTCACCCACGAACGCACCACCGGCGACACCCTCTTCACCCCGAAGACGGTCACGATCTCGCCACTCGGGGAAGTCGTCGTCACGCTCAGCCGGCGACTGACGGACCGCACCAACCAATTTTCGGGCGTCGCCGTCTTTTCGCTGCGGCTGGATGGTTTCGAGCCGCTGTTCCGGTCGCTGGAACTGGGCGATAAGGGTGCCGTCAGCCTCTATGCGACCGATGGCACGCTTCTGTTGCGCACCCCGGATATTCACAGCGCGGTCGGCAGGAACTATGTGACTTCACCGATGTTCTGGCAACTGGCATCCGCCGACGAGCCGTTCGCCGCCGCGTCTCCCATCGACAAGGTCGAGCGCCTGTTCAGCGCCAGCCATGTCGATGACCTGCCTTTGATCGTTGCCGTCGGCCAATCGGTGGAGGAAATCTATGCCGGCTGGAACCGGCTGGCAGTCACGACCGGCATCGCTTTTGCCGTGCTGGCGATCTGCGTCGCCGGCCTGTCGGTCATGCTCGGCGCGGAATTGCGCCAGCGGCGATCGAATGAGCAGCGCTACCGGACGCTCGCCCATGTCGACGGCCTGACCGGCCTCTATAACCGCCGACGCTTCGACAACGCGCTCGAAACCGAATTCGCCAATGCGCTCAAGGCCGACGAACCGCTTTCCGTCATCATGATCGACGTCGATCGCTTCAAGCTCTTCAACGACCTCTATGGCCACCAGGCCGGCGACGACTGTCTGAAGGCGATCGCGCAGACGATCCAGCTTCACCTGAAACGCCCGACGGACATGGTGGCGCGCTATGGCGGCGAGGAAATTGCCATCATTCTTCCAAACACGGATGCAAACGGCGTCGAAGCCGTGGCCGAGGACGTTCGCGCCGCGATCGAGAAGCTGATGATTTCACATGCGCGCAGCCACACCGGCTATGTTACCGCAAGCCTCGGCGCGGCGACCTATGTTTCACAGACAGGCATACCACCGGAGACCGCAGCCGAACTGGTCGCCGCTGCCGACCAGGCGCTCTATGGCGCCAAGCGCAGCGGTCGCAACCGGGTGGTTACCCATGCGCAGGTCGAACACGGCATTCCTGCCCCGATTCCGAAAAACGAAGCGATCCGTGTCGCACGCGTCAAGGCCGCGCTGACCCATATGACGCAGGAAGTCAGCGTCGGCCTCGACCGCGTCAGCCATATGGCGGCGCAATCCTTTGGAACCAGCATGGCCTTCGTGACCCTGATCGAGACCACGCACCAGAGTTTCGTCGGACGCAGCGGGCTTGCGAGCGACGGCACGACGCGCGATCTCTCCTTCTGCGCCCATGCGCTTGCCGACCTGGATGCGCTGGTCGTTCTCGACGCCACCCGCGACGTGCGGTTTGCCGGCAATGCTGTGGTCAAGGGCAATCCGCACATCCGCTTCTATGCCGGCGCGCCGCTGATCGATGCCGAGACCGGCACGACGCTCGGAAACCTGTGCATCGCTGATCAGGCGCCCCGTGCCGCGTTTTCCGACGATCAGCTTGAACTCTTGCGCGGCTTTGCCTCGCTGGCGCTGGAACAAATCCGCGCCGTCCTGGCGCGCAGCGAAATGCCGGCGGATCGCCAGCGTGCTTCGGCCTGACCGCGCCTTGCCCGGGAACCGCGCCGGCGCTGCCATTCGGATGCCGCAATTGCGGGCAAAGGCTGTTGGCGACACGGGCCAAATCAGCATAGGGTTTGCGCGGACGGGCGGCTGACAGCGAATGGCGGGATGACAATTGACGCGGCGAAGCGGACGGGAAAAGCGCGACCGGTATATACCGGTTGGCTTTGCTTCCGTGCGAGCATGTTTTCGGCGGCCCTGCTTCTCGGCGTAAATGCTTCTGCCCAGACAACCGACACAACGGAACGCCCCGCAGCCGGACAGGCGACCGCACAGAATGATCCCGCCGCAGCGCTGCAACTCAAGCGCGACAGCACGCGCAGCGAGCTGGAAGCACTGTCGAAAACCATCACCTTATCGAATGATCGCGCTGCCGAGTTGCAAGCGAGCATCGTCGATCTCGAAAAGACCAGCGAATCGTTACGATCAGCGATCGTCACTTCCGCCGACAAGCGCAAGGCGCTGGAACAGCAGATCGTCGATGGCGAAGAAAAACTGACGACCCTGCGCATCAAGGAAGACGCGGTGCATCGCTCGCTGCGCGCTAGGCGCGGCGTGCTGGCCGAGGTGCTGGCCGCCCTGCAGCGCATGGGTCGCAATCCGCCGCCGGCGCTGCTCGTCACGCCCGAGGATGCGCTCGGCTCGGTGCGCAGCGCCATCCTGCTCGGCGCGGTCGTGCCCGGCATTCGCCACGAGACGGAGAACCTCGCAGCCGATCTCCAGGCGCTGTCCGGTGTGCGCAAAGAGATCACCGCGCAAAAACAAACCCTTGGCGAAGATATGGCATCGCGGCTCGAGGAAGAGCGACGCATGAACATGCTGATTGCGGAGAAACAGAAGCTCAAGCAGCGTAGCACGACCGAGCTCGCTTCCGAACGTCGCAAGGCGGAGCAACTGGCAAGCCAGGCCACCAGCCTGGAAGGTCTGATCGGTTCGATCGAAACCCAGATCGCCTCGGTTCGCGACGCTGCGGAGGCAGCCCGGATCGAGGAAGAAAACCGCCGCCAGATGTCGGAAGCGCAGCGCGAGGAAGCTCGTGAACTGGCAAAATCGACAACGCCCGACAAAAACCGCATTGCGCCTGCATATGCGTTTTCGGATTTGCAGAAAAAGCTCGCGCTTCCGGTTGCCGGATCGATCCTGCGCCACTTCGGCGATGCCGACGGCACCGGACATTCGTTGCAGGGCATGATGCTCGAGACCAATGCGGGGGCTCTGGTAACGGCGCCTTCGGATGGCTGGATTGTCTTTGCCGGAACGTTTCGCAGCTACGGCCAGATGATCATCCTCAATCCCGGCGACGGCTATCACGTCGTTCTGTCGGGACTGGAAAGCGTCAGCGTACAGCAGGGGCAATTCGTCGTCGCCGGCGAGCCACTGGGCACCATGGGTAACAAAAGAGTGGCCAGCGCGGCCGCATTGGCGCTGGAAACAGAACGGCCAACACTTTACATTGAATTCAGGAAAGACGGAAAACCGGTTGATTCCCGACCATGGTGGACCGCAGCAGACACCGGAAAGGCACGCAATGATTCGTAGGGCTTCACTTGTTCTGGTCGGAGCACTGATGGGTGCAACCGCCATGGGCGTTGTTTACTCGTCCGTCGTCCCGGCCGTCGCGGCCAATCCATCGACATACCGCGAACTGTCGATCTTCGGCGACGTGTTCGAGCGCGTACGCGCGCAGTATGTGACGCCGCCGCAGGACGACAAGCTCATCGAGAATGCCATCAACGGCATGCTCTCCTCGCTTGACCCGCATTCCAGCTACATGAATTCCACCGACGCGGAAGACATGCGCACCCAGACCAAGGGTGAGTTCGGCGGTCTCGGCATCGAAGTCACGATGGAAGACGACCTCGTCAAGGTGACCAGCCCGATCGACGACACCCCGGCCGCCAAGGCGGGCGTTCTCGCCGGCGACTTCATCTCGAAGATCGACGGCGCCGATGTGCGCGGCCTCAAGCTCGAGGAAGCCGTCGACAAGATGCGCGGCGCCGTCGGCAAGCCGATCAAGCTGACCATCCTGCGCAAGGGCGCCGACAAGCCGATCGAACTGACGATCGTCCGCGACATCATCGCCGTGCGTGCCGTCAAGTTCCGTGTCGAGGGCGACGTCGGCTATGTCCGCGTGATTTCCTTCACTGAAAAGACCTATGACGATCTGAAGAACGCGATCGAAAAGATCCAGGCACAGGTTCCGGCCGACAAGCTGAAGGGCTATGTGCTTGACCTGCGTCTCAACCCGGGTGGTCTGCTCGACCAGGCAATCAACGTTTCCGACGCCTTCCTGGAGCGCGGCGAGGTCGTTTCGACCCGCGGCCGCAACCCGGACGAAACCCGTCGCTTCAACGCGACGGCCGGTGATCTCACCGATCACAAGCCGGTCATCGTGCTCGTCAACGGCGGCTCGGCTTCGGCTTCCGAAATCGTCGCCGGCGCCCTGCAGGACCTGAAGCGCGCCACCGTTCTCGGCACGCGGTCCTTCGGCAAGGGTTCGGTCCAGACCATCATCCCGCTCGGCGAAGCCGGTGCGCTACGTCTGACCACCGCGCTCTATTACACGCCGTCGGGCAAATCGATCCAGGGCACCGGCATATCGCCGGATATCAAGGTCGAACAGCCGCTGCCGCCGGAACTGCTCGGCAAGGTGGAAACCACAAGCGAATCCAGTCTGCGCGGTCATATCAAGGGCCAGAACGAGAACGACGAAGGCTCCGGCTCGGTTGCCTATGTCCCGCCGGAAGCCAAGGACGACCTGCAGCTGAACTACGCACTCGACCTGCTGCGCGGCAAGAAGTCGGACCCGGCCTTCCCAGCCAATCCGGAAAAGGCCGAACTGAAGCCATAAGGCACCGATTTCGCCATCATGGCGGATCGCGTTACATGATTTCGCCGCCCGGTTCCTGCCGGGCGGCGGTTTCGATTCCACTCCACCGATAGCCTTCACGGCTTCTATTCACGGCAACCCAGCGCGACAGAGGCCCTTCTTGGGAACAGATCTCAACGCTCCTCTTGGTCAGAACCGCAAGTCGCGTTCCTCCGGAGCTCGCAAATCGAGCCTTTCCTTCGGTCGCATTCTGCTTGGCATGGGCGTCATCGCGCTGGTCGGCGTTTCCGTCTGGGTCGGTCTGCGGCCGACCGGGCTGATCACACCGGAGCCTGAGCAGAACCTTGCGGACGCGTCTCAGACGGATGGAAAGACTGCCGGAAACAAGGCCCCGGATGCCGACAAGCCCAATGGACAGAAGGCAAGCGGCGCGCTCTCCGGCGCCCATGTGGAGGAAACGTTGAACAATGACGGCTCCATCGTCACCAAGTTCTCTCCCAAACAGCGTGACGGCGAAGGCCCGGCCTTCATCAAGGTCGGTCCAACCAAGGGCCAGGATCCGCGCATGGCGGCGTTTCCCAACGATGAGCTCTTGGAAGACAGCCCCGAAGGCCGCCTGCCCATCGTCGGGCCGGATGGCCTGAGGCCGATGGATCAATATGCAAGGCTGTCATCCGGCGCGCGCGGAGTCCGCATCGCGCTGGTCGTCGGCGGATTGGGCCTCAGCCAGACGGGCACGCAGAACGCGATTGCCCAGTTGCAGCCCGAGATCACCTTGGGCTTTGCCGCAACCGGCAACAGCCTGCAGCGCTGGATGCAGGAAGCCCGGCGCGGCGGCCATGAAATTGTGCTGCAGGTTCCGTTCGAGCCTTTCGATTATCCGGACAACAATCCTGGCCCGCATACGCTGCGCGTCGGGATCGATGCGCAGAAGAACCTTTCGGAACTGCATACGTCGCTCGCGCAGATCACCAACTATACCGGCATCATGAACTTCCTCGGCGGCCGGTTCCTTTCCGATGCCGATGCGCTGGAGCCGGTGATGCGAGATATTGGCCGGCGCGGCCTGCTGTTCCTCGACGACGGGACATCGGCCCAGTCGTTGACGGGCACGCTGGCTGATACGATCGGCGTGCCGCATGGTTTCGCCGACATGGTCGTCGACAGCGAACTGGACCGCACCGCGATCCTGAAGAAGCTTGACGAACTGGAACGCATTGCCCGCCGCAACGGCAGCGCCATCGGCGTCGCCTCCGCCTTTGATGAAAGCGTTTCGGCCATCGCCCAGTGGGTTGACGAGGCGGATTCGCGCGGCATCGAATTCGTCGGCGTTTCGGCCCTCGTCAAGGATCCGCAACAACAATAGCGTGGAACCCGGCGCGGATTTCAGATGCGCCGAATGACATGAGTAGGGGAACCGCATGAGCAAGGACACGTCGAAACCCGTGAAAGCCGAGGATCTTCCCTACCGCCCCTGCGTCGGGATCATGGTGCTCAACCGCCAAGGTCTCGTCTGGGCCGGACGGCGGATCGCCATCGGCAATTCGGAATATGACGGCTCGTCGCAGCTCTGGCAGATGCCGCAGGGTGGCATCGACAAGGGCGAGGATCCGGAAAAGGCCGCTTATCGCGAGCTTTATGAAGAAACGGGCATGAAAACGATCTCGCTTCTGGCCGAAGCGCCCGACTGGATCAATTACGACCTGCCCGCTCACCTGGTCGGCATCGGCCTCAAGGGCAAGTATCGCGGCCAGACGCAGCGCTGGTTCGCCTTCCGCTTCGAGGGCGATGATTCCGAGATCGCCATCAATCCGCCGCCGGGCGGTCATGAACCGGAATTCGACGAATGGGCCTGGAAGCCGATGGATGAATTGCCGAGCCTGATCGTCAGCTTCAAGCGCGACGTCTACGAAAAGGTGGTGGCCGCCTTCAAGCATCTGGAAGGGTAGCGAGGCCGTTTTCAGTACAGCCCTTCAAGCATCATGGACTGCTCTAAACAAAAATGCCCGCCGTGGAGACCAAGGCGGGCATTTTTGCGACGTGATAACCTATTCGGCTTCGTTGGCCGGGGCGGCGTTGAGCTGGCCGTATTTTTCCGCGCCGATCTTGTTGAAGAGATCGATCTGGGTTTCGAGGAAGTCGATATGGCCTTCTTCGTCGATCAGCAGCTCTTCGAACAGCTTCATCGACACATAGTCGCCGGCGTCATGACAGATGTCGCGGGACTTTTTGTACGCCGCGCGGGCATCGTATTCGCCGGCGAGGTCGGCTTCCAGCACTTCCTTGACGTTCTGGCCGATGCGCAACGGCGCGACCGTCTGCAGGTTCGGGTGGCCTTCAAGGAAGATGATGCGCGCAATCAGCTTGTCCGCATGCTGCATTTCCTCGATCGATTCGGCGCGCTCCTTCTTCGCCAACAGCGTATAGCCCCAGTCGTCGAGGAGACGATAATGGACCCAATACTGGTTGACGGCACCGAGTTCGAGATAAAGGGCTTCGTTAAGCCGCTCGATGACTGTTTTGTCGCCTTTCAAGATCCGCTCTCCTGTTTTCTTCATGGAATTGTTTGAGGCGGGTCATGAAATCAAAAATCTTGTCATCCGTCGAGGGCCGGCCGGCATGATACTGCTCGGTGGTACGGATGATGATATCGACGACATTCGGGAAACAGCCGCAGCAACGGCCGCGCTTTTCCATGGCGTGATAGACTTTCGCGGGCACGATCAGCTGCCAACAGTCCTCATCGAGAAGCTCGATGATCGTGTTTTCAATGTCCTTATCGGTGATGAAATTGCAGCTACAAACCAGCATCTCGCCTGCCCGTGATACGCAACGCACTGAATTCCTTCCATAAAGCAAAAGCGGATATTTACTGTCAACAAAAATGTCAGGCAGCTTGTGGCGCTCATTATATTAGAGCAATTCTAAACTTGACAAAAAGCATCGTATTTTCATTGGCTTAAACTTGAGACGCAAAGGACGGAATGCCATTTGCGACAGGATTCAAGTTTTCTTGAGTGACAAAAAAGCCGAACAAATTTTGTTACAACCGGTGCAAGCTGCATGCTCAATGGAAATTGCGTCCCTTCGGCATGACGCTTGCTGTCTCGATCAGATCCATCTGATTCTGTACCTCCTCATGGATCAGGCCGCCCTTTCGAAACAGATGCTTCTGCCGATGATCGTCCGTCGGTCGCAACACTTCGTCCGAGCGCGCATTGACGCCGAAACCGCGCGCTTCCTTCTGCAGGATGCCGAGTGCCGGCGTCATGTCTTCCAGATGGCTTGCCACGACATGGATGACGCCGCTGGCGCTTTGCAGCCGGCCCCTGATCTTGACGAGGCGCGCGCCCATCACCACCGGTCGATATCTGTTGAAGACATCCTTCCAGACGATCGCGTTGGAAACGCCGGTTTCGTCCTCCAGCGTCATGAAGATCACGCCCTTGGCCGTTCCCGGCCGCTGGCGCACCAGAACCAGGCCGGCCACCGTGACCATGCGCCCGTTTTTCACTGTATCGAGGCTCCGGTTGGTGACGATGCCCTGCCTTGAAAAATCCTCCCGCAAAAAGGAAACCGGATGCGCCTTCAGCGACAGGGTGAGGTAGCGGTAATCATTGATGACATGCTCACCCTGCGGCATCTGTGGCAGCATCACCGCCGGTTCGTGTTGAAATTCATCCTGCCCCGCTTGCTCGAACAGCGGCAAACGCTCCGCCGCCGACTTTTCATCCAGCGACTTGACCGCCCAGAGTGCGGCGCGGCGATCAAGCCCGATGGAACGGAAGGCATCCGCATCCGCCAGCCGTTCGATGACTGCCCGTGTCAGACCGGACCGCAGCCAGAGATCGCGAACGGAAGAATATCCGGCCCCGCGGTGGGCAAGCAGCATTTCCATGTCCTTCTGCCGCAGGCCCTTGACCAGTGAAAAGCCAAGCCGGATCGCCTTTCGTGTCTTGATGACGCCGCGCATCTCCCGGTGCCGCGGTTCGATATGCATGGGATCGAACATCGCCTCGCCCTCGAGGGCCGCGTCCCACTCCGATATGTTGATATCGACGGGCAGAACCTTCACGCCATGCTCGCGCGCATCCCGCACCAGTTGGGCCGGCGGGTAGAAACCCATCGGCTGGGAATTGAGCATCGCGGCACAGAAGACATCGGGATAATAGGTCTTGAACCAGGAGGAGGCATAGACGAGCAGGGCGAAGGACGCGGCATGGCTTTCCGGAAAGCCGTATTCCCCGAACCCCTTGATCTGATTGAAACAGCGCTCCGCGAATTCACGCTCATAGCCATTCTTGAGCATGCCGTTGATCATGCGCTGTTCGAAATTCGCGACCTGTCCCGTCCGCCGGAAGGTCGCCATGGCCCGGCGCAACTGATCGGCTTCGGCCGGCGTAAAGTCGGCGGCGGTAATGGCGATCTGCATCGCCTGTTCCTGGAACAATGGTACACCGAGCGTTCTTTTCAGGACTCCCCGTAACGCTTCGCTCGGATAATCCACCGCATCAGGATTTTGCCTCCGCTGCAGGTAGGGATGCACCATGTTTCCCTGGATCGGCCCGGGACGCACGATCGCGACCTCGATCACCAGATCGTAGAATTCGCGGGGCTTCAGGCGGGGCAGCATGCTCATCTGCGCCCGGCTTTCGATCTGAAAGACACCAATCGTATCGGCCCGACAGATCATGTCGTAGACGTCTGGTTGAATATCCTCGTAAATCTGCGACAGTTGCCTGGGCTCGTTGTAATGGTTCTCCAGCAGCTTGAAGGCCTTGGCGAGGCAGGTCAGCATGCCGAGCGCCAGGACATCGACCTTGAGGATTTTCAAGATATCCAGATCATCCTTGTCCCATTCGACCATGTAACGATCGGGCATGGCGGTGTTCATGATCGGCACGATCTCGTCGAGGCGATCCTTGGTGATGACGAAGCCGCCGACATGTTGCGACAGATGCCGCGGATATTCCATCAGCAGGCCGGCATAGTTCAGAACCCGCAATGTCGTCGGATCGGTCATGTCGAGGCCGGCGGCCTTTGCCTGCTCTTCTGAAAAAGACGAGGTCCACCAGCCCCAGATCGAGCCGGACAGCGCCGATTGCACGTCTTCGGAAAGACCGAAGACCTTGGCCACCTCGCGGCCGGCCGAGCGGGCACGGTAGCTGATGACCGCCGCTGCGAGACCCGCATGCTCCTTGCCGTATTCGCGGTAGATGTACTGGATCACCTCTTCGCGGCGGGCATGTTCGAAATCGATGTCGATATCCGGCGGTTCATCCCGATCACGCGACAGGAATCGGTCGAACAGAAGGGTGAATTTGTCCGGATCGACCTCGGTGACACCGAGGCAGTAGCAGACCGAGGAATTGGCGGCCGATCCGCGCCCCTGGCACAGGATATGCTGTCTACGCGCAAATTCGACCAGCTTGTGTACCGTTAGGAAATAGGGCTCGTACTGTTTGAAGTGGATCAGGTCGAGTTCGTATTCGATCTTTGCCCTGACACTGTCGGGAACGCCCTTCGGATAACGATTAACCGCCCCTTCCTCGACCAGCCGCCGCAGCCGCTGCGCCGGCGTTTCATCCCCATGGGCCTCGGTCGGATAATTGTGCTTAAGCTCCTCCAGATTGAACGATAGCCGGCGAAAGAATTTTTCCGTATTGGCGATGGCGTCGGGATAATTCCGGAATATCCGGGCCATTTCCTTTGGATTTTTCAGATGCCGCTCGGCATTGGCCTGCAGACGCAACCCGGCATTGGCGATCGTGACATGTTCGCGGATGGCGGTGACGACATCGGCGACCGGACGAAACTCCGGGGCATGATAAAGCGCATCGTTCGTGGCGATCAGCCGGGTTCCGGTCCTTGCCGCGATCATCGCCAGGCAGGCGAAATCATGATGATCGAAGCCGTCATACCGCGGCGTCATGCCGAGAAAGAGCTGCTGTCCGGCATAGTCGCGCAGCTTGAGCAAAAGCGCCGTCAGCTTTTCCGGATCAGGGCGGCCCGCATCCTCCATGACGATCAGTTGGAGTTCGTCCTGCCATTCGAGCAGGTCCGACAGGAAAAGCGTGCAGCTTCCCTTTGTCGTGCGCAGGTTTCCGGCACTGAGCATTCGGCACAGATGCGCCCAGCCCCGACGGTTTCGCGGATAGGCGAGAATGTCGGGCGTGCCGTCGGCAAAGACCAGCCGGGCGCCGGGCTGGAACCGGTATTTCTCCACCTTCGCCTTGGCATGGGCACGCACCACGCCCGCTACCGTGTTGCGGTCCGCGATGCCGATCCCGCCCAGCCCGATTTTCTGCGCGGTGACCACCATGATTTCGGCCGGCGCCGAACCCTGCAGGAAGGAATAATTGGTCCGGGCGCCGAGTTCATAGAAGGCGGGAACGTCGCTCATGCGAAAATCCCGTGCATGAACCATTGCGGCGAGGCGGCCATCTCGCCGTAGAGACCGTCGCGGAACAGCCAGAAGCGCCGGCCGTCGGCATCCTCGACCCGGAAATAATCACGCGTCAGTGCATCCTCTCCGTCAATCCACCATTCGCCGGCGATCCGTTCTGGCCCCTCGGCGCGAGCCACCTGATAGGTGGTGCGGCGCCATTTGAAGCTGGCGGGCGCCCCTTCCGGCAATTCCGCCGCGATGGCATCGACCCGCTCGGGATGGCGGAAAAGCCGCAGCGGGCGCGTCGAGGGCAGCGGAGCGGCTACCGGCGCATCGGCTTTCCCCGCGGTGGAAGGCCGGGCAATATCGGCTACCGGCATGAAATTCGTTGCCCGTTCCGGCACATGGCTTTCCTGGAGAACCAGAACCGACAGGCTCTCCGGTCCGAACCGGGCCAAAACGCGATCGGCAAAGGCCGACAGCGAGCGGGCGGGGTCGGATTTGCCGGAAAAATCCTCCTGGACGGTGGCAGTGTGTTCCGTCTTCAGGACGCAGAGGCGCAGGATTTCAAAACCGTAGCCGACATCGAGATCGTCATGGATGGCTTGCAGGCGTTCGCGGTAGAGCGCAGAGATTCGCTCCGGATCCCTGGACGCCGCCGAGGTTGCGGCCCGGATGCGAAACACCCGGCCGTCCACCCGAAACAACACGAGCTCGAACAGGCGGCCGCCTTCCTCGCGCTCCTCGAAACGCTGCCGCAGGCTTCTGGCCAGCTGCAGGGTCAGTTCGAGAATGTCGTCCTCGTCCTGGATGGGAGAGGCAAGGCGGCGCTCCGCCGACAGGCTGGCGACCGGCAGGCGCGGCGACAGCGGCTCATCCTCGAAACCGAGCGCCTGGTCGAGACGCAGAAGCACCGAGGGTCCGAAGCGGCGGGCAAGCGGGGCGCGCGGCAAGACGATGATATCGCCAACCGTCTTCAGGCCGACCCGGGCCAGCGTCTGGATCGCCTCCAGCGGCAATCTCAGCGCGGCAAGGGGCAGGGGAGAGAGAACCTCTTCAGCCTGCTGTGGCGCGGTGATTTCCCCCGAGCGATAACGTGCCATGGCCCAGGACAGGCCGGCCGAAGAAGAGATTGCGCCCCGCGCCTCGATGCCGAGGCCGAAAAGTCGGGACAGGATATCGGAGAGAAGCGATTTCTCGTTGCCGTGCAGATGGACGCAGCCGGTAATGTCGAGATAAAGGCCGTTTTCTCCGTCGAGTGCGACGAGCGGCGTGTAGCGGTCGCACCAGTCGGCAAGCGAGGTCAAAAGCGCCTTGTCCGCGGCCGGATCGGCTGGGATGATCTCGATGCCCGGACACATGGCCCGCGCCTCGGCCAGACCCTGGCCTCGCTTCAGCCCGCTCTTTTCGCCGCAAGTATCCAGCGCGACGATGCGCATGGCATTCTGGATGCGATCGACGAAGACCAGCGGCGGATGGTCAGGACGCTTTCTGGAAAGCCATGACGCGCCCCATTTCATCCGCGCCACCCGGTCCGCCGGCAGATGCGGGAAATTCAGCGAGAGGATACGCTGGTTCTGCGTAAGAAGCGGCTGTCTCTGGGAGGATGTGGCGGAAACGGCGGGCATGGGAATTCCACTCCATTAAGAACGCGAGGGATGCGAAAGCCCTGCTTTTTTCGACGGTGACGCGAAAGACCGGATTGCCGATGCTGCCGGTGAGGAGCGATCCGTCCGGAAGCGGCCGGCCGGTGGCGCGGGCAGGGGTGACGAGGAAACGGAAAAGCGCGCTGCTTGCCTCTTCCCCGCCCGCCTGGCGCAAGAGCAGGATCGGCACCTTGCCAGCCCGCGCCCGCAGATGCAGGCGGCGGCTTTCGTTCAGGCCGAAATGCGCGGGGTTGCCGCGCACTTCCAGAATGATGGCCGTGAAGACCGGTACCGACAGCGCCGCCTCGGCGATCCACAGCGCGTCAAGCACGGTGCGCGGACTGCTGAAAATGCAACAGCCGGTGTCGAGACCATAGGCTTCCAATCCGCAACCATAGGGGTGCCCCGCCTCGGACGCCGCCATGCCCTGGCCGATCCAGAGAATGGGCGCACCCGGCTGCCGGCGGCGATCGGACTGGCAGAGCACCGCCAGCGCCAGGACAAATCCCAAGGCAGCGCCGGCATCCCGTGTTTCCACTGTGCGGACTTCCGTCAACCCGCCGAGCGGCAGGCCGCCCTGCAGGACGGCATCGAGCGCATCGACACCCAGCGGCAGGACTGGGCCAGAGACACCTTCCTCCTCCTTTTCGGCCGTCAGCCCGAAACCCGCCGAATTGCCCTTTCTGGCGGTCTTCAACAGTCCCGGCACGTTTTCATTTTCGAGCCGCGAAATGGTTTCGCGGAGCGCAGAAAGCCGCTCGCGCGTCATGGTCGATTGCCCCATGACGTCACTCCAGTTCAGTTTGTTCCTGTTATGTTCTTATAGATTCCAGAGCTTCGAAAAAGAGTCAACGGTGAATCTTGAGAATTTATTCCTTGACTTTTCACCGGAAAATTCAACCCTCGAAAAACGCTGGGGAAATGGCTATATCAAGGGGCAAGTAAGGAGTGCCCATGGCCCGCATAGACCAGAGCGACGATTGGCGGGAACGCCACGCGCCAACAATCAGCACATTCGAATCCCTGGCACTGGAGGCTTACAGCCATCTGCCGGAGGAACTCCGCGCGCTGGCCACCGACCTCACCATTGAGATCGATGATTTTCCGACCGAGGACGTTTTCGAGGACATGGCTCTGGAAACGCCGTTCGATCTTCTCGGACTGTTCGAAGGCCGCGGACTCGGCGAGCGTTTTACCATGGAAACCGGCGAGATGCCGAACCGTATCATCCTCTACCGCCGGCCGATCCTCGACTATTGGGCTGAGAACGAGGAGACGCTGGGCGATATCATCACCCATGTGCTGATCCACGAGATCGGCCATCATTTCGGTCTGTCGGACGACGACATGGAGCGGATCGAGGCCAGCGTCGAGCATGTCGGCGGCTGAAACGGCATTCCGCTCCAGCCTGCCGACAGCGTGAATCAATGTTCGGACAGCTTGGTGTCCGGGGTATAGTCCTTGCCTTCGACATCCTTGACCACGGCTTGGCCGCACATCATCGTCCTGGTTTCCTGGTCGAAGGCATAGGTCGGCGAGCCATGCAGGCCCCAGCCCTTGTTGAGGGCGGCGGTGACCTTGTGGCAGAAGGTGGCGTCGTCGACGGCGGTCAGGAAGCGATAGAGTTTCAAGCGTTTGTTCCTTTTCGTTGAATGGCATCGGCCCGGGCGGCAAGCCGCAACGCCTGTTCCAGATGCAGGCGCTCGACCATCAGGCCGTTGAGATTGATGACGGCTTTATCCGCATTTTCGGCAAGCGCAAAGGCATGGATGATGGCGCGCGCCTCGGCGACGGCGCCTTGCTCGACGCCGAAATGGGTATTGGCCGGGCCGATCTGGGCGGGATGGATCAGCATCTTGCCATCGAAGCCCATGGCGCGGCCCTGGCGGCATTCCGCCTCGAAGCCGGCAGCATCGCGAAAATCATTGAACACCGCATCGATGATATCCAATCCGCTGCCACGGGCGGCGAGCAGGATCTGCATCAGCCAGGGCACGAGATAGGTGCGGCCGGGCAGGGCGGGCACGCCGGTCTCCTTGCGCAGGTCGTTCAGCCCCGGCACGAAACAATCGAGCCTCCCGCCGCGCGTGCGGCCCGTTTCGGCGATGGCGGCGGCATTGAGCACGCCGCGCGGAGTCTCGATCATCGCCCAGAGCCGCAGCCTGTCGGGTGCGTCGCTTTCCGACAGCACATCCGCGACCGCCTGGATATCCTGCGGGCTTTCGACCTTGGGAACCAGCACCGCATCCGGTGCCATGTCGAGCACCGCGGCGAGATCCGCTTCCCCGAAGCCCGAGCCGAGGCTGTTGATGCGAACGACGATTTCGAGATCGCTCCGCCGCTCTCCCGCCAGATGCGCGGCCAGGGTTTCACGCGCCAAAACCTTGTTGTCGGGCAGGACGGCGTCCTCGAGATCGTAGATCACCGCATCGCAGGACAGCGTCGCGACCTTGGTAAGGGCGCGGGTATTGTCGGCGGGAACGCAGAGCACGGAACGGCGCAAGCGGGCGGGATGATGATCGCGGGGTGAATTCATGACGGAGTCTTGCCCGCCTTTCGCCGTTTTCGCAAGGCAGACATGCGATCGGGCTCCCGCGCTTCGTACCCCTCTTGCAAAGCCGAGCGGGCACGCCCACATCTGGGGCAACGAAAGGTAACGACCATGCAAAGCATCCGTAATCTCTTCCTGACTGCCGCCGGCATCGCCTTCACGGTGATGGCCTTCGTCTTCACCGCCTCGCTCGGCCTTGCCCTTCTCGGCATCGCCTCGGTGGTGATGATCGGCACGATGATTGCTGCACGGCTTGCCCCCCGCCCTCTCCGCGCCACGGTGAACCGCACCGCCGGCCGTCGTCCCCAGCGCGAACCGCGCATCTGGAATGATGGACGCGGCACGATCATCGATATGTGAATCGGCCATACGGCCGGCTCAGGCCGCCGGAGAGCAAGATTTTCCTTCATTTCGGCGCGAAATTGCTCTAAACGCTGGGCGGAAATTTTCCCGTTCCGTTGAAATCGAAGGCCATATTCATGGACAAGTTCGTCAAGCTCACCGGCGTTGCCGCGCCGCTCCCCGTCGTCAACATCGACACGGACATGATCATTCCGAAGGATTACCTGAAGACGATCAAGCGCACCGGGCTTGGCACCGGCCTGTTTGCCGAAGCGCGCTACAATGAGGACGGTTCGGTCAATCCGGACTTCGTGCTCAACAAGCCCGCCTATCAGAACGCCAAGATTCTCGTTGCCGGCGACAATTTCGGCTGTGGCTCCTCGCGCGAACATGCGCCCTGGGCACTGCTCGACTTCGGCATCCGCTGCGTCATCTCGACGTCCTTTGCCGACATTTTCTACAACAACTGTTTCAAGAACGGCATCCTGCCGGTCGTCGTTTCCCCGGAAGACCTGGAAAAGCTTTTGGATGACGCCGGCCGCGGCGCCAACGCGATCCTGACGGTCGACCTGGAAAACCTGGAAATCACCGGTCCGGACGGCGGCAAGATCACGTTCGAACTCGACGCCTTCCGCCGCCACTGCATGCTGAACGGCCTCGACGATATCGGCCTGACGCTGGAAAAGGTGGCCTCGATCGACACGTTCGAAAAGGCCAACGCCGCCTCGCATCCCTGGGCATAAAACCGGATGCCGAGCCCGCGAAAGCTGATATCTTCCGGCTCGCCGTTCGAAAGGACGGCGGGTTACTCGCGGGCTCTGGTGCAGGGTGACTGGTGCTTCGTGTCCGGCACGACCGGTTACGACTATGCCACGATGACCATGCCGCAGTCGGTGGAAGAGCAGACAAGAAACTGCCTGAAGACCATCGAGGCGGCGCTGACTGAGGCTGGATTTTCGCTGCGTGACGTCGTGCGCAATCACTACTACGTCACCGATGCCGCCTTTGCCGACATCGTCTTTCCGATTCTGGGCGAAGCCTTCGGCGACATCCGCCCGGCCGCGACCATGGTGATCTGCGACCTCATCCGTCCGGAAATGCTGATCGAGATCGAAGTCACCGCCTTCAAGGGCTGAACCTTTCTCAGCTTTCGACAAAGGGCGGCCCGAGCGGCTCCGCCAGCCCGGCTTTCGCCAGTTCATCCTGATAGGACAGGAAGAAGCGGCGCCGGAAGGCGATCATCTCGCGCTCCTCCTCCGTCGTTGCCCGCGCCAGATGTTCGGCGACCGCTTCCGGCGTTGCCATTTCGGCCGTGTCCCCAAAAAAATCCAGCATCGCCTCCACGTCGGCGAAGGGCATGTCGCGGACGCATTGCGGCACGCCGTGGAGAAACTCCACGCCCATGCAACGGCAGTTGCGGCGGCAGCGGCGCACCCGGCAGCGAAAATGTCGGAGCCATGCGGTTGCCGCCATACGGAACGTGAGCGTCTTGAAGGGTGAAGCTTGCGGCTTGATATAGGGCATGATCTCTCCGCTGTTGGTGTGCGGCCAGACACGGGAAAACATCCCCGCGCGATATCCGCCGTGGTTTCGACACCTCACATCATCCGGACGGGGCACTGGAAATCGCCTCTAACGAATGAAATATGACTGACGCCTTCCAGCGCCCCGTTTGGCGTTCTCTCGGGAGCTTTCCTCCCTACAGACCCCGACTTTAGACCCTCTGCCTCGGGATGACCTCGCGACATGTTTCTCCGGTTCCGGCATTCAGCAACACGGTTCCGGCACGTCACCCGTCCTGTCCCGACATGTGTGCCGCACAGGCACGCCCACCCCATAAGGACGGAGGGAGTCCATGTTCCGGGGGCTCTCCTTCCGTTCCGCCTGACGTTCGGGATCCCCCGAGGCTTTCCGTGGAGCGCCAGCCCTGCCTCGCCGCAAACGTCTTGCGGAGTATCCGGGGCAGGACGGGATAATCATGGCATGGGATTTGTGGGCGGGGATGGACGGGGATGATTTTTTGTGGAATTCGCGGTAGTAATCCCGGCATGTGGTTGTAGCCTTCGGCCCCTCATCCGACGCTATGCGCCACCTTCTTCCGATGGAGAAAAGAGGAGCGGCCACTCCAAGCCCAAAAAACTTACCCTCACCATCTGGACCTCAAGATGGGGCACTGTAGCATCCGAGCACGATCGGATGGATACGAGGGATGACAATGCTGCTGAAGATGGAAGCGAAGCTGGCTGGCGTCTGTACGCCGGTTTTTACCAGTCATCCCGCCCGTTGGCTGGGGCTTCTGGCGCTGTGTTCGCCGCATATCGTCACCGGCATGAACCGGCTTATGGATTTCGACGCCGCCGCGCGGGAAATGGAAGGGTACGGATTGCTGCCGGGCCGACCGATCGCCGCCGTGGTGATCCTGCTGCAACTGAGTGCCGCGGCGATGATCATCAGCGGGTTTTGCCGCTGGATCGGCTCGCTGTCGCTTTGCGCCTTTACCGTCATGGCGACCTTCATCGCCTTCCGCTTCTGGGAGATGCCCATGGGAGCGGAGCGGTTTGCGGCGATGAACGTGTTCTTCGAGCATATGGGACTGGCGGGCGGCTTTCTACTGGTAACCTGGTACGATCTGCACAAATGGCGCCGGGGATCGCGGGACTGGAGTTGATCCACAAATAAGTATGACTTTTCCAGATGGTGGACTTTCTGCGTATTGCGGCTGACATGGACGACGGGCATTCTGCACGCGCCTTTCACCCCGCTTTTGAAAAGGAACCCGCGGATGAGCACGATCACCACCAAGGACGGAACGGACATCTTCTACAAGGACTGGGGTCCGCGCGACGCGCAGCCGATCGTCTTTCATCACGGCTGGCCGCTGAGCGCCGACGACTGGGACGCGCAGATGCTGTATTTTCTGGCGCAGGGTTTTCGCGTCATCGCCCATGACCGCCGTGGCCATGGACGCTCGACCCAGACATCCGGCGGCCATGAAATGGATACCTATGCCGCCGACGTGGCGGAACTGGTGGATGCGCTCGACCTCGAGAATGCTTTCCATGTCGGTCATTCGACGGGCGGCGGCGAGGTGGTTCACTATGTGGCGCGGGCGATACCCGGCCGCGTCGGCAAGGCCGTCATCGTCGGCGCGGTGCCGCCGGTGATGGTGAAATCCGACACCAACCCCGGCGGCCTGCCGATCGACGTCTTCGACGGGCTGCGCAAGGCGCTGGTCGCCAACCGCGCCCAGTTCTTCATCGACGTGCCGAGCGGCCCCTTCTTCGGCTTCAACCGCCCCGGCGCCGAAATCTCGCAAGGCCTGATCGACAACTGGTGGCGCCAGGGCATGATGGGCGGCGCGAACGCCCATTACGAATGCATCAAGGCCTTTTCGGAAACCGATTTCACCGAGGACCTGAAGGCGATCGACGTCCCCGTCCTGGTGCTTCACGGCACCGACGACCAGATCGTTCCTTATGAGGACTCCGCCGTGCTGGCGGTGAAGCTTTTGAAGAACGGTACGCTAAAGAGCTACGACGGCCTGCCGCACGGCATGCTGTCGACGCATTCGGATATTCTGAACCCGGATATGCTGGCGTTTTTCAAGGGGTAATGGCGGGCGCGGTTTTGCCCCTCACCCTGGCCCTTTCCCCGTTTTTGACGGGGAGAGGGGACGATGGTATCCCCGCCCCTCATCCGCCCTGTCGGGCACCTTCTCCCCGCTTGCGGCAGGGCTATCGCATATGGGAAAGTCCCCTCCCCAACCCCTCCCCACAAGGGGGAGGGACTTAACCCGCCGCCTCGTCCGAGGCTGAAAACAGGGCGTTCGGTCGGGTCTCTCCCCCCTTGTGGGGGAGATGGCCGACAGGCCAGAGGGGGTCTTTACTCCATATGCGATAGCCCTGCCGCAAGCGGGGAGAAGGTGCCCGACAGGGCGGATGAGGGGCGGGGATACCATTGAAGACTATGGGAGGCACTGGAACATCTGATCCCCCACACGCAAAAATCCCGGCCGCAGGGACAGCCGGGATTTCGTGGAGGACGTCAGAAACAGTTCGCTCAGTCGCAGATGCGGACCTTCTTGATGACCAGGTTGCCGTAATAATCGTAGGCGCGGACCTTCTTGATGTAGCAGGTCGGCTCACAGTCATCACTGTAATAGCCGGCCTGCGAGGGAGCGGCGAAGGAAACGGTGGCGATGATGGCGGCGGCCGTGGTCAGGATGAAGCTGCGCATGTGGGTCTCTCCTTGATGTCCCGTTTGGGAATGTTTCGTTGAATGAGCCTCCCTCATCCATGACCCGACTATCCCACGAGACCGCGTTGCGCGCTGTTCCAGACGGAACAGGGTGCTCCCTGGCCGGAACTGAAAAGCCGCGCACAATTCTTTCCGCAAATGCATTTTCCTTGAACGGAAGTTGCGCTAAGAACGCGCCAAGATCGAACAGCCCACCCTTCTTCAAAGGAATGCCCCCATGACAGTGCGCAATCTTTTCCTCCTGCCCGGCGACGGCATCGGCCCGGAAGCCATGGCCGAAGTCCGCAAAATCATCGCCTATATGAACGCCGAGATGGCGGGCGGTTTCACGACCGACGAGGGCCTGGTCGGCGGATCGGCCTATGACGCGCATGGCGCGGCGATTTCCGACGCGGACATGGAAAAGGCGATGGCGGCGGACGCCGTTCTCTTCGGCGCCGTCGGCGGCCCGAAATGGGATGATGTGGCCTATGAAGTCCGCCCGGAAGCGGGTCTGCTGCGGCTGCGCAAGGACATGGAGCTGTTTGCCAACCTGCGCCCGGCGATCTGCTATCCGGCACTCTCCGATGCATCCTCGCTTAAAGCCGAACTGGTCGAAGGCCTCGACATCCTGATCGTGCGCGAACTGACCGGCGGCGTCTATTTCGGCTCGCCGAAGGAGATCATCGACCTCGGCAACGGCCAGAAGCGCGGCATCGACACGCAGGTTTATGACACCTACGAGATCGAGCGCATTGCCGGCGTCGCCTTCGAGCTTGCCCGCACGCGTGGCAACCGCGTCTGCTCGATGGAAAAGCGCAACGTGATGAAATCCGGCGTTTTGTGGAACCAGGTGGTGACGGCGACACACAAAGAGAAATATTCCGACGTCGCGCTCGATCACATGCTGGCCGATGCCGGCGGCATGCAGCTGGTTCGTGCGCCAAAACAGTTCGACGTCATCGTCACCGACAACCTGTTCGGCGACATGCTGTCGGACGTTGCCGCCATGCTGACGGGTTCGCTTGGCATGCTGCCGTCCGCCTCGCTCGGCGCGCCTGACGCCAAGTCCGGCAAGCGCAAGGCGCTTTACGAGCCGGTGCACGGTTCGGCCCCGGATATTGCCGGCAAGGGCATCGCCAACCCGATCGCCATGATCGCCTCCTTCGCCATGTGCCTGCGCTATTCGTTCAACCTGGTGACGGAAGCCGACACGCTGGAAAAGGCGATCGCCAATGTGCTCGACAAGGGCATCCGCACTGGCGACATCATGGCCGAGGGCTGCACCCAGGTCGGCACGACCGCAATGGGCGACGCGATCCTTTCGGAGTTCAAGGCGCTTTCGGCTTAAGGCTCTCTGGGTTTTTAAGACCCCTCCCCAACCCCTCCCCACAAGGGGGAGGGGCTTGACTGAAGCATCTGGCTGACAAAGCAGGGTGCCGTTTTTGTTTGGCGGGGTTGAATCACTGTGATCGGCCCACACCTAGTATGCATGGGCCAGCCTATCACCCACCGTCATTCCGTGCCTGTGACAGGAATCCAGCCACGCGACGTCTGTCGCGTGAGATAAGTCCTTTCGCATCGCGGACGCGCTGCGGCTGGATCCCTGTGACAGGCACAGGGATGACGGGAGAGTGGGGTAGGCGGCTTTGGTCTGCAATCCATCCTGAACCTCGGAATCCATGAAACGCCCCTTATCCTCATCCCTCTGGCTTCTCGTCGCCACCGCCCTGCTTGTCGCCGCGCTCCTGCCGTTCGACGGGACGATTTCGCAATGGGCTCAAGGGTTGCCGGGCGGAGTGGTGAGCTTCAATGAAAAGATCACCGATTTCGGCACGTTTCGCTGGATGATCTACGGGGCAGGCTCGGTGGTCATCACCGCCTATATCCTCAACCGTGTGGCGAGCACTGACACCTGGTCTTCCAAGACCAAAACCGCCTGGCGGCTGGCGCTCTATTTCCTCGTGACGATCGGCAGCGCCAGTGCCGTCGTGCATCTGGCGAAACTGGTGATCGGCCGGGCGCGGCCGGAACTGTTTGCCGAATACGGGCCGCGCAGCATCTCGTTCCTTGCCGGTCACGACTGGGTATTCCAGAGTTTCCCCTCGGGCCATTCCGCCGCTGTCGGCTCGTTCTTCGGGGCATTTTCGATGCTGGCACCACGATTGCGCATCGTGTTTGCGATCGCCGCGCTTTCGATCGGCATCAGCCGCGTCGTGGTCGGCGCGCATTATCCGAGCGACGTGGCGGCGGGGCTGCTGGTCGGGGTGTGGACGGTGCTGATGACAGCCTTCGTGTTTGCCCGAAAGAACTGGCTGTTCCGGCTGGACGACAAAGGTTGGCCACGGCCGAAGAACAATATCGACGCAAGCGCGCTCTGAACGCAAACCGTCAAACGAAAGAACCCGGCGCAGGGGCTGCGCCGGGTTCGTCATCCGATGCTCAGGACAGGGGAATCAATCCATCGCGTGAATATCGCGGTCCTTGGTTTCCGGCAGGAACAGCATGCCGATCACCAGCGTGATACCTGCGAAAACGATCGGGTACCAGAGGCCGTAGTAGATATCGCCCTTTGCCGCGCTCATCGCGAAGGCCGTTGCCGGCAAGAGGCCGCCGAACCAGCCATTGCCGATATGGTAGGGCAGGGACATGCCGGTATAGCGGATGCGGGTCGGGAAAAGCTCGACCAGCAGCGCCGCGATGGGGCCGTAGACCATTGTCACATAGATGACCAGCACGGTCAGGATCGCGATGATGGCGACCCAGTTGACCCGGGCCGGATCGGCGACCATGGCAAAGGCACCGCCCTTGTCGATCGTATAGACCGGCATGTCGGTGACGCCGGCAGCCTCTTCGGCGGTCAGGAGCTTGGCGGCAACCAGCTGTTCGCCGGTCATCGTTGCCTTTTCGCCGCCACGGACAGCCGTGGCATCAAGCGCCAGTTCAGGATTGGCGGCGACGAAACCGTCCAATTTGGCTTCCGGAACCTTTGCCGCGCCGCGAACGAGCGGATAACCGCTGTCGTGCAGGGCGATATTGATCTGCTTTTCGAAAGCGCCGCCCATGGCCTTGGCCTTGTCGCCGGCTGCGATCGCATCATAGCCGCTGACGGTTTCTTCGCCGATCTTGACCGTTGCAGGCGTACCGGCTGGACCGGGAACGACGTCATAGGGCACCGAATTGCGGGTCAGGAACGAGGTCGCGATATCGCAGGATGTCGTGAACTTCGCCGTGCCGGTCGGGTTGAACTGGAACTTGCAGTCTGCAGGATCGGCGGTAACGGTGGCCCGCACGGTTGCCTGTGCTTCGGCAAGAGCCGGATTGCCGGCCCAGGTCAGCGCCTTGAACAGCGGGAAGTAGGTCAGCATGGCGAGCGCCAGACCGGCCATGATGATCGGCTTGCGGCCGATCTTGTCGGACAGCCAGCCGAAGAAGACGAAGAAGCCGGTGCCGATCAGAAGCGAGGCGGCCACCATGATATTAACCGACTGCCCGTCGATCTTGAGAATGTTCTGCAGGAAGAACAGCGCATAGAATTGCCCGGAATACCAGACGACGGCCTGGCCGACGACGGCGCCGAACAAGGCGAGAAGCGCGATCTTGGCATTTCTCCACTGGCCGAAGGCTTCGGTCAGCGGGGCCTTCGAGCCCTTGCCCTCTTCCTTCATCTTCTGGAAGGCCGGCGATTCATTCATCTTCATGCGAATCCAGACGGAGACGCCGAGCAGAATGAAGGAAAGCAGGAACGGCACGCGCCAGCCCCAGGCGGCGAAGGCATCCTTGCCGACCGCGAACTGGACGAGAAGAATAACCACCAGCGACAGGAACAGGCCGAGCGTTGCCGTCGTCTGGATCCACGAGGTGAAATAACCGCGCTTGCCCTGTGGCGCATGTTCCGCGACATAGGTGGCAGCGCCGCCATACTCGCCGCCGAGCGCCAGGCCCTGCAACATACGCAGCACGATCAAAAGGATGGGCGCGGCAATACCGATCGAGGCGGCGCCCGGCAGGATGCCGACGAGAAAGGTCGACAGACCCATGATGACGATGGTGACGAGAAAAGTGTATTTGCGTCCGACGAGATCGCCGAGACGACCGAACACCAGCGCGCCGAACGGACGAACAAGGAAGCCTGCCGCGAAGGCCAGCAGCGCGAAGATGTTGCGCGTTGTTTCCGGATACTGGCTGAAGAAGGTCGCGCCGATATAGATCGCCAACGAACCGTAGAGATAGAAATCGTACCATTCGAAAACGGTGCCGAGAGAAGAAGCGAAGATCACTTTCTTCTGCTCCGCGGTCATGGGGCCGGATTTTACAGCCCCCACAGCTGCGACATTTGCCATTTCGTTTGTCCTCCACTCAAAATCGGCTTGTGCGCACCCTCTTTCTGCCTCCGAATCCTCCCTGATTCCGAAGCGGAATGCGCCATGGAAACAAAATGACAGAAAAGCGTTGCCTATATCAGCGCTGCTTTGGGATTATGACTTTAGTCGAATGCGACGGCATGGCGCAGGCAGGTCGCTCCAGCATCTGCAAGTGTCGATATCGAGCTTCCCTGTTGACTCCACGGGAAAAGCGCGTATGAGCAACAGCGGAAAAGGAACCGCTCCATGCACCGTTTTGGTTTTGCCATCGCTGCACTGATCGCCCCGGCATTCTCTGCCGGGCGGATTCGCTCTTTCCCGATTTTTTCCAAAACAACGGCCAAAACGACGACGAAAACCGTCTGACGTCTCTGGCCACCGCTCTCTCCCCGGCACGGCCGGGGACCTGAAGCTTGGCATCTTGGCCGACCAGCTTCTCATCCCAGCCCCGCGGAGAGACAGAAAGAGAGCAAGACAATGGGTTTCAAGATTGCCGTAGCAGGCGCGACCGGAAATGTCGGCCGCGAAATGCTGAATATTCTTTCCGAGCGTGGCTTCCCGGTTGACGAAGTCGTGGCGCTGGCGTCTGCCCGCAGCCAGGGCACGGAAGTCTCCTTCGGCGACAAGACGCTGAAGGTGAAGAACCTCGAGAACTACGATTTCTCCGATACCGACATTTGCCTGATGTCGGCGGGCGGCGCCGTGTCGCTGAAGTGGTCGCCGAAGATCGGCGCGCAGGGCTGCGTCGTCATCGACAACTCGTCCGCCTGGCGTTACGATGCCGACGTTCCGTTGGTTGTACCGGAAGTGAACCCCGACGCCGTGGAACAGTTCACCAAGCGCAACATCATCGCCAACCCGAATTGCTCGACCGCCCAGCTGGTCGTCGCGCTGAAGCCCCTGCATGACTTCGCCAAGATCAAGCGCGTCGTGGTTTCAACCTACCAGTCGGTTTCCGGCGCCGGCAAGGACGGTATGGACGAACTGTTCAACCAGACCCGCGCCGTTTTCGTCGCCGATCCGATCGAATCGAAGAAGTTCACCAAGCGCATCGCCTTCAACGTCATCCCGCATATCGATTCGTTCATGGAAGACGGCTACACGAAGGAAGAATGGAAGGTCTTGGCCGAGACCAAGAAGATGCTCGATCCGAAGATCAAGGTGACCTGCACCGCCGTACGCGTTCCCGTCTTCATCGGCCATTCGGAATCGGTCAACATCGAATTCGAAAACGAGATCACCGCCGACCAGGCCCGCGACATCCTGCGCGAAGCCCCGGGTTGCCTCGTCATCGACAAGCATGAAAACGGCGGCTACATCACGCCGTACGAATCGGCCGGCGAAGACGCGACCTACATTTCACGTATTCGTGAAGACGCGACGGTCGAGAATGGCCTGAACATCTGGGTCGTTTCCGACAACCTGCGCAAGGGCGCCGCCCTCAACGCCATCCAGATCGCCGAGTTGCTCGTCAATCGCGGTCTGATCAAGGCGAAGAAAAAGGCTGCCTGATCAGGAATTATAAAGTTTTAACCAATAAAAGCCCCGCATGATCCGTCACAGGATTTGCGGGGCTTCTTTCTGAAAGCCGGTCTGCGACGATTTAAGCTTCATTTTGAGAGGATTCACGTGAAACACATCCTCTTCCTGCAGTTAGATCATCGTGACAGAACCCGCAAAGACTGGCATTTTGCGGACACAATTTTAGATTCGGGCGATTACGGGGTTTTCCATGCACAAGCTGACGTGCGTACTGGCGGGTTTTACGGCAATGATTGCGGCAGCGATCCTGCCAACGGTGGCAACAGCCGCGCAATGCAGCAACACCTCGGCAGGCTTCGATGCCTGGGTGCAGGACTTCAAGGCTGAAGCGGCTGGCCGCGGCATCAGCCCCGCCGTGCTCAACAAGGCCTTCGCCAACGTCAACTACAACAAAGCAACCATCCGCGCCGACCGTGGACAGAAAAGTTTCAAGCTGTCACTGAACCAGTTCATGCAGAAGCGCGGCGGCCAGGCGATCATTTCACGCGGCAAGAAGATGAAGGCGCAGAACGCCGCCCTCTTCAAGTCGATCGAAAGCCGCTACGGCGTTCCGCCAGGCCCGCTTCTGGCCATCTGGGGCATGGAAACCGGCTTCGGCGGCTTCCTCGGCAAAGAACACACGATGTCCGCCGTCGCGACACTCGCCTTCGACTGCCGCCGTTCGGACTTTTTCACCAACCAGCTCTATGCGGCGCTGACCCTCGTGCAGCGCGGCGACCTCAGCCCAGATGCGCGCGGCGCAGCGCACGGTGAAATCGGCCAGACGCAGTTCCTGCCGGCCAACGTCCTGAAATACGGCGTCGATGGTGACGGCAATGGCCATGTCGATATGGTCCGCTCGAAAGCCGACGCGCTTAACTCCACCGCCAACTTCCTGCGCGGCCACGGCTGGAGCGCCGGCGGCGGCTATCAGCCGGGTTCGGGCAATTTCGGCGCCATTCAGGGCTGGAACGCCGCCAGCGTCTACCAGCAGGCAATCGCCATCATCGGCCAGGAAATCGACGGCGGCTGAGGCAACTTCGTTGGGATGAGATCATCCGCAGTTCGGGAGACCGGGCTGCGGATTTTTTGTTTTGGGGAGCGTTGATGCGTGCTGCCGGTCGCGCCTCGCGTGAAGGACACGACTGGTGGGTGCGAAGGCGCCACCTCATACTCCGTCCTCCTCGGGCTTGACCCGAGGATCCATCAGCGGGCGCGGCGAAAAACGGTGATGAGGGTTGGAAAAGCGTTCACTGCGAGCAAGGTGCGACACCAGCAGGTCCTCGGGTCAAGCCCGAGGATGACGGAGTTTGGAGGAGGTGACAGAGAACAAAGCCACCTCCCGGGGGCTATGAGTGGTTCCGAGCCCATGGTCAGCCACCCATTCCCCTCGAGCAGCCAGCCCAAAATCACATGCCAGGCCGACCGAAGTCGCCGGTCTTGGCGTCCATGACCCAGAGTTCACCTGTGGAAATATCGAACCAGGCGCCGTGCAATTGCAGCTTGCCGCGCTGCTCGAGGATCTGGACGCAGGGGAAGGTGCGCAGATTGGCGAGCGAATTGCGGATGGAGACGCGTTCGAGCGCCCGCTGGCGTTCACCCGCAGTCATGACCTCATTGCTCTGGATCTGTTCGGCGGCAGGCTTCAGAAGATGCATCCAGCGACCAATGAAATCGCCCGGAGACAGAGGCTCGGCGTTGACATCGAGCGCTGCCTTGATGCCGCCGCAGCGGCCGTGGCCCATCACGACGATATCGCTGACCTTCAGCACCTGAACCGCGAATTCGAGGGCAGCCGAGGTGGAGTGATAATGACCATCCGGCTCATAGGGCGGCATCAGGTTCGCGACGTTGCGGACGACGAACAGTTCACCTGGCCCGCTGTCGAAGATGGTTTCCGGTGCGGCGCGGCTGTCACAACAGGCAATGACGAGGGCTTTGGGCTGCTGTCCGGTTTCGGCCAAGGCCTTGTAACGCTGCTGCTGCTCATTATAGCGGCCGCTCATGAAATTGTTGTAGCCGTTCAGCAATTGCTTCGGAAAACGCTGCATGGTGCTCTATCACTCCGACTATATAAGACAGTTACGATGTACATCGCATGCCTGCGGCTTCAACGACACAACCTTGTGCGCCGCACACATGCAAATAACCGGTGATGCCCGCAAGATTTCTTCGCCCTTCAGGATCGATCCGGTTTATTCGCCAAGACGGTAAGTGGCAAGCGGAACCTGCCCGAGGCGCCATTAAGACCGGCGCTTCTGCCCCGGATGCATCAGCCGGCGCATCTGCACCATGGCCATCGGCGTCGACAGGCTGGCCGCGTCACGTTCCAGCGTTAGCTCATCCTCGCCGCGTTTTCGTGTACGGGCGATAACCTCGAAGACGCTGGCTGTCGAAAGCTGCAGGGCGCGCTCCTCGTTCATGCCTTCCAAGAGCCGCGCGACGAACAGGGCGGCAAGCAGATCGCCCGTGCCGTTTGGCGGATTGTCGATCAGCCGGTGCTCGGCGAGCAGCGCGGAGTTTCCCGACAGATAGAGATTGCCGGTGCTGCCCTGCATCATCGGGATCGCCGAGGTGACGAGCATGCGGGCAGGCCCGAGCGACAGGGCAGCCTCGAGGATGACGGCGTTGGTTTCCAGCGCCGCGCCGCAGAGCCAGGATAGTTCGAACCGATTGGGCGTGGCGAGCGAAGCCAGCGGCAGCAGCCTGTCGCGCATGGCAATCGCCGTCGTCTCCGGCACATAGAGGCCGCCGATATCGCCCATGACCGGATCGCAGGCATAGAACAGATCGGGATTTTTTTGCCTTAGTGCTTCCACCAGCCGGGCAACGCCTTCCGCTTGATAGGAACCGCCGAGATAACCGGAGAGAACGGCGCGGACCTCGCCGATCCAGGGCGCGCGGATCAGGTCGTCGATCAACCTATCGAATTCCTCCGCGCCGATCGTCACCCGCGTGGAGGGGCCGTGGCCGGGATGCCAGGGAAGAATGACGGTGGGGACGGCCCAGACCGGATAACCGAGAGTCTCGAGCGCGAAAACCGCCGCCCGGTTGCCGACGGAGCCGCGAATCACATGGCTGGAAATGACGATGACGGCACCGGAGGGGGTCTCGGACATTTCAGGAATTCCGTTGTTTCGACATCATCTGATCGCCCGACAGTCATGCCGCTGTCAACAGCACCTGTAAAAACACGACGGGGGAAAAATCAGCGGTGGATAAGCAGGATCGAATGGACGCAATACAACCGATTTAATCCGAAAATCGGTCTGTTTTCGTCGAAATTTTCATGATTCCATTCCGAATTTGATCCATCCGGAGCAAAAACGGCTACAAAAACAATCGCCAACGACCATTCTTCTGTTAGGTTCGGCGAAATGGTGATTGCGGGGAGAGACTGTCATGGGCACCAAATACAACCCGAAGAAGGACCGGCATTTCGGTGTCGTCGGTGAGGCCGGCAAGGCGCTCGGATTGAAGATGCTGTCGCCGGAAATCCTGTTCCGCCGCGCCAGCCATGACGATCTCGACGCGTATACGCCGGACATGCTGGCGCTGACCGCGGCCCATGCGCTGAAGGACGTCAGCCGCGGTGAAACCGGCGGCCCCGTGGTCTCCGTCGAGACCGTCAACGGCGTCACGCCGAACGGAACCGAGGTCTCGATCCTGTCGGTTACCGACCGCAACATGCCGTTTCTCTATGACTCGGTCATGGGTGAGGTGACCAGCACGCACCGCGACATTCATCTGGCCGTTCACCCCATTCTGGTGCTCGCGCCGGGCAAGCCGGCTAAGGTCTTCGTGCCGGAAGAGAAGAGCGATCCGGAGACCCGCTTCAGCCATATCCAGATCCACCTGTCGAAGCTGACGGATGCGGAAGCCCGAGACCTGAAGGAACGGATCGAAAATGTCCTGTCGCAGGTGCATCAGGCCGTCGGTGACTGGAAACAGATGACGGTGCTGCTCGATCAGGCGATGGGCGAGCTGGAAAATCACGCACCGGCCAAGAAAAAGGGCGACCGTGACGAGGCACTGGCCTTCCTGCGCTGGCTGCGCGCCAACAATTTCACTTTCCTCGGCATGCGCGAATACACCTATTCCGGCAGGGGTGAGAATGCGACGGTCGAACGCGGCGAGGGCGGGGGGCTCGGTATCCTCTCCAATCCCGATGTGCGCGTGTTGCGCCAGGGCAAGGACGCGGTGCTGACCACGCCGGAAATCCTCGCTTTCCTCAACGGCCCGGATTTCCTGATCGTCACCAAGGCCAATGTGAAATCGGTCGTCCATCGCCGCGCCTATATGGATTATATCGGCGTCAAGCGCTTCGACGCGGACGGCAATGTGACGGGCGAGTTGCGCATCGTCGGCCTGTTCACCTCGACCGCCTACACTCGACAGGCTGCCGAAATTCCGCTGCTGCGGCACAAGATCGAGAAGATCGTCGACCATTTCGGCTATGACCCGCAGAGCCATTCCGGCAAGATGCTGGCCAACACGCTCGAATCCTATCCGCGCGACGATCTGTTCCAGATCGATGTCGGACTGCTTGCGACCTTTTGCGAGCAGATCAACGAATTGGCCGACCGCCCGCGCATCCGCGTCCTGCCGCGCATCGACCATTTCGATCGTTTCGTTTCCGTCATCGTCTATGTGCCGCGCGAGCAATATGATTCCGATGTCCGCGAAAAGATCGGCCTGTACCTGAAAACAGTCTATGACGGCCGGGTCTCGGCCTATTACCCGGCTTTCCCGGAAGGCGGCCTGGCGCGCGTGCATTTCATCATCGGCCGCTCCGGCGGCAAGACGCCGCGCGTGCCGCAGGCCAAGCTCGAAAATGCAGTGCGCGACATCGTCACCCGCTGGATCGACCGGTTCAACCTGCTCGCCCGCCACGATGGCGTGACGATTTCCGTCAACGAGGCCTACCAGGCGGCGTTCACGCCGGCTGAAGCCCATGCCGATCTCGCGGATATCGCCGCCTGCTCGCCGGATGACCCGATCCGCATCGCCTTCTACCAGAAGCGTGGCAAGGGTCCGGAATCGCTGGAGCTGAAGATTTTCCATGCCGGTGAGCCAGTGTCACTTTCGCACCGCGTTCCACTGCTCGAAAATCTCGGTTTTCGCGTCATCAGCGAGCAGACGCATGACATCAGCGTTTCGAGCACCAAAGGTGGCGAGCGGCTGGTCGTGCTACACGACATGGAACTGATCCACCGCGACGGCCATGTGCTGAACCTCGACAAGACCGGGCCGATGCTGGAAGAGGCGTATCTCGCCGCCTGGAACGGCCTGATCGAGGATGACAGCTTCAACCGGCTGATCCTGCTGTCCGGATTGACCGCACGCGAGGTCACGGTGTTGCGCGCCTATGCGCGCTACCTGCGCCAGACCGGCATCACCTATTCGCAGGGCTATCTCGCCGATACGCTGAACAAATATCCGGCCATCGCCGGCGATATTTTCCGGCTGTTCGTCACCCGCATGGACCCGGCGATGGATGACAAGCCGAAGGGCAAGCGCATGGCGGTGCTGAAGGCGGCCATCGAGGGCGCGCTGAACGCCGTTCCGAGCCTCGACGAGGACCAGATCCTGCGCCGCTATGTCAACGCCGTCGAGGCGACGCTGCGTACCAACTATTTCCAGCGCGACGCCGATGGACATCCGAAGGCAATGCTGGCCTTCAAGCTCGATCCGAAGGTTCTCGACGGCCTGCCGGAACCGCGACCCTTCCGCGAAATCTTCGTCTACGGCACCGAGGTCGAGGGTGTGCACCTGCGCTTCGGCAAGGTGGCGCGCGGCGGATTGCGCTGGTCGGACCGCGCCCAGGATTACCGCACGGAAGTGCTCGGCCTCGTCAAGGCACAGCAGGTCAAGAACGCCGTCATCGTGCCGGTTGGCGCCAAGGGTGGCTTCTATCCGAAGCAATTGCCAGCGGGCGGCACGCGCGACGAGATTTTCAAGGCCGGCACCGAGGCCTACAAGACCTATATCCGCACGATGCTTTCCATTACCGACAATATCGTCGGGCAGGATGTCGTGCCGCCGGCAAACACACTGCGGCTCGATGGCGACGATCCCTATTTCGTCGTTGCCGCCGACAAGGGCACGGCGACCTTCTCCGACACCGCCAACGGGCTCGCACAGGAAGCCGGCTTCTGGCTCGATGACGCCTTTGCCTCTGGCGGTTCGGCCGGTTACGACCACAAGAAGATGGGCATCACCGCGCGGGGTGCCTGGGAAACCGTCAAGCGGCATTTCCGCGAGATGGATATCGACATCCAGGCGACGCCCTTCACTGTCGCCGGTGTCGGCGACATGTCGGGCGACGTGTTCGGCAACGGCATGCTGCTCTCGGAGAAGATCCGGTTGCTGGCGGCCTTCGATCACCGCGACATCTTCATCGATCCTGACCCGGATATCGAAAAATCCTTCGCCGAGCGCAAGCGCATGTTCAACCTGCCGCGCTCCAGCTGGCAGGATTACGACAAATCCCTGTTGTCGAAGGGCGGCATGATCATTCCGCGCACGGAAAAATCCGTGACGCTGACACCGCAGGCGATGGCGGCGATCGGCATAGACAAGAGCCAGGCGACACCATTCGAAATCATGACGGCCATTCTGAAAAGCCCGGTCGACCTGCTCTGGTTCGGCGGTATCGGCACCTATGTGCGCGGCGCGAGTGAAACGGATGCCGATGTCGGCGACCGCGCCAATGATCCGATCCGCATCACCGCGGACGAAGTCGGTGCCAAGGTGATCGGCGAGGGTGCCAATCTCGGCGTCACCCAGCGCGGCCGCATCGGCTTCGGCCTCAAGGGCGGACGCTGCAATTCCGACGCCATCGACAATTCCGCCGGCGTCAATTCCTCTGACTTGGAGGTCAACATCAAGATCGCGCTTGCCTCGGCCATGCGCGACAACCGCCTGACACGGGCCAAGCGCAACACGCTTCTGGCCTCGATGACCGACGAGGTGGCGGCACTGGTGCTGCGCAACAACTACGAGCAGTCGCTGTCGATCTCGCTCACGGAAATGCTGGGCGCCGGCAACCGGACAGGCCTTGCCCGGCTCATGACCCGGCTGGAAGCGGACGGACATCTCAACCGCAAGGTGGAGGTACTGCCGAACGATCAGGCCCTGTCCGAACGCTACCAGAGCGGCAAGGCGCTGACGCGGCCGGAAATTGGTGTGCTGCTCTCCTATGCCAAGATCGTGCTGTTCGACGAGATCATCGCCAGCGAACTGCCTGATGATCCCTACCTCGTGGCGACGCTCAGGGATTATTTCCCCGCCAAGATGCACAAGGCGCATGCCAATGACATCAACGAGCACCGTCTGCGCCGCGAGATCATCGCGACGGTTCTCGCCAATGACGTCATCAACCGCGGCGGGCCGCCCTTCGTCAGCACGCTGATCGACCAGACCGGCTTCATGCCCGCCAATGTGGTGAAGGCCGCCATCCTGACCCGCGATGGCTACGACCTGAGACGCATCAACGGCGAGATCGACGCGCTCGACAATGTCATCAGTGGCGTGGTCCAGAACGAACTCTACCTCGAAGTGGCGCATATCTTCGCGATCGTTACCGAACGCACGCTCAGGACCAGGGCGATGCAGGCGCCGCTCGGCGAAGCGATCCAGGAACTGCGGGACGCCCTGCAGAAGCTGAAATCGACGCTGAAAAGCGCCATTCCGGAAGATGCCACGGCGGAAGTGCGCCAGCGGGCTGCCTATTTCGCCGAACGTGGCGTGCCTGCCGCCCTTGCCGATGAGATTGCCTCGCTCGCGGTCATGACCTTCATGCCGGAAATCATCCAGATTTCCGCCGATACCGGCGTGACGCTTGCCCGCACGGCGCAGAGCTATTTCGGCGTGACGCAGAACCTGCGGATCGCCAGGCTGCTGGCGGCGGCGGAGCGCGTTTCGGCCACCGAACAATATGAGGCGATGGCTCTGTCGCGCAGCATCAACGACATCGCGACTGCGCGCAAGGACATCACCATTGCTGTACTGAACGACAAGAAGGACGAGCGCAATCCCGTCGGTGCGTGGCAGGATGGCGACCGGATCCGCATCTCCCGTGTCACCGATCAGCTGACGCAACTGACCGAAAAGGGGGAAACGACGCTGGCGAAGATTACCGTTGCAGCCGGCCTGCTCAGCGATCTTGCACAGAACCGGACGAGGTGACACTGTCGGCGTCGGGATGAGGTGGCAGCGGAGAATCGGGTGAACAACACCACGGCAGGGGCCGGCGACGAGCCAAACGTATCGCGCGCCGGCATCGCCGGCTGGATGCTGTTCGACTGGGCGGCCCAGCCGTTCTTCACGGTCATCATCACCTTCATTTTCGGCCCCTATTTCGTTTCCCGGCTCACGGACGATCCCGTCTATGGGCAGGCGATGTGGGGCTATACGATCACCATATCCGGCATCATTATTGCCATCCTGTCGCCGGTGCTCGGCTCGATCGCCGACCAGACAGGCGCACGAAAACCCTGGATCGTCTTTTTCGCTGTCATCAAGATCGTATCGCTGGCGTTTCTCTGGTTTGCCACGCCGGGATCGCCGCTGATCTATCCCTTCCTTCTCATCATCCTCGCTGCGATCGCCGCAGAGTTCTCGATCGTCTTCAACGACTCGATGATGCCGCGGTTGGTGAGCGAGAAGGAGGCCGGGCGCATCTCCAATCTCGCCTGGGGGCTCGGTTATCTCGGCGGCATGATCGTGCTGATCGCTGTCGTTCTGTTCCTGGCAGGCAATCCGGAATCCGGCAAAACAATTCTGGGGCTTGATCCTCTGTTCGGGATCGATGCTGCAAGCGGGGCCGATGCGCGCGTCACGGGGCCGATCTCGGCGCTCTGGTATTTCGTCTTCATCCTGCCGATGTTTCTGTTCACGCCGGATGCGCCGCGATCCCGGATACCGGCCTCGACCGCCGTCCGCAACGGCATGGCCGAGCTTCGCCACACAATCGGCGAATTGAAACATCGCCCCGGCATCCTGCGGTTTCTCGTCGCCCGGATGATCTTTCAGGATGGCGTCAACGGGCTTCTGGCGCTGGGCGGAACCTTCGCCGCCGGCATGTTCGCCTGGCAAACATTGGAATTGGGCGTTTACGGCATCATTCTGAATGTCGTGGCGATTGGCGGCTGCCTCTATGCCGCCCGCCTGGACGCGAAACTCGGCTCCAAGGTCATCGTCACCGCCAGCCTCATCTGCCTGACGATCGCCACGATCGGCATCGTCTCGACCGGCCCCGGCTATACGCTGTTCGGCTTGCTGCAACTGTCCAAGGACGACGGCGGCGGACTGTTCGCAACGGCAGCGGAAAAAGCTTATATTCTCTACGGTCTGCTGATCGGCCTCGCTTTCGGCCCGGTACAGGCCTCGGCGCGCTCCTATCTCGCCCGCAGCGTTACGCCAGAAGAAGCCGGCCGCTATTTCGGGCTTTACGCCCTGTCCGGTCGGGCGACGAGCTTCCTCGCACCCGCCTCGGTCTCCACCGTGACCCTGATCACCGGATCGGCGCACGCGGGGATGATGACGCTGGTAATCTTTCTCGGCGTGGGCCTGGTGATTCTGCTCAAGACTCCTTATCCGGCGAACAGACCGGTGTAAGCCGCAAAGTCCATTGGGTTAGAATTCCCAAGGCGATATCAACTCAAGACCTGTCGTGCTGAAATCGGAGAGATTACGTGTCGCCAAGCGTCCGCCGTTCACCCGGGCAATGGCGGCAATCATTCCATCCGGAGCGGACATGCCACGTCCTTGCCTGTATGCCGTCCCCATGATGTCACCATAGGCCATTGCCGCTTCTTCAGTCAGGGCGAAGATTCGACCGGAAAAGCGTCTACGCCAATCGTTCAATCCCTGCTCAAGCAGGATCGAACGCTGATCGGGAACAATCTTCTGGATGCCGAAAGCGATCTCGGCGATTGCAACGGATGAGAGGGCGATCTCCGGATCGTGGCGTATCAGCCAGGGAAGAACTGCTTCCGAGGGCTCTTTTCGCAGCGTCTCCGAAATGACATTGGTGTCGAGGAAGATCAAAGCTCAGGCCCGGCATGAGGACGCCGGTTCTCGCCGATAACAGCATCGAGATCGATATCTGTGCCGTAACTACTGGCCAGCCGCTGGTAGAAAACGGCAGCGGGTTCACGGCCCGTTTCGCGGCTTTCATAGAATTCGAGCGCACGCTCGACGATTTCGGCGACAGAACGGTTTTCGCGACGGGCCAAGCGGTGAGCCAGATCGCGGGCTCTGGCGCTACGGACTGACAATTGCGGTTCTGCCATATTTGAAGCTCCCGAGTAGATTCAAATATGGATTGCAAAGACGCTGCCATCAAGATGGCGGTCAGTGTGCCGACAAAGTCATCTTTCCGCGATCCCGGAGGTTATTTGGGACGTCTGAAGCCACCATCCTCTCCGTCATTCCTGTGCTCGTCACAGGAATCCAGTCAGCCCAAGTCATTGAGCTGAAAGAGTCTTTTGACCCGACAGACGTCGGGTCACTGAATCCCCGCCACGAGGGCGAGGATGAGGGAGAGTGGGTTGCCGCATTCTCAAACAATCGGCTTGTGAGTTTGTCAGCAGTCTGACTGTCATCAAGATGGCAGCGTCCTGAGCAACTTTACCCGATCAATGCCTGAAATGGCGCATTCCGGTGAAGACCATGGCGACGCCGGCTTCATCGGCGGCAGCGATGACTTCAGGGTCGCGCATCGAGCCGCCGGGCTGGATGACAGCGGTGGCGCCGGCTGCAATCATCGATAACAGGCCATCGGCGAAGGGCAGGAAGGCTTCCGAGGCGACGGCGGAGCCGCGGGTGAGCGGGGCGGGAAGACCGAGCGTTTTGGCGGCTTCCTCGGCTTTCAGGCCGGCGATACGGGCGGAATCGACGCGGCTCATCTGGCCGGCGCCGATACCGACGGTCTGGCCATCCTTGGCATAGACGACGGCATTGGACTTCACATGCTTGGCGACCTTGAAGGCGAACTTCATGTCTTCCAGTTCCTGCACTGTGGGCGCGCGTTTGGTGACGACCTTCAGTTCCAGGTCCTCGACCATGCCGTTGTCGCGCGTCTGGACCAGCAGACCGCCGGCAACGGTCTTGGCCGACAGACCGGGAATGCGCGGATCGGGCAGGGCGCCGGTGACCAGCAGACGCAGGTTCGGCTTGGCGGCGATGGCGACGCGGGCAGCTTCGCTGACTGAAGGCGCGATGATCACTTCGGTGAACAGCTTGACGATTTCCTGAGCTGTTGCGCCATCGAGTTCCTGGTTCAGCGCAATGATGCCGCCGAAGGCCGAGGTGGAATCGCAGGCCAGCGCCCGCTCATAGGCTTCGAGCAGGGTCGACCCGGTGGCGACGCCGCAGGGGTTGGCATGCTTGATAATGGCAACGGCCGGCGCCTTTTCCGGCAGGAACTCGGCAACGAGTTCGAAGGCGGCGTCGGTGTCGTTGATATTGTTGTAGGAAAGCTGCTTGCCCTGCAGCAGCGTCGCCGTCGCGACGCCCGGACGGTTTTCGCCGGTAAGATAGAATCCGGCTTTCTGGTGCGGATTTTCGCCGTAGCGCATCTCTTCCTTCAGCACGCCGCCGATGGTGCGGTGAAGCGGCATCGGCGTGTCAAGCGCCTCGGCGAACCAGCCGGAGATGGCGGTGTCATAGGCGGCGGTGCGCGCATAGGCCTTGGCGGCCATCTTCTGGCGGAAAGAGAAGGTGGTAGCGGCACCGGCGCCGAGTTCGGCGATCAGGCCGGCATAATCGGAGGCATCGGTGATGATAGTGACATAGGCGTGGTTCTTCGCGGAGGCGCGGATCATCGCCGGACCACCGATATCGATATTCTCGACAGTCGTCGGGTAATCGCCGCCCTTGGCGCGCACATCCTCAAACGGATAGAGATTGATGACGGCGAGATCGATGCCCTTGATGCCATGCGTCGTCATCGCCTCGACATGCTCTTGATCGTCACGGATTGCCAGAAGGCCGCCATGCACACCCGGATGCAGCGTCTTGACCCGGCCATCCATGACTTCCGGAAAACCGGTGATCTCGGACACGTCGGTCACCGGCAGACCGGCATCCGACAGTGCCTTGTGCGTGCCGCCGGTCGAGACGAGATGGATGCCCTTGTCGTGCAGCGCGCGGGCGAGATCAACGATACCGGTCTTGTCAGAAACGGACAGAAGCGCGGTGCGAACGGTGACCTGATCGGGGGCGGGAATTTTCTTGGAGGCGACAGCCATCATCAAGCTCCTTGGGGGCGGCGCCGGATATCGGGGCCGGAAGATGTCCGCCTGCCGTTAACACAGCTTTTCCCGCGAAGAAACCGGGCTCAGCGCCGAGTCCGTGCTGCAGGTGCGATTGTCAGCCTTCGCGGGTGAAAATCCACTGGATTTCCGGTTGCGAAGCGGCGGCGAAGGTGACCGTGATCTGCGAACTCTTGCGCACGCCGGAGGGGTCGGCGAAGAAGATGTCCTCCTCGATCACCACTTCGCTGTCGCGGCAGGTGAACAGCCAGGTTTCGCCATCGGGCGCTGTCAGGTAAATCTCGTGCGGACTGTGCTGGCGCAGCGTGATCGACGGGTGGATGTGAAAGCGCGCTACAGCCGTGGCCGTGTTGGTGTCCGCGGGCTCGGTACCATCCGGCTGGTGCAGTCGATCGCGACCGCGCACCATATTTCCCTGGGCATTGATGCTGAGATCGCGCTCGTGCACCAGACCGAAGGCGCCGGTATAGCCGTCATGGCTGGCGATGATCGCATCCGGCTGGCCCTGACGCTCCTCACGGCGCGCCGCGACCTTCGAGACGCCACCGGTGACAATGGGACCAAGAAACCGCGATTCCGAGAAGCGGCACGACGAACGATCGTTGATCGTTACGGTCGAATGCGCTGCTGTCAGGCGGGCCAGCTGGCGGAATCGTTCGCCGGCGAACTTTGGTGATCCGGAATTGATGACGAAGCGATATCGTCCCGAGGACATTTCGAACGACAGGCAGCCGGCATGGGCCGTGCGCGACAATTCCGCCGACAGCGGCATTCCGGTATCCATGATGATGACGACATTGCCGGTCGCCAGGCGCTCGTACTCGATCAGCGGCAGCGCCTTGAACGCCGCGCCAGCGGTCTCGTCGTAACGCAGGACCGACATCAACTCATTGCCGAGCGTCGAGGTCGCGCCGTTGAACAGAGCCAACTCGCCACCCTGATGGCGGAAGAAACGCAGCGCCGGATACATGCGGTCGATACAGGAAATCAGCCGTTGCGGCACGTCATGGCCAAGATTGACATAGGTCTGGCGTAGCGGCAGCAGGTCGAACAGCAGCTCGAGGCCGGCCCGCGGATTGCGCGAACTGTGGCCACCGTCGGCAAGAATCTGCCGGTCGAGCTCCTGATCGAGATTGCGCGCCGCCTTGCGGATCGTATTTGCCGAGGCCGGCATGGCGACGGAGGCCATGGCGAGCGCGATACGCGCCCTCAGCCGCGCTTCGCCGTCGGGCGTCGTGTCGGTGATGTGCTTGAGGTAGCGCACCTGGAAAGCGAGGCTCTTCAGGAAACGGCGGTAGAACGGATGCTCGGCATTGCGCAGGATGATCGGCGAATGCGACAGCCAGGAAATAATGCGCTGGGCAAGGATATCGGCTTCCCAGGCGATGCCGCCGATAGAGCGGCCATGGGTGGCGATCCAGTCATTGACGATGCTGCGCAGCTGGCCGAGGGATTCCTCGTCCTTGACCGAGCGCATATGGCGCACCCAGCCGAAGGAATGCAGACGGACGCCGAATTCACGCGAGGGCAGGTCGATCTCGAAGGGAGACTCGCCTTCCGTATCCAACGCACGGCCGGCCAGCGGAAAACGCCCCTGCAGGATTTCCTGGGCGACGAAGGGATCGACGGCACGCAGATCGGTCGGGGCGACAATGAGGCGGTCCGGCGCGGTGCCGGCGAAACGCAGCGCGGAATTCCGGCCCAAGGCAAGCCGTCGCGAGAAGCGGCGCCAAGCCTCACGCAGATACAGATAGAGAAGCCTTTGCCGGTCCGAAATCTGCATCATCGACGCCTGCGTCTTCCCCCATTTCCGGACGGGGTCATGCCGCAGGGAAACGGGAATGACGGCTGTCCGTACCAGATACAACTAGGACACCGATCCTGCCTGAAAAGTCATTAAACTTTTATGGATCGTCGCACCATTGTTAGGCAAACGCGGAGAATCCGTCAATTGACGGCCCGAATCTGCCTGTTGATGAACAAAATCTAGGCGTTACGGCGCAGGATGACCGCATAGAAGCCGTCAAGGCCGCCGGCATAACCATCCTCGGGCGCGATCATGGCCGGCGTGGTGCGAAATTCACCCAACGGCGTGATGGCGACTTCAAGTCCCGGCCAATCGGCCGGATCGATCGCCACGCGTTCACAGCCGCCATTGGCAAGAACCCGCTCCACCACCTCTTCACCCTCGCGCTTGTCAAGCGAGCAATTGGAAAAGACCACGACACCGCCCGGCTTGACCAGGGTCAGCGCGTGGCGCAACAGCTTTTCCTGCAACGCGGCCAATTTCTCGATATCTTCAGGCCCCTTGGTCCAGAGCACATCGGGATGACGGCGGATCGTGCCGGTCGAGGAGCAGGGCGCATCGAGCAAGGCCGCATCGAACAGCTCGTCGGTGCGGAAATCGGCCATGTTGATCTCCTGCGTTACCGCATTCAATCCGAGACGGGCAAGATTGCCCTGCAGGCGCTTCAACCGGCTTGCCGACTGGTCGAGCGCGGTGACATCGGCGCCTGCCTGAATCAACTGTGCAGTCTTGCCGCCGGGAGCGGCGCAGAGATCGACGACACGCTTGCCATCCAGGGAGCCGAACAGCCGGGCGGGAAGGGCGGCGGCTGCGTCCTGCACCCACCATTCGCCATCCTCGAAACCTTCAAGTGTCGGCACGGCGCCGGAAAATGCGGCGAGCCGCACGGAACCCGTCGGCAACAGGCGGCCGTTCAGTTTCCCCGCCCAGCCTTCGGCATCCGATTTCACCGTCAGGTCGATGGCGGCAGGGGTCAGCAAGGCGTCGGCAATACGGGCCGCTTCCTCGGCGCCGTAATAGGCGACCAGCCGCTTGTGGAACCAGGCGGGAATGGCCGGGATTTTGGCGCCGACAGTCTCGATCAGCTCCTGTTTCTCGCGCGACATGCGGCGCAGAACGGCATTCACGAGACTGGCAAAGCGCCGGTTGCGCGGATCAATCTGCGCCTGCTCGACCGCGAGATCGACAGCCGAATGATCGGGAATATCAAGATAAAGAATTTGCGCGGCGGCGACCGTTAACACGTGATCAAGTGCCCGCGCGCCTGCCGGCAACGGATTTTGCAGTAGCGAGCCGATTATTGCCTCGATACGCGGCAACTGGCGCAGCGCCGAATTGAGGATCGCGCGAACCAGCGCGCGGTCCGCCTCGTTCAGTTCACGATAGACCGGATTGCCATTGTTGGCATCGAGCATGCCATCCAGCGACGTCTTGCGGTCAATGACGGCGGCCAGCATCTTGGCGGCTGCCTGGCGAGCCCGGATTCCGGGCTTTTCACTGCGCTGGATGGCCGTGGTATCTGCACCTTGTTCCCCTCGGCGGGGTACGCGGCGGTTTCGTTTCGGATGCGAAGCGTTCTTGTCGTCGTCGGATGTCAAGACCAGGGACCTTTCGGTGGTTCGGAACCACCGCGACCCCAGCCTGTCGGCGGCACGGAGCGCGATTTGCGCCCCGGATTATCAGCCCTGACCGGCGGCGTCGAGACCGACTGCATCTCTCGCGCCATCTGTTCAAGCGCGGCAATGCGGTTTTCGGTGGCCGGATGGGTGGAAAACAGGTTGTCCATGCGCTCGCCGGACAGTGGATTGATGATGAACATATGGGCCGTTGCCGGATTGCGCTCGGCATCGTCGTTCGGCACCTGATGGGAAAAGTTCGAGATCTTGGCCAGCGCCGAGGCAAGCGCCAGCGGCTTGCCGCAGATTTCGGCGCCACCCCGGTCGGCGGAATATTCGCGTGTCCGGCTAATCGCCATCTGAACGATGGCTGCTGCAAGCGGCGCGACGATCATTGCCACGAGCACGCCGATGAAGCCGAGCGGATTGTTGTTTTCACGGTTTCCGCCGAAGAAGAAAGCAAAATTGCCGAGCATCGAGATCGCACCGGCCAGCGTCGCCGTCAGTGTCATGGTCAACGTATCGCGGTTCTGCACATGCGCCAGTTCATGGGCCATGACGCCAGCGACCTCGTCATAATTCAGAGCATGCAGAAGACCCGTCGAGGCTGCAACGGCGGCATTTTCAGGATTGCGGCCGGTAGCGAAGGCGTTCGGCTGTGGATTGTCGATCACATAGACCTTGGGCATCGGCAGGCCGGCATTGTGCGCCATATCCCGGACAATGCCATAATATTCAGGCGCCGAGCGCTCATCGACCTCCTGAGCGCGGTACATGCGCAGCACCATCTTGTCGGAATTCCAGTAGGAGAAGAAATTCATGCCGGCAGCGATCACCAGTGCGATCATCATACCGCCTCTGCCGCCGATCAAGAATCCGACCGCCATGAACAATGCGGTCATAAAGGCCAGAAGCATCGCGGTGCGCATCAGATTCATCAATCGGTCTCCCAAATCTGCCAGCGTTTCACGTGAATCATGGTTTCGCCAGCACGCGAGTTTCCTATATGATGGTGACCGACGGCTGTTTCTTCAACTTTTTACCGGAAATTCGCATGCTGAACGATAATGATAATCAACAAGTCGAGCCGCGCAAGCCATTGACACCGGCCGCCAAACGCGCCCTTGCCGAGGCGGAAGAACGCCGGCGGACACAGAAGCCAGCGGAACTACCCGAGGAACTGGGCGGACGCGGCGGCGCCGAACCCTCTCGGTTTGGCGACTGGGAGATCAATGGTCGCGCCATCGATTTTTAAGGAAATAATTCCTGTTGTCTTTGCGTCGTGATCGGTATATTTTCCTAATCATAATGTTTTGCACTCGTCCCCACCTCTTCGCAACCCTGTTGGCTCTTTCGATGGCCGGGCAAGCACTTGCCTTTGAATCTAGCCGGCGCATGGAAATCGCAGGGCCAGTGAGCGCTGAGATCATCCGCGTTATTGACGGCGACACGATCCTGGTCGCGGCGCGGCCCTGGCCGCAGCAGACGATGGAAGTCTTTGTGCGCCTGCGCGGCATCGACGCCCCGGAACTGAAGTCTTCCTGTGCCGCGACGCGCGATGCCGGAAGGCAAGCGCGGGAAGCCCTGACCGACCTGATCAGAGACCAACCGGAGATCCAGCTTTTCCATATTTCCGGTGACAAATATTTCGGCCGGGTCCTCGCCGATATCAGCTTTTCTGACGGACGGAATCCGGCTCAGGAAATGCTGTCGGCGGGTTATGTCAGGCCCTATGGGGGCGGACGGAAGTCGAAGGAATGTGCGTCGTCGTTCTGGTGACGTGAACTCTCGCTCTTGGGAGGTTGGAGAATCGCAGAGTGCAAGCGGACGATGGACAGGTCGGAAGGAGCAAACCGGATTATCAACGCGCGGATGCTATGAGATGTTCAACGCTTGACGTAACTGTCCGTTCGCTTGGTAGCATCCAAGATCGCCGTCATTCCTGTGCTTGTCACAGGAATCCAGCCAGCCCAAGTCGTTGGGCTGAAAGAGTCTTTTGACCCGACGGACGTCGGGTCGCTGGATCCCCGCCACGAGGGCGAGGAGGACGGAGACTGGAGCAGCATATCTAGGTCCTTCGGTCCCTCATCCGCCCTTCGGGCACCTTTTCCCCGGCAGGGAGAAAGGGAAATCGACCTACTTCTTGTTCTGCCGGTTCGCGATCAGATCATCGACGACAGCCGGATCGGCAAGCGTCGAGGTATCGCCGAGCGCGCCAAAATCATCCTCGGCGATCTTGCGCAGAATGCGACGCATGATCTTGCCGGAGCGGGTTTTCGGCAGACTGGGGGCGAACTGGATCTTGTCGGGCGAGGCGATCGGGCCGATTTCCTTGCGGACATGGGTGATCAGGTCCTTGCGCAGGTCGTCCGTCGGCTCGACGCCGCTCATGAGCGTGACATAGGAATAAATCCCCTGGCCCTTGATGTCATGGGGATAGCCGACGACAGCCGCTTCCGAGACATCGTGATGCGACACGAGCGCCGATTCCACTTCCGCCGTTCCGAGCCGATGGCCGGAGACGTTCAGCACGTCATCAACGCGGCCGGTAATCCAGTAATAGCCGTCCTCGTCGCGGCGGCAGCCGTCGCCGGTGAAGTATTTGCCCTTATAGGTCGAGAAATAGGTCTGGATGAAGCGCTCGTGGTCACCATAGACGGTGCGCATCTGGCCGGGCCAGCTGTCGGCGATGCAGAGATTGCCGTCAGCCACCCCTTCCAGCACCTTGCCTTCCGCATCCACCAGTTCCGGCTTGACACCGAAGAACGGCACGGTTGCCGAACCCGGCTTGAGATCGATGGCGCCCGGCAGCGGCGTGATCATATGGCCGCCGGTTTCCGTTTGCCACCAGGTATCGACGATCGGGCTGCGGGCATCGCCGACAACATGGTAATACCATTCCCACGCCTCCGGATTGATCGGCTCACCGACTGTGCCGAGCAGCCGGAGCGAGGAGCGCGACGAGCGCTTCACATAGTCGTCGCCGGCGCCCATCAACGAGCGGAGCGCCGTCGGCGCCGTGTAGAAGATGTTGACCTTGTGCTTGTCGACGACCTCCCAGAAACGACCGGCATCGGGGAAGGTCGGGATACCCTCGAACATGACCGTGGTGGCGCAATTGGCAAGCGGGCCGTAGACGATATAGGAATGGCCGGTGACCCAGCCGACATCGGCGGTACACCAGTAGATGTCGCCGTCATGATAATCGAAGACATATTCGTGCGTCATCGCGGTCCACACGAGATAACCGCCCGTCGTGTGCAGCACGCCCTTCGGCTTGCCGGTCGAGCCGGACGTATAGAGGATGAACAGCGGATCCTCGGCTTTCATCTTGGCCGGCTCGCAATGCGCTTTCACGCTCTGCACTTCTTGATGATACCAGAGGTCGCGGCCCGTCGCCCAGCGGGTCTTGCCGCCGGTGCGACGCACCACCAGGACATTCTTGACATGGACGTGATTGCGCGCGGCGATATCGATCGCGGCATCGGTGTTTTCCTTGAGCGGCACGGGCTTGCCGCCGCGCAGGCCCTCGTCGCAGGTGATGACGAAGGTCGATTCGCAATCGATGATGCGGCCGGCCAGCGCTTCCGGCGAGAAGCCGCCGAACACGACGGAATGCACCGCGCCGATGCGCGAACAGGCCAGCATCGCATAGGCCGTTTCCGGGATCATCGGCATGTAGATGGTGACGCGGTCGCCCTTCTTGACGCCGTGCTTCTTCAGCACGTTGGCCAGCCGGCAGACATGCTCGTAAAGCTCGTTATAGGTGATCTTCTTGTCGATATAGGGATTGTCGCCTTCCCAGATGATCGCCACCTGGTCGCCGTGCTTCTTCAGGTGCCGGTCGATGCAGTTATAGGAAACGTTGGTCTGGCCGTCCTCGAACCACTTGATCGAGACCTTGCCCTTGAAGGAGGTGTTCTTGACCTTGGTATAGGGCTTGAACCAGTCGATGCGCTTGCCGTGCTTGCCCCAGAACTTGTCGGGGTCCTCGATACTGTCGCGATACCAGTTCTGGTATTTCTGATTGTCGATGAGCGCGCGATCGCGCGCCGATTTCAAGACCGGATACACCTTGGACGACATTGATTTCCTCCCTGCGCAGGCAGTTCCGAGCGGCACATCTCCCCGTGCACGCCCTCTTCGGGCGCATACATATCAGGTCAAGGCACCGCGTCCATTAGACAAAAGGTCATTTCATCGAGAAGAATTGCATTTCTGAGACGACAAGGGTATAGAGGCGCTAATTTCCCGGAAATGAGTGGTTACACCCCACGGCCCGCGACACCGGCGCGGACGGACAGAAGGACTATATCCATGGCTCAACAACTGCTTATGCCCAAAGCGACGGCCGTATGGCTTGTTGACAACACTGCCCTGTCGTTCGAGCAGATCGCCACGTTCTGCAAGCTGCACCCACTCGAAGTGAAGGCCATCGCCGACGGTGAATCCGCGCAGGGCATCAAGGGCCTCGACCCGATCGGCACCGGTCAGCTGTCGCGCGACGAAATCGCCCGCGCCGAAGGCAACCCGAACCACAAGCTGAAGCTTTCCGAGCCGAAAGTGCGCGTTCCCGACAGTAAGCGCAAGGGTCCGCGCTACACCCCGGTTTCCAAGCGTCAGGATCGTCCGAACGCCATTCTCTGGCTGGTTCGCAATCATGCCGAATTGAAGGATGCCCAGATCTCGCGTCTCGTCGGCACCACCAAGTCGACGATCGAGCAGATCCGCGACCGCACCCACTGGAACTCGACCAACCTGACGGCGATGGACCCGGTCACGCTTGGCCTCTGCACGCAGATCGATCTCGACCTTGAAGTCGAACGCGCCAACAAGGGCCGCCCGTTGCCGACCGCCGCCGAGCTCGGCGCGACGCTCGAAGCCTCGCGCGAGACCGAGAAGCTGCCTTTCTCCTACGAACGCGAAGAGGAAAAGGAAATCGACGCCGATGCTGTCTTCTCCAAGCTCAAGGCGCTCAAGTCCGACCGCAAGGATGAAGACGAAGACGACGCCTACTGATTGGAGCGCATCGTTCCCACGCAAAAACCGGATCGGCTGATCCGGTTTTTTTATGCCTAAAAGCTGAATCAGTAGGCGGAGCCTTCGCCCGCATCCAGCCGGTGCCGCTCCGTGCCCTTGAGCGGCGGATTGAAGATGCTGACAAGGATCAGATCCTCGTCCTTGCCGCCCCGCAGGTAGTGCTTGTCGTTCTTGTCGAGCACGTAGATATCGCCGGGAACGATCGAAAAAACATTTCCAGCCATGTCCTCGACCTCGCCCCTGCCGGCGATACAATAACAGGCCTCAAGATGGTTGCGGTATTCGAGCAGCGAGGTCGTATTGGCCCTCACGACCGTGTGGCAGACCGTGAAACCCATTCTATCACGCTCGGTCAGCAGACGGTGGCTGGTGCCGCTGCCCCATTCGACGAAATGGCTGGTTTCCTCGACCTCAGCGAGATTGCGAACGAACATAGCTAGACCTTCCTCAAGGAAAATTTGACGTTTTAGATGGCGGCAGTTGATCACCGCTTCCAATTGCACGGTATCTCTTGATTTCCTCACCCGAACAAATGATCCTTTCTCACCGTAGAGGTGAGGAAAACTTGACCATGTTGCCATCGCTGAGCGCCCTGCGTGTGCTGGAAGCCGCCGCCCGTTTCAACAGCTTTTCCCGGGCAGCCGACGAATTGCATGTGACGCATGCCGCCGTCAGCCACCAGATCCGGCTGCTCGAGGACTGGTTCGGCCGGCCGCTGTTCGTGCGCGAAAAGCGTAGCGTGCGGCTGGTGCCCGAGGCGGCCGCGCTCGCCCAGACGCTCTCCGTGTCGCTTGCCCGGATCGAGGCGGAGGCACAGGCATTCCGGTTGAAGACAACCGGCGAGCTGACAGTCGCCTGTATCGCCTCGATCGCGACGCGCTGGCTAATTCCGGCACTAGCCGATTTCCTGGCGCTGCATCCGGATATCAATGTGCGTGTGGTCTATGCCATGGCCGAACAGCAGTTCAGCGATGCCGATTGCGACGTGCTGATTACGCTCGGCGAAGACAAGCGGGAGGGCAGGGAATGCGTCCGGCTGTTTTCCCGCGCCAACCGGCCGGTCGCCAGTCCGATCTATCTGGAACGTCGCGGGCGGCCCGACACGGCTGAGGAGATCGCCTTGGCCGATCTTCTGCATGATGAAACGCCGGAGCGCTGGCTAAACTGGTGCCGCATGGCTGGTCTTCAGCCAGACAAGGCGCCGCGCGGACCCGTGTTCCCGGATTTCAATCTGCTCGCCACCGCCGTGATTGCCGGCCACGGCATCGCGCTCTGCCCGACGGAGGTTTTTCGCCGCGAAATCGACCGGGGCGACCTCGTGATTCTCTCCGATATCGAGACATTGGGCAACGAAGGCTATTTCCTGATCACCGCCAGACCGGCAAGCCAAGCGGCACAGCAGTTTTGCGACTGGTTTTCATCCGTCACCCGGTGCGAGACAGAATCCGGCTAAAGAGATCATGTGCCGATGCCGCGTTCGTGCAAGGCAGCGGTGATTTCATCGAGCACCACGGGATCGTCGATCGTCGCCGGCATCTTCCAGCTTTCCTTGTCGACAATCTTCTGCATGGTGCCGCGCAGGATTTTGCCGGAGCGGGTCTTGGGCAGCCGTTTGACGCAGATTGCGGTCTTGAAAGCGGCGACTGGGCCGATTCTTTCACGCACCAGCGCCACGACCTCTTGTTCGATCTCGGTTGTTTCACGGGAAACATTCGCATTGATGACCAGAAAACCGACGGGAAGCTGACCCTTGATCGGATCGGCGATGCCAATGACCGCACATTCGGCGACATCGGCATGGCTGGCGCAGACCTCCTCCATCGACCCCGTGGACAGGCGATGGCCGGCAACATTGATGATGTCGTCGGTGCGCGACATGATGAAGATATAGCCGTCCTGATCGATATAACCGGCATCGGCGGTGCGGTAGTAGCCGGGAAATTCGGCAAGGCAGGCTTGACGGAAGCGCTCGTCGGCATTCCAGAAAGTCGGTAGGCAGCCGGGCGGCATCGGCAGCTTGATGACGACATTGCCGAGCGTGCCCGGCCCAACGGGATGACCGGCATCGTCGAGCACCTGAACGTCGTAGCCGGGCAATGGCACCGCAGCCGAACCATGTTTCACTGGCAGTAATTCCAGCCCGATCGGATTTCCGGCGACCGGCCAACCCGTTTCCGTCTGCCACCAGTTATCAATGACGGGAACAACGAGCTTCTGCTCCGCCCAGGTGAGCGTGTCGGGATCCGCCCGCTCGCCGGCGAGAAACAGGGCGCGGAGTTTCGACAGGTCGTATTTATCCATCAGCGCACCTTCCGGATCCTCCTTGCGGATGGCGCGGAAGGCAGTCGGCGCGGTGAAGAGAGTGACGACGCCGTGCTGTTCGATAACGCGCCAATAGGCGCCCGCATCCGGCGTGCCAACCGGCTTTCCCTCGTAGAGAATGGACGTGCTGCCGTTGAGCAGCGGCCCGTAAACGATGTAGCAGTGACCGACGACCCAGCCGATATCCGACGCCGCCCAAAACACCTCTCCCGGCTTGATGCCGAAAAAATGCTGCATCGACCACTTCAGCGCGACCATATGGCCGCCATTGTCGCGCACTACACCCTTGGGTTGGCCGGTCGTGCCGGACGTGTAGAGGATATAGAGCGGATCGGTCGCCAACACCGGCGTGCAGGGAACCTCTTCGCCGCGCTGTTTGGCGGATTGGACGGCGGCGGCGAAATCGATGTCCTGGCCGGGCCGCATCTCTGCTTGCAGCATCTCCCGCTGAAACAACAGACAGTGCGCTGGCTTATGTGCACTCAGATCGATCGCCGCATCGAGCAGCGGCTTGTAGGCGATACTGCGGCCGCCCTCGATACCGCAACTCGCCGATACGATCAGTTTCGCCTCGCTATCGGCGATGCGTGTCGCGAGCTCGTTTGCCGCGAAGCCTCCGAAGACAACGGAATGGACGGCGCCGATGCGGGCCGCGGCCAGCATGGCAAACACCGCCTGCGGGATCATCGGCATATAGATGATGATCCGGTCGCCCTTGCCAATCCCCAGTTCGCGATAGACGGCCGCGACGGCGATGACCTCGTCCAGAATGGCGCGGTAGGACCAATGCTCGACGGTGCCGGTGACCGGGCTGTCATAGATGAGCGCCGTCTGGTCGGCGCGGCCGATGGCAACCTGACGGTCGAGACAATTGTAGCAGGTGTTGGTCTCGCCGCCGGGAAACCAGTGGCCGTAAACACCAAGAGCCGGATCGAACACCCGATCAAACGGCTTGAACCAGTCAATGTCCCGCGATGCCTCGGCCCAAAACGCTTCGGGATTCCGTTTCCACGCACCATAAACCTCGGAATAGCTGCCCGCCATAGCCGTTTCCTCCACTCCCATACCGGACAAGCCGGCCTCCGCCGGGAAGCATAGGAGATTGTGCGGAAACAGAGAAGCCAGACGAAAGGCTCAGCGAGTTCCGAAAATCGCGGACCCGACGCGCACGCTCGTCGCGCCAAACTGGACGGCCGTTTCGAAATCGCCCGACATGCCCATGGACAGCTTATCGAGCCCGCAGCGTTCGGCGAGCTTGGCCAGCAACGCGAAATGCGGACCGGGATTCTCATCCGCCGGCGGGATGCACATCAGGCCTTCCACCGGAATGCCGATCTCGTTGCGGCAGAGCGTCACGAAAGCCACCGTCTCGTCCGGTACTATACCGGCCTTTTGCGGCTCGAGGCCGGTATTGACCTGGACATAGAGGCGGACGGGTTTTCCCTGGCGGGTGATCTCGGTGGCGATCGCCCGGGCAATCTTTTCCCGGTCGATGGTTTCGATGACATCGAACAGGGCCACGGCATCCGCCGCCTTGTTGGACTGCAACGGACCGATCAGGTGAAGTTCGAGATCCGGCGTCTCCGCCTTCAGTTCGGGCCATTTGCCTTGCGCTTCCTGAACCCGGTTTTCGCCGAAGATGCGCTGTCCGGCATTGATGGCCGGGCGAATGTCCTCGGCATCGAAAGTTTTCGATACCGCCACGAGCGCCACGCTGCCGGCCTCGCGCCCGTAATGGGTTTCGCTGTCTTGAATCCGGCTCAGGACATCGTTCAACTGCTCTTCAACGCTCATCGCCGTCTTCTCCGTCCGTGGCCGCATATCCGGCGCAATACCCAAACAAACTCAAGCTGCCAACCGGCAATCCGCCAAACGGCCTTCAAACGTCTAAAGTTTTTGCCGCAAAGCCTTCGAAAACTTGACGCTACGCTTGTTTCATGGTGAAGGTCACGCCAAATATCGGAGGGGTTGATTTCCCCTCGCACACATTTTCCGGAACATCGATCATATGGCTACCGAACGTTACAATCCGCGCGATGCTGAACCCCGCTGGCAACAGGAATGGGACCAGAAGAACGTCTTCACGACTGACAACAGCGACCCACGTGAAAAATATTACGTGCTCGAAATGTTCCCCTATCCGTCGGGCCGAATTCATATGGGCCATGTCCGCAACTACGCAATGGGCGACGTCGTGGCTCGCTACAAGCGCGCGCGCGGTTACAACGTCCTGCATCCGATGGGCTGGGATGCCTTCGGCATGCCGGCGGAAAACGCCGCCATGGAGCGCGGCGTACACCCAGCCGCCTGGACCTACCAGAACATTGCCTCGATGAAGGCGCAACTGAAGGTGATGGGCCTGTCGCTCGACTGGTCGCGCGAATTCGCCACCTGCGATGTCGACTATTACCAGCACCAGCAGCACCTGTTCCTGGACTTCCTGGAAAAGGGCCTGGTCTACCGCAAGCAGTCGAAGGTCAACTGGGACCCGGTCGATAATACCGTACTGGCCAATGAACAGGTGATCGACGGTCGCGGCTGGCGCTCCGGCGCGCTGGTCGAACAGCGTGAACTGACGCAGTGGTTCTTCCGCATCACCGATTTCAACCAGGATCTGCTCGATTCGCTGGACAGGCTGGACCAGTGGCCGGAAAAGGTCCGGCTGATGCAGAAGAACTGGATCGGCCGCTCCGAAGGCCTGACGATCCGCTGGGAAATCGTTCCGGGCACTGCCGATGCGACCGAGGTCGCCGTCTATACGACGCGCCCCGACACGCTATTTGGCGCCTCGTTCCTGGCCATCGCCGCAGACCATCCACTGGCGCGCCAGGCCGCTGCCGGCAATGCCGAGATCGAAGTCTTCTGCGATGAAACCCGGCGCGCCGGCACCTCGCTGGCAGCGCTGGAAACGGCCGAAAAGAAAGGCATCGACACTGGCATCCGCGTCAAGCATCCACTCGATGCGAGCTGGGAATTGCCGGTCTATGTCGCAAACTTCGTGCTGATGGACTATGGCACCGGCGCCATCTTCGGCTGCCCGTCCGGCGACCAGCGTGACCTCGACTTCGCCCGCAAATACGACCTGCCGGTCGTTGCCGTGGTCATGCCGAAGGATGGCGATGCGGCGAGCTTCATCATTGGCAACGAAGCCTATGTCGGCGACGGCGTGATGATCAATTCGCGCCATCTCGACGGCCTGACGATCGAGGATGCCTTTGAAAAGGTCGCCTCGACGTTGGAGCAGACCACGCTCGGCAATGCGCCGCAAGCGGAGCGCAAGGTGAATTTCCGCCTGCGCGACTGGGGTATTTCGCGCCAGCGCTACTGGGGCTGCCCGATCCCGGTCATCCATTGCGATGATTGCGGCGTCGTTCCCGTGCCGAAGGCGGACCTTCCGGTCAAGCTGCCCGACGATGTCACCTTCGACAAGCCGGGCAATCCGCTCGACCGTCATCCGACGTGGCGCAATGTATCCTGCCCACATTGCGGCAAGGATGCCCGGCGTGAAACCGACACGATGGACACGTTCGTCGATTCGTCCTGGTACTTCGCTCGCTTCACCGCGCCCTGGGAAAAGACACCGACCGACCGGACGGCCGTCGATCGCTGGTTGCCCGTCGACCAATATATCGGCGGCATCGAGCACGCGATCCTGCATTTGCTCTATTCGCGCTTCTTTACCCGGGCAATGAAAGCCACAGGTCATGCCGGACTGGACGAGCCCTTCAAGGGCCTGTTCACCCAGGGCATGGTGGTGCACGAGACTTACAGCCGCGGCGAGGGCGCCCAGCGCGAATGGGTCACACCGGCGGAGATCACCATCGTCGAGATCGACGGCAAACGTCAGGCCACCTTGATCGAAACCGGCGAGCCGATTGCCATCGGCTCGATCGAGAAGATGTCGAAGTCGAAGAAAAATGTCGTCGATCCCGATGACATCATCGCTTCCTACGGCGCCGACACGGCTCGCTTCTTCGTCCTGTCGGACTCGCCGCCGGATCGCGACGTCATCTGGTCGGAAGCCGGCGTCGAAGGTGCGCATCGCTTCGTCCAGCGGCTGTGGCGGCTGATCTCGGAAGGCTCCCCGGTGCTGAAGGGCGCGGAAGCGGCACCCGCCTCGAGCGGAGCAGCCCTTGCGATCTCCCAGTTCGCCCACAAGACGCTGAAGGCTGTTCAGGCGGACTATGACAAGCTCGCCTTCAATAAGGCCGTGGCGCATCTCTACGAGCTCGTGAATGCTCTTGCCGGTCCGTTGGGCCAAGTTGCTGCCGGCACGGCCGATCAGCCAACGATCGCCGCTGTCAAGGACGCCGCGACAATCCTGATCAATCTCTTAGCCCCGATGATGCCGCATCTCGCCGAGCAGTGCTGGCAGGAAATCGGCGGAAGCGGTCTTGTCGCCCAAAGCGCTTGGCCGGTCTATGGCGAGGCGCTGGTGGCCGAAAACGACGTCACCATGCCGGTCCAGATCAACGGCAAGAAGCGTGCGGATTTGACAATTGCGCGCGATGCGGATCAGACTGCGATCGAGGCCGCCGTCTTGGCCCTCGACCCCGTCAAGGCCGCTCTGGGTGGCCAAAGCCCGAAGAAAATCATCGTCGTGCCGCAGAGGATCGTGAATGTCGTTGTCTGAAAAAGCTCAAAGATCCGCACGGCTTCTGGCGCTCGGCACGTTCGCGCTGCTTGCAGGCTGCCAGGTCAAGCCGCTTTATTCCGACGGCGCGCAGGGCAAGGCCGGAACGGCGCTGGCGTCGATCGAGATCTCGGAGGCCGGTGACCGCGTCGAGCAACTCGTGCGCAACGACCTGATCTTTTTGACGTCTGGCGGGGCAGGCGAACCGGCCAGTGCCCAGTACAAGCTGGCGCTCACCGTCACCAGTGACGTCAAGGGCGTGCTCTACGATCAGGAATCGGATACGGCGGGCGCCGGACGCGTTGTCGTCATGGCCGACTACAATCTGACACGATCCGATACCGGTGAAACCGTACGCTCCGGCAATCGCAGCGCGGTGGCGCTGGTCGACTTCCCGGAACAGGAATTCGCCAAGGTTCGCGCCACGCGCGACGCTGAAAAACGCGCCGCGAAGGAACTTGCCGAAATCATCCGCGCCGACCTCGCGGCCGCTGTTGGCCGCTGAACAGAGCTGGGCTGGTTCCAGCTCTCACTGTACATAGCCGGTCGATCTTCGTCCGTCGGGTAGACGGGCAGAATTTATCTGGCCGGCTATCGGAAGTCGTGGCACTGTTTCCTCGCCTCCGCTATCCAACCGCGTTCGCCGGCGCGAAACAGGTCATCTTCATCGAGAGGGCTCTTCATGACAGAGATCAAGTCGCATGAATTTGACGGCTTCCTACAGCGCCCATTGCGAGATCATCGTCTCTACCTGATCTATGGGCCGGACCGTGGCCTTGTCTCCGAGCGTGCCGCACAGATTGCCGCCAAGAGCGGTGTCAGTCTGGATGACCCGTTTTCGCTTATCAAGCTGGATGGGTCAGACCTGCAGCAGAGCCCGGGACGGCTTCTCGACGAGGTCAACACGATTGGTCTGTTCGGGGGTGAAAAGCTCGTCTGGTTACGCATCTCCGGCACGGAAAAAAACCTGATCGATAGTTTCACCGTTCTTTCCCAGCATCCGCCCGAGGCAAGCTATGTCATCATCGAAGCGGGCGATCTGAAAAAGGGGACGGGGCTGCGCAAGCTCGCTGAAACCGCGCGGTCCGCGATCGCTGTTGCCTGCTACAGCGACGATGCGCGCGCAGTGAATGCGCTAATCGACCAAGAACTTAGCCAAGAGAATCTCAGGATTTCGCCGGCTGCGCGCGAACGGCTGAACGAAGCCCTGGGCGGCGATCGCATCGCCTCCCGCAACGAAATCCGCAAGCTGGCGCTCTATTGCCGCGGCATGGGCGTGATCGAAGAAGAGCATGTGATGGAGATCGTCGGGGATGCCAGCGCCGTTTCCGTCGACGATGCGATCGACGCCGTGTTGAAGGGCGATGCCGACGGGCTGCAGCATGCGATCCGCAAGATCACAGCGTCGAAGACCGCCATCTTTCTCGTTCTCCAGGCCTGCCTGAAACAATTTCAGCTGTTGGACCTGATGCGGTCGGAAATGGACGACAAGCGCCAGCAACCGTCACAGGTGGTGGCGACGCTTGGACGCCATCTGCATTTCCGCCGCAAGCCGCTGATCGAATCAGCCCTGAGAACGTGGACCCTACCGGCAATCCGGCGCGAACTCGGCCGGCTTCAAACCGCCATCTTCCATAGCCGCGCGCGACAAAGCCTGGAAGACAGTATCGCCATGCAGATCCTACTGGCGATCACACTCCAATCGGCCCGAAAATAAGTCTTTGATTTATAACTGAAACTACATCGTTACGCTGGCGAATCGGTCTATCGGCGCTCCAGCAGGCGGCAAATCTCCTCCAACTGATCGAGCGTCTTGTAGGAAATTCGCAGTTGACCGCCGGATGCCTTGTGGTTCACGGTGACGTCGAGACCAAGACTGTCCGACAGCGTGCGCTCTAGCGCCAGCGTATCGGCATCCTTCTCTTCCTTTTGAATGGGCTTGCCATAGTTCGGATCATTCTGGGAACGAATATCGTTCTGCGCCAGGCGCTCGGTATCACGCACCGACAGACCTTTGCTGATAATCGAGCGGGCAAGGCTCACCGGATCCGATGTCGGGATCAGGGCACGAGCATGGCCGGCCGACAACGTTCCGGAAGACAGCATATCGCGAACCGGTTCCGGAAGCTTCAGTAGCCGTAGACTGTTTGCGACGTGACTGCGGCTCTTGCCGATGATTTCGCCGAGATCGTTCTGGGTATAGCCGTGTTCGGCGATGAGCTGGTCGTAACCGAGTGCTTCTTCAAGCGGATTGAGATCGGAACGCTGTACGTTTTCAACGATCGCGATTTCCAAAGCGGTTCGGTCGTCAACATCACGGACGATCACCGGGATATCTGTAAAACCAGCCAGCTGCGCTGCGCGCCAGCGGCGTTCGCCAGCGATAATCTCGTAGCGCTCGTCCGCGATGGTGCGCACGACGACGGGTTGGACGATGCCATGTTGACGGATGGAATTCGCTAAATCCTGCAGTTCCGCCTCATCGAAGGATCGACGCGGATTGCGCGGGTTGCGGGTGACGAATTCGATTGGAATCCGCCGGTCGGCGTTGACCGGAGCAACGGACCCGGAGGCCTGCGGCGGCTGATCCATTTCACCGATCAGAGCTGCCAGACCGCGGCCCAGTCTGCGTCTTGAACTGTCGTCATTCATCGGCTGCACTCACACTTATCGTTACGATGTCGAATCGATCGCCATCAGGCAGCCTTTCGCTGCCTTTCACGCTGGATCACTTCCGAAGCCAATTGCAGATAAGCCTGGCTACCGGCGCATTTCAGATCATAGAGGATTGCCGGCTTGCCATAGGACGGCGCTTCGGAGACGCGCACATTGCGCGGGATCAGCGTATGATAGACTTTCTCCCCCAGATGGGTCCGAACATCATTGACGACCTGCTGGGCGAGATTATTACGGGAATCGAACATGGTCAGCACGATACCCTGAATATCAAGCGTCGGGTTCACCGACCGGCGCACTTGATCAACCGTCTCCAGAAGCTGACTCAAGCCCTCTAGTGCGAAAAACTCGCACTGGAGCGGTACAAGTACGGAATGGGCGGCTGCCATCGCGTTCATGGTCAACAGGTTGAACGAGGGCGGGCAATCGACCAGGACATAGGAATAGGCAAGAGCTTCCGGCGAGGCCAACGCCTTACGCAGCCGGAAGACACGATCAGCGTTTTGCGAAATTTCCATCTCGACCCCCAATAAGTCCATGGTCGAGGGAACGATGGCTAGGTTGGGTACGACCGTATCCTGGACTATATCAGCCACCGTATGGGTGCCAATCATCAATTCATAGGAGGAGAGTTTTCGATCCCTGCGCTGGATACCAAGACCGGTGCTGGCATTGCCTTGGGGATCGAGATCGACGATCAGGACCTTCTCACCGATCGCTGCTAAAGCGGTTGCGAGGTTAATCGCTGTCGTCGTCTTGCCAACGCCACCCTTTTGGTTGGCGATGGTAATGATCCGGTTCTTCTTTTCGCCTGTCATGCCCACAGTCCGCCGCTATTGAATTTTCCGCGAAAGATTTGCGATTTCGAGAACAACAGAATCCGGCTCGACTACGCTGGTATGGTTTATCAGATCAAACTGAAAGCGGCCAACGGCTTTGTCGACTTCCTGCTGATAATCCCGGCCTTTGTGGAAAAATGCAGACGGTTTTCCGGCGGCCGTCATCCACGGCGCGCAATATTCCAGCAACAGGGGAAGCTCAGCGAGCGCCCGCGCCGAGATTGCATCGCAGAAAGGGATAACAGCAGGTGCGGATTCGATTCGAATTGGATGCACGGAGCCGCGAGCGCCGGTTTCATTCAGCGCAACACGCAAGAAAGCGGCCTTCTTGTTGTTGCTTTCGACAAGATGAACCCAGCCATCGTTCAGCTCAGCGAGAAAGATAGCGGTGATGACCCCAGGAAAACCGCCGCCGCTGCCTAAATCCACCCATCGTTTTGGGCCCGGGAATAGCTGATAGATTTGCGCGCTATCGGCGATATGGCGTTGCCATACGTCCCCCAGGGTCGAGGGCGCAACAAGATTGATGGATTTGGCCCACTTTTGAAACAGGGCGCAGAAATAATCGAGCCTTTCCGACGTTTCACGTGAAACACGCAATCCGTTCAGCTCTCGGGAAGGACTCGCAATCATTGAATCGCCTGTCTTGTGTGCGCAACTGGAGCGCGGTCATTCTTCCGTATATACGCAAGAATCAGAGATATTGCCGACGGAGTGATGCCGTCAACTTTCATTGCCTGTGCAAGGTTGCGCGGTTTGGCAGCGATCAACTTTTGCTTCAGCTCGTTTGAGAGGCCGGACAGTGACTGGAAATCAAAGTCCTCCGCTATCATCCGGTTTTCCTCGCGTTGGACGCCGGCAATATCAGCGGCCTGGCGCTCCATATAAACGGCATAGGTGGCATCAATCTCAAGAGTCTCGGCCAACTTCGAATTCATCTCCGCGAGTTGAGGCCAGACCACGCTAAGCGACTGAATGGAATGTTCTGAATAGGAGAGAAGCTCGAATGCGGAGCGGCGCTGTCCATCGAGGTTTAGCTTTAGCCCATAAGCACGGCCTTCACTTGGAGTCAGGGTCAGCGACTTCAGATGCTCGCGATTTACGTTGATATCGTCGACCCAACTCAGGAACTTCTGTGACCGCCTCGCCGAGACACAGCCGAGCTTTATCGCCTCGGGTGTCAGTCGAAGGTCGGCATTGTCTGCTCGAAGCGAGAGGCGATATTCCGCGCGGGATGTGAACATCCGATAGGGTTCAGCGACACCGCGCGATGTCAGGTCATCGATCATCACACCGATATAGGAATTCGTGCGGCTGAAAATATACGGCTTACTCCCGGCGCAAAGCAATGCGGCGTTCAGACCGGCGACAAGCCCCTGGGCACCGGCTTCTTCGTAACCGGTTGTCCCATTAATCTGGCCCGCGAGGAACAGCCCGGGAATCTTGCGCACTTCCAGAGACGTCGATAGTTCGCGCGGATCGACGTGATCATACTCGATCGCATAACCTGGCTGCAGAATAGAGACAGTCTCAAGGCCTGGGATGGTCTGGATGAAGGCTTGCTGCACATCGGCCGGTAGCGAGGTCGAGATGCCGTTGGGGTAAACCGTGCCATCGTCCAGTCCTTCAGGCTCCAAGAAAATCTGATGGCCGTCGCGCTCACCAAACTTGACGATCTTGTCCTCGATCGACGGGCAATAGCGTGGACCGACGCCTTCGATCTGGCCGGAATACATAGCTGACTTGCCGAGATTGTCCGAGATAATCTTATGTGTCGCCTCCGTTGTGCGGGTGACGCCGCATTCGATTTGGCGATTCACGATGCGCTCGGTCATGAACGAGAAAGGAACGGGATCTTCATCGGCGCCTTGGCGCCCGACCACCGACCAATTGATTGTCTTACCGTCGAGGCGGGCCGGCGTTCCTGTCTTGAGGCGACCGAGCTTCAAACCAAACCGTTCGAGCGTTCCTGAAAGACCGAGCGAGGGCTCCTCCCCGACACGGCCGGCCGGAATTTTACGATCACCGATGTGAATCAGGCCGCGCAGGAAGGTCCCGGTGGTCAAAACGACGGCACCAGCCGAGATCGTGAGACCCGAGGCAAGGATGACGCCGCTCACGCGGCTGTTGTCGATGGTCAAATCGAAAGCATCGCCTTCGATGACATCGAGATTCCGAACCGATTGGATTTCCGCCTGCATCGCCAAGCGGTACAGTTTTCGGTCTGCCTGGCTACGAGGGCCGCGTACAGCCGGCCCTTTCTTCCGGTTGAGCAAACGAAACTGAATACCTGCAGCGTCGGCAACCCGTCCCATCAAACCATCCATCGCATCGATTTCGCGAACGAGATGACCTTTTCCCAATCCGCCAATGGCAGGATTGCAAGACATGACGCCGATCGTTTCGCGCTTGTGCGTGACGAGCGCGGTTTTCGCGCCAAGCCGCGCGGCGGCGCTGGCAGCTTCGCAACCCGCATGTCCGCCACCAATCACAATGACATCGTAATCAATCATACCAAACCGTCTCCATCACGGTAGTTCCGTAGCCGAATCGTTTCACGTGAAACACGTGACATGACTCGCTCACGTTGTATCCTATTTGCCGATGCAGAATTCCGAGAAGATCACATCGAGGAGATCTTCAACATCGACGCGGCCGGTAATGCGCCCAAGCGCATTGCTCGCCTGTCGCAGATACTCGGCCTGAATGTCGAGCCCGCTATTAAATTTTGCCAAACTCATATCGATTGCTGATCGAGCCTGCTCCAGGCAATTCACGTGTCGCCTGCGTGACGGCAGAGCCATCGCATTCTTCGCCGAGAGATCGGGAAGATGACGCTTCACCAAGTCAACCAGTTGATCGAGGCCTTCGTCGGTGACTGTGGAAATCAGCACGTCAGCGACGGCCTTATCCCACAAAACCGGATTCCGATCAATCTTCGTTCCGACACGCAAAACAGGCTTCAACCCATCATATTGCGCCAGTGAAGCAAAGTCATCAGGTCCGTCCGAGAGCAGAAGAATGACGTCTGCCTGCTCGATCGTCATGTGAGCGCGACGAATTCCTTCCCGTTCCACACGGTCCTCCGTCTCACGAAGACCGGCCGTATCATAAAGTCTAACATTGAATCCGGCTAACGATAAATCCACCGACAGGATATCCCGGGTTGTGCCGGCGATGTCCGTGACGATTGCAACATCGCGACGGGCGAGCCGGTTCAGCAGACTTGATTTCCCGGCATTCGGTTGACCGGCAATGACGATCTTCAGGCCATCGCGGATGATCTCGGCCACACCGGCGCCTGCAAGGTGCTCCGTGATCTCCTTCCCCAGGATGCGCATATCCGACCAGATCCGATCGGCAACCGATCCGGGAACATCGTCTTCATCGGCAAAATCGAGTTCGGCCTCGATCATCGCCCGGGCATGCGTCAGCCGTTTCGCCCATCCCCGGTAGAGTGCAGAGAGATTGCCGCTGGAATGTTCCTGCGCCAGTCGGCGCTGCATCTCGGTTTCGGCAGAGATCAGGTCGGCGAGGCCTTCGATTTCGACAAGGTCGAGTTTCCCGTTGTGAAAGGCCCTCCTCGAGAACTCGCCGGCTTCGGCATGGCGAGATCCTGGGAAGGCGGAAAGCTCCGTGAGGATCGCATCCACGACCGCACGGCCGCCGTGAACCTGCAGTTCGGCACAGTCTTCTCCAGTAAACGAAGCCGGCGCCGTGAAATAGAGAATGAGACCTTGATCAAGAATGTCATCGTTTCGATTTCGAATCGATCGCAAAGTGGCCTGCCGCGGCGTCGGAACCGAGCCGCAGAGTGTGCGCAGCATGTGCGCCGTCGCCGGTCCGCTGATGCGGATAACGGCCACGCCAGCGGGAAGGGCACCGGACGACAGGGCATAGATCGTATCTGTCATCGCGTTGGTCATGATCGATCTTCGCATTTCCGCAGATCAAGGGACATTGGAATTGATCCCGGGCGGCAGGCCCAAAAACAGGATTTGAATCCGGCTAAAAACAGAAAAGCCCAGGCTGGACCTGGGCTTCGCTTCGAGATGGCGTATCCAATCAGGTGTTCATCGAATCGAAGAAATCGCCATTGGTCTTCGTTTGCTTCAGCTTGTCGATCAGGAACTCGATCGCATCGGTGGTTCCCATCGGAGCAAGAATACGGCGAAGAACAAAGATTTTCTGCAGGTCCTGGCGTGGAACGAGCAGGTCTTCCTTACGCGTTCCCGACTTGAGGATATCCATCGACGGGAAGATACGCTTGTCGGCGACCTTGCGGTCGAGCACGATTTCCGAGTTGCCGGTGCCCTTGAACTCTTCGAAGATGACTTCGTCCATCCGGCTGCCGGTATCGATCAGCGCGGTGGCGATGATCGTCAGAGATCCGCCTTCTTCAATGTTACGCGCCGCGCCGAAGAAGCGCTTCGGCCGCTGCAGGGCGTTGGCGTCGACGCCACCGGTGAGGACCTTGCCGGATGACGGTACGACCGTGTTGTAGGCGCGGCCAAGGCGGGTGATCGAGTCAAGCAGGATAACCACATCGCGGCCGTGTTCAACGAGGCGCTTGGCCTTTTCGATGACCATTTCCGCGACCTGGACGTGACGGGTTGCCGGCTCATCGAAGGTAGAGGAAACGACCTCACCCTTTACCGAGCGCTGCATGTCCGTGACTTCTTCCGGCCGCTCATCGATCAGGAGAACGATCAGGTAGCATTCCGGATGATTGGCGGTAATTGAATGGGCGATGTTCTGCAGGAGAACGGTCTTACCGGTGCGCGGCGGCGCGACGATCAGGCCACGCTGGCCTTTGCCGAGCGGTGCGATCAGGTCGATGACGCGGGCGGAAAGATCCTTGGAGGTCGGGACCTCGAGTTCCATCTTGAAACGCTCGTTCGGATAGAGCGGCGTCAGGTTGTCGAAATGGACCTTGTGCCGGATCTTTTCCGGATCCTCGAAATTGATCGTGTTGACCTTGAGAAGCGCGAAATAGCGTTCGCCTTCCTTCGGACCACGGATCGGACCCTCGACCGTGTCGCCGGTCTTCAGGGAGAAGCGGCGGATCTGAGAGGGCGAGATGTAGATGTCATCGGGGCCTGGCAGGTAGTTGGCATTGGCCGAGCGCAGAAAGCCGAAGCCGTCCTGCAGCACTTCGACGACGCCTTCACCGATGATTTCGACATCTTGGCTCGCCAGCATTTTCAGGATCGCGAACATCAGTTCCTGCTTGCGCATGACACTGGCGTTCTCGACCTCGACCTGCTCGGCGAAAGCCAGAAGATCGGTCGCGGATTTGTTCTTGAGTTCTTGTAGCTTCATTTCAGCCATGAAGGGGGACCACATTTGCAGTTCGGAATGGAAAACGGCGTGTCTGATGTAAGGGGAGCTGCAGGGGAAGGCGCAGGCTCGTAACGTTTACACATGCCACGAAAGAGGAGATGGCAGGAAAATAGCGATTCACGTGATGCGCCGCAAGGGGTTTACGGTAATTACCGGAAGTTTCCTTGCAACAACGGCGCCTGATCAAAAAGGTTTCACCACGGCCATGATGACGATGAGGATCATCAACAGTGTCGGTGCCTCGTTCATCAGCCGCCAGTAACGGGCGCTGTGGGTGTTTTCATCCCGTGCAAAGGCACGCACCGCACGGCTGAACATGACATGCACGCCAGTCAGCAGCACGACGAGAAAAAGTTTCGCGTGCAGCCAGCCGCCCTGGAACCCGTATACGCTCCAGGCAAGGTAAAGGCCGAGCCCCCAGGTGATCATCATTGCCGGGTTCATGATGACCTTCAGGAGACGCATCTCCATCATTTTGAAGGTTTCGGACTGTTCCGATCCAGGCGCGGCATCGGTGTGATAGATGAACAGCCGCGGCATATAGAGAAGCGCGGCCATCCAGGACATGACAGCAATGATGTGCAGGGCCTTGATCCAGAGATAGAGATTGTCGGGCTGACGGACGAACAGGCAACCGAGAAGACCAACAAACAGAGCAATGGCAATGAACGCCCGCCGGCGTGCCTTTTTGCCCGGCCGCGCATCTGTCTGGCGCTCGCTCATTTTCCGCCTCCGCGCACGCGCTCGACGAGACGCGTCACGTTGGCCGGATCGGCCTGCGGGGTGATGCCGTGGCCGAGATTGAAAATCAGCGGGCCGCCGCCGAGACGATCGAGGATCGCGTCAATGCCATCGTCCAGAGACCTACCGCCGGCAACCACCCGCATCGGATCGAGATTGCCCTGCACCGGCCCCTCCTTCTGCAACTCCGCAGCAAAGGACAACGGAACAGACCAGTCGAGACCGATCGCGTCGGCGCCCGTTCCCTGTCGATAATCCTTGAGCAGGATGCCGGCACCCTTTGCAAAAGCGATGATCTTGGCATCCGGGCGTCGCGCGCGAACACTGTCGATCATCCGGCGCACGGGTTTCACGGCATAACGCTGAAACTCGTCCTCGCCTAAAACACCAGCCCAGGAATCGAAGATCTGAACGGCATCGGCGCCCGCATCGATCTGCTCGACAAGATAATCGGCGGAGATTTCGGCAAGCAGCGCCAGCAGCCGATCGAAAGCCTCCGGATGTTGATAGGCAAACAGACGGGCGGGCGCCTGGTCGGGCGTGCCGTGGCCGGCGATCATATAGGTGGCGACAGTCCAGGGCGCTCCGCAGAAACCGAGCAGGGTGGTTTCCTCAGGCAATTCCCGGCGCAAACGACGGACCGTCTCGATGACCGGCTTCAGATGATCCGAAACAGGCTTCACGTCCAGCTTATCGATGCCGGAGACATCGATCGGATCCATCCGGGGCCCATGACCCTCTTCAAAGCGAACATTGCGCTTCAGGGCATCGGGGATGACAAGGATATCGGAGAACAGGATCGCTGCGTCAAAGGCATAACGCCGGATCGGCTGAAGCGTCACTTCGACAGCCAGATCCGGTGAATAACAGAGATCGAGAAAGCTCCCAGCCGTTGCTCGTGTCTGGCGATATTCGGGAAGATAACGGCCGGCCTGACGCATCAGCCAGACGGGGGGTGGTGTGAGGGTTTCACCCTTCAACACCTGAAGCACCTTGCGGCTTTGCGCAGTCACTGGACGCGTTCTCCCATTATAAAAGATATCTATATCTAAGGATTCTATTTCTTAGAGTCTGTGACTATCACGGATTAAACGCCATCCGACTCTTTTCCACATGCAGGAGCGTTCAATAGAATCTCTGAAGCGATTTTGCCATGCGACAGAGTGGAGCGGGGAAAGATCCGGAAAGATTTTTGGATTCAAAATCTTGGAGAGCAGCTCGCGATGGCGTCGTGTTGTGGAAGGCCTGTGGATAATCTTCGCCTCGACCGCGTCGATGAGTCTTCTCCACAAGCGGTAGAATCCGATCTCCCGAGAATCCAGATTGTGAATAACCTGCCGGTTTTCCCCTTGCGTTCGAGCTGCGCCCGTCCTTAGCTTTCGCCATCCCGGTTTATCAACAGCCCTCGGAGAATAGCGTGGAGAACCATAAAAACTATTTCCACCTGCATCTGATCTCCGACTCGACCGGGGAGACGCTAATCGCGGCAGGCCGGGCGGCGGCGGCGCAGTTCCAGTCCTCCCATGCGCTCGAGCATGTCTATCCGCTGATCCGCAATCGCAAGCAGCTGATGCAGGTGATGGAGGCGGTCGACGGCGCGCCGGGGATCGTGCTCTATACGATTGTCGACCGCGAGCTTGCCGATATTATCGATGCGACCTGCAAGGAGATGGGTCTGCCCTGTGTCTCGGTGCTGGAGCCGATCATCGATCTCTTCCAGTCTTATCTTGGCGCGACGTCGCGGCGGCGGTCCGGTGCGCAACACGTGATGGATGCGGGCTATTTCGCCCGCATCGACGCCCTGAACTTCACCATGGATCATGATGACGGCCAGCTTCCGGCCGACTTCAACGACGCCGATGTCGTGCTGATCGGCATCAGCCGGACCTCCAAGACACCGACGAGCATCTATCTCGCCAATCGCGGCATCAAGACCGCCAATATTCCGATCGTTACCGGCGTGCCCTTGCCGGATCGGTTGATGGACGCGACCAGGCCGCTGATCGTCGGTCTGATCGCCACGGCCGACCGGATTTCGCAAGTCCGGCAGAATCGCGTTCTTGGAACGGCATCGCACAGCTTTCATGCGGAAGATTATGTCGATCGCGCCTCGATCGCCGAGGAACTGAAATATGCGCGCTCGCTTTGCGCTCGCAACAACTGGCCGATGATCGACGTGACACGCCGCTCGATCGAGGAAACCGCCGCAGCCATCGTTGCCCTGCGGCCACGCCTGCGGTAAGGCGAGTCAAACACCGGGAAAAGACGATGACAGGCTCCCTCATTCTCGCTTCGGCGAGCCCCTTTCGACGCATGCTTCTGGACAATGCGGGCATTCGCTACCAGGCGAAAGCCGCCGATATCGATGAGCGGGCAATTGAAGCCGAAGTCGAGGCACAGAACCTGTCGCCGCAAGAGGTCGCTTTGGTTCTTGCCGAAGCCAAGGCAAAAAATGTCGGCCAGTCCTTTCCCGGTCATATCGTGATTGGTTCGGACCAGACCATGTCGCTCGGGTCCCGCGTCTATCACAAGCCGAAGGATATGGACGAGGCGCGCCGGCATCTCCTGTCGCTCTCCGGTGCCGTTCATCAGTTGAACAGCGCCATCGTGCTAACCCGGGATAATGAGGTCATGTGGAAACATGTGTCCTCGGCGAAAATGTCAGTCAGGCCGCTGGCCGGCGATTTCATCGAGCGGCACCTCGGCCGTGTCGGTGACAAGGCTCTGTCGAGCGTCGGTGCCTATCAACTGGAGGGCGAAGGTATTCAATTGTTCGACGGGATCGAGGGGGACTATTTCACCATTCTTGGCCTGCCGATGTTGCCGCTTCTTGCAAAGCTGCGGGAACTAGGAGTGATCGATGCGTGATTCACGTGAAACATTTGTTAACCATGCCTTCGTCACCGGCTATCCGATCAAGCATTCGCGCTCGCCGCTGATCCATCGCTACTGGTTGAAACAACTCGGAATCGACGGCAGCTACCAAGCGCAGGAAGTGTCGCCGCAGGCGTTTCCTGATTTCATCGCAGCACTTCGAGCCGGGAGCTCAGGTTTCATCGGCGGCAATGTGACAATCCCGCACAAGGAGCTGGCGTTCTCACTGGCTGACAGTCCGGACGATCTGAGCATCGAGCTTGGCGCGACCAATACACTGTGGGTCGAGGACGGACTGGTTCATGCGACCAATACCGATGGTCATGGTTTCACGGCGAATCTCGATGAACGTGCGCCGGGATGGGATCACTGTTCCACTGCCGTCGTGCTCGGCGCCGGCGGCGCCAGCCGGGCGATCATCCAGGCCGTTCGAGACCGCGGCGTGAAAACCATCCATGTCGTCAACCGCACAGTGGCGCGGGCGCGGGAGCTTGCCGATCGGTTTGGTCCGGCCGTACAGGCGCAGCCGATGCAGGCATTGGCGGAGGTGATGCAGGACGCCGGTCTGTTCATCAACACGACGTCGCTCGGCATGGACGGGACGGATGTTCCACGGATCGATTTCACCAAGATGCAGTCCGGCAGCATCGTAACAGACATCGTCTATGTGCCACTCAAGACGCTAATCCTCGAGCAGGCCGAAGCACAGGGTTTCACCGTCGTCGACGGTCTGGGCATGCTGCTGCACCAGGCCGCACCCGGTTTCGAGAAATGGTTCGGACAGCGACCGACCGTCGATAGAACCCTGCGGCAGATCATCATCGACGACATGGCCGGCCACGCATGATCGTGCTTGGCCTCACCGGATCGATCGGCATGGGCAAGTCCACCACGGCAACGATGTTCGCCGAGCTCGGGGTTCCCGTGAACGATGCCGATGCAGTGGTGCATGCGCTCTACCGAAACGAAGCGGTGGCGCCGATCGAGGCGGCGTTTCCCGGCAGCACGTCCGAAGGTCAGGTTGACAGGGCGGAACTGTCTCGCCAGCTCGCCGCCGATCCTTCCTTGTTCAAGACGCTTGAAGCCATCGTTCATCCGCTGGTGCGGGAAAAGGAGAAGGCGTTTCTCGATCATCATCGAGCGGCCCGTGCGCCACTTGTCCTCCTCGACATCCCGCTTCTGTTCGAGACGAATGGCGCGAACCGTGTCGATGCGGTGGCTGTTGTCACCTGTGATCCGGAGATTCAAAGAGAGCGCGTGATGAAAAGGCCGGGGATGACGGCGGAAAAATTTGCCCTCATCCTGTCGCGCCAGGTTTCGGATGCTGAAAAACGGGCGAAAGCCGATTACATCATCGATACCGGCCACGGACTTGATTCGGCCCGCGCCCAGGTCGCGGCGATCATCCGGACACTGACACGAGAAAAGGGGGCATGATGCGCGAGATCATTTTCGACACGGAAACGACAGGCCTCGACAACAAGCAGGACCGCATCATTGAAATCGGCGGCATCGAGCTTAATGATCATTTCCCGACCGGTCGCACCTTTCACGTCTACATCAATCCGGGTGATCGCCAGGTCCATCCTGATGCGCTGGCGGTCCACGGGATCACCGACGAATTCCTGAAGGACAAGCCGAGTTTTGCCGGCATTGTCGATGAACTCCTCGGCTTCTTCGCCGATGCCCGCTGGGTGGCACACAACGCGACCTTCGACATGGGCTTCATCAATGCGGAGTTTGCGCGGCTCGGCCTGCCGCCGGTCACCAACGACATGGTCACCGATACCTTAGCGCTTGCCCGCCGCAAGCATCCGATGGGACCAAATTCGCTTGATGCGCTTTGCCGCCGCTATGGTGTCGACAATTCGCACCGCACCAAGCACGGCGCTCTTCTCGACTCCGAATTGCTGGCCGAAGTTTATATCGAGCTGATCGGCGGACGGCAGACAACGTTCGGTCTGCAAAGCAGCGACAGAGATGGCCAGGCGACGGAAGCCGACGACGTGGTCGTTGTGGCCGGCCAGCGTCCGCATCCTCTCGCCTCGCGGCTGACCCAGCAGGAAAGCGAGGCCCATGCGGCGCTCGTTGCCAAGATGGGTGAAAAGGCGATCTGGGTAAAATACGCTTTGCCGAAATGAAAATGCCCGGTCACTGGACCGGGCATCAAAGACGATCGCTAAGATCGAGAGGAATCAGTTCGTGTTCGCCGAAACCTGCGAACGAACCTTTTCTTCAGCCATGCGCTGCGTGAACATCTGGGCGAAATCGATCGGGTCGATCATCAGCGGCGGGAAGCCACCGTTGCGCGTCGCGTCGGAAATGATCTGGCGGGCAAATGGGAAGAGCAGGCGCGGGCACTCGATGAAGAGCAGCGGCAGCATGTGTTCCTGCGGGAAGCCGGTGACGCGGAAGACGCCGCCATAGGCGAGCTCGACGTTGAACACGGTCTTGTCGCCATCCTTGGCTTCCGCGTTCAGCGTCAGGATAACGTCGAATTCCGCTTCCGAGAGCGGATTGGCATTGACGTTGACGTTGATATTGATCGACGGAGCCTTGTCGCGTGCCTGCAGCGAACGCGGCGCACCCGGGTTTTCAAAGGAAAGGTCCTTGATGTACTGGGCCAGGATGTTCAGGGACGGGCTTTCGGCAGCGCCGCCATTCGGTGTGGTTGCGGTATCGGTCATAAGGCCTTTTCCTTCGGACGTGAATTGCTGAGGCCATCTAGCATTTCACGGGAAGCCTTACAACCCGGCCACCCGCCGTCACTTCAACCGGTCGCGCTCGTTCGGATCGGTTTTTCCATGGCCTTCGGTGCGTGAAAATTCGTCGTCGTCGAGGTCGATGACCTGTGGGTCGGAAGAGCGACGCCAAGCGCCCTGATCCGGTTGCGGTCCGCGTGAGAACGGGCTGCTGCCGGATGTGACGATCGTCAGGCGGCTCTTCACCAGCGACCAGCCGAGATCACGGACCGCCGGGATGAAAAGCAGGAGGCCGATGATATCGCTGATGAAGCCGGGGATGATCAGCAGGAAGGCGGCAATGACGATCATGACACCATGCACCAGCTGGCGGCCGGGATCGGCGCCGGTCTGTGACGCCTGCTGAATTTTCCTCAGGACGCCAAATCCCTGGATCCGCAGGAGCACGGCGCCGATGAGCGCGCTGGCGAGCACCAGCAAAAGCGTCGTGCCGACGCCGACCTCGCGGCCGACGAAAATGAAGGCGGCGATTTCCGCAAGCGGCATCAGCAGGAAAAGGATGGGTATGATCAAGGCGCGCATGGTTTCCATTCAGGGTGAAATGATAAGGTCCGAAGAGGATCGGCAATTGCAAAGAAGTGATATAGCCATTTGAATGATCGTGCCATGCAGACTATATGGGATGATCGCACGGCATATTAACAGCGGTTCTGGGTGGAAATGGGCTCTTTCGACTTCGTCACATTGTTTTTCCTGGTCGCTGCGGTGATCATCTTCCTCCAACTGCGCAGCGTGCTGGGCAAAAGGACGGGCAACGAACGCCCGCCGGTTGACCCCTATTCACCGCGTGATGCGGTGGATGGTCCGGAAGCCTCCGGCAAGGTGGTCCAACTGCCGCGCCGCGATGGTTCCGGCGAAGAAATCTCGCGCTATGCCGCGATCGATGCCTTCACCAAGGCGGGCACGCCGCTCAATGATGGTCTCCGCCGCCTGGCGGACGCCGATCCGGGCTTCGATCCGAAGGAATTCGTCAATGGCGCCAAGGCGGCATACGAGATGATCGTCATGGCGTTCGCCGATGGCGATCGCAAGCGGCTCAAGGACCTCCTGTCGCGGGAAGTCTATGAAGGTTTCGATGCCGCCATTTCCGATCGTGAAAGCAAGGGCGAAATCGTCAAGTCGACATTCGTCGGCATCGAGAAAGCCGATGTCGTCCATGCCGAGGTCAAGGATAGCGAAGCGAGCATCACGATCCGCATCGTCAGCCAGCTGATTTCTGCGACCTACGACAAGGCCGGCGCGATCGTCGATGGCGACGCTGAAGCCGTTTCCGAGGTGAACGACCTCTGGACCTTCTCCCGCGATACCCGTTCGCGCGATCCGAACTGGAAGCTGATCGCGACGGAATCGGAAAACTGATCTGACACGGTTACGGGACTGCGGCGATGGATTTCGATTTGCAACGGGTCGATTTTTCCGACCTTCCCGGCTGGCATGCCGACGATCCATCCCCGCTTCTGTCCGCGCTTGAGCGCTGTCGCCGGCAGGTCAGTGAGGTCAAGCCGCACAAGACGGCTTCCCTCGGTATTTCCTCGGCCGACCTCTTGCCGGCCTATGAGGCCGCCCGTCATGTCGTCGAACGAGATGCGACCGGCGCGATCGCCTTCTTCGAAGAGCAGTTCGTTCCGTTCAAGATTGTCCGCCGTGATGGAACGTCGGGCTTCGTCACGGCCTTTTTCGAGCCGGAGGTTCAGGTCAGCGCAACGAAGGACGAGGTCTATCGCTTCCCGTTCTATCGCCGGCCGAACAATCTCGTCGATATCGACGACACAAACCGGCCTGAAGGCATGGATCCCTATTTCGCCTTCGGCCAGACAACGGACGGCGTCGTCAGTGAATATCCGGATCGCAAGGCGATCGAGCAGGGCTATCTCGCCGGCCGCGGACTGGAAATCGCCTATGCGAAATCCAAGACCGACGTCTTTTTCGCGCATGTGCAGGGTGCCGCCCGCCTGGTCTTTCCCGACGGATCGATGAAGCGGATCACCTATGCCGCCAAAACTGGGCATTATTTTTCGGCGACCGGAAGGTTGCTGATCGAGCGCGGCAAGATCGATGCGGCGACGGTTTCGATGCAGACGATCAAGCAATGGCTGGACGATCATCCCGACGAGGCCGACGAGGTGCTCTGGCACAATCGTTCCTTCATCTTTTTCCGTGAGGCAGCCGTGGACGATACCGGGCTCGGACCGGTGGCTGCCGCCAAGGTGGCGCTGGAGCCCGGCCGCTCGCTTGCCGTCGACCGTTTGATCCATACATTCGGTACGCCCTTCTTTATTTCGAGTGACAGCCTGACCTCGATCGAGGGCGGCCGACCGTTCCGCCGGTTGATGCTGGCGCTCGACACAGGCTCGGCGATCGTCGGTCCGGCGCGTGGCGACATCTTTACCGGCTCCGGCGACGAGGCCGGACGACTGGCCGGTGCCGTGCGCAACGATGCGGACTTTTTCATTTTCATCCCGAAAGCCGCAGCGGCAAGATATGGCCATGGCTAAGGGAAAGACACTCAGCGGCGAGGACAGGATTCTCTGGGGCAAGGTCGCCCGCACCACCCGCGCGCTTCCCGGTCGGATGGAAGAGCTTGCCGAGTTCGAGGAGCCGAAACCCGAACCGGTGCCGGAAAAAGTGGTGATGCCAGTGATCCGCGAAGGTAAGTCATTGCTGGAGGCTTTTGGCGAAACGCCGGTCGAAGCGCCCAAGCGAAGCGTAAAAATTCATCATCCGCTGGAAAAGCCGGTCAAGCGCAAGCTCGCCAAGGGACACCTGGCGATCGAGGCGCGGATCGACCTGCATGGCATGATCCAGAGCGAGGCGCATGGCTTCCTGCTGCATTTCCTGATGCGCGCCCATGATCGCGGTCTGAGGCACGTACTCGTCATCACCGGCAAGGGCACGTCGCTCGGCAGCGACGGCGCGTTGAAACGGGCGGTGCCGATGTGGTTCGCGCTGGCGGAATTTCGCATGCTGATCTCGTCCTACGAGCCGGCGGCGCGCAACCATGGCGGCGACGGCGCGCTCTATGTGCGGCTGTCGAGAAGAGGGCCGGCTCCATGACGCCGTTCGGCGAGGCGATGCACCGGCTGCGGCGGCAGAGGGGCATCTCGCAGAAGCAGATGGCAGCTGCCATCGGTGTGTCCCCCGCCTATCTCTCGGCGCTCGAACACGGCAAGCGCGGCGCACCGAGCTTCGAATTCCTGCAAAGGGTGGCCGGATACTTCCATGTCATCTGGGATGATGCCGACGAACTCTTCGGCATCGCGGCACTTTCCGACCCCAAGGCTGTGCTCGATACGTCCGGATTGTCGCCGGCGCATACGGCCTTTGCCAACCGGTTGGCGGGGCGAATTCGCGGCCTGTCCGGCGAAACCATCCGTCTCTTGGAAGATGTTTTGGAAAAAGCCCGTTTTCCTGATAAGGAAGTGTGAAATCCCCTGATTTCTGCCGCTTTCGGGCGGCACGGGATTTGGAACTATCGACAAAATCCCTATATTCGGGGAAGGCCACGAAGGTCTGATTCGCACGGAATCGGACCGCTCGAAACGTGGCACGAAAACCTGGAAAGACCAATATCCGTATGACCGATCTGCCTGAAACCGAAACCGGCGCGAATGCCGAATATGGCGCTGATTCCATCAAGGTCCTGAAAGGCCTCGACGCTGTCCGCAAGCGGCCGGGCATGTATATCGGTGACACCGACGACGGTTCCGGTCTACACCACATGGTCTACGAGGTGGTGGACAATGCAATCGACGAGGCGCTGGCCGGCCATGCCGATATCGTTACCGTCACACTCAATGCCGATGGCTCCGTTACCGTTACGGACAATGGCCGCGGCATCCCGACCGATATCCATACGGGCGAGGGCATTTCGGCGGCTGAAGTCATCATGACGCAACTGCATGCCGGCGGTAAGTTCGACCAGAATTCCTACAAGGTTTCTGGCGGTCTGCACGGCGTCGGCGTCTCGGTCGTCAACGCACTTTCGGTGAAGCTGAAGCTCAAGATCAAGCGTCAGGGCAAGGTCCACGAGATCAACTTCACCCACGGCGTTGCGGACGCGCCGCTCAAGACCATCGGCGACAGCAATGGCGAGACCGGCACGGAAGTGACCTTCCTGCCGAGCAGCGAAACCTTCACCATGATCGAGTTCGATTACGGAACACTGGAGCATCGCCTGCGTGAGCTCGCTTTCCTCAATTCGGGCGTTCGCATCCTGCTTACCGACAAGCGGCATTCCGATATCCGCGAAACCGAAATGATTTACGATGGTGGGCTCGAGGCCTTCGTCGCCTATCTCGACCGCGCCAAGAAACCACTGGTGGCCAAGCCGGTCGCCATTCGCGGCGAAAAGGACGGCATCACCGTCGAAGTCGCCATGTGGTGGAACGACAGCTATCACGAGAACGTGCTCTGCTTCACCAACAATATTCCGCAGCGTGATGGTGGCACGCACATGGCCGGCTTCCGTGGCGCGCTCACCCGTCAGATCATTTCCTATGGTGACAGCTCCGGCATCATGAAGAAGGAAAAGGTGACGCTGACCGGCGAAGATTGCCGTGAAGGCCTGACGGCGGTTCTTTCGGTCAAGGTGCCGGACCCGAAATTCTCGTCGCAGACCAAGGACAAGCTGGTTTCCTCGGAAGTCCGCCCGGTCGTCGAAAGCCTCGTCAACGAAGCGCTGAGCGTCTGGCTGGAAGAACACCCGGGTGACGCGAAGATCCTCGTCGGCAAGGTCGTCGAAGCCGCCGCCGCCCGCGAAGCCGCCCGCAAGGCACGCGAACTGACGCGCCGCAAGGGCGCGCTCGACATTTCCTCGCTGCCCGGCAAACTGGCCGACTGTTCCGAACGCGATCCGGCAAAGTCCGAACTCTTCCTGGTGGAAGGGGACTCTGCGGGCGGCTCGGCAAAACAAGGCCGTTCGCGTGAAAACCAGGCGATCCTGCCGCTGCGCGGCAAGATTCTCAACGTCGAGCGCGCCCGCTTCGACAAGATGCTGTCGAGCCAGGAAATCGGCACGCTGATCACCGCCCTCGGTACCTCAATCGGCAAGGATGAGTTCAATCCGGAAAAGCTGCGCTATCACAAGATCATCATCATGACCGATGCTGATGTCGACGGCGCCCATATCCGTACCCTGCTTCTGACCTTCTTCTTCCGTCAGATGCCGGAACTGATCGAGCGCGGTCATCTCTACATCGCCCAGCCGCCGCTCTACAAGGTGGCGCGCGGCAAGTCGGCCCAGTATCTGAAGGACGAAAAGGCGCTCGAGGACTATCTGATCTCGATGGGTCTCGAAGATGCGTCTCTGCAATTGGGGTCGGGCGAGGTGCGCGCCGGCCAGGATCTGCGCGAAGTCATCCTCGACGCGCTACGCCTGCGCTCGCTGATCGATGGCCTGCATTCGCGCTACAGCCGCTCGGTCGTCGAGCAGGCGGCGATCGCCGGTGCGCTCAATCCGGAACTGAACAACAACCAGGCGCAGTCGGAAGCGACGGCCGCCGAGGTTGCCAAGCGGTTGGACCTCATCGCCGAGGAAACCGAGCGTGGCTGGCATGTCGCGGTCGCTGGCGACGGCGGCCTGAAATTCGAACGCATGGTGCGCGGCGTCAAGGAAGTCGCGTCGCTCGACATGGCGCTGATCGGCTCGCAAGATGCGCGCCATATCGACCAGATGGCATCGCGACTGAAGGAAATCTACGGCGTTCCGCCGGTCCTGCGCCGCAAGGAAGGCGCGCTGGAAATCAGCGGCCCGCGCGCGCTTCTCGACGCCATCTTCGCCAGTGGTCGCAAGGGCCTGTCGATGCAGCGTTACAAGGGGCTGGGCGAAATGAATGCCGAGCAGCTTTGGGAAACGACGCTTGATCCGAACGTCCGCTCGCTGCTGCAGGTCAAGGTCAACGACGCAACCGATGCGGATGGTTTGTTCTCGCGCCTGATGGGCGACGAAGTGGAGCCGCGCCGCGACTTCATCCAGGAAAACGCGCTGAGCGTCGCCAACCTCGATATTTGATCGGAAGTTATGCCGCGTAAAAAGCAAATGGCGCCGAAAGGCGCCATTTGCTCAGACTGCTGACAAAGTCATTTCCTGACGCCGCTGAAGGTTGCTTGGGTCATTCTGCGGCTACCGTTTCCTCCGTCATTCCTGTGCTTGTCACAGGAATCCAGCCAGCCCAAGTCCTTGGGCTGAAAGAGTCTTTTGACCCGACGGACGTCGGGTCGCTGGATTCCCGCCACAAGGGCGAGAATGACGGAGGGGTGGGTTGCCACGTCCTCAAACAACCAGCTTTGGAGTTTGTCAACAGTCTGAGCAAATGGCGCCGAAAGGTGCCATTTGCTTTTTGATCAGGCTTACCCCGTCATCCTCGGCCTCCGAGCCGAGGATCCACAGTCCGGGACATGGATGCTCGGCTCAAGGCCGAGCATGACGGAGTGGGTATCCGGCTTATCAATCGGCCTTGAACGAGCCATTGAAGGCGAGTTCGGAAAGAGGCCGGCGCGGGCTTGGGGTTTCGCGGGCCTGCAGGTAATCCGGCAACTGGGCCTTGTCGCCAAGACGGCCGATCGCGGCCGCGGCTTCGACGCGGTAGCCGTCCGGGATGCCGAGGATTTCGGTGGCTTTGTCGAAGTGCAAGCCGGTCATGCCATGGGCCTGGAAGCCGAGCAACTGGGCCTGATGGGCGATCGCACCCCAGGCAGCGCCGGTATCGAAGCTATGACTATGCGAGAGCTTGGCTTCATCGGAACCGGGCGCGACGAAATGTGTTTTCGAGATCATGATGACCAGCGCCGAAGCGGACTTTGCCCAACCCTGATTGAACTCGACGAGGATAGGGAAAATCTTGTCCCATTCCGACGTCTCACGCAGCGCGTAAACAAAGCGCCAGGGCTGCGAGTTGAACGCCGACGGCGCCCAGCGGCCGGCTTCGAGAATGGTCAAGAGCTCGGTTTCGGAAATGGTTTCGGCGGTGAAAGCGCGCGGGGACCAACGGTTGAGAAAGCTCGGCTCGATCGGATAATCGGCCTGACGGTGATTGCTGGCGGTTTTCATGGCATGTTCCTGACTTCAGAGATCGGACATCGAAGTTGCGTTGTCCGAAGGACGGACGAAGTCCGTATATAAAGATCAGTTATGCAGTCACTAGGCCGCGTTTTGGAGATATACCGTTTCTCCGATGTGAACAAACACTAGAATTTTCGTGCGATTGGTTCCGAGGCGTCGATGGAAAGACGATTCCGGGTCATTGTAGAAAATGAAAAAACTTGTATAAGTTCTGTAGATTTTTCCCAAGCAAAGGATTGCCGCCGATGACCGTGTCCCTGAAAGACCCTTCGCTGTTCCGCCAGGCTGCTCTGATCGGCGGCGAGTGGATCGAGGCCGACCCGAAAAATGCGATCGAGGTCAACAATCCCGCCACCGGCGAAATTATCGGCCTGGTACCGAAGCTCGGCGCCGCTGAAACCAAGGTTGCCATCGAGGTGGCCCGGATCGCCCAGAAGGCCTGGGCCGCCCGCACCGCCAAGGACCGTTGCGCTGTGCTGCGCAAATGGTTCGAACTGATGATCGAGAACAAGGACGATCTTGGCCGCATCCTGACGCTGGAGCAGGGCAAGCCGCTGGCCGAAGCCACTGGCGAAATCGTCTATGGCGCCAGCTTCATCGACTGGTTCGCCGAAGAGGGCCGCCGCATCTATGGCGACATCATTCCCGGCCATCAGCCCGACAAGCGCATCCTGGTGATGAAGCAGCCGATCGGCGTCGTTGCGGCGATCACGCCCTGGAACTTCCCGAACGCGATGATCACCCGCAAGGCCGGCCCGGCTTTCGCCGCCGGCTGCGCCATGGTGCTGAAGCCTGCATCGCAGACCCCCTATTCGGCTATCGCCATCGCCATCCTGGCGGAACGCGCCGGCCTTCCCAAGGGCCTGTTCAGCGTGGTTACCGGCTCGGCTGCCGCAATTGGTGGCGAAATGACCTCCAACCCGACGGTGCGCAAGCTGACCTTCACCGGCTCGACCGAAATCGGCATGCAACTCTACAAGCAGAGCGCGCCGACCATCAAGAAACTCGGTCTGGAACTGGGCGGCAACGCGCCGTTCATCGTCTTCGACGACGCGGATCTCGATGCCGCGGTCGAAGGCGCGCTGATCGCGAAATACCGCAACAACGGCCAGACCTGCGTCTGCGCCAACCGTATCTATGTGCAGGATGGCGTTTATGACGCGTTTGCGGAAAAACTGGCGGCTGCCGTTGGCAGGTTGAAGACCGGCAATGGCTTCGACGAGGGCGTCATCCTCGGGCCGCTGATCGACAAGGCGGCGCTTGCCAAGGTTGAGGAGCATATCGCCGACGCCACGGCCAAGGGTGCGCGGGTCATCCAGGGCGGCAAGAAGCATGCGCTCGGCGGCACATTCTTCGAGGCGACGATCCTCGCCGATGTCACCAGGGACATGGCCGTCGCGCGCGAGGAGACTTTTGGGCCGCTCGCTCCGCTGTTCCGCTTCAAGGACGAGGCCGATGTGATCGAGCAATCCAACGATACCGAGTTCGGCCTCGCATCCTATTTCTACGCCAAGGACCTGTCGCGCGTGTTCCGGGTCGCCGAAGCGCTGGAATACGGCATGGTCGGCGTCAATACCGGCCTGATCTCCACCGCCGAAGCACCGTTCGGCGGCGTCAAGCTCTCCGGCCTTGGCCGCGAGGGCTCGAAATACGGCATCGAGGAATTCGTCGAGGTCAAATATGTCTGCCTCGGCGGCATTGCCTGATCGGTGGATTTTCTGATGTAAATGAAGCCGGTGGGAGGAATTCCGCCGGTTTTTTTATATGGAAGTTGTTTGGCTGGTGAGGGCATCCCCCCACTCTCCGTCATCCCGGACTTGATCCGGGATCCAGCCACGCCGCGTCTGCGGCGTGAAAGAATTTATTCGTTGCGGACACGATTCTTCTCACCGCGCGGACGCGCGGTGGCTGGACTCCTGTGACAGGCACAGGAGTGACGGAGTCTGCGGATGCGCGTCCGCGCGAGGTTTCACCTCGGCAGGTACATCATAAATCCCGCCAACAGGTCATAATTTGCGGGTCCCTCGTGCCGGAAATCGCTTCACAGGCGGTCGCTCGACGTCTTAAGTACAGGCGTGACGACGCAAGGAGAACAACCGATGCCAGCCCCGAAAAATACCTTCAAGGCCGCGATCCGCGAGGAAAAGTTCCAACTGGGGCTCTGGGTGGCATTGGCGAGTGCTTATGCGGCGGAGGTGGTGTCGGAGAGCGGGTATGACTGGCTGCTGATCGACGGCGAGCATGGACCGAACGATCTGCCGCTGCTGTCGGCGCAGATCCAGGCGGTTTCGCGCTCGGGCAGCCATCCGATGGTGCGCCTGCCGGTCGGCGAGACCTGGATGATCAAGCAGGTGCTCGATACCGGCGCGCAGACGCTGCTGATCCCCATGGTCGAAAGCCTCGAACAGGCGCAGGCTTTGGTTCGCGCCGTCCGTTATCCGCCGCACGGCGTGCGCGGCGTCGGTGCGGCACTCGGCCGGGCGTCGCGGTTCAGCCGGATCGGCGACTACCTGCAGACGGCGAATGACGAGATCTGCCTGATCGTGCAGATCGAAAGCCGCGCCGGCCTTGCGGCGCTGGACGAGATCGCGGCGCTGGACGGGATCGACGGGCTGTTCATTGGCCCCTCGGATCTCGCGGCGGACATGGGATATCTCGGCCAGCCCGGCCATCCGGCCGTGACGGCGGCGATTGCCGATGCCTTTTCGCGGATCAAGCAGGCCGGAAAGGCGCGCGGCATCATGACGCTCGATCTTGCGCAAGCGCGGCTCTACCGCGACATGGGCGCGACCTTCATGGCGATCGGCACGGATGTGACCCTGCTGGTCAGCGCCACTGAGCGGCTGCGCGAGGATTTTCTCTCCGGCGGTGCCAGCGGGACAAAACCGGTGGCCGGCTATTGATCATCCGCCGCTGGCGATTTCCGAAAGGATCGGCATCGGGACATCCGGGCTCCAGACTTGGAAATCGGCAATGCGCCGGATGATCTTTTCGGCGTGATGGTTGGCAATGTCGCGGATCCGGTGTTCGAGGAACGGATTGCGGAACCGGTCGAGCGTCAGCGAGACGTAATCCTTGGCCTCGGCGCCGAGCCCCTTGGCGGCAAAACCCGGAATCACCTCGGTTTCATAAATTCGCATCAGCCTGGATAGGACATCTTCATCCTTGAGGATGGCCTTGACAGTCTCGTCCTGTGGCCGCCCCGTCTTCAGCCAGAGATCGGCCAGCACGGTATGGCCAAGATTGAGGATATGGAGCTTCAGTTTTTCGTAGGGCGTCAAATCGTCGACCAGCAGGACGAACGGATGGGTGCACGGGAGCTTCAGGCTCGGCTGGTTCTCGATCGCCCAGAGCGCATAGGGCTCCGCCACCGCGCCTGCCGGTTCCAGCGGTTCGGAGACGATCCGGTCGACCAGCGTGTTTCCCCAGACGACCTGCGTCGCAAGCCAGTCTGCAAAATCGGGATCGGCGACCCTATCCGTTTGCAGGCCGAGAATGACCTTTTTCAGCGTATCGCCGTTTCGCGCGACCAGTTCGCAGGGCAGGACCGTGAGTGGGCGGGCGTTGGCGCGAAAACGGGCTTCGAGCAGGAGCAGCAGTTTGCCGGGGAAGGAGGCCGGAACCGGTGTCTGCACATTGTCATCATCGACGCTGTAACCGGTATCACCGGTGTTGGAGATCAGGATTTCAGCTTCTTCGACAATGATCCGGCGGACCTCGTCCCAATCGTTGCCCGTGGAAAGCGCGCGTCCGACGCTTGTGACCCGGATTGTCCGGTCAACCTCCGCGCCACTGTCGATGCCACGCACGATCACGGGGAACCCGCCCGCCAAAGCTTTCAGCCGTCCCGCCCGTTCAGCGGAACCGGTTGTCTGGACGATGGTGATCTGACCCAGGGCCTCTCCCTTTTCGAGCGCTTCGCTGATGAAGAGATCGGCATGGGCCTGGAGAAAGCGGCTGGTTCCAAACTGGACGATAGGTGTGATCATGAAGCTAATGAATCCGGCTATTGAATGGATTGGAGCAAGGTTTCGCGGGCGGACTTCAGATGCGCCCGGCAGGCGGTCTCGACACGGACGGGATCGCGGGAGCGCAGGGCGGCGATATAATCCAGATGTTCCTCGAGCGCCCTGGCATTGCGTTCGCGCGCATTCGTCTTGTTCCACTGGTAGTGATAGTGGAAGACGATGGTGATGATGTCGTAGAAATCGACGATGAAGCGGTTACTGGACGACGTATGGACCAGCAGATGGAAGCGCTCGTCAAGTTCGGAGAATTCCTTGTAGCGATTGTCGATGTCGGCGAGAATTTCATGATGCAGCGCCTCGATCCGGTCGAGATCGCTCCAGGCCGGATGCTCGGGCAAAAGCGCCACGAAGCTTGCAGCCGAGCGCAGCTCGAACATTTCGCGCACTTCCGTCAATTCCAACGCGAACTCGCGGGTGAAACCTTTGAGGATCCAGTGGCTGTTCGGGCGTTTCTCGATCAGGCCGAAACGGCTGAAGCGGATCAGGAATTCGCGCACGCTGGTGGTGCCGGTGCCGATGTCGCGGGCCAGTTCCAGCTCGTTGATCTGCATGCCGGGCTCGGCGCCACCGGCGAGAATCCGGCGCATGAAGCTGCGCTCGATGATATCCGAGAGCGAATCGGTCTCGGAAACCGGATAGTAATCTTCAGACTTCGGCTGGCGCAGGACCACCTTCGCGCGCTTGTCCCAGGCGATGAGCTGCAACTCTTCCATGCGGGTCAGGATGGCGCGGATCGTCGTGCGGCTGACACCGAGCGTCGTGCCGAGTTCCGGTTCGGACGGCAATGTCGCGGTTTCCGCAAGCAGCTTGAGGCAGCGGTTGAAGGCGTCCTTGAAGACGGTATTCTGTTTCGCCATGGGGTTGCCGACCGGTTCTGGAGTTCTGTCATCGAGGCGGAAAATGTGTCGCGCTTCTCTAACCGGTCTGCCTGATCCTGTCTTTGGCCGAGTTTCGCTGAGTCATGGTTGTTTCCGTCCCTGATTGTTTTGCCGGATGCTTGCGCCCTGCTGCGTCCATCTCACCCGCATAATACCCATTGACGTTAATCTGTCTATTGTGGATAAAAGACAAAAGTGGATGGATGCATTCATCCGGACAAAATCCTCACGGGAGAGACCAAGGGTGACCGCACCTTCCTTCATCGTTCTGTCGCCGGACGACAATGTCGCCGTTGCTTCGCTCGCCATCGAGCCGGGCGGAGAATTGCCGGGCAGCGTTCGCGCATCGGGCAAGATCGATCCGGGCCACAAGGTGGCCATTCATCCGATCCGTGTCGGCGAGCCCGTCGTCAAATACGGGCAGGCGATCGGCCGGGCGACGGTCGAAATCGCGCCCGGTGATCATGTCCACTCACACAATCTCGCCTTCGACCAGGACCGCCTATCGATCGGCGCGCCGGTTCCGCCGGAAGCGGCGAATGTTGCCGACAAGGCCCGCACCTTCATGGGCTATCGCCGCGCCGACGGCCGTGCGGCGACACGCAATTTCATCGGCATCATCGCCAGCGTCAACTGTTCCACCACCGTCTGTCGCGCCATCGCCGAAGAGGCCAACAAGGTGATCCTGCCGCGTTACGAGGGCATCGACGGCTTCGTGCCGATCGTCCACGATCAAGGCTGCGGCATGAGCTCGACCGGCGACGGCATGAAGAACCTGCACAGGACGCTGGCCGGCTATACGCGTCATGTGAATTTTGGAGGTGTGCTGATGGTCGGCCTCGGCTGCGAGGTCAATCAGCTGACCCTTTACGGCCAGAGCGGCGGCGGTGCCGGCAAGCGCCATTTCAACATCCAGGATGCCGGCGGTTCGCGCCGCGCGGTCGCCCGGGCGCTCGGCGTGCTCGAGGAAATCGCGGCGGAAGTCGGAACCGCCCGGCGTATTCCCATCCCGGTCAGCGAAATCATCGTCGGCCTGCAATGCGGTGGCTCCGACGGGCTGTCGGGCATCACCGCCAATCCGGCGCTGGGCGCCGCCGTCGATATCCTCGCCGGTGCCGGCGGTACGGCGATCCTGTCGGAAACCTCGGAAATCTATGGCGCCGAACATCTGTTGCGCAGCCGCGCGGTCAATGATGGCGTGGCCGAAAAGCTGGACGGGCTGATTTCCTGGTGGGAGGAGTATGTGGCGATGCACGGCGCTTCGCTGGATAACAATCCCTCGCCCGGCAACAAGCGCGGTGGCCTGACGACCATTCTGGAGAAGTCGCTGGGTGCCGTTGCCAAGGGCGGCCGCTCGCCGCTGACGGCGGTCTATCATTATGCCGAGCGGGTAACGGAGCATGGCCTCGTGTTCATGGATACGCCCGGCTATGATCCGGTTTCGGCGACGGGGCAGGTCGCCGGCGGCGCCAATGTGATCACGTTCACCACCGGCCGTGGCAGCTGTTTCGGCTCGCGCCCATGCCCTTCGATCAAGCTCACCAGCAACACCGCGCTCTACAACGCGATGGAAGAGGACATGGATATCGACTGCGGCACCATCGCCACGGGAGATGCGACGATCGCCGGCATGGGCCGCGAAATCTTCGACCTGATCATCGATACCGCATCCGGCAAGAAGACCAAGAGCGAACTGTTCGGCTATGGCGACAATGAATTCGTGCCCTGGCACCTGGGCGCGACACTCTGACGGAACCCGGCGGAGCGGAGGAGACATGTGATGCAGACCAGAAAGATCGGCCGGACGGATCTGTCCGTCACCGAGTACAGTTTCGGCACCGCGCCGCTCGGCGGCATGTACCGCGCCTGCCCCTATGACGCCGCGATGGCGACGCTGGATGCTGCCTGGGAATCCGGCATCCGGTTCGTCGATACGGCGCCCTGGTATGGCTTCGGGCTGGCCGAGCGTCGCGTCGGCGATTTCCTGCGGGGCAAGCCGAAAGGCAGCTATGTCCTGTCGACCAAGGTCGGCCGGATTCAGCGGCCGGTTCCCGACGATCAGGTGCCGAGCTACGGCTTCGTCGATCCACTGCCTTTCGAGACCGATTATGATTATTCCTATGACGGCATCATGCGGTCGGTGGATTTCAGCTATGCGCGCCTCGGCCTCAATCGCATCGATATCCTGTTCGTCCACGATATCGGCGTCTACACGCATGGCGCCGCACGCAACGCCGTCTATCTGCGGCAATTGTTCGATGGCGGCCTGAAGGCTCTGGAAGAGCTGAAATCCTCAGGCGCGATATCGGCCTATGGGCTGGGCGTCAACGAAGTCCCCGTCTGCCTTGATGTGATGGCGCAGGCCGATCTCGACTGCATTCTTCTGGCCGGCCGATATACGCTGCTCGACCGTACTGCGACGGCGGAACTTCTGCCGCGGTGCGAAAGGAAAAAAACCTCGCTGGTCGTGGGCGGCGTGTTCAATTCCGGCATTCTCGCCACCGGCCCGGTGCCGGGATCGCATTTCGACTATATGCCGGCGACCCCGGAGGTTCTGGAAAAAGTGGCAGCGATGGAGGCGATCGCCGCGTCGCAAGGCCTGCCGCTTGCCGCACCCGCTATCCAGTTTCCGTTGCAGAGCCCTGTGGTCGCCTCGGTCCTGCTCGGAACGGCAAAACCGTCGAGCCTTGAGCGCAATATGGAACTGACCGAACGTCCGCTGCAGCCGTCGGATTTTTCGGCCTATGAGGCACATACGCTGGTGGCGCCGGAACTCGGAGAAGACGCCGTGCGCGTTTAGCCGGCTTTTCGATTAACAAAGGAAGACGTGAATGCTGAAGGGAATACATCCGTTGCTGGGGCCGGAATTGCTGCATGCGATCCGCACCATGGGCCATGGCGACGAGATCGTCATTGCCGACGCCAATTTTCCGGCGAGCACGATGGGTCCGCCGGTCGTGCGGGCGGACGGCGTCGATGCGCTTGCCATCACCGAAGCGATCCTGGCGCATATGCCGCTTGATACCTTCGTCGATGAATCTGCCTGGCGCATGGAAGTCGTCGGCGATCCGACGGCGGTGCCGGAAGTCTGCGCCCAGTTCCAGGAGTTGGTGAATAAGCTGGCCGGCGGTTTCCGGGTTGTTCCGATCGAGCGCTTTGCCTTCTACGAGCGTTCGCGCAAGGCGGCCTATATCGTCGCGACTACCGAATTCCGGCTCTACGGAAACATCATCTTGAAGAAGGGCGTGGTGCACCCGGAAGAACTTTATCGCGTGCGATAAGCGCGCGTCGGAACCGGCCTAGTGAGATGGGCCGGTTCGTCTTGACCATGAAAAACAAAGACTTGGCGTTGGGAGGAAATCAATGGCCAGGGATACGGACAACGGCTTGCAATTTCAAAAATGCTGAGATAGCTTGCCCTTGTAAAATGTTTTTTATGGATAAAAGATCGAACTGTCCGCGCCTTGCTGTTCGGTCTGAGGAGAACTTAACAAGTCGCTGTTGGAGGAGAACAACACCATGACCCTTATGAAGCACATCCTGTCGCGCCGGGCATTCACCAGCCTTGCTGGCGCCGCCGTATTCGCAACCATGATGCCGATGACCTCGTTCGCGCAGGACGTCACCATCCCGATCATCGTCAAGGACACGACCTCGTTCTACTGGCAGATCGTTCTGGCCGGCGCCCGCGCCGCGGGCAAGGATCTCGGCGTCAACGTGCCGGAACTCGGCGCGCAGTCGGAATCGGACATCAATGGCCAGATCAGCATTCTTGAAAACGCCGTTGCTGGCGCTCCGGCCGCCGTCGTCATCTCGCCGACGGAATTCAAGGCGCTCGGCAAGCCGATCGACGAAGCCGCCAAGTCCGTTCCGATCATCGGCATTGACTCGGGCGCTGACTCGAAGGCGTTCACATCCTTCTTGACGACCGACAACGTCCAGGGCGGCCGTATCGCCGCTGACGGCCTGGCTGCCGCCATCAAGGAAGCAACCGGCAAGGAAGAGGGCGAAATCGCCATCATCACCAGCCTGCCCGGCGTGGGCTCCCTCGACCAGCGCCATGAAGGCTTCGTCGAAGTCATCGGTGCGAAATATCCGGGCCTGAAAATCGTCGCCGACAAGTATGCCGACGGCCAGGCAACCACCGGCCTCAACATGATGACAGACCTGATCACGGCCAATCCGAATCTCGTTGGCGTGTTCGCGTCCAACCTGATCATGGCGCAGGGCGTTGGTCAGGCAATCGCCGAAAACAAGCTCGGCGACAAGATCAAGGTCATCGGCTTCGACTCGGACGAAAAGACGGTCGGCTTCCTCAAGGAAGGCGTTCTCGCCGGCCTCGTCGTGCAGGATCCGTACCGCATGGGCTATGACGGCATCAAGACCGCTCTTGCCGCTTCCAAGAAGGAAAAGGTCGAGGCCAATGTCGATACCGGCGCAAACCTGGTGACCAAGGCCAATATGGCCGATCCGAAGATCGACGCCCTTCTGAACCCGAAGATCTAATGATCCTGGCCGGCGGCGGACTGATGTTCTCACAGAGCTTCCGTTCTGCCGCCTGTCGCATAATCTGATTTCGACCTGTTTCAGCCCGGCTCTGCCGGGTTGAGGCAGCTTCGGATCCGGGGAGGAGCCCGCCATGACAGGACTGTACGATGTCAGCCACCGGCACGAGGATGGCGCGGGCGGGGTAGCCAAGCATCCCGTTCCCAAGGGCCAGCCGATCCTGGAACTGCGTGGCCTGCAGAAGAAATACGGTGCCGTCGAAGCGTTGAAGCCGGCCAATATCACCTTCCTGTCCGGCGAAATCCACGCGATCGTCGGCGAAAACGGCGCGGGAAAATCGACACTGATCAAGCTCCTGACCGGTGTCATCCGCCGCACGGCCGGCGAGGTCTTCTGGTGCGGCGATCCAGTGCAGCTCTCCACGCCCAATGAGGCGATTTCGCGCGGCATCAACGCCGTGCACCAGGAAGTCGTGCTCTGCCGACACCTGACGGTGGCCGCCAACATGTTCCTCGGCGACGAGATGAACAAGAACGGCCTGATGCGCAAACGCGCCATGACCGATGCCGCCCAGGTCGTGCTCAACGATCTCGGCTTCAATCTTCCAGCAGGCGCGCTGCTCAGCGACCTGACGATCGGCCAGCAGCAGCTGGTGGCGACGGCGCGCGCGGCGATGCGCGGCACGCAATTCCTGATTTTCGACGAGCCGACCGCCTATCTGACGCGTCAGGAATCGGCGCAGCTGTTCCGGCTCATTCGCCGGCTACAGGCGGAAGGCGTCACCATCGTCTATATCAGCCACCGCATGGAGGAAGTGTTCGAACTCGCCGACCGTGTCTCAGTCCTGCGCGACGGCACCCATATCGGCACGCGCAATATCGCCGAGACCAACGATGCCGAACTGATTTCAATGATGATCAACCGGACGATCGAGCAGATCTACCACAAGGAAACCCTGCCGATCGGCGCGACCATTGTCGAGACACACGGCCTGTCAGGTCCCGGTTTCGAGGATGTCTCGCTGTCGGTCCGGGCCGGCGAGATCGTCGGTCTCTACGGCCTGATCGGCGCCGGTCGCAGCGAATTTGCGCTCGGTCTCTACGGCCGCCAGCCGGTTTCGACGGGGGAAATCCACTGGCAGGGCCAGAAGGTCGACATCCGCAACGAACGCATAGCCATGGATCTCGGCATCGCGCTGGCGCCGGAAAGCCGCCGCGACCAGGGGCTTTGCCTCAACCTGCCGATCGGCCTCAACATCAATCTGCCGGTGTTCGACCGGCTGACCAGCGGTTTCACCATCAATCGCCGCCGCGAGACAGAGAATGCCGACCGGCAGATCAACGACCTGAAGATCAAGACGCCGACGCGCCGGGTGCTGGCATCCGCCATGTCCGGCGGCAACCAGCAGAAGATCGTCATCGGCAAGTGGCTGAGCCACGGCGCCAAGCTGTTCATCTTCGACGAGCCGACCGTCGGCGTCGATGTCGGCACCAAGGCGGAAATCTACCGGCTGTTTGCCCGGCTGCTGGAACAGGGCGCGGGCATCATCCTGATCTCGTCCTATCTGCCCGAGGTCTACGAACTTGCCGACCGGCTGCATGTCTTCCGGCAGGGAAAGCTGGTGGCCAGCCACACCTATCGTAGCGCATCGCACGAGGAAGTGCTGACGCAGGCGATCGGCGTCTAGAATCTTGAAAAGACCAATAAAGAAAATGCGTGGAGGAAGAACATGAGCGTAGAGACCACAACGGAAACCGCACCGGTGCCGAAAAAGGGCATGAATATTCTGTTCGGGCTCACCCTGCTCGGCCTGCTCCTGTTCCTCTGGCTGCTTCTCGGCCTCTCGACCAACGCGTTCTGGACCTCCAACAATATCAGCAACCTGCTGCGGCAGGGGTCGATGACGGCGATCTTGGCGGTTGGCCAGACCTTTGTCATCATCACCGCCGGCATCGACCTGTCGGTCGGCGCGGTCGTCGGTTTTTCCAGCGTCACGGTTGCCTGGCTGCTGCAGCATGGTGTGCCGCTCTGGCCGGCCATGGCGATTACACTTCTGATCGGCGCCCTCATCGGCGCCTTCCATGCCTTCGGCATCGTCCGCATGGGCCTGCCGGCCTTCATCATCACGCTGGCGACACTGACATCGCTGCGCGGCATCGGCCTTCTGATCACCAACGGCTCGACGATTTCCATCAACGATGAAAGCTTCACCAACTTTTCCCGCGCCGATTTCCTCGGCATTCCCAGCCTGTTCTGGATGGTGCTTGTGGTCGCGGTGCCGGCCTATGTCTTCCTGCATCTGAGCCGCTGGGGTCGTTATCTCTTCGCCGTCGGTTCCAACAGCGAAGCGGCGCGTCTTTCGGGCGTCAACGTCAACCGGACGATTTATCTCGCCTATATCCTGTCCTCGACCTGCGCCGCCTTCGTCGGCCTGCTGCTCGCCTCGCGCATCGGCATCGGTAACGCAACGCAGGCGGAAGGCTGGGAACTGCAGGCGATCGCATCGTCGGTCATCGGCGGCACCAGCCTGTTCGGCGCGGTCGGGTCGGTGCATGGACCGCTGCTCGGCGCTTTCATCCTCGCGACCATCAACAATGGCGCCAACCTGCTCAACGTCAACGCCTTCGTACAACGCATCATCACCGGCGTGCTGATTATCGTGATCGTCTATTTCGACCAGTTGCGCCGGCGCGGCGCGCGCTGACGGTCCACATTGTCCGGCCGGAATCCGGCTTCCGATCTCGAACTGTCTGCCTATTGCAAGGAGCTGCCGGCCATGAAAGCGGCGATCTGCCCGGAACCCGGGCGCCTGGAACTCATCGACAGGACCACACCGGGCGCGCCGCCGAAAGGCTGGGCACGGCTCTCGGTGAGCCATGTCGGCATTTGCGGCACCGATTACCATATTTTCGAGGGCAAGCATCCCTATCTCGAATATCCTCGGGTGATGGGACACGAAATTTCGGCCACGGTGGTCGAGCCCGGCGAGGGCGTTTCGCTGGCGGCCGGAACCCCGGTCATCGTCAACCCCTATCTCTCCTGCGGCTCATGCATTGCCTGCCGCAAGGAAAAGCCCAACTGCTGCACGGCGATCAAGGTTCTGGGTGTGCATACGGATGGCGCCTTCTGCGAGGAAATCCTGGTGCCGGAGAACAACCTTTATCCGGCTGGAGACCTGTCGCTGGAATCGGCCGCGACCGTCGAATTCCTCGCCATCGGCGCCCACGCTGTGCGCCGGTCGCTGGCGCCTGCCGGATCGCGTGCGCTGGTCATCGGCGCCGGTCCGATCGGGCTGGGCACGGCCTTGTTTTCCCGGATTGCCGGTCACACGGTGACGCTGCTCGATGCCAGCGCGGAGCGGCTGGAGATGGCGGCTGATCGACTGGGCTTTGCGGATGGTATCCTGGCCGGTGACGCAGCAATGGAAGCTGTGCTGTCGGCAACCGGCGGCGACGGGTTCGACGTGGTCTTCGACGCGACCGGCCATGGTGGTTCGATGGAAAAGTCCTTCGCATTTGTTGCCCATGGCGGTTGCCTCGTCTTCGTCAGCGTCGTCAAGGACGATATCCGCTTTTCCGATCCGGAATTCCACAAGCGGGAAATGATGCTGGTCGGCAGCCGCAATGCGACGCGACAGGATTTCGAGCATGTGGCAGCCTCGATCCGTGCCGGTCATGTGCCGGTCGGCTCACTCATCACCCACCGTACGACGCTCGATGGTGTCGTCGCCGACCTGCCGCGCTGGGCACATGAAAAGACCGGGCTGATCAAGGCGGTGGTCAAGATATCGCCATGATGCGGATCGACGCGCACCAGCACTATTGGAGCCTCGGGCGCGGCCACAACGACTGGCCGCCGCCGGAACTTTCGGCGATTTTCCGCGATTTCACGCCGGACGATCTTCGCCCGTTGATCGAAGCCGCTGGCATAACCAAGACCATTCTGGTCCAGGCTGCGCCCAATGCGGCGGAAACGGCCTTCCTGCTCGATATCGCGGCGCGCGAGGAAACGGTTGCAGCCGTCGTCGGCTGGGTGGATGTCTGGTCTGCAAATGCGCGCGATGACCTTGTCCGGCTGAAGCAGCATTCGAAATTCCGCGGCATCCGGCCAATGCTGCAGGGGATGGCCGACACGGCCTGTATCCTCCAGCCCGAGGCCATCCGCACGCTGGAGGCGCTGCCGGCGCTCGACCTGCGGTTCGATGCGTTGATTCAACCGCGCCACCTGCCTGTGATCGCGGCGCTCGCCGACCGCCTGCCGGATTTGTCGATTGTTGTGGACCACGGGGCGAAGCCGTTCATCGCCAGCGGCATTCTGGAGCCATGGTCCGCCGACATGGCGGCGCTGGCAAAGCGGCCGAATGTCTGCGTCAAGCTGTCGGGCCTGGTGACGGAGGCAGATGCCGGATGGTCGGTCTCCGGGTTGAAACCCTATGTTTTGCATTTGCTCGATGTTTTCGGACCAGAGCGCATGATGTTCGGCAGCGATTGGCCGGTCGTTGACCTCGATGCGAGTTATGCCGGCTGGTGGGAAGCGGCAAACGCACTGCTCTCGCATCTGCATGAATCAGGGCGCGAGGCCGTGTTTGGCGCCACCGCCGCGCGATTCTATTCCATCGACGCTTGACGGCAGCCTCGGGCAAGCGCCTTTACCTAGTATCAAACCCTTCCTGGGCGGGATGCCGGCAGGCCCCTTGCCAAGCCGGACATGCGGCATATTTATTGCGTTGCACAAGAAAACTGCTAGTGTCCGGCGGCTGCGGGAAAGAACAAGAGAGCAGTGTTGCGTCCGGTGGGAGCGGCGTTGTCGTCTAGGGTAACAAGGAGAGCGCTTCCGATGTTCTACCAGCTATACGAATTCAATCATGCGATGATGGCGCCGTGGCGTGCAGCGGCCGATGCCATGCGGCTTGCCTACGCCAATCCGCTCAATCCCATCGCGCACACCTATATGGGTCGCGCGGCTGCTGCCGGCCTCGAAGTTTTCGAGCGCACCACGCGCCGCTACGGCAAGCCGGAATTCGGCCTGCCCGAGACGCTGGTCGATGGCGTCGCCGTGCCGGTCCAGGAGCGGATTGTCTGGCGATCGCCCTTCTGCAATCTCATCCATTTCGAGCGCGCAGTGCCGAAAAGCCGGGCCGCCGATCCGAAGGTGCTGATCGTCGCGCCGATGTCCGGGCATTATGCGACGCTCCTGCGTGGCACTGTCGAGGCGCTGATGCCGCAGTCGGATATCTATATCACCGACTGGATCGACGCGCGCACCGTGCCGCTGACCGAGGGCACGTTCGATCTTGACGATTACATCGATTATGTCATCAACATGCTGCATTTCCTCGGCCCCGACACGCATGTGATCGCCGTCTGTCAGCCGGCCGTTCCGGTCCTGGCCGCCGTCGCCATCATGGAGGCCAATGACGATCCGTTGTCGCCGTCCTCCATGACGCTGATGGGCGGACCGATCGACACGCGGATCAATCCGACGGCGGTCAACCAGCTCGCCAAGGACAAGCCGCTCGAATGGTTCCGCGACAATGTCGTCATGCCGGTGCCGTTTCCGCAGGCCGGCTTCATGCGTCCGGTCTATCCGGGCTTCCTGCAGCTTTCCGGTTTCATGTCGATGAACCTCGACCGCCACCTGACGGCGACGAAGGATTTCTTCGAGCATCTCGTCAAGAACGATGGCGATGCCGCCGAAAAGCACCGCGATTTCTATGATGAATATATGGCGGTGATGGACCTGACGGCGGAATTTTACCTGCAGACGGTCGAAGTCGTGTTCATGAAACACGCGCTGCCGAAGGGCGAGATGATGCATCGCGGCCAGAAGGTGGATACGACAGCGATCCGCAAGGTGGCGCTGCTGACGGTCGAAGGCGAGAACGACGATATTTCCGGCGTCGGCCAGACAAAGGCGGCGCAGACGATCTGCACCAACATCCCCGACAACATGCGCCTGCACTACATGCAGCCGGATGTCGGCCATTACGGGGTGTTCAACGGATCGCGTTTCCGCCGCGAAATCGCCCCGCGCATCCTCGCCTTCCATCGCCAGCATGCCCGCAGCGCCAAGCCGGTTCGCCGGGTGATCAAGGGCGGCAAGTCCGCCTGACGACCTGACAACTATCGATTTCATCGATCGATATCAGTGGCTTGCCGGAATTTGCAGATAATTGTCTTGCAGACCGGCAGGCCTCTTCCCATCTCGTAATAAGCGGGCCCAAAGGAGAGGCCCACTTTGAACGAGGACTTCTCAACATGAACCAATCTGCATTGATCCGTCCTGACTGGACGCCCGCGACCATTGCCATGATGGTGCTCGGTTTTGTGGTTTTCTGGCCGCTCGGCCTGGCCATGCTGGCCTATATCCTGTTCGGCGAACGGCTGAAGGGTTTCAAGAAGGACGCCAACGCTACCGTTGACGGCTTCTGCTCGTCCTTCAAGCGCAAGAGCCACGGCTTTGGCCGCTCAAGCTTCGGCACCGGCAATGTCGCCTTCGACGACTGGCGCGATGCCGAACTCGCCCGTCTGGACGAGGAACGCCGCAAGCTCGACGAAATGCGCGAGCAGTTCGACGAATATGTCCGCGAGCTTCGCCGTGCCAAGGACCAGGAAGATTTCGACCGCTTCATGCGCGATCGCAATTCCGGCGGTTCGGTCCCGGGCTTTCCGGCCAATTGATTAGCTGATCGCCCGGATCAGCCTGACAACAAGAACCGGTATCCTCGCGATGCCGGTTTTTCTTTTTGATGGTCCGACCGCAAAGCCTTGCGGATCATGCGTTCTTCAAACGAATCGGTTATCAAGTCCTCATGTTCTCCCTGCTTCGAAAGCCGCGTCAGCCCAAATCGCCGCCACCGCCGGTGACGCGGACGATCGACGTCGCCGGAAAGGTGATGCCGCTGACCATTCGCCAGAATGCGCGGGCGACCCGGATGACGCTGCGCATCGAGCCCGGCGGCCGGGCCTTGAAAATGACCATTCCGGCCGGATTGCCCGAGCGCGAGATCAATGCCTTTCTCGATCGCCATCAGGGCTGGCTGATGACCAAGCTTGCCCGGTTTTCCGGCGAGAGCGTGCTGGAGGAGGGTGGAACGATCCTTCTGCGCGGCGTCGCGCACCGGATCGAGCGGACGGGAAAACTACGGGGCCTGACGGAAGCGGTCGTCATCGATGACGAAGCCGTGCTGCGCGTCAGCGGCGCCGAGGAACACCTGCGCCGGCGCATCGCGGATTTCCTGAAAAAGGAGGCCCGCGCGGATCTGGAGCGGCTGGTGGCTTTTCATGCCCGAAAGGTCGGCCGCAAAGTCAAGTCATTGAGTTTCAAGGATACCCGCAGCCGCTGGGGATCCTGTGCGGCCGACGGCGCCCTGAGCTTTTCCTGGCGCATCGTCATGGCGCCCCCCAAGGTGATCGACTATCTCGCCGCCCATGAAGTGGCGCATCTGCGCGAGATGAACCACGGCCCGGATTTCTGGGATCTCTGCGAGGAACTCTGCCCGGCCATGGACGATGCCAAGCGCTGGCTGAAGCGCAACGGCACCATGCTGCACGCCATCGATTTCGACTGATCGAAATCAGCGCCGATACTGGTTGCCCAGTGCTTCGCGGATCTTTTCGTCCGTCTTGTACTGGCTGAGCGCATAGACCGACCAGAGCGCCGCCGGTATCCAGCCGATCAGCGTGACTTGCAGGATCAGGCAGATGATCCCGGCGATCGGGCGGCCGATGGTAAAAAACTGCAGCCAGGGCAGGATGATGGCGAGTATCAGGCGCATGGACGTCTCCGTGTTTGTCTCCCCGATATAGGAAGTCGCCCTGGCAGTACAATTGTTCAGAGCGTGTACGGGATGCGGACGGAAGGGGAACCGAGCCCGAAATCTTTCGTGTTTCGCGTGACCAACAACATGTGGTGGGCTTCTGCGGAAGCTTCGATAATGGCGTCAGGCAGCTTGATGCGTCGTTTCCGTCGCAGAATGACTGCGAGGTCTGCAATCGCTGGCGAGAGTTCAATCAGAATGAAGCTTGCGAGGAACGCCCGCGTCGGAGCTTGAACATCCTCACTGGCGCCGGCCATGACTTCCATCCACGAAATGATGCTGATGGCGCGTTCCTCATAAAGAGCGAGTTCATGACGCGCCTGCGGAATACTATTCAGGTAGTCAATCAGGATGTTGGTATCGAATAAAGCCTTCACCATTCGTCCCGGACTTTCTCCTGAAAGGCCAGTCCGTCGATGCCGCTGCCACTCCAGAGTCCAAAAGCTTCGTCACTCTCTTTTCTGTGACGGCGCATGATATACTCGTCGATCGCCGCCCGGATAATCGCAGCACGAGACAGGTTTTCAGCCTTTGCGATATCCTCCAGAGACTGTACCTGCAATTTGGTGATGTCGATTAGCGTTCTCATGGCACACCTATTATATATCGATATATGATATCATTTGTTTCCTCCCTTGTCACGCGCCATTCCCGAAAGCCCGCTTCTGTCGGTTTTAAGCTCGACTCGGACGACGTTTCGTGGCAGGTCGCTGTGCATGAAAACGGAAGTCAAAATTTGCGGATTGAAGACCGCCGAGGCTGTCGACAAGGCGGTTGCGCTGGGTGCGAGCCATACGGGCTTCATCTTCTTTCCGAAAAGCCCCCGCAATATCGAGCCTGACGACGCCGGACGGTTGGCCGAGCGTATTCGCGGCAGGGCGAAGATCGTTGCGGTGACCGTCGATGCCGATAGCGATGTGCTCGACGAGATCGTCTCGGCGCTGTCTCCCGACATGCTGCAGCTGCATGGCAATGAGAGCCCGGAGCGGGTCCTGACCGTCAAGGCGGTCTATGGCCTGCCGGTGATCAAGGCCCTGTCGATCCGCGATGCCGACGACCTGCGCCGGATCGAGCCCTATATCGGCATTGCCGACCGGTTCCTGTTCGACGCCAAGCCACCGAAGGGCTCGGAACTGCCGGGCGGCAACGGCGTGTCTTTCGACTGGCGGCTGCTCGATACGCTTGACGACAGCGTGGATTACATGCTTTCCGGTGGCTTGAATGCCGATAATGTCGGTGAGGCGCTGGCGCTGACGGGCGCCAAGGCGGTCGATACCTCGTCCGGCGTCGAAAGCGCACCGGGCGTCAAGGATCTGAAGCGCATGGAAGAATTCTTCGATGCCATTGCCCGCGCCGAAGCGGACATGGCAGAGACGGTATTGGCAGGGAGAAGCACGTGAACGAGACACCAACCCCGAATTCGTTCAAGACGGGTCCCGACGAAGACGGCCGTTTCGGCATTTTCGGCGGCCGCTTCGTCGCCGAAACCCTGATGCCACTGATCCTCGATCTGCAGGACGAGTGGAACAAGGCCAAGACCGATCCGGAATTCCAGGCGGAACTCAAGGATCTCGGTGCGCACTATATCGGCCGCCCGAGCCCGCTTTATTTCGCCGAACGCCTGACCGAGCATCTCGGCGGCGCCAAGATTTATTTCAAGCGCGAAGAGCTGAACCATACCGGTTCGCACAAGATCAACAATTGCATCGGCCAGATTCTGCTCGCCAAGCGCATGGGCAAGACCCGCATCATCGCCGAGACCGGTGCCGGCCAGCATGGCGTTGCCTCAGCAACCGTCGCCGCCCGCTTCGGCCTTCCCTGCGTCGTCTACATGGGCGCCACCGACGTCCAGCGCCAGGCGCCGAACGTGTTCCGCATGAAGCTGCTGGGCGCTGAAGTGAAGCCGGTGACGGCGGGCTCCGGCACGCTGAAGGACGCGATGAACGAAGCCCTTCGCGACTGGGTCACCAATGTCGACGACACCTATTACCTGATCGGCACCGCAGCCGGTCCGCACCCGTATCCGGAAATGGTGCGCGACTTCCAGGCGGTGATCGGCACCGAGGCGAAGCAGCAGATGCTGGAGGCCGAAGGCCGCCTGCCGGATCTGGTTATCGCTGCTGTCGGCGGCGGATCGAATGCGATCGGCATCTTCCATCCGTTCCTCGACGATGAATCGGTGAAGATCGTCGGCGTCGAGGCCGGCGGCAGGGGCCTAGACGGCGAGGAACATTGCGCCTCGATCACCGCCGGAACGCCGGGCGTCCTGCATGGCAACCGCACCTACCTGCTGCAGGATGGCGACGGCCAGATCAAGGAAGGCCATTCGATTTCGGCCGGCCTCGATTATCCCGGCATCGGCCCTGAACATTCCTGGCTCGCCGATATCGGCCGTGTCGAATATGTGCCGATCATGGACCATGAAGCGCTGGAAGCCTTCCAGACGCTCACCCGTCTCGAAGGCATCATTCCGGCGCTCGAGGCGGCGCATGGTATTGCCGAAGTGATCAAGCGCGCGCCAAAGATGGGCAAGGACGAGATCATCCTGATGAACCTGTCCGGCCGCGGCGACAAGGACATTTTCACGGTCGGCAAGATTCTCGGTATGGAGCTTTAAGAGCATGACCGCACGCATGGACAAACGATTTGCCGATCTGGCCGTCGAAGGCCGCCCGGCGCTTGTCACCTATTTCATGGGCGGAGACCCGGATTTCGAAACTTCGGTCGCCATCATGAAGGCGTTGCCGAAGGCGGGATCCGACGTGATCGAACTCGGCATGCCGTTTTCAGACCCGATGGCCGACGGACCGGCCATCCAGCTGGCCGGTCAGCGGGCGCTGAAGGGCGGCCAGACATTGGCCAAGACGCTCGAAATTGCCCGCCGTTTCCGCGAAGACGATCAGGACACGCCAATCGTGCTGATGGGCTACTACAATCCGATCTACATCTACGGCGTTGAGCGGTTTCTCGATGACGCACTGTCTTCCGGTATTGACGGCCTGATCGTCGTCGATCTGCCGCCGGAAATGGATGATGAACTGTGCATTCCGGCCTTGAAGAAGGACGTCAACTTCATCCGGCTGGCGACACCGACCACGGATAACAAGCGTTTGCCGAAGGTGCTCGAAAATACCTCCGGTTTCGTCTATTATGTCTCGATGAACGGCATTACCGGATCGGCGCTTCCCGATCCCAGCCTTATCGGCGGCGCCGTGCAGCGCATCAAGGATCACACGAAACTTCCGGTCTGCGTCGGCTTCGGCGTCAAGACCGCGGACCATGCAAAAGCCATCGGTGCATCCGCCGATGGTGTCGTCGTCGGCACCGCCATCGTCAATCAGGTAGCGTCCAGCCTGACGGAAGACGGCCAGTCGACCGGGGCGACGGTGCCGGGCGTGGAAACGCTGGTTCGCGCCCTTTCCGCCGGTGTTCGTTCCGCAAGACTTGTTGCGGCCGAATAATTGCCCATTTTATAGGGCAGAGCGGTCCTAGACATTCAGGAGTTTGGATTTGAACTGGATCACCAATTACGTTCGCCCGAAGATCAACTCGATGCTCGGCCGCCGGGAAGTTCCGGATAATCTCTGGATCAAGTGCCCGGAAACCGGCGAGATGGTGTTTCATCGCGATCTCGAAGAAAACAAATGGGTCATTCCCGCATCCGGCTTCCATATGAAGATGCCGGCCAAGGCGCGGTTGAAGGACCTGTTCGATGACGGCGTCTACGAGGCTCTGCCGCAGCCGAAGGTGGCGCAGGACCCGCTGAAGTTTCGCGATTCCAAGAAATATGTCGACCGCCTGCGCGACAGCCGGGCAAAGACCGACCTGGAAGACACGATCGTTGCCGGTCTGGGCCGTTGCCGTGGCGTCAAGCTGGTCGGCGTCGTTCACGAGTTCAATTTCATGGGCGGTTCGCTCGGCATTGCCGCCGGTGAGGCGATCATCAAGGCCTTCGAAAAGGCGATTGCGGAAAAGTGCCCGCTGGTCATCTTCCCGGCTTCGGGCGGCGCCCGCATGCAAGAAGGCATCCTGTCGCTGATGCAGCTGCCGCGCACGACGGTCGCGGTGCAGATGCTCAAGGAAGCCGGTCTTCCCTATGTCGTCGTCCTCACCAACCCGACCACCGGCGGCGTCACGGCCTCCTACGCCATGCTGGGCGATCTGCATCTGGCCGAGCCTGGTGCTGAAATCTGCTTCGCCGGCAAGCGCGTCATCGAGCAGACCATCCGCGAAAAGCTGCCGGAAGGCTTCCAGACGTCGGAATACCTGATGGAACACGGCATGGTCGACATGGTCGTGAAGCGTCACGACATTCCCGATACGCTGGCCCGCGTCCTGAAAATCCTGATGAAGAAACCGGTCAGCGCCGCCAAGCTCAATGGGGCAACGGCAACCGCAGCTATTCCGCTCGCGGCTGCAGCCAGTATCTGAAACTATCCGCACCCCGTTCGTTCAGACGGGGTGCCGTTCGAGACAGGAGCGCTCCCGGGCCGCCCGATGGGCGTTTGACCACTGCATAATTCCTTAAATCGGAATCGATTTAAGGATAAAATTATGCAGCATCTTTAAAGTATTACAGCGACCTTTGCGCGTCATGTTTGACGCGCGGCGCTGTAGTGGCTTGCAGGAGCGATGATGTCGACAATCAACGTCACCGAGGCGGGACAGGAGATCGACAAGCTCCTGGCGCTTCATCCCAAGGGTTTCGATCTCTCGCTCGACCGGATCACCCGGCTTCTGGATCGTCTCGGCAATCCTCAGGAGCGGCTGCCACCCGTCATCCATGTGGCCGGCACCAACGGCAAGGGTTCCGTCACCGCATTTTCCCGCGCGATCCTCGAAGCGTCCGGCCTCAGTGTTCACGTCCATACCTCGCCACATCTCGTCAACTGGCATGAGCGCTACCGTCTCGGTAAGAAGGGTGGCCGTGGAGCATTGGTGGGCGACGCGGTCCTGGCGGATGCCGTGCGGCGGGTGGCGGAAGCCAATGCGGGCGAGAAGATCACCGTCTTTGAAATCCTGACCGCCGTTACCTTCGTGCTGTTTGCCGAGCATCCGGCCGATGTGGCGATCATCGAGGTCGGTCTCGGCGGCCGCTTCGATGCGACCAATGTCATCAAGACACCGGCCGTCTCCGTCATTATGCCGATCTCGCTCGATCATCAGGCCTATCTCGGCGATAGGGTGGAACTGATCGCCGCCGAAAAAGCAGGGATCATGAAGCACGGCTGCCCGGTCGTGATCGGCCACCAGGAAGAAGATGCGGCGCGGGATGTCCTCATCTCCATCGCCGAACGCTTGGCCTGCCCGCTGACCATCTATGGGCAGGATTTCATGGCACATGAGGAATTCGGGCGGCTGGTCTATCAGGACGAGTTCGGCCTTGCAGACCTGCCGCTGCCGCGTCTGCCGGGGCGTCATCAATACGGCAATGCCGCTGCCGCCATCCGTGCGGTCAAGGCGGCCGGTTTCGACCTGACGGACGGCGCCATCGAGACGGGTCTCGTCAATGTCGAATGGCCGGGCCGGCTCCAGCGGCTGACCGAGGGCAAGCTGGCAACGCTCGGGCCGAAGGGCGCGGAAATCTGGGTCGATGGCGGCCACAATCCGGGCGCCGGACAGGTGATCGCCGAAACCATGGCCAATCTGGAAGAGCGCGATCCGCGCCCGCTGATCCTGATCATCGGCATGATCAACACCAAGGATCCGATCGGTTATTTCAACGCGTTCAAGGGGCTGGCCGAACAGGTCTTCACCGTGCCGATCCGCGCATCGGATGCCGGGATCGATGCCGTGGCGCTGGCCGATGATGCGGCATCGGCGGGGTTCGAAACCGCCGCGGTCTCCACCGTCGCCGAAGCGCTTGGCATGATCGCCGAAATTTTCGTCAACGAGCCGGTGCCGCCGCGAATCCTGATCGGCGGATCGCTCTATCTGGTCGGCGACGTCCTGGCGGATAACGGCACGCCGCCGAAATAACGGACTTTTATTATGCAACAAAAAGCCCGGTTTCCCGGGCTTTTTTCATGTTACCTGCAAACTGATTTACGCGGCTGCGTTGGAAATCCAGGTCGTCAGGGCCGTCTTCGGCGCGGCGCCAACCTTGATGTCGGCCACTTCGCCGGCCTTGAACATGGCAAGCGTCGGGATCGAGCGCACGCCATACTGGGCGGCGATTTCCGGGTTCTCGTCGATGTTGACCTTGGCGACCTTGACCTTGCCGGCCATTTCAATGGAAATTTCTTCCAGGCTCGGAGCGATCATCTTGCACGGGCCGCACCATTCGGCCCAGAAATCGACGATGACGGGCTCGACGGCATTCAGGACTTCGTCCTGAAAATTGGAAGTATCGACTTTTACGGTAGCCATAGGCTGCTCCTTGGTTTCGAAATCGGCGTTCTTCGAACGGTTGTCCATCATGTGATGGCTGAGCGTCAGCTTTTCAATGTTTTCCTATCTCACTTTGTCGCGAGGTCTACAAGACTTGCGTCGAGCATCTCCCGCGGCAATGTCAGAACGGTCGGGCCTTCGGTGTAGATCAGCACGCATTGAAACTGGTGATCGGGATAAAGTGGTGCCAGCAGTGCGCGGTAAATGGCGAGCTGCGCCCGGTAGACGAAGGGAACGTCCGCGACCGAGGCGGGGATTTCGCGGTTTGTCTTGAAGTCGGCGATGACCACCGTGTTGCCTGATACGGCCAGCCGGTCGATCCGCCCCGAGACGGCAAAGTCCCGCTTTCCAAGCGTCAGCGTGCCCATCACCGAGACCTCCGCGCGGCTCGTCTCGGAGAACAGGTCACGGAGATCGCCGTGGCCCATGACGTTCAGCACCGAGGTGATCAGCGCCTGCCGTTCCGCTTCCGGCCAGCGCGGCACGGACCGGATCAGGTAACGCTCGGCGGCAGCACGGCGCTCCTCCGGTGCGATCGATGGCAGGACTTGCAGGAAGCGATGCAGGATCGCGCCGCGCAGCAGCGATGTACCGGGGCCGGCTTTTCGGGAAAACAATGCCGAGCCGACGATGCCGCCGGTCTCGTCCTCGTCGATGATGACGCCCGCCCCCGACGGGCTGAGCGGGCGCGGCAGATGACGTTGCGGCGGCAGGGGGATCGAAAGGGCGGAGGGCAGGTCCGGGCGGTGGATATTGGCCTCTTCCTTGATTTCCTGCGTTTTCAAGTCGCGGCTCACGGCGGAAACCTGCCATCGATAGCCCGTCCATTCCTGGTCGCTGGTCGCAAAGGTCACCGGCGTGCTGCGGCCGCGCTCATCGACCGACAGGCTCGCGGTCACCATGGCGTGCCAGCTTTCGGGATTGGCGCGTTTGCCCTGATAGCCGCAGACGATCAGCCGGTCGGCGGCCCGTGTCATGCCGACATAGAGCAGGCGGCGATATTCTTCCTCGGCCGCGGTCTTGAGCTCGGCGGTATCCGCGTCGATCAGCGCGTTGGACGCTGCACCCGGTGGTCGCCAGACCGGCAGCGGGATCGTGTCATGATGGTCGTCCTTCCGGATCATGCGCAGGCCGGACACGTGCTGCGAATTGAAGGCCTTGCCGCCACCATCGACTAGGAAGACGACAGGTGCTTCCAGGCCCTTGGCCGCATGGACGGTCATGATGCGGACTTCGTTGCGTTCCTTGTCCTGCTCGCGCTTGACGGTCGGCGCTTCCATTTCAAGACCTGAAATGAAGGCCTGCAGGCCGGGAAGCCCGTTCTTTTCATGGTCGAGCGCGAAGGTCAGGAACTCGTCGAGGATGTCGCTGACCTCGCTGCCGAGCCGGCCGAGAAAAGCCGCGCGGCCGCCGTCATGGCCAAGGATGCCGGCATAGAAATCATGCACTGGCAACGTGCGCGACACGGCGCGGTAACGCTGCAGCCCGGCGAGCGCCGGATAGTAGCGGCTTGTCTCTTCGCTGCCGAGTTCGTTCAGGCGCTGCCACAGGCTGACCGAGGCGGGACGCCCCGCCGCCAGTTCGGCAATGTCGTCTTCGCAGAGATTGAACAGCGGGCTCTTCAGCAGGGCAGCGAGCGACAGGTCGTCCTGCGGCAGGAGAACGAAGCGGCCGAGCGCCATCAGGTCCTGCACGGCGATATGGTTGGTCAGCACCAGCCGGTCGGCGCCGGCGACGGGAATGTTGCGGCGGGTTTTCAGCGCCCGTGTCAGGGCATTGACGAAGGCATCGCGCTTACGCACCAGCACGATGACATCGCCCGGCTGCATTGGCCGCCGGACGCCTTTTTCAATCACGGTTTCCCGGCCGATCCAGTCGGCGAGCACGGCGGCGATTCGCTGGGCGAGAATGTTGGCCGGCGCATCCTCGGGCGTGGCGTCGAAAGGTGCCGTCCAGTCATCCTCGTGAATGCTGTCTGCCGGCGCGATCGCATCCCATACCTCGACCAGGCCGGGATGGCCGATACGGTTGGAGGCATGAACGACGGCGTCGCTGCGGGCGCTCAGGCCCTTGGCGTGGACGGGGTTTTCGAACACGGTATCGACGGCGGAAAGCACGTCTTCCGTCGAGCGGAAGGACAATTGCAGGCGGATCGGGCTGAAGGCCTTGCCGCCATTGATCACCCGCCGCTCGGTCTCGATGCTCTCGTTGGAAAAGCGCTCCGGCCGGGCACCCTGGAAGGAATAGATCGACTGCTTCTCGTCGCCGACGGCAAACATGGTGCGGTTGCCGCCACGTGCGGTTTCGCCGGAAAAGAAATCCTCCGCCAGCGACTGGATGATGGTCCATTGGACCGGACTGGTATCCTGCGCCTCGTCGACGAGGATGTGGTCGATGCCCTGGTCGAGCTTGTAATGGATCCAGCGGCTGACATCGCCGCGCACCAGGAGCGTCGCCGTTCGGTTGATCAGGTCGTCGAAATCCAGCTGGCTGCGGCTTTTTTTGATGTCCTCGTAATCGCTGTTCAACCGGTCGGCGAGCACCAGCGCGGCCTTCGTCGCCTCGAACATGGCAATCACGTTGAGTCGGTCGGTGGCGGCGATCATGTGATCGCGGGCGGCAAAGACCAGATCCTCCAGATCCGGCGCCTTGTCGCGCATCGACTTGGAGAGAAAGGCAGAATCGGCACGCGGCTTTCCGGTCCCGGTGAAGAAGAGATCGACCAGTGCATTGTAACGCTGCAACGGATCGTGGAGCTTGGCGACGACCCGCAGGCCCTCGGCGAATTCGGTGACTTTCACACCACCGGCCGAAAGTGCCACACCGATATAGCGCTCCAGACCCGCACCGTTCAGTCCTGGCAAAGGCCAGAATCCGGCTAATGATGTTTCGTGCGTCTCGTCCGGCCGCAGACCGAGTGCTGCCCGCAAGGCGGGATCGATGCCGCCCTTGCGCGCCGCGTCATCAAGAAAGAGCTGGATCGGGGTGCGCTGCTCGACGATTGCCGACAGCAATTTTTCAAGTCCCGTGTCGTCGGCGAGATCGAGCACGGTGGCGAAGGCTTCGGTGAGTTCGCGGTCGTCCTCGCTCGCGGTCGCCGTGAGGAGCGCGCGGCGGGCGTCGGCGAGAAGCGTCGCGGATGCCCGGTCATCCAGAACGGAGAAATGGCCGGCGACATTGGCCTCCAGCGGAAACTGATGCAGCAGAGCCTCGCAGAAGGCGTGGATCGTCTGGATTTTCAGCCCGCCCGGCGTTTCCAATGCGCGGGCAAACAGACGCCGTGCTTCCTGCCGCTTGAGAAGATCAGGCCGCTGCCCCTCGATCGCGGCGATGCGGTCATCGAGCGTGTCGTCATCGAGCGTCACCCATTCGGCCAGGCGCTCGAAGACGCGGTTCGACATTTCAGACGCCGCCGCCTTCGTGTAGGTGAGGCACAGGATCGCCGACGGACGGCAGCCGGACAGCAGAAGCCGAATGACGCGCTGGGTGAGGACATGGGTCTTGCCGGAACCGGCATTGGCCGACACCCAAGCCGAACGGGCGGGATCGGACGCCAGCGCCTGCTTGGCCGAGGTCCAGTCCAGCCAGCCTTCAGGCGTGGGGTCGAGGGGGCCGAAATCGTCATCCCTCATTGGCATCGTCCTCCCCATCCGCCGTTGCCCATTCGGCAACCCGGGCGAGATGGTCGTACTCGCCGCCGTAATCCCGTTCCTTCTGGACGATCAGCCGCGAGGCAAAGCCGTATTTCCCGCTCATCAGGGCGGCGAGAAGGCCGGTTAGTTCCTTCAGTGAATCCTCGGCCAGCTGGTCGGCCGATTTGGTTTCGACATTGGCGCGGGCCTTGGCATGTTCGTTGTTGACCTCTTGGACCGCAAATCGTTCGCCGGGTTTCAGCCTGACATAGAGCAGGGATAACGGATGCCGGGTACCGGCCCTTTCAAAGGCACCAGCCTTCAGGGCGGCGGCCTCGAGCGCCAGCTGCGGATCGAGAAGGGCGCGGGCCTCGTTGACCGAAGGGCTCGATCCGGTCTTGTAATCGACGATCACGGCGCTGCCGTCGCCAAGGATATCGATCCGGTCGGCAATCCCGGTCAGCTTGATATCGGAAACGCCAAGCTCCATCGACGCATAGAGTTCGGTGAAACTCTTGCGCACGTCCTGCTGCCGGCCAGCCTCCCAGTCGATGAAGGCCTTGCCGACGGCGGCGAAGCGCGGGCGCCAGACGATATCGATATGGGCGGGCAGGGCCTGCTCGTCGAAGGCTTCGTTGAGAATCCGGCTCATTTCCGTCTGTGCCTGCGGTGAACTCGCATCCAGCCCGGCGCGCACGAAGCGCTCGACGATCTTGTGATAGAGCGTGCCGCGCTCGGCCGCCCCCGGATCGCGGTTGAATGGGTCGATCGGCTGCAGCCGCAGGATTCGGCGGGCGTAGACGGCATAGGGGTCGCGCCGCAGCCGGGTCACCTCGCTGAAGGAATAGCTGCGTGGCTGCTGCTCGGCAGGCGGTTTCGGCTCTGGCCGCTTGGCAAGAGATTGATTGACGCCAAGGTCCAGCATGCCCGCCCATAACTGGTAATCCCGACCGTTGTCGCGCAGGCGGGCAGCAAAATCATTGCCGCCGACGGCAAGCAAGCGCTGCAGCCAGCGGGAGGCGACGGTCGGCGTCGCGCCCTTGCGCATGGCGCGGGTGAGAATCAGCCGGCGGGTGCCGCAGGCCATCTGGAAGTCATGGGCAAGCTGGCCGATGCGCCGTTCGGGCGGCTCGAGCCCCATGGTCGTCTTCATGGCCCGCGACAGGAAGGGATCGTTGGCCGATTGTCCCGGCCAGGTTCCTTCGTTCAAACCACCGAGAACGACGAGATCGACGCTCTGTAGTCGCGATTCCAGCGCACCAAAGATGAACACGCGCGGATGGCGCATGGCGCGCGGCTTGATCGCCTCGCTGGCCGACAGCGCTTCGACGATATCGCTCCATTGCGGTCCATCGGCGGTCAGCTGACCATCGGTATCGATGACGGCGCGCAGCAGGTTCGCCAGTGCTTCGCCGGCTTCACCGGACCAGAGCCCGGCTAGGCTGCTGTTCTCGTCCACGGCCACCGCCTCCAGGGCCAGCCCGGTTTTCTCCGCCCATTCCGACAGCGTCAGCGCGGCGGTGAGGCCGCGCCCGGTCCGGTGATGGCGCACCAGCATGCCGGCCAGCGGCTCGACCGCGGCGGCGATCCGCCGGGCGAGATCGCGCGCCTGTTCGATCGCCTGTTCATCAAACTGGCCGCGCCATTCCGGCAAATGTTTCTTGCCGACCTCGCGGCGAAGCGCCTGGTCAAGCAGCACTTCCAGCTCGGATATGTCGGCGCTGCCTGTGCCGCCGCGAAGCGCCATCAGTTCCAGCGTCGTTGCCGCCCGGTTCATCGAGCCTGAGTCGAGTCCGAAGCGGGCGAGCGGGTGCTTCAGAAGAGCGGTGATCGCAACGGGATCGCCCGGCCGAAGGCTGGCTTCGAGCAGGAGGCGCACGAGGCTGCCAGGCCCGGTCGCGGACAGCGGTGTGCCGGCGGAATCGTCGGCCTCGATGCCGAAACGCAGGAGTTCACTCGCCACCCGGCGGGCGAGATCGCGGTCAGGTGTGATCAGCGCCGCCTGGCTCTCCTCGCTGTCCTGCAGGGCGAGTCTCAGCGCAATGGCGATCGCGGTCGCTTCCTCGCGCTCGTTGGCCATCTCGATCAGCGCGGCATCGGCAAAGGCCTCCGTCAGCCGGGCGAGATCGACATCGTTGCGCAGGCTCGTCCATCCGCTGGTCGCCTGCACCGGCAGCAGTGCATGCGAGATCAGTTCGGCGCGATAGGCGAGGTCGAAAGCACCGGTGCCGAGGGCCACGACCTCGTGACGGGCAATGCCCATGGTCTTCAGGAGGCGGAAGAAGCCGTATTGCGGATGGCTGCGACTGGCCGAATCGCCGAAGCCGGTGACCGCCTCCGGCGCGATCATCGCCCATTCGGCGTCGCTCATCGTCTGGTCGAGACCGGGGAGAACGATGGTTCCGTTTTCGAGTTTCTGCACGGCGGCGATCAGTTTGGCCGTCGCGGGAATGGAACCGGTCGAACCGGCGATGATGATCGGCCCGCTGACCTTGCCGCCGGCGATGCGATGCGCCTCGGCCTCGAGAATGGCGTTGCGGTGGCGGGATGGCGAGGATTGCTTCAGTTCCTCCAACCGTTCCGGCCAATAGGTGCTGGCGATCTTGAGGAACGCCGATGTCAGCTGCCACCAGAGCGCGTGGTCGCCGTCCTCGAGCTTTTCCAGCGCTTCCCAGCCAAGCTCTTCCGTCTCCATCGCATCAATGATGTCGGAGAGATTGCGCGCCAGCCAGATTGCGTCGGCGGGGCTCGCCGGCGCGATCAGCGGGCTTTCGGAATGCACGTCGAGCACGGCTTTCGGCAGCTGGTTGCGCCAGGCAAGGACCAGCCGGCCAAGCTCGATCAGTCGCGCGACATTGGGCAGCGGCGGGGCGAGATCGAGGATCGCCGGAATTTCGGCATCGAAGAAGCCGCTATCGTCATCGGTTTCGCCGAGCGCGCGGATCATCGGCAGGATCGCCGAGCGCCCGCCCAGGCAATCGACCAGTTCCGAGCGCAGCACGCGGGCCGATCGCCGTGTCGGCACGAAGATGGTGACGCCTGCCAGCGACAGCGGATCGGCCGTATCGTAGCGGAAGCCGGGAATGAGCGCGCCGGAACACAGTTTCTCGACCAGCGTCCGCAGGAAAGGCAGACCCGGCGGGATGGTGAAGACGTTTGAGACAGCGTCTGTCACGACCTCATGCCCCGTTACCCAGCCGGCGAATGGTGTCCTCCGCCTCGCCGATCGCCTCCGGCGTGCCGACGGTCATCCAGTGGCCGTCGAGCACAATCCCGTAAAGCCGATTGTTGGCGATCCCCCGGTCGAAATAGATATTGAGGTTGAAGGCATCCGGCGGCGCATCCGCGAAAAGCCGGCTGTGCATGGCGATCGCGCCGGCATAAACGACCGGATTCGGCATGCCGTCCTTGTAGCGTGACAGCCGGCCGTCCCCGGACAGCGAGAAGTCCAGCTTGCCGTTATGCCCCGTCGTGTCCTCGTTGCGGACGCAGAGCAGCGCCATGTCCATGGTGTCCGCATCGAAGAAGGAAGCAAGACGCGCCAGATTGGAAGGCACATCCTTCTGTTCGCCGACCCAGAAGAGATCGGCGTTCATGACCAGAACAGGTCCGTCGTCCAGCAGTTTCAGCCCCTTGGCAAGACCACCGCCGGAATTCATCAGGGCCGCCCGCTCGTCGGAAATGACGATCTTCGGGCTCTTCCGTTCCGAAAGATGCGCTTCCATCTGGTCGGCGAAGTGATGGACATTCACCACAGCGGTTTCCACGCCGGCACCTTGAAGAAGGTCCAGCACGTAGTCGACCATCGGCTTGTCCGCGATCCGCACCAGCGGCTTCGGCATGGTATCGGTGATCGGGCGCAGGCGGGTGCCAAGCCCCGCGGCAAGCATCATGGCGTTCTTGATGGACCTTGTGGGAGTGGGCATGGGCAGCACGGAATCCGATGAAATCTCGACCGGTGATTCGGTTTAGAGGATTCCAGCCTTTATGCACCAATCGCGCAAGGGTGCGAGCGCCTCATGTTCGAGCGCCACCTGCAAATAGGAAAATGTCCGCGGCATGTGTTTCATGTAGAAGGGCTTGCCGTCGCGCTGCATCAGCCGCACCCAGATGCCGACGAGCTTGCAATTGCGCTGGGCCGACATGAGATGCCAGTCGCGCCGGAATATCGCTTCGTCGAAGGCGCCGAGCGTGCTTCGTTCCGAACCGTAGAGCGAAAGCATCCGCCGGCAGAGGTCCGGCTCGATGGTGACGCGGGCGTCCTGAGTGATCGAGGCGACATCATAGGCCGTCGGACCGATCATCGCGTCCTGGAAATCGATGATGCCGATACGGTCGAAGCCGGACTGCTCGCCGCGCCAGATGATGTTGGGCGAATGGAAATCCCGCAGCAGCAGCTTCTTTTCCGATGTCGCGAGCAGATCGATCAGATGATCCCAGACGTCGAAATAGGCGGCGCGCTCGGCCTCCGAGGCCTTTTCTCCACGCTTCCATGGTAGGTACCAGTCGATCAGCAGGCTGGTCTCGATCTTCATCGCTGTGCGATCGAAATCGGGAATGTGGTGGGTGATGGATGGCGAAACGGCGATGGCTCGGGTGACGGGCTGCGCATGCAGATGGGCAAGCACGCGCACACTTTCGAGATAGCGCTCCGCGATCGGCGCTCCCTCGGCGTCGAGAATGCCTGCGCTGCCGAGGTTTTCGATCAGCAGGATGCCGGCGTCGAGGTCGCTCTCGTAGATCTCGGGAGCTCGAAAACCCTTGTCGCGTATATCGCGATCCACGGCGACGAAGGGGATGACATCCTCGGCGAGATGGGCGAGCTGCTGGTAATATTTGCCGTCCTGCAGGATGGGGCCGGGCGTGATCCGCGCCGAATCCATCAGGATCCGCATAGGTTGGCCATCGACCAGAATGCGCTCATAGGCGCGCGCCGATGCATCGCCGCTCAAGTGCCGGCGTTTTGCCGCGCCCTGGCCGCGTTCACGAAGAAAGGTGCGGATGGCAAGGCTGCGGCGAATCCGGCTCAAGACTTGCTCGTCACCTGTGAACGACAGTTCGCGGCCATCACCTTGGTGCGTAAAGGTTATGGTCAGCCGTGATTTCGGCAGCGCCGCCTCGGCATTTTCCGGCCATTCAACCAGGCAGATGCCCTGCGACAGTGCCTCGTCGAAGCCGAGTTCGTCGAGTTCGGAAACGTCCGCGAGACGGTATAGGTCGAAATGCGAGACCGGGATGCGCAGGTCGTAGCTCTGAACCAGCGTAAAAGTCGGGCTTGGCACCTCCAGCGCCTCGTCGTCCGCCATGGCGCGCAGTAAAGCGCGGGCCAGCGTCGATTTACCGGCACCCAGATCGCCGGAAAGCGCCAGGCAGTCGCCAATCTTCAGCGCGAGCGCGAGGTCTTCGCCAAGCTCGATCGTCGCCGCCTCGTCCTTCAGGAAAAGGGTGATTGCCTGCATTATTCAGCCGCTTGGAATTTCGGCAGTTCGCCGGAAGGGATGCGGCAGGTGACTTCCGTGCCTTCGCCCTCGCGGCTGCGGATCGAGACCGTGCCGTGATGGAGGCTGACGAAACTTTCGACGATCGACAGGCCAAGACCGGCGCCGCCATGCTGCCCGTGGCTTTCGAAGCGGTTGAACACGGTGTCGAGAATATCCTGCGGAATGCCGGCGCCGTTGTCGGTGACGCTGAAGACGAAGTCGCTGCCTTCGCGGCGGCATGTCAGGCCGACCGTGCTGCCATCGGGCGCGAAATTGGCGGCGTTGGTGAGCAGCTTGATGAGGATCTGCTTCAGGCGCTGATGATCGGCGACGAACAGGCCCAGCATATCCGGCGCATCGATCTGCAGCGTCACGGCGCTTTCCTGCAGCCGGTCGGCCATCTGCAGCGAAATTTCGTCCAGGAAATCCGTGAGGTTGATCTCCGACAGGTCGAGTTCGACGATGCCGGCATCGACGGTCGCCAGATCGAGGATGTCGTTGACGATGGTCAGGAGCAGCGAGGACGAGGTCGAGATGTGATCGACATATTCGGCCTGGCGTTCGGTCAGCGTGCCGAAGGTCGGCGTCTTCAGAAGATCGGCAAAGCCGATGATGTTGGTCAGCGGCGAGCGCAGCTCATAGGAAACGTGCTGGACGAAATCGTTCTTCAGATGATCGGCCATCTGCAGGGCGTCGTTCTTTTCCGTCAGCGCCCGCTCGACCCGCGCGCTGTCGGTGATGTTGACGAAGGTCAGCATGGTCTGGGCGTTCGGCAGAGGAATGACGGCGAAATCGAGGATGAGACCGGTGCGCAGCTCGAGAATACCCTGGCAGGATGGCCGCTCGTCGTCGAAGCTGGTGATCAGATGCGAGAACCGCTTCCAGCCGTCGGGCTGATCGTAAGAGGACGCGCAGGCCTGCTCGATGGCGCGGATATGGGTGCCGGGCTTGGCTTCCATTTCGCTGACGCCCCAGAGCGCGCGGAAGGCAGGATTGGACAGCTTGATCCGGCCATCCGGCCCGAACACGGCGACGCCCTCGGACAGGTGGTCGATGGTCTCGCCCTGAACCTGGACCAGCGTGTTGTAACGCGTTTCCAGATCGACCTTTTCCGTCAGGTTTTCAAAGACCCAGGTGACGCCGCCCTGTGGACGGGCGGTGGCGAAGACGCGAAGCGTCTGGCCGTTCGGCAGGTGCCAGAGGTCGGATTGTGTCTCGATCGCCTGGTAGACGGCGAGTGCGGATTCCTTCCATTGTTTCCAGTTCAGCTGTTCCGGCAGCTTGCCGCCGGCACGCAGTCGGTCAAGGATCTCGCCATTGTCGGGCTTCCGCTCGAGGAACGCCATGTCGAGATCCCAGAGAGCCTGGAACGCCTGATTGTAGAACTGCAGATGCTGGCTGCCGTCGAAAATCGCCACCGGCGTCGCCAGATGATCGAGTGTCTCGGCATGGCTTTTCAGCGTCCGGTTCAGTTCCTCGCGCACGGCCTCGACATCGGAGACGTTGATCGCCATGCCGGCCGAACCCGTCGTGCTCTTGGCATCAACGACATCGAAGAAGGTGCGGTTGCCGCGAACGACGGTCGAGACCTTGTCGCGATAGGGCGATTCATAGGTGCTGGCGGCGCGGATCTTTTCGCGGGCGACGGTGGCGAGCAGTTCGCGGCTTTCCTTGACGGCGGCCGAGGGGTTGGTCGATTCCACCGCCTCGCTATAGGCCTCGTTGACCCAGAGAATGCTTCCATCCGTGCCGCGCTGCCAGACCGGCAGGTCGATGGCGTCGAGCAGGGTATGGAGGCTCACGAGCGATCCGTGCAGCCGGTCCCGCTCCAGTTTTACCTCTGCCAGTTCGGCACGCAGATTGTTGAGCGCCACGAAACGCACGAAGGCGCGCCCGCCGGAAACACGACCTTGCGCTTCGATGATCTCGCCGCGCGTGGTCTCGACCACCAGGTCAAAGCTCTGGGCGGTCAACCGCAAAAGTTCGATGGCCTTTTCGAGTTCGGACGAGGATTGCGGCTTGATCCAGCGGCCGAAGGCCAGGAAATCGCGGTCGTCCTGCGGCGCGCCGGTCTCGGCGGGCAACTGGCCAAGGAATTCCGGCTTGTCAGACAGTCCTTCCCAGACGACGATGCGGCGGTTCTTGTCGGCGATCAGCGCCTGGAAGCGGGAAATACGATGGTTTGCGTCGGCAAGCGCCGCCGTCAGTTCGCGATTGTCGGTCTCGATATTGCCGCGTTGGCGGATCAGCCAGACGGCGGAGATCATCGCGGCCGAGATGACGCCGATGAGAACGGAAAAGGTGATGACTTCGGACGAGCGGAAAAGGCTGGCGCTGGTCAGATCCCCGACGGCCGCGACCGCTGGGCCGGCTATCGCGGCAAGCGCCGAGCTTGCCAGGAACCGTCGCAACAGGGACGGGCCCCGGCCGCCAGCGCGTTTTGAAGGATCTCTTTCCATGGCGTGCTTCCCCGTTTGCACCACATATGACCAATCCTTCGGAAACCCGAATCACGGACGATCGTATGTGTATTCAACACCTTGAAGCGTGCCCCGACCTTGTCAGTCGGGCACGGCGCAAGGCCATCGGTCCGGTTGCAAATCGCCATTCAGTATTAATCGAAATCCCGCCGAAGCAGGCCTCGTTCAATTCCGATTGCAGTCCGGCATGTCTTTGTCTGTGTGCCGCCTGAACGACAAGACATCCCTGATTCCGGACGCGTCTGTTCCGCATCTTCGTCCCGAATCATTGTCCCAAAAACATACGCCTTCGGGGAATCATCGGGAAGGGCGAGGCAAAAAAAGAGGCCGCGGTCTCTTGTCAAGATCGCGGCCTCTATATGTTGTGGATTATCCGGATAAGGATTAATAGCGGTAGTGTTCGGACTTGAACGGGCCCTGCGGCTTCACGCCGATATAGCCGGCCTGCTCTTCGGAAAGTTCCGTCAGCTTGGCGCCGAGCTTGGCGAGGTGGAGGCGGGCGACCTTTTCGTCGAGATGCTTCGGCAGGATGTGGACACCCTTTTCGTAAGCGTCACCCTTGGTGAACAGCTCGATCTGCGCCAGGACCTGGTTGGAGAACGAGGCCGACATGACGAAGGACGGGTGGCCGGTGGCGTTGCCGAGGTTGAGCAGACGGCCTTCCGACAGGAGGATCATGCGGTTGCCCTTCGGGAACTCGATCAGGTCGACCTGCGGCTTGATGTTGGTCCACTTCAGGTTGCGCAGCGCCGCGACCTGGATCTCGTTGTCGAAATGGCCGATATTGCCGACGATCGCCATGTCCTTCATCGCGCGCATGTGGTCCATGCGGATGACGTCCTTGTTGCCGGTCGTGGTGATGAAGATGTCGGCCGAGGAAACGACGTCTTCCAGCTGAACAACTTCATAGCCGTCCATGGCGGCCTGCAGGGCGCAGATCGGATCGACTTCCGTGACCTTGACGCGGGCGCCGGCGCCCGACAGCGAGGCAGCCGAACCCTTGCCGACATCGCCGTAACCGCAGACGACGGCGACCTTGCCGGCCATCATCACGTCGGTGCCGCGGCGGATGCCGTCGACCAGCGATTCCTTGCAGCCATACTTGTTGTCAAACTTCGACTTGGTGACCGAATCGTTGACGTTGATCGCCGGGAAGGGCAGCAGGCCCTTGGCGTGCAGCTGGTAGAGACGGTTGACGCCCGTGGTGGTTTCTTCCGTCACGCCCTTGATGGCGTCACGCTGCTTGGTGAACCAACCCGGCGAAGCGGCAAGGCGCTTCTTGATCTGGGCGACGAGGATCTCTTCTTCCTCGGATTCGGGCTTGGACAGCACGTCCTCGCCGGCTTCGGCGCGGGCACCGAGCAGGATGTACATGGTGGCATCGCCGCCATCATCGAGGATCATGTTGGAGACGCCGCCGTCGGCCCACTGGAAGATCTGGTCGGTGTAAGTCCAGTATTCCTCGAGCGTCTCGCCCTTGACGGCGAAGACTGGGACGCCGCTGGCGGCGATCGCCGCAGCGGCATGGTCCTGCGTCGAGAAGATGTTGCAGGACGCCCAGCGGACGTCGGCGCCGAGCGCGACCAGCGTCTCGATGAGAACGGCCGTCTGGATGGTCATGTGGAGCGAGCCGGTGATGCGGGCGCCCTTTAGCGGCTTGGCCGTGCCGAATTCCTCGCGGCAGGCGATCAGGCCCGGCATTTCGGTTTCGGCGATGGTGATTTCCTTGCGGCCAAAATCGGCAAGTCCGATATCCGCGACGTGATAGTCGTTTTTCGTGCTCATGACAGTCTCCGGGCTGGTGCCCCATGCCGGAGACCTGACGGAATCAGGCCGGGCAGGGCGCACTAAAATTCGTAACTTCCACAAGTGGCAGGAAGTTTGTTCCCCATCTATCAGGATTCATGAAAAGGAGCAACAGGACATAAAGAAGTCTTTATATCTTTATGTCCTCGAAGCGGATGGCAGCCATGCAGGCGGATCGGAGGCTTTGCTCGGTGCCGATCCGGCGCTTACATTTCCTCGCCGAACTTGTCGGCAACCAGCGCGTCGAGGGCATCGAGCGCTTCTTTTGCCTGGCGGCCGCTGGCCGTCACGGCGACGGAACTGCCGGTGCTGGCGGCCAGCATCATCAGGCCCATGATCGAGGTTCCGCCGACGGTCATGCCGTCCTTGGAGACATGGATCTCGGCATCATAGCCTTCGACCGTCTGGACGAACTTGGCCGACGCGCGCGCGTGCAGGCCGCGTTTGTTGACGATCAGGAGGTCGCGGGACAGCGTCATGGCTGATGTCTCGTTATTTGCCACTGAGGACACGGCTTGCGACATTGATGTATTTCCTGCCTGCCTCGGATGCTTCCATGAGCGCCTTGTCCATGTCGCTTTCGCCGCGCACACCGGCAAGCTTGATCAGCATGGGGAGATTGACGCCGGCGATCACCTCGACGGTGCCGCTCTGCATGACGGAAATCGCGAGATTGGACGGCGTGCCGCCGAACATGTCGGTGAGGATGATGACGCCATGGCCTTCATCGGCGGACAGGACGGCCTGGAGAATATCCTGCCGGCGCTGGTCCATGTCGTCTTCCGGGCCGATGCAGACAGTCTCGATTGACTTTTGCGGACCGACGACATGCTCCAGAGCATGACGAAACTCTTCAGCCAGCTTGCCGTGTGTGACAAGCACAAGTCCGATCATGATGTCTTCGCTCCAACTGCATCTGCAAATCTCAGGATGGTCAGATATCGCAATGCAGCAATTTCGTCCACCTTTGGGGCGGCCATCTTGGCAAGGAAAAGGCGAAGTGCAAGTCAAAAATCCTCAAATGCCCCTTTTGGAGGCACGATTGTCCTTAAAAACGGGCATTCAGAGGCAAAAGCCGGCGCAAATTATCAAAGGAATTCATGCCCTCTATGAGGGGCAGTCGCAGCAAAGGCAAAAAATCGCCGGAAGGCAGATCAAACCTCTCGTTTTCGGGGGGAAGACGCGGTTCGAAGGGCGATTTGACCGGCAAAATGGCAAAATCCATGACCGCAACCGCAATTGTCTCGACGGTGACAATACCAGCACCACGAACCTCGGCAAGGCCGGTGATCGAGGCAGGACGCCGTGCGATAACCCGGCCGTTCTCGGTGGAAATGAAAACTTGATCGTCGGAAACCAGCGCTGAAAACAGACCGATGGCTTGGGCCGTCGCCATGCAGGAAAGTGCTGCCGCTGTCTTGCCGGCGCCGGAGGGGCCGACGAACAGAAATCCGCTTGTGCCGAGGACGACGGCGGTCGCATGAAGGTTGACCGCCGGACCCGTCGTCACGAATTGGTCTCGATCGGTAGCGACAGGATGAAGCGGGCGCCACTGACATGGCCGTTCGCATCCACCATGTTCTCGGCCTTCAGCGAGCCGCCATGGGCTTCGGCGATCTGGCGGGAAATGGAAAGGCCGAGGCCGGAATTCTGGCCGAAATCCTCGCCGTCCGGCCGGTCGGTGTAGAAGCGCTCGAAGATCCGGTCGATATCCTCGGCCTGGATGCCCGGGCCATTATCCTCGACATAGATGATGCAGCGGCTCTTGGTACGGGTCAGCCGCAGGACGATGCGGCCGTCTTCCTCGGGAACGAAAGAGCGGGCGTTTTCGATGAGGTTGGTGATGATCTGGCCAACGCGCAGCTCATAACCGCCGACATCGAAGCGGGCCTTGGGATTGTCCTTGCGCTCGACGAGGAAGCTGAGCTGCACCGCCTTCTTGCCGCTGCGGATCTGCCGGGAAATATCGACGAGATCGCCGAGCAGCTTTTCGAGGTCAACGGCCTTGGCGTCGCTGCGGGCGAGTTCCGCATCGAGCCGCGATGCATCGGAAATATCGCTGATCAGCCGGTCAAGGCGGCGCACGTCATGCTGGATCACATCCATCAACCGCTTCTTGGAATCGTCGGTGCGGGCAAGCGGCAGCGTCTCGACAGCGCTGCGCAGCGATGTCAGCGGGTTCTTCAGCTCGTGGCTGACGTCCGCCGCAAAATTCTCGATCGCGGCGATCCGGTCATAGAGCGCGGTGGTCATTTCGCGCAGCGCGATGGAGAGATTGCCGATCTCGTCCTGGCGGGAGGAGAAATCCGGGATTTCCTCGCGCTCCTTGGCGCCGCCGCGCCGCACGCGAACCGCGGCAGCGGCCAGACGACGCAGCGGATTGGCGATCGTGCTCGACAAAAGCAGCGACAGGATGACGTTGACGAGGGCCGCGACACCGAAGACGCGGATAATCGCCAGTCGCTCGGCATGGACGATCTTGTCGATATCGCCGGCCTGGGTCGATAGCAGCAGCACGCCGAGCACGGCGCGGAAGCGCTGGACCGGAACGGCGACGGAGACGATCAGTTCACCCTTCTCGGTGACACGCACGACGGCGCCGCGAACCCCGGTCAGTGCATTCATCACTTCCGGATAGATTGATCCGTTGCCGCCCGGCGGCTCCTTGTAGAGTGGCAGGTTGCCCGGCTGCAGGATGCGGTTGAACCAGCTGTTCATTCGCTCGGAAAAGGTCACGGGTTCCGGCTCGATCGGCGGCAGGTCGAAACGCAGCACCTGCCCACCGGTATAGAGGTGGCGCGAATCGAGCAGCAGGTCGGCATCGGCATCGAACAGCCGGGCGCGGGTGCGGGTCGGCGAAATCAGCCGACGCAGCACGGGTGCGACGCGCTCCTGCGTGATCGGAAATTCGAGGTCTTCATCGCTCGGGATCGGCGTGATGCTCTGGCCGGCCTGCAGTTCCAAGAGCTTTTCCGGATCGATGGTGATGGAATTGGTGTCAACGGAGGCGGAGGCCGCAATCGCGCCGGCGATGATCTCGCCCTGGGTCAGAAGGCTCTCGACGCGGGCGTCGATCAGCCCCTCGCGGAACTGATTGAGATACATGATGCCGCCGACGAGAACGACGAGCGCGACGAGGTTGAAGAACAGGATGCGGCGGGTGAGGCTGGAAAAGACGGCATTGCCGAACAGCCGGCGGATCAGCGTGAACGGATGCGCCCAGGTCCGGCCGGATTTGGCCTTTCCGTCGCTGTCATCCATATCGATGTTTCGCAAGACTTCGACCAAGCCTCAATCTCCGCTTTCGCGGCTCCTGCATGTCAGGGCGGCATCCGCGGCATTTCGCCCGAATGCGCCTAGGGGGTCCGATCGCGCGGGTCGCGACCGGTTCGGCGCGGAGCCCTACCATACAGCGCCGCGACAGGCCATGCCAGTCCGCGTTCGGGGCAGGCCAGCGCTCCAAAAAACAGTCGCCGAAAATCAGGCCGATTCGCGGAAGCGGTAACCAACGCCATACAGCGTTTCGATCATGTCGAAGTCGTTGTCGACCATCTTGAACTTCTTGCGCAGCCGCTTGATGTGGCTGTCGATGGTGCGGTCGTCGACATAGACCTGTTCGTCATAGGCGGCGTCCATCAGCGAATCGCGGCTCTTCACCACGCCCGGGCGCTGCGCCAGCGAATGCAGGATGAGGAATTCGGTGACCGTCAGTGTCACCGGTTCGTTCTTCCATGTGCAGGTGTGACGCTCCTGGTCCATCGACAGCTGGCCGCGTTCCAGCGAGCGGGCCTGTACATCGGCGGCCGTTTTTGTGGCGCCGCCGCCGGAGGAGGCCGCGGCGGCGGCCTCGCGGTTGGCCGAACGGCGCAGGATCGCCTTGACGCGCTCAACCAGAAGTCGCTGCGAGAACGGTTTGGTGATGAAATCGTCGGCGCCCATCTTCAGACCGAAGAGCTCGTCGATCTCCTCGTCCTTCGAGGTGAGGAAGATGACCGGAATGTCGGATTTCTGGCGCAGGCGACGCAGCAGTTCCATGCCGTCCATGCGCGGCATCTTGATATCGAAGACGGCAAGCTGCGGTGGCCGGGCCAGCAGACCGTCCAGCGCCGATGCACCGTCTGTATAGGTCTCGACCTTGTAGCCTTCCGCCTCCAGCGCAATCGACACCGAGGTCAGGATATTCCGGTCGTCATCGACAAGTGCAATCGTCTGCATCGTGTATGGCTCCACCATTTTGCGCCTCCGAGGTGAGCCCTGCTGTCAGGGTTCAAGCTGCGGTATGACGCGTTTCTTGAGTATAAAGGTGGAACAAATTGTGGCGAAGTAAAATCCAATAACGAGAGAAGGCGCGGGATCGGCGTTTGCCGGGCCGAAAAACATCCATCAAAAACGCTCGTTTAAACCGATTAAAAAAGCGATATTTTCTTTTAAATCGATTAATATACTGAAATCATTATATTTTTTAAGACAGCAATCTTGTCTTTTTCACGCTGTTCTTCTATGGTCGCTAAAATTCAACGCCTTTCGGTAAATCAATGGAGGATCGCCGGATCATGAAGGAACTTGGTATTCACAACCCGTCGCTTGGGCTGGAATCGATCGGTTTCACCAACCTGGACATGGTTCGGTATAACTTCGGCACTTCGGAACTCTATGAGGAAATCCTGCGTCGCGGCGAGGCGCAACTGACCGCGCACGGTGCCGTTCGGGCGCTCACCGGTCAGCACACCGGCCGTTCGCCGAAGGATAAATACGTCGTTCGCGATGAAAGCACGGCGGACAAGATCTGGTGGGACAACAACAATGCCATGTCGCCTGATCATTTCGATATCCTGCACAAGGACATGCTCGAACACGCCAAGGGCAAGTCGCTCTACGCGCAGGACCTGATCGGCGGCGCCGACAGGGCCAACGCCCTTCCGACCCGCGTCATCACGGAATTTGCCTGGCATTCGCTGTTCATCCGCAATCTTCTGATCCGCCCGGACCGCGCCACGCTCGCCGCCTTCGTGCCGAAACTGACGATCATCGACCTGCCGGATTTCAAGGGCAATCCTTCGCGCCATGGTTGCCGCACCGAAACGGTCATTGCATGCAACTTCACCAAGGGCATCATCCTGATCGGCGGCACGTCCTATGCCGGCGAGATGAAGAAGGCCGTGTTCACGATGCTGAACTACCTGCTGCCGGCCAAGCGCGTCATGCCGATGCATTGCTCGGCCAATGTCGGCCCGGATGGCGATGCCGCCGTCTTCTTCGGCCTGTCGGGCACCGGCAAGACGACCCTGTCGGCCGATCCGAAGCGTACGCTGATCGGCGACGACGAGCACGGCTGGGGCGAGGACGGCATCTTCAATTTCGAAGGCGGCTGCTACGCCAAGACCATCCGTCTGTCGGCCGAAGCGGAGCCGGAAATCTTCGACACGACACGCCGCTTCGGCACCGTCTTGGAAAACGTCATTCTCGATGAAAACCGTGTGCCGGATTTCAACGATGGCTCGCTGACCGAAAATACCCGCTGCGCCTATCCGCTGGACTTCATCCCGAACGCCAGCAAGAGCGGCACGGCCGGCCATCCCGGCACGATCATCATGCTGACGGCCGATGCTTTCGGTGTCATGCCGCCGATCGCCCGCCTGACGCCGGATCAGGCCATGTACCACTTCCTCTCGGGCTACACCGCCAAGGTGGCCGGCACGGAAAAGGGCGTGACAGAGCCGGAAGCGACCTTCTCGACCTGCTTTGGCGCGCCGTTCATGCCGCGCCATCCGTCGGAATACGGCAATCTCCTGAAGGCGCTGATCGCCGAGCACGGCGTCAATTGCTGGCTGGTCAATACCGGCTGGACCGGCGGCGCCTACGGTACCGGCAAGCGCATGCCGATCAAGGCGACGCGGGCACTGCTCGCTGCGGCTCTGGATGGCTCGCTGGCATCGGCTGATTTCCGCACCGACAGCAATTTCGGCTTCGCGGTCCCGGTTGCCGTTCCGGGCGTCGATTCGAGCATCCTCGACCCGCGCTCGACCTGGGCTTATGGCGACGCCTATGACGCGCAGGCCCGCAAGCTGGTGGACATGTTCGTCGCCAACTTCGCCAAGTTCGAAGATCATGTCGATGGCGGCGTGCTGGATGCCGCTCCCGGCGTCAAGCTGGCTGCCGAGTAAGCTTATCGATTGCAGGCCATGATTCACGTGAAACTCGGTTCGAAAGGACCGGGTTTTTCGGTTTGGCAGCCATGTGATTTTCGATGCGTGAAATACTGTCGAGCACAGAGCTACCCCAAAACTCCGTCACTCCTGTCCTCGGGTTAAACCCGAGGATGTCACAGGAATCCAGCCAGCCCAAGTCATTGGGCTGAAAGAGTCTTTTCGCAGCGCGGACGCGCTGCGGCTGGATCCCCACCACAGGGTGAGGATGACGGAGGGTGGGATTCCCGTCTTGATTAAAGCGGCTGAAAGACGGACCCCTGTCGCATAATGTTCGTTGAACAGCGTCGAGTCTTTTCCACCTTCTACCCCGTTCCCGCGTTTCCAACCGGCCCATCCTGTGAGATAGAGCGCTTGAAGGAAAACATCTCATGGCCAGCGAACCGCTCTACATCAACGACCGCATCGTCATCGCCGGCTGGGAGCTGACGGAGCAATTCGTGCTGGCCGGCGGGCCGGGTGGGCAGAACGTCAACAAGGTCTCGACCGCCGTCCAGCTGTTCTATCCGATCGCGGCCTCGCCGGCGCTGCCGGAGCGCGTGCGCGATAATGCCATCAAGCTGGCGGGCCGCAAGGTTTCCAAGGATGGCGTTCTGATGATCGAGGCCAGCCGCTTTCGCAGCCAGGAGCGCAATCGCGAGGATGCGCGCGAGCGGCTGAAGGAACTGATCCTGAAAGCCGCCGAACCGCCGCCACCGCCGCGCCGCAAGACAAAGCCGACCAAGGGATCGATCGAGCGGCGACTGAAGGAAAAGACCGGCCGCGGCGAGGTCAAGAAGATGCGCGGGCGCCCGCAAGGCGAGTGATACCGGCCAATTTCGGCGCGGGTCTTGTTTTTTGCTCGTCACTGCACTCTGTTACACCGGATCGAACATGCAAAGGAGACATGCCATGGGTCTATTCAGCTTTATCAAGAGTGCCGGCAAGAAGCTGGGTATCGGCGGTGACGACGATGCGCCGGATGCCGAAGCCGTCAAGAAGGAACTGTCGTCCCATGATCTCGGCACCGACAAGGTGGATGTTGCCGTCGACGGCGACAAGATCGTGCTGAGCGGCACGGTCAAGGACCAGTCGGCCTTCGAAAAGGCGGTTGTCGCGGTCGGCAATACACTGGGTATTTCGAAGGTCGAAGCCTCCGAATTGAAGGTGGCTGAAACGCCGGCGGCAGCGCCCGTGGCGGCCAAGGAGCCGGTCTTCTATACCGTGAAGAAAGGCGACAATCTCTGGAAGATCGCCGAAGCCCAGTACGGCAAGGGCAAGGGTGCGAAGAACACCGTGATCTTCGAGGCCAACAAGCCGATGCTCGCCCATCCCGACAAGATTTATCCCGGTCAGGTTTTGCGCATTCCAGACCAGGCATGATCATGAAAATTGCCGGCGCGGTCCTGTCGATCTTTATTGCCATGATGATCATGAGCGGGCCTGCGCTGGCCTTGACGTTCCGCGAGCCCGCCAAGGGCTCGGCGGAACGTGCCGCGATCATGGATACATTGCGTCCGGCTGTCGAAGCGGAAATGCGCGGTCCGGTCGAGTTCGTCGTCACCACCATCCGCGTCACCCCGAACTGGGCCTTCGTGCAGGTCGAGCCGCAACGGCCAGGCGGCGGCGTGATCGATCCGGAGGAGACCGGTTTTGCCGGCGAATCCGACATGATGGACGGATTGACGGTCTATGGCCTGGTGGGTTTTCAGGCCGGTCGCTGGAACCTGATCGACCATATGGTCGGCCCGACGGATGTCGGCTATGCCATCTGGCAGCAGCGCTACGGCGTGCCGGCTGCGCTGCTCGGTCTGGAATAGGCGCACGCGATGCAGGTGCTGCCCAAGGGCATCCGACATCTTCCCGGTTTTCTCGACCGCGAAAAGCAGGAAGCGCTGGTCGAGAACATCCGTGCGATCGTTGCCGATGCTCCATTCTTCGTGCCGGTCATGCCGCGCACCGGCAAGCCGATGTCCGTGCGCATGACCAATTGCGGCTCGCTCGGCTGGGTGACGGACCGTGATCGCGGCTATCGTTACCAGCCCCAGCATCCCGTGACGGGCAGGTCTTGGCCGGTCATCCCGGAAATACTGCTCGATCTCTGGCGGACGGTGTCTGGTAGCGCGAAACTGCCCGAAGCCTGCCTCGTCAATTTCTACACCGACGACGCCCGCATGGGGTTGCACCAGGATCGCGACGAAAAGGATTTGGAGGCACCGGTCGTATCCGTTTCGCTCGGCGACACCTGCCTGTTCCGGGTCGGTGGCCGGGAGCGCACGGACCGAACCCTGTCGTTCAAGCTTTCAAGCGGCGACGTCGTCGTCCTCGGCGGCGAAGGGCGGCTGGCGTTTCACGGGGTGGACAAGATCTATCCGAATACATCAATGCTGTTGAAGAATGGCGGGCGGATCAATCTGACGCTTCGGCGGGTGACGGTGTGATGAACGCCCGTTAACTTCGAGTTTGTGGAGACTTACCCCCCTCTGTCGGCTACGCCGACATCTCCCCCTCAAGGGGGGAGATGAGCCGCCGGCTTTTGCTCCACGCCATTGCTGTAAGGGAGGCATTGCCGGTTGTTGTGATCTCCCCCCTTGAGGGGGAGATGTCACGGAGTGACAGAGGGGGGTAGGTCTCCACAAACTCCGGCCGTTCGAATCCTAACCCGCTACAGCTTCCGCAGCGCCACCGTCTCGGTGAGGTGGTTCGGCCCCTTCTGCAGGATCAGGTCGGCCCGAGGGCGGGTGGGCAGGATATTCTGGCGCAGGTTCTTCAGGTTGATGTTGTGCCAGAGCCCCTCGGCGATCGTCAGCGCCTCTTCCTCGCTCACTTCGGCATAGCGCTTGAAGAACGAATCCGGGTTGCGGAATGCGGTCTGGCGCAGGCGCATGAAGCGGTTGACGTACCAGGTGTGGATCAGGCTTTCCTCGGCATCGATATAGATCGAGAAATCGAAGAAGTCCGAGACCATCGGCACGATCTTGCCGTCCGCCGGCAGGTTGCGCGACTGCAGCACGTTGATGCCCTCGAAGATGAGGATGTCCGGCCGGTCGATGATCTGGAACTGGTCGGGCAGGACGTCATAGGTCAGGTGCGAATAGCTCGGCGCCTGAACGTTCGGCTGGCCGGCCTTGATCGCCGAGAGGAAGCGCAACAGCGCACCTATATCGTAGCTTTCCGGAAACCCCTTCCGGTCCATCATGTTTTCGCGCAGCAGCGTCGCGTTCGGGTAGAGAAAACCGTCGGTCGTCACGAGATCGACCTTCGGGCTCGACGGCCAGCGCGACAAGAGCTCGGCAAGAATACGGGCGGTGGTCGATTTACCCACGGCGACGGAACCGGCAATGCCGATCACGAACGGCGTTTTCGCCTCGCCCGACATGCTGAGGAAGCGCTGCCGCTGGGCAAACAGCATCTGCGAGGACTCGACATGGGCCGACAGCAGCCGCGACAGCGACAGATAGATGCGCCGAACCTCGCTAAGGTCGATCGGGTCGTTCAGCGAGCGCAGACGGTGGACTTCGTCTGATGTCAGCGTCAGCGGCGTGTCCGCCCGGAACCGTGACCATTCCTCCGCCGAAAAGAAGCTGTAAGGCGAATAATCCTTGTTGTCGAAATGATCCGGGATGTCGGCCGGCTGAATATCTTTTGCTGCGATGGTCATGGAACGTTTACCGGCTCGCCTTTTCCTGAAGGCCCGACTGGCTGGTTCGCCGTTCGAGCTCGCTCATCACATCCTGCAACGGAATATCAGCAATTTTCAATACGACCATCAGGTGATAGAGCAGATCGGCGCTTTCGGCTACGAGGCCGGCGCGATCGTTGGAGATCGCAGCGATCACGGTCTCGACCGCTTCCTCGCCTAGCTTCTTCGCCGCCTTGCCCTGGCCATGGGCCACGAGTTTCGCCGTCCAGGATTCGTCAGGCGCTGCCTTGGCGCGCGCAGCAACGATCGTCTCGAGACTGGAAAGGGTGAAGTCGCTCATCTGTCTCTTGTCCTTGCGCTCAGTCGAGCCGCATGGCGACGCCATGCTCTGCCATATAGCGCTTGGTCTCGCCGATGCTATAGGTGCCGAAGTGGAAGATCGAGGCGGCAAGCACCGCCGTCGCGTGGCCGTCGCGAATGCCCTCGACCATGTGATCCAGCGTGCCGACGCCGCCGGATGCGATCACCGGCACCGAAACCCGGTCGGCGATGGTCCGGGTGAGTGCGATGTCATAACCGGTCTTCGAGCCGTCGCGATCCATCGAGGTGAGAAGCAGTTCGCCGGCGCCGAGCTTGACCATCTTTTCCGCGAAGGTGACGGCGTCGATGCCGGTCGCATTGCGGCCGCCATGGGTAAAGATTTCCCAGCGGTCTTCCTCGCCCGGCTTCGATACTTTCTTGCTGTCGATCGAGACGACGATGCACTGGTTGCCGAACTTGTCGGCGGCCTCAGCCACGAAATCCGGATTGCTGACCGCCGCCGAATTGATCGAGACCTTGTCGGCGCCGGCCAGCAGCAGCTTGCGGATATCGGCGACCGCGCGCACGCCGCCTCCGACCGTCAGCGGCATGAAGCAGTGATCGGCCGTGCGGGCAACGACGTCGAAGATCGTGTCGCGATTGTCGGAGGAGGCGGTGATATCGAGGAAGCACAACTCATCGGCACCGGCCGCATCATAGGCCTTGGCCGATTCCACCGGATCGCCGGCATCGATCAGGTCGACGAAGCTGACCCCCTTGACGACACGGCCGTCCTTGACATCGAGACAGGGGATAACGCGGGCTTTGAGGGTCATGCCACTTTTCCTTTCGCGCTGCGAATGAGCGCCAGCGCTTCCGCCGGGTCGATGCGCCCGTCATAGAGCGCGCGCCCGGAAATGGCGCCTTCGAGCTTGGCCGCATCCGGTCGGATCATGCGGTGGATATCGTCCATTGAGGCGAGGCCGCCCGATGCGATGACGGGGATGGAGACGGCGTCGGCCAGTTCCAGCGTCGAATCCCAGTTGATGCCGGTGAGGATGCCGTCGCGGTCGATATCGGTATAGATGATCGCCGAGACGCCGGCGCCCTCGAATTTCTTCGCCAGTTCGATGACGCCAAGCTCAGAGGCTTCCGCCCAACCCTCGACTGCCACCTTGCCGCCCTTGGCGTCGATGCCGACGGCGACCTTGCCAGGAAATTTTTTGCAGGCCTCGATCACCAGCGCCGGATCGCGCACCGCGACAGTGCCGAGGATGACGCGCGCCAGCCCTCGGCCGAGCCAGTTCTCGATATGATCGAGCGTGCGGATGCCGCCGCCGAGTTGTACCGGGTTCTTCGTGGCCTTGAGGATAGCATCGACGGCCGCGCCATTGACGGTTTCGCCGGCAAAAGCGCCATTGAGGTCGACAACGTGCAGCCATTCGAAGCCCTGTTCCTCGAAGGCTTTCGCCTGCGCGCCGGGGTCGGGATTGTAGACGGTCGCCTGCTCCATGTCGCCGAGCTTGAGGCGAACGCACTGGCCGTCCTTGAGGTCGATGGCGGGAAAAAGGATCATGGCGTTTTCCAGTTCAGGGCTTCCAGCGCAGAAAATTCGAAATGAGGGTGAGGCCGAGCGTCTGGCTCTTTTCCGGATGGAACTGCGCGCCGGCCGTGTTGCCGCTGGCAACGAAGGCGGTGACGTCGCCGCCATAGGATGTGGTGGCGATCAGGTCGTCCGGGTTCTCGACGGCGAGATGATAGGAATGGACGAAATAGGCGTGCAGTCCGTCCGTACCGGTCTTGATCCCGTCGAATAAAGGATGCGCCTTTTTCAGTTCCAGCGTGTTCCAGCCGATCTGCGGGATTTTCAGGTCGGGGTCGGACGGCACCATTTCCACGACATCGCCCTTGATCCAGCCGAAGCCGTTCGTTGTGGTCTTTTCGAGACCCCGCGACGACATCAGCTGCATGCCGACGCAGATGCCGAGAAAGGGCCGACCGGCCTTTTCGACGGCGTCCGTCAGCGCCGAATGCATGCCATCGACGGCATCGAGGCCGCGTCGGCAATCGGCATAGGCGCCGACACCGGGCAGCACGATGCGATCGGCGCTTGCAACGCGCTCCGGCTTGTCGGTCAGGTCGATCTCCGCGTCGATGCCGGCTTCACGCGCGGCGCGCTCGAAAGCCTTGGTCGCCGAGCGCAGATTGCCCGACCCGTAATCGATGATCGCAACGCGCATCAACGTTCCCCATAATTCTCGAAAAGTCCGAAAGCCGCGCGGCTGTCGGTGGATGGCGTGGCAGCCGGCAGTGCCGGTGCGCGCCAATTGTCTGTTGCCGGTGCGGCAACGGCGACCTGATGGTCGTAGATCATTTCCGCCGTTGTCAGATCGTCGGCGGTGATGACCGCCTGCAATGTCCAGCCTTGGGCTTCCAGCCGCCGGGCGATTAAGGCCGGGCCTTCAAGGGCGACGAGCATGCGCAGCGCAAGCTCGATCAGAAGGCCCGCCAGCATGGCGCTGGGATCGCGGGTGAGGACGGTCACCACTCCTTGGAAGATGGCCACCGCGATGCCCGCGATCCACTGGCGCTTGAACAGCAGCCAGATGGCCGGGAAAACGAAGGCGAGCCATGAAAACTTGTCGGCGATGAACCGGGCACCGTCGTCGTTGTTCGGTGCTCCGGGAGATGTCAGAACCAGATAGGAGGCCATGTCAGCCAACTTTCAAACAAGTCCGGGTCAGACCAGCGTGCCCTTTGTCGAGGGGACGCGGCCTGCCTGGCGGGGATCGATCTCTGTCGCGGTGCGCAAAGCGCGGGCAACGGCCTTGAAGCAGGTCTCGGCGATATGATGATTGTTGGCGCCGTAGATGTTCTGGATATGCAGCGTGATACCGGCATGCTGCGACAGGGCCTGGAAGAATTCCCGCACCAGTTCGGTATCGAACGTGCCGATCTTCGGCGCCGAAAAGGCGACGTTCCAGACGAGGAAGGGACGCCCCGATACATCGACGGCCGCCTTGGTCATCGTCTCGTCCATGGCGAGATCGATCGAGGCGTAACGGGTGATGCCACGCCGATCTCCGAGCGCCTTGGACAGCGCCTGGCCGATGACGATGCCGACATCTTCCACCGTGTGATGGTCGTCGACATGCAGGTCGCCGTCGGCATGGATGTCCATGTCGATCAGCGAATGGCGCGAGAGATGGTCGAGCATATGGTCGAAGAAGCCGACTCCGGTCGAAATCTTCGACACGCCGGTCCCGTCGATATCAACGGATACGGTCACCGAGGTCTCGTTCGTCTTGCGCGAAACGCTGCCGGTGCGGGTTGCTTGCTGGTCGGCCATCAGGGTCTCCGGAATGGAATAGAGCCGCTCCATATCAGGCGGTGGCGCAAATATCCAGAAGTGCCGCCACGATTCTGTCATGCATGAAACGCAGGCCCTTCCGTTGTGCCGGGAACGCGCGACGCGGCCTATTTGCATTCACAGAAAGCGCACTTACATAGGCTTCAACGGCGCCGGTGTTCGGCGCCTCGAAACGGCCCGGCATCCGGGCAGGCAGGGTTTTCATGACAACAATTATTACCGTCCGGAAGGGCGGACAGGTGGTGATGGCCGGTGACGGCCAGGTGAGCCTCGGGCAGACCGTGATGAAGGGCAATGCCCGCAAGGTCCGCCGTCTCGGCAAGGGCGAGGTGATCGCCGGTTTCGCCGGCTCCACCGCCGATGCCTTCACGCTGATGGAGCGGCTTGAAGCCAAGCTCGAGCAATATCCCGACCAGCTGATGCGCGCCGCCGTCGAACTCGCCAAGGACTGGCGCACCAATAAATATCTGCGCAATCTCGAAGCGATGATGCTGGTGGCCGACAAGTCCATCACCCTTGCCATTACCGGCAATGGCGACGTGCTCGAACCGGAACATGGCACGATCGCCATCGGCTCCGGCGGCAACTACGCCTTTGCGGCGGCTCGCGCGCTGATGGACACGGACAAGTCGGCCGAGGATATCGCCCGCAAGGCCATGCAGATCGCCGGTGATATCTGCGTCTATACCAATGGCAATGTGGTGGTCGAAACGCTCGATGCAGCGTAATTGCGAAGCAGTCGATGTGTCATCGGCGCATTCTTGAAAGAAGACAATGACAACATTTTCACCCCGCGAAATCGTGTCGGAGCTGGATCGGTTCATCATCGGTCAGCATGATGCCAAGCGTGCCGTCGCGATCGCGCTGCGCAACCGCTGGCGCCGCCAGCAGCTCTCCGACGAGCTGCGCGACGAAGTCATGCCGAAAAACATCCTGATGATCGGTCCGACCGGCGTCGGCAAGACGGAGATTTCCCGCCGTCTGGCCAAGCTCGCCGGCGCCCCCTTCATCAAGGTCGAGGCGACCAAATTCACCGAAGTCGGTTATGTCGGCCGCGATGTCGAGCAGATCGTCCGTGATCTCGTCGAGGTCGGCATCGGTCTCGTGCGCGAAAAGAAGCGCGCCGACGTGAAGGCCAAGGCGCATTTGAACGCCGAGGAGCGCGTGCTCGACGCGCTGGTGGGCGCCACCGCCTCGCCGGCGACCCGCGACAGCTTTCGTAAAAAACTGCGCGCCAACGAACTTGACGACAAGGAGATCGATATCGAGATCGCCGACACCGCGCCTCCCGGCGGCGGCTTCGAGATTCCGGGCATGCCCGGCGCCAATATCGGCGTCCTGAACCTGTCGGAAATGTTCGGCAAGGCGATGGGCCAGCGCAACAAGAAGGTCCGCACGACAGTCAAGGAAAGCTACGGCATCCTGATCAACGACGAATCCGACAAGCTGCTTGATAACGAGGAAATCCAGCGCGAGGCCGTACGCTCGGCCGAAAATGACGGCATCGTCTTCCTCGACGAGATCGACAAGATCGCCGCCCGCGACGGCGGCATGGGCGCCGGGGTGTCCCGCGAAGGCGTGCAGCGCGACCTGCTGCCGCTGGTCGAAGGCACGACGGTTGCGACCAAGTATGGCCCGGTGAAGACCGACCATATCCTGTTCATCGCATCCGGCGCCTTCCATGTCGCCAAGCCGTCGGACCTGCTTCCGGAACTGCAGGGCCGTCTGCCGATCCGCGTCGAGCTGAAGGCGCTGACCAAGGAGGATTTCCGCCGTATCCTGACGGAAACCGAAGTCGGCCTGATCCGCCAGTACAAGGCGCTTCTGGAAACCGAAGGCGTCGATCTCGACTTCACCGAGGATGCGCTGGATGCGCTGGCCGACGTGGCGGTCAAGCTCAACACCAGCGTCGAAAATATCGGCGCCCGCCGCCTGCAGACGGTCATGGAGCGGGTTCTGGACGAAATATCCTATGCCGCGCCCGACAAGCCCGGCGAGAAGCTGACGATCGATGCCGACTACGTGAAGAAACACGTCGGCGACCTTGCCGCCAATACGGACCTGTCGCGGTATATTCTGTAAGCGGGTAGAGGGTGCGGGGCCTCTGGCTCCGCGCCGTCCTCAAACTCCGTCATCCTCGGGCTTGACCCGAGGATCTGCTGGTGTCACACCTTGCTCGCAGTCGCGATCTCCGAAAAATCCATCACCGGCCGATACGCTGATGGATCCTCGGGTCAAGCCCGGGGATGACGGAGAGTGGGGCCAAGATCGGTGCTCCATCGAAAATGGTGGCACGGCAAAGTCCATCGCTCAACCGCCATATCGCTTCCCGCGAACCTCACCTTCCATGTTGTCTCCCGACTCCGCACGCGATAAGTGTTTGTCCGTGCCGGGCATGATTCCGACACGATTTTGCCGCATGCGTCCCGGCATTCAGTTCACAGGAAACAGATCGTGCGTCCTATCCTTTCGATGCTTTTCGTTGCGACAACGCTGCTGGTCTCCGGCCCGGCCCTGGCCGACGGAGTTCGCGTCATGCCGGAGGGAAATCATTTCCAGGATCAGCCGAATGTTCCTGGCGCGTCCGTTCGCCGGACCAAGGCGGGCAAGACGTCGTTCGATGCGAAATACCAGAAGGTGCGCAATCTTCTGGCCAATGACCGCAAGCTGATGAGCAAGATCAAGTCGACGGCGCGAGCCTATGGTATCGATCCGATCCACATGATCGGCGCCATCGTCGGCGAGCATACCTATAATGTCGATGCCTATGACCGTCTGCAGTCCTATTACGTCAAGGCAGCCGCCTATGCCGGCGACAGCTTCCGCTTCGGCTATGAGGACGAAACGGTCGCCCAGTTCGTGGCACGCCCGGAATTTTCCAAATGCGCGGCCAAGAAGAGCTCCTATGGGCTGTGGAGCTGCCGTGAAAGCGTCTGGGACAGCCAGTTCCGCGGCAACAATGTCGGCGGCACGTCTTACCCCAACAACCGTTTCAGCGCTGTGTTTTTCCAGCCGTTTTTCGCCGGCCAGACGTTCGGTCTCGGTCAGATCAATCCGCTGACGGCGCTGATGCTGACGGACATGGTCTCGCGCGTCTCCGGCTATGAGCGGCTGGATGAGAACGATGCCGGCGCCGTCTACAAGGCGATCATGGACCCCGATCAGTCGCTCGCCTACATGGCGGCCTCGATCCGCCATTCCATCGATGCCTACAAGTCGATCGCCGGCGTGGATATTTCCAACAATCCGGGCATCACGGCGACGCTGTACAATGTCGGCAATCCCGACCAGCGCGCCGCCGCATTGAAGGGCAAGGGCGGCTGGCCGGAAGAGAATTATTACGGCTGGCTGGTCAACGACAAGCTCGCCGACCTTCAGGGCCTGCTCTGACGACAGCTTGGGCGGCGAGGACTGTGCCGTCGTTTCCCGTTTGAAGCCTACCTGTCGGTTCCATGTTTGCTGAGATCATCGAGCAAGGCGCGCGTTCCCGTTTCGACATGACGCCGCAGACGAATGCCTGGCCAGTGCAGCGGCTGACGACGCAGCCTAGGGGCGGGCTGCCGTTGAGGGTGTCGGCTCGCTGAAGGTCTTGCCCGGCGTTTCCGCCTGGACGCCCCGGATCGGCGAATCCGTTGGCACCGGCTGCTGCGTCTGTTTTTTCGGCTTCTTGATCGTCTTGATGGCAGCACAGGTGGCGTCGCCGACGCCTTCGCAGGGCTTGTAGACGACGATCTCGCTGCCGGCGCCATCATCCCAGACCGCCTGGATCGTCACCGTCTTGGCTTCGCCGGCGGGAAGCGAGATGTAGACATACTTGTTGGTATTGTCTTCCGGCAGATTGAACGGGATTTGCGGGTTGCATTCGCCGAGCGGAAAACGCTTGTCGAGGTCGTCCGAATTGATCGAGTAACGGATTTCCGACAGCCGGCAATGCATCGTCTGCAGCGCCGTGAAGTAGATCAGCTGCTTGTCGTCGTAATTGCGGAACTGGATCCATCCAGTCGTCTTGTTGGCGTCGAGCATCGCCTTGTAGATCGTCACGTCGGGAAGTACCGGCTTGTACTCCTCCTCATCCTCGGCGTCCTGCGCGAAGCCGGTCGTAACGAAGGCGGGGCTGCCCAGGAATGCGAGCCCCAGCAAAAGCATGCGTGAAAAGCGGATCATGCGATGGTCCCCTGTTGCCTGCGCCAAGTGTTTTGACCAATTCTGCGCAGCCTGGATGTCGATGTCGGCGAAGCGATGGCCTTTCCCTGGAAGATGTCATATCACCTCATCCATATCCTTTGAAGCCGGGTTTGCGGCGCTGCCTGAATGGACGTTTCTGTGACTGACCATCTTCTTCTCGGTATCGACACCGGCGGAACCTATACCGATGCGGTTCTGTTCAGCGAAACGGCCGGGGTGGTCGCCAAGGCAAAGGCGTTGACGACGCGCCATGATCTGTCCGTCGGCATTGCCGGCGCGGTAGAGGCGGTGCTGGAGCAGGCGAGGGTTCCGGCGTCGGCCATCGGCCTCGTCTCGCTGTCGACGACGCTGGCGACCAATGCGCTGGTGGAAGGGCAGGGCGGCCGGGCCGGGCTGGTGATGATCGGCTTTGGTCCGGAAGACCTGAAACGCGACGGCCTGCAGGAGGCCTTGGGCTCCGATCCGGTGATCTTCCTTCCCGGCGGCCACAATGTCCATGGCGGCGAAACGCTGCTCGACATGACGGCGCTGGACGAGGCTCTGCCGCAGCTCTCCACCCAGGTTTCCTCCTTTGCCATTGCCGGTTATTTCGCCGTGCGGAATCCGGCTCACGAACAGCGGGTGCGCGACCGTATCCGCGAAGTCTCGCATCTTCCAGTCACCTGCAGCCACGAACTGTCTTCCAAGCTCGGCGGGCCGCGCCGCGCCCTGACGACGCTTCTGAACGCCCGTCTCGTCTCGATGATCGACCGGCTGATCGGCGCCTGCGAAGGCTTCCTGAAAGAACGCGGCATCGACGTGCCGATGATGGTGGTGCGTGGTGATGGGGCGTTGATTTCCGCCGCCGAGGCACGTCTGCGGCCGATCGAAACGATCCTCTCCGGTCCGGCCGCCAGTCTCGTCGGCGCCCGCCACCTGACCGGCCTCGACAATGCCGTGGTCTCCGATATCGGCGGCACGACGACGGATGTAGCGGTGCTCGACCAGGGTCGCCCTCGGCTGGATGGCGAAGGTGCGGTGGTCGGCGGTTTCCGCACCATGGTCGAAGCGGTCGCCATGCGCACGTTCGGCCTTGGCGGTGATTCGGAGGTGCGCATCAACGATCGCGGCCTGAAAGCGACCATCGATCTCGGTCCCCGCCGTTTCCTGCCGCTCAGCCTCGCGGCCGCGCAGCATCCGGATGCGGTGATTTCAGTGCTCGAACGGCAGTTGCGCACGGCCCATGTCGGCCGTCACGATGGCCGTTTTGCTGTCCGCACCGGCCTCCCGGATCATCTGGCGAGCGGTCTGCAGCCGCAGGAACAGGCGCTGTACGAGCGGATCGGCGCGGTGCCGGTCGCGCTCGAAAACCTGCTGACCAGCACGCTGCAGAAAGCGACGCTGGACAAATTGGTCTCGCGCGGTGTCGTGCATATCTGCGGCGTGACGCCATCGGATGCCATGCATGTTCTAGGGCGGCAGAGCCAGTGGAATGCCACCGCAGCCCGGCTTGGCGCGGAACTCGCCGCGCGCATCCGCGACGGTTCAGGCCGGCCGATCGCGGCAACGCCCGAGGAATTGTCGGAGATGATCGTCGCCCGGCTCACGCGCCAGTCCGCCGAAGTCATCCTGTCCTCGTGCCTCGCGGAAGATGGCGCGACGATCGATCCCGCGGTTTCCGTGGCGGTTGACCGGGCGCTGAAGCGCGAGAAGGGCATTGTCGGTTTTTCGCTGGCGCTCGATCGGCCGCTGGTCGGTCTCGGCGCGTCGGCTCCCGTCTATTATCCGGCCATCGCCGAGATGCTGGGGGCGGAATCGCGCATTCCCGAGGAAGCAGGCGTTGCCAACGCGGTCGGCGCCGTGGTCGGCCAGGTGCGGGCCTCGGTGATCGTCTTCGTGACGGTGCCGGAAGAGGGCATTTTCATCGTCAACGGTGCCGGGCCGAGCAGTCGCTTTATCGATGAAGGCCAGGCTTTTGCCTTCGCCCGCGAACGGGCGGAAACGGCGGCACTCAGGTCGGCGCGGGCCAACGGCGCGGATGAGCCTGTCGTCGTTGTCCGCGAGGATGTCGATGCGCCTGAGATCGAGGGCACCCGCAAGCTGGTGGAAGCCCGCTTCACCGCCGTCGCCAGCGGCCGTCCGCGCGTCGCTCACGATTGATCTTTTCCTTTTCGGAAATAATTCTTCGCATTATCGCTGCATTGACTGGGAGCGAATCCATGAGAGACTGCGCGCCTCCCCACTTTAAGCGTTAATTCATGGAGTTGGTCATGGGCCGGATAGAAAAACACGGGTTGGCAATCGATGCGGACCTGCACGATTTCCTCGTTGCCGAGGCATTGCCGGGAACGGGCGTCGATGCCGACGACTTTTTCGCTGCCTTCTCGCAGATCGTCCATGACTTGGCCCCGAAGAACCGCACCCTGATTGCAAAGCGTGATGCGCTGCAGGAACAGCTGGATACCTGGTACCGGCAGAATGGCGCGCCCGTCGATATGGCTGTTTATGAAGCTTTCCTGCGCGAGATTGGTTATCTCCTGCCCGAAGGTCCGGATTTTGCCGTCTCCACCAGCCATGTCGATCCGGAAATCGCTGATATCGCCGGCCCGCAGCTCGTCGTTCCCGTCATGAATGCGCGCTATGCGCTGAACGCCGCCAATGCCCGCTGGGGTTCGCTCTATGACGCGCTTTACGGCACCGATGCGATCGGCGACGAGGGCGGCGCGGAGAAGAGCACGGGCTACAATCCGGTTCGCGGTCAGAAGGTCATCGCCTGGGCGCGCGGCTTCCTCGATGCAAGCGCGCCGCTTTCGAGCGGCAGTTGGAGCGACGTCAGAGGCTTTTCCTTGAGCGACGGCCGTCTGTCGATCTCGACCGCGTCCGGCGATGTCTCCCTCGCCAATGCCGAACAGTTTGCCGGCTATCGGGGCGATGCGGCTTCTCCTTCGCATCTGCTCCTGAAGAAGAACAACCTGCATATCGAGATCGTCATCGACGCCACGACGGCGACCGGCAAGGACGACGGCGCGCATATTTCCGACGTCATCCTCGAATCGGCCATTACCGCGATCATGGATTGCGAGGATTCGGTTGCCGCCGTCGATGCGCAGGACAAGGTGGTCGTCTACCGCAACTGGCTCGGCCTGATGAAGGGCGATCTTCAGGAGGAGGTCAGCAAGGGCGGCAAGACGTTCACGCGCAAACTCAATCCGGATTCCATCTTTACCGCGCCGGATGGATCGGACCTGTCGCTGAAGGGCCGCGCCCTGATGCTGATTCGCAATGTCGGCCACCTGATGACCAATCCGGCCATCCTCGATCGCGACGGCAACGAGGTTCCGGAAGGCATCATGGATGCGATGATTACCGGCCTGATCGCGCTCTACGACATCGGCGAAAACGGCCGCCGGATGAATTCGCGCGAAGGCTCGATGTATGTCGTCAAGCCGAAGATGCACGGTCCGGAAGAAGTCGCCTTTGCCTCGGAAATCTTCGGCCGCGTCGAACAGGCGCTCGGCATGGTGCCGAACACGATGAAGATGGGCATCATGGATGAGGAGCGCCGCACCACGGTCAACCTCAAGGAATGCATCCGCGCCGCCAAGGAGCGGGTCGTCTTCATCAATACCGGCTTCCTCGATCGCACCGGCGACGAGATGCACACGTCGATGGAAGCGGGGCCGATGATTCGCAAGGGCGACATGAAGCAGGCGGCCTGGATCGGAGCCTACGAAAACTGGAATGTCGATATCGGTCTCGAATGCGGCCTGTCCGGCCATGCGCAGATCGGCAAGGGCATGTGGGCCATGCCGGACCTGATGGCGGCGATGCTCGAACAAAAGATCGCCCATCCCAAGGCCGGCGCCAATACCGCCTGGGTTCCCTCGCCAACGGCAGCAACCCTGCATGCCACGCATTATCACAAGGTCGATGTCGCTGCGGTCCAGTCCGGTTTGAAGAGCCGTGCGCGGGCAAAGCTCTCCGATATCCTGTCCGTACCGGTCGCCTCGCGCCCGAACTGGACGCCGGAAGAAATCCAGCGCGAGCTGGACAACAATGCCCAGGGCATTCTCGGTTATGTCGTCCGCTGGATCGACCAGGGCGTCGGCTGCTCGAAGGTTCCCGACATCAACGATGTCGGCCTGATGGAGGACCGCGCCACCCTGCGCATTTCCGCCCAGCACATGGCCAACTGGCTGCATCACAAGGTCGTCACCGAAGAGCAGATCGTCGAGACGATGAAGCGCATGGCTGATGTCGTCGATGGCCAGAACGCAGGTGACGCGGCCTATACGCCGATGGCCGGAAATTTCGACGGATCCATCGCCTTCCAGGCCGCACTCGAACTGGTCCTCAAGGGACGCGAACAGCCAAACGGCTACACCGAGCCGGTCCTCCATCGCCGCCGGCTGGAACTGAAGGCGAGCCAGGCGGCGTAACCGACCAGCGGGGCAGGGCGATCGGAAAAGTCCCCTCCCCCAACCCCTCCCCACAAGGGGGAGGGGCTTAACACGCCGCTCTGTCCGTGTCTGAAACGAGGGCTGGCGGCTGGGTTTCTCCCCCCTTGTGGGGGAGATGGCCGACAGGCCAGAGGGGGTCTTCTCGAGCCCAGCGGCACCGCCGTCGGGGAAAATATCCCCACTCGAAACGGCTCCACCGGCAACTGTATCCTTCACAAAAAATCATCCCCGCTCATCCCCGCCGACACTATCCACCCCATACTGATGTCGCCTCCATCACCGGAGTGTTTCGCGAGACGGTCGCGGGCAGGTGGGGGCTGGTGCCTGTAGCGGCGGCCGTAACGTGCGGTCCTCGATGCAGGGGATGGTGTCCGAAGCGGGAAACCGCTTTGAAAAATGTCTCCCCCGCGGCTTCCAGGCCGCGGTTTGGTTGAGCCATGCAAGTTCTGGCGCCAATGCCGGGATGCAGCGAGACAGGATCGCCATTCGTAGGGGCCGGAAGCCCCGAGACAAGCCAAAGGCCACGCGGAAGCGAAGCCACACTAACTTTAACCTTGAGAGGTTTCGCTTTCGCGTGCGCTCTCCATGTTCTTTGAAAAACGCAGGCGGTGATCCGTCGTGTGGATGCGAACCCGTACGTATCGCCGAATCAAAAATCCCCGGACAAGCCGGGGATCTGAAAGTCTCTGCAACGAAGCCAAGCGCTTTACTGCTGAACGATGACCCTGGTGTTCTTGCCCGGACGAACGCGGGCATAGAGGTCGATGATATCCTGGTTGATCATGCGGATGCAGCCGGAAGAGGCGGCGGTGCCGATCGACGACCATTCCGGCGATCCGTGGATGCGGAACAGCGTGTCCTTGCCTTCATCGTTGAAGAGGTACATGGCGCGTGCACCGAGCGGGTTGCGCAGGCCCGGGCCCATGCCGTTCTCGACATATTGCGCCACGTCCGGCTTGCGGACAGCCATTTCCTTCGGCGGATGCCAGGTCGGCCATTCCTGCTTCCAGGCGACATAGGCGCGGCCTTCCCATGCGAAACCGGCCTTGCCGACGCCGATGCCGTACCGAACGGCCTTGCCGCGCGGAAGCACGAAATAGAGGAAGCGATTCGGCGTATTGACGACGATCGTGCCCGGCTTTTCATCCGTCGCATAATCGACGATCTGGCGATGGAAGCGCTCGTTGACCTTTTTGATCGGGATCGCCGGCAGCGCATAACCGTGATCTTCGACCGGGCCGTAACCGTCCGAGAAAATCTGGTTGGTCGCGACTTTTTCGCCGATAGGTGTGATCGGCGCCGTGGAGCAACTGGCCACGGCGAGGGTTGCCGCGAGGCTGCACAGCAGGAATAGATTGCGGAAGCGCATGGGGATCTCTTAAAAAGAAGCTAAGAATATCTGGGTCGTCTCGACCATCAGCGATTATGGTTTATTTTCGATTAAGACCTTGATTGCAAGGGAATGCGTTGCAGCATTTTCGTGCCACGGTCCAAATTCCAAGCGGATTGTTTTTTTGCAACAAAAGCGGCTCTGTGCCAGAGTTTAATGCATGGCGATTCTTTCTATCCACAACGATAGTCCCCTGATCGACGGGCGACAGTCGCAGCGCGCGCTGATGGTGCGTCGCGGCGTGCAGCGATTCTTGCATGAAATGCGCCATGCGGTATTGCCGGAACTGACGCTGTCGAGCGGGCGCCGCGCGGACCTGATCTCGATCTCGCCCAAGGGCGATATCTGGATCGTCGAGATCAAGACCTCGATCGAGGATTTTCGCGTCGATCGGAAATGGCCGGATTACCGGATGAATTCCGACCGGCTTTTCTTTGCGACACACAACGGCGTGCCGCTCGATATTTTTCCGGAGGAATGCGGGCTGCTCCTGTCGGATGGATACGACGCTGAGATGATTCGCGACGCACCGGAACACCGGCTGGCTGCTCCGACGCGCAAATCGGTCTCGCTGAATTTCGCCCGCGTCGCGGCGCAGCGGCTGATGCTGGCGGAATGGTCCGCCGATCGCGCCGGCGACACGAGCCCGCGGATGCGCGAGATCGTGTCCGGTTCGCTCGACGGCGACGTCTAGAGCGTCGTTCCCTTAATACGATCCATTCTGTTGGCTCAAAACGGCCGATCCACAAGAAGGATGGCGCAGAGCGATGCGGCATCCATCGGTCCAGCCATCCGCCGCAGTGGGCGGCCGTTTTCAGCCAACCCGAAGGGCTGGATGAATTTTGGCCACGACCGGCGGTGGCCGTCTCAACCGCAGCTTCTGCTGCGCTTTTCGCCAGCCGCCTTGGTTCTGGCCAAAATTCCTTCCAGCAGAATGGGTCGTATTAAGGGAACGATGCTCTAGATCGAAACCCTATTTGGGAGCGCGTTTCGCCAGAATGCGCTGCAGCGTGCGACGATGCATGTTCAGCCGTCGCGCCGTTTCGGAAACGTTGCGTTCGCACATTTCATAGACGCGCTGGATATGTTCCCAGCGGACGCGATCGGCCGACATCGGGTTTTCCGGCGGTTCGGCGCGCTCGCCGGCTCGCTGGACAAGGGCCGCGAAGATGTCGTCGGCATCGGCGGGCTTGGCGAGATAATCGACCGCGCCGAGCTTCACCGCGTTGACGGCGGTGGCGATATTGCCATAACCGGTCAGCATGATGATGCGGGTGTCGTCGCGTCGGGCACGGATTGCCTCGATCACATCGAGACCACTGCCGTCACCCAAACGCAGGTCGACAACCGCGTATTTTGGCGGTCGGGTCTTGGCCTTGGCGATGCCTTCCGCGACCGATTCGGCGATATCGACGGCAAAGCCGCGTGTTTCCATGGCACGAGCCAGGCGACGCAGGAAGGGCGCGTCGTCGTCCACGATCAGAAGCGTGGTGTCCTGACCGATCAACGCGGCATCGGATTCGCTGAGTTTGTCCGTCATGTCGTCATCCTTGAATGCAGTCTACCTGCTGATTCTATGTAGCGTCGCTTATTCGCGGTTCAAAAGGCGGTAAAGTCATTTCCCCAGCTTACCATCCATCAGGATGCGCGGCCATTCCACGCTGACACGCGCGCCCGGCTTCTCCGGACCGCGATTTTCAAAGGTGAGCTTGGCGCCCGAACGTTCCAGCAAAGTCTTGGCGATGAACAGGCCAAGGCCCAACCCACCGGCGCTGTCGTCCTTTTGCCGCTTGGTCACATAGGGTTCGCCGATCCGGCTGAGAATATCCGGCGCGTAGCCGTCGCCATCGTCCTCGATCGTCACCGAGACGATCTCCGCCGTGTGCGTGACGGTGACCGTCACTTCCTTCTTGGCATAATCGACAGCGTTTTCCAAAAGGTTGCCCAGCCCATAGAGAATTCCGGCATTGCGGTTGCCGACCGGCTCGGTCGCTCGGTTGCCCTGCTCGACCAGCCTGATCTGGATGCCGAATTCTCGATGCGGCGCCATCACCTCTTCGATCAGCGATGACAGCGGCAGATGCCGCATATGCGCCTCGTCCTCGGAAGAGAGCGTGGTGAGCCGGCGCAGGATGTCGCGGCAGCGTTCGCTCTGGCTGCGCAGCAGATGAACGTCTTCGCCGAATCGCGGGTCGTCACCGAGTTCCCGCTCCATTTCCTTGGCGACGACGCTGATGGTGGCAAGCGGCGTGCCGAGTTCGTGCGCGGCGGCGGCGGCGAGACCATCGAGCTGCGACAAATGCTTTTCCCGCTGCAGCACCAGTTCCGTTGCGGCGAGCGCTTCCGACAGTTCGCTGGCTTCCAGCGAAACGCGGTAGGTATAGAAGGCGGCAAACACCGTGGTCGCGACGATGGCGAACCAGAAGCCGGCGGTGAGCACCGGGGGCACCAGCAGGACCACGCCTGGATACCAGGGGAGCGGGAAGGGCGAGAAGGCAAGAGCGGTGATGCCGATCAGGGCAAGGCTGGCGAGCGCGATGCTGTGCCATTTCGGCTGCGAGGTCGAGGAAATGATGACCGGCACGCAGACGAGCGGCGCGAAGGGATTGGAAAGCCCACCAGTGATGAACAGCAAGGCCGTCAACTGGGCAAGATCGATGCCAAGAAGCGCGAAGGCCGCCGGCGGCTGCAGCCGGTGCGTCGGCGGATAGCGGATAGTCAGATAGGCGTTTACCCAGGCCAGGAAGGCGATCAGCAAGCAGCAGGCGATCAGCGGCAGCGGAAACCGCAGCCAGAAGGCGACGATGACCACCGCGATCGTCTGTCCGCCGACGGCGAGCCAACGCAGCCGGACGATGGTTTGCAGGCGCAGGACCCGGCTTGTCGTTGATTCGTCCGCGTCGATTGCTGCCGTCGCCATCCGGGTTCCAGTCATGATGCTCATCGTATTGTCATGTACCACGCGGTTTTGCCCGTGTCGTCGGGGCGGCGTTGGCCGGATCCTCAGGCCAGGGATGGCGTGGATAGCGGCCGCGCATGTCCGCCCGCACATCCTTCCAGGAGCCGGACCAGAAGCCCGGCAGGTCGCGCGTCGTCTGGATCGGCTTGTGGCCGGGCGATACAAGCTCCAGAAGCAGCGGCAAGCGCCCGCCGCCGATGGCCGGATGCGTCTTCAGCCCGAACAATTCCTGCACGCGGATCGACAGGATCGGCTCGTCGCCGTCGTAGCGGATCGGATGCCTTTGCCCGGTCGGCGCCTCGAAATGCGTCGGCGCAAGGCGGGAAAGATCACGCGAGACCTCATGCGGCACCAGCGCCTGCAACCCTTCCGACAGGCTGCCCGGATGGATGTCGTCAATGCCGCGCGCCTCGCCTTGGAAGGGAATGAACCAGTCGTCCATCCGGTTCAGGAGGTTTTCGTCTGTCATGTCCGGCCAGGGCTCGCCGATGGTCCGGTGGAGAAAGCCGATTCGGTCGCGCAATTGCGCCGCCTCCTTGGAAAAGGGCAGGACGGCAAGACCGAGCTGGCGTACACCCTCGGCCAGCGCCCGCGCGGTCGCCTCGCCCTTCGGTTTGGGCAGCGGCGATTCCTCGAAGATGATGGCACCGAGCCGCGTGACCCGCCGGGCCCGGACCTGCCGGCTCGGCCGGTCGAAAAAGGTCTGGTCCTCGCGCACGATCGCCTGCGGCATATGCACCTCGACATCGGACCGGGAGATTTCGGCCGCCGCGAGAATGCGTTGCCCGCCGGCGCGTCCGGTGAGGTCGGCGATGACCAACATCGCGCTCCCTGCCAGCCGCTCGGTATCCGGCAATTCCGCGCCACGGCCATTGGCCATGACGAACCGACCGCGCCCGCCTCGTTGCAGCGCGATCCGGTCCGGAAAGGCTTGCATCAAAAGAACGCCCGGCTGCACCGGATCGCCGGATTGCTTTCTCGGGCTGAGGGATTGCGCCATGCGCCGGGCAAGGCCGCGCGAGGCGTCGGCCCGATCGCCGCGTTCCGTCTTGAAGCGGCGAAGCCGGTCCTCGAGATCGATGCTGTTTCCACCGAGTCCCTGTTCGGTCAGCAGAACGGCGAGAAGGCAGGCTTCCTCCGCTTGACCCTCTTCAGCCGCCGATACGGCCATCGCGGCGAGCCGGGGCGGCAGTGCCAATTGCCTGATCTGCTTGCCGCGCACTGTGAGCGCCCCGTTCGTATCGATCGCTCCAAGCTGGACGAGAAGCGTCTTAGCCTCCTGCCAGGTCGTTGCCGGGGGCGAATCGAGAAAGGCAAGGCCGGCAGGATCGGTGACGCCCCAATGGGCGAGATCAAGCACGAGCCCGGAGAGGTCGCTTGCGAGGATTTGCGGCGGCGTGAAGGCGGGTAGCGCCGCCGTCTGGCCCTGATGCCACAGGCGGATGGCGATGCCCGGCTCCGTTCGGCCGGCGCGTCCCGCCCGCTGGTCGGCCGATGCGCGCGAAACCCGCACGGTTTCCAGCCGGGTAATACCCGTCGATGCCTCGAAGGCCGGCAGCCGCTGCAGGCCGCTGTCGATGACGATGCGCACGCCGTCGATGGTGATCGATGTTTCGGCGATCGAGGTCGCCAGAACGATCTTGCGGGTTCCCGCCGCCGCCGGTCGGATCGCCGCATCCTGCTCCTTCTGGCTGAGATTGCCGAACAGCGGCGTTATCAAGGTTTCCGGCCCGAACCGGCCTTCCAGCCGCTCGGCGGTCCGGGTGATTTCGGCCTGTCCCGGGAGGAAGGCAAGGATCGAGCCCGTTTCGCTGCGGTGCGCCTCGACGATCGCGCGGGTCACCGCATCCTCGATGCGTTCGGCCGGTGGACGTTCCTGGTAGCGTACATCCACCGGAAAGCTGCGTCCGAGGCTTTCGATGACCGGTGCATTTCCGAGCAACTGCTGGACACGGCCGACATCCAGCGTCGCCGACATGACGATGAGTTTCAGGTCGTCGCGCAGGGCCTGCTGCACGTCGAGCGCCAGCGCCAGGCCGAAATCGGCATCCAGCGAGCGTTCATGGAATTCGTCGAACAGTACGGCCGCCACGCCGGGCAGTTCCGGATCATCGAGCAGCATCCGGGCAAAGACACCCTCGGTCACCACTTCGATGCGCGTTTTTGCTGATATCCGGCTATCGAGGCGCATGCGGTAGCCGACACTCTCCCCGACGGTTTCGCCGAGCAGGCTCGCCATGCGGCCCGCGGCGGCGCGGGCGGCGAGCCGGCGCGGTTCGAGCAGGATGATTCGTCCATCGCCACGCCAGTCCTGGCTCAGGAGAAACAGCGGCACCAGCGTCGTCTTGCCGGCGCCGGGCGGTGCCGAGAGAACCACGGCCGGTGATTTCTCCAAAGCTTCGCCGAGCGCCGGCAGAATGGCGCGGACCGGCAGGTCCGGCAGGGTTTCGATCGCGCTCATGGCTCCACCCCGATGGTGACCGTTTCGCCGCCGGCGGCCAGCGCATCCGATTGATCATGCGTGACCAGCACGACCGGCAGCTTCAAGGCTTTGGCACGGGTGAAGACGAGATCGCGAATCTGGTGCCGGAGATCGGTGTCGAGTTTTGAAAAGGGCTCGTCGAGCAGCAGGAAGCGCGGTGCCGACAGCAGGGTCCGCTGCAGCGCCACCCTTGCCTTCTGGCCGCCTGAAAGCGTTGCCGGATCCCGGTCGAAAAAGCCGGTAAGCTCGATTTCCGCGAGCGCCTCTTCGACCACATGCCGCCGCTTATCCGCACCGTGGATCGCAGGGGACAGGCCGAACAGAAGATTGCCGCCGACAGAGAGATGCGGAAAAAGCAGGGCATCCTGGAAAAGCATGCCGGCCCCGCGCTTTTCGGCGGGAATATCGGTCAGATCGCTGCCGTCGATCAGGATCTCCCCGCTCGCGGTGAAGGCAGTATCGAGAAAACCGCCGAGAGCGGCAAGCAGCGCTGACTTGCCGGAACCGGACGGTCCCATCACGGTCAGGATCTCGCCCGGGCGAACCGATGCCGTCAGCGAAAGCAGCGTCCTGCCTGCGACGCCAATGGTCATCCGCCTGAGCTGCAGGCCGTCTGTCTTGCCGTCGGGAGTCATTCAAATCCTCATTGCGCGCCGGTCGCGAAATAGCAAGTGCGGCACCAGCGACGCAATCAGAAATCCGACGAGCGGCAATAGCGCCTGCAGCAGCGCATAAACGCCGATGGTCCGTCGGTCGCCGCCAGAAGATAGGGCGACGGCCTCCGTGGTGATGGTGGTGATCCGCCCCGCCCCGATCAAGAGTGTCGGCAGATAAAGCCCGACTGAAACCGCAAAGCCGACGGCAAAGGCCGTCAGCCAGGCGCGCGTCAGCATCGGCAGACGGATGCTGAGCAGGACCCGCCAGGGTCCGGCCCCGAGTGCCGCGGCGATCCGTTCGTAGCGACGGTCCAGCGTCTGCCAGGGCTGCGACAGGGAGAGAAAGACATAGGGGGAAACGAAGATCAGGTGAACGAAAAGCAGCAGCGGGAAGGAGGCATCGAGTCCCAGCAGGAGACCGAGAATCTGGATGCCGAACAGGAAACAGATCTGCGGAACGATGAGAGGCAGATAGAGGGCGAATTGGAAGACGCGGCTGCCGTGAAGCCGGTCCTGCCAGAGAAGTCCGATCGCCAGCAGAACGGCAATCGCGGCCGAGCCGATCGCCAATGCCAGCGTCGTCAGGATCGGCGCTCCGGCCTGCGGCACGGCCCGGACCCAGGTTCTCAAGGTCATGTCCTGCGGCAGCACGGCTGGGAATGGCCAGAGGCCGGCGACCGACCAGAGGAGCAGAACAAGCAGGCCAAGGAAAACCGCGGCAGCCGACACGGTCATGCCGGCGCAGGCGGCCCGTCGAATCAGGCGGTCGCCGGTCTTTCGCCTGCCGGACACGGACATATGCTTGAGAAGCGTGCGGCCCGCCACCTCGCCGATCCGCCATACAAGCATCGCGGCCAGCGTCACGCCGAGCTGCAGCAGGGCACCTGCCGAGGCGAGAAAACGCAGGGTAAGATCGCTGTCCGCCATCCAGACGGTTATGCGCACCGAAAGCGGTGGCGGCAAAGTCGGTCCAAGGATCATGGCCACATCGACGACGGATGAGGCATAGGCGATAACAGCAAAAACCGGCAGGCGAATCTGCCGATAGACGAGCGGCCAGATGCCGATCAGGAAACCCCGGACACGTCCGTAGCCAAGGCTCGCCACCAGCTGCCGCGTCTGGGTGAGAGGCACCTGCGGCAGGGCTGCCAGCGTCACCAGGAACAGAAAGGGCATTTCCTTGGCGATCAGCCCAGCCATCATCGTCAGCCCCAACGGATCCTGCGGCACGAGCCAGTCCGGCGGGCTCGTGAACCCCGTCGATCCCGGCGAGACCAGCCGCAGGAGGAGGCCCGAGGGCGCGACGAGACAGGCAAGCCCAAAGGCCGCGGCCGCATGCGGGACGGACAGAAGCGGCGAGACCAGATGCTGGATGCGGGAAAACACCCTCGTTCCGGCATAACCGGCGACAAACAGCATCACCAAGACCAGCGACACCGCCGTCGTTACCAAGCCCGCCGCGAGACTGATGAGCGCCGAACGCTCGAGATGCGGTTCGGCCATCAAAGCGCGCAACGGTTCCAGGCTCACATGCTCGCCGCCGAGCGCCGGCAGATAGCCGAAAGCCGGGGCGATCGTGCCGGCAAGACCGAACAGGACCGGCAGGCCGAGGCAGGCGAGAAGGAAACCGGACAGCGCGCGGTTTTTCATGTCCAGCATCTTTCCGCGTATGGGTCCGGTCAGTTTGCCGCTCCATAGCGCTTGATCCATTCCGACTCGATCCGGGTCATCCAGTCCGGATGCGGCTCGGGCAAAGCAAGGCCAAGCTGATCGGACGAAAGCGTCGCGATGCCAAGATCGAGCGCCTGGAACGCCGCACTTTCCTTGTCCGGCAATGCGGCCACGTCCAGCACCGTCGGATCGCCCCAGACCTTCGGATCCTGTTTCCTTGCCTGTGCTTCCGGCGACAGCAGGAAATTGGCCAGCACCAGGGCGCCGGCCTTGGCCTTGGCATTGTAAGGGATGGCGACAAAATGCGTATTACCGATCGTGCCTCCGGAAAAGACGAAGGACCGGACGGTGTCCGGCAGTTCACCGGCGGTAATTCCGGCCGAAGCCTCAGCCGGATTGAAGGCGAAGATGATGTCGAGTTCGCCATCGGTGAGCTTCTGCTTCATGTCCGGATAGTTTTGCGGAAAAGCCTTGCCCTTGCGCCAAAGCAGCGGGTGCAGCTGGTCGAGATAGGCAAACAGCGGCGCCACGTCCTGCTTAAACGTCGCCTCATCGAACGGCTTCTGAAGCTTCGTCTTGTCGGCGATCGTCTCGGTCAGAACCTGCTTCAGGAAGGTCGTCCCCATGAAATCCGGCGGCTGCGGATAGGAAAACCGGCCCGGATGTTCCTTTGCCCAAGTCAGCAGCCCGGCCGCCGAATCAGGCAGCGTGCTTTTTTCGGTTCGGGCTTCGTCATGGAAGAACACCAGCTTGGCGGCTCCCCATGGACTTTCCAGTCCGTCTGTCGGAATGGTGAAATCGGTGGTGATCGTCGGTTGGTTGCGGATGTCGGCGAACGGCCAGTTCGGCAGCCGCATTGCCCAGCCCGGTGAAAACAGCAGGCCCTGCCGCTTCATCGCAGCGAAATTTTCGCCATTGATCCAGATGAGATCGACCGAGCCGTCGCTGTCGCGGTCGGCGATTTTCTCGGCCAGAACGGTCGAGACGGCCTTCGCCGTATCGTCGAGCTTGACCTGCACGACATCGACGCTGAATCGTGCCTTCACTTCTTCACCTGCCCAGCGGATATAGGCGTTGATATTCTCCGACCCGCCCCAGGCGTTGAAATAGACAGTCTGGCCGCGCGCCTCGGCTAAGACCTCGTCCCATTTGGCCGCATCCGTGGCGCCGGCGGTACCGAAACTGGAAAGCCCGGCCGGAATGGCGAGTAAAGCCATTGCCAGCAGGCGCCGGATTGACGTGAACATGATGCCTCCACCCGTGTCGAAAGAGCCCAAGCCTAAGCCCGGGCCACAATCCGTCAACGGGGTACGCAGCCCTGCCCCATCACGATCCGGTGACGGCCGGCGTCAACTCCTAGTGGCGGCATCCTCCTGTCAGATATCAGCCGCGTACGGTCTCAAAGGCGAGGATCGCACCAGCGAGATCCTCAAGCGCCGCACCGACGGACTTGAACAGGGTGATTTCATTCACTTGGGTACGGCCCGCATGCCGGCCGCTTGCCAGTTCTCCCAGATCGGCCCGCAGGTCGCCTGCCTTGATCAACCCGGCCCGCAGCGGCTGTACGAGATCGCCGCCTTCGCTGAGCGCACCCTCGCGGGTATCGACGAACAATGTCGCGCGCTCGACCGCCCTGTCGTCGGATTCGCGCATGCTCGGCTTGAAGGCGCCGACGAGGTCGAGATGCGCGCCTTCCTTCAGCCAGTCGCCCCGGATCAGCGGCTCGGACGACAGGGTCGCGCAGGAGATGATGTCGGCATCGCGGGCTGCGGCCTCGATATCGGTGGCGACCGAAACGGTAACGCCGGGGATTTTGATCTCTGCCACGGTCGCGGCGGCTTTGCGCGGATCCCGCGCCCAGATCGAGACCTCCTTGAGGGGGCGAACGGAAGCATGCGCCTCGATCAGGTTCTGCGACAGGCGCCCGGCGCCGACCATCAGCATGCGCTGTGCGTCCTTGGCGGCAAGATAGTCGGCCGCCAGCGCCGAGGCCGCGGCCGT
>NZ_CP196426.1:0-387500 GCF_051669845.1 Pararhizobium sp. O133 | reverse complement strand
TGGAGGTATCGGAAGTGCGAATGTTGACATGAGTAACGATAAAGGGAGTGAGAGACTCCCTCGCCGAAAGACCAAGGGTTCCTGCTTAAAGTTAATCTGAGCAGGGTTAGCCGGCCCCTAAGACGAGGCAGACATGCGTAGTCGATGGGAACCACGTTAATATTCGTGGGCCTGGTGGTAGTGACGGATTGCGTAACTTGTTCAGACTTATTGGATTGTCTGGGCGGGGAAGCGGTTCCAGGAAATAGCTCCACCGTATAGACCGTACCCGAAACCGACACAGGTGGTCAGGTAGAGTATACCAAGGCGCTTGAGAGAACTATGCTGAAGGAACTCGGCAAATTGCACGCGTAACTTCGGAAGAAGCGTGACCTCATCGTACGCAAGTATGGTGGGGTGGCACAGACCAGGGGGTAGCGACTGTTTATCAAAAACACAGGGCTCTGCGAAGTTGCAAAACGACGTATAGGGCCTGACGCCTGCCCGGTGCTGGAAGGTTAAAGGGAGAGGTGCAAGCTTTGAACTGAAGCCCCAGTAAACGGCGGCCGTAACTATAACGGTCCTAAGGTAGCGAAATTCCTTGTCGGGTAAGTTCCGACCTGCACGAATGGCGTAACGACTTCCCCGCTGTCTCCAGCATAGACTCAGTGAAATTGAATTCCCCGTGAAGATGCGGGGTTCCTGCGGTCAGACGGAAAGACCCCGTGCACCTTTACTATAGCTTTACACTGGCATTCGTGTCGGCATGTGTAGGATAGGTGGTAGGCTTTGAAGCGGGGACGCCAGTTCTCGTGGAGCCATCCTTGAAATACCACCCTTATCGTCATGGATGTCTAACCGCGGTCCGTTATCCGGATCCGGGACAGTGTATGGTGGGTAGTTTGACTGGGGCGGTCGCCTCCGAAAGAGTAACGGAGGCGCGCGATGGTGGGCTCAGACCGGTCGGAAATCGGTCGTCGAGTGCAATGGCATAAGCCCGCCTGACTGCGAGACTGACAAGTCGAGCAGAGACGAAAGTCGGTCATAGTGATCCGGTGGTCCCGTGTGGAAGGGCCATCGCTCAACGGATAAAAGGTACGCCGGGGATAACAGGCTGATGACCCCCAAGAGTCCATATCGACGGGGTTGTTTGGCACCTCGATGTCGGCTCATCGCATCCTGGGGCTGGAGCAGGTCCCAAGGGTTTGGCTGTTCGCCAATTAAAGCGGTACGTGAGCTGGGTTCAGAACGTCGTGAGACAGTTCGGTCCCTATCTGCCGTGGGTGTAGGAATATTGACAGGATCTGTCCCTAGTACGAGAGGACCGGGATGGACATATCTCTGGTGGACCTGTTGTGGCGCCAGCCGCATAGCAGGGTAGCTATATATGGAATGGATAACCGCTGAAGGCATCTAAGCGGGAAACCAACCTGAAAACGAGTATTCCCTTGAGAACCGTGGAAGACGACCACGTTGATAGGCCGGGTGTGGAAGTGCGGCAACGCATGAAGCTTACCGGTACTAATCGTTCGATTGGCTTGATTGTTCTCATTGCTCGTGCTCATCGAAGCGCCAAGGGCGCTTCAATGATCCTTTCTTCTGTCCTGACGCGCAATGCGCTCCGGACGGGCCGCGCTAACTAAGCGCGACGGCCGCTTGGCCTTGCGGAGCTCTGCTCCGATAAGTGCCTCAAGCAGCTTAGAAAAAGACGTGTTCAAATGACTAGTCACTAACGACTAATCCCTAATCACTCTCACGAGTGAACCAGCTTCTCATTTGGTTTGTCACCGTCGCCGGTGACATTCTTGCCCTTACTTGACCTGGTGGTTATTGCGGGGTGGCTGCACCCGTTCCCATTCCGAACACGGCCGTGAAACGCCCCTGCGCCAATGGTACTCCGTCTTAAGACGCGGGAGAGTAGGTCGCTGCCAGGTCTAGTAATGGCAAGAAATACCAAATCATGCGCCCGAAGCCGAAAGGCGAAGGAAAGCTGCATGATCAAACAAAATCTATCTTCTCTAAACACCTCCGGCCTAGCCGAAAACAACGGGCCGCCCTCAAGCGGCTTTTTTGCTTCGGTACAATCAAGCCGGAAAATAAACACAAATGGCTGCATTCTCGCTCGAAAGCAGCCAAATCCGCTAAAGGGCCCTGCCTGATACGGTACATCAAGGCGACAAATTCTGCGAATTTGCGCTGATGACGCGACATTTAGCGGCGCTAAATGCACGGTCGCGACAAATCCGGAGGGATTTGCACGGATGCGACAAGTCCATAGGACTTGCACAGACGCGATATTCGGCTTCGCCGAATACGCTGGTAACGCGGGGTGGAGCAGCCCGGTAGCTCGTCAGGCTCATAACCTGAAGGCCGCAGGTTCAAATCCTGCCCCCGCAACCAACGATCCCTGCGATCCACAAAAGACCCCTCCGCGGGGCTTTTTGCGTTTCTGTTCACCCAACGTCTCAGCCCGGCCCATAAGCTGTTCAAGAATTTCCCGCTCCTTCGTAAGCCCCCGGTGAGGGCCGTCTTGCGAGGTTGATGCGAACATCGGAAGTCCTAGTGCAAACACTAGGAGTAGTCCTATGACCAAGCATCCAATTGAAGTCATCACGTCTGTGGAGCGCCGGCGGCGCTGGTCTCGAGAGGACAAGGAGCGGCTTGTGGCAGCATGCCTTGAGCCAGATGCCGTTCTCTCGGAGATAGCGCGATCGGCCGACATCCACGTGAGCCAGCTCTTTCGGTGGCGCAAGGACTCTGCCAAATCGAGGAACCCAGGGCCGAGACGGCGAACACTTTGGTGCCAGTCATCGTGTCGGAGTCCGCGCCGATAGCCCAGCCCACTGCCTCGGAAGCGCCGGCCCCATCGCATCCCCGCCGGAAGCGTAGCGACGTAACGATTGATCTGGGTCGCGGTCGTCGTGTCCGTGTGGACAGCGACATCGACACGGACGCACTTGGCCGCATTCTCGATTGTGTGCTGGGTCGGCGATGATCCCGGTTCCTGCTGGTGTGAAGGTCTGGCTGGCGACCGGCCATACAGACACGCGCAGGGGTTTCCCCGGTCTGTCGCTGATGGTGCACGAGACGCTGAAGCGCGATCCTATGTGCGGACACCTGTTCGTCTTCCGCGGTCGCGGCGGCGGCCTGATCAAGGTCATCTGGCATGACGGTCAGGGTGCCTGCCTGTTCACGAAGAAGTTGGAACGTGGACGCTTCATATGGCCGTCGGCGGCCGATGGGACGGTCGTGATTACGCCTGGGCAGCTCGGTTATTTGCTGGAAGGTATCGACTGGCGGATGCCGCAAAAGACCTGGCGACCGACCTCGGCCGGATGACCAAAAACGCTGGAATGGCGGGGTCAAATATGATTCCATCTCGCCATGAACCATCCCGCCGACCAGCTTCCGGACGATCTTGCGAGTGCGCTGGCGCTGCTGGTCGAAGAGCGTGCGCGGCGTGTTGCTGCGGAGGTGGACGCGGCGACCGCAGAGGTGGCTCGGAAATCTGCACAGCGGGGATAAGTGGAATTTCTGCCTGACTTCGGCTTAGGTGCCGGGAACAGGAGATACCATGACAAGACGACCGCGCCGGAACCATAGCCCGGCTTTCAAGGCGAAGGTGGCACTTGCCGCCATCCGGGGCGAACAGACGCTGGTGGAGTTGTCCCAGCAGTTTGACGTGCACACCAACCAGATCAAGCAGTGGAAAGAGCAGCTCCTTGAGGGGCAACAGGCGTTTTCGGTGATGAAGCCAAGGCAGAATCGGCGGGTCCAACGGTTGATGTCAAAACGCTGCACGCCAAAATCGGGGAGCTGACGCTGGAAAACGATTTTTTAGCCGGAGCGCTCGGCAAGGCGGGATTGCTGGGGGGAAGAAAATGATCGACCGCCAGCATAAGCTATCCGTCGTGCGCCAGGCCAAACTTCTCGGCTTCAGCCGTGGCAGCGTCTATTATCTGCCTCGTCCAGTGCCTGACGGCGATCTTGCCCTGATGCGCCGGATCGACCAACTGCATCTCGACTACCCGTTTGCCGGAAGTCGAATGTTGCAATGGCTTTGAGAGGAGAAGGGCTGAATGCCGGGCGGCTTCACGTCGCCACGCTGATGAAGAAGATGGGCATCGAGGCGATATACCGTCGCCCGAACACCTCCAAACCAGCGCCTGATCACAAAATCCATCCCTATCTCTTGCGAAAGCTGGCGGTCACCCGACCCAACCAGGTCTGGGCAATGGACATAACCTATGTCCCGATGGCTCGCGGCTTCGTCTATCTCTGCGCCGTCGTGGACTGGTTCAGCCGGAGGGTTCTGTCGTGGCGCCTGTCAATCACGATGGAGGCGGACTTCTGCATCGAAGCGGTCGAGGAAGCGCTTGCCCGTTATGGCAAACCCAACATATTCAATACGGACCAAGGCTCGCAGTTCACCTCGATGGACTTCACAGCGGTGCTGAAGAAGGCGGAAATCGCCATCTCGATGGATGGCAAGGGGGCGTGGCGGGACAACGTCTTCGTCGAGCGGATCTGGCGTTCGATCAAATACGAGGAAGTCTACCTCCACGCCTACAAGACCGTGTCCGAGGCCCGCGTCGGCATTGGCTGATATCTGACCTTTTACAATAGCCGACGCCCACATTCATCCCTTGACCGGCAGACGCCGGATCAGGCGCTACTTCAATGCGCTGACACCAATGAGGGTGGCGGCATAATCGAGGCGGAAATCCACTTAGCAAAACGACCGAAACTGTTCAGACAAACCGAGCCACCTCTCAACTCATCTTGATCGGGCCATGCAAGCAACGGCAAGGTTGACAGGAAAGGCTGCATCCTCTCCTTTGCACCGGCGCCAAAAGCGGCGACCGCCACACAAATATACTGACGGAAAACTCCATGAACGTTGCGCGTTACGCCGACACCATCGCCGACCTGAGGGTGCTTTTTGCCGAACTGGACCAGACGCCAGAGCGGTTCCAGACATTCGATGTGCGCCTGGAACTAGCCGCAGCCGGAAGCCTCGTCGTCTATGAGACAAAACGGCGTAAAGGCCAGACGGATAGTCTCTATTATGGTCGTTCCGCCACTGGCCAGAACCAGCAGATTTCACAGGCAGCGGCGTTCTCAGCCATCGACCGGTTTTTCGCGCTCGGACAGTTTGCTGCGTTGAGCGGCCTGATGGCGACCGGCAGTGCCTCACAGCCGCAATCGGTGGACGCGCAATATCCGCACTGCGCCGTCAACTTTTCCTATCGCAAGAAAGGCCAACCCATTGCGCACTCCATGCTGATGGTCTTCGTTGGATTCAATGACGAAGCTGATGCGTTGCAATTTGTCTCAACATTGGACGACCCGTCCATGTTCGTAACGCAGCGCCCGCACGCCGCCGCGAAGGCCCATGAGTGGAAATAAGGGGAGGGGGCCTGCAAATTCCTTAAATCGGAATCGATTCAAGGGTAAAATATGCAGCATATTTGAAGTGTTACAGCGACTTTACGCGTCATATTCGAGGCGCGGCGCTGTAACGCAGGTTCAGAGCGTAGCGTGTGTGCCTGCGTTCTCCCTTTCGCGAAAGCGCCCCCTTCGTCACCAGGTCCACAAGATCGCGCGTCGCCGTTGCGCGTGACGTCCGTGTTATCGCGATATAGTTCTCGGCGCTCAGTCCACCGAGGAACCCGGCGGGCCCTTCCCGGAACATGCGGGCGATGGCTTTCTCCTGACGGTCGTTGAACTGGCCGCGGAACCGGTCATAGAAATGCGCCTTGGCAATATAGAATGCGACCCGCTTTAGTGTGGTTTCCAATGCCTCCAGCACCGTCTCGGCAAAGTAAACAAGCCATTCGGTGACATCGAGGGTGCGTTGATTTCGTTCCAACTGGTCATAATAGGTCCTGCGGCCGTTCTCAAGCGTGTGCGCGAGGGCAACGAGGCTCGGCCGCCCCAGATTTTGAGCCAGCGACTTCTCCGCCAACGCCCGGCCAAGTCGTCCGTTGCCATCTTCAAATGGATGGATGCTCTCGAAATAGAGATGACCGAGACCAGCGCGTGTCACAGCGGGCAGGGGAGTGGCGCCGTCCGGAGCCGACCTGTTGAACCATTCGACATAAGTCGTCATTTCCTCAGGCACCTGCCGGGACGGTGGAGCCTCGTAGTGAATTGTCGGCTTGTCGTGACGACCCGAAACAATCTGCATGGCATCGTCATAAACCCGGTATCCACCAATCGTGCCGATATGGCGGTTTCCGCTCATCAACATGCCGTGCCAACGAAACATGGTTTCGTGATCGAGACGATGGCTCCAGGAACGATAAACATCAATCATCATTTCAGCGATGCCGCGCTCTTGCGGCTTGACCGGTCGAGTGTCGACATTAAGACCGAACTGGCGACGCAGGGAGGACTGCACGCTCAAACGGTCGAGCATCTCACCCTCGATCTCCGACGTCTTCACTGCCTCGTCGCTGAGGAGTTCAATCCGCAGGAGGTCACGTTCTTCATCGCTGAGATGACGGACCGCACCGATTATTTCGCCGGAGGATGCAAGAAACCGGTTTTCGAAGGGCGTGAGTTGCACAGCGTCGTAGGTGAATTGCGGCCAGCCTTTTTGTGTCCAGTTCCAAATCATGAGTTATAGGAATCTCCTTCTATGCCTCATAATACTGCATATAAATGGTTTATCGCAATCGTTCTATCCATCAAATCATTCATAAGCGAAGCCGGCGGCGGACATTCAGTGGCCGACAGGCCTGGGGGCGGCAACTCGAATGATTGTCCCTCTCGAATGCCAATGCGGCGGTCTTACAAGTTTGAGATCGTCGTCACAGCCCGCAAGTCATGCCATTGCTGAAGCGGAAGGCAAGGCGCAGGCGATTCAATCAGGCGGACGGTCGATAATCTGCTAAAACGGGGGTTCACTTAATGCGGTCATTCCGCTATGGCGCCCGCGCCGATCTCAATCATGTCGATGCGGCTTAGGAGAAAAATCTTGAATGTTGATGAGAAGCTGGAACCCATCCTGACCGAGGTCCTGCGGCGCAACGGCGGTGAACACGAGTTTCATCAAGCGGTGCGGGAAGTCCTCGAGAGCTTGGGACGGGTAATTGCCAAACATCCCCGCTACGCCGAAAACGCTCTGATCGAGCGCATCTGCGAGCCGGAGCGGCAGATAATCTTTCGCGTGCCCTGGGTGGACGATACGGGACAAGTGCAGATAAACCGAGGCTTCCGGGTGCAGTTCAACTCGGCTCTCGGCCCTTACAAGGGCGGCATCCGTTTTCACCCTTCGGTCAATGTCGGGATCATCAAGTTTCTTGGCTTCGAGCAAACCTTCAAAAACGCGTTGACCGGAATGCCGATCGGCGGCGGCAAGGGTGGGTCCGACTTCAACCCGAGAGGTCGTTCGGATGGCGAAATCATGAGGTTCTGCCAATCCTTCATGACCGAACTTCACCGACATCTCGGTGAATACACCGATGTCCCGGCGGGTGACATCGGCGTGGGAGGCCGGGAGATCGGCTACATGTTCGGCCAATACAAGCGCCTCACCAATCGTTACGAGGCGGGTGTTCTGACGGGCAAGGCGCTGTTCCATGGAGGGTCGCGAGCCCGCAGGGAGGCAACCGGCTACGGAGCGGCCTACTTCGTCCAGCGGATGCTCGGAACCCGTGGACTGGATTTCGACGGAAGGCGCGTGACGGTCTCAGGCTCCGGAAACGTAGCAATCTACACGATGGAGAAAGTCACCGAGTTTGGCGGACGCATCGTCGCGTGCTCCGACTCGAACGGCTACGTCGTCGATGACGACGGCATCGATTTCGGCCTGGTCAAGGAGATCAAGGAGGTCAGGCGGGCGCGGATCTCGGAGTATGCCAAGCTGAAGGGATCGCGTGTCCGCTACATCGAAGGCGGCTCCATATGGGATGTTCCATGCCATGTGGCGATGCCTTCGGCTACCCAGAACGAACTGACAGGCAAGGACGCACGCACTCTGGTCAAGAACGGCGTCGTGGCAGTAGGCGAGGGGGCCAACATGCCGTCCACTCCCGAGGCTGTCCGGCACTTCCAGGAGGCGGGCACAATGTTTGCTCCCGGCAAGGCAGCAAACGCGGGCGGCGTTGCGACTTCCGCTTTGGAAATGCAGCAGAACGCCTCCCGCGACAGCTGGACCTTCGAGCAGACCGAAGCGCGCCTCGCGACGATCATGCATGCAATCCACGACCGCTGCGCTGAAACGGCCGAGGACTATGGTGCTCCGGGCGACTATGTCCTGGGCGCTAATATAGCGGGCTTCGTCCGTGTCGCGGAAGCCATGGACGCACTCGGCGTGATATGAACCGGACTCCGGTTCAGGCAGGCCATCTGGAGGGGTGCGGCGGAGGGCCGCACCCTGACTATGCTGGCGCACAGCTTGACTTCCTAGCTTTCAATGACAATCTCTAGGTCATGTTGATCAACCATGACATGCTCCCGAACGGAGTCTTCCGGGTTTGCCCGATCGCAGGATATTAGCCCGGGTCCGGCCATCGTCGCCCGCCGGATCCTGGGTGAATGCAGTCAGCATCCACGTCTGCTGACAGTGCGACAATCCTTCCAGAACAGTGATCATGCATGGCAGAGCCATGTTTGGCAGGAGGTATTGCGACATGATGTCCGACAGTTTCCCGTTGAAGCAGACGCCGCCCGTTATTGAAGTATCCGACTACGCAACGCTGAACGATTTGGCGTATGAGGCCCTGATCAAGGGTTTCGATGTCGCGACCGAACTGATCGATAGGCTCGACAAGAGCATCGTCGTGCCTGATGGGCAATCAACACGTGACGTCGTCCGGCTCGGGTCCACCGTGACCTATGATGTCGAAGGTGCGCCCCGTCGTATCATGACGCTCGTACATCCTGACGAACTGGACGCCGACAAGGGGCGGATTTCCGCGTTGGCACCCATAGGTGTCGCGCTTTTGGGCCTTCGTCCGGGACAGCGCGGTCAGTGGTTTTCCCGAGACGGCCAGTCAAATGAATTAACAGTCGTTTACGTTGTCGACGAGTAAAACGCCGATATGGCGCTCTGACCTGAGCGCCAGCAAAAACGTCACGATGAGGAAAAGAATGTCGATGCGTTCTACACGGAAGCACCGCGGAGGTTGCCTAACCGCAGGTCCCTAATCCTGTGTCGCTCTTTGGATCGGCACAGGCGTTCCTGTTGAACCAACCGGATATCCAAGGAGACCTACGATGATCACGGCCAATCCGCCTCACATCCTCTTCGACGAGGACGCTGTCGTCCTCAGGCGCCTTCTCGCCGACCAAACGCTTGCCGGTCGCGCGAAAGTCATGATCCGAGCCAAGCTCGACGGCGCCGCGAATGTTTCCGGCAACGTTGCGATGATCGACAATCGTATCACGTACCGGCCGGCCAGTGGCGTTGCGCCGTTCCCTCCTGCACATCACCGTCAGGCGCGCGTGGCACCGGCCAACGCGCGAGATCGAAGCTGTGTCCGGCTGCGCTTGCTGCCCGGTTTCTCTGTTTGAAACGGCGTGCCAGTCCTTCGTCAAACTCTTCGCGGCGACGGCTTTTCCCTTCTTTGCTCATGAGGCAACGTGATGACCTACTGTCCCTACCCATGTCACCGATCAGGCGAAACCATCGATGTTCAGCTCCATTACGATCATATGAGCGGCACTGCCTACGCCTGCTCTCCGATATTCCGGGGGGTGCTGCCGTCCCTCTACCGAACTCGCGAAGCCGCAGCGGATGCGGCTCGCGTCGCAATCGCAGACACCGTTCGCGATAAACTTCCGGATACGTCTGAGAAGGACATACGGATCTGGCTGCGGTGATACGCACACAGTCTCCGGTTTGCGCGGAGCTGTCCGAGATCATTGGGGTGAGGCGTTAAGCGGCCCCACCTTGCTTTAGAAAGTTACAATCGGAGAAAACCATGTCCAGGGAAGCCTTTTGCCAGCTCACTGCTGGTGACGCCAATGTGCTGATGTCCATGCTGGAGGAGGAGGAAGCCAACCCTACCGCGGCTTTTGAGACTTTGCTGCGCGAGAAGCTCAATCATTCGAGCGTCTTCTTCCGCGAGGACGTGCCTTCGAACGTGGTGACGATCGATACTCGTTTCAGTTACACCGTCAACGGTGTCGGTTCTGGACCAGTTGTTCTTGTCCGTGACCTTGCTGACGACCGTCCCAGTTTCGCTCTTTCGCTTTGGACAATGCGTGGCCTGGCCCTTTTGGGACTGGCGGTCGGTGAACAAATCGAAATACCGGGAGTGGGCGGCGAAGCCGAGGTGCTTTCGGTTCAGCGGGTGTTCTTCCAGCCTGAGGCTGAGCCGGGCCTGAAGCCACCATGCCAGCGCCCCGCCGAACTGATTGACAAGGCGCCGCAGGTGATCAGCTTCCCGTCGCGGCCGAGATTTCGGCTCGTGTCATCCGGCGACGACGACCCGGGTCCAACGGCTGCCTGATCGAGTAGTCTACAGCGCCGTGCGGCCTGCCTTGCGCAGCGAAATCTTACCCATGGTATTCTCCTGAAATAAGATCAGCCCTTGACCGCGCCGGCCGTCATCGATCCGCTGATCTGGCGATACATGATGAGACCGAGCAGAACCGGCGGCAGCGCGCCGACGACCATGACGGCTGAGGCGACGCCCCATTGCACGCCGCCGCCACTGGCGGCGAAGAAGAAGGAAGCGCCGACGGTGATCGGCACCGCCTTCGATGTGGTCAGCATCAGCCCGAACAGGAATTCGTTCCATGCGGTGATGAAGCCGAAGATCAGGCTGGTGACGATGGCCGGGCGGCAGACCGGCGCAATGACGCGCAGAAGGATCTGCCTGCGGCTGGCGCCGTCCATCAAGGCAGCTTCGTCAAGTTCGGCGGGCAGGTCGCGGATGGCGTTGACCAGGATGACGAGGGCCAGTGGCAGGTTGACGATCGAAAGGATCAGGCCGAGGCCGAGGCGGGTGTCGAGCAGCGCCAGCCACTGGAACATCATGTAGAGCGGGATGGCAAAAATGATCAGCGGCACGGCGCGCAGATTGACGATAAAGGGCAAAAGTGTGCGTTCGCCAAGCCTGCCCCGGGCAATCGCATAGGCTGCCGGAAGCGCCAGGACGACGGCGAGGGTAGTTCCGATCAAGGCAACCGTGATGCTGTTGAACAGGTAGAGGAAGATGTTCAGCCTGTCGGAAACCTGGAAGACCGCAAAATAGTTGTCGAGCGTCGGGGCCTCCACCCATAGCCCCGGGTTGGTAGACAGTTCGCGTGCGCTCTTGAAGGAGGTGGCGAGCGTTACCAGGATCGGAAAATTCATTGCCAGCGCAGCAACGGCGAAGACAAGCCAGCGAAGGGCATTGATCATTTGACTGCTCCCTTGCGGCGGCTGGCGATAAAATTGAGGCCATAGAGGACGGTGAAGGAGGCTGCGAACAGGATCACGGACGCCGCGACCGCCTTGCCGATGGCGCCCTGTTTGAAGAAGGCCTCGTAGATATAGATCGACAACGAGGCCGTGGAGCCGCCGGGGCCGCTGCCGGTCAGAACGTAGACGTTGTCGAAAACGCGGAAACCGTCGATGAAGCGGATGAGCAGGGCAACGACGATCGTCGGGGCCATCAACGGCAATTCGATGAACCACAACAGATGCCATCGCCGGGCGCCGTCCATGGCAGATGCCTCGACGATCTCGGTGGGGATCGCCCGATAGGCCATGTAGAACAGCAGCAGGGCAAACGGTGTCCACTGCAAGGTTTCCACGGCGATCAGCGTCCAGAATGCGGAGGTGGGGCCGAGGAAGGAAACACTGGTGCCGAACCATGCCCAAAGATAGTAGGGCACCGGGCCTGCGAATTCGTGCAGCACGAGGCGGTACATCAGGCCGACAAGGGCCGGTGCCACCATCAGCGGCAGCATCAGGATCGCCATCAGCCAGCTGCGTCTCTCGATCAGCGGCGACAGGAAGATGGCGAGGAACAGCCCAAGCCCGCATTCGAGCAGGGCGGTGATGACGCCGAAACGCAGCGAAAACCAGCTGGCCTGCCAGAAGGCGCTGTCGTTCCAGACGGCGGCAAAATTCGACAGGCCGGTGATCCGGGGCTGGCGCAGCGTCTCGAACGATACGTCCGAGACGGAATAGATCAGGTTGACGATCGCCGGAAAACCGAGGAAGACCAGCAGAAACAGGACCAACGGCATGGCCAGCAGCCGAAACTCCGAGGAATGGGCGCGCTGTGTGTTCATCGAACCGCTCTCCTTCTGGTGGCGACTGGGTAAGCGATCATCCGGGCTTGTCCGTTCGGTTAAGGGATTGCTTGTGCGCCGACGTCGCTACGCCAGGTCGTTGCCGGAGATGCTGGCGGCGGTCACGCCGCCGCCAGCAAGGCGCGTTACTTGAGCAGTTCGGCCATGCCCTTTTCGGTATTGGCAAGCGCGTCGTCCAGGGACTGCTGGCCCGACCAGTAACCGGTGAACTCCTTGGCCTGAAGTTCGTAGACCGACAGGGCCTTGGCCGAGGTGCCGCCGTTCATGACGTACCCGTATTTGGATGAGAACTCGCCGAGCTTCACGAGATCGGGACGTTCCTTAGCGATTTCGGCGACGACTTCCGGCGTCAGTGCCGGGGCGCCGTTGCTCCTGGCGTAGGTCAGCGCAGCTTCCTTCGAGGAAAGCCACTTGATGAAGGCCTGGGCGCCGGCCTTGTTTTCAGCGTTTTTGTTAAGACCGAAGCCGAGACCGTGAATATGGGTGAAGCGGCCTTCGGGGCCAGCGGGTGGGGCAACCGTTTCGGTGACGTCCGCAACGGTCGGCGACTTCTCCTTGCTGGTCAGGTCGGATGCGGCGGCATTCCATTGCATCATCGCGGCAACCTGGCCCGACGCATAGGCTGCGTTGGCTTCGGGGAATTCGTACGACAGGGAATCGCGCGGCGTCGCACCGGCATCGTAGAGCAGCTTGTAGGTCTCGAGGCCCTTGCGATAGGCGTCGGAATTGACCGTGATCTTGCCGCTCTCATCCATCCAGTTGCCGCCATAGGCACGCGGCAGCGACTGGAAGACCATCATGTTGAACAGGAGGTTCTTAAGCTGCAGGACGGTTCCGTAGCGTGTCGGGCTTTCAGGATTGACGGCCTGGGTGAAATACAGCGCTGTGGCGGCGTAATCGTCCCACGTCCATTCGTCCGGGCTCTTCGGCTCAAGCTTCTTGCCGAGATGCTTTTCAGAGATTTCGGCATATTTCGCCTTGGCGGCGTCGTCCTTCAGAAGGGCATCGATCAGGTCCTTGCGATAATACATGAAGTGCAGCGAAAGGTCGGTCGGAACGCCGAACTGCTTGCCTTCGTATTGCATGGTCTTGAGCACGGAATCGCCGTAGACCGAGGCCGCCTCGTCCGACAGTTCGACCGGCTCCATGAACGGCGCATAGCGGCCGATGGAATAGGTTGCGAGTAGATTGGCGTCAAAGGCCTTGGAGCCGGCAGCGAGGTCTGCCTGAAGCTTGTCCCAGAATCCGTCGCGGTTGAAGAACAAGAGTTCGACCTTGTCGTTTTCGGCGACATCGGCCTTGGCATTGTAGACGTCGGCTGCGGCGCGAAGCGCCGTTTCCTCAGGGCCACCGGGCCAGCCGAGCACAGTCACCTTGGCGAATGCGGGGCTCGCCAGCAGGCTGGCGATGGCGACGGCGAGAAGGCCGCCTTTTCTGATCTTCGTAAATGTCATTTCCGTTCTCCTCTATGATGATTTCTTGCAAGATCGGCGATGCCCACGACGCCAGCGCTTTCCCCAAGGGCGGCGGCGTGGATTTTCGGTCTGAGCCGGGACGGCAGGCTTTCCAGTGCCTGGCGCACGGCGTCGAGATAACCGGGAGCAAGCCCGATGCCGCCGCCGATGACGATGCGCGGGGGATCGAGTGCGAGATGGATATTGCGGCAAAGCTGGGCAGTCTGGCGCGCCGACGCGTCGATGATGTCTTTGGCCCACGCCTTGCCGGCGGCTGCCGCCTCGAAGACGTCGCGCGCGGAGGCGCCTGTCTGATGTTCTTCGGCCTGGCCGGCTATCCAAAGGCCGGAAACCTGGTCTTCCAGCGTACCGGCAACATCTTCTGCGACGCGGAACTGTCCGAAATGGCCGGCAAGGCCGAACATCGGTTTGCCGTTGACGACGATGCCGCCGCCAATGCCGGTCGAGATGGTGAGGAAGACCATGTCTTCGTTCTGGCCGGCGCCGAAACGGTGTTCGCCCCAGGCTGCTGCCTGCGCATCGTTGGCAGCGAGGACCGGCACCCCTGAAAAACGGCCGATCGTTTCGGCGAGCGGAAACCGATCGGGAAGGTCGAGCGTATTACGGTTCAGCGCCGACCAGAACCCTTGATCGACGATACCGGTGACGGCAGCGCCGGCAGTGGCGTATCGGCCCTGCCACGAAGCGATCGCCGCAAACAGCGCTTCAAGCCACTGTGCGGGATTGCCGCTGCGTGGGGTCGGCATCTTGTGGGTATCCAGCACCGCGTCGCCGCGCACCAGTGCGGCAAGCATCTTGGTGCCGCCGATGTCGAGTGCGAGAACAGTGTCCGGGTCGGCCATATCGGTCATGCCCCGACCGAAGCGAGGGTGTCGTCGAGGGCGGCGCGAAACCAGGAGGTGACGAATTCCGGTCGCGTGATCGCGGAGCCGACCACCACCATGAAAGCGCCGCCGGCAAGAGCTTTCGAGGCCTGCTCGGGTGTGCGGACATTGCCTTCGGCGATAACGAGAGGCGTGAGTTTTGAAGCAGCAGTGATCAGCGAGAAATCTGGCTCTGTGGGTTCGATAGGCCCGGTATAGCCAGCCAGTGTGGTTCCGACGACCTCGGCGCCTTCCGCCAGCGCCTGCTCGACGTCCGAGAGGATCGAGCAATCGGCCATCGCGATGCGGCCATGTGCATGGATGCGGTCGATCAGCGCCCTGGTCTCGACCGGGCGGATACGCTGGGTTGCGTCGTAGGCGATGATATCCGCGCCTGCCGCAGCCAGCGCATCGACATCCTCGAGCCATGGCGTGATACGCACCGGGCTATCGTCGAGGTCGCGCTTGACCAGCCCGATGATCGGCTTGTCGGTGGCCGCACGAACGGCGCGGACGTAGTCTGCGGATTCGATGCGCAGTCCGGCCGCGCCACCATCCAGTGCCGCAAGCCCGAAGCCGACGACCATGCCGGCCTTGTCCATCGCGCCGCCCTTCACCGGCTGGCACGATACGATGAGTCCATTTTTCAAGGCCTGAATATCAAGCGGCACGCCCGGCTCTCCTGTTGCGCCATCACGGTAACAGGCCAAGACCAGATTGCAACAGGACTTTAACTGGTATTATCGCATCAACTCGATAACGAAGTCATAGACGTCGCCGCGATATTTGGTTCGAGTGAACTCGACGATCTGGCCGTCTGCAAGAAAGCAGCGCCGCTCCATGATCAGCAAGCTGGTATCCTCGGGCGTGCCGAGAAGTCGGCGCTCATCTTCGCTTGCAGGCTTTGCCTGCATGCGCTGCAATGCGCGAACGGGCAGGGCTCCGCTTGTTTCGAGATATTCGTATAGCGAGGCCTGGATCGCCTGCGGGTCCGGCACGAAACGTGCCGGCAAGGTCGCGATTTCAATGGCGATGGGGGTATTGTCGGCTGTCCGCAAACGCTTGAGCCGGACAACCTTTTCGCTGCCTGAAATCCCCAAAGCCATCATTTCAGCGGGTGAAGGCCGAGAAATATCGCGCGAAATCCATATGCAGCCGGGTTCCAGACCGCGGGAGCGCATGTCCTCGGAAAAGCTGGTCATGGTGGCAAGCGATTTCTCAAGACGCGATGAAACCACGGTCTTGGCGCCTTGGCGACGGTCCAGAAAGCCGTCGGAAACCAGGCTGTCTATCGCTTTGCGTACGGTCACGCGGGAGATGCCGAGTGTCTCGCACAAGGTGCGTTCACTGGGTATGACGGCGCCCCGCTTGACGTGTGCCGCACCGATCGCCGCCTTGATCGCGTCTTCAAGCCTGCGGTAAAGCGGTTCGCTACTCTGGCTTGCCAGAGCATTTTTGAGGAGGTTTAGGACCGCTTGATCGCTCATCGAAGCACCTGTTTAAGAGGAGATTCCTTATGCGAATTTTTTTTCAACAGGTAAACTGGTATTGTTCCTCCACGAAGTATCGGGAAACTGGTAATGTCGATCGCAATCCGTGCGTTCGCCGGCGGCATTGTGGTAGCCGCCTCAGCCGACCGGCGGCGAGAGCAGGCATTGCCGAGCGTCGCGGTGATCGTTCTCAGCGCGCCAGCCAGATGCGGACGCCCCTGAGGCAATGGATCATTTCCGCGGCAGAACGTTGCGCACGGTCGCGCTGGCTTTCGTCCGGCGCGGTCTGGCCAAGATCGATGTAGCAGTCGGTCAGCAGTTCGCAAAGCGGCAAGACCTGTTCGACGACCGTATCCGGCACCGCATCGAGAAGCGGCGTGGACGAGAACGGGGTCTGGACAAGCTTTTCGGCTCTGATCCGTGCCTCCTCCGCCAGCATCCGCAATCTGTCTGAATCATCCGTTTCGCCAATGGCCGCCAGCATCTGGAGGTGATCGGCGAGCCGTGTCTCGAGCCGTGACAGGTCGGCTTTGGCGGCGTCGGTAGAGGTGCGCCGTTCGAGATGAAAGGCACGCCTGCGTTCGCTGCGCAGCTTCGCGACGTGGCCCAGTTCCTCATGCGCCATCCGCTCGGCGGCCTTGGCGATCTCCGCAGACTTCGCGTGCGCGGCGACATAGGTCCAGAAGACAAAGGCGCGCTCCTCGTTGCGCACCGCCATCGAGAAGGCGCGGTACGCACTGAGCATCTCCGGCGCGATGATGCCCGCCCCCTCGTCATCGAACAGCGCTTCCGGCGGATGCACGATTGCCGATTTCGGTTGTCCGGTCGCCGTTTGCCAGTCGTTCACCTTGGCCAGATGGCCTTCTTCCTCTGCGATCAGGGTTTCGAAGACACCGGCAAGGTCAGGTTGGCCCATCTCCTGCATCCGCCTCGCCAGCGCGACATAGCCGTCGATCGCCTCCTGCTCCATCGTCCGTGCAAGCCCCAGCAGTTCATTCATCGACGCGATCTCCCACGGATCGCTCTGTGTCCTAGCCATCATCTTCTCCTCGACGGACGATTACGTGCCGCGTCACAGTCTGCAACAGTTTGGCCAAAGCTGTTTGATTTCAATCAAAGACTGCGTCAGCCCATCTAGTAAACTGGCCCAGCGATTTACCACAAGAGAGACGCATCGCAATGGAATCTAACGGGAATAGCCCAGCCGCCTGGCTGCTGAGCGTCTTTTGGCTGGTGGCTATCTGTCTCTCGGTGATAAGCGCTTCCCCGGCCATGGCTGACGGTCAGCTGCCGACTTTTCTCGAAAAAGTCCAGCCGACTGAACTGTTCGAAGGTGCCGACCGCTTTGGCGACGTCGAGGGCGACCCGCCCATCGCGCCTGTCTACCGGGGAGACGAACTTCTCGGCTATGCCTATCTGAATTCCGATTTCACCAGCTCCATCGGCTATTCGGGCAAGCCCATCCATATCGTCGTTGGTATCGAGCGATCGGGCATTATTCGCGGCATCAAGCTCGTCGATCACAAGGAGCCGATCGTGCTGATCGGCATTCCCGAGAAAGACGTCGTCGCCGGCCTGAACTCGATCATCGGCAAGGATCTCGGTCGCGTCGCCGCCGGTCAGGAGCGCCCGCCGCAGGTGGACATCGTCAGCGGCGCCACCGTGACCGTTCTGGTGATGAGCGACAGCGTCGTGCGGTCTGCAGTGGCGCTGATCCGCAGCAATCGTCTGAGCGGCGACGGCGTCGCCAACACACAGGCGGCAACCGAGAAGCGGGCGCTCGATCTTTCGAGAACGGAAGCAAGCGACTGGGAGACGCTGCTCGGCGACGGATCGATCCGCGGTCTGCGCCTGACGGTCGGCGAAGTCTCGAAAGCGTTTGCGGATGCCGGCCATGCCGAGGCGGCGAAGAAGCCGGAAACACCACAGCCCGAGGACAGGTTCATCGATCTCTACATCGCTCCTGTCAGCGTGCCGGTCATCGGCAAGACGCTGCTGGGCGAGGCGGGCTACCAGCGGCTCCAGTCCCGGTTGAAGCCGGGCCAGTCGGCTCTCCTCGTCGCGGGTGACGGCGCCTATTCGTTCAAGGGTTCCGGCTATGTCCGTGGTGGCATTTTCGATCGCATCGAATTGCTGCAGAACGGCCAGGGCCTGCGTTTCAGGGATCGCAACCACACCAGGATTTCGACTTTCGCAACGGACGGCGCCCCTCGACTGCGGGAGATCGCGCTTTTCGTCGTGCCCACCGATTTCCAGCTCGATGTAACCGAACCCTTCGAACTGCAATTGCTCGCGCAACGCAACACCGTGGCGCGCGACAAGGCCGCCATCGCTTTCAATCTTGGCTATACGCTGCCGTCTTCCTACTACACCGTCACCCGTGCGGTGACGCCCGTCGCGGCCGCCAGGACGGAAACGTCCGCCGAAGAACCGGCGGCGGCGACCCGGACCGAACCACTGCCGGACGCGCCGCCGCTCTGGGTCAGCATCTGGGACATGAACCGCGTGACGATGGCCATCACCGTGGCCGCCCTTCTCGTGCTCACCGGGATCTTCTTCTTCCAGGACTGGCTGGTAAAGCGGCCGAAACTGTTTGCCTGGGTCCGCACCAGCTATCTCGTCTTCACGCTGGTCTGGCTCGGCTGGTATGCCAATGCCCAGCTTTCGGTGGTCAATGTCCTGACATTCATCAATTCGCTCGTCACGTCCTTTCGCTGGGAATTCTTCCTGGCGGCGCCGCTGATCTTCATCCTCTGGGCCGCGGTCGCCGCCGGCCTGCTGTTCTGGGGACGTGGCCCTTTCTGCGGCTGGCTCTGCCCGTTCGGCGCGCTTCAGGAATTGCTCAACAAGATTGCCGTAAAGCTGAGGATTCCGCAGGTGAAGGTGCCGTGGGGCCTGCACGAACGCCTCTGGCCGATCAAGTACATCATTTTCCTCGGGCTCTTCGGACTGTCCTTCTATTCGATGGCCTATGCCGAGATGCTGGCCGAAGTGGAACCGTTCAAGACGGCGATCATCCTGAAGTTCGCCCGCGAATGGCCGTTCGTCCTGTTCGCCTTGACGCTTCTGGCCGCCGGCCTGTTCATCGAGCGTTTCTACTGCCGCTATCTCTGCCCGCTTGGCGCGGCTCTGGCCATTCCCGGCCGGATCCGCATGTTCGAATGGCTGAAGCGCTGGCCCGAATGCGGCACGCCATGCCAGCGTTGCGCCAAGGAATGTCCGGTGCAGTCCATTCATCCGGAAGGCCAGATCAACGTCAACGAGTGCATCTACTGCATGCATTGCCAGGAACTCTATCACGATGACCATCGCTGCCCGCACATGATCCAGGTCCGCCTGAAACGCGAGAAGTTCATGGCTCTGTCGACCCCGGCCTCGCGCGGCGAAAGCCCGCCCAGGACCGTCGTCACCCACAATGGCGAAGCCATAAAGAAAACATGAATTCGGCACCGGGCAGCCTGCCCACGCCAGCAACACCAGCAACCCAGCAATACAAACAACAAGGGAAGACACCATGTCCAAGGACGATACGCAGCCGCGGCTGAACAGACGCCAGCTTCTGGGATCAACCGCCGCCGTCGCGGCGGCAGGTGCCGCCACCGCCGGTGGTGCGCTGACCTTTGCCGGCAGCGCCACGCCGGCAAAGGCCGCCACCGACGGCGGATTGCCCTATGAAGTCAAGCCGGGCGAACTGGACGAATATTACACGTTCTTCTCCAGCGGCCAGAGCGGCGAAGTCCGCATCGTCGGCCTGCCGTCGATGCGCGAATTCATGCGCATTCCGGTGTTCAACCGATGCAGCGCCACCGGCTGGGGCCAGACCAACGAAAGCCTGAAGGTGATGACCGAAGGGCTGCGTCCCGAAACGGTCGAGTATCTCAAGGACAAGGGCGGCGTCTACCACAACGGCGACCTGCACCACCCGCATCTGTCCTTCACCGATGGCACCTATGACGGCCGTTATCTCTATGCGAACGACAAGTCCAATACCCGCGTCTGCCGCATCCGCCTCGACGTCATGAAATGCGACAAGATCATCGAACTGCCGAACCAGCACACCGTGCATGGCCTGCGCGTGCAGAAATATCCCAAGACCGGCTATGTGTTCTGCAACGGCGAGGACGGCGTGCCGCTGCCGAACGACGGCAAGATCCTCGACAAGCCCAGCGAATATTTCTCGATCTTCTCCGCGGTCGACGGCGAGACCATGACGGTTGCATGGCAGGTGATCGTCGATGGCAACCTCGACAATGTCGATGCCGACTACCAGGGCAAATACTGCTTTGCGACCTGCTACAATTCCGAAAAGGGCGTCACGCTCGAGGAGATGATGTCGAAGGAGCAGGACTGGGTCGTCATCTTCAACATCAAACGGATCGAGGAAGCCGTCGCCAAGGGCGATTTCAAGGAAATGAACGGCGTACCGGTGATCGACGGTCGGGCGGGATCCGTCTACACCCGCTATGTCCCGGTTTCCAACGGCCCGCACGGCATGAACACCGCCCCCGACGGCATCCATGTCGTTGCCGCCGGCAAGCTGTCCCCGACCGTCACGGTGTTCGACGTGCGCAAGTTCGACGATCTCTTCGACGACAAGATCAAGCCGCGCGATGTGGTGGTCGCCGAGCCGGAACTTGGCCTCGGTCCGTTGCACACGGCTTATGACGACAAGGGCAACGCCTATACGACGCTGTTCATCGACAGCCAGATCTGCAAGTGGAACATTGAGGACGCCAAACGCGCATTTGCCGGCGAGAAGGTCGACCCGATCCGCCAGAAGCTCGACGTCCACTACCAGCCGGGCCACAACCATACCTCCATGGGCCAGACCAAGGAAGCAGATGGCAAGTGGCTGATATCGCTGAACAAGTTCTCGAAGGACCGGTTCCTCAACGTCGGCCCGCTGAAGCCCGAATGCGACCAGTTGATCGACATTTCCGGCGACCAGATGGTGCTTGTCCATGACAATCCGACCTTCGCCGAACCGCATGACGCGACGATCGTCCATGCCTCGAAGATCAACCCGGTCAGCATCTGGAGCCGTGACGATGTCTTCTTCGCCGATGCCGTGGAACAGGCCAAGAAGGACAATATCGACCTGCTCATCGACTCGGAGATCATTCGCGACGGCGACAAGGTGCGCGTCTACATGACTTCGGCGGCGCCGGCGTTCGGGCTCGAGTCCTTCACGGTCAAGCAGGGCGACGAAGTCACGGTGTATGTGACCAATATCGACGAAGTGGAGGACCTGACCCACGGCTTCTGCATCGTCAACTACGGCATCAACATGGAGATCGGGCCGCAGGCGACCGCCTCGGTGACGTTCAAGGCCGACCGGCCCGGCGTCTACTGGTACTATTGCTCGTGGTTCTGCCATGCCATGCACATGGAAATGAAGGGCCGCATGCTGGTGGAGCCTAAATCGGCCTGATGCGGTACAGACTGGCAAAACTCTGGATGGCGGTCCTGCTGGCCGCCATTCCTTCGGCTGCGCTGGCCGCGGAATGGATCGTCACACCCTCCGACGGGCCGGCGCTGTCGGCCGTTCTCGAAGCGGCGGCTCCGGGTGACCAGATACGCCTCAAGGCGGGCCGGCACGACGGACCTTTGGTCATCGACAAGCCGGTGACGCTGGACGGCGAGGACGGAGCCAGCATCGTCGGCAACGGCAAGGGCAGCGTCGTCACCATCAAGGCGGCGCAGGTTGCCGTGCGCGGCATCGCAGTCACCGGATCGGGCATGAACCTGTCGACGCTGGATTCCGGCATCTTCGCAGCCCGGACGGCGACCGGCGCGATCATCGAGAACAATACCCTCACCGGCAATCTGTTTGGCATCTATCTCCACGGCGCGAAGGACTCGCTGGCCCGGGAGAATGTGATCGTCGGCCTCAAGGATGGCCGGATGAGCGAGTTCGGCAGCGGCATATCGGTGTGGAATGCGCCGGGCGGCAAGGTTATCGACAACGACATCAGCTTCGGCCGCGACGGTATCGCCACGATGGCCAGCAAGAAGAATGTCTTCAGCGGCAATCGCTTCCGCGACCTGCGCTTCGCCATCCATTATATGTATACCAATGACAGCGTGATCAGCGGCAATGTCTCGACCGGCAATTCCGTCGGCTACGCCATCATGTTCTCCAACCGGCTGAAGATCATCGACAATATCTCCGACGGCGATCGCGACCACGGCCTGCTGTTGAATTCGGCCAACGGTTCAACGATATCCGGCAACATCGTACGCGGACGGCTGCAACCGGCGGACCGCTGGACGATGGCGGGAATCCAGGATTCCGGTCATGGCGTGAAGGATGATGCCGGGACGACGGGCGCCGTCGAGGGCGGCATGCGGCTCGGGCCCGAGAAATGCGTCTTCATCTACAATGCCAACCGGAACAAGCTGCGCGGCAACGAATTCCGGGGTTGCGCCATCGGCATCCATTTCACCGCCGGATCGGAAGGCAATACGATGACCGGCAATGCCTTCATCGACAATCGCAACCAGGTGAAATATGTCGGCACCCGCTATCTCGACTGGTCGGTGAATGGGCGCGGCAACTACTGGAGCGACAACCCGGCTTTTGACCTTGATGGCGACGGAATCGGCGACAGTGCCTATCGCCCGAACGACCTGATGGACAAGGTCCTGTGGACCTCGCCGCAGGCCAAGATACTCACATCGAGCCCGGCCGTGCAGATCATCCGCTGGGCGCAGGTCCAGTTTCCGGCGCTGTTGCCGGGCGGCGTGGTGGACAGCCGTCCGTTGATGGCACCGACAAGACAGAAGGATGGTTTGCAATGACGGCACCCACGGTCACATTATCAGGCGTGGCGAAACGCTACGGCCGGATCGAGGCGGTCAAGAATGTCTCCTTCGAACTTGAACAAGGACAGACTGTAGCCCTCGTCGGCCACAACGGCGCGGGCAAGACGACACTGATCAAGCTGATGCTCGGCCTCATCCGGCCGACGCGAGGCACAGTGCAGGTGCTGGGCGAAGACCCAGCCCGGGGCGATTTCGCCGTGCGCCAGCGGCTCGGTTACCTGCCGGAGAGCGTCTCCTTCCACATGGCGCTGACGGGACGGGAGACGCTTGCCTTCTATGCACGGCTGAAACGTGTGGATGTGTCTGACATGGCGAGCCTGTTCGAGCGCGTCGGGCTTGCGCCGGCTGCCGCCGACCGCGCGGTGCGGACCTATTCCAAGGGCATGCGGCAACGGCTCGGGCTGGCCCAGGCACTGCTCGGCGCACCGCGCGTGCTGCTGCTCGACGAGCCCACCAGCGGCCTTGATCCGGCGTTGAGACGAAATTTTTATGAACTGGTGTCCGGCCTGCGCTCGGCAGGTACAACGATCCTGCTTTCCTCGCATGCGCTGACGGAACTCGAAGATCGCACCGACCGGGTGATCATCGTCAACGAGGGCGTGGCGATCGCCGACGGCACGCTGGAGAAACTGCGGGGCATCGCCCGCCTGCCGACCCGGATCAGCGTCACGCTGACGGACGGCGCGGGGACAGCCACCCCGAACGGCGGGCAGGTCGCCTGGAAGGCGGTCAGGGACCGGACCTTCGAGGCGGAGGTCGCGCCCGAAAACAAGATCTCGATCCTCCGGGACGTCACAGCCGATCCCGCCGCAGTTGCGGCGCTGCATGTGGTGGAGCCGACGCTGGATGAACTCTACGCCCATTTCCTCGGCGGGCGGGGGATGATGCGATGAACAATATATTGATCGTGGCGCGCAAGGAAATCCAGGAAGGCCTGCGGAACCGCTGGGTGCTGGCCACGACGCTGCTGCTGGCGGCGCTGGCGCTCACCCTGTCCTTCCTCGGCAGCGCGCCGACCGGCAATGTCGGCGTCAACCAGCTCGATGTCGTCATCGTCAGCCTGTCGAGCCTGACCATATTCCTGGTGCCGCTGATTGCACTGCTGCTGGCGCACGATGCGATCGTCGGCGAAATAGAACGCGGCACGATGCTGCTGCTGATCAGCTACCCGATCGGCCGGCGACAGATCATCTTCGGCAAGTTTCTCGGCCATCTGGCGATCCTCGCCTTCGCCACCCTGTTCGGCTATGGCACGGCGGCTGCGGCACTGGCGATGACCGGAACCGAGATCGGCCTGGCCAGTTGGTGGGCCTTCCTGGCGATGATCGCTTCATCGATCCTGCTCGGCATGGTGTTCATCGCCATCGGTTATGTAACGAGCGCGCTTTCCAGCGAGCGGAGCACGGCCGGCGGCATCGCGATCGGCGTCTGGCTGTTCTTCGTGCTGATCTACGACATGGCCCTGCTCGCGGTGCTGGTGGCGGCCGAGGGCCGGGCACTGCCGACGGGTCTTCTCGACGGCCTGCTCGTCCTCAACCCGACCGATGCCTACCGACTGCTCAATCTGGGCGCGGGAGAGGCGGGCGCGCTTTCGGGTCTCGGCGGCATCGCCGGACATACGGGGCTCAATGGGCCGATGCTGGTTGCCGCTCTCGTCGCCTGGATCGCCGCGCCGCTGGCGCTGACGCTCAGGATATTCTCAAGGAGAGAGCTATGAAGACCGCTCCCATCATCGCACTCTTTCTCTGTGGCCTTCTCGTATCGGGCTGCAATGAAGAAAAGGACGCAGCGCCACCAGCGCCCTACGCGCTCACCGAGGAGGCGATGGGTCGTTATTGTGGCATGAATGTTTTGGAACATCCCGGCCCCAAGGGTCAGGTCATCATGTCCCAAATCCCAGAGCCCATCTGGTTCAGTTCGGCGCGAGATACGCTCGCCTTCACGATGCTGCCGGAGGAACCCAAGGATATCGCGGCCATCTATGTATCGGACATGGCCAAGGCAACCACATGGGAAGAGCCTGGAGCGGACAACTGGATCGATGCGCGCACGGCCCTCTTCGTGATCGGCAGCGGGCTGCGCGGCGGCATGGGCACGGACGAAGCGGTGCCGTTCTCGACGCGCGAGGCCGCCGACAAATTCGCCGGTGAGCATGGCGGCCGCGTTGTCAGCTTCGATGAGGTCCCACGCGATTATGTGCTGGGTTCGTCGACGGACGATCCCGAGATACAGAGCACGCCGGCAGATGTGGAAGAACCCGGGAAAGGACAGGCAAATGGCTAGTGTCGTCACCCGCCGCCGCGCCATTGCGATATTCGCCGCGGCCGCCGGCCTACCCCTGATACGGCCCGCGCGGGCGGCGACCCATGCGGTCACCTGGAAAGGACAGGCGCTGGGTGCGCCCGCGACGCTGACCCTGCATTGCGAGGACAGGGACAAGGCTCGTCTGCTGATCGACCGCGTCGTAACGGAAGTGTCGCGGCTGGAAGAGGTTTTCAGCCTTTACAGGAGCACATCCGCTATCAGCGAGCTGAACCGGGTCGGCGGGCTGGCCGCACCACCCGGCGACCTGGTGGCACTGCTCGAAGCCTGCCGCCACCATTGGCGTCGGAGCGGCGGCGCTTTCGACCCGACCATACAGCCGCTCTGGGCGCTTTATCGCGATCACTTCTCGGCGCCGGGAGCGGATCCCGACGGCCCCCCGCCCGAACAAATCGCGCAGGCGGTCGGGCGGGTCGGCTTCGATGCGGTCCGCTTCAACCGCGGCCGCATCGTGTTCACGCGGCCCGGCATGGCGCTGACGCTGAACGGCATCGCCCAAGGCTATGTCACAGACCGCGTGGTTTCCATGTTGCGGGATGCGGGTATCACCAGCAGCATGGTGGACATGGGGGAAGGTCGGGCGATCGGCCGGCGGGCCGATGGCACGCCGTGGCGCATCGGTCTTGCCGATCTCCAGGACGCCGAGCGGCCCGACAGTGTCCTTGCTCTCATCGACCGGGCGGTCGCAACATCCAGCCCGGCCGGCTTCCATTTCGATACCGCCCGCCGGTTCAGCCATATTCTCGACCCGCGCAACGGCCATGCCAGCGCGTCCTATCGGCGCCTGACGGTGGTTGCGCCGGATGCCACGACGGCGGACGCGCTTTCGACCGTCTTCAGCCTTGAGGATCCAGAGAGCATCCGTTCAAGCCTTGACGGAAAGCCCGATATCATGGTGGACCTCGTTCTGGCGTCAGGCGAGCACAGACGATACGGGAGTTGAGCGTCCGGCATTGATTCAAGCGTCGATGATCGACACGCCGCTGCACACATTGCGCGACATGCTTTAGCGAGAAGAGGCATCGACGAGGCTTTTCATCATGGCCTGCAGGATGATCACCGCAGACGCTGCTCCCGGATCCATGTGACCGAGCGAGCGTTCGCCAAGCCGGGCTGCTCTTCCTCTCGCCGCGACCATCGAACGTGTTGCACTGGCGCCGGCCGCCGCTGCATCCGTAAGATCGGTCCACATGGTGAGAGCATCCGCGCCGCCCGATTGTGCTTTCATAGCCGCCTCGGTTGCCGGAAACCATGCATCCAGCATGGTCTTGTCGCCACGCTGTCCTTTTCCGCGTTCCTGTATGCCGGCTGTCATTGCTTCAATCACGGCAACCTGGTTTGCCAGCGACAGCGACTGATCGGCTTCCATAATTTTCGCTGCCTTTAGAAAAGCGCTTGCATAAAGAGGACCGGTTGATGCGCCCACTGCGTTCAGGAATGCCGAAGCGGCGCACGTAAACACGGAAGAAGCCGTCGCAATGTCGAGGTCCATGCCCGATAATTCGGTTTTCACGGCATTGAACCCGAGCGACATCGTGATTCCATGGTCCGCATCGCCGATCGCGCCGTCCAGAGCCGTCAGGCGATCCTTCTCCGCATCAATTGCGACGGAGATATCGCTGAACATTCGACTTAGAACACGCGCCGCATCTACCGTCATGACATCCTCCCTGGACCAGATGTATTTCACCCGATCCCCTGATCAATTGATTTTAAGCGTGGCACCATCGCAGGGATGGTTCAGAAGCGTGGTCAATTCGTCATCGAGATGCAATATCGAGATCGATGCACCCGCCATGTCGAGCGAAGTACAATAATGTCCCACCCAGTTCGCATCGATGGTGATGCCCTTCGCGCCTAGTCGCTGCTCCACTCTCCTGAATAGAATATAGAGTTCCATGAGCGGCGTGGCTCCGAAGGAGTTGACGAGGACCGCGACGCGATCGCCCGTGACCGGTTTCATTTCGGAAAAGATGCGATCGATGACCCTGTCCGTGATGGCATCCGCTGTCATCATCTTCTCGCGAACGACGCCGGGTTCACCATGAATACCCATGCCAAACTCGATCTCGTCCGGACCGATGGCGAAATTCTGCAGTCGGGTCTGCGGCATCGAGCATGGTTCGAGAGCAACCCCGACAGTGTAGGTGCGTGCATTGGCCTTGCGGGTCAGAGTCTCGCATTTGGCGAGCGGGAATCCGAGATCGCAGGCAGCACCGGCAATCTTGAAGACGAAAAGGTTGCCGGCGACACCGCGCCTACCCTCGCGATCCTCCAGCGATGATGAGGCGATGTCATCGGTTGTGAGCACCGTTCGGACCGGAATGCCCTTGGCTTCCGCCATTTCGGCCGCCATCTCGAAGTTCATGACGTCGCCTGCATAGTTCCCATAGACGAAAAGCACGCCTTCTCCGCCGGAGACCGCTTCCGTGCATCGCAGAATAGGGCCCGGCGGTGGCGACGAGAAAATATTCCCGATGGCGACTGCATCGGCCAGGCCCTTTCCGACGTAACCGTAGAACCCGGGTTCGTGGCCGGCGCCACCACCGATCACGAGGCCGACTTTGCCCGGTCTTGGTCCGTTGCGAGCAACCAGGGCGCGACGAGATTTATCGATCGGATGGAGATGATGCGCGTGCGCCTTGACGATCCCGTCAAGCATTTCATCGACGACGTTGTCCGGAATGTTGAGGAACTTCTTGACATGGGTCCGGTGGATGGCCGGCGGGGTGACCGATTGATCGTCGGCTTTCGCACGATGCACGCTTCTCCGATCAACTTCGGGCGCCCCATCGGCATTGAGAATGCCGCGCGCGGTCGCTGCATCGGTAATCAGCACATTGGCATATCCACCGCGAAGCGCTGCAAGGATTGCCGGGACCTTGTCGAAACCGCCCGCGACCGCGATACGCAGCTTGATGTTCTTGAGCATATCCAGGGAAATGCCGATGGTCCGGTCATCGAGAGGTCCGGAAATGGGGCGGCCGTGGCCATCGATGAAACGGCCGGCGACAACCCCGACGGCGTTTCTGGCGAGATAGTCCTGCAGGGAAACGGACTCGAAAAATCCGCTTGTATGGATGGTTGAGTTGGGACGGAGCGACGAGATGCCGAAGAGCGCCTTGTTTGCCCGTGACAGGATCTCGAACTGACTTTCGATCAACGGTTCGCGCAGAAGCATGTCGCGGATATCGGCCGACGATACGATGGCCGGTGCCGAAATGTTGATCAACTTGCCTGTGACGGCATCGGCGATCGAGGATGCGCAGAGCTCTGGTGTATAGACGAAACTTGCCCGCGTGCCGCCGGTCGCCTGAACCACTGTCACATCCTGCAGGCCTGCAGCGATCGTGCGCTCCCCGACGGCAAGTACCGTACGGCCCCAAGCGACCGCGATCGTATCTCCCGATTTGAGAAGACGCTGGAGTGCCTGTGCGCCAGCGCCGCCCAGGCGTTCAATCAGCGGACGGGCGTTGTCGTCGCTTGGGACGACAAGGCAGTCCACCAGATTGAAGTGACGTTTGAGCTCCTGCGCAACGGTCAACGAGGCCAGTCGCGCCGGTTCTATGGAAATATTGACGATGCCTCTTTCCCGGGCTTCCGCAAGGTAGCTGTTGACCGTGGCGCGCGAGATGCCCATGGCATCGGCGATGTCGCCTTGCGTCATGCCGTCTTCATAATACAGCCAGCAAGCCCAGACATAAGGATCGTCACCGTAACGCAACGGCATTGCGTCAAACGTTTCGGACAGGTTGTTCTTGCCTGCTGCGTTCTTTCGTTGCTGTGATGGTTTCACCGTCATCTAAACGCGCCGTCGCCCCACTGTCTGATCGCGAGGATGGAAGCAATATCAGCACTTTGCAAGAGCCGCCACCCATCTCGGCAGTGCGGCGGGCGATCGGCCCGTGAGGAATCCGATCGCCCGGCCTTGGGAGCAACTGAGGATCTTTCCAAATCCTTCAATATCAGATCAGTGCAGCCTGTCTTTCGTCGCGAGAGACAGCTCTTTCAGAATGATCGCGCACGACGTTGCGCCGGCATCGAGAACACCGAGCGAGCGATCGCCGAGACGCGCCGAACGGCCGATTTTTGCGACCAGATTGAGCGTCGAATCCCGACCCGTTTCTGCGGCCTCGACAAGTTTGTCGAGCGCTTCGCCGAAGGATGCGCCCGATGCGATCGTACCGTCGAATGCCTCGATCGCGGGCACCAGAGCATCGAGAAGGGTCTTGTCGCCGACTTTTGCGGAGCCGATGGACTGGATGCCTTCGAGGCCGGCATGCAGCATGGCGCTGAACGTGTCCGGGCCGATGTCGTCCTGCCCTTCCAGTTTCTCGCCAAATTCAGTGAACATGACGCCGTAGAGCGGCCCCATGGAGCCACCGATTTCGTTCATGAGGACGGAGCCAAGAAGGTCGAAAGATTTTCCCAGGGTCATATCCTGGCCTTTCAACCGCTCCGCGGCGATACCGAAACCCTTCGCCATGTTGACGCCGTGGTCTCCGTCGCCGATCTTGCCGTCGATCTCGCTCAGGTAAGCGCGATTTTCAACGATGCGGTCGGCGATCTGGAGAACGATCGGCGCGGCCGCGGTATTCTTGAATGTTTGCATGACCGGCTCCTCTCAAAGCTTCACAGTGCAGTCGGTTTCGACTTCGAGAAGCGCTTTCGTTTCTTCGTCGAGCGCGAAAACCGTCAGTGTCGCACCAACCATCTCAAGCGAGGTGAAATAATTGCCGATATACGTCTTGTGAATGATCAGGCCGCGAGCGACGATCTCCGCCTCGATCGTGTCGTGCAGGATATAGAGTTCATTGAGGGGCGTGGCGCCGAGACCCGATACCAGAACGGCAACCTCTGTCCCGGCAGCCAGGTCGTGGTCGTCCAGCACGATCTGACACATGTCCTTGGCAATAGCGTCGGCTGTCTTTAGCGGCTCGACACGCACACCCGGCTCTCCATGATGACCGATACCGACTTCCATCGTGCCGGGCTCAATTTGGAAATTTGGGTGTCCGACCGCGGGCAGGGTGCAGGGGCCGAGGCCGACACCCACCGAGCGGCAATTGTCGATTGCCTTCTGGGCGGCGGCCCTGACCTCTTCGAGGTTACCGCCCAGCGATGCCTTGGCACTGCCGATCTTCCACATGAATATTTCGCCGGCGACACCGCGCCGCTTCTCTCTTTCGTGCGGTGGTGCCGAACATACGTCATCGTTGGCGACAACGGTTGCGACTTCGATGCCGTCCTTGGCAGCGAGCCTGACCGCCATTTTGACGTTCATGTTGTCGCCGGCATAATTGCCGTAAAGGCAGACGACGCCAGCGCCGCCATCGGCCTCATGAATCGCGTCGTGAAAGCTCTTCGCAGTCGGGGAGGAAAACAGTTCACCGACGGCGACCGCATCGAGCATGTTCTTGCCGGTATATCCCATGAAACCGGGCTCGTGACCGGAGCCACCGCCGGTGACGACACCGACCTTGCCGGCGACCGGCGCGTCCTTGGCGACGATGACCCGCGGATTCTTGCCCAGGCGAAGGATATCGGAATGCGCCTTGACGAAACCTTTCACGGTGTCTTCGACGACGAGATCCGGATCGTTGATAAAACGTTGCATAATGTCTCCTTGGAAATCCGAGGCGTCGTCGCTCAGAGAATGGTATAGCCGCCGTCGATGAGCAGATCAGCGCCGTTGATCATGTTCGCGCCAGCCGAAGCCAGAAAAACGGCGGCGGCCGCGACTTCCTCCGGATATGCGAACCGACCGGTCGGAATTCTCTTTTTCGCAGCTTCGCCCTTTTCGCCGGCCCAGGCTTTCTTGCCCAGTTCCGTAAGCACCACGGTCGGCGATATGGTGTTGACGCAGATTCCGTATTTGCCCCATTCGGCGGCAAAGGTTTTGGACATGCCGATAACGCCGAACTTTGAAGCGCAGTAGGCAACATGCTCCTCGATCGCAACCGTGCCGGCCTGGGAGGCCATGTTGACGATCTTGCCACCCTTGCCGGCAGCGATCATCGCGCGCCCGACGGCCTGGGTCACAAGGAAGCTTCCTTTCAGGTTGATATTGATCGTTCTGTCCCAATAATCGAGCGACAGATCTTCAGCCGGGGCCAGATAGACGACACCGGCGCTGTTAACGGCAATATCGATACGGCCGAAGGCAGCGAGAACATCCGCCACTGCCTTGTTGACGGAGTCCACATTGGAAACGTCACATACGAAGGGCTTGGCTCCGTTGCCCAGCGCGTCGGCTTTCAGCTTCGCGACATCGGCATTGATATCGAGAACCGCAACGGTGGCGCCCTTCGAAGCGAAGGCTTCGGCTATGGCTGCGCCGATACCGGAAGCGCCGCCGGTCACAAGTGCGATCTGGCCCGTCAGCGGGAAATTGAGGTCAATCTGGGGAGCTGTGTCTGTCATCTTTTCCACTCTGGGACTGTCGAGATCGGGGGCGGCATCGCCGCCCCCGTCAGCTCGTCTTTACTTACGCGTTTCCAGCAGCTTGTCTGCATTTTCCGTCGTGACCTGCGTCCACGGAACGAGATAGATCTTTTCCTTGCCGTCGGCCCATTTCATTTCCGGATATTGCGTCCAGACTGTCGATACCGGTTCGTAGTCCGGCTTGGCGGCCTTGATCGCGACGTCGAGCGCGCCCTGAGCCTGGGCGATACCGTCCTGAAGAACGGATGCCATCTGGCCTTCCTTGACGGCATTGATCGCGTCCGTCACGCCGTCCACGCCGGCGATGGCGAAGTCGGATACGTTCAGGTTCGCAGCCTTGATGGCTTCGATCGCGCCCAGTGCCATTTCGTCGTTCTGGCCGATGACGCCGTTGATCTGGCCGGGGTGAGCCGTCAGCCAGTTTTCCATCAGCGTCTGTGCTTCCGCACGCGACCAGTTCGCCGTCTGCGTTTCGAGAACCTTGACGTCCGGGCAGGCCTTCAGTGCAATCTGGTTGCCCTCAAGGCGCTGGATCTGGCCGGACTGGCCGATCGGTCCTTCGAGGATGACGAGGTTACCCTTGCAACCCATCTTGTCCAGAACGGCCTTGGCTTCCATTTCGCCGGCCAGAACGTCGTTCGAGCCGACATAGGAGGTGAGCAGGTCGGAGTTGACACGGGCGTTCGAGCCGACGACGGGAATGCCTGCGTCATGGGCTGCCTGGACGGCTGCTGCACCGGCTTCGACGTCCATCGGCACGAAGATGATCGCATCGAACTTCTGCGTGATCATCGTGTTGAACTGTTCCTGCTGAACAAGCGCGTCGTAGCGGCCGTCGAAGACGGTCAGTTCGACATCGCCGTTCTTGACGGCGGGATGTTCCTTCAGCGCGGCCGACCAGAGCTGCATGAATTCGGCATTGAGACCGTAGGTCGTGGCACCGATCTTGAGTTTCTTGTCCTGCGCCATTGCCGCCGGTGCAGCGAGAATCGCAGCGCTTGCAAGCAGGCCAATCAGCAGTTTCTTCATCTCGTTCTCCTCCATTGAGAGTTCCGGCCACCATTATGGTGCGCCGCTTCATTGCGAGCTGCGTCTGCAGCCCGAATTTTAAGGTCACTGACCATGATTTCGTTTTTGATCGAGCATCACGGCGCCGACGATCAGTGCGCCCTTGAGGACCTGCTGGTAGTAGGACTGGATACCAAGCAGATCGAGGCCATTGTTCATCACGCCGATGATCAGCGCGCCGATCAAAGTACCGGTCACGCGCCCGACGCCGCCGGACAGGCTGGTTCCACCGATGACGACGGCTGCGATCGCATCGAGTTCGTAGGCGACACCGGCTTGCGGCAGTGCCGATCCCGTGCGGGCCGACAGCATCATGCCTGCAAGCCCGGAAAGAGAGCCGGATATCGTGTAGACCAGGAAACGGATGCGGGTAACGTTGATGCCGGAGGTCTTTGCCGCATGCGGGTTGCCGCCGACGGCATAGATGTAGCGTCCGAACCGGGTCCGGTTGAGCACCCACCAGGATACGAAGAACACGACGGCGAGGATGATGACGGGCATCGGAATGCCGATGATGTTGCCGGTGCCGATCCAGCGGAAATCGGGTATCAGGCCTGGAACCGGCTTGCCGCCACCGTAGATCAGGGTCATGCCGCGGGCGGCCGACAGCATTCCGAGCGTCGCGACGAAGGCAGGCACCGCGAAACGCGAGACGATGATGCCGACGATCGTGCCGCAGGCGAGACCGACGAGAATGCCGGCGGCAAGAGCGACGGGCGCGGGGTAGGGTGCGCCGAACACGCCGGCTGTCGCAGAGGTCGTTGCGAGGCTGCCGCTGACGATCCCGGCCAGCGCCACGACCGAGCCGACGGAAAGGTCGATGCCGCGTGTCAGGATGACGAATGTCATGCCGATGGCAAGCACGCCGTTGATCGAAGTCTGCAGAAGAATGTTCGATATGTTTCCGGATGTCAGAAAGTATTCGTTCGATAGCGACAGAATGAAGGACAAGAGGAGAAAGGCTAGAAAAATGCCGTATTCCTGGATGAGCAATCTGCGGCGGTCCGAGCTGAACCAGCTGGTGGCTGTCTTGTTATCTGAGAGGGACACTTTTCTTACCTTTTAACGGACCGATCGACTGCGCTGGTTTGCCTGGGACGCGATCTATGTGGACATGTGGACAAGCGTTTCGGCATTGGCCTCAGCGCGCTCGCAGATACCGGTGGAGCGACCGTCACGCATCACGAGAATGCGGTCGGACATTCCGAGAACCTCATCGATTTCGGATGAAATCATGATGACCGTGCCGCCCGCGGCCGCAAAATCGCAGATGATCCGGTAAATTTCGCGTTTCGCGCCGACATCGACGCCCCGTGTCGGCTCGTCGAGCAGGAGGACTTTCGGATCGCGCAGAAACCATTTTCCAAGCACGACCTTTTGTTGGTTGCCGCCTGACAGGCCCGAAACGGGCATCGTGTCCCGGGCTGCCTTGATGCCGAAATGGGAAACCATGCGCGTGCTTGCCGCCTGCTCCTCGCGTCGGCGCATCACGAAATTGGGGCTCATCTCCGGCAGGCTCGCCATGGCGATATTGCCGCGCACGCTGTCATCGAGATTGAGGCCGGTGAGTTTGCGATCCTCGGTCACGAAGGCGATGCCATGTTTCATGGCTTCGGCCGGCTTGGAAACGGTGATCGGCTCACCATGCAACCGCAGCGAAACGGTGTCGGGCTTGTCGAGGCCAAACAGGCAATTGAAGATTTCCGTGCGCCCCGAGCCCATGAGCCCGTAAATCCCGAATATCTCCCCCTTTCTGGCAGAAAAGGAGATGTCTTCGATCTTGCCGGATGCAGTCAGCCCCGAGACTTCAAAGCCGATGTCGTCGGTGGGCACGTTGGTCTTGATGTATTCTTCGCCGAGGTCACGGCCGACGATCATTCGGATCAGGTTCTGCCGGTCGATCTGGGCGAGCTCGCCACTGCCGACATAGCTGCCATCGCGAAACACCGTATAGGCGTCGGCGATCTGGAAGATTTCCGAGAGCCGGTGCGAGACGTAGACGACACCCTTTCCTGCGGCCTTCAGACGAACGATGGTCTTGAAAAGCTGTTGTGCTTCCTTTTCGCCGATCGCGGATGTCGGCTCGTCCATGAAGATGACCTCGGCATCATGGCTGAGCGCCTTGGCAATCTCGACCAGCTGCATCTGCGCCACCGAGAGGTTCATCATGTACTGGTTGGCGCGGATGTCGAATTCGAGCTGATCGAGCAGCAGCTGCGCGTTCTGGTTCATGGTCTTGAAATCGATGCCGCCAAACCGCCCCGACGGCTCGCGACCCAGATAGATGTTCTCGGCGACGGTCATATGGGGAACAGGGCTGAGTTCTTGCTCGATGATGGCGATACCAGATGCCAACGCATCGCCGGGGCTAGAAAAATCAACGTCAAGACCGTTGCGACGAATGGCGCCGGCGTCCCGCTTGTGGATACCCATCAGAATTTTGAGGAAAGTCGACTTTCCGGCGCCATTGCCGCCACACAGTGCATGAACAGAGCCGGCTGTCAGCTGAAAGCGACCGTCCTTGAGCGCCGAGACGCCGCTGAAAGACTTTTTCAAACCCTCGACATCGAGAAGATAATTCATGTGTCGCCCTCCCTGCTGACCAGTGGTCTCTTTTCGAGGTCCGGATGATGCAGCGTCCCAGCTCCGACCAGATATCGTTTCTTACATTATTCAGTTAGATGTCGACACTTGTCAATATGGTTTGATCTGGTAAGGATATCCGAGGATGATTTGGTCGCGAACGTTCGCTTGATACGCATCGATGATCGGGCTTGAAGGAAATGCGCATGAATGAGGGCGATCGCCGTGTGTTAGCCGTTTATGGAGTTTCCATGGTCAGCCGGGCTTGCAAATCCCGGAGCGGGATCGATGGTGTTTTCATCGCGGCCGATCACGGCCGAATGCTTCTCCGAGCCATGTAAGTTGTCAAAACTCCATCGTCTTGTTGCTTACGGCGATGGTCGACGATGCCTACGGCCGATTTTGGCCTTGTCGCAATCCGGGGGAGATCCTCGGGTTTGGAAGCAGATACAGATCAATGGATAGATGAAAATGGCAATGCAGCGTGCACTTGTTCTAGAGCGTCAGCACGAACTGGCACTTCGTGATATCGACCTGCCGGCAAACACCGGGCCGGGCCAGGTGAAAATCAAGATCCATACCGTTGGCGTGTGTGGATCGGACGTTCACTATTACACCCATGGCAAGATCGGCCCCTTTGTCGTCAACGGGCCCATGGTGCTCGGACACGAGGCCGCTGGCACGGTCATCGAGGTGGGGGAGGGTGTCACCCACCTGAAAGTCGGTGATCGCGTATGTATGGAGCCGGGTATTCCCGATCCGAATTCCAAGGCGAGCCGGCTTGGAATGTACAATATCGACCCTGCCGTCGCCTTCTGGGCGACGCCACCTGTCCACGGGGTGCTGACACCCGAAGTCGTTCATCCGGCCAACTACACTTTCAAGCTGCCTGACAATGTCAGCTTTGCTCAGGGCGCGATGGTCGAGCCCTTTGCTGTCGGCATGCAGGCGGCCACCAAGGCAAAGATCGCGCCCGGCGATACGGCTGTCATCCTGGGTGCCGGACCGATCGGGACCATGGTGGCGATCGCCGCTCTCGCCGGAGGTTGCGCACGTGCGATCGTGGCGGACCTTGCCCAGCCGAAACTTGATATCGCCGCCCGGTACCAGGGCGTCATTCCCGTCAACATCAGCGAGACGAACCTCGCCGCCGAAGTCAACCGATTGACCGATGACTGGGGCGCGGACGTGATCTTCGAGTGCTCCGGTTCGCCGAAGGCTTGGGAGACGCTCATGCAGCTCGTTCGCCCAGGTGGGACGATCGTCGCCGTGGGCCTTCCCGTCAATCCGGTCGCCTTCGATGTTTCGACCGCCACCACCAAGGAACTGCGGATCGAGACGGTATTTCGCTACGCCCACCAGTACGAGCGTTCGATCGCGCTGCTTGCCTCGGGTCGAGTGGATCTCAACCCGCTGATCTCGGAAACTTTCACGTTTGAGAATTCGATTGCGGCGTTCGACCGTGCAGTCGAGGCGCGGCCCTCCGATGTCAAGCTGCAGATCGTATTGGACGGGTGACGGATTTTAGAGCATCGTTCCCTTAATACGATTCATTCTGTTGGCTCAAAACGGCCGATCCACAAGAAGGATGGCGCAGAGCGATGCGACATCCATCGGTCCAGCCATCCGCCGCAGTGGGCGACCGTTTTCAGCCAACCCGAAGGGCTGGATGAATTTTGGCCACGACCGGCGGTGGCCGTCTCAACCGCAGCTTTTGCTGCGCTTTTCGCCAGCCGCCTTGCTTCTGGCCAAAATTCCTTCCAGCAGAATGGGGCGTATTAAGGGAACGATGCTCTAAGTACCCGAAAAGAGCTGCGCAAAAATGTCTCCGGTTATCCTGCACGACGTGCGGCGCGACCGAACCGGTTTCTCCGTGGAAAAACCGATGACCATCGCCGGTCGCAACCTTGTCTCAGATGAGAGCGATCGGTGTACGCCGCAGCGGATCTACAGGCTCTTACCACTTTCCCTGTCGAACACGTAGACCAGGTTGTGATCGATGCCGGCGCGAAACGGCGTGCCGTGACGGGCTGGATGATCGCCATCGACGACGGCGGTCATCTGCTGCCCGGCGAATTCGAACAGCACATGCGTCTGCGCTCCCGTCGGTTCCACCAGCAATGTCTGCCCTGTGATGCTGTCGTCGCCGCCGGCCGTCAAGTGCTCGGGGCGCAACCCGATCTTGACGCTCTGGCCCCGGCGCACTTTACGATCGGGTGAGATGGCGATAGCAGCACCCTCTCCCAAGCGCACCACTGGATTGTCGGTCTCTCCATCGACCGTTCCCTCAATCAGGTTCATCGCCGGGGAACCGATAAAGCCGGCGACGAACAGGTTTGCGGGCGTCCTGTAGAGCTCCATCGGCGTGCCGACCTGTTCGATGCGGCCCGCATTGAGGACCACGATACGGTCGGCCAGCGTCATTGCCTCGATCTGGTCATGCGTCACATAGATGGAGGTTGTGCCGACCTTTTGGTGGAGCGACTTGATCTCGGTGCGCATCTGTACCCGCAGCTTCGCGTCGAGGTTTGAAAGGGGTTCGTCGAACAGGAAGACGGCAGGATCGCGCACGATGGCGCGACCCATGGCGACGCGCTGCCGCTGCCCGCCCGAAAGCTGGCTCGGCTTGCGGTCGAGCAGCTGCTCGAGCGCCAACATGCGGGCAGCTTCGCCGACGCGGCTGGCGATCTCGGACTTCGCGACGCCGGCAAGCTTCAGGTTGAAGCCCATGTTCTCGCCCACCGTCATGTGCGGGTAGAGCGCGTAGGACTGGAAGACCATCGCGATGTTACGCTCGCGGGGCGTCATAGCGTTGACCACCGTGCCGCCGATCGTCACCTGACCATCGGTTATGTCCTCCAGCCCGGCGATCATCCGCAAAAGCGTCGACTTGCCGCAGCCGGAGGGGCCGACCAGCGCGATGAATTCGCCATCTTCGACGGTGAGCGACACGTCGTGCACCACTTGCAGCGCGCCGTAGCTCTTGCGGATGTGACGAAGACCGACCGATGCCATGATGGTTGCTCCTTGGAGATCAGGACTTGACGGCGCCGGCCGTCAAACCTGCAATGATATGTTTCTGGGCGAGAAAAAACACGACAATCGTCGGCAGGATGGTCAGCGTGATAAAGGCCAGCACCAGCTGCCAATCGGTGCCAAACTCGCCGCGATAGACCATGATGCCGAGCGGCCAGGGATACTTGCTTTCGGTGTTCAGCATGATCAGCGGCAGGATGTAGCTGTTCCAGCTGCTGACGAAGGTGACGATGCCGACGGTCGCCACGATCGGTCGCGAAAGCGGCAGCGAGATATACCAGAAGAAACGGATATAGCCGCAGCCGTCGACGAAGGCCGCCTGGAACAGCTCTTCCGGAAGGTTGCGGAAATAGTTGCGAAACAGCAGGATGCTCATGCCCAGCCCGAAGGCGACCTGCGGCAGGATCACCCCCCAGTGGCTGTCCAGCAGGCCCAGGTCGCGGATACGGATGAACAGCGGCAGGATGGCGGTCGCTGCCGGAAACATCAGTCCGATGAGGAAATAATTGAGCAGCTGGTTGGCGCCGAAGAAGCGGATATGGGCAAAGCAGAAGGCCGCCATCGACGACACGACCAGTGTCAGGAACACTGTGGCGGCGGCGATGATCAGCGAGTTCATCATCTGATGCCAGTAGCGTTCGCCCAGCAGGATATCGACGTAGTTCGACCACACCCATTCGCTGGGCAGCCCGAATGGATTGAGCCGCAAGTCGCCCAGCGTCTTGAAGCCACCGAGCGCCGTGGTCACCAGCGGCACCAGCACAACCGCCGCCACCAGCGACAGCGAAAGATAGAGATAGATGCGCGTGCCGGCCGAGGCGCGGACGGAAGAGGATGTTTCAGTCATGGCGCATGAAAATCCGTTTGTAGCCGAAGGCAATCGTCACGCAGATGACGAACAGTATCACGCCGACGGCGCTGCCGAGCCCGACCTGCATGCGGGTGACGCCGTAGGTGTAAAGGAAGGTGACCATTGTCTGCGTCGAGTTGGAAGGCCCTCCACCGGTCAGCGGCATGATCAGGTCGAACAGTTGCAGCGAGCCGATGATGGCGAAGAACACCGACAGCCGCACCGTCGAGCCGAGCAGCGGCAGGGTCACGTAGCGAAACCGCTGCCAGCCGGTCGCGCCATCGATCTCGGCGGCTTCCATGATGCTCTTGTCGAGCGATTGCAGCCCGGCGATGAACAGCATCATGTGGAAGCCGAAATATTTCCAGATGATGACCGCGAGCACCGCATAGATGGCCAGGTCCCTGTCCGCCAACACGTAGGGTGTCGCGACGCCGAAGAAGCCGGCGATCGCGGCAAACAGCCCGTAGTCGCCGTCATAGACGAAGCGCCAGATGAGGCCGGCCGCGACGTCGGCCAGCACGTAGGGGAGGAAAAACACCAGGCGGAAGGCCACCACCCCGGCCATCTTGCGGCTGAGCATCACCGCCAGCCAGATCGCCAGGGGAATCTGCAACAGAAGCGACACGACGATGATCAGGCCGTTGTTGACCAGCGCCCGCGAGAAGGCGGCGTTGTTGAACAGCACCTCGAAATTGCGGACCCCGACGAATTCGGTGGGCGTGCCATAGCCGTTCCAGCGGTAGAGGCTGTACCAGGCAGCTTCGCCCATCGGCAGGATGACGAACAACGTGAACAGAAGGATGGCAGGCGGCAGGAAGATGATCAGCGCCGGCAAACGGCCGCGCGCGGTCGGGCTCTTGTAGCGGATTTTCCTCACGGCATCCATGCTGGATGCGTCACCAACGCTGGCAGTCATATGGCTCATCCCATGGTTCATCGTCGACGCGCAACCGGCAGCGGCCGGTCGGCCGGTGGCGGATTGCCACCGGCCCTTGGGCTTACTCGAGTTCGATGGCGTCCTGGATCGCCTGCGCACCTTCCTCGGGTGACATTTGGCCGGACAGGATGTCCACGGAGATGTCGTTGACGACGCGTCCGACCGACGGGCCGAGATCCTGGTCGAAGAAGTTCTGGTGCCAGGTGGATGCGGCAAGCTGGTCCGCCGCTTCACGCATCAGCCGATCTTTCAGGCCTTCCTCGGCGTTTGCCGCGGCAGGAATAATCATGCCTTTGGCCGCCAGCTCCCGCTCGGTTTCCTGGCTGGTCAGGAAACGCAGAAAATCCAGTGCTGCCGGAGAGGCGCCTTTGGTCACCCCCCAGCCGTTCAGGCCGCCGAGGGTATCGGTCACCTTGCCGGCGCCGCCTTCGACGATGGGAAACGCGAAACGGCCGATCTGATCGGAGGCGAGGCCTTTGCCGTCGCCCGCGTTCTTGCGCTGGTTCGGTTCGGTGTTTTCGAAGCCGAGCAGCATGGCTGCCTTGCCATCACCGAACGTGCCGAGCGTCTGCGACCAGTTTGCTCCGAGATAGCCGTTCTGAAACGGCTCCAGCTTACCGAGTTCGGCCAGTTCCTCGCCAGCCTTGATCACCGCCGGGTCCATGAAGCCTTCGCCCTGCTTGTTCTTGGCCGCTTCGAACACCTGCTGGCCGCCATTGCGCATCACCAGGTAGCTCCAGTAGAAGTGCAGCGGCCACTTGTCGCCGCCGCCGCCGGCGATCGGCGTGATGTCGGCCGCCTTCAGCGTTTTTACGGCGCCGAGGAAGTCGTTCCAGGTCTTGATATCGTCGGCCTTGACGCCGGCCTTGGCAAAAAGATCCTTGTTGTAGAAGAAGCTGACCGTGCCCATGCGGTAAGGAACGGCGTGGATCTTGCCATCGAAGGTCAGGCCTGCGACCGCAGCCGGCTTGTAGGTCTTCGCCCAGGCGCCGTTGTCGGCATTCATCGCCGCGGTCAGATCCATCAGTGCGCCCGTCTGTGCCTGCTGACGCAGCACGCCGCCGCCCCAGCTGTAGAAGAAATCAGGCGCCGCATCGGATTGGAGCAGCGTCGGCAGCTTCGCCTTGAACGCCTCGTTTTCGAGAAACTGCAGCTGGATATCGACATCCGGGTGCTGTGTCTCATAGTCCTTGGCTATGCCTTCCCAGGCCTCGATGTAAGCCGGAACCGTTTCCACATGCATCCACTTGACGACGGTCTGAGCCGCCGCCGTCTGGACCCCGAGAAGTGAAGTCAGCGCCGTGGCAGCGGCAAGCGCAGTGAGCCGGACGCCCCACAGGGACGTCGTCTTGTCATGATCGGTCATTTGTTCCTCCTCCAAAGGGAACAATCCTCAATTTTTCCCTTATGCGGATTAATTCAAACGACATTCTCCGCGTTGTCAACCGTAATTGTTGATTTTCTCGGCACATCCGCTTGACAATGGGGTCGGTATCGCCGTTATTTAATTCGCTGCCCGGCTTAAATCAGGGCTTCAACCTGCCCGACAGATTGCGAACATACGGCCCTCCATGAAGACTGCAGACCCAGAATTGATGCGCGCAATCAACCGCTTTACCGTGCTCGACAAGATCCGTCGACGCGGGCCGATATCGCGCGTCGAGATCAGCGAGCGCTCCCAGCTGTCAACCACCACGGTCTCCGCCATCACCGGGTCACTGCTCGACGATGGACTGATCCTCACCCGCCACGAGGGCGATATACGCAATACCGCGGCCCGCGGGCGGCCGCGCGTCATGCTGGAGCTGAACCCGGACGCTGCCCGCGTCGTCGGCGCCAAGATCGCCACCAACCGCATCGTCTTCGCGCTCACGAACTTCTGCGGCGAGGTGCTCTCCAAGCTCACCATTCCCGTGCGCGTCGATCGCCTGCCGATCGGCGTGATCAGCGATCTGGTAGAGGATGGCGTGCGCCGCTGCGTTGTCGATGCCGGCCTGTCGCTGAGCGATATCGACACCGTCTGCCTGGGGCTTCCCGGCGTCGTCGAGCATCGGACCGGAAGGGTTCGCTCCAGCCCCGTCTTCCGGGAGACCGACGTCAATTTCGCCGAAGAGATGACCAGCCGGCTCAATCTCCCGACCATCGTGGAAAGCGACGCGCATGCCATCGCGCTGGCGCATCACTGGTTCGGCCATGCCCGCGACCTGGACGATTTCGTCGTCGTTTCGCTGGAGCAGACGCTGGGGCTCGGGCTTCTTCACAACGGCCAGCTGTTTCGCGGCGCCGGCGGCCTCAGCCACAATCTCGGCGACCTGGTGCTTGGAAACGTCTCGGACCAGACGGTCCGCCTGTCGGAGATCGCCGGCGAGACGGCGATCTTCGGCGAGCAGCAGCTGGTCGGCCATTTCGCCGAAGCCGTCCGCGTCGGGCGGGGCATGGCGCATGCGCAAACGCTGATCTCCGCCGACGACAACCCGCTGTCGGCCACCGCCATGCGGGCCGGTGAGGCAGTCGGCCTGGCGGTCGCCAACATCGTCACCCTGTTCGGGCCGCCGCGCGTCATCATCGTCGGATCGACGCTGTTGCTGGGTGCCGTCTTCATCGACAGCCTGCGACAATCCTATGCCCGCGCCATTCCCCGCTCGATCCGCGAGGTCGCCGAACTGGTGTTCGATCCATCGCCGGACGAGGCCTGGGCGCAAGGGGCGGCGGTTGTGGCGCTGCGCGAACTCTATGAATCGCCCTGGGGAACCACGGGCCCGGCCTCGAGCCTCTAGCGGCGCGGCCATCTGACATCATTCGGTCTTGGAGGAGAACCATGGACAAGCTCGGTATCGGCATCATCGGATGCGGCAACATCTCATCGGCCTATTTGAAGGCGATGGCCTCGTTTCCGGTTCTCGACATCCGCGGCATCGCCGATCTCAACCGCGGGCTGGCCGAACAGAGGGCCGGCGAATTCAATCTCGCCGCCCGCGGCATCGACGAACTGCTCGGCGATGCGGGCATCCAGCTGGTCGTCAATCTGACGGTGCCCAAGGCGCATGTCGAGGTGGGCCTGCAGGCGCTGGCCAAGGGCAAGCACACCTATTCGGAAAAGCCGCTCGGCGTTACCTTCGCCGAGGGCCGCAAGCTTGCCGAAACCGCCAAGGCGAGTGGCCTGCGCATCGGCGCGGCACCCGATACCTTCCTGGGCGGGGCACATCAGACGGCGCGATCGATCATCGATACCGGCGTGCTGGGCACACCGGTCGGTGGCACCGCCACCTTCATGTGCCCAGGGCACGAGCGCTGGCACCCCAATCCGGACTTCTACTATCAGGCCGGTGGCGGGCCGATGCTCGACATGGGCCCGTATTACATCACCGATCTCGTCAACCTGCTCGGACCGGTGGCGAAGGTCGCCGGCTTCGCGATGACGCCGCGCAACGAGCGCATCATCACCAGCGAACCGCGCAATGGCCAGACGATCCCCGTTCACATTCCGACGCATGTCTCGGGCGTGATGGCTTTCCACAACGGCGCCGTCGTGCAGATCGGCATGAGCTTCGACGTCGCTGGCCACAAGCACGTTCCGCTGGAAGTCTACGGCACGGAGGGCACGCTGATCGTGCCCGATCCGAACCATTTCGGCGGCGACATCGCGCTCCTGAAGAAGGGCGGCGTTTTCGAGCCGCAGCCGACCACGGAACCCTATGCCGACGGCAATTACCGCTCGCTCGGCGTTGCCGACATGGCACATGCCATTTTATCGAACCGTCCGCATCGGGCCAATGGAGACCTCGCTCTGCACGTGCTCGAGGTGATGGAAGCCTTCGGCACCGCGGCGGAAACGGGGCAAACGGTCACCATCGCCACCAGGCCGGAGCGGCCGGCGCCGCTCTCGCAATCGCTGATCGACGGCCGTCTGGCCCGCTAGAAGAGATTTCAGAGGAGACTGACATGCGCGAAGCTTTGATCGTATGGGGCGGCTGGAGCGGCCACGAGCCGCAGGAATGCGCCCACATCATAAAGGACATTCTCCAGGAGGAGGGGTTCAAGGTCTATCTGGAGAACACCACGGAAGCCTTCGCCGACCCGTCGATCCACGACCTGTCGCTGATCGTGCCGATCATGACCATGTCGAAGATCGAGAAGGAGGAGGCGAAAAACCTGGCTGCCGCCGTCGAGACCGGCGTCGGCATCGCCGGCTATCACGGCGGCGCTGGTGACGCCTTCCGGGAATGCGTCGAATACCAGTTCATCATCGGCGGACAATGGGTCGCCCATCCGGGCAACATTATCGACTACACGGTCAATGTCACACGTCCCGACGATGCGGTGATGGAAGGCATCGTCGATTTTCCCTACACGTCCGAGCAGTATTACATGCATGTCGACCCTTCCAACGAGGTGCTGGCGACGACGACGTTCACCGGCGACCACGCCTACTGGATCGATGGCGTGGTGATGCCGGTGGTCTGGAAGCGCAACTACGGCAAGGGTCGCGTTTTCTACTCGTCGCTCGGCCACGTTGCCAAGGAATTCGACGTGCCGCAGATGCGCACGATCTTCCGCCGTGGCGCCAACTGGGCAGCGCGGTGATTCACCCGCGTCGGCCGCCCCTTTGATAGAGTGCCTGGACCCATCCGAAATTTATGTCTTGGTCGCAAAGTTCAGAACTGCAATCCTCACCGTGGCCATCGTCATCTGGTGTGTCACTTGGGCCTTGCGCTCCAAATCAAGTCAAGGAATCCCAGAAATGGGCACTGCGTCCATTTCTCATGCTTCCCAAAGATTTTGCACGCGCGGCCGGTCGACTAGTCGTCAGGCGTGGTTCATGAAAACGGTAAGAGGCCGGGATGGCATGGCTCGCCGCTTCGGTCTTTCTCGGCTGGGTTTCATGCGGTCGTACTTGAAGCACAGCTGAACAGATCAGGGTGAGGTGCGGGCATGGGGCTGTTTGGGATTCTGCTGGGGCTTGGCCTGCTGATGTGGTTCGCCTATCGCGGGTGGAGCGTGTTGCTCCTGGCACCTGCGGCCGCCCTCATCGCCGCCAGCATCTCGGGTGAGCCGCTCCTGCCGCATTGGACCTCGACCTTCATGAACGGCACTGCGCGTTTCGTCGGGCAGTGGTTCCCCCTGTTCCTGCTAGGCGGCATCTTCGGCAAGATGATGGATGACAGTGGTTCCATCACCTCGATCGCCCGCTTCCTCACGGAACGGCTGGGCACCAAGCGGACCATGCTCTCGGTCGTTCTTGCCTCCGCCGTCGTCACCTATGGCGGCGTCAGCGTCTTCGTTGCATTCTTCGTACTGGTGCCCATGGCGCGGGAAATGTTCCGCGCGGCGAACATCCCGGCGCGGCTGATGCCCGCCGCGATCGGTCTTGGCGCATTCACCTTCACCATGTCGGCGATGCCGGGTACACCCTCGACCAACAATGCCATTCCGATGCCGTATTTCGGCACGACCACCTTCGCCGCCCCGGGCCTCGGCATTATCGCGTCGATCATCACCTTCGCTTTCGGAATGTGGTGGCTGGCGCGCATCGAGGCGAAGGCGCGCGCTGCCGGGGAAGGGTACACGGATGACGATGCCGCCGTCGTCCTTACCGAAAAGGTGCGCGAACAGGCAACGACCTCCGGCGATTTTGATCCGAATGAACTGAACCATGGAAAACGCAGCGACAGCGGTCCATCCTTCCTTTTTGCGGTCCTGCCGTTGATCGTCGTCATCTCGGTCAATTTCCTGATGGCGCTGGTGGTGCTGCCCCGTATCGATTTTTCCGCCGCCGAAGCCGCGCTTGGCATCAACATAGCCTCGGCGATCGGCGTTTGGGCTGTTTTGCTTGCCTTGGCAGCGGCAATCGTCACCGTTATCGCCGTCAATTACGGCCGGTTCGGGAAACTGCGCGAAACCCTCGATGCGGGCGCCAATTCCTCCGTCCTGCCAATCCTGACCGTGGCAAGCCTCGTCGGCTTCGGTGCGGTCGTCGCGGCCATGCCGGCCTTCAACGTCGTCCGGGATGCCGTGCTGCAGATGCCGGGCGGCCCTCTCGTCTCGCTGGTCGTCGCAATGAACGCACTGGCCGCCCTCACGGGAACTGCTTCGGGTGGCATGGCGATCGCGCTCAATGCGCTCGGTGCCGAATATATGAGCCTTGCCGCGCAATACGGCATCGATCCCGCGCTGATGCACCGCCTGACGACCATCAGCGCCGGTACGCTCGATGCCCTGCCGCACAACGGCACGGTGCTCCTGCTCCTGCAGATCAGCAAACAGACGCATGCCGGAAGCTATTTCGACATGGTGATGACGGTCATCGTCAGCGTCATCATCTCTCTGGTCGCGGTCTTTGTGCTGGGGTCGATGTTCGGTTCGTTCTGAACTGGCTGCAGCGATCCGGAAACGGCCGGATTGGTGAAGATATTTTTGTCGGAGCTGCCGGACACGGAAGGTGTCCCGCCGACTTTCGAGGCTTTATTTGATCAACACTGCGGAGGTGGTACGATGAAAAAATTGTCCTTTCTGACCCTTGCACCGTTGCTGGTGATGAGTACCCCAGCCTTTGCCCATGTCGGCCATGGCGAACATGGCTCCTTCATGGCCGGTTTTTTCCACCCGCTCCTGGGCATGGACCATGTCCTTGCAATGGTCGTGGTTGGCCTGTGGGCGGCAACCCTGCAGGGACGCGCGCTCATCGCCGTTCCCGCGACCTTTGTCGGCGTGATGCTGCTCGGCTTTGTCGCAGCGCTCGCCGGCCTGCCGATTCCCTTCGTGGAGCCTGTGATCCTTGCATCGATTGTTGCCATCGGCCTTCTGGTCGCCATCGCTCAGCCTGTTTCGGCTGTGGCCGCGGCCGGAATTGTCGGCGTGTTTGCCTTCTTCCACGGCCATGCGCACGGCGCGGAAATGGTCGGCGACAGCGCTCTGTCCTTCGGTGCAGGTTTTGCGCTTGCGACGATGTTCCTTCACGCAGTGGGCATCGGTCTGGGTATCGCCGTCGGTCGCCTGATGCACGGTACTGCGGCTCTGCGGATCGCCGGGGGTGCCACCGCGCTCTGTGGTGTCCTCCTGATCGCAAACTGAGCTGCTAAGGGTTTCGGCGTAACAGAAGCTCGAATCCGCCGGTTCGTGTGCGGCTTCGGGTAAACCGCTTTGGGGAACACATGTGACATCGGAACGAACGCCCGTCGGCCTGCCCATCCAGCTTCTGCGGCTCGTGAGCCCAAGCCAGCCGGTTGGTGCCTTTTCCTATTCTCGTGGCCTCGAATGGGCGGTTCACGACGGGGTCGTGCGTGACGAAGCCACTGCGTCCAGCTGGATATTCGGCCTTATCGAGCACAGCTACGCCGTCTGTGACGCGGCCCTGTTCTGGCGCATGATGCAGGCGCTCGGCGCGGGTGATCGCGCCGCATTTCTGAAAGCCGATGCATGGCTATCAGCGACACGGGAAAGCCGGGAGATTGAATTTGAGGACAAGCAGATGGGAAGCGCGCTGATGCAGGTTCTCCACGACCTCGACGTCTCCTCGGCTCGATCCTTCGCCGACCGAAAGCTCGGCTATCCCGCCGCATTTGCACTTGCCGCTACCCATTGGACTATCGCGGCGGCCGATGCATTGCGCGGACTGTTATGGAGTGCCATCGAGGGGCAGGTGTCCGCCGCGATCCGGCTCGTGCCGCTGGGTCATACGGCCGGCCAGCGCCTTCTCGTCGCGGCAGGGGATGTCATCGAGCGCGCGGCCCTGAGGGCCGAGTCCATCGGGGAGGACGACATCGGTAATGCCGCGCCGGCGATGGCGATGGCCAGCGCATGGCACGAGACGCAGTACAGCCGGCTGTTCCGCTCATAGGCTTCCCTTGCAAACGCAAGTGAGCGGGTCGGCGCACCAAACCTTCGAACCAGTCCCGGGAGGGTTATGATTTGATTTCCTTGTTTCGCGGCCTTCGATATGTCCTCCTCCTTGCCGCAGCCGGTGTGCTTTTCGGCGCTTTCCTGATGTTCTGGGAAGCGATCCTGATGCTGTGGGAGAGCTTTCAGATGGCCCGGCTCGATCCGGATTTCTCGGTCATCGTTGGGGTCCTGCGCGCCACTGACAAGATCCTGCTGGGCATCGTCCTCATGGTTGTCGGCTGCGGCATCGCCCTTGGCTTTGCGCTCGACATTCCCGAGGCGCAGCGGTCAAGGCTGCCGCACTGGATGATTATCGATACGGTCGCGGAACTGAAGAACCTCTTCTTCCAGATGATCATCCTCTACTTGGTCGTTCATTTCGCAGCCCAGGTGGGCGAAGTGAAGACACCGCCGCAATGGGAAGCTCTCGTGCTGCCGATATCTGCGCTTCTCCTGGCAGGCGCGATGAAACTGACCGCAAGCTCGCATCATCTGTCGGAAGAGGTGCGCCGCGACAGAAACGACGATCAAACGAAGGAACCGGTCTGATGGGCTGGCCGCGCGTCCCATCCATTCCGTCAGCATGCAGGCTTCCGAAAGCCATTCGTTTTCGGGCGGAGTGACCAGCTTTTGAATAGCACAGGCCGTCGAAAGGGCGGATCTGAAAAAAGGATTTTCGCCGATGGCAGGTGGCTGGCAGGCCGAACTTGAACTGTGGTTTGCGAATTCCCACGGGAAGACGCGGCTGATGCGCCGGCGGCATTGTGGGCCGCTTGCCGTGCAGCGTGCCTTTCATCCGGAAGACGATGGCTCCGCCCATGTCTATCTCCTGCATCCGCCCGGTGGCGTTGCGGGCGGCGATGTACTCGACATCACATGCCATCTTGCGCCGCTGGCGCGTGCCGTCCTGACGACGCCCGGCGCGACGAAATTCTACCGCAGCGAAAGCGGCACGAGCGTCCAGCGTACCCTAATCGATGTCGGCCCCGGCGCGGTCTGTGAAAATCTTCCGCAGGAAACGATCCTCTTCGACGGCGCCGATGCCTCGATCAGCATCCGCGTCACGCTCGGCGAGGATGCCGCTTATGTCGGCTGGGATTTCATCAGTCTCGGCCGGCCTGCGGCGGGCGAACGCTTCGCCGACGGGCGCCTTCGCCAGCGCGTCGAGATAGTCCGCGGCGGCGAACCCATCTGGTTCGAGCAGATGGCATTTTCGCGCGCGCCGGAGGTGCTGGACGCGCCGCACGTTTTTGCGGGCCAACCCATCATGGGGACAATGGTTTATGCGGGGCCGGCGCTTGAGAACACGGTCGAGCGCATCCGTGATCAATTGGGCGCGGCGGCGCACGGCGTCTTCTCGGTAACCCAGCTCGAGCGCGTGATCGTCTGCCGCTACCTCGGCCAGCGCATGTCGGAAGGCAAGGCGCTCTTTCTGCAAGCGTGGAGCATCCTTCGCGAACGCGGCCTGATGAAAAAGGCCGTTGCTCCGCGCATCTGGGCAACGTGAACCGAAACGATGAGGACCAAGCAATGGAACTGCTACCGCGTGAAAAAGACAAGCTCCTGCTCTTTACGGCGTCGCTGGTCGCCGAACGCCGCAAGGCAAAAGGGCTGAAGCTGAACTATCCCGAGGTCGTGGCCTATATTTCGGCGGCCCTGCTGGAGGGTGCCCGCGAGGGACGGACCGTGGCGGACCTCATGTCCTACGGCGCGACGCTGCTGAGCCGCGACGACGTGATGGAGGGCGTGCCCGAGATGCTCCACGACATCCAGGTCGAAGCGACCTTTCCGGACGGTACGAAGCTCGTCACCGTCCACAATCCCATCCCGTAAGGAGGCCATCATGATTCCCGGCGAATATTTTATAGAGGACGGCTCCATAGACCTGAATGCGGGGCGGCAGACGTGCAAGGTCGACGTCGCCAATTCCGGCGACAGGCCCATCCAGGTGGGTTCCCACTATCATTTTTATGAAACGAATGAGGCTCTGCTGTTCGACCGCAAGGCCACGCGAGGTTTCCGCCTCAACATTCCGGCGGGAACGGCAGTCCGTTTCGAGCCGGGCCAGGAACGCACCGTGGAACTCGTGGCGCTCGACGGCAAGCGCGAGGTTTACGGGTTCAACGCCAAGGTTATGGGCAAGCTGTAGGAGGCACGAATGGGAACGATCACACGACAGGCCTATGCCGATCTCTACGGCCCCACCAAGGGCGACAGGATGCGGCTGGCCGATACGGAACTCGTCATCGAGATCGAGGAGGACCGCACCGTTTACGGAGAGGAGGTGACCTTCGGCGGCGGCAAGGTGATCCGCGACGGCATGGGGCAGAGCCAGCGCCCGGCGATTGAGGTCGCCGACATGGTCATTACCAATGTCATCATTGTCGATCACTGGGGCATCATAAAAGCCGATGTCGGCATCAAGAACGGCCGCATCACCGGCATCGGCAAGGCCGGTAATCCCGATATCCAGCCCGGCGTGACCATCATCATTGGCGGTGCGACGGACGTCATTGCCGGTGAGGGGCGCATCCTCACCGCCGGCGGCATAGACACGCATATCCACTTCATCGCCCCGCAGCAGGCGGAGGAAGCACTGGCAAGCGGAACGACCACGCTCGTCGGCGGGGGCATCGGCCCGACGGTCGGCACGCTCGCGACGACCGTGACGGCCGGGCCTTGGGCGATCCACCGGATGCTCGAGGCAGTCGATGCGCTGCCGATCAATGTCGGTCTGCTTGGAAAGGGCAATGTCAGCCTGCCCGAACCGTTGCGCGAGCAGATCCGCGCGGGCGTCGTCGGTCTCAAGCTGCACGAGGACTGGGGCACGACACCGGCAGCGATCGACAACTGCCTCACCATCGCCGACGAGATGGACATCCAGGTCGCGCTGCACAGCGATACGCTCAACGAGAGCGGTTTCGTGCGCGATACGTTCGCTGCGATGAAGGGACGGACGATCCACAGCTTCCATACGGAAGGCGCCGGTGGTGGCCATGCGCCCGACATCATTACGGCGGCCGGAGAGGAGAATATCCTGCCCTCCTCCACGAACCCGACACGGCCCTACACGATCAATACGATCGACGAACATCTCGACATGCTGATGGTCTGCCACCATCTCAGCCCGCAGATCCCCGAGGACGTCGCCTTCGCCGAGTCGCGCATCCGGCGCGAGACGATCGCCGCGGAGGACATCCTTCACGATCTCGGCGTCTTTTCGATGATGTCGTCGGATTCCCAGGCGATGGGCCGCATCGGCGAGACGACACTTCGTTGCTGGCAAACAGCGCACAAGATGAAGGTGCAGCGCGGCCCTCTGCCGGAAGACAGCGAGCGGAACGACAATTTCCGCGTCAAGCGCTACGTCGCCAAATATACGATCAATCCGGCGCTGACCCATGGCTTTGCCCACGAAATCGGCTCCGTCGAGATCGGCAAGCGCGCCGATCTCGTACTTTGGAAGCCGTCTTTCTTCGGGGTCAAGCCGCAGCTGGTCATGATCGGCGGGATGATCGCGATTGCCCCGATGGGCGATCCGAACGCGTCGATTTCGACACCCCAGCCGGTCCACTATCGCCGGATGTACGGCGTGCTCGGACGGGCGCTGGGTTCAACGGGTGTCACTTTCGTCTCGCAAGCCGCGCTTGACGACGGGATCGGCGAGAAACTGAAGCTGTCCAAGCAACTTGTTGCCGTCAAGGGTACCCGGACGGTCACCAAGAAGGACATGGTGCACAATAATCGCACGCCGAAGCTGGAGGTCGATCCCCAGAACTACAATGTGCTCGTCGATGGGGAACTGATCACCTGCGAGCCGGCGGACGCCCTGCCGATGAGCCAGCGCTACTTCCTTTTCTAGGCGCTGAAAAGGATGGGCGCGGCTGCCGCGCCTATCCTCCATCGACTGCGCCTGGATCGACGGGCGAAACGTGCAGGTCCGGATCTTACCCGAGGAGCAGAGATCAATGCAGTTGGATCGTTTTCGTGATCATCCGCCCCTGTCCTTCGTGGACTGGTCCCTGCGGGGCATAGGCCAGGTCGTCTTTCAGAACAATCCCCTGTCCGGGCTTGTGATCCTCGTCGCGCTTGCCTGGAATTCCTGGATCTACGCCGCGATCTGTATCCTCGGCGTCATCTCGAGCACGGCGACCGCCCTTCTCCTCAAGGCCGACAGAGGCATGATGCGTGATGGGCTGTACGGCTTCAACGGTGCGCTGGTCGGACTAGCCCTCATCGCCTTCACCAGCGAGGATTTTCGGACGGGTGCCGTGCCGTCCCCTGCGATGGCCGTCTATCTCATCTGCGCCGCCGCCTTGACGACGATGACCTTTGCCAGCACAGCCGCAATCCTGGGGCCTCACAAGGTCGCCCCCCTGACGATGCCCTTCGTCCTTGTCGGCTGGCTGTTTCTCTTTGCCGTTTTGAAATTCGATGCGATCGATGCGGGGCCGATGGCCAAGCCGATCTCGCCCGAGCAGTTTTCCGAAACGGTGCCCTATATTCTCTCGACATGGTATGAGGGAATAGGAACGTCGATCGGCCAGATATTCTTTCAGGACAACTGGATTTCCGGCTACGTCATCCTTGTCGCCATTGCGCTGAACTCCCGCATCTGCGCGGCAATGGGCCTTCTGGGCGCGATCGTCGGCACTGTGGTGGCGGCCCTTTATGGCGGCCCCGAAGGGGCGGTGCGGGACGGCCTCTTCGGCTACAATTCCGCCCTGACCGCGATGGCGCTCGGCGGCGTCTTCCTGGTTCTCACCTGGCGAAGCCTGCTCTATGCCATTTTCGGCGCCGTGGTTGCGAGCTGGCTCTGGGCATCCATCGCCATCTTCCTCAAACCGATCGGAATGCCCGTCCTGACATCCACCTTCGTTCTCGTCACCTGGCTCATGCTCCTGGGGCAGGGGGCATTCAAGGCCCTTGTGCCGGTGCAACCAGCCGATTCCACGACGCCCGAGGAAAACCGCGCGCGCTATCTTGAGCGGAAAACACTGGATTGAATGCGCGCGTTGCCCCTGGTCGTCTCCGAGAGGAGAAGGCCGGAGCCGGCTACTTTCCGGCAGCCTCGGGTACAGCGGGCTTCATGCCGAACAGCCGTTGTTTGAGAGCTTCCCGCGCTGTCTGGACGGCTACGTAAAGCACCGGGATCACTACAAGTCCCAGGATGGTGCCGAGCAGCAGGCCGCCAAGAACCGTGGCGCCGATCGCCTGGCGGCTACCGGCTCCGGCACCGGAGGCGATGACCAGCGGCACGACGCCCAATATCGAGGCGAGGGCGGTCATCAGCACGGGCCTGAAGCGCTGGGACGTTCCTTCGGTCGCGGCCTCGACGATGCTCATGCCCTCCTCTCGGCGTTCCTTTGCGAATTCCACGATCAGGATGGCATTCTTCGCCGCAAGACCAACGAGCAGCAACAGGCCGATCTGGGCATAGATATTGAGATCAATCCCTCCAACGACGAGAGCGCCCAGCGCGCCGACGACCGCGACGGCGACCGACAGCATGACGGCGACCGGCACGCTCCAGCTTTCATACTGAGCGACGAGGAAAAGATAGGTGAAAACGATCCCCATGAGAAGGATGAGCACCGTCTCGCTGCCCGCCTGCATTTCCTGAAGCGCAAGTCCTGTCCATTCGAAACCGAATCCGGACGGCATTGCTTCTTCAGCCAGTCCTCCCATGATTGCAAGCGCCTGGCCCGAGCTGGTACCGACGGCCGCCTGCCCGTTGACCGCGGCGGACGAAAACAGGTTGTACCGGTTGACCGAGCTTGCGCCGTAGATCGTCGAGATCGAAACCATGCTTTGCAGGGGAACGAGATCGCCGGACTGACTTTGCACCCTCAGGCGCTGAATGTCCTCGATGCGCTGGCGGAAGGCCGGCTCGTTTTGCAGCCGGACCTGATACACCCTTGAGAAAATATTGAAATCGTCGACATAGGCGGATCCCAGATGGGCCTGCAGCGTGCTGAAGATCGCCGCGGGCGAAACGCCATAGAGCTCGGCCCGCTTTCGGTCGATGTCGAGGTAGAGCTGCGGGACATCGGCCGAGAACGTACTGAACACGCCGGCAAGTCCGGGTGTCCGGTTTGCGCGAATGATCAGGTCGCGCATGACCTCGGCGAGTTCCTGCTGACTTTGTCCGGCCCTCGCCTGAAGACGAAAGTCGAAGCCGCCGGTGGTGCCGAGCCCGGGAATTGCGGGCGGATTAAAGGGCACGATCGACGCGGTCGATATCGCTGCAAGCTCGGGGCGCAGCCGGTTGATCAGGGAGAACACACTCTGGTCCGCTCCGCGCTCGCTCCACGGTTCCAGCGCCGAAATGATCATGCCGCTGTTCGAACCACCCCCGCCGACCATGCTGACGCCGGCAATGCCGATCGTATTGGCAATCCCCGGTGTTCGCTGAAGGAGGGAACTGACCTCCGCTATCGTCTGCTGGGTTCTTTCCAGCGATGCAGCGTTCGGAAGCTGCACGTTCATGAACATATATCCCTGATCCTCAGCCGGCACAAAGCCGGTCGGCAGAATGCGATAAAAGCCATAAATGCCGGCCACGACAGCGACGAAGAGTACGCCGGAAAGCACAAGACGGCGCGCAAAAATCGCAAACATCCGCAGATAAAACCGGCGGGACGCATCCAAGCCGCTGTTCAGCTTGCTGAAAATCCCTGTTTTGCGTTCCGGCGCGGGTTTGAGGATGAGTACGCACAGAGCCGGGCTCAGGGTCAGGGCATTGATCGTCGAGAAGACGATCGTCACGAGGATCGTGACAGCGAACTGGCGATAAAGTTCGCCGGTGATGCCGGCCAGGAACGCGACCGGAATGAAGAGCGCGGCAAGCACCAGTGTCGTCGCGACGATCGGGCCGGTGACCTGCTGCATGGTGGCGAGGGTCGCGGTGCGAATGTCCATGGCCTGTTCGCTCATCAAGCGCTGGACATTTTCCACGACGATGATGGCGTCATCCACCACGAGGCTGATCGCCAGAATGACGGCGAAGAGCGTAATCGTATTCGCCGAATAGCCCAGCACGTAAAGAACAGCAAAGCCGCCGATCAGCGACACGGGGATCGTCAGGGATGGGATGACGGTCGCGCGCCAGTCCTGCAGGAATGCAAAGACCACGGCAACGACGAGCACGAAGGTGATCGCGAGCGTCTCGAAGATCTCGCGGATGGTCTCCCGCACGAAGGATGTCGTGTCGAAGACGAGCGTATAGGCGACGTCATCCGGGAACTGCGTCGAAAGCCTTTCCAGTTCGCCGAGAACGGCTGTCGAGACCCCGAGCGCATTGGCGTCGGAGGACTGGTAGACGACGACGGTCGCGCTCGGGCGGCCGTTGAGGGTGGAAGCCGTGTCATAGGACTGGGCGCCGAGTTCCACGCGCGCGACGTCGCGAAGCCGGACGACCCCGCCGTCGCGGTTGCTCCTGACGATGATATCGCCGAACTCGGCCTCGCTGGCGAGCCGCCCGCGCGCCGTCACAGTAAGCTGCATCTGCTGTCCCGTCGTGGCGGGAGGCGAACCGATCTGGCCGGCCGAGGCCTGGGCATTCTGCGCCCGGATCGTAGAGCTGATATCTGCTGCCGTGATGCCCAGCGCCTCCATACGGTCGGGATTCATCCAGATGCGCATGCTGTAGGTCGGCCCGAACACGCTGGCCTCGCCGACACCGGGAAGGCGGGCGATGGCATCGCGAATGTTCACCGACGCGTAGTTGCTGATGAAGACCTCGTCCCTGGTGCCCTTCGGGGAATAGATGGCCAGGCCGAGCAGCATGCTGGACGAGCGGCTACGGACCGTTACCCCGGCCTGGGTGACGGCGGCCGGAAGGCGGGGCGTTGCCAGAGCAACGCGGTTCTGGACGTTGACCTGGGCGATCGCGGGGTCGGTCCCCGCTTCGAAGGTCACCGTCAGGCTGTAGGTGCCGTTATCGGAGCTGGACGAAGACATGTACATCATGCCCTCGACGCCGTTCACCTGTTCTTCGATCGGGGCGCCGACGCTGTCGGTCATCACCGTTGCGTTGGCACCGGGATAGCTGGCGGAAACCTGGACTTCCGGCGGTGTGATCTGGGGAAACTGCGCGACCGGAATCTGCAGGAGAGCGACCGTGCCGGCGATGAGCATGACGACCGCGATCACCATTGCGAAGCGGGGGCGGCCGATGAAAGGGGCGGAAATATTCATTTGGAAACCGCCGGTTGAGATGCGTCTGCGCCTGTGGCGATCTCCACCACGGATCCCTCCGTAATGTTCTGGAGTCCGTCGACAATCACGCTTTCGCCACCCACCAGTCCGGTTTCGACGATCCAGTTTCCATGTGCCTGCTCGGCTACGGTGATGCGGCGCTGGATGACTTTCCTGTCCGGATCGACCAGCATGACGTATTTGCCCTCGCGGTCCTGCTGTACCGTGCCGAGGGGGACGGTCGGGCGTTCGATCCGTGCGGTTTCGGAGGCGACGACCGTCACGAATTGGCCGGGGATGAGCAGGAGGTCGGGGTTGGGAAAGAGCACCCGAACGGGAAGGGTCCCAGTTCGCTCATCGACCTCGCTTCCCAGGAATGCGATCGGCGCCTTGTGTGCGTAGACTTGCCCGTTCGATAGCCTCAGGGACGTTTTGTACCGGCTGGCAAGGTCGTCCTTGCTTACTCCGCCGGCAGCATCCCTAAGTTCGAGCAAGGTGCGGTCGCTCACCGAGAAGACCACCCGAATAGGGTCCATCTGCACGACGCGCGCCAATGCCGGCGAGGCGGAATTGACGAAGCTGCCTGCCGCAAGAGCGGCCGTCCCAATGCGCCCTTTCAGGGGAGAGGTGATGTGGCTGTAGCTGAGGTTGAGCTCAGCCTGTCTTACGGCCGCTTCAGCCGACTGGACGCTCGCAGCGGCCGTGTCGCGCGTGGTCTCGCTCTGCTCGGTTGTCGCACGGGCGACGGACTGGTTGAGGGAGCGGTTTCGCACAAGCTGCCGTTCGGCATCGACCAGGGTTGCTTCGGCGCGGGCAAGGGAGGCTTTCGCATCGGCCAGCGCGATGTCGAGCGCGCGGCTGTCCATCCGGAACAACTCCTGGCCTTTTTCAACGGAGGAACCTTCCTCGAACAGCCGTTCGTCGATAAAGCCGTCGATGCGGGAGCGAATGTCGATGGCGTTGAGTGCTTCCACACGGCCCACGAATTCGTGTTTCGGTGAAACATCCTCCAGTGTAACGGTGAACGTTGTAACCTTCATGTCTTCAGCGCGCGCTGGAGCCAGTATCAACTGCGAAGCTGCGATCAGCGAGGCGAAAAGGACACCAGAAAAGCTGTCGGAAATTCCCATGTTCCACTCCGGAAAACGTCAATGCCCGCGGCCGAGGCCGTGAACAAAACCCAGAGGCGATCATCGCGTTCCGAGCGTCGGCAAGGAATCATATTTCTGCATGGCGCTGGGCGGAAAGGGAAAATGCCTTTAAATCCCGGGGATTTGCCGTCATCTACGGAAAAATGGACCCGGTGCATGAAGCCGGGATAAACTGCACAGGGATGTCGATTAAGCCGGGTAAATCCTCTGGCCTCACAGCCGGCACCCTGAACGCTTGGAACAAGCAGGCTGATGGTTCCGAACAAGCGCAATCGGGAACCGTTTACAATTGCCCTGCGAGATAGCTGTTCATCAGAAGGACGTTCAGGGACGGGGCCACATCACCATGTGGTCCCCCGGGCGGAGCCCATGGATGCTTGATCCCGAGCCAGCCCGTCTCGCGGGCCTCCTTCGGGGTCATGCCGAATTCGCGCCGGAATGTCCGACTGTATGTCGATGCGTCCATGAACCCCCATTCTTCGGCGATGGCCGAAATCGACCGCCTGTCCGTGCTGTCGACAAGGATGTTCCTGGTGCGCAGCAGGCGTTGGCGCCGGATATAACTGGAGATTCCTCCGGTCGGCTCGAAAATCCGGTAGAGCCGCGACCGAGAGACGTTCAGGTCATGGCACAGTTTTTCTGGCGATAGATCGCGCTCGGTGAGCCGAGCGGCGATGAGCTTGTTCGCACGCGCCATGATCACCGCATTGATCGGCCCCTCCGCCTCGAAAACGTGATTACGGGACGGGGTGATGCAAGCGGCGAGCAGGTTGATCGTCGCGACGGCGATGTATTCGGCATCGCGTTCCGTCCGATCGGGAAGTGAGCGATAGAGGAGCTGGATGTAGTCGGCGATGAAGGCCGCCATTTCCGGGCGTATGGCGAGATCGACCGGTTGCGAGAACGCAAAATCCCGTGGAAGGAACAGAACGAGGGCGCCATCGTCCTCAGCCTCTTCTTCATGCGGTACCGCAAGGCATTGCCAGCACAATTTTCCAACCTGCTCCGGCCCGCCACCCGCAGGAAGCGTGCGTGGGACAGAAAGAATCCAGTGATCGAAAACCGGGTTCTTCCTGCCGCTCCAGCGCCGGTGATAGCCAGTACCGGGAAACTCCAGCGACACCAGAGCAAGATTGCCCAGTTGCCAAGCCCTTTGGCGGGCGGCGAAAGCCTTGAACCTCTCCCGCAGGAGCGTGATATCCACCAGACTGGCGTTCCAGTTTCTGTACAGATCGAACTGTTCTGCAGGCGGCGCCCCGGACGTGTCTATGTCGATGACACACTTCAAGGCGGCCTCTCCGTTGCCTTCCGCTGCTGTTTGAGCCTTGTGCTGCATGAAACCTCCCTATCGTTGGGCGTTAGCGAGAGAACGCGGGAACTGTCGATCAGGTGGTGGTCCAGCGAGTTGCATGCTTCGCCGGTTTCATCGACCGGAGCCGGGCTGAGCGGACGTCGCTTCCTGGTCCCGGGCATTCTTGAACTCAGGGCCAGATCACCCGTTTTCCAGACTTTCCGGCCAGCCATCCCGATGGACGTCTTCTTCCGTAGACTGGATTTCTGCGACGCCAGCGTGCCATGTTCGATAGAAATAAATTGCTCGACGGACGGAGACGAGGACGTAGCAATGTCGAGTGCATTCTCGCGTCCGATCTTGGCTAGAGCGTCAGCCTTTCCCGGGGACGGCAGTGACCGGAGGTCGCGAAAATCGGTATTGCCGTCTCGGCATAAAATGAACCCGAGCCAAAATTAAGCGATTGAGCGTTGTGTCGTCAGGCTCGGGCGATGAGGCGATTCTAGTTCCGCCATGGAATTTGAACATATGCAGCGAATCCCAATTGTGGGTAAATTGTCCAATTATTTCCCATGGCGACCCATGCTCTCAAGAGCTGGCGCCTATCGATAAGCCCAATGAGTTGTTGATCAGGAGGCTGTTGAGGGTATTCGGGCAGCCGACAGGTTGATCGATTTCCAGCCAGGTGGAGTGCTGCACTCCTTGCCACCCGAGGGCGCGGGCTTCCTTTGGGGACAGTCCGAATTCCCGTTTGAACATTCGGCTGAAGGTCGACGGGTCGGTGAAACCCATGCTCTCGGCAATGTTCGAGACCGAACGCCCATCTGTACTCTCCGCGAGCACGCGTCGCGTTTCAAGCAGGCGCTTGCGGCGGATATAATTGGAGATGCCGCCGGCCGGCTCGAAAATCCGGTAGAGGCGTGACCGGGAAACGCCAACGCTTCGGCAAAGATGGTCCGGGGTCAATTCAGGGTCTGCAAGTCTGCAATTGATCGCGCGAATGGCGCGCGTGGTGATCACGGCGTCGATCGGAGCCTGTGCCTCCTCCAGCTTTTCATGAGAAGGGGCAAGCGTTGCGGCGACCATCTGCGTGGTCGCTTCAACGACGCCGGAAACATTGCTTTGCGTGAGATGGGCGAGATTGCTGTGAAGCAGGGTCAGATAATCCGCAAGGAATTCGCCAGCATTGTCCGAGATTTCGGGATGGAGAGGGGCGACAACTGCGCTGTGAGGGAGGAAAAGCGCGATGATTCCGCCCTCGGTTTCGCAGACGTCGGGTGCTGCCAGGTTCTTCATGCGAAGCTTTCGCCGGGGCTTGCCGTTGGTCGACGCAGTTTCAGCTGCCGGTTTCACGGTCACGAGCCAATGATCGACGGCCGGCTTTCTCTTGTGCTCCCAACGAAGGAGGTGATGGGGAGAGGCGTCGATCGCGGCAAATGCACAGTCCCCGAGCGGCCAGATCTTTTCCTGCGCCTCGAAAGTGATGGTATCGCCGCATCGAAGCCCGACATCGACGATGTCAGAATGCCAACTGCGGAAGAACTCGAAGCGCTGATGCGAAGAGGCACAGCCCGTGTCGCATTCGATCGCACATTTTAGAGGCTCATCAAGGAAAAGATCGCTTGGCTTCTGCCCATATTTTACCAGTGCGTCCATGATAGCTCCCTAAATCAAGTGTAAGCACGCATGAAGTTCGCTGAAATCGGCACATATGCAGTGCGATCGAAGAAATCTTATTCTCCCAAAGGTTGCAACTCTGATCTTATATTGAAAATAAACCCTGAGCAAACATCGTTAACGATGTGTTACCTCGGTGAACCGCGGATGCGGCACGAGACAGTAGAATAGTAACATGTGAGGGAGGAGATGGGCAGGGAATCCCAATTCCGGGTCCACCGTACCTGTTTCGTGGCTCTTCAGGTGCAAGCCTTGGCGGCGCATCGACTATTTTGCGGCCATGGTCCATGACAAGCCGTTCCTCGTCTGGAGGCTGTGCCCATGATCAGAATCTTTGCGAGCCGATCCCTCGCACGAGTGAGCATGGCGCTCGTCGTGGGTCTCGTCGCTGCGCATTCAGCGCGGGCCACGACCCTCAACGCCCGCGGAAATGAGCCGGGCTGGCAGTTGGAGATGTCCGAGACGGGAATAATAGTCCGTACTCAGGACGGGGAGACCCTTTCCGTCGAGCCTGTTCCCGCGGCGCATGCAACGGATGCCCGGCAAACCTATTCCGCCGTTGTCGGGGACAGGCTTTCACCATGATTATTGCCGAGAAGACCTGTTCCGACACGATGACGGGAATGCCCTATCCGAAAACGGTGACACTGGTCGTGGGCGAACGCACCCTTGCGGGATGCGGGGGCGTCCTGGTGAGCCTGCGGAATAGACCCGGGGAGGACAAGGTTCGGGCATCTTCTATTCGAAAACCGCTGCAAGCTGTCTGGATGCAGAGGTGAACGAAAGACCATGCTGGAATGCGCCGGTGCCGAGAAAATTCAACACTTCGATGACTACGATCGGATTGTACATCATGAAGGTGTGCGTCGCGTGGACCACGAGATGGTCGGTTGCGCCCTCGATTTTCGTGGATTCGACGGTAACCTTACCGTCGTTCGGCCCCGGTAGAACCGAGTTGTAGATGGGATTGACCGAGATATCGCCCGCAATGATGCCGACGGGATAGTCGGGTTTGGGCAGAAGGTTGGGGGCTGCATCCGCTCCCGTCCCAAGCTCAAGCCCGGCCGGGCCGTTGATCCATGCGAATGGCGGCAGATTGCCGAACAGGTCGACGATTTCCGAGCCGTGGTTCGGAGGTCCCAGCATCACCACGCGGCCCAGCTTCGGCCGGGGGTGTTTGGCGAGCCAGTGGCGCACGAGAATCCCGCCTAGCGAGTGCGTCACGAAGTGGACATGGCGCGCCCCGCATTGTGCCACCGCTGCTCCCATATGGTCGGCGAGTTCGGATATCTTCGCCGTTGTCGATGGATATTCGGTATTCACGACATGATAGCCGCGCCGCGCGAGGGCCTTCTCCAGCAGCCAGAATGAGCCCGCGCCACGGGCAAGGCCATGCACGAGGACGACACATTCATGGTCGCCGTGATGCGGATCGACCGCCGCTGCGGGTTCGGCGAACAGGACGATCGAAACCGCTGGCAACACGCACGCCGCCACCTTCATGCGGCGGAAAATGCTCTCGCGGGGAGCGCCGACGCTCTTCGGCTGTGGGTTCCTCAAGCAAATGCCTCGCGATCTCAGAGGATGTTCTTGTGCACACGGCCGTCCTTCATGATCACCGTGAAATTCTTTTGCGGGTTTTCGAGCAGGGCAATGTCGTCGACCGGATTGCCGTCGATGACGACAAGATCGGCCAGGGCGCCTTCCTCGATGACCCCGATCTTGCCGGGATAGGGATTGCGCAGGTTGGAAAGCCCGAGCAGCTCCGCGTTGCCGGAGGTCGCCATTTGCAGCACTTCGGCGTTGCGATACCAGTTGCTCAGATGGGTCAGCATGATGTTCTGCCGGGGGCCGAGTTCCGGTGAAAAGAGCACGTCCGAGCCCCAGGCGGTCTTGATGCCGTGCTTGCGCGCAAACTGATAAGCCCTCGGCGTTCCGGCGAAGAGCTGCTGTATGCGTTCAAGACCCGGCCCGCTTTGGGATGATGCATCCTCCATCGTCAGGAAGGGTTGCATGCTGAGCCACGCTCCCTTTGCGGCGATCATGATGGCTGTTTCCTCGTCCATGAGGTGAGCGTGCTCGATGCAGGTCACGCCGGCCTTGAGGGCGCGTTGCACGGCGCGAGGCGTATAGGCATGGATCGCTATATAGGTGTTCCAATCCTCCACGACGCTCACGGCCGCGCGCAGATCCTCCTCGCTGAATGTCGTCATGTCCAGCGGGCTGCGCGGCGACGATACGCCACCGCTGCCGACAAGCTTGACCTGCGAGGCGCCCTGCAGGAGCTGCTCCCTGATCCGGAGCTTGAGATCGTCGATCCCATCGACGATTGCGGAGCCGCCCAGGAGTTCGCCCCCGCTCAGCTTGCCGCCATCCCTCGGGATTTCGTGCGGAAGACGCAGGTCTCCGTGCCCGCCGGACGTGGTGATCATGGCCCCGGACGGATAGATTCGCGGTCCGGGGATCATGCCGGCGTCGATGGCCTGCTTGAACGAAAAGACAGGCCCGCCAAGATCCCGCACGGTCGTGAAACCGCGCAGTAGCGTGCGGTCGGCTTCGGCAGTCGAAGCGGCAAAGATGATGCCGGGGTCTCCACCGAGGAGGAGATTCAACGGAACCGCGGCAAAGATGGCGTGCCAGTGCGCATCGATCAACCCGGGAATGATGACGCCGTTCCGGCAGTCGAGAACGGTTGCGTCTTCCGGCGGCGGCGTGTTGGTACGGTCAATCCCGGCGATCTGGTTGTTGACCACAAGAACTTGAACATTGTCGATGACCGTACCGGCCTTGCTGTCGAAGAGGCGCGCCTTGCGCAGTAGGGTCTTGATCGGCTTGGCTTCCGCCTGGGCAAAGCCTTGCGCGGGAAAGCCGGTGGCGACGGCGGCCGCAGCCAGGCCGGACAGAAAGCCACGCCGCGACAAGGCCTCCAGCCGGCGAGAGGCCTTCTGCAGGTCCGGGCTGAAGCAGCCGCAGCGGGCGTCGTGGGCAAGGTGACGATACTTTTCTCCAACACGCAACATGGGCTTTCCTTTCGCTTTCTGGAAAATCGTGATGGGTGCCTATTCGACCACCACATCTCCGCCGACGGCGCTCGCGCTGTCGAATATGATGAAGATGATCGGCGTTCCGGGCTCGGCCGTTGCGTCTGTCCGTCTGGCGCCGACCTTGCCACTGCGTGCCGCCGTGTATTCCGTCAGCACCTCGCCGAATGTGTTTCTCTGGATCGCGACCTTCTGGCCGGCCTCCTGGGCATTTGCGGATAGCACCGTCGGTGGCAGTGATTTTCTTACGGCGAGTCGCTCAACCGCCGGTGCATGGCGACGGCGCGGCGCGGCCGACGCCCCACGACAGTTGTCCCTGCACGATGGTCAGCGTCCACCGGCCGTTCGAATAGGTCGTTCCTTCTGTCCCCATGGCCGGCAGATCAACCGCGGGCGCGCCGTTGACGGATACCGAAGCGTGCTCGCCGAACAGACGCACTGCCAGATTCGTGCCGTCCTGGCATGTGTAGTCGCCGACGGGGTAAGGGTTTCCTGCACCAATCGACGTGCCGGACTCGGCATGTCCGGAGCTTGCAAGCAACAGGGTGCCAATTGCCGCGAGCGATAGATTTCTCAACATCATGGAACTCCAAATTGGGGCGTTGGGAAGAGAAGACAGGGTCCGGTGCGCCGCCGGTCGCTGAAATCATAGCGGCCGGCGGGTTCTTGTCTGTAGGCGCAACTACTCCTGATAGATGTCCTCGCCGTCCGGGACCGGCTTCTCGAACAGAATGAACGCCAGGTTGTCTCCGGGTTCGGACATCACATCGGTGCGCAGGCCCGACATCTCGCCGGTCACGCTGCTCGCATACTCAGCGACTACTTCACCGAAGCTGTTGCGCTGGATGGCGAACTTCTGGCCGGCTTCGACCTTGTCGTTGAGCTTGACCAGATGTTCGACGAACCCTCCCTGGGTTGCGGCAACCGGGACTGCGCCACGACCGACAAAGACGCGCACATCCTTGCCGGTCCGCCCCATTGGGCCGGCGACGATCCCGTGATGCTTGAGCACGTTCATTGTACCCTCTACGAACTGCGCAATCATCGAGAGGTCCAGGACGCGCGCGGCACCGACCTCCGGGCAGATCGCCGGGACGCCTGCGGCGAGAAGCGCATTGTGCAGGGTTGTCGGAAAGGCATGTTGCGGCATGTCGAGAATCTGGCCGACCGGATAGAGATCGGCCATCGCCTTGACCTCTGGCACATTCATATCGGCAATATTGAATGCGCTGACCTCGAAGCCGGTCGTCCCGGTATGGAAGTCGATCGCGGCGTCCGCGTTCGGCCGCAGCAGCCGGTTGAACACCAGCGCGGCATGCCGGTCGGGCGCGGTGCCGTTCTCGTTCCCCGGCCAGACCCTGTTCATATCGATCAGGTCGATGCTCCTGCTCGAGTTGGGCCATTTGCGCTGGATGGCCAACATGGCGGGGCGCGCTATGTCCGTGACCGCCATCACCGTCCCCGACATCTGTGCTGGATCGAGCTGGTTCATAACGGTCATGACCGTATGCACCGAACTCATCTCGTCGCCGTGTACGCCGCTGGTCAGAACGACGCGTTTTCCTGGTTTTGCGCCTCTGGCGACGATTACGGACACGTACCAGTACTCTCCGGTACGCATCTGCACGCCCTGAAAGTACAGATGGTGCCTCCGACCGGGCTCTAGGTCGTTGACGTCGAGTGCGCTGACGACTTTCTTTCCCTGGATTGTTTCTCCGGTATAAACCGTTCCCTTTCCAGTCGTGGCGTCGGTGGAGGACAAGGCTTGCGCAGCCGCTGGGATGGCATTGGCGGCAAGCACCGTTGCCGCCCCGACCGTAGCAACGGATGCCTTGATCAGATTGCGGCGCTTGATGCCATTTTGGAGTTTATCGACCATGCTCGGAGCCTTTCTTAATTGTACGGGATGATATTTGGGCATGGGCCGTCGTCGCCATGAGCCCGGTCGCTCCCACCGTGGCAACCGACGCGATCATGAAGCTGCGGCGGTCCAGTCCCTCATCGCCATGAGTCGTCATCGCTTCATTCCTGCACTATGTCTTTCGACCGGTCCCATCGGCCGGCATTGAGAAAATCCCTCGCGTCGCGCTATCGATCTAGAACGACCAGATCAGCGGCACGACAAGGACGGAAACCACGAAGAGCGTCGTAATGAAGATGACAGCCGGATCGCCAAAGCTCGCAAGTGCCTGGTTGAGGCTGAGAACCCCCAACGTCCACAATGAAGGCATACGAGCATCGCGACGACAGCGGCCTGCACCTTGTTCCAGACAAAGAGAACGATCGAAACGGCGGTGATCGTCACTATGAGGGCTACCGGGTTCAATCCTGGTGTTCCTTTGAGAGGTTGGCCCCGCGGACCGGGCGTCATGGCCCGCCGGGCACCGGTAGGCCACCCCATCCGGAGATTAGCCGGGAGACAGGATAAGTCATGAGCCGGGAATCCCGAAGCTACGCACTCCGTCCCGGAGTCGTGAGCGACAATTCAGTTTATGAGAGAAAGCCTTGACCGGGTGGGAGGACTTGAAGCAGGTGGGTAATACCAAGGACCGATGATAGAAACCCATAGGACCGGCTCGATCGGGTTTTCCGGCCAGGAGAGGCCCGCGGAGCGATGCTTGCGCATCGGCCAAGGGCCTCGACGAAGCCGGAAAGCCGGAGAAGCCGGCCGAAGGTATCCAGCGAGAAGCCGGCATAGGGTCCGATCGGCACTGCCCGTGACCTGCGGAGGTGAGACGATGTGCTGGCGAAGCCTGTTCGCGCTCGCTGTTTTCCATGTCTGTTCGGTGGCCTGCGCCGCGCCGCAGACGGGGCTGTTTCATGTGGTGCCCGTCACCGAGAACACCGATCGGATCACGCTCCTTGCCGCAACTTTTGTTGTGACTGCCTCGATCCTGCTCGTCGATATCGCCGGCAGCCGTTAGACGTGAATTCCCTTCCCGCTTCGAACGAAGCAATCAAGGCCAAAACGGGACGGCCTGCGCAATTTTGGGATTCACCGCTCATCCTTATCGCCGCCCCACTTGTTAGCGTCCCGAACAACTGGGGCAAGCCGCACCTCGGCCTGCATGCGCCCGATTGTGCCTGCTAAACGGCAGGCGAGGATTGGAGTGTGCAGGGCATCCCGCAAGGCTGGTGTTTCAATGAAGAGGAGATTCACATGAGCGATCTGGTTTTCATCGGGTTCCCGACGGAAGAAAAGGCAGAGGAGGTGCGCCAGAAGGTGCTGTCGCTGCAACGGGAGTATCTGATCGAGCTCGGCGATGCCGTTGTCGTCGTCAAGAATGACAAGGGGCAGATCAAGCTGAACCAGCTCGTCAACCTCACGACGCGCGGCGCGGCGTCGGGCGCCCTTTGGGGCACGTTGATCGGCGCCATCTTCCTGATGCCGCTTGTGGGGACCGCTCTCGGCGCTGCCTCCGGCGCGCTTGGCGGGAAACTCAGCGACGTCGGTATCAAGGACGATTTCATGAAGGACGCCGCCAGCGTGCTTCAGCCTGGAACGGCCGGCCTTTTCCTGCTGGTGCGCAAGATGACGACTGACAAGGTTCTTGCAGACCTCAAGGGCGTCGGCGGCGAACTCCTGCAGACGTCGTTCGATGAGACCAAGGAAGCCGCCCTGCGCGAAGCGCTGTCAGCCGCCCAGGCCGAGATCGTCGCGGCTCCAGCAGCAGCTTCGTGACTGGAGCCAATAGAGCCGTGCACTGACAGGAGGCCGGACATGCCGGTCTCCCGTCTCGGCACGACTTGCAAAGGCAGGCCGGTTGTGAGTTCATCGGGCCTTGGGATTGTCAGGGGAGGATGAGTTGTGACCGCTATTCAAAGCACCGGTCTCATCATCTTTGCGACGATCGCACTGTTTGCGTGGAACAAGCTGCCGGTGATCGCCGTCGCTTGCGCGGCGGCACTCGCTCTTTGGGCTGCCGGCCTTGTCACCCTCGAGCAGGCTTTCGCCGGGTTCGGTGATCGTGCGGTCCTGTTTATCGCCAGTCTCTTCGTCGTGAGTGCCGCGCTCGAAAGGACGGGTGTGACGGCATGGGCCGGGAAAATCCTGATGGCAGGGGCGGGCGAGAACAACCCGGCCCGGCTTCTCCTTATTCTTATGATTGCCGTTGGCGGCCTGACCTCCCTCGTCAGCGGAAGCGGCGCCGTCGCGGCGTTGATGCCCGTCGCGGTGATAGCGGCGGCGCGGATGGGCCAATCGCTGGCCCAATTGCTCATGCCGTTGGCATTCTCCGCCCATGCCGGTGCCAATCTGCTTTTACGGGCGCCCCGAAGAATTTCCTCGTCTCGGAGGCGTTGGAGGAGGCGGGCCTCGAAGGTTTCGCATTCGCCGAATTCGCCCTGATGGGCGTGCCCTTGCTTGTGGGGACGGTGCTCATCGTCCTCCTCCTCGGCAAGCGCCTGTTGCCCCGCGAGAGTAGCGCGAGGCTGCCCGCCGATTTCAGCCAGCATGCCGAGATCCTCGTCGAGCACTATGGCTTGAGGGACGGCCTGTTTCGGCTCCGTATCAGGAAGAGTTCCCCGCTCGTCGGGTTACCGTCGGACAAGGTGGAACTTGGAGCTTCCGGCGAGGTGCAGGTCATGGCCGTCCAGGCCTCCGCGTCCGGCCTTCCTGTTCGGGGTCGGGCATTGACATCCGAAGACTACCTGCTCGTCCGTGCCACCGCCGACGCGGTTGCGGATGTGGCGGCACGGCTCCATCTGGCCATTCGCGAGGATGCGCCGACAGAAGGCGGAAATCCCGCGTTCAATCGCCGGTCCGGGCTCGCCGAAGTCATGATTCCTCCGCGATCCGGCTTGATCGGGCGCCCGATGTATCCCGGCCTGGCAACGGAAAGTGGCGACTTGATCGTTCTGGCGGTGCAGCGAGGCGGCGCGGAGATCGACTACAGCAAACCCGAGTTGAAGGCGGGCGACACCATCCTCCTCGAAGGGAGCTGGGAAGCCCTCGACCGGCGGCTGGACGATCCCGATGTACTGGTCGTCGATTCGCCCGATCTCGTCCGCCGGCAGGCCGTCCCCATGGGCCCGGGTGCCGGGATCGCGGTCGCCACGCTCCTTGGGCTTGTGATCATGCTGGCGACAAACATCGTACCACCCGCGGTCGCAGGACTTCTTTCCGCTTGCGTCCTCGTCGCGGCCGGAGTCATCACGCTCGAACAATCCTATCGTGCCGTCCACTGGACGACGGTGATCATGGTCGGGGCGCTGATGCCCATCTCGACGGCGATGATAGAATCCGGCACGGCGGAATTCGTGGCCGATGAGCTTGCGTCCGCGATCGGTTCCGCAGGACCGACGGCGCTCCTTGCGGGGCTCTTCCTCCTCACGGCGTCCCTGGGGCAGATCATGAGCAACACCGCGACGACAATGCTGGTCATTCCAATCGCGATGGCTGCGGCGACGGCTATGCACATCGCGCCGCAACCTGTCCTGATGAGTCTTTGCGTCGCCGGTTCGGCGTCGTTCATGACGCCGATTGCCACGACGACGAATATGATGGTGATGGGGCCGGGCGGATACCGCTTCGGCGACTATTGGAAACTCGGTACGCCTTTGATGGCATTGTATTTCGTCGTAGCCGTTTTCATTGTCCCGTTGATCTGGCCGCCCTAAGAAGAGGCCGGCCGGACTTGGGAAATGCCGCCCGGCGTTTGTACAGACCCCTGGTGCACGATTAAAGACGCGGGGCATGGTTTTGGGACATGCGACTAATTATTCGTCCAACGATATTTGCGAAGATGCCTCGTCGCAATGCTGCGATCCCGCAAGGGGAAGAGTTCATTTCGGAGAGAGAAGAATGCGAAAAGTCGCTTTTGCAGCGCTCTGCGCGATGCTTGCCGCAGGCTGCACCTCGAACGAACAACGGGTGGCGGGAACGACTGTCGCCGCCGCTGCCTAGGGGAACACTGTCTTCATGAATAACCGAGCGCTGGTTGCCCTCCTTTTCATTATCGCGGCCATTGCGCTCGTCTCTGCCTTGCAGATAGCGGCGGCCGTCTTCGCTCCTATTGCCGGCGCGCTTTTCATCATTGCTCTCGTTTGGCCGCTTCAGAGGAACCTGCAACGTTTCCTGCCCAAGCTGCTGGCCCTTGCGCTGGTGGTGGGAATCATCATCTGTGCCTTCGTCGTCCTGACGTCGCTCGCCGCTTGGGGGTTTGGGCGCATCGGCCGCTCCGTCGTTGCCGAGGGCGCACGGTTCCAGGCGCTTTACAGCCAGCTTGCCATCTGGCTTGAAGGTCATGGCATTGTCATCGCCGGTGCGTGGGCCGAGCATTTCAATGTCGGTTGGTTGCTGCGGATGCTGCAGGGCGTGACGGCCCGGCTGAACACCACGATCTCATTCTGGGTCGTCGTGGTCGTCTATGTACTGCTCGGCCTGCTCGATACGGAAACCATTGCGAGGAACATCCGCGCGGCTCTTGCCAATCACACCGCGAATGCCTTGATCGATGGCGGTGCGCTCACGGCTTTCAAGCTACGGCGCTACATGCTTGTAAGGACCGTCATGAGCCTTGCGACAGGCGGGCTGGTCTGGGCTCTTTCCATGGTCTTCGGGCTTCGGTTTGCCGCAGAGTGGGGAGTCATTGCCTTTACCCTCAACTACATCCCGTTCATGGGACCGTTCGTGGCGACGCTTCTGCCGAGCGCCTATGCCCTGGCGCAGTTCGGGTCGCCGGAGGCGGCCGTTCTCATCTTTGCCGGCCTCAACGTCATCCAGTTTGTTATCGGCAGTTACATCGAGCCGAGAGTGGCGGGCTATGCACTCGCAATGTCGCCGTTCCTGGTGCTCTTCTCGGTTTTCTTCTGGTCGTTCGTCTGGGGCCTGTTCGGCGCATTCATCGGCGTTCCGATCACGATCATGATCCTGACCTTTTGCGCGCAATTCCCGTCGACGCGATGGATAGCGGAGATTTTCGGAGCACCCATCGCACGGGAAAACGAGCAGCCGATATAGCCGGCTTGCGACCACTCCGGAATGTTTCGCTTATCGGCTGCGTTCCGCCAGGTAATGCGAGAGCTTCTCGATGTCCTGAGGGCTCCAGCCCGGAGGATCGGTCACGGCCAGCCACGCCTTCAGATAATGTTCCGGTGCAAAGACGTGGCCGAACCCCATGGGCGTTCCGTTGGCCACCGCCATATCAACGGCAAGCTGCAGCATGGTCACGATGGGAAACCACTGCAGATGAGGAGATACGTCCGGACCGCGCGGTGCGTTCATCCAGTCGGGCCGACGGTAGAGGTCGCGGTAGTCGAAGAAGGTGATCGCATCGCTGGCATATTGGAGATAGACGATCCGCATTGGCCCCCACGGGGTTTCCGCAGGCACCGTCGAGCCGTTCTGGTTCATGAAACGGAATATCGAGCCGTCACGAAATTCAGGTAGCCACGCCGGCGATCCGGCATTGCGCGCTGCCGTTACCTGCTGCCAGATCCTGCTCGCGAAAGGCGGGCCGCTCCAGACCGCGCCCTGGATCGGATTGCCGAGAATTTCGAAGATGTCGGTAGAACGCTCCGAGTTCAGGGCTCCGAGGCTCAACCCATGCAGATAGAGTTTTGGCCGGCGGTCGCGCGGCAGGGTCGTCCAGTAGCCGTAGACCTGCGCGAAGAGAGCCTGAGCCGCCTCCATGCCGTAGTCGGGCTCGACCAGCAGGGAAAGCGGGCTCGAAAGATAGGAGTACTGCAGCGCCACGCTGGCAATATCCCCGCGGTGGAGATATTCGACGGTATCGATCCCCGCGGGATCGACCCAGCCCGTACCCGTCGGCGTGATCACCACGAGGACCGAGCGCTCGAAGCCGCCGACGCGCTTTAGTTCCTCAAAGGCCAGCTTTGCCCGTTCCGCGGCGTTGTCGCCGGCATGAAGGCTTGCATAGACCCGGATGGGCTGCAGGGCCGGCTGGCCCGTGAAGCCCGCAATGTCTTGCGCGCTCGGGCCGGTGGATACAAACCGCCGGCCAGTCCTGCCAAGTTCCTCCCAGGCCATGAGCGATGCCGTGCTTCCTGTCTGAAGCGGTGATGTGGGCCGATCCTGATCCGGCTCGAAGAGCGCGTCGAAGGCCGCGAAGGATGAATCGAGGACATGCAGCGTGTACCGAACCAGAAGGCCGTTTGCGATGGACCAGAACAGGATGACCCCAAGCGAAAAGCCGATCACACGCGAAACCCGTGGCGGGACGACACGATCGGCGCCTTTCGAAATCAACTGAACGACGATCATGAACAGGCGGGCCAGCAACACGAGCGCCACGAAGGTCAGGATGGCGATTGCGCTGATCTCGATGGGATGGGCGCTGCTGACGGGCTCCATGTCCATGAGCGTGCGGATGGAGTTCTGCCAGGCCGCCGTGTTCCGGAGAAAAGCGACCGCCAGGATCAGGCAGAGTCCCAGGACGCCGATCTTGAGCCATCTCTCCATCCGACCGCGCGGGTGGGGCAGTTGCATATAGCGCCAGAGCCAGCGCCAGCCGACGCCGATGGCGTAGCCGACGGCGAAACATCCGCCGGAAAGGGCACCCTGCAGGAGAAAGGATCGGGGAATGAGCGTCGGCGTCAAGGACGCGGCAAAAAATATCGTGCCGAGCACCACGCCGCCTGCCGACAGGGATCGCAGGAACCGCAGGGCGCCGCCAACCAGGATCTGTTTCGTCACAAAGGTCAGCATGGTCGCATCGATGTTCCTTCGATTGCCGCTCTCACCGCGGATCAGACTCCCCGATCCGCGTTAAGCCAGCCGATGCCGTGCACGATCAGGTCGACCCCGAGGAATGTGCCGATCACCCAGCCGCTGGTTGCCGGATATCCCACCAGGATAAGGAAGCCGGTTATCACGCCCAGCATACCGGAAAAAAACATCGCCCGCTTGCCGCTCCGCAGATAATTCACGCCTACGAAGACCCGGGCAATGCCCGAGAGCAGCAGGATGACGCCAAGCGCCCATGTCAGGAACTGCGAGCCAAAGCCGGGCAGGCTGAGAAGCGCCAGGCCAAAGGCGATGTAGAGCAGGCCAAGCGGGATTTGCCAAAGGGACCTTCGCCATCCGCCCGCCATAACAGAAAGCCCGATCTCCACGAGGCCCGCGCAGATGGCTACGATAGCGAGAACGACCGCGCTGACGACGGTTGCGAGCGCGACATCGGCGAGGACGAAGACACCGGCAAGGACCAAGGCGATACCGATGGCCGAATTGGTCCACCGCGAAGATCTGGGATGGCCGACACTCGATTGGCTGGTCATCATTCGCTTCCTCTGCTGGCTGTTCGCAATAACCTATCGGCGAAGCCGGCGGACATCGACGACACGGCCGGTACTGGCACTGAGGGCGATTTCAAAATGGCGGTTTCCGCGCCTTCCGTGATAAATAAAAATCCTGCCCCTGCAGTCGATGCGACGGACGTTGCGGAAACCACGGTTCTGAATGAGCTGCTGACCCTGTCTGCAACTGATCGCGCGCCCGGAGTTGAGGCTGGTGCCGACGTGAATGTTCACCGATACGGCATTAGCCGGTGCTGGCATCGACACGGGAGATGCAAGGACGAGTGCGAGAGCAAATGCCGGCCACATGTTTTTGCGCATCTTCTTCCTCCATCGATCAGTCGCTTTACGACGTTAGGTTCGGTGCCATGCACCTTGTCAAGAAGCTGCCGGAAAGGGTGCATGCATTAGGGACGTGGTGCCTATTTCATGGACGATTTAAACAAGGCGCCGTTGCAGGACGAAATCCCCCAGGCCTATGAAAAGGCGCAGGCGCTCGGCGCCGGTGTGATGCTGAACGCTTGCTTCGGTCCTGATCTATCGGCAATGCCGCGAACCGGGTTGGCCTCCCCGATATCGGCCTTCTGGCTGAGCGAGCCCGGTATGGGGTTCCGTTATGACACCGATTGACATGCCGCTGGCGACCTGCTCACATTGCGGGACCTGCCTACGGTATCGCCCATGGTGCAGCGCTACATCCTGTTCCGAGAGGCTGTCACTTGCCCTACCGCTCCACAGAAATCCTGCCGCCCGGCGGCGCCGGCCGCACACCTGTCGGTGTCGTGGTGCTGGCGCATGACCAGCGCCATGTGCGCCGCAAACTCCTGCATATGCAGCACGATGACGTCGTGATGCTCGATCTCAGGGAGCCGGTGCTGCTTGCCCATGGCGACGTGCTTCTGACGGAGACGGGCGAAACCATCGAGGTCATCGCGGCGGAAGAGCTGCTCTACGAAGTGGTCCCGAAAGATATCCTGCATCTCGTTGAACTTGCCTGGCATCTCGGTAACCGCCACCTGCCGGCGCAGATCGAGGCGGAGCGTGTCCTCATCCTGCGTGACCATGTCATCCGCGACATGCTGGCCGGACTTGGCGCGTCTGTTCGTGAGATATCCGAGCCCTTCCATCCACTGCGCGGCGCCTATCACGGCAACGGGGGGCATCGTCACGGCCATGGCTGACGATCTGGAAGGGCATCGGAGCCTTTGGCACGGGACCTCGCAGGCGCAGATTTTCAATGACGAAGTGCGGCACTCGCCGTCGCACGCCATAATTTCCGGAGGTTGGAATGACATCGAAAAGCGGTCCCCTGCGCGTTGGCATCGGCGGCCCTGTCGGCTCGGGCAAGACGGCGCTCACCGAAAAGCTCTGCAAGGCGATGCGCGAGCAGTATTCCGTCGCCGTCGTTACCAACGACATCTATACGAAGGAGGATGCCGAGGCGCTGGTGCGCATGCAGGCATTGCCCTCGGAGCGCATCATCGGCGTGGAAACCGGCGGCTGCCCGCACACGGCGATCCGCGAGGATGCGTCGATCAACCTCCAGGCCATTGCCGATCTCAACCGGCGTTTTCCGGATCTCGACGTCGTGTTCATCGAATCGGGTGGTGACAATCTCGCCGCGACCTTTTCACCGGACCTTGCGGACCTGACAATTTATGTGATCTCCGTCTGCCAAGGCGAGGAAATCCCGCGCAAGGGCGGGCCGGCGATCACCCGCTCCGACCTTCTCGTCATTAACAAGAAGGACCTGGCGCCCCATGTTGGCGCCGATCTCGACGTGATGGAGCGGGATGCCTCCCGCATGCGCGCGGAACGCCCCTTCGTCTTTTCCGACATGAAGCGTGGCGACGGCGTCGTCCGCATCGTCGATTTTTTGCGCGTGCAGGGCGGGTTGTGATCAGATCCGTGAACAGTCCCTAAATTCGCAGATGCCTTTCTCCTGACACGGGGCGAGGGGTCTTTATGGGAAAGCCAATTTCAGTTCGGCTGGGCCACCCTGCGCAGTCGTGAAGGACGCTGACGGCACAGCCTATAATTGAAGGCGCGAGGTGTCAGGTCTCGACCATGTCGTCCGGCTGATCCCTCTTGTTGGGTTCACAAGCCGGTCTGTCGAGGACATGGGCGCGTTGGCGTAGGAGTAGGTCAGCGTCGCAACCCAGTGGGTTGTCCGCACCTCCTCGCCGCGCGCCCAACGGGGATGCTCACATCCCCAGATAGGACTCGCGCACTCGCTCGCTTTGCGCCAAAATGCTTGCATGATCCTCGGCAGCGACGAGTCCATCCTCCAAAATGTAGGCACGGTCCGCAATCGCAAGTGCGGTTTCCGCGTTCTGCTCCACCATCAAAATGTCGACACCTGACCGGGAAATTTCCGTGACCAACTCGGCAATTCTTTCAACAATCGCGGGAGCGAGGCCGATTGTTGGTTCGTCAAGGAGGAGCACGCGGGGAGCGCTCATAAGTGCCCCCGCAACCAATCTTTCCAAAAAGCCCCACCGTGGGGCTTTTTGCGTTTCTCCGCCTCCGAAACAAAAGGCTGCGACAAATCAAAGCTCCTCGGCAAAAGCATCAAGGTGCTTTTTGCGTTTCCGCGCCGTCAAACGCGTCACTCGCGGCCCGCGCCATGAGATCGTGTTGGGCTGCGGCGACCCGCCCGTTCCAGAAGATCAAGCACCCCATCGATGAGAGACTGCGCATAACCAACAACCCTAAGGCGTTTTCCGCCATCCTCGCCTGGATCGGCGACAAGCCGGTCGAGCGCATCGTCTATGAGCCGACCGGTGCCTACCACAAGGGTTTCGAACGCTCCATGCTCGCCCGGGGTCTGCCACTTTCCAAAGTGAGCCCGCGTCAGGCGCGACGATTTGCCGAGGCAATTGGAAAACTGGCCAAGACAGGCCGTGCCGATGCCGAGATGCTGGCACAGTTTGGTATGCTGCTGAGCCCGCGCCTTTTACGATCGGATGCCGCTTCCTTAGGTAAACTCAAGGAGTTGCATGCGGCGCGTTTGGCGCTGGTGAAGGACAGGACAGCGGCGAAAAACCGAGGCAAGAACATCGACCAGCCGCTCCTCAAACGGCAGAACGCCGCCCGCCTGAAGCAGATTGAAGCTCAACTCGCCCAGGTCGAGCAGGCCATTGCCGGCCACATTGCCATGGACGAGAGCCTCAAGACGCGCTTCGACATCCTTGTCTCCATTCCCGGCCTGTCAAAGATCACGGCCTTTACCCTTCTCATCGAGATGCCCGAACTGGGTGAAAAGGCCGTCGGCAAGCTGTCAGGCCTTGCTCCAAACGACAGGCCCTCCACATGCCCGCGCTCGTCGCTATCCGCTTCAATCCGGATATCCAAGCCAAATACGGCGCGCTTAAGAAAGCCGGAAAGCCACCAGAAGTCGCTATCACCGCTATCATGCGAGGAAAGCGCGTTGTTCCCGCCAACGCACTTTTGCGCCGCAACCGAAAATGGATTCTAAAAGCCGCTTGATCATAACGGATACTTTAGGTCAGTCATTGATTGACCGCCTCATACACCGCGATCGCGAAATGGCATTCCCTATGAAACGAGGGATTCCATTGTCACATTGCCTTGCTGGTCGGCGATCCAGGCCGAGGTCTGGCCTTTCTCCAAGACAGCATGGAGCGAAATCCTGCCGCCGCTGAAGAGCGGTCGGGTCGAGCGAAACGCAAAGGTTTCAGGCAAGCCGCCGTTGCGGTGTTCGCTGGCAAGACCGAGAAGAAGCGTCGCCTGCAACGGCCCGTGCACGACCAGGCCCGGATAACCCTCCTCGCCGGTGACATAGGGCTGATCGTAATGAATACGATGGCCATTGAATGTAATGGCCGAGTAACGGAAGAGCAGCAACGGGCTTGCCTCGACATGCCGCGTCTGATCGCCAACTTTGAGGGGAGGGGCCTGCTCGGGTGCGCGCGGCGTGCCTTCAAGCTCCCGGTAGACAATATCCTGCCTCTCATCGAGCGCCGGGCCACGGGGCGTTACATAGCGATGCCGCACCGTGACGAAAATCAGGCGACCGCTGCGGCCGGTTTTCAGCTCGACGTTTTCGATGGTCGAGACGCGCGAGACGTCGTCGCCAATGCGGAAATCTCCGAGAAACGTCAATTCTCCACCGGCCCACATGCGCCGCGGAAACGGCACCGGCGGCAGGAAATTGCCGCGCGCAGGATGTCCATCTGCCCCGATGCCGCGCATCGGCACGATATCGGGGGCAAGGCACCAGTGAATGCCGATCGGGGCTGGTGCGCCCGGTGTCGCAACCCGGTCGATGTCGAGAACGGCATCGAGGCTCGCGGCAAGGCGTGGCGTTATGACGTCGCTGACGCTGCGCTCGCGACCGATCCAGCTTCTGAGGTAATCGATATCGACGTCGGTCATTGAAAGTTCTCTCAATAGGAACGCGGCATGCCGAGCACATGCTCGGAGATGAAGCTGAGAATCAGGTTGGTGGAGATCGGCGCCACCTGATAGAGACGCGTCTCGCGGAACTTGCGTTCGACGTCGTATTCCTCGGCGAAGGCAAAGCCGCCATGGGTCTGTACGCAGGCTTCGGCCGCAGCCCAGGAGGCCTCCGCCGCCAGCATCTTGGCAATATTGGCTTCCTCACCGCAATTTTCGCCCTGCTCGTAAAGCCGGGCAGCCTCCTGAACCATCAGTCCGGCCGCGCGCATCTGTGCATAAGCGCGGGCAATGGGAAACTGCACGCCCTGGTTCTGACCGATCGGCCGGCCAAAGACGATCCGTTCCTTCGAGTAGTCACTTGCCTTGCGGATAAACCATTTCGCGTCGCCGACGCATTCGGCGGCAATAAGGATGCGCTCGGCATTCATGCCGGACAGGATGTATCGAAATCCCTTGCCTTCCTCGCCCAGCAGGTTTTCCGCCGGTACTTTCACATTGTCGAAGAACACTTCGGTCGTGGCATGGTTCATCATGGTGCGGATCGGCCGGATGGTCATGCCGGCCTTGCGGGCTTCCTGCATGTCGAGAATGAAAACCGAAAGCCCGTCGGTCTTCTTCGCCGCCTGCTCCTTTGGCGTGGTGCGCGCCAAGAGCAGCATCAGGTCGGAATATTCGGCGCGGGAGGTCCAGATCTTCTGGCCATTGATGATATAGTGATCGCCTTCCCTCCGGGCAAAGGTCTTGAGCGACGTCGTGTCTGTCCCGCTCGAAGGCTCAGTGACACCAAAGGCCTGCAGGCGCAGTTCACCGGTGGCGATCTTCGGCAGGTATTTCTGCTTTTGGGCATCGCTGCCATGCCGGAGGATCGCGCCCATGATATACATCTGCGCATGGCAGGCGCCGCCGTTGCAGCCGGAGCGCTGGATTTCCTCCAGAATGGCCGCCGCTGCCGAAAGCGGCAGGCTGGAACCGCCGAATTCCTCGGGGATCAGCGCCGAGAGATAGCCCGCCTCGGTCAATGCCGCGACGAACTCGGCCGGATAGGCGCTGTCCCGCTCCAGCTTCTGCCAATATTCGCCGGGAAACCCCGCACACAGCTTGGCAACTTCTTCGCGGATCTCGGCATAGTCTTGAATCGGCACGTCTTTTCCTCTCGATAGGAAGGGATGGCGAGCCGAACTTTAGGAGTTCGATGCTATAACCACAAATACAGATTGGTGAGGCGCATCATATGGAAAAGATATGACTTAGGCGACGATTTCCCTGATCTCCCGCAGGGCTTCAATGCCCTCCAGCCGTGAGAACAGAGACGATGCGGCGTTGCCGAGCACCGGCGTCGCCAGCGTCATGAACTTTGCCTCGATCTCGGTCTTTGCCGGAAAGGTATCCGGCTCGCCGGATGGATCAGGAATGTTGCGCTCGACCGTGCCTGATGCCGTACGCACGGCGATCCGGGCGCCGAAGGGGTGGCGCAGGCCCTCGAGCCGCTCATCGCGGCGAACATCGACGCGGGCCGTGATGGCTTCGACATCTGGGTTGCCGAGCAGCGCGTAATCATCCCAGCCGAAACTGCCTTGATAGAGCGCGACCGCAGCGGCAAACGGCATGGAGAACTGGCCATCGACCACGGTTTTCGGCCGTCGTTTGTCCTCGAGCGGTGCTCCTGTCAGCACGATGCCATTCTTGTGCAGGCCGATGTCCACACCCAGAATATCGGCGACCGCCCAGTCATTTTCGCGCTTCAACACCAGAAGGCCATCAACGGCCGCATGGGTGTAGCGGCAGGCTGGATAGGGTTTCATGCCGATTTTCATCGTTTCATAGACCGTGCCGAGATCGGCGACGGCCCGTTCGGGACGGGGATTGTCGGTATAGCCGACGAGCAGGCCGTGCTTGCCTTCGATGGCGTCGGCCGCGCCAATGAAACCTTCGCTGGCGAGAGTGGCGGCAATCAGCCCGTTCATCGCGGCCGCGCCCACCTGATAACGCTTGTTCCAGGCGCCGTTGACGAGAAATTGCAGCGAGCCGGCCGCCTGGCTGGCCGCGATACCGAAGGCCGAGGCGATGCCCGCCGCATCAAGCCCAAGCAACCTGCCAGCCGCAGCGGCTGCGCCGAATGTGCCGGCGGTTGCGGTCGGATGGAATCCACGCGCGTAATGCGCCGTTGGATCGAGCGCGTTGCCAAGCCGGCAACAAACTTCGTAACCGGCAACAACGGCGGCAAGCAGATCCTTGCCGGATGCACCGACAAGTTCGGCGGCTGCAAAGGCGGCCGGGACGACTGGCGCGCTCGGATGCAGCGAACTGTCGGCATGGGTGTCGTCGAAATCCAGCGAATGGCCGAGCGCGCCATTGAGCAGCGCGGCCGTTGCGGGAATATAGCAGCGCGACAGGCCGAAAACCGTCGAGTTTCCGGGTGCATCGAGGCCAAGGCATTTCAGCATACCCAGAATGCTGGGCGTCGAATCCGCCTCCTGGCCGGCGCGGACGATGCTACCGACAAGATCGATCGTCAGATGCTTGGCGCGCACCGGCACATCTGGTGGCAGGTCGGCATAGGCAAGGTCGGCGGCATAGCGGGCGAGCGTTTCGGTGATGCCGGTCATGTCGGGGTTCCGTTCGCAAAGCGTTGGTGGGCGCGGACGATCTGGCGGGCACGGGCGAGCACCGGCGCATCGATCATGAGACCATCGACCGCGCGGGCGGCGCCATCACCGGCCGTGGCGGTAATCCTTAATGCCCAGGCGACCTCATCATCGCTGGGTGCAAGACCACGGCGGGCCGGGGAAACCTGCGCAGGATGAATGAGGAGCTTGCCGGCAAAGCCTAGGGAAGCGCCGTAGCGAGCATCATCCTCGACGATCGCTTCGTCCTTGATCGCCATCGTCACGCCATCGATCGGCGGCGGCTTGTTGGCCAGACGGGCGGAAAGCACAATGCGGCTGCGCGCCATCAGCAGCGCCTCGCGGTCGTGCTTCGCGCCGATATCGACGGCGAAATCCAGCGATCCGAAGATGATGCGATCACTTGCTTCGGCGATCGCATCGCAGTTTGAAAGACCTTTCGCCGATTCGACGATGGCAAGCACCGCCATCCCGGAGGGCAGATTCGCGCGCACAGCCTCCAGATCGGCGGCCGTTTCCGCCTTCGGCAATAGCACGCCATCAATGTCGAGTGCCGATGCTGCAACAAGGTCCTCAACGTGCCAGGGCGTGCCGACGCCATTGATCCGCACGAACACCGGCAAAGCGGGCAGTCCTCCCGCCAGCCCATCACCGAGGCTTTTCCGCGCCATCGGCTTGGCAGCGGGCGCGATGGCATCTTCGAGGTCGATGATGATCGCATCCGCCCCGGAGGCGCTGGCTTTGGCGACCCGATCGGGGCGGTCGGCAGGTACGAAAAGAAAGAGGGCATGGTCGGCGATATTGGGCGGCATGACGATCCATCAAGGGGATGTTTTGACGGCATTCTGGTCGGCTATCCTACGGTCCGCCAATACAATTTTGCGCGCGGGTCCATAGTTTGCGCGTATGATCCCGGCCACCCCTTCCGATAACATTGCTGTATAGCCTCCACATTAGTCTGTTATTTGATGTGATGACGAAAATCGGCAATGCTCCGCCAAAGCTGAGGTAAGCAGCCTCTGACGAAATGCGCAAATGGCTGGCGGAGAGCAATGAAACCAGATCTTGAAGGTGTGCTTGTCGTATCGGTCGAGCAGGCGGTTGCTGCGCCCTATCTGTCGTGCAAGCTGGCGGATGCCGGGGCGCGCGTGATCAAGGTCGAGCGGCCCGAAGGGGACTTCGCCCGCGACTATGATCAGCTCGTCCACGGCGAGAGCGCCTATTTCGTCTGGCTCAATCGAGGCAAGGAGTCCGTCTGTCTCGACCTCAAGCAGGAAGAAGACCGTGCGATCCTGATGAACATGATCAGCCGTGCCGATGTCTTCATCCAGAATCTGGCACCGGGGGCCGTCGAGAGACTGGGTTTCGGGCCGGAGGCACTGCGCCGGAAAAATCCGCGACTGATCACCTGCTCGATTTCCGGCTATGGCGATGAAGGACCGTTGCGCGACCTCAAGGCCTATGACCTGCTCGTTCAGGCCGAAAGCGGACTCTCGGCAATCACCGGCAATGAGCATGGATCGGCACGCGTCGGTGTCTCGGTCTGCGATATCGCCGCGGGCATGACGGCGACTCAGGCCGTTCTGCAGGCGCTGATCGCGCGCGCATCCACCGGCGAGGGACGGCATATCGCCGTGTCGCTCTATCATGCCCTGTCGGATTGGATGAACGTGCCCTATCTCCAGTTTGCCTATGGCGGCAAGACGCCGGCGCGCAGCGGCCTCAATCACCCGACCATTGCCCCCTATGGCTCCTATGTCTGCGCGGACGGCAAGTCGGTGCTGTTTTCGATCCAGAACGAGCGGGAATGGGCGATGTTTTGCCGCGATGTGCTTGGCCGCGCGGATCTGGCCCTCGACGCCCGCTTTTCATCCAACAGCGAACGGGTGCGAAACCGCGAGGCGCTTGATGCTGAAATCGTGCCGAGCTTCGGCTCGGTGGCACGGGATGTCATGGCCGAACGTCTGCATGCGGCGCGCATCGCCTATGGCAGGGTCAGCACGCTGGAAGATGTCGCGGCCCATCCGCAGAACCGATATATGTCCGTCGATACGCCAACGGGCCCGGTGCGGCTGATGGCCCCCGGAGCACTTGCCGATGGTGTCGTGCCGTCCTTCGGTGCCGTCCCCGCGCTGGGTGCCGACACGGCGCGGATCCGTCAGGAATTTTCCGCCTTGCAGGCGGCCGTGTAACACCGCGCTTGACGGGCCACACACTTCTCCATCTATAATAAAAAGCGAATACGAGGATATTCGCTATAAGATAATATTGGGAGGATGGGGTGGATCTTCGCCAGCTTCGTTATTTCGTGGCCATCGTCGAGCAGGGGTCGTTTTCCAAGGCGGCAGCGACGCTCAACGTGGCGCAGCCGGCGCTTAGCCTGCATGTGCGCAACATGGAAGCCGATCTCGGCACCGCGCTGCTGTTTCGCAGCCCGCAGGGGGTGATGGCGACGGAGGCCGGCGAAATCCTGCTGCGCAACGCCCGCATCATTATCGACCAGTTTTCGATTGTGCAGGAAGAAATCCGCGGACATGAGGCCGAGCCTGCCGGGGAAGTGCGTCTCGGCCTGCCCGGCACGATCAGCCAGATCCTGTCGGTTCCGCTGATCATCGCCGCGCGCAAGAGATACCCGAAGATCAAGCTGCGAATCGCGGAAGCGATGAGCGGCTTCATCACCGAATGGATCCGGGAGAGTCGTGTCGATATCGCCGTGCTCTATATACCGGTCGAGGACCGGGTGCTGACATCCTATCCGGTTCTGACCGAAGAGCTTTGCCTGTTGGGTCCCGTCACGCCGATGGAGGATGTGAAGACGCCGGCCTTCGGGCAGGTGACGCTGAAGCAGGTCGCGCCGCTGCCGTTGATCCTGCCGAGCTCCAGCCATGGCCTGCGTGAACTGCTCGAACGGGAGGCCTCCGCCGGCAATCTCGATCTGAACACCGTGATCGACGTCGATTCCTACGGCAATATCAAGGAGCTGGTGGAAAAGGGCATGGGGTACTCGATCCTGCCGTTCAATGCGATCGCCCGCGAGGTTCGCGACGGACGGCTGCGCTCCTGGCGGATCAGCAAGCCGGAGCTCAAGCGCGACGTCCACCTCGTCCATCCCGCGGATCGCCCGATGACCAATGCCGTCGCGGCAATCGAGACGCTTTGCCGGGATACGCTGCTCGAACTGGCCGCCACAGGGCAATGGAGCGGCGCCAGGGCGCTTCGCTGATCAGCCATAGCAGAAGACTATAGCTGCAAGCTGAATATTCTCTTTGAAATATGGCCTGCCTCGCCTCAACGTCGCGCCATCGAAACGCGCAAGGGGAGGATTTGCCGTGAACCAGGAGACCGCGACAAGGGCGCAGGCCGGAGGCCGGCTGCAGGGCAAGGTGGCGATTGTGACAGGCGCCGGCGGCGGCTTCGGGGAAGGCATCGCCCGACTGTTTGCCGCGGAAGGCGGCAGCGTCGCCATTCTCGATATCCGGGTGGATGCGGCAAAGCGCGTGGCGGACAGCATTGGCGGAAATGCCTTCGCAACATCGGCTGACGTCGGCGACAGGGCTGAGGTCGAACGGGCGGTGGAAGAGGTCACCCGGCATTTCGGCACGCCGGATATCGTCGTCAACAATGCCGGCTGGACACATCGCAACCAGCCCATGCTCGATGTCGATGAGGAGACGTTCGACCGCGTATACCGCGTCAACGTCAAGTCGATCTATCTTATGACGCAGGCCGTCGTACCGGCGATGCAGGCAAACGGCGGCGGCACGATCATCAATATCGGCTCGGTGGCTGGCATCCGGCCGCGACCGGGGCTTACCTGGTACAATGGCAGCAAGGGCGCCGTGAACATCCTGTCGCAATCGATGGCGGTGGAACTCGCGCCCTGCGGTATCCGCGTCAACTGCATCTGCCCGGTGCTGGGCGAAACCGGCCTGCTGGAAAGTTTCATGGGCGTGGCGGACACGCCGGAAAACCGCAGCCGGTTCCTGGCGACGATACCGATGGGCCGGCTGTCGCGACCCGCCGACATCGCCAATGCAGCCCTTTTCCTCGCTTCCGACGAGGCAGAATTCGTGACCGGTGTGCTGTTGCCGGTCGATGGCGGTCGAACGATATGACGATGGTTGCGGCGACGCCGGAAAGGCCGAAAGGTGCAGGCCTCTGTCATAACATCGCTGTATGGCGCTTAACGCAATTTGATAATTTAATTAATACGACCTGCTGCTATAGTTCATTTCAACTGCTGGGATTTCCATATTCTTTACAGTAGCTTCCATTGAAATTCGTCGCGGAGGAGCGACGGTTCAAAGCCCGCAAAAGCCAGTTAATGCCATGCTGCGGGAGGCCGGATATTCCGCCGAAGCGAAGGGGAGGGGACAGACGTGCGTAGCCTGGGTTTCATGCGCCATCTCAATCAGGAAAAGATCGTCCTGCTGCTGACGGCTTTGCTGTTCGTCGTCTTTTCGCTGACGCTCAACAACTTCCTTGCCGGAAACAACATCCTGTCGCTGATGCGCAGTGTCGCCGTGCTCGGCATTCTCGGGCTCGGCATGCTGATCGTGGTTCTCGGTCGTGGTATCGATCTTTCGCTGGTGGCGGTCATGGCGATTTCGGTCGCGTGGTCGATGCAGCTGATCCATGAGAGCCTGCCGGTCTATGCGGCGCTGACGATCGGGCTTCTGTTTGCCCTCGGTATCGCGCTCTGCACCGGTATCCTCGTTGCCTATGCCGAAATCCCGCCGCTGTTTGCGACGCTGGCCATGGCCACCTTCGTCTATGGTTTCGGTCGCGCGCATCTGATTGTCGGCACCGACGTCGTCTATATGCCGAAAACCATGGGCTGGATCGTCAGCCTGGGGCAGGGAAAGCTTCTCGGCGTGCCGATGCCGATCATCGTTGCCGCCGGCATGGCGCTGGTCGTGTTCCTGTTCCTGAGGTTCACCAAGATCGGCAACTTCGTCTATGCGATCGGCGATAATCTGGCGGCGTCGCGCATCAGCGGCATCGCGGTCAGGCCGATGTTGGTGCTGCAATACGTGCTTTCCGGCGGCATCGCCTTCGTCGCCGGCATCATCACCGCGACCTCGGTCGAGGCGATGAACACCCGCATCGTCAATTCCAACATGATCTACGACGTCATTCTGGTCGTGGTGCTCGGCGGCGTCGGCTTGTCGGGCGGGCGCGGCAATGTCCGCAACGTCATCGTCGGCACGCTGTTGATCGGCGTGCTGATGAACGGAATGACCATCATGGACGTCCAGTACACGGTGCAGAACGTGATCAAGAGCCTGATCCTTCTGCTGGCCATCGTCGTCGACAGCATCGTCAATCCGCGCGACGAACAGACGGGTCAACAGGGCGATATCTAAGCATAACAAAAATTAAATCATGCACTTAGGAGGAGTGAAATATGGGTAGGAATGGTTTGGTAAAACTGGCAGCAACTGCTGCGGTCGCTCTGGCTATCGGCGCATCCGCCGTCGGGGCCGCCGATGACATGAACGATCCGTATCGCGAGCCCGCGATCAGTTCACTGGCCGGCAAGAAGATCGCCTATCTGCCGATCTCGATCGGTTTCGACCTGGCGCAGGCCTGGGGTGGCGTAGTCAAGACCGAAGCCGAGCGCTACGGCATGAGCTTCTCGTCGCAGGATCCCAATTGGAACACCGATGCGATGGCACAGGGCATGACCGCGCTCATCGCCGAGCATCCCGATGTGATCGTGACGCAGAACCCGGATATGCAGTCGCTGGCCCGCCTGCTCAAGCAGGCCAATGCCGAAGGCATTGTCGTCGTGCAGCTCAACATGCAGGGCGCGGTCCAGACCGACGCCTTCGTCGGCCCCGACTTCATCGCCATGGGCGAGCAGGCGGCCAACATGATGCTGAAGAAGTGCGGCGCCGATACACAGACATCGCACAAGGTAGCGATCGTCCAGGGCGTACTCACCGGCGGCGTCAGCTATTATCAGGTCCAGGGCATGATGAAGGTGTTCAACGAGCACCCGGAAATCCAGATCGTCTCGAGCCAGGCAGCCGACTGGGATGCCTCCAAGGCCCGCGCGATCACCGAGACGGCCCTGCAGCAACATCCTGATCTCTGCGGCGTGATCGACGTCTGGGATGGCCAGGGCATCGGCACGGGCGCTGCCATCAAGCAGGCCGGCAAGCAGGGCCAGGTCTACTTCATCACCTCCGGCGGCGGCGCGCAGAGCATGTGCGACGGCCTCGCCGATGGCACCTATTCGGCGGCGATCAACTACAACGCGCCGGGCATGGGCCGCGACGCCTGGACCTCGATCATGATCGCCCTGCAGAATAATCAGGGCGCCGGTGCGATCAAGACCCAGATTTATTCGCCGACCCGCGTCATGACCAAGGAAGACGTCAAGGAAGGCAGCTGCTGGGATCCCCAGCAATACGCCAAGATCTTGCGCTGATATCGAGTACGGCATGGCCGGATTCCGGCCATGCTCCACTGATTTCGTTCTTATCGAATTCGCAGCAGGAGGCATGTCTTGGCATCGGCGAGCAACCTAACGAAGCTGAGATACCGCTTCATTCCAGACCATGTGATCGGAGAAATTCTCTCCAAGAAATGGATCGACAATGCCATCCCCTTCCTGGTGTTGATCTGCGTGATTGCCGTGTTCGGCGCGCTGATCCCGAACTTCTTTTCCGCCAGCAACCTGTCGATTACCTCGCGCCAGCTCGGTGAGTTCGCGCTGGTCGGCATTGCCATGATGGTCGTCATCGTCGTCGGCGGCATCGATCTTTCCGTTGGCTCGAATTTCGCGCTCGGCAACTTCATGACGCTGGCATTGCTCAATCTCGCCGGCTGGTCGGTCTGGACGACAGTGCCCGCCGTCATCCTGATCTGTGGCTCGGTCGGCCTGCTCAACGGCGTGCTGATCGGCTATCTGAGGCTGCGTGCCTTTTTGACCACGCTGGTAACGCTGATCATCGTTCGTGCGGTGGTCGACATGCTGCTGCTCAAATATGCCCAGGCAATGTCGATGAGCTTCTACCAGTCCGATCTGTGGGACCTGATGGGCCTCGGCGGTTTCTTCGGCGTTCCCTTCTCATTCTGCGTGCTCGTCGTCGTCGCGGTTGTCGGCCATGTGTTGCTGACCCGCTCGCGTCCCGGCTGGCGGCTGATGGCGATCGGCGGCTCGCGCCGGTCCGCTCATAATATCGGCCTTTCTGTTCGCGGCACGGTCTGCGCCGCCTACACCATTTCCGGCATGCTCTGTGGGCTGGCAGGCGTGCTCTATGCCGCCCGGCTTTCGGGCGCCGGCACAGATACCGGGATGGGCCTTGAAATTTCGGCCCTCACTGCGGCTGTGCTGGGCGGCAACAGCCTCGGTGGCGGCCGCGGGTCGATCGTCAAGGCACTGATCGGCGCGGTAATCGTGCTGATCATGACCAGTGGCGTGCTGCGTCTCGGGCTCAATTCCGGCTCCGGCCCGATGGTGCTCGGCTTGACCCTGATCTTCGCCGTGTTCGTCGATGTGCGCTGGCTCAAGAACCGCGACAAGCTGCTGAACAAGGTTTATGTCTCGCCCACCTATATCGAGCTTCCCGAACCGGTTGCCACAAGCGAAGATTCCGGTACGGCCTTTGCGCTCAACGACCGGCTCAAGCATGTCGAGATCATTGGCCTCGCGGCGGTCGAATCGCCAGAAGACGTCATCCTGGATGATGAGGACTATCTTTATTGCGGCACGCGGCACGGCGATATCGTGCGTTTCGCCCCGCCGGATTACACGTCCCACGAAGTCTATGCCCATATCGGCGGCTCGCCCCTCGGCATGAGCTGGGACAGGGACAAGAACCTCGTCGTCTGCGTCGGCGGCATGGGGCTCTACAAGATCGACCGCGATCGCAACGTCACGAAGGTTACGGACGAGACCAACCGCTCGAAGCTCTCGATCGTCGATGATTCCCGTCTCCGGCTCGCCGACGATCTCGATATTGCGCCCGATGGCCGAATCTTCTTTTCCGAAGCCACGATCCGCTACGAGATGCATGACTGGCCGGTCGACGCGCTGGAAAGCCGCGGCAATGGTCGGATCATCTGCCACGACCCGAAGACGGGCAAGACCCATACGGCGCTGCGCAACCTGATTTTCCCCAACGGGGTCTGTACCGCGCACGATGGCCAATCGATCCTGTTTGCCGAAAGCTGGGCCTGCCGCATCAACCGCTATTACATCAGCGGCCCAAAGGCGGGTACGCTGGAGCGAGTGCTTGATCGCCTTCCCGGCTATCCGGACAACATCAACCGCGCGTCCGACGGCACCTATTGGGCGGCGATCATGGGCATGCGTTCGCCTGCGCTCGACGTGGCGCTGCGCATGCCGGGCTTCCGCAAGCGCATGGCCCGCCGTATCGCACCGGATCAATGGCTCTATCCAAACCTCAATATCGGCTGCGTCATCCGCTTCAATGACAAGGGCGAGGTCCTGGAATCGCTTTGGGATCAGGGTGCTGAAAACCATCCGATGATCACCTCCATGCGCGAACACAAGGGCTACCTTTATCTCGGCGGCATCACCAACAACCGTATCGGCCGTATCCGGCTCGAGGGGAGAAACGACGCCTGGTCCGGCTACAGCAATTATTGGGGAGGCCGCGATGACGAACGCGCTGCGTAATTTCGTCGATCGCTTCCTCGGACGAGGCGAGGCAGCGGTCACCGTGCCACCGCTCGATGGAGCGCTGAAGCCCAACAACCTGCTGGAAGATGCCGCACTCGGCCTTCGTGTCTCAGCACCGGACAATCTTGTCGCAACCGGAGACGGGCTCGTCTATTCCAGCGGCGCCGATCTCCATCGCCAACCACCGTGCGGCGGGCCTGGGATGGCATTCCGCACACTGGGCGCGCCAATCTCCGCACTTGCGGCTTCATCGACCGGCATTCTGGCGGCGGCGACCGGTCGAACCGTCGTCTTTACCGATACCGCAGGGCAGGACGCTACCGGGCTTTCCGGCGGCAATCAGGACTGGACCGGCATCACCGCCATGGATTTCGCTGATGATGGCACGCTGCTTGTCGCCATCGGCTCATCGAAGAACGGTCTCGATGACTGGCAACGCGACCTGCTTGATGGTGGCCAGACCGGGTCGATCTGGCGGCTCGATCCCGCGAGTGGAAAGGCCGACAAACTTGCCGATCGGCTCTCCTACCCGAACGGCATCGCCTTTGCGCCGGACGGCAATATCATTGTCAGCGAAGCATGGCAGAAGCGGCTCGTGCGGCTCACACCGGCCGGCCGGATTGCTGGACAGGTGATCGAGGATCTGCCCGGTTATCCCGCGCGCATCAGCCACTCCGCGCGGGGCGGCTACTGGCTGTCGATCTTTGCACCCCGCAGCCAGCTGATCGAATTCGTCCTTCGGGAACCGACCTACCGTCGGACGATGATGGCGGAGGTCGACAAGGAATTCTGGATCGCCCCGGCGCTACGCAGCGGCTATTCGTTTCGTGAACCGATGCAGGGCGGCGCGCTCAAGCAGATGGGCATTCTGAAGCCTTGGGCGCCGACGCGCTCCTACGGCCTTGTTGTCGAACTGAGCGCCGATTTCGTGCCCTTGCGCAGCTTCCACAGCCGCGCCGGTGGTCGTCGCCATGGCATCACCTCGGCGCTCGAAGCGGCAGGAAAGCTCTGGGTGACGGCAAAGGGCGGCGATGAGGTGGTGGCCGTCGCGCTGCCTGCGGAAGGGCAAGTGAGATGAACCCCATTCTCGAACTGAAGAACGTTACCAAGGAGTTTTACGGCGTCGCCGCGTTGAGGAATGTCAACTTCACCCTGTATCCGGGAGAAGTGCATTCGCTGCTCGGAGAAAACGGCGCCGGCAAATCCACCCTGACCAAGATCATGGCTGGCGTCTATGAACCGACGCAGGGCGAGGTGGTCTTCAACGGCGAGCCGATGACGTTCGGCCGGCCGGCGGATGCGCTCGGCAAGGGCATCGCCATGGTGTTTCAGGAAACCAGTCTGGTGCCCTCGCTGACCGTGGCCCAGAACATCTATCTCGGAAACGAGAAGTTCCTGAACCGATTGCGGGGCATTTACATTGCTGCCCAGCAATTCCTGCAATCGCTGAATTTCGGTGTCGATCCGACGCTCTACGTCTCGCAACTGGGCGCGGCGCAAAAGCAGATGGTCGAGATCGCGCGCGCCGTGCACCACAAGGCCAGGGTCATCATCTTCGATGAGCCGACCGCCACATTGACGCCGGAGGAGAAGCACCATTTCTTCTCGCTGGTGAACCGGCTGAAGCGCGAGGGCGTGTCGATCATCTTCATCAGCCACGCTCTTGAAGAGGCGCTGGCGATCTCGGACCGTATCACCATCCTTCGGGATGGCCAGCACGTGATCACCGACGACGCCGGCACCTTCGATCGCGACAAGATCATCGCATCGATGGTCGGGCGCTCTCTCTCTGCCGAACTCTATAGCCGCGACAAGACCCGCAAGGCCCGCCCATATGGTCACAAGGTGCTGTCGGTGCAGAACCTCTCCATGGGCAAGATGGTGCGCAACACCTCGTTTTCCGTCTATGCCGGACAAATTACCGGCATTTTCGGACTGATTGGTTCGGGCCGCACCGAGACGGCGAAGATCATCTCGGGCGTGGTGAAGCGCGATTTCTTCCATGGCGGCGAGGTTCGGCTGGAAGGTAAATCCGTGCGCTACCGGGTGCCGCGGCCGGCCGTGAAGGATGGCATCGTCTATGTCACCGAAGATCGCAAGATCGAAGGCTTCTTCGAGACCAAGTCGATCGCCGAAAACATCTATCTGAACCTGCTGTCCGCCGATCTCAACAGGGGCATCGTGGTGTCGCATTCCGAGATGATGGACCTTGCCAAGGACTGGACCAGGCGGCTGAACGTCAAGGCGATCGACGGCAATGCCCGCGTCATCGAACTTTCCGGCGGCAACCAGCAGAAGGTGGTGATCGCCAAGGCGCTGATACAGAAGCCTCAGCTGGTGATCTTCGATGAACCGACACGCGGAGTCGATGTCGGGGCCATCGCCGAACTGCACCAGGTCATCAACGAACTGGCCGATGCCGGTCTCGCGGTCGTGGTGATTTCTTCCTACTTGCCTGAAATCCTCAATCTGGCCGATCGTATCCTCGTTTCTCGACAGGGCCGGGTGGTCGAGGAATTCTCGACGGAGGAGGCGACCGAGGAAAAGATCATGTACGCGGCGGTTCATTGAGCCGCCGGCGCGTTGAAATGCCGGGCCGCCCGGTGGAATGAGGAATGGAACAATGAAGATCAGGGCAGCTGTCCTTGAAGAAATCGGACTCGAACGTCCCTATGCAAAGAGCCAGCCGCTCAAGGTGCGGGAGGTCGAACTGGAAGGCCCGGGACCGGGCGAGGTCCTGGTGAAGATCGCCGTTGCCGGGCTCTGCCATTCCGATCTCTCCGTCATCGACGGCAACCGGCCGCGCCCCGTGCCGATGGTTCTCGGCCATGAAGCCTCCGGCGTCGTCGAGGACGTCGGTCCCTATGTCGATGATCTCGCGCCCGGCGATCATGTGGTCTTCGTTTTCGTACCAAGCTGCGGCCATTGCGCACCCTGCTCGGAAGGTCGCCCCGCACTGTGCGAGCCCGGAGCCGTTTCCAACGGCCATGGCGAATTGCTGGGCGGCACGACCCGGCTGCACTGGAAGGGGCAGAAGGTCCACCATCATGTCGGCGTGTCTTCCTTCGCCGAATATGCGACCGTGTCGCGCCGCTCATTGGTCAAGGTCGACCGCGATGTGCCGCTCGACATTGCCGGCCTGATCGGCTGCGCGGTGCTGACGGGCGCGGGCGCCGTTTTCAACACCGGCGACGTCAAGCCCGGCGGATCGACGGCGGTCATCGGGCTCGGCGGTGTCGGGCTTGCAGCCCTCATCGGTGCGGCCGCCGCCGGCGCCGAAACGATCGTCGCCGTCGACAGGCTCGATTCCAAGCTGGAATTCGCCAAGGCACTGGGCGCAACCCACACCTTCAATGCCGATGACCCCGATGTCGTCGCCAAGGTCCGGGAAGCCACGCGCGGCGGGGTCGAGGCTGCGATGGAGTTTGCCGGTTCGGTCAAGGCACTGGAATTCGGCTATGCCATCACCCGCCGTGGCGGCACCACGATCACCGCCGGCCTGCCCAATCCGAAGGCCATGCTGTCACTGCCGGCCGTGACGCTGGTGGCGGAAGAGCGCACGCTGAAGGGCAGCTATATCGGTTCCGGCGTGCCTTCGCGGGATATTCCGCGTTTCCTTGGCCTCTACAAACGCGGCAAGCTGCCGGTCGACAAGCTGTTGACGCACCGCCTGCGGCTCGACGACATCAATGAAGGTTTCGACCGGCTGGCCGATGGTTCGGCGGTGCGCCAGATCGTCGAGTTCGACTGATTTTCTTTCTCGCCGGCCTTTTCCGGGCCGTCGCGACCGTTGCAGGACATATGGAGTGACCGACATGGCCAGACCCGAAGGCATCACCGACTTTCTCTGTTTCATCGATGGCGAATGGGTCGCCGCGCAATCGGGCGAGACATTCGAATCCCACGATCCGTTCACGGCGAAGGTATGGGCCCGGATGCCGAAATGCGATGCGCGCGATGTCGACCGCGCCGTGTCGGCTGCCCGGCGGGCCTTCGATAAGGGGGAATGGTCGAAACTCAACGCCACCCAGCGCGGCCATCTGCTGCGGCGGCTCGGCGATCTCATCGCCCGCGATGCTGACCGTCTGGCCACGACCGAAGTGCGCGACAACGGCAAGCTGATCGCGGAGATGCGTGGTCAGGTCGGCTATATTCCGCAATGGTTCTATTATTTCGCCGGCATGGCCGACAAGGTCGAGGGCAGCGTTCCCCCGATCGACAAGCCGGACATGTTTACCTACACCCGTCACGAACCGGTCGGCGTCGTCGCGGCGATCACGCCCTGGAATTCACCGCTTCTGCTGCTCACCTGGAAGATGGCGCCGGCGCTGGCGGCCGGCTGCACCATGGTCATCAAGCCGTCCGAATTTACCTCCGCTTCGACGCTGGAACTGATGCGGCTGGTCGAGGAGGCCGGTTTTCCCAAGGGCGTGGTCAATGTTATCACCGGTTTCGGCCAGGATGTCGGCGAGGCGATCTCGACCCATAACGGCATCGACAAGATCGCCTTTACCGGTGGCGAGATTTCCGGTCGTCGTATCGCGCAACAGGCGACCGGCAATTTCAAGCGGCTGACGCTGGAGCTTGGCGGCAAATCGGCCCAACTCGTCTTTCCCGACGCCAATCTCGACAATGCCGTCAAGGGCGTGGTGTCCGGCATCTTTGCCGCGACCGGCCAAACCTGCATCGCGGGGTCCAGGCTTCTCGTGCATGAAACGATCCATGACCAGTTTCTGGAAAAATTCCTGGAACTTGCCCGCACGGCAAGGATGGGCGATCCCATGGAGATGGGCACGCAGGTCGGTCCCGTCACGACGCAGCCGCAGTTCAAGCGCGTCCTGTCGATGATCGATATGGCGAAATCCGACGGGGCGACCGTTGCGATGGGCGGCAAGCCGGCCAACCGGCCCGAATGCGGAGACGGCTGGTTCATCGAGCCGACCGTATTTTCCGGCGTCCGCAACGATATGCGCATTGCCCAGGAAGAGGTGTTCGGCCCGGTGCTGTCAGTCATCAAGTTCAGTGACGACGAGGAAGCCTATCACATCGCCAACGACACGCCTTACGGCCTTGCCGCCGGTGTCTGGACGTCCGATATGGGCCGCGCCTTCACCGCTGCCAAGCGTTTGCGTGCCGGCACGGTCTGGACCAATACCTACCGTGCGGTTTCCTACATGATGCCTTTTGGCGGCTTCAAGAATTCCGGCATTGGCCGCGAGAGCGGGCAGGATGCGATCTATGATTTCCTGGAAACCAAGAGCGTCTGGCTCGCCTTCAACAAGGACGTGCCAAATCCGTTTGTTATGCGTTAATCAGGTCGCAGGGAAATCATATACGTGGATCGATTAAGCGAACAGGGGTCTGATGCGGTTCGCAAGAGCTTGTGAACCGCAGGGTTGGGCCGGTCGGAGCGCTACTTGCCCTTCGTGGCATTGAACATGTCGACATATCCGCGACCGACGGCGCGGACCCCGCGACCGATATCGTCGTAGACGTCGTCGGCAAGGTTGGCGAAGGAGACGCGCACGCTCCAGTTCGGCGCATCGAAACCGCCGCCGTTGAGGAGCACGATCGAGTGATCCTCCGCCAGGCGGTAGACGAGATCGAGCGGATGGACGTTTTCCTTCAACCAGGTGACCATGTCTTCGCCGACATAGTGGCGCAGCCAGAATTCAAAATCGATCGTGCCGTAATAGGCGGCAAAATTCGGGTTCGGTTGGACATCGAGCGGCAGGCCTTCGAGCAGGGTATCGACGCGCGTCTTGCAGATATCCATGCAGGCCTTCTGGTAGATCTTCTCGGGGTCCATCAGTTCGCCAATGGAGAACATGGTCATCATGACCTGTTGCGGCAGCGACAGGCCGGCCGTGTGGTTCAGCGCTACGTCGCGGCTGTCGGCGACGATGCGGTCGATCATCTTCAGCTTGCGCGGCTCCAGCGTGATCGAAATGTAACGCTTGTCGAGCGCCTCCAGTTCCTTGGCCGGCAGCTTGGACAGGATGTCGTCCAGAATATTGCTTTCGTGAATGCCGATGACCCCGAGGCGCCAGCCGGTGCAGCCGAAATATTTCGAATAGGAATAGACGCCGATCGTGTTGTAGGGCAATTCGCACATCAACGAACGGAAGTTGGGCACGAAAGTGCCGTAGACGTCATCGGTGAGGATGATGAGGTCGGGGCGCTTCGTCTTGACGAGATCGACCAGCTTTTTCAACGTTGCCGTGTCGATCGCCATGGATGTCGGATTGCCTGGATTGACGACGAAGAAGGCCTTGATCTTCGGATCTTCGAGTTTTGCGATTTCGTCATCGGAATACTGGAAACGATGTTCCTGCGTGGCGCGGATATGGACCGCGTTGAAGGCATAGTCTTCCAGCTCGGCAATTTCGATATAGGGTGTGAAGATCGGCGTGCCCATGGCGATCGTGTCGCCTTTTTTCAGAATACGGTTGGCGATCAGCGACTTGAAGATGTAGCACATCGCCGCCGTGCCGCCCTCGACGGCATAGAGGTCGAACTTGCCCGAGAGTGAAGTGTCCGCACCCATCGCCCACATCAGGTAGCGGTGCGAGACCTGTTCGGCGTGGACCAGCATGCGATCGGGGACCGGGTAATTGTCGCCGATAATCGAATCGGTGAGCTCGAACACGAAGGCATCCGCGTTGAAGCCGAAGGCCTTGACGCCATGATCGATCATGCGTGTGATAAAATCGGCGCCCGGCTCGTCCCCCCGCTTGTCCAGCCATGTCGAAAGCCGCGCGGCGATATCTTTCGGCTGCGGCATGCCGGCAAGGCCGGCGACCGGATTGTCCATCGTGCGCCGGCATTCACTGAGTGCGAACTGACCGAACAGGAAGAAGGCCTCGCGCGCTGCTGTCGCGATCCAGTTCGGATTGCCGCGCCCGGCATTGAGCAGCGCGCTGGCCGATTTCGCCGAACTGCGCTTGGCGAGCTTCATCAACCCGTCCTTGATCTCGAACGGACTCATCTTCTCGAATTTCTTGTAGTCGATCGCGGTCATGTTTCAGTCCTCCATATGAGCTTCAGAAGCCGCGGCAGCGGCCGGTGCAGGTGGTAGTCGCGGGGCGCCATGCCGCCGCCGTTCAGTGGCCGCCGGCGATGATGCCGACGATCACGGTTCCCCAGGTTGTGAGCAGGATGTGGCCGATCGGGACAGCCGGCGTGTAGCCAAGCACGGCAATGCTGCTGCCCGAGCGGTCCTGGACGGCCGCCATGCCGGCCGTCATGGTCTGCGCCCCGGCAAGCCCGCCGAGAAGCAGGATCGGGTTCATGCGCAGGATGTAGCGGCCGAAATAGAGCCCCACGAACATCGGCGTCAGCGTCACCACGAGACCGCCGACCAGGAGGCCGGCGCCGGCCTCGGCGATTGCCGAGAAGAACACCGGTCCGGCATGCAGGCCGGTCATGCCGACGAAGGCGGCAAGGCCGAGCGCCGTCATCAGCGACACCGCCGCATCCGGTATCCGGCCAAAGAGCGGGAAGCGCGTGCGCAGATGCCCGACCGTAAGTCCGGCGATCAGCGTGCCGACGCTGGTGCTGAGCGAAATCCGCATGTCACCGACCGGGAAGGCGACGAGAACGCCCATGAGGCCGCCGAGGAAGATTGCAAGACCAAGAACGAAGAAATCCGTCGTTGTCGTCGGGGCGATGATGACCCCAAGCCGCTTGGCGGCGCTCGACACCACGGTTTCCGGCCCGACCAGGCTGACGATGTCGCCGCGCTCGACGGTGATACCGGGTGCGAGCGGAATGTCGTGACCACCGCGGCTGACGGCGCGCAGATAGAGGCTGCGCGTCCAGCTCTCCTTCGCCACGTCGGCGAGGTTTCGGCCCTTTACAGCCGGGCTCATCACAAGCACGTCGATGACCGACACCGGAACGTCGAGAAGCTCCCGGTCCTCGACTTCGCCGGCGCGGGCTCCGAGAACGCCAATCAACGCTTCGCGAGATCCCGACACGGCGACGATGTCGCCAGGGCTGATGATGATATCCGGTGCAGCTTCAAGGATTGTCTCCCCGCGCCGGACGCGCTGGATGAAGAACCTGTGCTCGGGAAAGGTCGCCTCGGCGGATGCGATGGACAGGCCCGCCGCAGGGGCGCCCTCCGCAATCCGATAAGCGCGCATTTCGAACCGGTGCCAGGCCGAGGCGATCCCGCTCGGCTTGCGAACGATTCCGTAATCCTTCTCCAGCCGGAGGGCTTCCTCGACCAGATTGACGCCCAGCAACTTTGGCCCGACGACGCTGCAGAACAGAATGACACCGAGCGCGCCGAAGACGTAGCAGACGGCATCGGCGACGGCGACATGGGCAACGAAAAGCGCGCGATCGGCGTCGGGCAGGGGCAGGGCATTGATCGCTTCGGTGGCGGTGCCCATGGCGGGGCTCTGGGTCAGGGCGCCCGAGAGCATGCCGGCCGCGAAACCCGGATCGAGGTCGAGGATTCTGGCCACCGTGATCGCGGTCAAAAGTCCGGTGACGCAGACGACGATGGCAAGCAGGACCGGCTTCAACCCATCGCGCTTGAGGGCCTGCAAGAATTGTGGTCCGACCGAATAACCGATGCCGAAGAGAAATAGCAGGAACAGGAAGGATTTCGCCATCGGTGCGACGGGCACATGGGCGAACTGGCCGATCAGGATGCCGGCAAACAGGGAGCCTGTGACGGGCCCAAGGCTGAAACCCCCGAATTTGAAGCTGCCGATCAGGTATCCGATGCTGATGGCAAGGAACACGGCAAGCTCAGGATACCTGACCAGAAAACTCTCGACCCAAACCATATCCCGCCGGTTCCCTCTCGAAACTTGAGCAAACGATGCGCTTATCGCCGCGCCTTGGCGGCAACCGCGTCGGGCTTGACCAGCTTCAGGCCCCTGGCCTTCTCGTAGCCATGGATTTCCTTCACATCGAGCTTGCGCATGAAGTCGATGGTTTCCTGGGTCAGGACCTGGCCGGGCACCATGATCGGAAAGCCCGGCGGGTAGGGGATGACGAAGTTTGCAGAGACCATGTCAGGCCCTTCCGCCAAGCGACGGTCGCATTCAGCACCTTTGAGCGGCACATATTCGCAGACGGAGGCGTCATAGGCGTGGAAGAAGGCGGTGCGCATGTCGCCCTCCGGGGTCGTCTTGCCGGCATCGCCGCGATAGGTGTCGTGGAAGTGGCTGAAATTCGGCAGGTCCGGCACGTCGGTCATCAGCGACTTCACCCGGGCCGCAAAGCCCGTCTGGGCCTCTTCACCGCCATCGGCCAGCCGCTTCTCGATGCCGTGGCAGATCTCGACCAAAACACGGACGAGATGCGCGACGTCGCTGCGCGTATTGTTGATGTTCGACTGCAGGAGCACGCTGTTGCGCGAGGTTTTGTTGATCTGGATACCGAACTCGTTGGCGAGCAGGCCCTTGAACTGCGTGCCGTCGAAGCCGGCGGTACCACAGACCAGCGTCATGCGGGTGGGATCGAGATAGAACTCGTCTTCCCGCATCGCCTTGACGGCCGTCGCCCAAGTGGTGCCGGGCGCCAGATAGTCCTTGAAGCCGGACTGGCGGTAGGCGGCCGGGATCATCTCGTCGACACCGAGAACACGGAAATACTGCGAGATCAGCGGATGATCGTTGACGGCCTGGCGAATCTTGAACGCAATCTCGATCGCGTTCATCACCAGCCCGTAGCCATCCAGTTCCATTTGCCGCCGCGCCACGTCGAGGCTTGCGATCAACTGCTGGTTCGGGCTGGTCGAGGCATGGGTGAAGACGGCCTCATGGAATTGGGCTTCCACGGTGTGGAAATCGACGTCCTTGACGAGCAGCATCGAGCCCTGCCGGATCGCCGACATCGACTTGTGGGTCGAGTTGGTCTGGTAAACCCGCAGGCGCACGAGACGGGGGTCGGGAATGAGCTGGGCGGCGAGCAGTGTCTCGTCCGAGGGGGTGTCGCCCAGTTCGGCCTGTTGTTTTTCATAGGCCTTGATCGAGGCGGGATCGCGCAGCCACTCCTCGATATCGCCGGCAGCGCCCATGGCCGTGCGAGGACGCAGGAAGGGCGAGAAGCGGGCAAAGCCGGACCAGGCCTCATCCCAGAGGAAGATCAGGTCCGGCTTGATGGCCAGGCATTCCTCCATCACGCGCCGGACATTGTACATGTGGCCGTCGAAGGTGCAGTTGGTGAGATCGAGCAGTTTCAGCCGGTCGAGCCGTCCCTCGGCCCGGAGCGCCAACAGCGCATTCTTGATGGTGGCGAGCGGGACCGCGCCATACATCGAATATTCCGTCATCGGAAAGGCTTCGACATAATAGGGCTGCGCACCGGTCAGGACCATGCCGTAATGGTGGGACTTGTGGCAGTTGCGATCGACCACCGCGATGTCGCCGGGCGCCAGGAGCGCCTGGACGGCCATCTTGTTGGATGTGGATGTGCCGTTGGTGACGAAGAAGACATGATCGGCGCCGAAGGCGCGCGCGGCCATTTCCTGCGAACGCTTGATCGTGCCGGTCGGCTCCAGCAGGCTGTCGAGGCCGCCGGTCGTGGCGCTGCTTTCCGCCAGGAACAGGTTGAGACCGTAGAACTCGCCCATGTCGCGGATCCAGTCCGACTTGAAGACGGATTTTCCACGGGCGATCGGAAGCGCATGGAAGGTGCCGATCGGCCGGCGGGCATATTTCTTCAGGTTGTCGAAGAAAGGCGTTTCGAAGCGTGCCTGCACGCCTTCGAGAATGGCGAGATGCAGTTCCAACGGCTCCTCGACAGCGTAGAAAATCCGCCGCACGGCATCCGCCGTCGGGTCTCCCGCCAGCTTCTCCACCTGGCGATTAGAAAGGAGATAGATATCAAGTTCCGGACGGATGCGTTTCAGCGCGCGGGAAAGGCGCAGCGCCGACATGTCCGGACCTTCCGTTTCGCCGAGCGGGTCGAGCACGGAGCGCAGCACCGGGGCATCGTGGCGCGAACGATACGGGAAGCCTTCGGCCAGAACGACGGAGATGATGTCAGGGTTCAGCGCGGCGGCGCAGATGGCGTCTTCGAACGAGCCGACGAAGACCGGTTCGTATATGAAGCCGTCCTCGGGACGCCGCAGCCGACGGATTTCGTTTGCCAGCGCCGGCCAGCGCACCGCTGGCTGGCTGTTGACGTAAAGGACCTCGAAATAGGGCCTGCGGCCGGCAGTTTCCCCCGTTGCGGGCGGCATGATGTCGATCACCTCGTTCGGCGACATCGTGTCATACACGTCCCATTCCGATGGCCGGCCGCGATAGGCATGTGTCAGCAGTCCGTTCGAGATGCGCCTTGCGAGCTTTGCCGCGCCGCCGGCGTCATTGGTGGCGATGCGTTCATTCAGCGCCTCGAGCAGCCGTGTCCCGGGATAGGCATTGTATTCCTCGATCGCGCTGAGCCCCGCCAGTGCCGACTCGAGCGCCGCCTGCTCGCCCCGATTGGCGGCCCAGCTATCCGCGAGTATCGTGACCTCGCGCCAGTTGTCGGCGCGGCTTGAATGCATGAGTAGAAACTGATTGACGTTCGCGGTCTCGGTTGACATCTCATGCTCCCAATATGGTTTGTTCTTTAAGTCCTGAACCTCGACAAACGGCGGTGCGTCAGGTCGCCGTCGCAGTGCCTGTTGAAAATTGATGCGCGGACCAGTCACTGAAATCCGGGTTTCATCGCCTGCGATCGGACCTCTCCGGTCCTCTCGCCATTTCATCGAGAATCGATCTGCACGCCGGCGCTTCAGGCGAGCAGGAGCACCAGGACCATGCCCCATATGGTCAGGAGCGTGTTGCCGACAGCATAGGTCACCGTATAACCGAGGCCCGGAATCTGGCTCTTCGCCCGGTCGTTGATCATGCCGAGGGAAGCCGTTGTCGTCCTGGCGCCGGAGCAGCATCCAAGCAGGATTGCCGGGTGGAATTTGAAGATGTACTTGCCGACATACATGGCCAGAACCAGCGGCACGGTCGTGACCACGATGCCCCACAGGAACAGGCTGAAGCCGAGTTGCTGCAGGCCGGCGACGAAGCCTGGGCCGGACGAGATGCCGACGACCGCGATGAAGACGTTGAGGCCGACGGAGTTCATGAACCAGACGGTCGGCGATGGGATACGGCCGAAGGTCGGGCGCACGGACCGCAGCCAGCCGAAGAACAAGCCGGAGACCAGCGCGCCGCCGGAGGTAGACAGGGTCAGCGGAACGCTGCCGACCTTGAAGGTGAGCGCCCCGATCAGGGCGCCGATGAAGATCGCCGCGCCGATGAAGGCGACATCGGCGATGTCGGTCTGCGCATCCGGACGCCCCAGATCCTTGGTCGCGGCATCGGTATCCTGCGTGCGGCCGACGATTGTCAGGATATCGCCGCGATGCACCTTTGTGTTCGGTAGGATGGGGATTTCCGTTGCGGTCGCGCCGCGCACGATCTTGCGCAGGAAGACGCCACGCGCCGCCGGGCGGCTGGCGAGTTCGGCCAGCGTCTTGCCATCGACCTCCTTGCTGGTGACAAAGACATCGACGCCGTTTGCCGGAACAGCGAGGAGTTCGCGGTCGTCGACCTCGTCGGCGACGCTGCCGATCAGATCGACCAGGACTTCACGGCGTCCGGCAATGGCGACGACATCGCCGGCGGCAATCACCGTTTCGGCCGTCGCGTCGGTCACCACACCCCCCCGGCGGACGCGTCCGATAAAGACGCGTTCGGACGGCAACAGGCCTTCTGCCTGAAGAGCGGTCATGCCGACGATCCGGCCGCCGTCCTTCACGCGATAGGCGCGCAGTTCGAAATTGTGCCAAGCGGTTCCGGCGCCGCCGAGCGCCTTCTTGCCGCCGTGTTCTTCTTCGTAGCGCTTGCATTCGGCTTCCAGGTCGATGTTGAGCATGGCCGGGCCGAGAAGCGCGAGAACGATGGCCGAGCCCACAGTGCCGAAGATATAGGTGACGGCATAGGCGACCGGCATTGCGTCGAGCATCGCCTTGCTCTGTTCCGGCGGCAGGCCGAGGCGGTTGATGGCATCGGTGGCAAGACCCATCGAGGCCGAAATGGTCTGCGAACCGGCGTAGAGGCCGACGGCAGAGCCTATGTCGTAACCGGCGATGAGGGCTCCGAAATAGGCTGCGCCGAGGCAGAAGACGCAGACGACAACGGCGAACACCGCCTGCGGGATACCGTCCTTGGCGATGCCGCGCACGAATTGCGGCCCCACGCCGTAGCCGACGGCGAACAGGAACATCAGGAAAAAGAACGGTTTCAGCGGTGGGGAAATCGTTATGCCAAGCTGGCCGATCAGCACGGCTGCGATCAGCGTCGCCGTCACCGCGCCGAGCCCCAGCCCCTTGTAGGTGAAGGAACCGAAATAATAACCGAGGCCGAGGGACAGGAAGATCGCAATTTCCGGATAGGCGCGAAGCGTGTTGACAAACCAGTCGATCATGAGGGTGCCTCTTCTCTCATCGCAGGAGGGCAGGTCTGCTCCATGGCACAAATGAACTGCAAGGGAACAGTTGATTTCGTTATAGTTGCAAAAAAATGCGAAATATCAATGACAGGATACACACTTGCAATCGTCTTGCAAGGTGGTCGCAATAATCGTGATTAAGGATGAATCCCGCAATATCCGGTTACACACGGGGGCGGCGCCGTTGGAGTAATGAGCGGGCATCGCCTCCTGTTGCGATCCTGATAAAAACGTACTTTTATGCAACCGCGATACTGACTTGAAAGCCTGCAATGGAGTTGTCTTGCGGGTGGCAAGGGACGATGCCCGGCCGGCCAAGCGAAACGACGCCCTACAGGGGGCCGTTGATTCAACGTCGCGGCCAAAGTACCTTCAATCCGCAATCGCCTCGGGCGCTATGCCAATCGTCTGCGCCAAAATTTTACGGAAATGCGTGTATGCGAAAATTACCGGCGCTGTCGGCGATGAAGGTGTTCGAGGTCGTCGGCCAGACCCGGAGTTTCACCCGTGCCGCGGAGGTACTGAACCTCACGCAAAGCGCTGTCAGCCGGCAGGTGCGCAATCTCGAGAAGCAACTCGGCGAGGACCTGCTGATCCGCCGCCATCACGATCTCGAATTGACGCGCGCCGGAACCGAACTGATGGTGACGTTGCAGCAGGCCTTTCACACGATCGAGCAGACCGTGCGCTCCATTGTCGAGACCAGCAATCGCAATCGGTTGCGCATCAATGTGCCGCCGACCTTCGCCAAGCGCTGGCTGATGCCCCGGCTGTCGCGCCTGCGCCGGGCGCTTCCGGATATCGAAATCAGCCTCAGCACCGAACTCCGGGACAGTCTTGCCGAACGCGGCCTGCTGGATTGCGCCATCCGCTTCGGAGACGGCGAATGGCCGATGCTGCAATCGCGCATCCTGATGACCGAGCGCCATATCGCCGTCTGCGCGCCCGATCTGCTGAAGGCCGCGACCCGCGACGGCCGGATCGATTTTTCCGCCTTCACCTTCCTGCATGTGCTGGCCTCGGCCGACCAGCGCTATCTGACCTGGCAGCACTGGCTGGACGCGGCGGGGCTTGGCGATACCGATATCCGTGGCGGTTTGGAGTTTGACCTGCTCGACCTGGTGATCGAGGCCGCCTGCACCGGGCTTGGCGTTGCCGTGGTTGATCGTTTCATGGTCGGGCGGCAGCTGGAAAGCGGCGAGCTCGTGCCGGTGCTCGATGTCGGCGTCGAGGGGCATGAATCCTATTGGCTGGTGACCCGGTCGGGCCAGCCTGAGCTGGCGACTGTCCGGGATTTCCATGCTTGGCTGCTGAACGAACTGGCGCTCGATCAGGCCGCCGCCGCGACATAGTCATCGACGGGGCCGAACATTCGTTTTTGGAATGCTTGGCCCGAGAATAAGTCGCTTGCGAAACCGGGACGATCATCTCTCTACTGGCTGGATTAGCAGGTGGTTCGGGTGACCCTCATGGCGCAGCATCGCAACTTCATCGGCGGCCGCTTTGTCGAGCCTTCTGCGTCTGTCGGCATTGATGTGCGCAATCCGGCGGATGGCGCTGTTTTCACGAGCGTGCCTGCGGCAAGCGATGCGGACGTGATCGGCGCCGTCGAAGCGGCGCGGGATGCCCAGAAGGCTTGGCGTGTCCTGCCTTCCATCCAGCGTGGCGATGCGCTCCGGCGGCTTGCCGATGCCCTCGAGCGGCATGCGCCCGCGATCGGTGCGGCACTCGCGAGGGAATCCGGCAAGAGCGTTGCGGATGCGACGGCGGAGGCGATCTACGGCGTCGAACTAATGCGCTATCATGCCGAATGGGCGCGCCGGGTCGAGGGCGAAGTTATCGAAAGTGATACGCCGAACGAGACGCTGATGCTGAAGCGCGAGCCGATCGGCGTCGTCGCCTGCCTGATTCCGTTCAATTTTCCGATCTACACGCTGGTGCGCAAGATTGCGCCGGCTTTGATCACCGGCAATGCCGTGGTCGTGCGGCCGAGCAACACGACGCCGACATCGGCCTTCGCCTTCGCGCAAGCCGTGCTGGAGGCCGATCTGCCGGCCGGGCTGATCAATATCATGACCATGTCACATGAGACGGCGCGCACCATGTGCACGCAGCCATCCGTCGGAATGATCACGCTGACCGGCAGCGTCACGGCCGGACAGACGGTGCTTGACTATTGCAAGGCCAACATCGCCAAGCCCTCGCTGGAACTCGGCGGCAAGACGCCTGTCATCGTCGAGCCCGATGCCGATCTCGATCTGGTGGCACGCTTGATCCTATCAGCCAAGACCGCCCATTGCGGACAGGTCTGCACCTCGGCCGAGCGGCTTTATGTGCATGCGTCGGTCCATGACACGCTTGTCGAAAAATTGCGCACCGGCTTTGCCGCCCGCCGCTTTGGCGATCGCGCTGGTGATCCTGACTTAATGGGGCCACTTGCCAATGCCGCTGCGCGTGACCGGATCCACGCGATGGTCGAACGCGCGAAGGCCGAGGGCGCGACGGTCGAGGCGGGCGGCGCGGTGCCGGAGGGACCCGGCTACTTCTATCCACCGACGCTTCTGTCCAGCTGTCGACAGGACATGGAAATCGTGCGCGAGGAAGTGTTCGGCCCGGTTTTGGCGGTCATTCCCTACGACACGTTCGAACAGGCCCTGGCGTTCGCCAGCGATCATCAGTTCGGGCTGGCGTCGGTGCTGTTTTCGGAAAATTACCGGAAGGTCATGCAGGCTGCGAACGAGATCGAGGCTGGCGAACTCTACATCAACCGTTTTCCGGCCGACCCCTACCAGGGCTATCACGCCGGCTGGAAGAAATCCGGGCTCGGCGGCGATGACGGGAAGCACGGCATGCTGGAATTCACGCAGACCCGGCTTGTGATCTTGAAGCATTGATTTGGGCGTTTGTGATTGCCCCTCACCCTGGCCCTCTCCCCGCGAGCGGGGAGAGGGGATGACAGAGCCAGCCGCTGGTCCCTTCTCCCCGTCAAAACGGGGAGAAGGTGCCCGACAGGGCGGATGAGGGGCTTTGCGGGAACAAAGAACAACATGACTGCAATACCGGAGGAACCCGCCCATGAAGATCGCCTCACTGAAAACCCATGTGGTTGCCGTCCCCCCGCCGCATGTGGGCGGCATGTACTGGATTTTCGTCGAGCTGGAGACGGCCTGCGGTATCACCGGTGTGGGCGAAATCTACGCGACGTCGTTTCATCCCTCGGCCATGGTTCCGTTGATCGACGACGTTTTCCAGCGCTATCTGCTGGATCATGATCCCTATCAGATCGAGCGCTTCTGGCGGGCGGCCTATTCGAGCGGGTTCACCCAGCGTCCCGATACGACGATGATGGGCATTGTCTCCGGGCTCGAAATCGCCTGCTGGGACATTATCGGCAAGGCGGCGGGCCGGCCGGTCTCCGACCTGCTCGGTGGCACTGTCAACGAGAAGCTGCGCGCCTATACCTATCTCTACCCGAAGAATGCCGCTGGCGAATATGACTACAACGATCCGGACCTCGCGGCGGAAGAAGCCATTCGCGTGGTTGAAATGGGTTTTACCGCCGTCAAGTTCGACCCCGCCGGTCCGTATACCAATTATTCCGGGCACCAGTTGTCCTTGGGTGTCCTCGATCGCTGCGAACTGTTCTGCGCCAAGATCCGCGAGGCGATCGGTAGCCGCGCCGATATTCTGTTCGGAACACATGGGCAGATGGTGCCATCGTCCGCCATTCGACTGGCAAAACGGCTGGAAAAATACGATCCGCTCTGGTTCGAGGAGCCGGTGCCGCCGGGACAGGAAGCGGCCATGGCCGAGGTGGCGCGCGCCACCTCCATTCCGGTCTCGACCGGCGAACGGCTGACGACAAAGTATGAATTCCAGCGCGTGCTGCAACTGGGTGCTGCCGCCATCCTGCAGATGAACGTCGCCCGCGTCGGCGGCCTGCTCGAAGCCAAGAAGATCGCCGGCATGGCGGAAGCCTTCTACGCGCAGATCGCACCGCATCTCTATAACGGTCCCGTCGGTGCCGCCGCCAGCATCCAGTTGTCGGCCGCGACTCCGAATTTCCTCATCCACGAGGCGATCATGGATTTCGGCGGCTTCCACGGCGAAGTGCTGAAAACCAAGCTGCAGTTCGAGGACGGCTATCTCATTCCCTCGCGCGAACCGGGCCTCGGCATCGAATTGAACCTCGACGTCGTCGCGAAACATTCACCCTATACTGGCGAGCGCCTGCATCTGCAGATGGCCGCCACTCCCGCCGACGTCAAGGAGTTCATGCCCGCCAAGGGCTGAGCGTAACAGAGACCTTTCATGATCCACGACTTCGTGATCGTCGGCGCAGGTTCGGCTGGCTGCATCCTGGCAAGCCGGCTCAGCGAGAACGGCCGCTACAGCGTCCTGCTGCTCGAGGCGGGCGGACCGGACAATTCCTTTTGGTTCAAGATCCCGATCGGCTACGCCAAGAGCTACTACAATCCGAAGGTCAACTGGATGTATTCGACCGAGCCGGAAATCGGGCTCGACAGCCGACGCATCTATGTGCCGCGCGGCAAGGTCCAGGGCGGATCCGGATCGATCAACGCCATGGTCTTCGTGCGCGGTGCCTCCGACGATTTCGACGATTGGGCGGCTGCTGGAAATCCCGGCTGGGGAGCGACCGATGTCCTGCCCTATTTCCGCAAGCTGGAAACCCATGAGAAGGGCGCCTCGCATTGGCATGGCGACAAGGGTCCGATCCATGTGACGCCGATGCGCGGCATGACGCATCCGGTCACCGACGCCTATCTGAAGGGCTGTGAAGAACTGCAACTGCCCTCGACACCGGATTTCAACGGTGCTTCGATCGAAGGGGCAGGGGTCTACGACATCAACACGCGCCATGGCCGGCGCTCGCATTCCAGTGCCGAATATCTGCGCCCGGCGCTGAAGCGGGCCAATCTCGCGATCGAGCGGCACGCGGTGGCGGAAAAGCTGGTGTTTGCCGACGACGGGCGCGTGACCGGCGTCGAGGTGCTGCAGGAAGGGCAGCGCCGAACCTTCCTGGCGCGGCGCGAGGTGATCCTTGCGGCCGGCGCTGTCGATACGCCGAAACTGCTGCAACTGTCCGGTATCGGTCATGGTGAAGCACTGGCCCAGAAGGGCATCGAGACCCGCGTCCATCGACCGGCCGTCGGCGAAAACCTGCAGGACCATCTCGCCGCCAGCTTCTACTACCGCGCCAACCGGCCGACATTGAACGGCACATTCGGCAGTCTCTTCGGCCAAGCGCGGCTGGGGCTGCAATATATGCTCACCCGCAAGGGACCGTTCGCCATGAGCGTCAATCAGGCTGGCGGTTTCTTTCGCGGCCGGCCGGACGAAGCGCGGCCGAATATCCAGCTCTATTTCAATCCGCTGTCCTACCGCATCCCCGTCAACAAGAGCGCCTCCATGGTGCCGGAGCCCTATGCCGGATTCCTGATCGCCTTCAATTCCTGCCGCCCGACCAGCCGTGGTCGCATTTCGCTCTCCTCGCCCAATCCGTCCGATGCCGCGCTGATCCAGCCGAATTATCTGTCCACCCACCGGGATATCGACGAGGTCATCCAAGGCAGCCGTCTGGTTCGCCGAATCGCGTCGGCGCCATCGCTCGCCGCCATCATCGAGGCCGAGGTTTCGCCCTCGCCGAAAGCTGCCAGCGACGAGGCTCTGCTCGATTATTTCCGCTCCAATGCCAGCTCGATCTATCATCTCTGCGGCAGCTGCATGATGGGGCCGGATGCGCGGACGTCCGTGGTCGATATCCGGCTCAGGGTCCATGGTGTCGAGGGCCTGCGCATCGTCGATGCGTCGGTCTTTCCGAATGTCACGGCGGGGAATATCAATGCACCGACGATGATGGTCGCGGAAAAGGGGGCAGCGATGATCCTCGAGGATGCGAAATGAGAGCCTGATGACCTCGGCCGGACAGATACCGGTTTTGACCGGCCTGCCGGCCCAACGGAATGGGGGAATGGATATGCGCTACGGCTTTATCGGACTTGGCCATCTCGGCCAGCACCTGGCGGGCAGCCTGGTGCGCGCGGGATTTTCCGTCATCATCCATGACCGTGACAAATCCCGCGCGGAGCCGCTTGTCGAGCGCGGCGCCACGTGGGCGGAAAGCGTACAGGCGCTGGCACACGAGGTCGATGCCGTCATCACCTGCCTGCCGTCACCGGCGATTTCGCAAGCCGTGCTGACCGGTCCGGAAGGTGTTCTGTCCGGATTAAAGCCCGGCGGCACCTGGATCGAGATGAGTACGCTCGACCAGACCGATATCGAGCGCCTTGCCGCAATCGCTGCCGAAAAAGGTATCCGCATGCTGGAAGCGCCGGTGACCGGGGGCGTTCATCGGGCGGCGGCCGGTGATATCACCGTGATTGCCGGTGGCGACCGTGACCTGTTCGACATCCACCTGCCGGCCTTGCAGGCGATGGGCGGCCAGATCTTTCATGCCGGGCCGCTCGGCAAGGCGGCGGTCATCAAGGTCATCACCAATATGCTGGCCTTCATCCACCTGCTCGCCACCGGCGAGGCGCTGATGCTGGCGAAGATGGGCGGCATCGATCTGACCGATGCGTTCAACATCATCAAGGCCAGTTCGGGCAATAGTTTCGTCCACGAGACCGAAGGTCAGGTCATCCTGAACGGCAGCTACAATATCAACTTTACCATGGATCTTGCCTGCAAGGATCTCGGTTTTGCGCTCGGCTTCGGCAAGACTTTCGGCGTGCCGCTCGATCTTGCCTCCCATACCCTACAAACCTTTATCCGCGCCCGTTCCACCTATGGCGGCGATGCCTGGTCGTCCAAGGTGGTAAAGCTGCTGGAAGACGCCGTCGGCACCGACCTGCGCGCACCGGGATTTCCTTCGGAGCTGTGACCTTTCGGCCGGTTTGCATTTGTTGGTGACAGGGCGCATTTGCAACAATATACAGTCAATGTCGACGTTAAAAATATTGGCAAACCGCATGAAAGACTGGCGACCGGATATCAGCTTGAGCAGCAGCCCGCGCTACATGGCGATTGCCGATCTGATCGAGATGGATTTGCGCAGCGGTGTGCTTGACGTTGGCGACCGCTTGCCGCCGCAGCGGGAACTCGCCAAGCGTCTCGATATCGATTTCACCACCGTCGCCCGCGGTTATGCCGAGGCGCAGAAGCGTGGTTTGGTGGATTCGCATGTGGGGCGCGGCACGTTCGTGACGGGCGGACCAAACAAGGCGAGCGGCGGTTCGGTCTCCAATCTTGCCCCCGATCTTTACCGGGAAGCGGCTATGGATCTTTCCATGAACCTGCCGCCGGAACCTTCCGATCCGGACCTCATCTCCCGCATGCGCGAAGGCATGGCGACGGTGGCGGCGAACCTCGTTCCGCTGCTGCGCTATCAGGGTTTTGGCGGTTCGCCAATGGACAAGGAGGCCGCGGCTGGCTGGCTCGCCCGACGGGGTCTTGTGCCGTCGCAGGAACGAATCTTCGTGACGCCGGGCGCGCATCCGGCGCTGCTGGCGATTTGCGGCCTGCTGGCCAGGTCGGGTGAACGCATCCTCTCAGAAAACATCACCTATCCCGGTATTCGCGCGATCGCCGCGCAACTCGGTCTTGCCTTGTCCGGCTTGCCGATGGACGAAGACGGTATTCTGCCGGATGCTTTCGCGGAGGCCTGCGAACGGTTGCAGCCGAAGGCGCTTTATCTCAATCCGACCCTGCAGAACCCGCTGACGCTGACAATTCCCGAGCAGCGTCGGCGTGACATCTGCATGGTCGCCCGGAAATATCGCGTGCCGATCATCGAAGACGATGCCTACGGGTTCATTCCGCAACAGGCGCCGACGCCCTTCGCCGCCCTCGCGCCGGATCTGACGTGGCATATCGGTGGCTTGGCTAAATGTCTCGGCGCCGGCCTGCGACTGGCCTATGTCGTCGCCCCGGATAGCAAGGCGATCTGGCCGTTCGCCGGCGCGATGCGGGCCGTAAATGTCATGGCCTCGCCGCTCACCATGGCGCTTGCGACGCGCTGGATCGAAGACGGAACGGCCGATGCGATCCTGCGATTCCTGCGCGAGGAGGCATCGGCACGGCAGGACATGGTGGCCGCCGTCCTGCCTGCCGGAAGCTATCGCAGCGATCCGATCAGCTTCAACATATGGCTGCCGCTGGTCAATGGCTGGACGCGCTCCATCTTTGCCAGCCATATGCGCTTGGCCGGCATCGGCGTCGTTGCCAGCGATGCCTTCACCGTCGAGGGTATCGCACCGGAAGCGGTGCGTGTCTGCCTCGGCGGCCCGATCGACCGCGAGAAACTTCAAGGCGCGTTGGAGTTCATGGGGCATGCCCTCGAAGGCCCGCCCGAGCGCTCGGCATCCTTCTTCTAGGTCAAACTGCCTGCTGCATCGTCATGTCTCATTTCCTGAGCGACGCTATGCGTCACTATGCCGTATAGGTTCAATCCAAATAATGATGATATATTGAATGCAGTCAATAACAATTGATTGTAGATCACAGGAGCATTCGTCATGCACACGGAATGGCCGCCGATCCCGCCGACCAGGACAGGCCTAAAAGGTCGCTGCCCGCGCTGCGGCCAGGGCCACATCTTCAGTGGTTTCCTCAAGCTGCGGCCCGAATGCGAGGTGTGCGGCCTCGATTATGGCTTCGCCGATCCGGCCGATGGTCCGGCCTTCTTCGTCATCTGCTTCGGCTGTGTTCCAAGCGCACTGCTCGGCGTCTGGCTTGAGGTTCAGTATAACGCGCCTTTGTGGGTGCACCTTCTCGTCACCGGTCCGTTCATGCTGGCGACCTGCATTCCACCTCTGCGACCGTTGAAGGGTTGGCTTGTCGCAAGCCAATATTTCTACAAGGCCGAGGAGGGAAAGCTGGCGCGCCGCCCGCCTGCGTCAAGCGAGAGTCCCTAGCATCTTTCATGCAGTGGTGACATTCATATCGGCCAGGCGATTAGCAGCAGGGGCACGCTGACGATCAGCACGAGGATCGATAGCGGCAGGCCCAGCCGCGCATAGTCTCCAAAGCGGTAGCCGCCCGGACCCATGACGAGCGTATTGCACTGATGCCCGATCGGCGTCAGAAAATCGCAGCCGGCGCCAATCGCGACAGCCATCAGGAACGCGTCGGGTGCGAACCCCAGTTTTTCCGCGAAAGTCGCTGCGATCGGGGCCATGACCAGGACAGTCGCTGCATTGTTGAGGAACGGCGTGACCGCCATCGCCGCCGCCAGGATCAGCGCGAGAGCGCCATAGGGCGGCAGGATCGCCGCGGTCCTCGAAAGCAGATCGGCGATGACGTCGGTGGTGCCCGTGGTCCTGAGTGAATCGCTGATGGGGATCAACGCCGCCAGCATGATCAGGATAGGGGCGTCGAGATGACTGTAAAGGCTGCGCAGCGGCACGGATCCGGAGACGATCATCAGGAAGGCAGCCGCGAAGAATGCGGTTGCAATCGGCACGCCACCGAACGCGGTGGCTCCCATCGTTGCCATCAGGATCAACACCGGGATGAGGCCGTTGCGGACGCTCCCCAGCTTCAGATCGCGTTCGACCAGGGGCAGGCAGTCCCATTCGCGCAACATGTCCGGCAGGCGCTGCAAATCGCCTTGCAGGACCAGAACGTCGCCGTTGCGGATCTTGATCTCGCCCAGGCGTTCGACAAACCGCTTGTCGCGGCGGCTGACGGCGAGAAGGTTCAGGCCGGTATTTTCGAACAGTGACAGGTCCTTGGCGCTCAGCCCGATCAGGCGGGAATGTTCGCCGACGATCGCCTCGACCGAACTGACGTCCTTGACCGCATCCTTTGCATGCTTGCGGTCGGACAGTTGCAGCTTTCCCTCGCTGACGATCTTGTCGAGCGCACCCTGTTCCCCCTCGATGATCAGGACATCGCCATCCTTGAGGATCGTGTCCGGCAGGGGCGTGCGCCTTGTCCCGTTGTCGCTGATGATGGCCGTGACCATGGCGTCGCCCTGAGCCGGCTTCTGCAGCCACGCGATCGATTGGCCGACGGCGGTGGACTGTGCGGTGAGGCTTGCCTCGGTGGTGTAGTTCTTGATCTTGACCGCCTCGTGCATCGAGGCTTCGTCTTTCCGCCGCTCCGGCAAGAGCCTGTAGCAGGCGCCGAGAAACAGGATGCCGATCGCCGTCAGGGCCGCGCCGACCGGCGTGTAGTCGAACATCGTGAAGGGCGTGCCGGTGATTTCCTCGCGCACCCGCGAGACGATGATGTTCGGCGATGTGCCGATCTGCGTCATCAATCCACCCAGCAGCGAGGCAAACGACATCGGCATGAGGAACATGGACGGAGAAACACTGGATTTGCGCGCCATCTGCACGGCGACGGGAATCATGATCGCCAATGCGCCAATATTCTTGATGAACGCCGAGAGAACCGCAACGATGACGACAAGAATGATCAACTGCATCCTTGGCCCGCGTTTCTCCGGTGAGACACGGCGCAGTGCGATATCCATGACGCCGGATCGGGAGATCGCCGCGCTGACTACAAGGGCGCTTCCCACGATGATGACGATGTCATCCGAGAAACCCGAGAATGCCTCCTTGGCCGGAACGATGCCGACGATGACCGCCGCGAGCAGCGAACCTGCGGCAACGATATCGTACCGGTAGCGGCCCCATACGAAAGCCGCCATCATCAGGGCGATGATGATGAGGGAGAGCCATTGATCTGATCGCATGTTTTTATCCTGGTGGGTGCCGGTAAACGCACGAGACCCGATATTGATATACGCGTGGCGCAAAAAAAATCGAGATTGGCTGGCCGATCTGTTGGGCACCGGGCCGCTGACAGAATTTCACTGTGCTTGACCTACGTTCCGTGGGGCATCTTGTCTACGAGTTTGCCGTGAACATAGGCCTTGGCGGCATCAATCGCGGCAGCAAGTTCGTCGCCATGGGCAAGGCGCGCGGCGATGGCGCTTGCCAGCATGCAGCCGGTGCCGCGCATTGTGATTGCGAGACGGCGCGTTGCAAAAGGGTGGTCTTGATGGCCGGGGCGGAGCAGGACATCGATCGATTGCTCGCCCGTGCCATGACCGCCCTTGACAAGTACTGCCCGCGCGCCGGACCGAATCAGATTCCCGGCCTGCGTGGTCGCATCGTCCGACGGACCAGAGGCCAGCCAGGACAGTTCCGGGAGGTTCGGCGTGACCACCGTACACTGGCGGAACAAGGCGAGTAGCCCGGGTCTGGCATCGGGGGGCAGCAGAGCGACGCCTGACGTCGAAACCAGAACGGGATCGATCACCACCGGAATATCCGGATGACCGGCAACGACTTCGGCGACGGCCGATACCGTATCGGATGTCGCCAGCATGCCGATCTTGATCGCCGCGACGGTATTGGCGGCAAGCGACGCCCGCATCTGTGCCGCGACGATATCCGGCGCGACCGTGTCGACATGGCCAACGCTGGCATGGGTCTGGACAGTAACAGCGGTAATCGCCGCGGAAGCCTTTACTCCAAAAGCCGCGAGTGTCTCGATGTCGCGAACGATCCCGGCGCCACCGGAAGAATCCGAGCCGGCGACGACCAGGACATGCGGTATCAGCGCCATGGCGCCGTCTTCTCGATCCATTGCCGGGTACGGGCCTCCGGATCGGCATTCAGCGTGATGTCGGTGACGACGGCCGCCGAGTTTGCATCATGCGCGAAAACGCAATCGATCCGGTCGATATTGAGGCCGCCAATCGCAACGAGTGGCAATTCGCCGATCCGGGCCCTCCAGTCCCGCAGCCGGTCCAGCCCCTGCGGCGTCCATTTCATCTTTTTCAGGATGGTCGGCCAGACCGGCCCGAGCGCCACATAATCGGGGGAGGCGGAGAGTGCTGTCTCAAGCTCCGCCTCGTCATGGGTCGAAAGCCCGAGCTTCAACCCTGCGGCGCGGATCGCCTTGAAATCGGCAACAGCCAGATCTTCCTGGCCGAGATGGACGAAGTCGCACCTCTCGTCGATCGCCAGCCGCCAGTGATCGTTGATAACAAGCTGGCAATCATGGGCGGCGCAGGTCGCCTTGGCGCGGCGAATCTCGGCGCGCAGTTCCGCATCGCCGCCATCCTTCTTGCGCAGTTGCACCAGCTTGACGCCGAGCGGCACCAGCCGTTCGATCCAGCCGGCGCTGTCAACGATCAGGTAGAAGGGGTCGAGCTTCATGAAAAAACCGCCTTGCCGATCACCGGCGTCGAGGGAACGGCCATGTCGCGCGGCTCCAGCATGCCCGCCGCATGGGCCATGTGGCCTGCATTGATGGCGCCGGCAAAGGCTTGCGCCATCGCGGCGGGGTCATCTGCGCCGGCTACTGCCGTATTCAAGAGCACGGCATCAAAGCCGAGCTCCATCACTGTCGCGGCATGCGACGGTCGGCCGATCCCGGCATCGACGATCAGCGGAATATCCGGAAAATGGCCGCGCATGCTGCGAAGCGCCATGGAGTTGATCGGCCCCATGGCCGAACCGATCGGCGCGCACCAGGGCATCAACACCTTGCACCCAGCATCCAGCAGCCGCTCGGCCACGACGAGGTCATCGGTCGTATAGGGAAAGACCTCGAAGCCGTCCTCTGTGAGGATTTTGGCCGCCTCGACCAATGCAAAGACATCCGGCTGCAGCGTGTCGTGATTGCCGATGACCTCGAGCTTGATCCAGTTGGTGGCAAAGACCTCGCGCGCCATCTTCGCCGTCAGCACGGCTTCGCGCGCGGTGTGGCAGCCGGCGGTGTTGGGCAGGACCCGGACGCTAAGCGAGCGGATCAGCTCGAAGAACGCCCCACCGCTCTTGCCGCCCCCCGTCTCGCGGCGAAGGGACACGGTGACGATTTCCGTTTGCGAACGCCGGATGGCTTCGCCAAGGATGGATGGCGATGGATAACGCGAGGTGCCGAGCAGCAGGCGCGAGGCGATCGATGTTCCATAGAGCGTCAGCATGGTCAGCCTCCCTGCATCGGCGAGAGGATTTCGATGCGGTCGCGGTCGGACAGGCTGAAGCCTGCGCGCTCCTCGCGATGCACCAGTTCGCCGTTGACGGCCGTCGCCAGCCAGTCGCCTTCGTATTCGAGGGAGATCAGCAGGTCCGACAGCACGGAAATGTCCGTCTGGTGATCCTCGCCGTTGATCGTCAGGTTCATTGGCTTGCTCCAATGCAGGGTGAGTTTGAATGTCCATGGATGGGCGGCGGGTATGTCCGCCCGCCGGATTTTCCGGAGAGGGCCGAAAAAATGTGACCCGCCGCGTGTGCGGCAATCGCGGGGGCGAGCAGGAAGCCGTGGCGATAGAAGCCGTTGACGCGCAAAGTTCCGCCAACGTCGGAGAAGGCCGGAAGATTATCCGGATAAGCCGGCCGCACGCCGGCGCCGGTCTCGATCACCCGCGCCTCGCCGAAAGCCGGATGCAGCGCATAGGCGGCGTTCAGCAGTTCCATCAGCGAGCGGGCGCTGGCGGGGCCTGCATCCTCGCTTTCGATCATCGTCGCGCCGATCATGAAGCGGTTGTTCGTGCGAGGCACGATGTAGAGCGGAATGCGCGGATGCAGCAGCCGGACGGGGCGCGAGAGCTGCACCTCCGGCGTTTCCAGAATCAGCATTTCGCCGCGCACGCCCCGCAGGCTCGGATCGTCGCCGATAGCCCGCGCCCCGGTACAGTCGATGACACGGCCGAAACCCTTTTCGGGGAAAGCGGGTGCGTCGAAGTGAAAGCGCACACCCATGCCGACAAGCTTTTCATGCAGGGCATTGATGGCGCGGCGAGGATCGAGATGCGCCTCGTCTGCGAAATACAGTGCCTTGCCGAACCGGCCGGCAAGTGAGGGCTCGAGGGTGTCGATTTCCCCGGCACCCAGCCAGCCGAAACCAGAGGTTCGGCCGGCAAAGCAGACGAGGTGGGCCGCGTCGCGCGGTGGTGCGACGACCAGCGTTCCCTTGCGCTTGACATGGCCAGGCAGGGCTGCATCCCACCAGTCGACCGCCGAGCGCCCGAGTTGCAAGACCTCCTCCGGTGCATTTTCGCGCTCGCACCAAGGCGCCAGCATACCGCCGGCAAACCAGGATGCACCGCCGCCGGGCCGCGCTGCTTTTTCCGCGACCTTGACTTCGACGCCTTTCGAGGCAAGCTCATGAGCGAGCGTGAGGCCGGCAACGCCGGCCCCCCGGATCAACACGCGCATGGTCACTCTCCTGCCGGTGCGATGGTTCCGTCGGGGCCGAGCGGCATGTAGAGATCGCCGCCCGCCTGGAATTTCGCGGCCATCGCCTCAAGTCCCTCCTTCTGCGCCTCGGCCCGGATATCGTGGGAGATCCGCATCGAGCAGAATTTCGGGCCGCACATGGAGCAGAAATGCGCCACCTTATGGGCTTCCTTCGGCAGGGTTTCGTCGTGGAAGGAACGCGCCGTTTCCGGATCGAGCGACAGGTTGAACTGGTCTTCCCAGCGGAACTCGAAACGGGCGCGCGACAATGCGTCATCGCGCAGCTGCGCCGCTGGATGTCCCTTGGCGAGATCGGCGGCATGGGCGGCGATCTTGTAGGTGATGACGCCGACCTTGACGTCGTTGCGGTCGGGCAGGCCGAGATGCTCCTTCGGCGTGACATAGCAGAGCATGGCCGTGCCGAACCAGCCGATCATCGCGGCGCCGATGCCCGAGGTGATGTGATCGTAACCCGGCGCGATATCGGTCGTCAGCGGCCCGAGCGTGTAGAAGGGTGCTTCGCCGCAGACCTCGAGTTGCTTGTCCATGTTCTCCTTGATCTTGTGCATCGGCACATGGCCGGGGCCTTCGATCATGACCTGGCAGTCCTTGGCCCAGGCGATCTGGGTCAGTTCGCCCAGCGTTTCCAGTTCGGCGAATTGTGCCGCATCATTGGCATCGGCGATCGAGCCCGGACGCAGGCCGTCGCCGAGCGAGAAGGTGACGTCATAGGCGCGGGCGATATCGCAGATTTCGTCGAAATGCTCGTAGAGAAAGCTCTCCTTGTGATGATGCAGACACCACTTTGCCATGATCGAGCCGCCGCGCGAGACGATGCCGGTGACGCGGTTGACGGTGAGCGGGATATAGGCGAGCCGGACGCCGGCATGAATGGTGAAATAATCGACGCCTTGTTCCGCCTGCTCGATCAGCGTGTCGCGATAGACCTCCCAGGTCAGGTCCTCGGCGATGCCATTGACCTTTTCCAGCGCCTGGTAGAGCGGTACGGTGCCGATCGGGACGGGTGAATTGCGGATGATCCATTCGCGGATATTGTGGATGTTGCGGCCGGTGGAGAGGTCCATGACGGTGTCGGCGCCCCAGCGCGTCGCCCAGACCATCTTCTCGACCTCTTCGGCCATCGACGAGGTGACGGCGGAATTGCCGATATTGGCGTTGATCTTCACCAGGAAATTCCGACCGATAATCATCGGTTCGGATTCAGGATGGTTGATATTGGCGGGGATGACCGCTCGGCCGCGCGCGACCTCCTGGCGAACGAATTCGGCGGTGACATGATCCGGTATGCGGGCGCCAAAACTCTCGCCGTCGCGCACCAGCGCTTCCCTCGCCGCCTTGCGACCGAGGTTTTCGCGGATGGCGATATATTCCATTTCCGGCGTGATGATGCCGGCGCGGGCATAGGCAAGCTGGGTCACCGCCTTGCCATCACGCGCCTTCAGCGGCCGGTTGCGGATAGGAAATTCCGGCGTCAGCTTGTCGCCGCTGGCAAAGCCGTTGTCCTCCGGCTTGACGTGCCGTCCGCCATAGGCCTCGACATCGTTGTAGGCCGCCAGCCACTGCGCGCGGTGGCGTGGCAGGCCGGTGTCGATCGAGACGATATGGGCGGGATCGGTGTAGGGGCCGGAGGGATCGTAGACGGTGACGGGCGGCTCGCCCGATGTCGGATGCACGGCAATCTCGCGCATCGGCACGCGGACCTCGGGGTGCAGTTCACCCGGAATATGGATTTTGCGGGAGGCGGGCAGCGGCCCGGTGGTAACGGTCGGAGTGAGAGGTTTTGCGGCAATCGTCATGGTTGAGGCTCCAAAGGTTGGAGACCCAGTCAACAGAGCCGGAATGATGAAAAGACGCTGACGCGGCTCCGCAAACGGAATCCGAGTCGTGGCAGCGCTTGCACCGTCCCTACGCCAGTATGAACTGGATCAGGTTCAACGGGTCACTGCGCTGCTTGAGGATGGCAGGGCCACCTTTCACGCCAGCAGAATCTCAGCCCCTTGTCGGGACCCCCCTGGTGAATGCGCCAAGTTAGGCACAGTTTCTGCCGGAGCGTCAAGGCGGTTTCGCGAGCAGAAAGTCGGCCCGAGATGCTTACCCGGCTCAGTGCATGCGGGATCGCATCATCTGGTAGTAGGGCTGAAGCTGCGGAATTTCGCTCTCGAGCGCGGCAAATTCTGGGCTTCCGGCCGTGAGATCACCGGCATATTTGGCCTGGACGACGGCAGCATGGCGGGTGAGCGCATCCGCCGGCACCGGCTGCAACACCGTGAAGATCGGCGACAGCGTGGTGCGGCCCTTGACGGTGATGCTGTCGAGTTCGGCGACGGTGAAATCCTCGGCACTCAGCCGCGCGGTCTGTTCGCCGATCAGCAGCGGCACGCCGTAATTCTTCGATTCGCCCTCGAGACGCGAGGCGAGATTGACCGAATCGCCCAGCACCGAATAGTCGAACCGGCGGGACGAGCCCATATTGCCGACGACGCAATCGCCGGTGTTGATGCCGATACCGATGCGCAGGGTTTGCGGCTTGGTCGAGCGCGCCTTCGCCTCCTCGCGCAGTTCGGCATTGAGAACGTCCATCGCCTCCAGCATTTTCAGCGCCGCGCCGACGGCATGGCTTGCATGCTTCTTGTCGTCGAGCGGCGCGTTCCAGAAGGCCATCAGGCAGTCGCCGATATATTTGTCGATCGTGCCGCCGCTTTCGAGCACGATTTCCGACAGCGGCGTCAGAAGCCGGTTGATCAGCGTCGTCAGCTGCTCCGGGTCGTCCTTCAGCGCTTCGGAAATGGTGGTAAAGCCACGCACGTCGCAGAACAGGATCGTCAGCGTCCGCCGCTCGCCGCCGAGCTTCAGTTGCGACGGGTCATGGGCCAGACGCTCGACCAGAGCCGGCGAAAGATAACGCGAGAAGGCGCGGGTAATGTCGCGCCGGCTGCGGCGTTCGGCGGAATAATCGAGCGCCACTTGGCCCGAGACGACGAACAGGAAGGAAAGGGCCGGGCCAACAGGCGAGATGAAGACCTGCCCGAAGCGCAGCAGTGCATAGCTCGCCAGCGCGAAGATCACGAGCGCGGGCAAGCCCAGCGCCGCCGTCTGCCAGCCCGTCGCGCGAAAGACCAGCGCCGCGGCGAGCAGGGCGCCGAGCACGATCGCGGCGATGACGGCCGGCCGGCCGGCCCGGTCGATGAACAGACCATGGGCGATATTGTCGTAAATCGTCGCCTGGATTTCGGCGCCGGCCACCAGATGGCCGGTATGGACGGTAAAGGCGGTCGCAAAGGCGTCGGCCCCGCCGGCAGCAAGTGTCGGCGCATTTTGCAGGCTGAGCCCGACGATCACCACCCGGTCGCGGAAGAAGCCGGGCGGCAGAAACTGGGCAGGATCAAGCGCCTGGTAATAGGAAACCGTTGGATAGGTGCGCGCCGGGCCGATCATCTGGAGAAGCGCCGGCCCGGTCGGGCTCGGCTCGGTTCGTCCAGCCGTCCGCGCCAGTTGCGCGGCAAAACCATCGTCATAGATCGGCAACTGCCGCAAGGTGCCGTCGCCGCTCAGCTGCACCGAGGCGATGCCGGTGCGGGCACCCCGTGCGATGAAGTCCGGCAAGGGTTCTGTGCGAACCAACTGATCGGCCTGCGGCGTCCTGATCAGCGTTTCGTCGCCGGCCAGAACCACGTCGGGTCCCAGCGCCGCCGCCAAGGCCATGTCGTTTTCAGGGTCCGCCGCCGGCTCGGCGAAGATCACATCGAACCCGATTGCCCTGGCGCCCGCCGCCCGCAGCGCTTCCGTCAGCCGCGCATGCAGAGCCCGCGGCCATGGCCACTGACTGCCGATCTCCGCCATCGACGGCTCATCGATGGCGACCACGATAGGACTGTCGGCCGGAACTGTGGGCGGAGACAGCGTCGAGAGATAATCGAAGCTGCGTAGCTCGATCAGCGACCAGGGGGAGGTGAGCGACAAGAGGGTCAGAGCCACTGTCACGAACAGGCTCAGCAAGCCGAGGCGGACCTGACGAAAACGCGCCTTCTGATGCGGCGATCGACTGGCCGGCGATTTCGGCTTTTTTCCCGGCTGCATCAGAAACGTACCGAGAGCGTGCCCTTGACGGTCGGTCCCCAGCCCTTGACGCCCGGCGCCAGCTCGAAATCCTCGTCAAGCAGGTTATAGGCGGAAAGCTCCAGTTCGACCTGCTTGTCGAGAGGCTCCCACGTCAGGCCAGCATCAAGCGTCCAGTAGTCGTCCAATATGGTGCCGCCATCGTCTCCGACGCGTTCGCCGACATAATTGGCGGCCACCGTCAGCTTGATATTGGCCGGATTGACCCAGGTCACGGCGATCTGGCCGGTCTGGTCGGGCACGAAGATCAGTGAGCCGCCATAACCACCGGTCAGCGGGTCGAGATTCTTGGAATCGAGATGGGCATAGGTGGCCGAGAGACCGAAACCATGACCGAGAGCGAGGTTCGCGGTGATCGCCGCGCGGTCGATGCGCGCCCTGTCGAAGTCGAGCGTCGGAATTTCCAGCGGCTGGACCAGTGAAACCTTGTGTGCCTCCTGCCGCTGGTAATCGAAGGCCGTGAAGAAGCGATCGGACCATTGCGCATCCCAGCGGAAAGCGAAAGTGTCGGTGTAGCCGTCGTCATCGAGATTGATCTGGTTGCTTTGCAATCCGACGATACCGACGGGCGCAAGCGTCGGTGCCTGGAAGTTTTCACCTTCGCGCAGATAGCCGAAACGCAGCCAATGGTTTTCGATCGGGCTCCAGGCCAGGCCGAGGCGAGGCTCGAAGCGCGTCAGGCTCTCGTCGTCGCCGTCAAGGAAGCGACCGAATGCTGCCGCCTCCAGGGTCAGGGACGGGGTTATTTCATAGCGGGCGTCGAGATAGGCGCGGGCGAGGCGATTTCTGGTATCGACGACTTCTTCCGGCGGGAGGCTGAAGAAATCCGGATCGCTGTTGCCGTCAAACAGATAGTAGAGTGTGCCCTGCTGAGAGGTTGATTCGTTCTTTACGAAACTTCCTTCGACGCCATAACGCCAAGTCAGGTCATCATTGCCGATGATGTGGCTCAAGGCGGCTGTATAGCTTTGCACCCGAACTTCACTGACGCTGGCTCTATTATAGAGGAGATTTGTTCCTTCAATATTGATCAGCCCGGTTTCATCCGTTTGGCTTTTTACTTTCTGATCATTGTAAAAGATCCCGGCATTCAGAACATTCTTGTAGCCGAACGTGTGGCTCCAGGCCAAACCACTCGATAGTTCCGAGGAGTCCAGATCGAGAACAGAGCCGTCAAAGATCGTCAGGGGCTCGTCGTTGCGAAAACTGTCCGACGATGCGTAGGTCGTAAACGCAACGATACGATCATCCGGCGTCGGCGACATCGTTATATAACCGGTACCCGCCTCGATATCCGCATCCTGGAGGACATTGCCGTTCTCTGGCCTTTCGATCTCGTTGCGGGGCTGGCTCCAGTTGATGTCGCCCTGAATGCTGATCGGGAAGGGACTATAGGTAAAGCCCCTGACCTCGGCGCCGCCTGTATAAGTGGTCTCCCGCCCGCCCGTCACGAAGCCACCTGTCAGTTCCGTTTCGAAGAATGGCTCGTCGAGGAGGTTGTTCGCGCGCTCCCGGCTTGCCAGCATGTGTGGTCCGAGAAGCAGGCCCTGGATATAGGCGGAATAGCTGTCCTGGTTACCCAGCGGAGACCATGGCGCCAACGCCGTGGAATAGCTGTTGAGGAACGGGCTGATACTGCCGCGCACGGCCTGGTCGAAATAGCTCGTCGCAGTGAACGGGTCGAAGACCGCATCCCCGTAATATTGCCCCCAGGCATCCAGGCCTTGTAGCCGGAAGGCGTCATTCAGCGTGGAACCGGCCGTCTGGTTGGCGCCGAGGGAGGCATAATCGCCGCCGCGCGCCCGCGTCAGGCGCATGATCTCCTGGGCATATTTGATCGCCGTATCGGCATCGTATTCATCGATGGCAATCGCCGTGCGCACGACGGCGACCACGGGATCGTAGGGATCAAGCCGCTGGGCGTTATCGAGCGCCTGCGCCGTCGGATCGGATTCCTTCTTCGCATAATGCGCCGCCGCCAGCAGAAGCTGCGTATTCGAGACGCCGGGATTGGATGCCGAAGCCGCCAGCAGGTCCTGCATGGCCTTGTCGGTGTCGCCCATCTGCATGTGGTATCGGCCGCGGGCCAGAAGAACCATGTCGAAGCTCGGATCGACTTTCATTGCCAGATCGATTTCCCGCTTGGCTTCCTCCATGCGCATCTCGTCGAGGTAGAGGATGGCAAGATTGGCGTGGGGAAGCGGGTCGAGCGGATCGAGTTCGATGGCTCTCTTGAATGCTTCCTCGGCCTTGCGGTTGTCGTCGCGGTCGGAATGGGCAAGGCCGAGCGTATTCCAGATATTGCTTTCACCCGGCGCGACGGTGACGGCACGCAGCAGGTCATCCACGGCGCCCTTGCGATCGAAGGCTATGCCCATCTTGTAGGTGGCGCGCGCATCCAGCGCCTCCGGATTGTCGGGGTCGAGGCTGAGTGCCTGGTCGATCGCATCCTTGGCTTCGGCTTCGTCCGCAAGCAAAATGGCAAGCTGCGCCCGCGCGGCCGGTAACATGGCATCGTCCGGATGCGAACGCTCGGCCTTCTTGACGATATCGAGTGCGGCGCGCACGTCTTCACGGAAGCCGGCCACCCATGCCGCACCGATCGCGGACGACACGCTGTCCACCGCTTGCGGCGGCGTTTCGACATGGTTTGGATCGGCAAGGGAACGAGCGATATAGCCGCCATACCGCGCGACACCGGCACGGCTGGGATCGAGCCCCTTTTGTGCCTCGGCGAACAGCTTCGCCGCCTCGGCGTAGCGGTTTTCCGTGCCGGTGAGCATGGCCTCGACAAGGGTGGCCCGCGCCTTCTGGCGGCCGTCAAGGCCCAACGCCCGTGCGGCCACCAGGGCTGCGCGCGTTTTCTGCCGTCCCTCGAGCGTCACCGAGCTTTCGGCAAGCCCGAGCCAATCTTCCGCCGTGCGGTCCTGTGCCGGCTTGGCTTCCACCTCATCCCGAAGGCGGCGTTGCGCTTGGGCCGTGAGACTGGTCGGCGGCATCCATCGGAAGGAATCACGAAGCGACAAGTTGAACAGCATTTGTTCGCGTTCCTTGGGCTTGGCAATAATGACCTTCGACGGCGCCTTGCCGATCGCCGCGACCGCCCCTTCGCCCTGCGCCACCTGAACGCTGCCGAACTCGTTCTTGAGTTCGACCAGACCTTCCAGCACGATCAGCGATGTCTTTCCGTCGGCGACGGTCATGGTCCAGTCGGTACCGCGAATGGCGGCGGCGGCGGCGGGGGTGTCGATGGTCACGCCTTGGCCGCCGCGTTCGGCGCGCGCCCAGATCGTGCCGGACTGGAGTTCGAGCCCGGTATCGCCGCTGCCATCCATCTGCTTGACCAGAAGCGAGGTGTTGCGGCCGAGACGAACCTGGGTGCGGTCGGAAAAGAGAACGGCAAGCTGGCCGGTGGCGTTGGTGCGCAAGACGTCGCCGCTTAGAAGGTCCTGCTGCAGATCGACATAGCGCCAGCCGGAAATATCGACGAAGCGGACTTCCTCACCCGATTTGCGGGCAATCACGGAGCCGGCGGCAGGCGATGGGCGCGGCAAAGGGTCAGCCCGAGCCGGAACAGCCAGGCAGAACGCAGCCAATGTATACACAACCCCCGCGGATGCGTATTTCATGCAAGAACCCCAACGAATGCACGCCTGATCACTGAATTTCACCACATGAAAAGTCAAGCGGAACAACCCCCTCCGCGTTGCTTTGCGGTCAGGGTGTAATAATACGGAAACACAGAAATTCAAGCGTAGCTGTTCCTGCTGATACAGGAGTCGAGCCGAGGGCACACTTGCGCTTATATATAAGAAATTCATCATAATCGATCGGGACTGTTTCGATCGCGTCGGCTAGACGAACGATATGTTCTCGTACCAGCGAGAGTCAGATCGCGTCCGATGCCCCAAAATCCCTATAGGATTTTTATATCTCTCCCTTGGCCCCCGTCTCGACCCTTAATGCGGTTCGGCGACAGAATGCGTGTGGAATTCAGGCCTCGCATTCCGCTCTTGCGGCGTTCGGCGGCCTCGTTCGCGTCGCCTCCCGCCATGGCGGGAACCAACAGTAATCATACAAGGGAGCCTGATCGATGCTGGACATTGTCTTGGTCGGGGTCGGCGTTTTGTTCTTCGCGCTTTCGTTTGTCTACACGAGAGCCTGCGATCGTCTCTAGCAAAGGATCGGAACGATGCTGATCGACTACATGCTCGGAGGCGGGGTCACCGTGTTCCTCCTCGTCTATCTGACCTATGCCCTCGTTCGCCCCGAGCGCTTCTAGCTGCAGCGGGGTTGGAAAGTTATAACCATGACACTCAACGGATGGATCCAGATCCTCATCTTCTGCGGGATCGTCATTCTGCTGGTCAAGCCGCTCGGCTGCTACATGACCCGCGTCTTTTCGGGCGAGCGCACGCCGCTATCGCCCCTGCTTCGTCCGGTTGAGCGCGGCCTCTACGCGCTCTCCGGCACCAGTGAAAAGGAGGAGCAGCACTGGACGAACTATGTGTTCGCGCTGCTCCTGTTCAATCTTGCCGGCTTCCTCGTCCTTTATCTTTTGCAGCGGTTCCAAGGGGATCTGCCCTATAATCCGGCCGGCATGACCGCCGTCGGGCCAGAGCTTTCGTTCAACACCGCCGTGAGCTTCGTGACCAATACCAATTGGCAGAATTACGGCGGCGAAAGCACGATGTCCTATCTCGTGCAGATGGCCGGCCTGACGGTGCAGAACTTCGCCTCCGCCGCCACCGGCATGGCCATCGGCATCGCCCTGATCCGCGGCTTTGCCCGTGCCTCGGGCAAATCGATCGGCAATTTCTGGGTCGATATGACCCGCGCCACGCTCTACATCCTGCTGCCGATCTGCATCATCCTCACCCTCGTCTTCGTCGCCCTCGGCGTGCCCCAGACCTTGGGCAACTATGTCACGGCAACGACGATCGAAGGAGCCCAGCAGGTGATCGCGCTCGGCCCGGTCGCTTCGCAGCTGGCCATCAAGATGCTCGGCACCAATGGTGGCGGTTTCTTCAACGCCAACTCCGCCCATCCGTTCGAAAATCCGAATGCCATCTCCAATCTCATCCAGATGGTGGCGATCTTTGCCATCGGCGCAGGCCTCACCAATGTCTTCGGCCGCATGGTCGGCAACCAGCGCCAGGGCTGGGCGATCTTCGCGACCATGGGCGTGCTGTTCCTGGCCGGTGTCGTCTTCACCTATTGGGCGGAAGCGGCCGGTAATCCGCTGGTCCATGCCATGGGCATTGATGGCGGCAACATGGAAGGCAAGGAGGTCCGCTTCGGCATCGTCCTGTCGTCGCTGTTCGCCGTCATTACCACGGCTGCCTCCTGCGGCGCGGTCAATGCCATGCATGGCTCGTTCACGGCGCTTGGCGGGCTGATCCCGATGATCAACATGGAGCTTGGCGAAGTCATCGTCGGTGGCGTCGGTGCCGGATTCTACGGCATCCTGATGTTCGTCATCCTGACGGTGTTCGTCGCCGGCCTGATGGTCGGGCGCACGCCGGAATATCTCGGCAAGAAGATCGAGGCCAAGGAAGTGAAGATGGCCGTTCTCGCGATCCTCATCCTGCCGGCGGCGATGCTCGGCTTCACCGCCGTTGCTGTCATCCTGCCCACCGGTGTCGCATCCGTCGGCAATGCCGGACCGCATGGCTTCTCGGAAATCCTCTATGCCTATACGTCGGCTGCCGCCAACAATGGCTCGGCTTTCGGCGGGCTCACCGGCAACACGCCCTGGTACAATATCACGCTCGGTATCGCCATGCTGATGGGCCGTTTCCTGGTGATCATCCCGGCGCTCGCCATTGCCGGTTCGCTGGTAATGAAGAAGACTGTACCCGCCTCGGCCGGAACCTTCCCAACTCATGGTCCGCTGTTCGTCGGGCTGCTCTGCGGGGTCATCCTCATCGTCGGCGGCCTCACCTTCTTCCCGGCGCTGGCGCTCGGTCCGATCGTCGAGCACCTGGCGATGATATCAGGTCAAACATTCTAGGTGGCGTCATGAGCAGCCTGTTTCGACAGAAATTCGGAAAGCTCCTCAATCCGCGTGACGATGATCCGCCGCGCGGGGCAGCACCCCAGGTCAGACCTCAAGCCACCAGCATCGTCATCGCGCTGATGATCGTGCTGCTGGTGGTCGGCGGTCTCGCCCATGTTTTCACCGCATTGTTCAACGGCTGAGGCGCTTCCCGCCTGGCTGTCGCAAAACAAAAGAAACTGGAGTTCTTCATGAGCCAGTCCAAATCCGCAAATCTTCTGGACTCTCGCATCCTGCTTCCCGCCATCGGCTCGGCTTTCACCAAGCTCGATCCGCGCACGCTGGCCCGCAATCCGGTGATGTTCGTCGTCGCCGTGGTCTCGTCGCTCACCACGATCCTGTTCCTGCGCGATCTCGTCACCGGCGGCGAAGGCCTCGGCTTTTCGCTGCAGCTGAATATCTGGCTGTGGTTCACGGTACTGTTTGCCAATTTCGCCGAAGCCGTGGCGGAAGGTCGGGGCAAGGCGCAGGCGGAATCGCTGCGCAAGACCCGCACCGAAACACAGGCCAAGCTGCTCACCGGCCCGGACCTGAAAAACTTCAGGATGGTTTCGGGCGCCAGCCTCAAGGTCGGCGATATCGTGCTGGTCGAGGCCGGCGAGATCATTCCATCCGATGGCGAGGTGATCGAAGGCGTCGCGTCTGTGAACGAAGCCGCCATTACCGGTGAATCGGCGCCGGTCATCCGCGAATCCGGCGGTGACCGTTCGGCCGTCACCGGCGGCACGCAGGTTCTGTCGGACTGGATCCGCGTTCGCATCAGCGCAGCCGCCGGCTCCACCTTCATCGATCGGATGATTTCGCTGGTCGAAGGCGCCGAGCGCCAGAAGACACCGAACGAGATCGCGCTGAATATCCTGCTCGCAGGCATGACGCTGATCTTCGTGCTGGCTGTTGCGACCATTCCGAGCTTTGCCGCCTATGCCGGCGGCTCCATTCCCGTCATCGTGCTTGTCGCCCTGTTCGTGACGCTCATCCCGACCACGATCGGCGCGCTGCTCTCGGCGATCGGCATTGCCGGCATGGACCGCCTGGTGCGTTTCAACGTGCTCGCCATGTCCGGCCGCGCCGTCGAGGCCGCCGGCGATATCGATACGCTGCTTCTCGACAAGACCGGCACGATCACGCTCGGCAATCGCCAGGCGACCGAGCTTCGCCCCGTCTCCGGCGTATCGCAACAGGAACTGGCCGATGCGGCACAGCTTGCCTCGCTCGCCGACGAGACCCCGGAAGGCCGTTCCATCGTCGTGCTTGCCAAGGAGAAATACGGAATCCGCGCGCGCGACATGGCGCAATTGCACGCGACCTTCGTGCCATTCACGGCGCAGAGCCGCATGAGCGGTGTCGATCTGGAAGGTTCGTCCATCCGCAAGGGTGCCGTGGACGCGGTTCTGACTTATGTCGCAGGGCTCGGCTCTTCGGCCCGTCCGGAAACCGTGCGGGAAGTCCAAGCCATTGCCGACGCGATTGCCAAGTCGGGCGGCACGCCGCTGGCAGTGGTGCGCGATAACAGGCTGATGGGCGTCGTCCACCTCAAGGATATCGTCAAGGGCGGCATCCGCGAGCGCTTCGCCGAACTGCGCCGCATGGGCATCCGCACGGTGATGATTACCGGCGACAATCCGATGACGGCGGCGGCGATCGCCGCCGAAGCCGGCGTCGATGATTTCCTTGCCCAGGCGACACCGGAAAACAAGCTGTCGCTGATCCGCGAGGAACAGGCCAGGGGCAAGCTGGTGGCCATGTGCGGCGATGGTACCAACGATGCGCCGGCCCTTGCCCAGGCCGATGTCGGCGTCGCGATGAACACCGGCACGGTCGCCGCCCGCGAGGCCGGCAACATGGTCGATCTCGACTCGGACCCGACCAAGCTCATCGAGATCGTCGAGATCGGCAAGCAGCTGCTGATGACACGCGGCGCGCTGACGACCTTTTCGATCGCCAACGACATCGCCAAGTATTTCGCCATCATCCCCGCGATGTTCCTAGCCTTCTATCCGCAGCTCTCGGCGCTGAACATCATGGGGCTTGCCTCGCCACAAAGCGCCATCCTGTCGGCCATCATCTTCAACGCGCTGGTCATCGTCGCGCTGATCCCGCTGTCGTTGAAGGGCGTCACTTACCGTGCCGTCGGCGCCGGTGCGCTGCTGTCGCGCAATCTTTTGATCTACGGCCTTGGCGGCGTGATCGTGCCCTTCGTCGGCATCAAGGCCATCGACATGGCCATTTCCGCCCTTGGCCTCGTTTAAGGAGTTTTCGACATGTTGAAACAACTCAGACCCGCGCTGGTCATGATTGTAGCCATCACGCTCATCACCGGCCTCGCCTATCCGCTGGGTATGACCGGCATCGCCCAGGCCCTGTTCCCGCACCAGGCCAATGGCAGCCTCGTCGAGAAGGACGGAGCGATCGTCGGCTCCGCGCTGATCGGTCAGGCCTTTACCGGCGACACCTATTTCCATGGCCGCCCCTCGGCTGCCGGCGACGGCTACAATGCCGCCGCGTCCAGCGGCTCCAACCTTGGCCCGACGAACCCGAAGCTGCTGGACCGGATCAAGGCGGAAGCCGAGGCTTTGAAAGCGGAAAACCCGGGTGCGGCCGTGCCGATGGACTTGGTGACCACATCGGGAAGCGGGCTTGATCCGCATATCTCGCCGGATGCGGCCTATTTCCAGGTGCCGCGCGTCGCCAAGGCCCGTGGCATGGACGAAGCCAAGGTGCGCGACTTTGTTGATCGGGCGATCGAGCCGCGCGAACTCGGCATTTTCGGCGAACCGGTCGTCAATGTCTTGGCGCTCAACATGGCGCTTGATAAAGCTGTCTGAAGCCGATCGCGCCCGAGACGGAAGGTGGCACCCGCGCTTTCCGTCTATGACGGAGGAAGACCAAAATATCCATGCGAGACGATAATCGCGATTCGGACGCAAGGCCGTCCCCCGATGCCCTGCTGCAGCGGGCCGAGCGGGAAACGCGCGGCCGGTTGAAGATATTCCTCGGCGCCGCGCCCGGCGTCGGCAAGACCTATGAGATGCTGACATCCGCCCATGCCCGAAAGGCAGAGGGCGTCGATGTCGTTATAGGGGTCGTCGAAACCCACGGCCGACGGGAAACCGAGGCGCTCTCCGCCGGGCTGGAGGTCATCGCTCGCGCCGTTATCGACTACAAGGGGCGTCAGCTCGACGAGATGGATTTGGACGCCATTCTCGCGCGTCGCCCCGGCCTCGTCCTTGTCGACGAGCTTGCCCATACCAATGCCCCCGGCAGCCGCCATCCCAAGCGCTATCTTGATGTCCAGGAACTTTTGTCGCGCGGCATTGATGTCTACACGACGCTTAACATCCAGCATGTCGAAAGCCTCAACGACGTCGTCGCGCAGATCACCCGGATCCGGGTGCGCGAAACGGTGCCGGACTCGATCATCGACCGTGCCGACGATATAGAGATCATCGACCTGACGCCGGACGACCTGATCAAGCGGTTGCACGACGGCAAGGTCTATGTCCGCAAGACCGCGCACCGGGCGCTGGAAAACTATTTTTCGCCGGGAAACCTGACGGCGCTGCGCGAACTCGCGCTCAGGCGTACGGCGCAGCGCGTCGATGCGCAATTGCTGACCCATATGCAGGCGCATGCGATTTCCGGTCCCTGGGCGGCGGGGGATCGTGTGCTCGTCTGTATCGATGATGATGCTCGCAGCGCCTCGCTGGTGCGCCACGCCGTCCGTCTCGCCGATCGCCTGCGCGCGCCACTCGTCGCGCTGCATGTTGAGACGGCCCGATCCGTGCATATATCCGAGGCCGCGCGCGACCGGGTGGCGGCCGCGCTGCGGTTGGCGGAGCACCTTGGCGGCGAGGCACTGAGTCTGCCGGGCTCGGATGCCGCCGAGGAAATCCTGCGTCATGCGGCATCCGGCAATATCACCCATATCGTCGTCGGCAGCCCACGAAAAACGTGGTGGCGCGAGCAACTGCAAGGCTCGGTCACGGCGGACCTGATCCGCCGCGCGGGTGCGATCAGCGTGAATGTGATTGCCGGCGACGAGCGCGATGCAGCGTCCGTGGCGACCGGCGTGAAGACGGCACCGGTATCGGCGCCGTTCAGCGTCCGGCCCTATATCCTGTCGATGCTCTATGTCGGCTGCGCGCTGGTCGCCGGCTTCCTGCTCGACCAGTCGCTGGATGTCCGCAATATCGCGCTCGTCTTCCTGATGGCCGTGCTGATCACGGCGGTGACCGAAGGCTTGAAGCCGGCGCTCTTTGCCAGCGTCATCAGTGCGTTTTCGCTGAATTTCTTCTTCCTGCAGCCGCTCTATACGCTCGATATCAGCGATCCCGACAGCGTCGTCGCCTTCATCCTGTTCTTCGTCGTGGCTGTTATCGCCAGCAACCTGACGGCCAGCGTCCAGCGGCAGGCCGCCGCCGCCCGCCGGCGTACCCGCACCACGGAAGATCTCTACCTGTTCAGCAAGAAGCTTGCCGGCACCGGCACGCTGGACGATGTGCTCTGGGCCACGGCCTTTCAGCTCGCCTCCATGCTGAAACTGCGTGTCGTGCTGCTCCTGCCGGAGGATGGCACGATCGCGGTCAAGGCCGGTTATCCGCCGGATGATACACTCGACGATGCCGATATCGCCGCCGCCCGCTGGGCCTGGGAGCATAACCGCGCCGCAGGGCGTGGCGCCGACACGTTGCCGGGGGCGAAACGCCTATACGTGCCGCTACGCACCGGCCGCGCCGCTATCGGCGTCATCGGCTTGGACAGTGACCGGTCGGGGCCGTTGCTGACCCCGGAACAGCAGCGTCTTCTCGATGCCCTAGCCGACCAGGCGGCGCTGGCAATAGAGCGGGTGCAATTGGTGGCCGATGTGGATGCGGCGCGGCTGGCCGAAGAGGCGGGGCGGCTGCGTTCGGCGCTCCTGACCTCGATTTCGCATGACCTGAAGACGCCGCTCGCTGCCATCATGGGCGCGGCGGGCACGCTGCGGGATTACCATTCGGCGCTGCCGGAAGAGGATCGCGCCGAGCTTTTGACCACGGTGACGGACGAGTCCGAACGGCTGAACCGCTTCATCGCCAACCTGCTCGACATGACGCGGATCGAGGCCGGCGCGATGGAACCCAACACGGGCTTCCACTATATCGGCGATATCGTCGGCAGCGCGCTCAGGCGCGCGCGCAAGATCATGATCCACCATCATATTGACGTGCGCGTTCCCAACGACCTGCCGATGGTCAAGGTCGATCCTGTTCTGTTCGAGCAGGTCCTGTTTAACCTGCTCGACAATGCCGCCAAATACGCGCCGGAGGGATCGACCGTCAATCTGCGGGCCGAACAGGATGGCGGGCATGTGTTGCTGTGGTTCGTCGACGAGGGGCCGGGCATTCCGGCCGGTGACCTGGAGCGGGTCTTCGATACGTTCTACCGGGTGCGCAAGGGGGATCACGTGCGGGCGGGAACCGGGCTCGGCCTGTCGATCTGCCGGGGTTTCATCGAGGCGATGGGCGGAACGATCGCGGCCGAAAACCGCCGGGATCGTTCCGGCGCGGTTTTTACCATCAGCCTGCCCATCTTGCCGGACGCGCCCAATATGAAGGACATGACATGACCCAGTCGTCCGTCAAAATTCTCGTTGTCGACGACGAACCGCCGATCCGCCGGCTGCTGCGTGTCGGGCTGGCGACGCAGGATTATGCCGTCGTCGAGGCGGGAAACGGCAAGGTCGCACGCGCCATGGCCAAGGATGACCCGCCGGATCTCATCCTGCTCGATCTCGGCCTGCCGGACGTGCCGGGCCATGAGCTGCTGCAAGGCTGGCGGGCGGAGGGCCTGACGGTACCCATCGTCATCCTGTCGAGCCGCACCGACGAGGCGGGCATCGTCAAGGCGCTCGAGCTTGGCGCCGACGACTATGTGACGAAACCGTTCGGCATGAACGAGCTTGTTGCGCGCATCCGCGTCGCGCTGCGCCACCGGCTACAGCAGCAGGGCGAAAAGCCCCTGTTCCAGACAGGCGGCCTCTCCGTCGATCTGGTCAAGCGCATCGTCAGGGTCGATGGCCGCGAGGTGAAGCTGTCCCCCAAGGAATACGATATCCTGCGCATCCTCGTGCAATATGCCGGAAAGGTGCTGACACACCAATTTCTGCTGAAGCAGGTCTGGGGCAATGCCGACGACGTGCAATACCTGCGCGTCTATGTCCGCCAGTTGCGTCAGAAGATCGAGCTGACGCCGGATCAGCCGCAATACATTACGACTGAAACCGGCGTCGGGTATCGCCTGCGCGAGGCGGATCTTTAGCCGGCTTCCCTTAAGCGCCGTTGCGCCTCAACCAGTTGCGCAGCGCGGTGATGCCCTTCGGCACATGCAGGCGGCCGAAGCCGACGCGCAGGCAGTTTTGCGGTACGGGCGTTAGGTCGGACCGATAGACGCTGGAGGGCAGGAAGAAGACGCCGGCTTCCTCGACCAGTCGCTGCGTGAAGGCCTCGACACCCTCCGCGCCCTTGTAGCGGATGAAGGCGACGCAGCCGCCATCGGGTCCGCGCCAGTCGAAGAGATGCGGGAATTCAGCGAAGAAGGTATTCAGCAGGCCGATATTGTCGCGAACGATCGTGCGGGTACGGGACAGGATCTGGTCGCGGTTCTTTAGCGCGATCCGCGCCAGCACCTCAGACGGCGCCGAATTGCAGATCGACAGGAAATGCTTGTAGCGCTCGCAGCGCACGAGGAAATCGCGATCCTTGCTGGCGAGCCAGCCGATGCGCAGGCCGGGCAGGCCATAGGCCTTCGACATGACGTTGAGCGAGATGCCGCGCTCATAGACATCCACCGCCTGCGGCAACCTGAGCGCCTCGTCCCTTTCGATCAGCCGATAGACCTCGTCGCTGAACAGCCAGATGCCATGCTTGCGGCAGAGTGCGACGAGGCCATCGAAGGTGGCGTGCGAAATGATCTTGCCGGTCGGATTGTTGGGAAAGTTGATCGAGATCAGCTTGGTGTTCGGCCGGATCGCGGCCTCGATTTTGCCGATATCGAGATTCCAGTCATTGTCGATCTCCAGCGCCACGCCGGTGACGGAGCAGATGCTGAGCGGAATGGTTTCGGCGGCCTGATAGTTGGGCGTGACGACGATGGCATGGTCGTCCGCCGTCAGAAGCACCTTCATGGCGATGTAGATCGCCTCTTCGGCGCCGGCAAAGCAGAGCAGGTTTTCCGGCGTGACCGTGTCATAGGTCGCCGCGATCTCCTGCCGGAGTGCCGGCGCACCAAAGGTCTCGGTGTAGCCGAGGCTGAGATTTTCGAAATCGGCCCGGTCGGCATCATCAGCCATGTTGAGCAGGGCCGGCAGCCGCAGGCTTTCGGCGTCGGAGCCGGTCATGTTGTATTTCGCGACGAACTCCCACTTCGACATGAAGGTCTCAAGGGCAAAATCCCGCATCGGGCGCATTGGATCCGTCATCTGTTGTCTCCCTCGGAGTCCTGTCTTTGTCGGATGGCGCCAAGCCGGTTATAGATCGTCGCGCGCGACAGCTTGAGGATTTCGGCGACGTAGGGAACGGCCTTGCGGATGGCGAAGACGCCGCGCGCATCGAGCATGCCGATCAGGCCATCCATGTCGGATCCCGTCAGGCCGGCGAGCGTCGTCCTGCTCTCGGCGAGAAAGTCACCGATGACGGCATTGACCGCCTCGCGCCAGTCGTCAGCCATCAGGGCGGATGTCCTGGGCGCCGTCTCCACGAAGTCCATCATCGATTTCAGCTGGTCGAAGAGACCGGCGAAGGCCTGGATGTCATGATTGATGCAGAGAAGACCGATCGGTTTGCCGCTGTCGTCGCGCAATACCGCGGTGATCGCCTTCAGCCTGCGGCCGTCCCAGTTGGATTTGGCATAAGGACCGATCACGTCTGTATCGAGCGACGACGCCAAACCAGCCTCGTTGAACGAATTGTCGCCCGGCCGACGTTTGGAAAAAGCGTTGGATAGATGGAAGATCAGGCCGGTTTCGAGATCATGCAGGACCGCTTCCACATACGGTGAAAACAGCGTGGCGATGGCGTCGCAAACGGGAATGAAAGGGGTCAATGGATGAGGCATGCCGCCTTTTCCTTTGATTTAGACAATTTGTCAATATGGACAAATAGAAAATTCAGCGGGCCGGAGCGGTGCCCAGTTGCTGGCTGAAGGCCGGGTCGCGGTGCGACAATTTCTTGTGAAGATGCACCATCATGCCGGCGGCAAAGAGTGGCGTCAGCAGGTTGAGCAGAGGTACGGCGAGGAAGGCGGCAAGGATGAGGCCGGCGAGAAAGACGGTACCGGCGTGCTTGGCCCGAAACAGCCGCGCCTCGGCCGGCGGGCGATGGCGCATGGCGGCGAATTCGAAGAATTCCCGGCCGAGAAGATAGCCGTTGACCAGGAAGAAAGCGATCAGGTTGATGCCGGGAATGAGCAGCAGGAGCAGCGCGATGATGTTGCCGACGATGATGACGCCGAGGAATTTCAGCGTGCCGGCAATCGCTTCGCCAAGCGGCAAAGGGCGACCCGCCGGTTCTTGTGGGTAGTCGCGCCGTTCGACGACCTCGGCGACATCATCGAGGAAGAGACCTGCGATCAGGGCGGTGACGGGGGCGAGCAGCAAAGCAAGCGCGAGGGCAAGGCCGAAACTTGCGAAAATGCCGATGACGAAGGTCAGCCAGCCTTCCCAGCCCGTCGTGCCGGGAATGAGCGCATCGAGCCACGGCAATGCGAGGTAGACAAACACTTCGCGCAGTGCCAGCCACAGCCCGACCAGTGCCAGGATTGTCAGTCCCAACACTTTCCAGAAGACCGAGCGCGTTTCCGGCGCAAAGAGATTGGCAAAGGCAAGCCGCGCTGCATCGAATATCATTCTGGTCTCCCTGCCGCGACAGCTCGCCGCTGAATTCGCATGTAGGCAAACCGTGCCGAGTGAGCAAGGGCGGCGGTCACCTCGGGTTGGGCGAATATCAACTGCATATGCGCGGCAGGATGCTGCCATGGCGGCGACCGCGCCGATATGCTACCGGCAAAACAAGAGATGATTTTGGAGAGGCGGGATAATGGCTGGAGTGGACGGAAACATGTCGGTTGCGGGCCTGTCGGTCCTGTTGCAATCCGGCGCGCTCGATCCGGTCATGCTGGCCGAGGCGATGCTCGACAACATAGCCGGCTACAAGGATCAGTCGATTTTCACCGAGATTCTCGGGGACCGCGCCTTGGCTGATGCGAGGGCCGCTTCCGTTCGTATCCGTTCCGGCCGCTCGCTCGGCCTGCTCGACGGTATACCGATCGCGTGGAAGGACCTGTTTGACACCGAAGGCTCGGTAACAAAGGCCGGCTCCGTTGTCCTGTCGGACCATGCGCCGGCGAAACAGGATGCGTCCGTGGTCAAGGCCCTGGCCGATGCCGGCATGGTCAGTGTCGGGCGCACCAATCTGAGCGAGTTCGCCTTTTCCGGCCTCGGCATCAATCCGCATTACGGCACGCCGCGCAATCCGGCGTCGCGGGATGTGCCGCGAATTCCCGGCGGCTCATCGTCGGGGTCGGCGGTCGCGGTTGCAGCCGGCCTGGTGCCGGTGGCGATGGGCACGGATACCGGCGGTTCCATCCGCATTCCCGCCGCCTTCAACGGCATCGTCGGCTACAAGGCGACGCGCGGTCGTTACGCGATGGATGGCGTTTTTCCGCTGGCAAGCAGCCTCGATTCGCTGGGGCCGCTCTGCCGCAGCGTGCAGGACGCGATCTGGGTCGATGCCGCCATGCGCGGCCGTGCTGCCCCGGACATCGCTCGAACCGATATCGGAGACATTAAGCTCGTCATCGCCGAAACGATCGTTTTCGATGACGCGGAAGCCGGCGTCGTCACCGCGTTCGAGCAGGCGATCAATAGACTGCAAGCCGCCGGTGTCAGGGTCGAACGGCGCAGCTTTCCGGCTTTTGCCGAAGTGTTCGAACTTATGACCCGGCACGGCGCGCTTGTGACCGCCGAGGCCTATGCGCTTCACAAGGAGCGGCTCCACGGTGACGCCGCCGCGCGCATGGACCAGCGTGTCGTCGCCCGCGCCCGGCTCGGCGAAAAGATCGGCATGACGGATTACATCGCGCTTCTGGAGGCCCGTCGCCGTCTGGTCGGACAGTTCAAGGCGAGCCTCAATCCCGGCGAATTGATCGTGCATCCCACCCTGCCGCATGTGGCGCCGCCGATCGCGCCGCTCGTCGCCGATGACGACCTGTTCTTCAAGATCAACGGCAAGACCCTGCGCAATACGCTGATCGGCAATTTCCTCGATGGCTGCGGCGTTTCCATTCCCTGCGGCACCGGCGATGCCGGCATGCCGGTCGGCCTGCTGCTGTCGGGCCAGGCCGGCGAAGACGAGCGGCTGCTTTCGGCGGCGCTCAGCCTCGAATCCGTCATTCGGGGTGAGGCATGATCGTCTGTTTCGATATCGGCGGCTCGGCGATCAAGGGCGCGATTGCCTATTCGGTCGATCGGATCGAGCCGATGGAACGGCGTGCCACGCCGCTGGATGATTTCGACGCCTTTGTCGACACGCTCCGCAATGCCATCGCGGAAGCCAGCGCGAAGCCCGATCGCATCGCCATCTCCATTACCGGTGTCGTCGATCCGGAAACCCAGGCGATCAAATGCGCCAATATTCCCTGTATCGACGGCCGCAAACTCGGTGCGGAGCTGACCGATCGTCTCGGTTTGCCGGTACTGATCGCCAACGACGCCGATTGCTTTGCGCTCGCTGAGGCCGGTGCCGGTGCAGGGCGGGGTTACCGGATCGTGCTTGGCGCCATCATCGGCACGGGTGTGGGCGGTGGTCTTGTGGTCGATGGCCGGCTCATCAATGCGGAAGGCGGGTTTGCCGGTGAATGGGGCCATGGTCCCGCCGTCGCCACCATGGCCGGAACACCACCCGTCGCCATCCCGCTTTTCGACTGCGGCTGCGGCCAGCGTGGCTGTGTCGATACGATTGGTGGCGCGCGCGGCATGGAGCGGCTGCACCTGACATTGCACGGCAAAAACCTGCCGAGCCACGAGATCACCACGCTCTGGCAAGAGGGCGATGCCGAGGCGGCGCGCACGATCGATGTTCTGGTCGATCTCGTCAGTTCACCCCTGGCGCTGACCATCAACATCACCGGCGCAACGATCGTGCCGGTCGGTGGCGGGCTGTCGAACGTGACGCCGCTGATCTCAGCGATCGACAAGGCCGTGCGGTCCCGTATCCTGCGGAAATTCGACCGGCCGCTGGTCGTACCCGGTGAATGCCATGTCGAGCCGGGCCTGATCGGTGCCGCCATCCTTGGCCTTGGCGAGGAGAGCAGATGACCGATATTCTGCTGGAAGTCTGTGTCGAGGACGCGGCGGGGCTGGCTGCGGCGGTTGCCGGCGGTGCGGACCGCATCGAACTCTGCTCGGCATTGTCTGTCGGCGGGCTCACGCCATCAGCCGGCCTGATGGCCTTGGCGGCAAAGGTCGCTATTCCCGTCTACGCGATGATCCGCCCGCATGCCGGTGATTTCGTGTTCAGAGCAGACGATCTGGATATCATGTGCGGTGATATCGATGCCGCGCGGTCGGCCGGACTGGCCGGCGTGGTGCTGGGCGCCAGCCTTGCGGATGGTCGCCTTGATGTGGCGGCCCTGGAGCATCTGTCGCGCCGTGCCAATGGGCTGGGCATAACCCTGCACAGGGCCTTCGATCTTGTGCCGGATTTTGCGGAGGCAGTGGAGATCGCCGTGACGCTCGGTTTCGAGCGCATCCTGACCTCGGGTGGAGCCAGGACCGCGGCCGAGGGCATCGAGGCACTCGCCGAGATCATCCGGCTGGTGAATGGCCGTCTTTCGATCATGCCGGGCTCCGGCGTGACGATCGACACTGTCGGCGGTATGCTGGAGCGGCTGGCGGTGAACGAAGTACACTCATCCTGCTCGCGCAGTGAGCCGGCGAAGGATGACAGGCTCGTCTCGCTCGGCTTCGTTGCGTCGAGTGCACGAATGACAAATGCCGGTCTGGTCCGGGCCTTGAAAGCGCGGCTTGATGCCGCGCGGTAGGCAAGGTCAGGCCTGGAAGACGCGCTGTCCGCCGATCCAGGTCGAGACCATGTCGAGATTTTTCGTCAGCAGCACGAAATCTGCATCGAGCCCCGGTATCAGCCGGCCCTTGCGGGTGGAAACCCCGGCGGCATCGGCGGGATAGGCGGAGGCCATGCGGATCGCCTCGTCGAGCGGCAGGTCGAGCTTTTCGTGGGCGAAGCGCACCGAGGACAGCATGTCGATATCCGCGCCGGCCAAGGTTCCATCGGCCAGTGTCAGGCGGCCATCCTTGCGGAAGATTTCCCGGCCATTGAGCAGGAAACCCGTCTGGTCTGAGCCGATCGTCGACATGGCGTCGGTGACGATGAAAATCCGGCCTGGACCGTTCTTCGCCCGCAGTGCCAGCCGCATCGACACCGGATCGACATGGAAGCCATCGACGATCAGCCCCGCATGCAGGCTGCCGATATCGAGTGCTGCGCCGACCACGCCCGGTTCGCGGTGGCCAAGCGGGCTCATGGCGTTGAACAGATGCGTCACGGTACGGGCACCGGCCTCGGCGTAGGCTGCAACCGTTGCATAGCCGCTATCGGTATGCCCGATACTGACGATCAGCCCGGCTTCAGCCATCGCCCTCACCTGATCGACCGTGGTGTTTTCCGGCGCGACGGTGACCATCATCGCATCGAAAACGCCGGCGCAGATGAGCATCGCGTCGAGATCGGCACTGTCCATGGGCCGGATCAATGCCGGGTCATGGGCGCCCTTGCGGGCAACGGAAAGATGCGGGCCTTCGATATGGAGGCCGAGGAAACCGGGCACGCCCTCGGCCTTCGCCTGGATGCCGGCCTCGATCGTCTTGCGACGAATCTCGAACGTATCGGTGATCAGCGTCGGCAGGACTGCCGTGGTGCCGAACTTGGCATGCGCGGCGCAGATCGTGCGGATGCCGTCGACGGTCTGATGGTGGTTGAGCATCACGCCGCCGCCGCCATTCACCTGCAGGTCGATGAAGCCCGGGACGAGCAACCGCCCATCAGCCTCGATCAGCGTCGTGCCGGATGGCAGGTCCTTTTCCGGCAGGATGCCGGTCACGGTGCCGCCATCCAATAGCATGGTCTGGTCATCGTACCAGAACTGGCCGTCGAAGATTCGGGCGCCGGTGATTGCTGTGCGTGTGCTCATCGTGTTTCCGTGACCTTCTTGAGGGCGACGGGCGCATCGGGATTGAGGCCGCGCGACCGTGACCAGGATTCGACGAAGCCGTAAAAGGGCAGGATCAGCGTCAGCGCGTCGGTGATCGGATGCCCGGTCTCGACGAAGGGCAGGACCTTGGCCGATTTTGCTTCCGACGAGGTGACGAAGGCGAGCGCGCCCTTGGCGCTGAGCCCATCGAGGACGCCGGTGACGGACGACTGCGCCGCATCGCGGGCAGCAAGGCCGATCACCGGAAAGCGCTTCTCGACTAGGGCCACCGGGCCGTGCAGCACTTCGGCAGCCGAATAGGCTTCGGCATGCATGCCCGAGGTTTCCTTGAACTTCAGCGCGGCCTCGCTGGCGATCGCCAGTGCCGGGCCACGGCCGAGCACGAACAGGGATTCCGCATCGCCGAGTTCGTCGGCCAGCATCTGCCAATCCAGCTTCACAGCCTTGGAAAACTGCGTCGGCAGGTCCGCCACGGCACGCTGGAGAGCGGTGTCCCCCGTCCACTCACCGAGGACGGCGAGACCGGCGACGATGGAATTGACGTAGGACTTGGTGGCCGCGACGGCAATTTCAGGACCGGCATGGATATCGAGCGGATGGGTGCTTGCCTCGGCGATCGGCGAGGGCAGCGTGTTGGTGAGCGCGATGGTCACGGCGCCGGCCTTGGTCGCGGCTTCCGCCATCGCGACAATGTCCGGGCTCTTGCCGGACTGCGAGACGGCGATGGAGGCGGCACCCTGCAGATGCATCTTGGCGCCATAGATCGAAGCGAGCGACGGTCCGAGCGAAGCGACCGGGCGACCGGTGGTCAGTTCGATCGCATATTTCAGAAAGAGTGCCGCGTGGTCGGACGAGCCACGGGCGATGGTCACGAAGAAGGCCGGGTCCTTTTCGCGCAGCGCCGCGCCGGTTTCTCTCACGGCTTCGCGCGACTGTTCGAGGAGGCGGGCCGCCGCTTCCGGAATTTCATCGATTTCGCGGCGCATATTCGTCTGCATGGTCTTAGTCTTTCTTCTGGACGTTTCTCAGGAATCCGACAGGGTCAGTTCCGCGACAAAGTCATAGGCATCGCCCCGGTAGAGCGAGCGGGTGAATTCCACCACGCGCCCGGAGGCGAGGTAGGAAATGCGTTCGATGGAAAGGCTCGCCGCCCCTGCCTTGACGCCGAGCATGGCCGCATCGGGATCCTTCAGGCTGCAGGCGGAAATTCGCTGCACGGCGCGCACCGGCCGCGATTTGGTCTTGTCGAGTTCGGCATAGAGCGAAGAGCCGATGCGAACAGGATCGGGCAGGAATTCGGCCGATATGCTCGCCCGCTCGATGGCCAGCGGCATGTCGTCGGCGATACGCAGGCGACCGAGGCGGGCAACCAGGGAATCGGCCTGCAAGCCAAGCACCATCATCTCGTCTGGAGAGGGATGGAAAAGGCCGCGCTCGATCCATTGCGCCGTGGTGGTCAGCCCCCGCCGTTGCATGTCTTCGGTAAAAGACGTCAGCCGCGACAGCGACTGCTGTACCTTATGGACGGGCTTGACGACGAAGGTGCCGGATCCATGTCGGCGTACCAGCAGCCCGTCCCTGACAAGATCGTCGACCGCCTTGCGCACCGTCACGCGGCTGATGCTGGCATAGTCGGCCAGATCCCGTTCCGGCGGCAGGGCATCGCCGTGATTGAGCTTGCCCGAGAGGATGGCGTCTTCCAGCGATTGACGAAGCTTGAGATAGAGCGGCCCGGACCCTCCCGCCTGCAGGCCGTCGAGCGGCAGGATGGCTTCGAGATGTTGGGTCATATCTGCCCCCCCGTCCGCACACCGAACCGTTTGGCGGCGAGCGCCACCGAGCCGGTCAGGGCGTCGGCCGCGCTTTCGACGAACAGCGGCTGGTGCCGCTCGGCCAGCCAGGTGCGATAGAGCGGCGCAAGACCTCCCAGCAGGCAGAGCTTGGCGCTGCCGCGTGCGACGACGACATCGAGCGCTTCGTTGATCATCTGTGCCGACGCTTTCAGCAACGCGATCGCGACCGGATCCTTCCGGTCGGCATAGTCGAACACTTTCGGCGCATAACGACCATATTCGCCGGGATGGGCGGCGCGGGCAAATTCAACCACCGCGCGCGGATCGGAATTGAACTCCGCCATGACCGCATCGGTCAGCGGTGAGGACGGGCGAATATGGTCGAAGGCGAGCACGCTTTCCTGCAGAAGGGCATGGCCAAGACGGGCGCCGCTGCCGAGATCGCCGATCTGGAAGCCCCAGCCGCCGATATAGCTGATCTCCTCGCCCCGACGGGAAATATAGATCGAGCCGGTTCCGAGGATCGCCACCGCGCCGTCGCTATCGCCAAGCGCGCCTTGCAACGCGATAAGGCCGTCAGATTCGATATCGGCCTTGGCGAAGGGCAGGCGCTCCTTCACATAATGAACGGCATCGCCGACATTGCTGCCCGCCACGCCGACGAGCGCCGCAGCCGAACTGATTCGCGAGGGTTCAAGACCTGCTTCCTCGAATGCGGCCTTCGACGCGCCGACGATATGGATCAATGCATTGTCAGGGTCGCTGAGGATATTGGCTGCACCGCTCTTGCCACGCCCGAGGATACGCCCGGTCGCGTCCGCAACTGCGGCGCGGCAACTCGTGCCGCCGCCATCGATTCCCAGAATGTAATGTGGCATGGATACCTCCAGGAAAAATGATACCAAAAAAATACCATTAACCAAGGGGGATTTGGTCTTTAATTGGAATTATCGTTTAATGTGCTGATATAACAGAGATATTTTAGAAACTGAAATTTTTCTCTGTTCGGAAGTTAATTTTTTCTGGACAATTGGTATTTTTTTGGCATTAATTTGCGGCGAGGGAGATTGAGCGGATGCCGTCAGTAAAGACCGAAGAGCGTCATGACAAGGCAATGGGACTGGATGTGATGCATCCGGCGCTCGCGCTTCGTCTGCTCGCATCCGGCCAGCAAGCTGCTGCAAAGGTCGTCGATGCGGCGATCGAGCCTTTGTCCGCTGCCGCCGCGATCGCCGCCGAATCCCTTGGGAAAGGCGGTCGTCTTGCCTATGCGGGTGCCGGCAGCTCCGGCTTGATGGCCATGACCGATGCGTTGGAATTGCCGGGCACCTATGGCATTGCGCTCGACAAGGTGGTGGTTCTGCTGGCCGGCGGTGCTGCAAGCCTGACCGATCTCGCGGGCGGTTATGAGGACGACATGGAACTGGCGCGCAGGGATGTGCGCGACGCCGGCATTGGCAAGGGCGACTGCCTGATCGCGGTGTCCGCCAGCGGTTCAACACCCTATGCGCTTGCAGCCGCCGATGAGGCGCGTGCGCGCGGCGCAAGGGTGATCGCTATGGCCAACAACCCCGGTGCGGTGCTCTTCCAGAATGCCGAAGTATCCATCCTGCTGCAAACGCCGCCCGAGGTCATCTCCGGATCGACCCGCATGGGCGCCGCCACGGCGCAGAAGATCGCCTTCAACATGTTTTCGACGCTGGTCGGCATTCATTTGGGCCATGTCCATGACGGACATATGGTCAACCTGAAGGCCGACAATGCCAAGCTGCGCGGCCGCGCTGTGCGCATCGTCTCGGATATTGCCGGGATTGGCGCCGCCGAGGCTGGCCGCTATCTCAACACTTCATCGGGTTCGGTCAAGATCGCCATCCTCCTTGCTGCTGGGGCAAGGGATGTGGCGGCGGCGCAAGCCGCCCTTGCCGAGGCCGGTCAAAGCTTGCGCCGTGCCTTGTCTCTAGTCGCGACACAATGATTCCAAGGGTTCCAAAACCGCGCCAGCCGGCGCATATAAAAGGGAGAACGTAATGACCCGCACTACCTTGAAAGGCTTGCTGCTTGCATCCAGCATCCTCGGCTCCGCCGGGCTGGCGCATGCGGAAGACGTCACGCTGACGATCGAAAGCTGGCGCAATGACGACCTGGCCATCTGGCAGGAAAAACTGATCCCGGCCTTCGAAGCCAAGAACCCGGGCATCAAGGTCGTCTTCGCACCGACCGCGCCGACCGAATACAATGCGGCGCTGAACGCCAAGCTCGACGCCGGCTCCGCAGGCGATCTCGTCACCTGCCGTCCGTTCGATGCGTCTCTCGAACTCTACAACAAGAAGCATCTGGCCGACTTGACCAACCTGCCCGGTATGGAAAACTTCTCGCCGGTCGCCAAGGCTGCCTGGCAGACGGATGATGGCGCGACCGCCTTCTGCGTGCCGATGGCCTCGGTCATCCACGGCTTCATCTACAACAAGGATGCCTTCGATCAACTCGGCATCGCTATTCCCGCGACGGAAGCGGATTTCTTCGCCGCGCTCGACAAGATCAAGGCCGACGGCAACTACATCCCGCTCGCCATGGGCACGAAGGACCTCTGGGAAGCCGCCACCATGGGCTACCAGAACATCGGCCCGACCTACTGGAAGGGTGAGGAAGGCCGCGCTGCCCTGATCAAGGGCGAGCAGAAGCTGACCGACGCCGGCTGGGTCGAGCCCTACAAGGTTCTCGCCAAGTGGAAGGATTACCTCGGCGACGGCTTCGAAGCCCAGACCTATCCGGACAGCCAGAACCTCTTCACGCTCGGCCGTGCTGCCATCTATCCTGCCGGCTCGTGGGAAATCGGCCTGTTCAACACGCAGGCCCAGTTCAAGATGGGTGCCTTCCCACCGCCGGTCAAAGCCGCTGGCGACGCCTGCTACATCTCGGACCACAACGATATCGGCGTCGGCTTGAATGCCAAGAGCGCCCATCCGGAAGAAGCCAAGAAGCTTCTCACCTGGATCGCCTCACCAGAATTCGCCGACATCTACGCCAATTCGCTGCCGGGCTTCTTCAGCCTGAATTCGACACCGGTGAAGATGGCCGATCCGCTTGCGCAGGAATTCGTGTCCTGGCGTGAAAAGTGCAAGCCGACGATCCGCTCGACCTACCAGATCCTGTCGCGCGGCACCCCGAACCTCGAAAACGAGACCTGGGTTGAATCGGCCAACGTGATCAACGGCACCGATACGCCGGAAGTCGCTGGCGAGAAGCTGCAGAAGGGCCTCGACAGCTGGTACAAGCCGGCGAAGTAAATTTGGGCCGGCCATATGGGTTTTGCCCCTCACCCTAGCCCTCTCCCCGCTTGCGGGGAGAGGGGATAACGGAGTTTGCGGCTTGTCCCTTCTCCCCGTTTTACGGGGAGAAGGTGGCCGACAGGGCGGATGAGGGGCGACGCCTGAACTGAATGTTCGGACGCGAAAAAGCAGAATCTCCCGCAAAAACATGTAATCTGAAATCACATCCTGCCAGCGCCTTTGGGCCTGCTGGCGACGGCATGCGCGGCGGGGACCGGCGGCGCAGAGCCTTGCCGCATATCGCGGCGATCGATGAAGAACGGGTCGGAGCGGCAGAAGCCATGAGCAGCGCCATATCGTCTGAGGACACAATCGGGATTCCGGCGCGGCCGAGACGCTGGCATATTCTTGTCTTCCTGTTGCCGGCCTTCATCGTCTATTCCGCCGTCATGATCCTGCCGCTGATCGAGACGCTGCGCCTGTCGCTGTTCAACACGGTGGACGGACAGTCGACCTTTGTCGGCCTTCAGAATTTCCAGGTCCTGTTCGGCGACGAGCGCTGGGCCGCCGACTTCTGGCGGGCGCTGAAGAACAATTTCATCTTCTTCGCCATCCACATGCTGGTGCAGAATCCACTCGGCATCGCGCTTGCCGCCATGCTGTCGATCCCAAGGCTGAGGCTCGCCGCGTTTTACCGCACGGCAATCTTCATGCCGACGATCCTGTCTTTCGTCATCGTCGGTTTCATCTGGAAGCTGATCCTGTCGCCGATCTGGGGCATCACGCCGTTCTTCATGGACCTCGTCGGCCTGAAATCCCTGTTCGGTCCCTGGCTCGGCAAACCCGGCTCGGCCTTGATCACGGTGTCGCTGATTTCCGTCTGGCAAAATGTCGGCATCCCGATGATGCTGATCTATGCGGCCCTTCTCAACATTCCCGACGAGGTGATCGAGGCGGCCGAATGCGACGGGATCACCGGCTGGAGCCAGTTCTGGAAGATCAAGCTGCCGCTGGTCCTGCCGGCCATCGGCATGGTCTCGATCCTCACCTTCGTCGGCAATTTCAATGCTTTCGACCTGATCTATACGGTGCAGGGCGCGCTCGCCGGCCCGGACGGATCGACCGATATTCTCGGCACGCTTCTCTACCGCACCTTCTTCGGCTTCCAGTTGCAGCTTGGCGACCGCTCCATGGGCGCGACCATCGCCACCGTGATGTTCCTGATCATTCTCGCCGGCGTCTCGCTTTATCTCTTCGGCATCCAGCGGCGCGTCCGCCGCTACCAGTTTTAAGGGAGGACGCACCATGTCAAAAGCACGCATATCGCCGCTGCGCTCCAGCTTCGTTCATCTGGCCCTTGCCGGCTATACGGTGGTGGCGCTGTTCCCGGTGGTCCTGACGATCCTCAATTCACTGAAGGACAAGAACGCGATCTTCCGTACGCCGCTGCAGCCGCCGACGGCAGAGACCTTCAGCCTGATCGGCTACACGACCGTGCTGAAGCAGGGTGATTTCATCGGCTATTTCCAGAACAGCCTGATCGTCACCGTCGTGTCGATCTTCTTTGCGCTGCTGTTCGGTGCGATGGCCGCCTTCGCGCTGTCGGAATATCGTTTTCGCGGCAATACGCTGATGGGACTTTATCTCGCCATCGGCATCATGATCCCGATCCGGCTCGGCACGGTCGCCATCCTGCAGGGCATGGTCGCGACCGGTCTCGTCAATACGCTGACGGCGCTGATCCTCGTCTATACCGCGCAAGGCCTGCCGCTGGCGATCTTCATCCTGTCGGAGTTCATGCGCACCGTTTCCGACGACCTGAAGAATGCCGGCCGCATCGATGGTCTTTCGGAATATGCCATCTTCTTCCGCCTTGTCCTGCCGCTGGTTCGTCCGGCCATGGCGACGGTCGCCGTCTTCACCATGATTCCGATCTGGAACGACCTCTGGTTCCCGCTGATCCTAGCACCCGGCGAAGCCACCAAGACGGTCACGCTCGGCTCCCAAATCTTCATCGGCCAGTTCGTCACCAACTGGAACGCGGTCCTTGCCGCCCTGTCGCTGGCGATCTTCCCGGTTCTCATCCTCTACGTCATCTTCTCGCGGCAACTGATCCGCGGCATCACCGCAGGAGCAGTCAAGTAATGCAAAAGCCCGTTCGTGTCCTCGTCGCCGGCCTTGGAAATATGGGCCGCAGCCATGCGCTCGCCTATCACAACAATCCCGGTTTCGAGATTGTCGGCCTGGTCAACCGTTCCAAGCCGACACTGGCGCCGGAACTGAGCCATTATGAAATCCTTCCCGATTTCGAAAAGGCGCTGAAAGAGCTCAAGCCTGATCTTTGCTCGATCTGCACCTATTCCGACAGCCATGCCGATTATGCCGTCACGGCGTTCGAGGCAGGCTGCGACGTGTTCATCGAGAAGCCGCTGGCGACGACGGTTGCCGACGCAGAACGGGTCGTCGCCGCGGCGAGGAAGGCCGGCAAGAAGCTGGTCGTCGGCTATATCCTGCGCCATCATCCGTCCTGGGTGCGGTTGATCGCTGAAGCCCGCAAGCTCGGCGGTCCCTATGTCTTCCGCATGAACCTCAACCAGCAGTCTTCCGGCCCGACCTGGATGACGCACAAGTCGCTGATGGAAACGACGCCGCCGATCGTCGATTGCGGCGTGCATTATGTCGATGTCATGTGCCAGATCACCGATGCCAAGCCTGTCGAGGTGCGCGGCATGGGCCTGCGTCTGTCGAACGAAATTGCCGAAGGCATGTACAATTACGGTCACCTGCAGGTGATCTACGAAGACGGGTCGGTCGGCTGGTACGAGGCCGGCTGGGGGCCGATGATCTCGGAAACCGCCTTCTTCGTGAAGGACGTCATGTCGCCCAACGGCTCGGTCTCGATCGTCATGGATCCGAACGCGAAATCCGACGATATCGACACCCATACCAAGACGGCCGTCATTCGCGTGCACAAGGCTGAAACCGGCGCTGACGGCAAGTTCGTGCACGAGGACGAAGACCTGAAGATGGACGGCGAGCCGGGCCATCAGGAACTTTGCGATTTCGAGCAGGCCTATGTGTTGAAGGCGATTACCGAAAATCTCGATCTCGAACGGCATATGAACGATGCCGTCCAGTCGCTACGCATTTGCCTGGCGGCCGATGAGAGCGTGCGGACGGGCCGGCCGGTCAAGCTTTAATCCGATGACTGCCCGCCGGGAGAATCAGACCGGGCAGGGATGCAACGACAACGACAAGTAGGGGCCTCTCGTGGGATCACTGAATCTGAAATCCATCCGCAAGGCCTTCGGCAATCACGAAGTCCTGAAAGGCATCGACCTCGAGGTGAACGATGGCGAGTTCGTCATCTTCGTCGGACCATCCGGCTGCGGCAAGTCCACGCTGTTGCGTGTTATCGCCGGACTTGAGGATGCCACGTCCGGCAGCGTCCAGATCGACGGGCAGGAAGTCATCAACACGCCGCCTGCCAAGCGCGGCATCGCCATGGTCTTCCAGTCATACGCGCTCTACCCGCACCTGACGGTCAAGGACAATATGGGCTTGGGCTTGAAGCAGATGGGTGCGCCGAAGGCCGAGGTCGATGCCAAGGTTGCCAAAGCTTCGAACATGCTGTCGCTGGAACCCTATCTCGTCCGCCGTCCGGCGGAACTGTCGGGCGGTCAGCGCCAGCGCGTCGCCATCGGCCGGGCGATCGTGCGCGAACCGAAACTGTTCCTGTTCGACGAACCGCTGTCCAACCTCGATGCGGCGCTGCGCGTCAACACCCGTCTGGAAATCGCCCGGCTGCACCGCAGCCTGAAAGCAACGATGATCTATGTGACGCATGACCAGGTCGAGGCGATGACGCTGGCCGACAAGATCGTTGTCTTGAATGCCGGCCAGATCGAACAGGTCGGTTCGCCGATGGAGCTTTACAACAAGCCGGCCAACACTTTCGTCGCCGGCTTTATCGGTTCGCCGCAAATGAACTTCATCGAGGCAGGTCGGCTGGGTGATAGCCAGGCCAAGACCGTGGGCATCCGGCCCGAGCACATCACCCTGTCGCGCGAGAGCGGCGACTGGAAGGGAAAGGTCATCCATGTCGAGCATCTGGGTGCCGACACGATCCTCTATCTCGAAACCGAAGTCACCGGCCTTCTGACGGTGCGTCTGTTCGGGGAGCACAAATACGAGGTCGATGACGTCGTCTATTCGACGCCCAACACGGCAGCGATGCATCGCTTCGGCGCGGATGACCGGCTCCTTCGATAGATGCGGACCCTGTTTTGTAACTGAATGTTGACGGCCACTGTCGTTCGGTAACGTTTTATTGTGCGGCGCATCATCGGCTTGCACGCACGGAAAAATTAACATACGACTGCGTTTGTATAATTGATCGCGTTCGCCAAATGGAAACTTGGCCTTACGCATCATATTGATTTTTTTGAAATCCAGCTGCGGCTGACGTCTCTCCCAAGACCGTCGGCCGTGTGGCTGGCCTTTTGCGTGGAACCGACAATGCGGATGAATCGACCGATACTGGCTGCAACCGTGGCCGCCCTGCTGATCATTTCCGGCTGCCAGGAAGGCGAGGGCGAAAAGCAGGCTGCGCCCTCCTATCCGCCGCCGCAAGTCTCGGTGATCACCACCAAGACCGAAAACCTGCCGATCACCAATGACCTGCCGGGTCGTATCGCCCCGACGCGGATATCAGAAGTTCGTCCGCGCGCCACCGGTATCGTCATCGAGCGCGTGTTCGAGCAGGGCTCGATCGTGAAGGAAGGTGATGTGCTTTACCGCATCGATCCCGCCTCCTTCCAGGTCCAGGTCGAAAGTGCGGAAGGTACGTTGCGCCGCGCGCAAGCGGTTCAGCTTCAGGCGCGCCAGGCCGCCGAGCGGCAGGAACAGCTTCGCAAGTCCGGCGTGGCGACCGGCCAGAATTTTGACGATGCCGTCGCACAATTGGCGCAGGCGGATGCCGATGTCGCGATCGCCGAGGCCGGTCTCGCAACGGCCAAGCTCAATCTGCAATATACCAATGTGACCGCGCCGATCAGCGGCCGCATCGGTCGCGCGCTGATCACCGAAGGTGCGCTGGTCAGCGCCAATGGCTCGGAAAACCTGGCGACGATCCAGCAGCTCGACCCTGTTTATGCCGACTTCACCCAGTCTGCGACCGATCTCATCCGGCTGCGCAAGTCGCTGCAGGCCGGAGCACTGGCGGATGGCAAGAAGGAAGCCAAGGTCACCCTGATGATGGATGACGGCAGTGCTTACGCGCATGCCGGAAAACTGCTGTTTTCGGAAGCGGCCGTCGACGAGACCACAGGTCAGGTGACCCTGCGCGGTGAATTTCCCAATCCGGACGGCGATCTTCTGCCGGGCATGTATGTGCGCGTGCTGATCGAGCAGGGCGTCGAGAAGGACGCCATTGCCGTGCCGACGCAGGCCGTGCAGCGCGATACATCGGGCGTTGCGCAGGTCTATGTCGTCAAGGACGACAATACGGCTGAATTGCGCACGGTCTCCGCAGGTACTGTTCTGGGCGACCGCTGGATTATCCGCGACGGTCTGAAGGCCGGCGAAAAGGTCATCGTTGAAGGCTTCCAGAAGCTGCGTCCCGGCGCACCCGTCGTTCCCGCCGAGTGGAAAGCGAGCGACGCAAAGCCCGCTGAAGCGAAGGAAGGCGAGGCGAAGCCGACAACGGAAGCGGCCGGCGACAAGAAGCCTGCGGACGGCGCGGATGCCAAACCCGCTGACGCCAAGCCTGCCGACGCCAAGCCGGCCGTACAGGCGAATTGAGGACCTGATCGATGCCCAGTTTCTTTATCGACCGGCCTATCTTTGCGTGGGTCGTCGCACTTTTCATCATGATTTCCGGCATCATCGCGCTGCCCTTGCTGCCGATTTCGCAATATCCGAACGTCGCGCCGCCGCAAATCTCGATCAATACGAGTTATCCCGGCGCCTCTTCGGAAGAAACCTACCAGAGTGTCACCCGGCTCATCGAAAATGAGCTGAACGGCATCGAAGGCATGCAGTATTTCTCGTCCACCTCCAGTGCGGCGGGACGTGTATCGATCAACGTGACATTCGCTCCGGGCACCGATTCCGGCGACGCGTCGATCGACGTTCAGAACCGCGTTCGCCGCGTCGAGGCGCGTCTTCCCGATGCCGTGCGACAGCAGGGCATCGAGGTCGAGGAAGCAGGCTCCGGCTTCCTGATGATTGTCGCGCTGACCTCCACGGACGGGTCCATGGATGCGGTTTCGCTGGGCGACTATCTCAGCCGCAACGTGCTCAATGAAATCCAGCGCGTCGAAGGCGTCGGCCGGGCACAGATGTTTGCGACCGAGCGCGCCATGCGCATCTGGCTGGACCCGGACAAGATGCGCGGCCTCAACCTGACGGCCGGCGACATCAATGCCGCGATCACGGCGCAGAATGCCCAGGTCGCCTCGGGCAGCATCGGCGCGCAGCCCAACCCGATCACGCAGCAGATCAGCGCTCCCGTCCTGATCAAAGGGCAACTGACATCTGCCGAGGAGTTTGGGGCGATCATCCTGCGCGCCAATCTCGACGGATCGACGGTGCGGCTGCGCGATGTCGCGCGCATCGAAATCGGCGGCCAGGACTACAGCTTCTCGACCCGCCTGAACGGCAAGCCGTCCGCCGCCATCGGCGTGCAGCTGACACCGACCGGCAATGCGCTTTCCACCTCCACGGCCATCAAGGCGCGCATGGATGAATTGGCGACCTTCTTCCCGGCGGGCGTCGAATATTCGGTGCCCTACGACACGTCGCCCTTCGTGGCGATTTCCATCGAAAAGGTTCTCCATACCCTGCTCGAAGCCGTGGCGCTGGTGTTCCTGGTGATGTTCCTGTTCCTGCAGAACATCCGCTATACGATCATCCCGACGCTGGTCGTGCCCGTGGCGTTGCTCGGCACCTGTGCGGCCATGCTGGCCATGGGCTTCTCGATCAACGTGTTGACGATGTTCGGCATGGTGCTTGCCATCGGCATTCTCGTCGATGACGCCATCATCGTCGTCGAAAACGTCGAGCGCATCATGTCCGAGGAGGGCATCACGCCGAAGGAAGCGACCCGCAAGGCGATGAAGCAGATCACCGGCGCGGTCATCGGCATTACGCTCGTCCTGTCGGCCGTGTTCATTCCGATGGCCTTCTTCCCCGGTGCCGTCGGCGTCATCTATCAGCAGTTCTCGCTGACCATGGTCGTGTCGATCCTGTTCTCGGCGCTTCTGGCGCTGACGCTGACGCCGGCGCTGTGCGCCAGCTTCCTGAAGCAGGTTCCGAAGGGGCATCACCACGCCAAGCGCGGCTTCTTCGGCCTGTTCAACCGGGGTTTCGACAAGGCGTCGCACGGTTATAGCGGCTGGGTCGCCAGCATGGTGACGCGCACCTGGCGCTTCATGCTGATCTATGTCGTGCTGCTCGGCGGCCTCGCCTACCTGTTCATGCAACTGCCGTCGTCCTTTCTTCCGGATGAAGACCAGGGCTTCGTCATTGTCTCGATGCAACTGCCGTCGGAAGCGACCGGTAACCGCACGACCGAGGTTATCGAGCAGACGGAAGCGATCTTCAGCAAGGAACCGGCTGTCGAGCGTATCATCGCCATCAGCGGCTTCTCCTTCTCCGGCACCGGCCAGAACGCCGGCCTTGCCTTCGTGACCCTGAAGGACTGGGCCGATCGTGGACCGAACGATGTCGCCGCCGTCATCGCCGGCCGTGCATCGGGGGCCATGTCCCAGATCAAGGATGCGATCAGCTTTGCGCTGTCGCCGCCACCGATCCAAGGTCTCGGCACCTCGAACGGCTTCGAATTCCGCCTGCAGGATCGCGGCGGCCAGGGTTCCGCGGCGCTTGCGGGGGCGCGTGACCAGCTTCTGGGCCTTGCAGCACAGAGCCAGATCATCTCGGGTGTTCGCGTCGACGGCCTGCCGGATGCGGCACAGGTCAACCTGATCATCGACCGTGAAAAGGCCAACACGTTCGGCGTCGCCTTCACTGATATCAACTCGACGATCTCGACCAATCTCGGTTCGTCCTATGTCAACGACTTCCCGAATGCCGGACGTCTTCAGCGTGTGACGGTTCAGGCCGACGAGAACCGGCGCATGCAGACGGCCGATCTTCTGAAGCTCAACGTGCGCAACTCGAATGGCGGCATGGTTCCATTGTCGGCTTTCGCCAGCATCGAGTGGACCAGCGGCCCGACCCAGACGGTCGGCTATAACGGCTATCCGTCCGTCCCGATCAGCGGTCAGGCCAATGCCGGCTATTCCTCCGGTGAAGCGATCTCCGAAATGGAGCGTCTGTTCTCGCAGCTGCCGCCCGGCTTCGGCTATGAGTGGACCGGCCAGTCGCGCGAGGAAATCGCCTCGGGCACGCAGGCACCGCTTCTTGTGGCGCTGTCCTGCCTGCTGATCTTCCTGTGCCTTGCCGCGCTCTATGAAAGCTGGAGCATTCCGGTGGCGGTGATGATGGTGGTGCCGCTCGGCGTCATCGGCGCCGTGCTGGCGGTGACACTGCGGGACATGCCGAATGACGTGTACTTCAAGGTCGGCCTGATCGCGATCATCGGTCTATCGGCCAAGAACGCCATCCTGATCATCGAGTTCGCCAAGGAGCAGATGGAGGCCGGTAAGCCGCTTCTTGATGCGACGATCGAGGCGGCGCATCTGCGCTTCCGGCCGATCCTGATGACCTCGCTGGCCTTCACCCTCGGCGTTCTGCCGCTGGCCATCGCCACGGGTGCAAGCTCGGGCAGCCAGCGCGCCATCGGCACGGGCGTCATGGGTGGCATGATCTCGGCGACGATCCTGGCGATCTTCTTCGTCCCGGTGTTCTTCGTCTTCATCATGAAGCTCTTCCGCCGCACGACGCTGAAGCCGATCGGCTCCGACGAAGCGGTAACGACGCCGGCGGAATAAGGAAAGCGGCCCGCCGGCAGGCGGGCCTTTTTCAAAGGAGGGGCACGCCATGCGCAGGACAAAGGCCGAGGCGGAAGAGACGCGCAGCAGCATTCTCCATGCCGCCGAGCGGGTCTTCTTCAAAAAGGGTGTCTCCAACACCTCGCTCGACGATGTCGCCAAGGCTGCCGGCGTGACGCGCGGTGCGATCTACTGGCATTTCGCCAACAAGACCGACCTTTTTCTCGAACTTTACAACACCGTATCGCTCCCCTTGGAAGACATGGTCGTCCGCGATACGGAACGGCCGGCCTCCGACGTCCTCTGCGTCATCGAGACGTCGGCCGGCTGTTGGCTCGACGAACTGGCAGCCGACGAGCATCGCCAACGCATCTTCACCATCCTGCTACGTTGCCCCTATGGCGAGGACCTCATGCCGGTCCTCGAAAAACAGCGCGAGGTCGATGACCGGCATACGATCATGCTCGACAACGCCTTTGCCCGGGCGAAGAACGAAGGCTTTCTCAGCGGCAACTGGACGCCGCAATCGGCGACCAAGGCGCTGCGCTGGATGATGGAAGGGCTGTGCAGCGAATGGCTGCTGTTCGGCCGCCGTTTCGATCTGGCGGCCGAAGGCAAGGAAGGGCTGAAGCGGCTGTTCGATAGTTTCCGCCCCATCCCTGCTGGCGCTGATATGGCCGCTGTTCCCTGAAAACATCAGGCGGCTGTGGATTTGAACTTGCTCATCAGGTAGGGGCCAGAAAGGACCGGGCCATATTTCGCCGTTTCGCCTTCGACGAGGCAGGCGTCGAGTACTGTGATTTTGGCATCCCAGTTGGGCTGGTGGAAAAAGGCGAGTGATTGCCGGCGTGCCATGCCGCCGTCTTCCGGAGAGGGGTTGACTACCCGGTGGAGGGTGGAAACCCAGCGATCGTTGGTCCAACGTGCCATCAGGTCGCCGATATTGATGACGAAGGCACCGGGCACCGGCGGAACAGCCGTCCATCCACCATCCGGTGTGATGATTTCCAGTCCCTTCGAACCTTCCTGCGGCAACAGGATTGTCAGGCTGCCGTAATCGGTATGGGCGCCGGCGCGCAACTGGCCGGGCTTCGGCGGCACATGCTGTTCCGGATAGTTGAGAGCCCTGAGCGCGCTGATCGGTGCATTGATGAAACTTTCGAAATAGTCTTCCGGCAGCCGCAACGCCACGGCGAAAAGCCGCATGACGCGGGCGGCAAGATCTTCCAGCGCGGCGTAATAGGCTTTCCAGGCATCGACGAAACCATCGGGCTCATCCGGCCAGATCGTCGGCGCGTAGCAGAAGGCAAGAGCTTCCGGATCGGTGATGGAGGCTGGTTGCCGGAGCGGGCCGCCGTTGAAGCTTTCCTTCAGATCGGGCGGGCTATCAACATCGCGCGATTTCGCCAGTGCTTCCAGTTCCGGGCCGAGATAGCCGTAGGGATAGCCCTTGTAGGGCGCGCGGACCTTCTGTTTCTCGTCCGGGGAAAGATCGAAGAACTGGTGCGCCTTCTGCCAGACGGCATCGATCACCGCCTGCGGCACGCCATGATTGGAGATGGCGAGAAAGCCGGTTTCTCGGCATATCGCATCGACCCTGTCGCCGAGTATCCGTTTCGTGGTGTTGTCGGCTGTCTCGAAGGCGCCGAGGTCGAAAACGGGGAAGGTACGATCGGTCATTAAGCAGGCTCCGGATGCAGATAAAGTCATTTTCTGGCGCCCTCGAAGGGCGCTTGGAACATTCCGCAGCCACTATTCTCTCCCTCATCAAGTCAGTCGTGCATCGGCGGCTTCATATTCCTTGAGCCTTGCATTTGCGATGACGACGATGTGTCGCATGAGGGCGCCGAGGGCTGTCATCTTTGATTTTCCCGCGGCCAGGAGGCGTCGGTATATGACGGCGAGGTGGCTTTTGCTGTGGCTTGCGGCCATGGCGGCGGTGAAGAGCAGCGGGCGGAGCTGGCGGCGCCCGCCGGTGGCAAATCGCCGTCCTTTATAGGTGCCGCTGTCGCGGGGATGCGGCGCACAGCCGGCGAGACTTGCGGCCTGCCTGCGGTCGATCTGGCCCAGTTCGGGCATGAGGGCGAGCAGGACGGGAGCGATCACCTTTCCGATGCCTGGGACACCGCGCAGGATCGCCTGACGCTCCTTCATCCGGCGGTTGCCGCTGACGGTCGCCTCGATCTGCCGGTCGATGGCATCGATGCGCCGCTTGATCTCGGCGACATGCCCGGCGATTTCGCGCGCGATCGGCTTGTTGCGCGGCGCCTTCAGCCGGTTTTCTTCCTGCACCCGCATGGCAACGAGGTCGGCCCGGCGTGCGACCAAAAGCTTCATGCGCGCGTCCTGTGGCTCCGGCGCCTGGAAGCGCGGCAGCGATTTTGCCCGCAGGAGGCCGTATTCGGCGATATGGCGGGCATCGATCGGGTCGGTCTTGGCCATCGTGCCGCAAGAGCGGATGAAGGCCTTCACCCGCGCGGCATCGGCGCGGTGGGCCGGGATGGCCAGGCTCTCCAGAACGCGCAGCAGTTCGTCTTCGTAACCGCCGGTCGCCTCGCAGATGGCAAGCATGCCGGTGCGTCCGGCATAGGGCTTCAGAGCCGCCTTCAGAGCAGCTGTCGTGTTGGAGACGGTGAGAGTTTTCAAGGTGCGGCTGTCGAAAAGGGTGACGGTATCCTTGGCGACATCACAGCCGAGGGTGGACTGGATTTCATCGGCATTCGCGATCATGATGGGGCTCCATGCTTGGCATTGTCTGCGGGCGCGGTGAAAACCGGCCCATTCAAGTCAACAAGCGATGCGAAGCTGGTGCGCTCACGGCCCAGGATGAGGCCGGTCGTCAAGACCTATTCCTGTTCGGGCGCGTGACCGCATCATGCCCGGGGTGGCCACCCCGGGCATGATCCAGCTTCACCCCATTAAAGCATGATTCAGACAGACAATTCCTGTGCTTGTCACAGGAATCCAGCCAGCTCAAGCCTTTGAGCTGAAAGAGTCTTTTGACCCGACGGACGTCGGGTCGCTGGATACCCGCCACAAGGGCGCGTATGACGGAGAGTGGGGCTTTCGTCAAACAACAAGCTTTCCGGGTTATCAACGCCCCCTAATGCGCCTCATCCCAGTTATGGGCGGCCCGAGCATCCACCTTAAGCGGCACCTTCATGTCGAGCGCCGGCATGGCGGCATTTTCCATGACCGAGACAATCAATGGAATAGAGCGCTCGACGTCGGCATCCTCGACCTCGAAGATCAATTCGTCATGCACCTGCAGCAGCATGCGGGCGCGTTGCGCAAGCCCGGCCTGTTCCAGCGCCGGCTCCATCTTCACCATGGCGCGGCGGATGATGTCGGCGGCCGAGCCCTGGATCGGCGCGTTGATGGCGGCGCGCTCGTTGAAGGCCCGGTGTGAGGGGTTGGACGAGCGGATATCCGGATAGTGGGCGCGCCGGCCGAAGATGGTTTCGACATAACCGTTCTCGCGCACAAACGCCTTGGTGCTTTCCATGTAGTCGCGAATGCCTGGGAAGCGTTCGAAATACTTCTTGATGTAGTCACCGGCCTCGGAGCGCTCGATCGACAGCTGGTTGGCAAGGCCGAAGGCCGAGATGCCGTAGATGATGCCGAAGTTGATCGCCTTGGCGCGGCGGCGGATTTCGCTCGGCATGCCCTCGACCGGCACGCCGAACATTTCCGACGCCGTCATGGCGTGAATGTCGATGCCGTCCGAAAAGGCCTGTTTCAGCTGCGGAATTTCGGCCACATGGGCAAGCACGCGCAGTTCGATCTGGCTGTAGTCGGCCGAAACCAGCTTGTGGCCCGGCGTCGAGATGAAGGCCGTGCGGATCTTGCGGCCTTCGGCGGTGCGCACCGGAATGTTCTGCAGGTTCGGATCGGACGAAGAGAGGCGCCCCGTCGTCGTGGCGGCCAGCGCATAAGAGGTGTGGACGCGCTTCGTCTCGGGGTGGACGAAGCCGGGAAGGGCGTCGGTATAGGTGGATTTCAGCTTGGTCAGCTGCCGCCAATCGACGATCTTGCGCGGCAATTCATGGCCCTCGGCGGCCAGTTCCTCCAGAACCTGCGCTGAGGTCGACCACTGGCCGGTCTTGGTCTTGGCGCCGCCGGGAAGACCGAGGCGGCCGAACAGGATGTCGCCCAGCTGTTTCGGCGAGCCGATGTTGAAGCTTTCCCCGACCAGCGCATAGATTTCGTGCTCGTGGGCTGCGGCACCCTGCGCCAGTTCGCCTGACAGACGCGACAGGATCTGCCGGTCGATGGTGATGCCGCGCTCTTCCATGCGCGCCAGCACCGGAACCAGCGGTCGTTCCAGCCGCTCGTAAACCGTATTGAGGTTCTTGGCTGCGAGACGCGGTTTCAGCACCTGCCAGAGCCGCAGCGTCACGTCCGCATCCTCGGCTGCATAGGCGGTCGCCTTGTCGATATCGACATAATCGAAGGTAACGGAGGATTTGCCGGTGCCAGCGACGTCCTTGTAGGGGATCGGCTGGTGATTGAGCCATTTTTCCGAGAGCGAATCCATGCCGTGCGTACCTGCGCCGGCATCGACCACATAGGACATCAGCATCGTATCATCGAAGCTGGCAATCGTGATGCCGTGGCGCCGCATGACGAGATAGTCGTACTTGAGGTTCTGCGCGATCTTGAGGACCGACGAATCCTCCAGCAGGTCCTTCAGCCGCTCAAGCGCAACCGGGACCGGAATCTGGTTCTCCGCCAGCTTCAATCCATCGCTGAACAGGTCGTTGCCGCCGGTCTTGTGGATCAGCGGCACGTAAGCCGCGCGGATGTCGGTGCCGGACGGGTTCTTGCTGTTGTCGGCGATCGCCAGCGAGAAGCCGACGAGATCGGCCTGCATGGCGTCGAGCGAGGTCGTTTCGGTATCGAAAGCGACAAGGCCGGTTTCCCGGGCGGCGCCGATCCAGGAATCGAGCGTCGCGACGTCACGGATGGTCACATAGGTGCTGCGGTCGATCTTGACCTTGGCGAACGCTTCGGCGCGGGTCTGGGCAAGACTTCCGGGCGTCGCCACCGACGGTCCGCTGTCGGCTGCACCCGAAAGTGTCGCTGCTGCGTCTTTGGCGCTGCCGAGTGCCGCGGATTTTGCCGAGGACAGGGCAGAGGGTGGCGGCGGAGACGACAGCTCGCCCTTGTCAAGGTCCGGTCCATGAGCGGCCGCACCCCATTCGACGGGAACGTTGGCCACGTCCACCGCGTCAGCATTGGTCTCGGTCGCCGCCGCAACGCGGCGCGTCAGCGTGGTGAATTCCATTGCCTTGAGGAAGGCGACGAGTTTCGGTCCATCCTGCGGATGCAGTTCGAAGTCTTCGAGCGGCACATCGATTGGCGTGTCGGTCTTCAGCATCACCAGTTGCCGCGACAGGCGGGCAAGCTCCGTGTTGGCGATGATGTTCTCGCGACGCTTGACCTGCTTGATTTCGCCGGCGCGGGAAAGCAATGTCTCCAGATCGCCGAATTCTTCCAGCAATTGGGCCGCCGTCTTCGGGCCGATCCCGGGAATGCCCGGCACGTTGTCGGTGCTGTCGCCCGTCATCGCCTGCAGGTCGATCATCTTTTCCGGCGGGACGCCCCATTTCTCGATCACTTCCGGGATCGAGATCTGCTTGTCCTTCATGCTGTCATACATGGAGACACTGGCGCTCACGAGCTGCATCAGGTCCTTGTCGGACGAGACGATCGTCACATCGGCGCCGGCGGCTTCCGCCATCCGGGCATAGGTGGCGATCAGGTCGTCGGCCTCATATCCTTCCTTTTCGACGCAGGGCAGGTTGAAGGCGCGGGTGGCATGCCGGATCAGCCCGAATTGCGGGATCAGGTCTTCCGGCGGTGCTGTGCGGTTGGCCTTGTACTGGTCGTAGAGCTCGTTGCGGAAGGTCTTGGACGAGTAGTCGAAGATCACCGCGAAATGGGTCGGCGTCACTCCGACGGACGTGTCGCGCGCATCGGTGAGCAGCTTCCACAGCATGTTGCAGAAACCGGAGACGGCATTGACCGGCAGGCCGTCCGATTTGCGGTTCAGCGGCGGGATGGCATGAAACGCCCGGAAGATGAATCCGGAGCCGTCGACGAGGAAGAGATGATCACCTTTTTTCATGGCGACAAGGGATAGCGCGGGCCGCGATGGGCGTCCATATTTCATTCAAGGCGCGGTCACTTTTATGAGAGTTCAAAAGAACTGAGGGCCCTCACGGGAATGTTACCAATTTGTAATGCGAGCTTCCTGTCGTGCTCCCTTGAAAAGCCACATTTGGAGCCACAAATCATGACCAACGGCACCTGAACACGCCGTCATCTGGTCAAAGGCCTGTCCCCCGCCGAAGCCAGATGTAAGGACAAAGGCCTATCCCCCCTCTCCGGGCCTTTGTCCAAATCCAACAAGACCGCCGTGGCTCCGCCTCCGCCATGGCGGTTTTTGTTTGTCTACAGCGCCGCCCGTCAAATGACGCTCAAAGGTCGATGCCATCACAACAGCGTGAAGTTCGTTTCCGGACGGTCCATCGCCTGCAATGCAACTTGTCTTCGGGGCAGGGCGGGGGTACCCATGGACATGGCCTTCGATCGTATGGATTCTGCGACATACCTGGCGAGCCTCCTGGCGAAGAGTTTCTCCCGCGCCTTACAGGAGAGAGGTCAGAAACTCGGCTTTGCGCCGGGGCAGTTTCCCATCCTCTTGGAACTCTGGACCGAGGAAGGGCTGACCCAGAAACAGCTTCTCGACCGCATGGATATCGAACAGGCGACCATGGCCAACACGTTGGCGCGCATGGAACGCGACGGCCTGATCGTGCGGCGCAAGCATCCGACCGACAAGCGCGCCCAGCAGATATTCCTCACCGACAGGGCAAAACAGATGGAAACGGAAGCGAAGGAGGCAGCGTCGGCGGCCGATCAATCGCTGTTTTCCGGCTTCCGTCGCTTCGAGCGCGAACTCCTGCTCGAATATATGCGCATGGCGATTGCCAACGGTACGCGCAACTGAGCCAACAGAATTGCTTCCGTTTGGATGTGAAACGCTCTAGGTTTCGCCCGAAACACGAAGGATTCGGACATGACAGAGACGGCCAGCACTCTCGCCCGCGCGGATGAAAACCTCCCCAAGAGCCTCAACAGGCTTTTCGATCTCGTGCGCATCCAGTCGATCTCCACCGACCCGGCCTACAAGGCCGAGTGCCGCAAGGCGGCGGAGTGGCTGGTGGCCGAACTGACGAGCCTCGGCTTCGAAGCTTCCGTGCGCGATACGCCCGGCCACCCGATGGTCGTCGCCCATCATGCCGCCGGAAAGGCCGGCGCTCCGCATGTCCTGTTCTACGGTCATTACGACGTCCAGCCGGTCGATCCGCTCAACCTGTGGGACACGGCGCCGTTCGAGCCGTCGATCAAGGAGCTGGAAGGCGGCCGCAAGGTCATCACCGGGCGCGGCACGGCCGACGACAAGGGCCAGCTGATGACCTTTGTCGAAGCCTGCCGGGCCTACAAGGAAACCGAGGGTGCGCTGCCCTGCGAGGTGACCATCCTGTTCGAAGGCGAGGAGGAATCCGGATCGCCATCGCTGAAGCCGTTCCTGGAAGCCAATGCCAAGGAATTGAAGGCCGATTACGCCCTGGTCTGCGACACCAGCATGTGGGACCGCGATACACCGGCGATCTCGGCCGGCCTGCGCGGCCTCGTCGGCGAGGAGATCGTCGTCACGGCGGCCGACCGCGATCTGCATTCCGGTTATTTCGGAGGGGCTGCGGCCAATCCCATTCATATTCTGACGAAAATTCTTGCCGGTCTCCACGACGAGACCGGTCGTGTCACACTTGACGGCTTCTACGAGGGCGTCGAGGAAACCCCGACCCAGATCAAGGCTGCCTGGGAAACGCTGGGCCAGACGGCCGAAAAATTCCTCGGTGAAATCGGCCTGTCCATCCCTTCGGGTGAAAAGGGCCGCTCGGTGCTGGAACTGACCTGGGCGCGCCCGACGGCGGAGGTCAACGGCATCTGGGGTGGATATACCGGCGAAGGCTTCAAGACCGTGATCGCCGCGCAGGCCTCCGCGAAAGTGTCTTTTCGCCTTGTCGGCGCGCAGAACCCGGACAAGGTCCGCGAGGCTTTCCGCGCCTATGTCACGTCGCAAATCCCAGCGGATTGCTCGATCGAGTTCCACAAGCATGGCGGCTCGCCGGCCATCCAGCTGCCCTATGATTCGCCGCTGCTCAACACCGCGAAGTCTGCCCTGTCGGACGAATGGCCAAAGCCCGCCGTGGTCATCGGCATGGGCGGCTCGATCCCGATCGTCGGCGATTTCCAGAAGATGCTCGGCATGGAATCGCTGCTGGTCGGCTTCGGACTGTCCGATGACCGCATCCATTCGCCGAACGAGAAATACGAATTGCAGTCCTTCCACAAGGGCATTCGCTCCTGGATCCGCATTCTCGACGCGCTGGCTGCCTGACGCCAAAAGCATGTCGCGGATCTTTCAGATTCGCGGGCATGCTTTTGCCTCTTCTGTTTCGCATGTCGTTTTCGCAAAACCGCTGCATACTTTGCGCGACATGCTTCAGCTGTTAACGGTTAGCACCCTTGACCCTGCCGGTCGGGGGTGTTCTCATCGCCAAGATGACATTTTGCCTAAATTTTCCCAGAAGCCGCGCCTCATGAAAACGGTCCGCAAATTTGCCTGGCCGGTCATCGGGTTGGCCGCCATCGTGTTTTCGCTCTACGGCCTGTATCACGAACTGCACGGGCTCTCGGCCGATGATTTCCTGTCGAGCGTCGAGGCGGTGTCACTGAAGGCTTGGCTGCTGGCCGGATGCGCGACGTTGGGCGCCTATGCCGCGCTTGCAGCCTATGACCATCTGGCACTGGAGCATCTCGGGCACCGGATTTCCCTTTGGTTCATCACCATCTGTTCCTTTACCGCCTATGCCCTGTCGCATACGGTTGGCGCCTCGGTGTTTTCGGGTGCTGTGGTTCGTTATCGGGCCTATGGATCAAAAGGGTTGACGGCCGCCGAGACGGGCGTTCTCGTCGCCTTCTGTTCCTTCACATTCGTCCTCGGCACGCTGATGCTGTCGGCTATCGTTCTTCTGGTCGAGCCGGATATTACCGCCCGTTTCGCCAAGTTCCTGCCGGTCGGCGCGTCGATTTCGACCGGGCTGATCATTCTCGGCCTGATCGCTCTTTATGTCGTCGGTAGCCTCGTCGGCTTCAGGCCGCTGAAGACCCGGTGGTTCAAGCTGGAATATCCCAAACCGTCGCTGGCCTTGCGGCAATTGCTGATCGCGCCGGTCGAACTGATCGCGGCGGCGGCCATCATCTATTTCGCGCTGCCTGAGGCCGGAAACCCGGGTTACCTGGTAGTCCTCGGCGTCTTCCTCGCCTCGTTTTCGGCCGCCCTCCTGTCGCATGCGCCGGGCGGGCTCGGTGTTCTGGAGCTGATGTTCATCGCCGGCCTGCCGGAGATGGACCCGGCCGGGGTGCTGGCCGGGCTGGTGATCTTCCGGCTGTTCTATCTCGTCATCCCCTTCGCCATGGCGCTGATTGTCGTCGTCATCTTCGAGCGTGGGCAGTTCCTTGCCGGGCGTAAAGCCGAGCAGGCAGGTGTCAAGAATCTGCGGTAATCGCCATCACGAAGGCGAGTGGCAGACCTTCGGCAGGGCTTTCTCCAGTGGTCCGTCGACTTCTTCGAGCTCGGCGCTTTCGATGTGGAGCGGTGAAAAAGGCGGCTCCTGGATCGCGGCATTGACGATGCGGGTGATATAACAGCCGGCGAAAAAGTGCTCCTTGCCGCCTTCTTCAATGGATTTGATCGCCACCGGCACCGGCGCATAGATGCTGCCGGCAGCCCCTTCGGTCGTTACCTTGCCGGTCAGCACATCGACGCCGGCGGTCTTGGCGTAGCCCTGCACGAAGGACTGGTAATCGTCGAACGGCTTGCTGAAATAACTGTAGGCGCGGGAGAATTCCTTGCGGTTGATGGCATTGTAGAGCGACTTGACCAGTGCCGCACCATCGGAGCGATCGTCGATATAGGGAATGTCTTGCGCATGAACTGGAAGGGCGGCTGCGCAAACTGCTGCCAGAAATGCGGTGGAAATCAAAATCGTCTTCATGCGTGTCGCTCCCATGTTGAGAGCGCACCGTTCAACGCCGATGGGGCGATTTGAAGATCGAGAGATGGCTTCGGGGAAATTATCCCGTAAAAAACAAAAAGGCCGGGAAATCCCGACCTTTCACAATGCGCTTCGACGCACTTGCCAGTACATCCGTGGTCAACCGCGGAAGCGCATTTCCCCGGCGCGGATAATCGCGCCAGATTTGGTATTAGGCAGCCTGCAGGTTGTCAGCAGACATCTTGCCCGACTTGCGGTCCTTGACCAGCTCGAAGCTGATCTTCTGACCGTCGTTGAGGCCGCGCATGCCAGCGCGCTCTACAGCCGAAATGTGGACGAAAACGTCCTGGCTGCCGTCGTCCGGCTGAATGAAGCCGAAGCCCTTTGTCGAGTTAAACCATTTTACTGTGCCAGTGGCCATAACGATCCCTTTCTCTAGCAAATTATAGTGAACCAAGCCGTGGTATTACAGCGAGGCTTGATGTTCGAATCTGAAGGAAAGTTCGTCCAATTGCGCACAAAGTCGCAAAAACCAAAGTCATCTAACAAATATCGACCAAAGCTCAGATAGGTTACCGGGGCGGTGCAGTCAAGTTTTATTATTTTTATTTCGTCATCGCCGTTGTTTTCATTGGATTTTGCGTCAGACGTGACGGAAATTTTCGGATTTGTTTTTGTGCCGCGGCACTCGACGCGAACCTAATGTCCTGAAAATGTCGGCCAATGCAGGCTGATTGTGCACCCGTCGCGTTGATTTGTTCCGCTCCTGCATCATTTCCGATTCTGCCGGTCAACCGGCATGTGTTGGAGGAATGACGATGTTGAAAATCATGATCGCCTTGGCCTGCCTCTCCGTGCTCACCCTGTCCGGCTGCGGCAATACCGTCCGTGGAATGCAGAAGGACGGCGCCCAGACCAGCCATGCCCTGGATGACGCAACGCACCGGATTGCCCGCGCGAACGCCAATTGAGGTGTGGCGCGCTTCGGTTGACGGGGAGCAGGCGCTATATCGCTCCGGTCTCAGCGGAAGAGCGCCATGATATTTTCGGAATTCGAATTGGCGATCTGCAGCGCCTGGACGCTGAGTTGTTCCTGCGTCTGCAATGCCTTCAGACGGGTCGATTCCTCGTTCAAATCGGCATCAACGAGGCGGCCGATGCCTTTGTTGATCGTACCGATCATCGATGATGCGAACTCCGTCTGCATGTCGATGCGGCTCTTGATGGCGCCCAGGTCCGCCGCGCGTGTGACGACCTTTTCCATCATCCCTTCAATTCCGTAGAGATACCGATCGAGATCGTTTGTCGGATTGGTGATATCGATATCAAGCAGGTCGAAATCTGGAAGCGTGCCGATATTGTCCTGAATGTTCGACAATCGGAAATAGGACCGGGAACCGGCGTCTGGATACAGGGTCTGATCGACGTCGAAATAGACGCTAGAGCCGGACGAACTGGCGTTCAAGCCATGGTTCTGCAGTGCGGCGTCGAGCACGGTCGCCATGGCGGCCGCGGATCCGACGACGCCGTCGGTCGTGCCGAGAGCCGAATCGACAAGGCTGCGGTCGACCGTGATCGTCAGCGGAATGTCGCCATCAACCTGGATATCGAAACTGAACGTGACGTCGTTGTGGACGCGAAAGGGGCCTGTGAAGGAGAACGAGCCCTGGGCATAGTCATTGCTGTTGATCTGCCAGGGTGTGTTTTCGAGCCCCAGTGCAAAACCGGCGGCAAAGCTCGTCGCGATCGTGCCGATATCCACGCTCGATCCTGGGTGTCCTGTTGCCTCTTGGGTGTGAATCGAAAAGACGGTCCAGGAAGGGTTGGGATTGAAGCCCGCGCTTGCGGGAACGCCTGAGAACGTAAAGGCCTGACGGAGGACGTCGGCCATTTCCTCGGGGCCGGGGATAATGCCGGTCGTCGTGCCGAGCGCGGCGTCGATAACGGATTTATCGATGGTCACGCTGTAGGTCGTGCCTGATGAATGCGCGCCGGCATCGAGAATGACATCAAAGGTGATGTAGTCGGAACTGTTGAACGTCACCGGACCGGTAAAGCCATATTGCTCGTAGCCACCGTAGCCGGCGGGCGCCAATGCTGTCCCGCGGAATCCGCCGATCGTGCCCAGGCTGCGAATATCGGTCTGCAACGCGCCACCGCCGCCGGCATTCAGCAAACTGATGCCTGCAAGATCGATATCAATGGTGTTGACGGAAACATTGCCTGAAGAAGATCGTACGAAGGATGAAACGAGTTCGGCCCTGAATGTTGAGACATTGGCGAGATCGTCGGCGATATCGGTGCTTAACCAGTTGACGCCACCGAAGCTCGCCGATGTCGCGATGCTGACGATCCCGTCCTTGAGTTGGTCGAGTTCCTTCTGGATTTTCGCCTTGTCGATCCCGGGCTCCCGAGCGGCGATGATCTTGGCCTTGATTTCCGACAGCACATCGGCCACCGCTTCCATTCCGGAATAGGCTGTGTCGACTGTGGCGGCACCGAGTCCCAGGGCATCGTGGACCGTGGAAAGCGCCCGGTTGTCAGAGCGCATCGTTGTCGAGATGGACCAATAAGCCGCATTGTCGGCCGCTGTCTGTACGCGCAGCCCGGAGGAGATCCGCCCTTGAGTGGCGGTTACGTCGCTGTCGATCGAGCGCAGAGTCTGGAGCGCAGCAATAGCGCCCGCATTCGTATGGATGCTGGTCAAAATGGCACACTGAAAAATGGATTGATTGCCCATCATGGGCGGGTGAGTTGCAGAGAATAGACTGCCTTATTGGTTAACATTCCGTTAATTTCAGCAATTTTCTCAACCTTTGCAATTGATTAGACGATTCTTCAATTATGCATTACTCATTTTTAAATTGTGGCCGGAACACTGATTTTGCCGGCAATGGTGCCGCAGGATTTTCGTTGAGGTTGAGACCGCTTCGAAATCGAATGCCTTTCCGCATGGCGCAGAATTTTGTCCATACGACCGCGCGACCCACAGGAGCGTGATCGACGTGCAAGCCCATGAACGGCCAGTGTTTTCTCCCGCCTGAATTTAACTCCCCCTTAAATCGCCGCATTTACACTTCATCGCACCGATTGAAATCGGCGCGGCTCTGGCCTGCGCTCCTGAAACGCTCATCCGGAGCCACCCCGTCCCGACATGGCAGGAAATCGCACATCATCGCAAAGGATCGAGCCGTCCTTCGAAGGCGGACGTGAGGGGCGTGATGATGGGGAATTGCGCGCGGATGCCCGCGATCGTGTTGGCGGCGGGGGCAAGAAGCCGGGTGGTTCGAGTAAATCGAAGCGGCCGGCGCGAAAAGCCAAATCCAGGAGCAACCGCCGCGGCTCGCGTGGCGGCGGCGGCATCACCGGACTGATTCGCTCGCTGGTCTACTGGTGCGTGGTTCTAGGCATCTGGGGCGCCATCGGCATCGGCGGATTGGTGCTCTACTACGGTGCCCGCATGCCGAGCGCCACCAGCTGGGCAATCCCGGACCGGCCGCCGAACGTCAAGATCCTGTCCGTCAATGGCGAGATCATCGCCAATCGCGGCGCCACCGGCGGCGAGGCGCTGTCGCTCGAAAACATGTCGCCCTATATCCCGCAGGCGGTCATCGCCATCGAGGATCGTCGCTTCTATTCGCATTTCGGCGTCGATCCGTTCGGCCTGGCGCGCGCCATGCTGACCAACATCACCAGCGGCCGTATGGTGCAGGGCGGCTCGACGCTGACCCAGCAATTGGCCAAGAACCTGTTCCTGTCGCCGGAGCGCACGCTGGAGCGCAAGGTGCAGGAAGTGCTTCTGTCGGTCTGGCTGGAGCAGAAATATACCAAGGACCAGATCCTTGCCATGTATCTGAACCGCGTGTTCTTCGGCTCGAACGCCTATGGCGTCGAAGCGGCGTCGCGTCGCTATTTCAACAAATCCGCGCGTGACGTAAACCTCGGTGAGGCGGCGCTTCTGGCCGGTCTGCTCAAGGCGCCCTCGCGCCTGTCGCCGGCGCGCGATCCGAAGGCGGCGGAAGAGCGGGCGCAAGTTGTCCTCGGCGCCATGCGCGAGGAAGGTTTCATCACCGATTCCGAGATCAAGACGGCCATGTCGCAGCCGCCGACCAAGGCCAAGAGCTTCTGGTCCGGCGCGCAGTATTATGTCGCCGACATGGTCATGGACCAACTGCCGGGCATGGTCGGCGAGATCAGCCAGGATCTGATCGTCGACACGACGCTCGACCTCGATCTCGAAAAGAAGGCCGAAGAGACGCTGGCCGCAAGCCTGGACGAATCAGGACAGAAGCTGAATGTGAGCCAGGCGGCGCTGGTCTCGATCGATGGCACGGGCGCCATCCGTGCGCTGGTCGGTGGTCGTGACTATGCCGACAGCCAGTTCGACCGCGCCGTCAAGGCCAAGCGCCAGCCGGGCTCCGCTTTCAAACCGTTCGTTTATGCCGCGGCCATGGAAATCGGCCGCACGCCGATGTCGATCCGCAATGACGGGCCGGTGCGCATCGGCAACTGGACGCCGGAAAACTACGACCAGAAATATCGCGGCGAGGTCTCGCTGGCGACCGCGCTCGCCAATTCGCTCAACACCATCGCCGCCCAGCTGGTGATGGAGGTCGGGCCGCAGAACGTCATCAAGCTCGCCCACCGGCTCGGCATCGAATCGCAGATGCAGTCCAACGCCTCGATCGCGCTTGGAACCTCCGAGGTCAGCCTCGTCGAGCTGACATCGGCCTATGCGCCGTTCATGAACGGCGGCTTCAAGGCAACGCCGCATGTGATCAAGCGCATTTCGACGGCCGATGGCACGGTGCTTTACGAAAACACCTATGACAGCCCGCCGCGCGTCCTCGATCCCGCTGTCGTCAGCGAAATGAACCGGATGATGGTCGGCGTCATCGATCACGGCACCGGCAAGGCTGCCCGGCTGAAGGGCTGGCAGGCGGCCGGCAAGTCCGGCACCACGCAGTCCTTCCGCGACGCACTGTTCGTCGGCTTCACCAACAATCTGACAACCGGGATCTGGTTCGGAAACGACGACGGCAAGTCGATGAAGAAGGTGACGGGTGGCGGCCTGCCGGCCAAGGCCTGGCACGATTACATGACCGCCGCCCATGAGGGCCTGTCACCTGCGCCTATCTTCGGCCTGGGGGGAATCCAGCCAACCTTCGATGGCGGTCAGGCATCTCCCGAGAGCATCGAAAACGTCATTTCAGGCGGCTCGCTGGATGAGTTCCCGCAGGCGCCGGTCTCCGATGGCCAGGTAGCGGCGGACCAAGGCATGCAGCAGCCGGCCGACACAGCCAATTCCGGCCTCCTGCCACCAGCCGATGTCGGCGAAACCACCGGCGCCACCCGACGCACGACCCTGTTCGACATTCTGACGGGCGGTTGAAGCGATTGCAGCGCCGCTATTACCTAGTCCCAGGCGATAATCACGTTCTGCGGCTCGATCGGGTGATCTATCCAAACGCGGATACGGGTTTTTGCAGATGGCACATGGGCAATCGCAAATTGAGGATTATTCGCATCGAATAGAATAATCTCGTTGTTCGAGGTGTTCAGAATGCCGTCGAAATCCGGATTTCTTGTCTCCGAGATCTCGGAGGCCGGTCCAATTGTAACGTGCGTGTCGCCGTCGCTCCAGTAATAAGCCGGTATGAGAATGCAATCCTCTGAAGAGAGCAGGCCTCGTCGATCCATATGAGTCGGAATACGCACATTCCGGCGGCCGGCTGCATAGAAGCTTACATATTCTGGAGCTATAGACATTCGCTGTACGATCATGGCGTCAAATCCGTTTTTAGACAAAAGTTCGCCTTGGGATTGCAGTTCAGCAAACCACGTTTTTCGCCTTGCTGCCTACACCTAACCCCACGCGATAGTCACCCGATCGGGGCTGGTGGGATGGTTTATCCAGATTCGAATACGTGTTCTTTCTGAAGGTACTTGTGCGATCGCAAATTGAGGCTCAAGTGCATCGAAGAGGATAATCTCTTTATTGACGGTATTCAAAATCCCGTCGAAATCGGGCTGACCTGCTTCGACAATATCAGAAGCTGGCCCGAATGTAACATGCGTATCTCCATCATTCCAATACAGCGCTGGAATATTGATGCAGTCTGGAGATGAAAATATCCCCTGTTCGTCCATGTGTAATGGAATTGTTACTTTTCGGTGCCCCGCAACATATATGCTGAGATATTCAGGTGTGATCGTAAGCGTTTCAACAGACACTGATTTAATGCCTCCCTTTAGATATCAATCCACCTTGCGATTTGCTGCGCCACCAGCAATGGGGATAAATTCTGCTTGGTCTGCCGAGTGATTTTGGTACTTGATGATCCCCGACAAAGTGCCCTGTCGGTGTCCCCGATGTCCTTATACCACACCAATGGCATCCGTAGGTACGGCCGATGCGATCGATTTGCGCCTGTTCGGTCCTGGTCAGACGCCTGTTGGTCGTCGGCGCGGCAATCCACTCTCTTGCATATGGTCCGATCCCGGTGCGCGGTAGTCGCAATTGGAGCGCGCGAAGCATCGCCTCCTGGGCTACCGACTCGTTGGCGCGTATCAGCCCTTCGACTGTCTCATAGGCTTGTGGTGTTGGTTTCCAGTTCGGCTCGCGTCTTTGAACGGCGCGTATCGCCTCCTGCATGCGGCCCATACTCACCGCCAGCCGCGCCTCTTGTGCGGGCGTGATGGCCTGCCATCGTCAAAGGATGCGGACCTGTCCTCCTCCGCGCGGTCTGCGGCGGCTGACGCGGATCGGGCGGGTTTCTGAACCGTCTCCGACCCACCGGCCACCGTCAGGGTTGCCTGCCGGCACGCGTGGCTGTTCCGGGCGGAAGCCGGCCTTCAAATGAAGGAATAATGTCAGGGTGCGCAGCTCCAGGGCAATCGCCGCAAACCTGTAGCTGGATCGTAGGATGCTTGCTTCAGTTCGGTCTGTCGAATTCATTGCCGCCGCTACCCGCTTTCATTTCAGCGGGGCAATTACGCGTGGGCTGGCAGCGGCGGGGATAAAGGGGATGTACAAAGACATTCGGTCGAATCATACAGGATGGTAGCGTTGGATGCGGGCGACGAAGACGGGACACGAATTTCCTTTACGAAACACGCTGATTTCGCACGCTTTGCCTTTCCGAGATGTCTTGCAGTCCGAAACACTGGTCCTTATATACGCCCCATCACCGTGGCTATCGCTGCGAATATTTCACAGACCCATCCCGTTAGGGGCTGTCACATGAATGCCTGACCGGGTTCTGACAGTCCGCTTCAAGGAGAGAATGACATGGCTAAAGTAATCGGTATCGACTTGGGAACGACCAATTCCTGCGTCGCCGTCATGGACGGCAAGGACGCGAAGGTCATCGAAAATGCGGAAGGTGCGCGCACGACCCCTTCGATCGTTGCGTTCAACGACGACGGCGAGCGTCTGATCGGTCAGCCGGCCAAGCGTCAGGCCGTCACCAACCCGGAAAACACGTTGTTCGCCGTCAAGCGCCTGATCGGCCGCCGCTACGACGACAAGCTCGTGGAAAAGGACAAGGGCCTCGTTCCCTACAAGATCGTCAAGGGCGACAATGGCGACGCATGGGTCGAAGCGCACAGCGAAAAATATTCGCCGTCGCAGGTCTCCGCCATGATCCTTCAGAAGATGAAGGAAACCGCTGAATCCTATCTCGGCGAAAAGGTCACGCAGGCCGTTATCACTGTTCCCGCCTATTTCAACGACGCCCAGCGCCAGGCAACCAAGGATGCCGGCCGCATTGCCGGTCTCGAAGTCCTGCGCATCATCAACGAGCCGACCGCGGCTGCTCTGGCTTACGGCCTCGACAAGAAGGACGGCAGGACCATCGCCGTTTACGACCTGGGTGGCGGTACCTTCGATATCTCGGTCCTTGAAATCGGCGACGGCGTCTTCGAAGTGAAGTCGACCAACGGCGACACTTTCCTGGGTGGTGAAGACTTCGACATGCGTCTGGTCGAATATCTCGCGGCCGAGTTCAAGAAGGACCAGGGCATCGACTTGAAGAACGACAAGCTCGCCCTGCAGCGCCTCAAGGAAGCTGCCGAAAAGGCCAAGATCGAACTGTCGTCCTCGCAGCAGACCGAAATCAACCTGCCGTTCATCACGGCTGACGCGTCCGGTCCGAAGCACCTGACGATGAAGCTGTCGCGCGCCAAGTTCGAAAGCCTGGTCGACGATCTCGTCCAGCGCACCGTTGCCCCTTGCAAAGCGGCCCTCAAGGATGCCGGCGTCACTGCGGCCGAGATCGATGAGGTCGTTCTCGTCGGCGGCATGAGCCGCATGCCGAAGGTGCAGGAAGTCGTCAAGCAGCTGTTCGGCAAGGAGCCGCACAAGGGCGTCAACCCGGATGAAGTCGTTGCTCTCGGCGCCGCCATCCAGGCCGGCGTTCTACAGGGTGACGTCAAGGATGTCCTGTTGCTCGACGTGACCCCGCTGTCGCTCGGCATCGAAACGCTCGGTGGTGTGTTCACCCGCCTGATCGAACGCAACACGACGATCCCGACGAAGAAGAGCCAGACCTTCTCGACGGCCGAAGACAGCCAGAACGCCGTAACCATCCGCGTCAGCCAAGGCGAGCGCGAAATGGCGCAGGACAACAAGCTGCTTGGCCAGTTCGACCTGGTCGGCATTCCGCCGGCACCGCGTGGCATTCCGCAGATCGAAGTGACTTTCGATATCGACGCCAACGGCATCGTGCAGGTTTCGGCCAAGGACAAGGGCACCGGCAAGGAACATCAGATCCGGATCCAGGCATCGGGCGGTCTGTCCGACGCGGATATCGAGAAGATGGTCAAGGACGCTGAAGCAAACGCTGAAGCCGACAAGAAGCGCCGCGAAGGTGTCGAAGCCAAGAACCAGGCCGAAAGCCTGATCCATTCGTCGGAGAAGTCGCTGAACGAATTCGGTGACAAGGTGACAGAAGTCGAGCGCACGGCGATCTCGGATGCGATCGCCGCATTGAAGACCGCCGTCGAAGCCTCCGATCCGGATGCCGAGGACATCAAGACCAAGACCCAGACGCTTCTCGAAGCCTCGATGAAGCTGGGTCAGGCGATGTACGAATCGCAGCAGGCCGACGCCGCCAATGCCGATGCGCAGGCGGATGCGGCCCGCGATGGCGACATCGTCGATGCCGACTACGAGGAAGTCAACGACGAGGACGATCGCAAAAAGTCCGCATAAGTCTTTCTCTGGGACCTGAATATCGAACCCGGGTTGCTCTCTGGCATCCCGGGTTCTTTTTGTTTGAGCTTACGGATTCACCTTAACGGATGATTTGGAAGACGCTGATATAAGATTCATGCGAACGGCGTCGTGAAAGTGCGGCAGGAATTTCGGTCATGCATTTCAGAATTTTCGAATCCTGGCGGCTCATGGCAGCTATTCTGGTGATGACCTATCATTTCCTGCGGTTCGGACCCGGCGATGCCTTCCAGTTTGATCTGAGCCATGTGCTCGAACGTCTGCTGCCGTTGATGGACATGTTCTTCATGATCTCCGGCTTCCTCATCCTGCTGCGCTATGGCGACAAGCTGAAGGACTGGCCGAGCTACAAGTCGTTCATCGTCCGCCGCCTCGCACGCTTCTATCCGCTTTACCTTGTTACGTTGACCTTCTTCATCCTCGTTGGCGTGATGCTGCATCTCGGGCTGGTGTCATCGACGGTGCCGGAACGCTACGATTATAGCATCCTGCTGCAGAATATTCTGCTTTTGCAGGCCTGGGGGACGACGAAGGAATTGAGCTTCAACTACGTGTCCTGGTCGCTGTCGGCCGAATGGTTCTGCTACCTGCTGCTGCCGGTCTACGTCTTCGTCATCCGCCGTGCCGGCGTGAAAGGGCTGGCGGCACTTGCCGTGGCCAGCGTCATCTTGCTGGAAGTCGCGACACGGGCCGGGGTGATCCCGTTCAAGAGCTGGCTGTTGGCCGATACCTGGGGCGCCTATCGCGCCTTTGCCGACTTCGCCATTGGCGGCGTGGTCATGCTGCTCGCGCGCGACAGCCGCCTCAAATGGCGTTCTCATGCACTCGCCTGGGGTCTCTTTGCCTTTGCCATGGCGAGCATGATGATGCTGTGGCCTGCCTATGTCATCGTCGGGCTGCTCGGCATCGCCATGTTCGCCGCCGCCGTGGTGGAGCGCAACAATCCGGATGGCGCCAAGGCCCTGTCGGTTCTGTCGCCGGCCGGCAAGGTCTCGTTCGGCATCTATCTCTGGCATCCTGTGGTGGAGACGATCGTGCTCGCCCTCATCTGGCGCCACGGCATCGAGCCGCTCGGTATCATCAGCTTCTATCAGTTCCTGATCGTGCCGATGATCATCGCCGTTCTCGTCGCCATGGGCTCTGATCGCTACTTCGAAAAACCGGTGAGCGAGCGGATCAATCGCCTGTTCGGCTGGGACCGCAATGCGCGCAAGCCGCATGCGGAGGCGGCGGCGACCTGAAAGCCGCAGGAAACCGGTCTTTTCCAACAAAAAACGGCAGTGATGCTGTATTGCCTATGGTATCGCGGGTGAAGGTTCACTAAATCCTGTGCAAGGAAATTTGGCGACCACCGGGCAGCCGGTTTTGACGCGCCTATTCAATGGGACAACCTCAAAGTATGAAACGTGATCTTTACGAAACGCTCGGCGTTGCGAAAACAGCGGATGACAAGGAGCTGAAAGGCGCTTTCCGCAAACTGGCAATGAAGTATCATCCGGACAAGAATCCCGGCGATGCGGAATCGGAAAAGACCTTCAAGGAAATCAACCAGGCCTATGAGACGCTGAAGGATCCGCAGAAGCGGGCGGCCTACGATCGTTATGGCCATGCGGCCTTCGAGCAGGGCGGCATGGGCGGTGCCGGCGCGGGCATGGGTGGTGCCGGTGGTTTCTCCGATATCTTCGAGGACATCTTCGGTGAGATGATGGGCGGCGGCCGCCAGCGGCGGTCTTCCGGAGGCCGCGAACGCGGTGGCGATCTGCGCTACAACATGGAAATCACGCTGGAAGAGGCCTATACCGGCAAGACCGCGCAAATCCGCGTGCCGACGTCGATTACCTGCGACGTCTGCACCGGCACGGGCGCCAAGCCAGGCACCAAACCGACGACCTGCGCCACCTGTCAGGGCTCTGGTCGCGTGCGCGCCGCACAGGGCTTCTTCTCGATCGAACGGACGTGCCCGACCTGCCAGGGCCGCGGCCAGACGATCGCCGATCCCTGCACCAAGTGCCACGGCCATGGCCGGATCACCGAGGAGCGCTCGCTCTCCGTCAACATCCCGGCCGGCATCGAGGACGGCACCCGCATCCGCCTGTCGGGTGAGGGCGAGGCCGGCGTACGCGGTGGCCCGGCGGGCGATCTCTATATCTTCCTGTCGGTCAAGCCGCACGAATTCTACCAGCGAGATGGTGCGGATCTCTATTGCAGCGTGCCGATCTCGATGACCACGGCGGCGCTCGGCGGCAAGTTCGACGTGGCGACGCTCGACGGCACCAAGTCGCGCGTGTCGGTGCCGGAAGGCACCCAGGCCGGCAAGCAGTTCCGCCTCAAGGGCAAGGGCATGCCGGTGCTACGCTCCAGCCAGGTCGGCGATCTCTATATCCAGATTCAGATCGAGACGCCGCAGAAGCTGACCAAGCGCCAGCGCGAACTCCTCAAGGAGTTCGAGGAACTGTCCTCCAAGGAGAACAATCCGGAATCGGCGGGCTTCTTCTCCCGCATGAAGGATTTCTTCGATATCGAATGATCGTCGCAGCGCGCGACTGGCCGAACCGACAATCGGCCATATATCCGGGCCGGAAGCAGCAATGCTTCCGGCCTTTCATTTTCCGCGGTCCGCCCATGGCCGCGGCGGCCGAGCCGAACCCGACAGCGAGAGAGGTGCTTCATGACCTATGAGCTCTATTACTGGGACGGGATTCCCGGCCGTGGCGAATTCGTCCGACTGGCGCTGGAGCAGGCCGGCGCCGATTATGTCGATGTCGTTCGTGAGGAAGGCGGCACGGCGCGGATGATGGCGGTGCTGAAGGGCAGGACCAAGGGCTTCGTGCCGTTCGCGCCGCCGTTCCTGAAAGATGGCGACCTCCTGATCTCCCATGTCGCCAACATCCTGCTTCACCTTGGCGGCAAGCTCGGCCTTGCCCCGAAGGATGAGGCAGGCCGGCTCGAGGCAAACAGCTTGCAGCTCAGCATCACCGATTTCGTCGCGGAGATCCACGACGTGCATCATCCGATCGGCGTATCGCTCTATTACGAGGACCAGAAGGAGGAGGCGTTGCGGCGGGCGGAGGATTTCCGCGACGAGCGCCTGCCGAAATTTCTCGGCTATTACGAAGGACAGCTTGGCAAGAACGCAAAGGGCGAAATCCACGCCGTCGGTGAAACGCTGACCTATGTGGACCTGTCGCTATTCCATGTTGTGGAAGGCCTGCATTATGCCTTCCCGAAGGCGATAGCGGCGGCCGAGCCGGACTATCCGATGCTCGTCGGCCTCCATGCACAGGTCAAGGCGCTGCCGAACATCAAGGCCTATCTGGCATCCGGCCGCCGGCTCGCCTTCAACGAACAGGGTATTTTCCGTCATTATCCCGAGCTGGACCGAGCATAGTTCACTACTCCATCACCGCGCTGTGGTCGATCGCGGGGGGTGCCTTCGGCTTGCGCAACAGGAAGACCAGCGGCATGACGGCGAGCGACATCAGCATCAGGAGCTTGAAATCGTCCATATAGGCAATGATCGTTGCCTGCAGCGTGACGATGCTGTCGAGCGAGGCGCGGCCAACGGCGGTCATCGGATCGAGACCGGCTGCCGCCGGTGCCTGGAAAGCGTGGTTGAACGGTGTCACATAGCTGGCGATCGCTTCATGGTTGGCCTGTGTGTTCTCTACCAGAAGGGCGGCGACGACGGCGATACCGACGCTGGAGCCGACATTGCGGGACAGGTTGTAGAGCCCGGTGCCGTCGCCGCGCATATCCGCAGGCAGGGTGGCGAATGCGATTGTCGTCAACGGCACGAACAGGAAGCCGAGGCCGGCGCCCTGGACGAAACCGACCGATATGATCGTCCATTGCGAGACATCCGGCGTCCAGCCCGTCATGTCGTACATCGCCCAGGCGGTGATCGCCAGCCCGGTGAACAGCAGGATGCGTGTGTCGATCTTGCCGATCAACCGGCCGACGACGAACATGCAGACCATGGTACCGAGGCCGCGCGGGCCCATGACGATGCCGGCGGTGATGACCGGATAACCCATCAGCGACTGGAGATAGGGCGTCATCAGCGCCAGCGAGGCCAAATAGGTGACGCCGACAACGAAGATGAACAGCATGCTCACCGTGAAATTCTGATCGAGAAACAGGCGCGGGTTGATGAAGGACTTTTCCGTCGTCAGCGTATGGATCAACAACAAATAGAAGGCGCTGGCGCAGACAATCGCCTCGATGATGATCTCGCCGGAGGAAAACCAGTCGAGCTGGCCGCCGCGGTCGAGAAACAGCTGCAGCGAGGCGATGCCGAGGCTGAGCATGCCGAAGCCGAACCAGTCGAGTTTCGCCTGGGCGTCGATCCTGGTTTCCTTGACGAAGATACTGATGCCGGCAAAGGCGAGTACACCGATCGGCACGTTGATGTAGAACACCCAGCGCCAGCTGATATTCTCCGTCAGCCAGCCGCCGATCACCGGCCCGAGCACCGGCCCGACCATGACCGAGACACCGAACAGCGCCATGGCCGAGCCGCGCTCCTCGACCGAATAGATGTCGAGCAGGATGCCTTGCGACAGCGGTACGAGCGCTGCGCCGAACAGGCCCTGCAACAGCCGGAAACCGACGATCTGGGTCAAGGACTGGGCAAGGCCGCAGAGAACCGACGCGACCACGAAGCCGACGATCGCCACCAGCAACACGCGCTTGCGGCCAAATTTCTGCGACAGAAATCCGGAGGGCGGCGTCATGATCGCGGCCGCGACGATATAGGAGGTCAGCACCCAGTTGATCTGGTCAGCGCTCGCCGCGACACTGCCCTGGATATAGGGAAGTGCCACATTGGCAATCGTCGTGTCGAGCGCCTGCATGATGACGGCCAGGATGATGCAGGCCGTGATCGCGCCGCGATTGGCGACCGGCGTCGTGGCCGCGGACGGGGTGCTGCTCATGACAGTGCTTACTCGTGTGCCTGCGCGATCGAATGGTCGAGCAGATTGCGGATCGAATCCGGTAGGCCGCGGGCATGGCCGGTATCGACGGCGATCAGCGTGCTCATGCCGACGCGCAGCGGCGGCTTGCCCTTCGTATCGTCGATGCTGACGCGCATCGGAATCCGCTGCACCACCTTTACCCAGTTGCCGGATGTGTTCTGTGCCGGAAGCAGCGCGAAGCTGGAGCCGGAGGCCGGGCTGACGCTTTCGACCCTGCCCTTCCATTCGACGCCCGGATAGGTGTCGATGGTGATGCTCACCGGCTGGCCGGGCTTCACATAGGTCAGCTCCGTTTCCTTCGGGTTCGCAGCGATCCACATGTTCTTGGTGGAGACCAGCGAGAAGGCCTGCTGGGCTGCGTCGAGATAGGAACCGGTCTGAAGGGCGTTCACATTGGTGACGACGCCGTCGAACGGCGCACGAACCGTTGCGTGGTCAAGTTCGCGCTGGGCATCGTCCACCGCCGATTTGGCTTCGAGATAAAGCGGATTCTTCTCGATCGGCTGATTGGCATCTCCACCGAGTTCGGCAAGCGTGGTTGCCGCCTGGGCTTGAGCGACCGAGACCTTCTGCCTGGCTGCTTCCAGATTGTGCTTGGCGTCGTCATAGGTCGCATGCGACGCCGCGGCGTTCGAGATCAATGTCTGCTGCCGGTCGAAAACGGTCTGATAATAGGGGATATCGGCCTCGACCTGCGCGATCTGGGCGAGTGTCTGCGCATAGCTTGCCTTGAGGTTCAAAAGCTGGTTACGGGCAGCGGCAAGCTTTGCCTGCGCGCCCTCGAGCGCGATGCGGAACGAATCCTGCTTCAGCCGGAACAGCACCTGCCCTGCTTTCACCGCCTCGTTTTCATGCACGTCGACGGAGGCAACGATACCGGCGACATCGGTGGTCACGCCCACCATGTCTGCCTGCAGATAGGCATTGTCCGTCTCCATGATCTGGCCGCCGGTGACATAGTAGTAGCCGCCGACAACGAGAGCGATTGGCAGCAGGGCGAAGAGGATCGGCCGCTTGAGGCTGCGGCGACGTTTGGTGGTGGGCGCGGGCTCCGCAGCGGGGACAGCGTTGATCTTGGCTTCCGCCGTCGGGGCTTCGGCGGGTTCGAGCGCGGTGACATTGGCATTTGCGGGGACGCGAAGGGAGGATGTGTCAGCCATGGTGTGTTTCTTTGTCGGCCGGCGCGCGGCAGGCCTGCAGGAGGTTGGATTTCATCAGGTCGAGAATGGCGAGCAACCGTTCCCGGTCGTCGTCGGAAATGCCCTGCAGCGCCTCGCTGCGGGTGGCGTCGCCGATGGCGCGCATGTCGGACAGGAGCCCGCGCGCCAGTTCGGTCGTATAGAGAAGCGAAATGCGGCGGTCGGTCTCGTGCCGCCGGCGCTCGATGAAGCCGCGCTCGGCCAGCTTGTCGAGAACACGCATCAAGGTGATCGGCTCGATTTCCAGAAGCTCCGCCAGACCGCTCTGATGGATGCCTTCGTTCCGTGCGAGATAGGCGATCGTCTGCCATTGCGAGCGGGTCAAGCCCATATGCTTTGCCCGCTGTTCGAAGCGCTTGCGCAGCAGGCGCGCAACGTCGTGCAGCAGGAAGCCAACGGTGGGGGCAAGGTTCATCGGGAGGGCGCCATATAGTAAGCATGCATAAGATAAGCATTCTTATTTTAATTCTCGCAGCGGCGCAACAAGGCGCGCGCATTGCGGCAATCTTTGCGCAACCGCCGCAGCGTCCGGCTTTGTTCCTTGAAAAGGTCATGTTCCACCTTGCCATTGGCGCTCCGCGCGCTTAGCTCTCGGGGCGACACGCAACCGGATTCTCCATGCCGCACAAGGTTTCCCTCTCCCGTCTGAAGCTGAGCGATTTCCGCAATTACGCGGCGCTTTCGCTGGACCTCGATGCGCGCCATGTCGTGCTGACCGGAGACAACGGCGCCGGAAAGACCAATCTGATGGAGGCCGTCTCGTTCCTGTCTCCCGGCCGGGGCCTGCGCCGCGCCGCCTATGCCGATGTGGCGCGCGTCGGCGCCGATACGGGGTTTTCCGTCTTTGCCGAACTTGAAGGCATGGATGGCCCGGTGGAAATCGGCACGGGAACGGCCGGTGCGGAAGATGGACAGGCGCGTCGCCTGCGGCTGAACGGCACCACGGCGAAAACCGTGGACGAACTGCTCGATCATGTCCGCGTACTCTGGTTGACACCGGCCATGGACGGCCTGTTCACCGGCGGATCGAGCGATCGCCGCCGCTTTCTCGACCGGCTCGTCCTGTCGCTCGATCCCGAACACGGCCGCCGTGCCACCGATTACGAGCGCGCCATGCGCAGTCGCAACAAGCTCCTGTCCGAAGGGCGGCCCGATCCTGTCTGGCTAGCCGGACTGGAACGCCAGATGGCCGAGCTTGGGATTTCCATGGCGCTGGCGCGGCAGGAAATGCTGGGTCTGCTGGTCGGTCTGGTGGACCGCAATCATGAGGGCGGCGTGTTCCCTGCCGCCGATCTCGCGCTGTCCGGCTTCCTCGATGGCGAATGGCACCGACCGGCCTTCGATCTGGAAGAGGAATATCTGGAGATGATGAAGGCCGGCCGCTACCGGGACGCCGCGGCCGGGCGCACGCTCGATGGCCCGCATCGCAGCGATCTCCTGATCCGTCATCGGGCCAAGGACATGGAGGCTGCGCGCTGTTCGACCGGCGAGCAGAAGGCGCTTCTCGTCGGTCTGGTGCTCGCCCATGCCCGCCTTGTCGGCAACATGACCGGCCATGCGCCGATCCTGCTGCTCGATGAAATCGCCGCCCATCTCGATGAGGGCCGTCGCGCCGCTTTGTTCGATCTGGTCGATGATCTCGGTGGGCAGGCCTTCATGACCGGCACGGATCAATCGATGTTCTCGGCGCTCGGGGAGCGGGCGCGTTATCTGACGGTTGCCAATGGCAGCGTTGCGGGGTGACATTCCAACATGAGCACACTCAATTCCGAAGAAATCGAACGCTATGCGCGCCATATCATGCTGCCGGAAATCGGCGGCACCGGCCAGCAGGCGCTGAAGGCGGCGCGCGTTCTGGTCATCGGGGCCGGCGGCCTCGGCGCGCCGGTGCTGCAGTATCTCGCCGCCGCCGGCATCGGTACGCTGGGCATTGTCGATGACGATACGGTTTCGCTCTCCAACCTGCAGCGCCAGGTGATCCACGGCACGCCGGATATCGGCCGGCCGAAGATCGACAGCGCGGCGGATACGATCGAGCGGATCAACCCGCATGTGACCGTCATCCGCCACGCCGAACGGCTGAATGCGGGTAATGTCGAAAAACTGTTCGCCGGTTACGAGATCGTCGTCGATGGTTCCGACAATTTCGAGACCCGCTATCTCGCCGCCGATGCGGCCGAGCGGCTCGAGGTGACGCTGGTCAGCGCCGCCGTCGGCCGTTTCGATGGATCCTTGACCGTGCTGCAGCCCTGGAAGACCGCGCAGGACGGGCGGCAGAATCCGCGCTACCGCGACCTCTTTCCCGCCCCACCGCCGCCGGGCGTTGTTCCCAGCTGCGCCGAGGCCGGCATTGTCGGGGCGCTGACCGGCGTGCTCGGAACATTGCAGGCTATGGAAGTCATCAAGGTCATCACCGGCGCCGGCGAGCCGCTGATCGGGCGCCTGCTGATGTATGACGCGCTCGCCGCGCGGTTCGAGACGATCAAATACAGCCGCAGGAAGACGCCCGATGCAGTTCCTGGCGATCGATGAGTCCTTTGCGGATTGGGAAGCGCTGCTGGCGCTGATCCTCGATGCCTTCGCTTATATGCATCCGCGCATCGATCCGCCGTCATCGGCCTTGCGGCTGACGCTGGGTTTTCTGAAGGAAAAGGCCAGAACCGAGAAGGGCTATGCGGCAATCGAGGATGGCCACCTGCTCGGCTGTATCTTCTGCAAGCCGGAGTCGCCGGATTGCCTCTATATCGGCAAGCTCGCCGTCACGCCGCAGGCGCAAGGCAAGGGCGTCGGTCGGTTCTTGCTCGAAATCGCGACGGATTATGCGGTGAGGCAGCAATTGCCATGCCTGCGGCTGGAAACGCGGATCGAACTCACCGAAAACCACGGTGTCTTCGCGCGCTGGGGCTTTGTCCGTTCCGCCGACGGCGTGCATCCCGGCTTTTCGCGCACGACTTTCATTGAGATGCGCAAGCCGATCTGACCGCTCAAGCCCGGCCGGGCAGGACACGGTCCGGCGGGCGGTGGCCGTCGAAGAAGGTGCGGATGTTGATTACCACCTTGTCGCCCATGTCGATGCGGCCTTCGAGCGTGGCGGAACTCATGTGCGGCAGAAGCACGACCCGGCCTTCGCTGGCGAGCTTGACGAGCTTTGGATTGACCGCAGGTTCGTTCTCGAACACGTCGAGGCCGGCGCCGGCGATCTTGCCTTCGCGCAGGCACTTGATCAACGCGACCTCGTCAATGATGCCGCCGCGCGCCGTATTGACGATATAGCTGGTCGGCTGCATCAGCGCGAGCCGACGGGCTGATAGAAGGTGATAGGTGGCGGGTGTCGACGGGCAGTTGACCGAAACGATATCGACGCGTGCGAGCATCTGATCGAGGCTGTCCCAATAGGTCGCCTCCAGCTTTTCCTCGGTCTCGGTGCTGACGCGGTGCCGGTTGTGATAGTGGATCGACAAGCCGAAAGCCTTGGCGCGGCGGGCGACGGCGGTGCCGATCCGCCCCATGCCGACAATGCCGATGCGCTTTCCGGAGATGCGGCGCCCCAGCATCCATGTCGGCGACCAGCCGGCCCATTCGTCCTTGCGGTCGGTCAGGATCTTGGCGCCTTCGGCGAGGCGGCGCGGTACCGCTAGAATCAGCGCCATGGTCATGTCGGCGGTGTCTTCGGTCAGCACGTTCGGCGTGTTGGTGACGGTGATGCCGTGGCGCGCGGCAGCGTCGATATCGATATTGTCGGTGCCGTTGGAAAAACTGGCAATCAACTTCAGCTGCGGTCCGGCCTGCTCGATCAGCGCCGCGTCGATCCTGTCGGTGACGGTCGGCACCAGCACATCGGCGCGCTTGACGGCGGCCACGAGTTCCGGCTGCGTGCGCGGCGTATCGTCGATGTTGAGCTCCGCATCGAAGAGTTCCCGCATGCGCGTCTCAACCACATCAGGCAGTTTGCGGGTGATGTAGACCTTGGGTTTTTTCTTCGCGGTCATGCTGCCTACTTGCCCTTGTTGACGGGTTTTTAACCAAGATGAGTGATCGTTCTCCCTGCAGTTCCATTTTCTACCAGACCCGGTGTGGAAGACAAACAAAACTCTAGATGTTCCCAGACGATTTGCCTCGCTTCAGCGGGACCGGTGAGAGGTTGCCCTGCAAGATGTTGAATTGTCTCGGAAAACGGATTTCGTCATGCGTCAGTTCCTTTCCAGGCTCGCTTTCGTCGTCGCGGCGACAATGTCCATCGCAGCCACCGATGTAATGCCGGCCCATGCGCAGGCAGCCAAAGGCGCGAGCGGCTTGCCGCTGCCGCGTTTCGTCAGCCTCAAGTCCAAGAGCATCAACCTGCGCGTCGGGCCAAGCGTCGACTACGCGATCGCCTGGCGCTATCTGAGGGCCGGCGTGCCGGTCGAGATCACACAGGAATATGACAACTGGCGCAAGATTCGCGATGCCGACGGCACGGAGGGATGGGTCAACCAGGCGCTCCTGTCCGGCGAACGCACCGCGCTGACCGCACCCTGGATGCGCGGCAAGGGCGATGGCGTCTTCGTCAACATGCGCCGCGATCCGCAGGCGAATGCCGGCATTGTCGCCCGCATCGAGCCGGGTGTCGTCGTTCATGTCGGCGAATGCAATGGCGAGTGGTGCCGCGCCGATGCGCAGGGAACAGACGGATGGATCTCGCAGGGCGAAATCTGGGGGGCCTATCCCGGCGAAGCCTTCAAGTAAGCTTTTTGCCTTCGGAAACGGTCAGAGAAGACCTGCTTCCGTCGCGGCGGTCTTCAACGAGATCATCGGGCGCGGCCCGACCTGCTCGATGACGATGCCGGCGGCAAGGCTGCCGAGCTTGCCGCAATCGGCGAGCGTCCTGCCCGTCGTATAGCCATGCAGGAAGCCGGCGGCATAGAGATCGCCGGCGCCCGTCGTATCGACGACGCGGCTGATCGTGGTCGCCTCGACCTTCACCCGCTCTTTGCCCCTGACGATGATCGAGCCTTCTTCGCTGAGTGTCACCGCAGCCAGCTTGCAATCCTGTGCGATCTTCGACAGCGCCTGTTCGAAATCCTCGGTCTCGTAGAGCGCAAGCGCCTCGGCACGGTTGGCGAAAACGATATCGACCGTGCCGGAACGCATCAGGTCGAGGAATTCGGCACGGTAGCGGTTGACGCAGAAACTGTCGGAGAGCGTCATCGCCACTTCGCGACCGTTCTCGTGTGCGATGCGGGCGCATTCGCGGATCGCATCCTTGGCAAGCGGCGGATCCCAGAGATAACCTTCGAAATAGGTCACGGTCGCATCGGCGACGACGGCCGGCTCCACATCGTCGGGGCCGAGCTCGACGCAGGCGCCGAGATAGGTATTCATCGAGCGCTCGCCATCTTCGGTCACGAAGATCATGGAGCGTGCGGTCGGCGGCTCCTTTTCGAGCGGCCTGGTTTCGAAATGAACGCCCTGGGCGCGAATGTCGTGGGCGAATATCTCGCCGAGCTGATCGTTGGCGACCTTGCCGAAATAGGCGGCACGGCCGCCGAGGCTGGCGACGCCAGCCGCCGTATTGCCGGCACTGCCGCCGGAGGCTTCGAGAGCCGGTCCCATGCGCGAATAGAGCAGTTCGGCGCGGTTCGCGTCGATCAGGTTCATCGCACTCTTGATGATGCCATTGTGAACGAGAAACGCGTCGTCACACCGCGCAATGATATCCACGATCGCATTGCCGATTGTGAGCACATCGAATTTCGTCATCCGGAACCGCCTGGAATGTTTGCCCGCTGCATGAATCGGAATCGATTCAAGGATAAAACCATGCAGCATCTTTCAAGTGTTGCAGCGACCTTTGCGCGTCATATCCGACGCGCGGCGCTGCAGTCCGGTAATAGCGGATTCCGGCCAGTTTGGAAGAGGCAAGCGAAAAAGAAGCCGCTGCACGCCGATTTTACTTCCATGGGAAATGGGCGTTTCTCCTATGGTCGACATGGAAAACATAGCCGACCTGCCGCAAGAGCCGCGCATGCGCGGCCGTCCCCGAGAATTCGACGTCGACCGCGTGCTCGATCTCGCCCTTCTGCCAGCTCTGCTCGACGCGCTGACCGAGCGCCGGCGGGCCTGATCCCTTCAGGCCGGCAGCGCCGCGGCATCGTACTGCGCGGCAAAATCCCCGGTCGGCGGGATCGGCTTGATCACGTCGATCAGGACGCCGTTCGGGTCGGCGGTGATGAAATGCCGCTGGCCGAAATCCTCATCCCGCAGCGGCAGCAGGATCGGCAGGCCGGCGGCTTGAAATTCCGCATAAAGCGCGTCGGGATCCTCAACCTCGAAATTCAAGAGCAGCCCCGAAGCCTTGCCGCGCCCGCTTTGCGGAATGGTGTGGTGGCTGCCGTCGAGAATGGCGAGCGTCACCCGTTCGTCCAGCGTCGATTGCAGATGCACATACCAGTCGCTGCTGAACAATGCTTCGAAACGAAAGTGGCGCTTGTAGAATTCGGCTGTCGCTTCCACGGCGTCCGTCATGATGACCGGATAGTAACTGGTGATTTTCATGGCTTTTGTCTCCATTCCAACTTAGATACAGTTTGTATGTAACCGCTAAATAACATGCATACAGATTGTATGTAAAGGTGGATTTGTGAGACGCAGCAACAGCGAACGAACGGAAATCATGCGGGCGGCCCTGATTGCCGCCGCGCGTCGGCTTTTCGTGGAAAAAGGTTACGCCGAGACGGCAACGCCGGAGATCGTCGCGGCGGCCGGCGTGACGCGCGGCGCGCTCTATCATCACTTCGAGGACAAGAAGGCGCTGTTTGCCGCCGTGGTTGCCGAAGAGGCGCGGGCAGTGAGCGCGCAGATCGAAAGCGCGACGGTCGATTCGGCAACGCCGCGCCAAGGACTTCTCGATGGCACGCGCACCTATTTCGATGCTTTGGCCGTGCCGGGACGCATCCGGCTGCTGCTGCTGGATGGTCCATCCGTACTCGGCATGGATGCCATGCAACGGCTGAACGGGGAAACCTCGGAAGCCAGCCTCAAGGCTGGACTGAAAGAGCTTTTTGCCGAAAGCGGAAAGTCGGAAAACCTGCTGGACGTCTATACCGATCTTCTCGGCGCCGCCTTCGACAGGGCCGCGCTTGCCATCGCTGATGGCGCCGACCGGAAGGGTTACGAACAGGCGATCGCCGCGCTGATCGAGGGTATCGTCCGGTAATCCGGATCAGACGATCTGCGCGGGCAATTCGACCAGCGGCGCGGGAATCGTGTTGGTCTTTTCCGCCGCCTTGCAGATGTCGGCGATCACACAGTGTTCGCATTCCGGCCTGCGCGATTTGCAGCAATAGCGCCCATGCAGGATCAGCCAGTGATGTGCGTGATAGAGATAGTGGTCGGGAATGATCCGCATCAGCTGGTCTTCCACCTCGTCCGGGGTCTTGCCCGGTGCCAGACAGAGCCGGTTGGCGATGCGGAAGATATGGGTGTCCACTGCCATGGTCGATTGCCCGAAGGCCATGGAGAGCACGACATTGGCGGTCTTGCGACCGACGCCGGGCAGGGTGATCAGCTCTTCGCGCGTACGGGGCACTTCGCTGCCGAATTCGGCGATCAGCTTTTCGCTGAGCGCGATGACGTTCTTTGCCTTGTTGCGATAGAGCCCGATCGTCTTGATGTAGTCGCGGACCCGATCTTCGCCGAGCGCAACCATCTTTTCCGGCGTATCCGCCACCGCAAACAGCGCCCGCGTCGCCTTGTTGACACCGGCATCCGTCGCCTGCGCCGACAGCGCCACCGCGACCACCAGCGTGAACGGATTGACGTGTTCCAGCTCGCCCTTCGGCTCCGGCCGCTGGATCGAGAAGCGGCGAAAGATCTCCTCGATCTCCGCAGGGGTGTAGATGGATTTCGACTTTGTTTTGGCGCGGCCGGTTGTCGCGGATTTTGCCTTCGCCGGGTTCACCGCCGATTTTAGCTTCACGTTTTTCATCCTGCATCTATAGTCATTCGCCATGAATGATGGCAACGCCGAGATGTCGGGTCTCGATCAGCCGGTCTTTTCCGCCGAGCTGACACCGTATCGTTCGCTGGGCGTGAAGGGCCTCAAGGTCTTCTTCGCGATCGCCGGCCTGATGAGCCTCGTTCATATCTTCGTCTTCATGGTGATCGGCGCCTGGCCGATCGTCTTCTTCTTCGGGCTGGATTTCCTGCTGCTGTTCGGCGCCTTCTGGCTGAACAACCGGGCGGCCCGCGCACGTGAGGAAATCAGCGTTTCGCGCATGGACGTGTCGGTGCGCAAATTCACGCCGACTGGGCGGATGACGGAGCACCGGTTCAATCCCTTCTGGGCGCGGTTCAACATCGCCCGCCACGAGGAGATCGGCATCGTCTCGATGCAGATCAGCGACCAGCGCCGGGCAACCGATATCGGCTCGTTCCTGAACCGGGACGACCGCGAAACGTTCGCCACGGCCTTTTCCGGGGCGCTGGCCACGGTGAAACGGCGGTAAACAAGAATCGGGTGGCGAACACCCGGTGCGAGTGATTATCTCTCTGTCCAAGGAGATAAGCGATGAATATCACCACATCCATTCCGGCGGATATCACGCCGCACGGCAGTGATTACGAGACCGTCAGCCGCGTTGTCGAACTGCTGACCGAGACCTATCGCGACCAGCCGTCGCTTGAAAGCATTGCGGGCGAGCTTGGCCAGTCGCCGACGCAGTTGCAGAAGACATTTACGCGCTGGGCCGGCCTGTCGCCAAAGGCCTTCCTGCAGGCTGTCACGCTCGATCACGCCAAGCGGCTGCTGCGCCAGGAAGAACTGCCCCTGCTCGAAACCAGCTACGAACTCGGGCTGTCCGGACCGGGGCGCTTGCACGACCTGTTCGTCACCCATGAGGCCATGTCTCCAGGTGAATGGAAGCTGCGCGGTGGCGGCCTGACGATCCGCTATGCTTTTCATCCGTGCCCGTTCGGCGTGGCGCTGGTCATGGTCACCGATCGCGGCCTCGCCGGCCTCGCCTTTAACGATGCCGGTGCCGAGGAGGCCAATTTCGAGGATATGGCGAGCCGCTGGCCGAATGCGCAGTTCATCGAGGACAGCGCCGCTACGGCCGGTTATGCGGCCCGCATCTTCGATTCGCGCCAGTGGAGTGTGGAGGAGCCTTTGCGTGTCGTCCTGATCGGCTCGGACTTCCAGATACGGGTCTGGGAATCGCTGTTGAAGATCCCGATGGGCAGGGCCGTTACCTATTCCGACATCGCCTCTGATATCGGCCAGCCCACCGCGTCCCGCGCCGTCGGCGCCGCCGTCGGTCGCAATCCGATCTCCTTCGTGGTCCCATGCCACCGGGCCCTTGGCAAGAGCGGGGCGTTGACGGGGTATCACTGGGGCCTGACCCGCAAACGGGCGATGCTTGGCTGGGAGGCAGGCAAGGTTTGATTTTGGGGGGAGGTTTTTCTCTTACTTCGTCATGCCTGTGCTTGTCACAGGTCACCGCGCGTCTGCGCGGTGAGAGAGCCAGTCAATTTTCAAACAGTCTTTTAACCCGACCGACGTCGGGTCGCTGGATGCCTGTGACAAGCACAGGCATGACGGAGAATGAGGAACGCCTTCGCTTACGACTGGCAATATCCAGCGCTCAATGCGCCCCGGACATGTCGCCGAGTACTTTCTTCGAAGCCACGGTGGAATCTGCGTTGAGCTTGTAGACCATCGGCACACCGGTCGCCAGGTTGAGCGCCAGGATCTGCTCCTTGGTCAGGCGATCGAGCACCATGACCAGCGAGCGCAGCGAATTGCCGTGGGCGGCGACGAGGACGTTTTCGCCGCGAAGAACGCGTGGCAGGATTTCCGTCAGGTAATACGGCCAGACGCGGGCGCCGGTGTCGCGCAGGCTTTCGCCGCCCGGCGGGGGGACGTCGTAGGAGCGGCGCCAGATATGCACCTGTTCTTCGCCCCACTTGGCGCGGGCGTCATCCTTGTTGAGGCCGGAAAGGTCGCCATAGTCGCGTTCGTTCAGTGCCTGATCCTTGATGGTTTCCAGACCGGGCTGGCCGATATTGTCGAGGATGAGCTTCAGCGTGTGCTGGGCGCGTGTCAGGACCGAAGTGAAGGCGATATCGTATTTGATGCCGTATTCGGCAAGCGCCTTGCCGCCGGTATTGGCTTCCTCGATGCCGAGTGGCGTGAGGTCGGGGTCCTTCCAGCCGGTGAACAGGTTTTTCAGGTTCCAGTCGCTCTGGCCGTGACGCACAAGGACGAGGGTGCCGCTCATGATGATATTCCTCCGGGGGATTGAAAGGTTCAGGACAGCCCGAGCACGTCGAGCATGGAATAAAAGCCGGGTTTCTGATCGCGGGCCCAGAGCGCCGCCGTGACGGCGCCGCGGGCAAAGATCGAGCGGTCGGTGGCACTGTGCGACAGCGTCACCTGCTCGCCTTCACCGGCGAGAATGACGGAATGTTCGCCGATCACCGAGCCGCCGCGAAGCGTCGCAAAACCGATCGTGCCGGCAATGCGGGCGCCGGTATGGCCATCGCGCACCCGCACGGAATGGTCGGCAAGACCGATCTCGCGACCCTTTGCAGCGGCCTCGCCGAGAAGCAGCGCAGTGCCGGACGGCGCATCAACCTTGTGCTTGTGGTGCATTTCGAGGATTTCGATATCCCAGTTCGCCGGGCCGAGCGCACGGGCCGCCTGCTGCGTGAGAACGCCGAGCAGGTTGACGCCGAGGCTCATATTGCCGGACTTGACGACGCGGGCATGACGCGCCGCCGCCCTGAACTTGTTCTCTTCTTCGGTCGAGCAGCCCGTCGTGCCGATGACATGGACGATCCGGGCCTGGGCGGAGAGAATGGAAAACTCGACCGAGGCCGCGGGCGAGGTGAAATCGAGCACGCCTTCGGCTTCGACAAAAGCTTCGAGCGGCTTGTCGCTGATGGTGACACCGGTCGGGCCAAGGCCAGCGATCTCGCCGGCATCACGGCCGATGAAGGGAGAGCCGGGACGTTCGATGGCGGCGAATACGGTCGTGCCCGGCATCGCATGGATTGTGCGGATCAGTGTCTGTCCCATCCGGCCGGCGGCGCCAACCACCACGAGTTTCATGTCCGTCCCGCTCATGCCCACCCCACTCATTTCAGTCTCATTCCCATCAGATCAATGGTTCGGCTTCCGCCGCCGGTTGCGTCGCAGTCGTGCCTTGCAGATTGTGCAGGCGAGCGTAAAGACCGTCGCTGCGCTGCGCAAGCGCCTCATGCGTGCCTTCCTCGACCACCAGGCCATCCTTCATGACGATGATCTTGTCGGCGTTGACGACGGTCGACAGGCGATGGGCGATGACGACCACGGTGCGACCGCTCATCGCGTGATCGAGCGCCTTCTGCACGGCCGCTTCCGATTCGGTGTCGAGCGCCGAGGTGGCTTCGTCGAGCAACAGGATCGGCGCTTGGCGTACCAGTGCGCGGGCGATCGACAGGCGCTGGCGCTGGCCGCCAGATAGCGTCACGCCGTTTTCGCCGACCGCCGTGTCGTAACCCTGCGGCTGCATGCGGATGAAGTCATGGGCATAGGCGAGCTTTGCCGCTTCCTCGACCTCGGCATCGGTCGCTTCCGGGCGGCCGTAGCGGATATTGTCGCGGATCGAGCCTTCGAAGAGGTACGGCTGCTGCGAGACATAGGCGAGGCCGTTGCGCAGTGACTGCTTGGTGATATGGGCGATGTCCTGCCCGTCGATCAGGATTTCCCCGCCGGATGGATCGTAGAAGCGTGGAATGAGGCTGATGACGGTCGACTTGCCGGCGCCGGAAGGGCCGACCAGCGCCGTCGTCTTGCCGCCCTCGGCGACGAAGCTCACGCCCTTCAGGATTTCGTCGTTCTGGTTATAGCCGAAGCGCACGTTGCGGAACTCGATCGATGCCTGGTTCAGCTTCAGATCGGAGGCATCCTGCAGATCGCGCTGGTGTGGAACCATATCGAGGATCTCGTAGATCATGCGGGCGTTGACAACGGCGCGCTCGAGCGAAATCTGCAGCTTGGCAAGGCGTCGCGCCGGGTCGTAGGCCATCAGCAGTGCAGTGACGAAGGCGAAGAATGCGCCGGGCTGCACGCCGTTGTAGATCGAACGGAAGGCGGCATAGGCAAGCACGCTGGAAATGGCGAAACCGGCAAAGGTTTCTGTCATCGGGGCGGTGCGTTCGCTGAGTCTGGCAATGCGGTTGGCGCGGTTTTCGGCCCGATCGATAATGTTTTCGACCTTGGACTTCAGCTGCTTTTCCATCGTGAAGGCCTTGACGATGGTGATGCCCTGGATGGTTTCCTGCATGGCGCCGAGAACATGGCTGTTGATCTCGACGGACTCGCGCGTCGCCTGCTTCAGCCGGCGTGAAATGTAGCGCAGGCCGATCAAAAGCGGCGGCGCGATGACGAAGACGATCACTGTCAGCAGCCAGTCCTTGCTGATCATCACCCCGATCAGGGCGATGAGAGTCAGGAAATCGCGCGCAAGCGAGGTGACGGTCATGTTGAGGACGTCACGGATGCCCGAGACGTTCTGGCTGATCTGCGCCGAGATCCGCGCCGAACGGGTGTCGCTGAAATAGCCGACGCTGAGCGCCATCAGGTGCGAATAGAGCCGGCGCTGGTAGCTGGCGACGATGCTGTTGCCGATCTTCGACAAGGCCACGGCCTGGCCGTAGGTGGCGAAACCGCGCAGCACGAAAGCGATGAAGATGGCTCCGCAGATATAGACGACGACATCGGCCCGCTTGTTGGCGAAAGCCTCGTTGACCACCGATTCCATGATCCAGGCGGTAAAGGCCGTCGATGCCGCAATGACGCCGAGGCAGGCGATGGCGAAGATATAGCCACGCAAATGCGCACGGCCGTTTTCGGCGATGACCCGCTTGAGCACGCTGGTAATCGTCTCGCGGTCAACGGGTGGCAGCTTTGTCTTGGCTTGTTTCAAGCGTGTTTCCTTAAAGCCCGGCGCATGCCCTCCGGGCACCCCGTTTTCCCGCGCTCTATAGTCCCTTGCTCCCCGTTTGGCGAGTCCAAGCGGCTGGCCCCGCCTCAAGTTCTCCAGCGCCGTCCCTCAGTTGCCACACCGAATCGGGACGGCGTGCGAGAATAGGCGGCGAGACCGGAGAGAGCAGCCGTCGGATGGGTGACCACGAAGGTCGGAATCGTTTTCAGCAATGCGGAATGCGGGGCCTTGTCCTCGAAGGCCTGGCGGAATTCCGGCTTTTTCAGCGCCGGCAGGATCTTCTGCGAAATGCCGCCGGCGAGGAACACCCCGCCACGCGCCATGAAGATCATCGCCATGTCGCCGGCAACGCGGCCGAGATAGGTCGAAAACAGCGAAACGGTCTCGACGGCGGCCTCGTCGCTGCCGGCAAGTGCTGAGGTCGTCACCGCCGCCGGATCGGCCAGATGCGCATCCCGGGCCTTCGATTCGCAAACGGCGCGGTAGATGTTCATGATGCCGCGGCCGCAGAGCAATTGTTCGGCGGAAATGCGCCCTTCGATCGGCTCGAGGAAAGGCCAGATTTCATAGTCGCGCTCGGAGCGCGGGCCGACATCGACATGACCGCCTTCGCCGGGAACCGGAATCCAGGCGTGCTGGGCATGGACGAGCCCGGCAACGCCAAGGCCGGTGCCGGGGCCGAGAACGGCGCAGGAGGCGGATTCGAGAATGGAACCGGGGCCGATCTGTTCACGGCCTTCTTCGCCGATCGAGGCGATGGCGAGCGCCTGCGCCTCGAAATCGTTGATGATGATCACGTCTTCCAGCGACAGCGCCTTCAGCATGTCTTTCGGCTTGATCACCCAGCCGGCATTGGTGAGCGGAATGTCGTCACCCTTGACGGGGCCTGCGACCGCGATGATGGCGGAGCGCGGCTGCACCGAAGTCTTGTCGAGGATGCTGGTCTGCAACGCCTCCTCGATGCTGGCATAGCGCGTCGTCGGGATGATCGGAAACATCTTCGGCTCGGCGAAGGCGTCGGTCAGCAGGCCGAAGCGCGCATTGGTTCCGCCGATATCGCCGATCAGGATCGGGAACGTCAGGTTGCTGTCGGTATCGGTGAACGAGGGCATGGGATGTTCCGTTGTGATCGCGCGGACGTGAGGCTTGATGGGAAAGCTTTATCAGGGATGGTTGAAATCGATCAACCGTTCAGCGGTCGCCCGGTTGAGTGCCATCGGAATATCGTAGACGGTGGCAAGCCGCATCAGTGCCTTGACATCGACATCGTGCGGCATGGCGGTCAGGGGGTCTGTAAAAAAGATGAGCATGTGGACATCGCCGGTGGCGATCATCGCGCCGATCTGCTGGTCTCCGCCGAGCGGTCCGCTCTTCAGGCGAATGACGTCGAGGCTCGGACAGGCCTCCTGAACCCGACCGCCAGTGGTTCCGGTCGCGACGATCTTCCAGTTGGCAAGCACGGCCTCATTGGCCTGCGCAAAAGTCGCCAGATCGTCTTTCTTCTGGTCATGCGCAATCAGCGCCACGCATTTCGCCATTCGTCCCACCCCGCCTCGGTCAGCGTCGATTTTAAATCGATTTGATTTCCTCTACAGGAGAGGCCGACACTTGAAAAGACCGGCGGGACGCGAGGCGTGACGCGTTATTGGACCGGGCGGGCCAGCGGCACGGGTATTTCACTGTCGGGCAGTTCGCCGGCGGCATTGATCACCTGTTCGATCGCCGTATTGCCGGGTTGCTGCTCGGGCGCGACATAGGCGTTGCCATAGGTCGCCGATTGCTCCGAATTCGCGGGAGCAGCCAGAACGGCCGTGCAGGCCTTGGGCAGATCAGACAGCATGGTGAATTTCGGCTTCACGGGCTTGGCGTTCGGGTCCTTCTTCGGCTTCGCCCAAGGCTCCTTGGTGAACCACCAGGCGAGTGACTTATCGCAGCCGTCGCCCCTTGCCACCGGTGCCTGCGCCTTGCAGCCGGCAGCGCCCGGCGGGCAATGCATGCGGATGTGGAAATGTTCGTCATGGCCATAGACCGGGCGCACCTTGCCGAGCAGGTCGCGGTCGCCGGTCCAGGTGTCGCACAGCTTCTTCTTGATCGCCGGATTGACGAAGACGCGCTCGACCTCAGGATAGCTCGCCGCCTGCATAACGAGGTTCGCATGGGTGGGCGTCCAGCGGGCCGGATTGACCGTCAGGAACTTGCTCTTGTCGAGCATGGACACGAACGGCATGTCCTCGCGGGCCTGTGCGGTCAACGGTTGCGAAGGCTTCGACTGGAACCAGATATCCGCGTCGAGCCCGATCTGGTGGGAGGCGTGACCTGTCAGCATCGGTCCGCCGCGTGGTTGCGAAATATCGCCGATGAGGATGCCGGAGCCCCAGCCTAGACGGACGGCATCGTGTGAAAATGTTTCCAGAAGCTGGATCATGGCCGGGTTGCCCCAGCGGCGGTTGCGCGACAGGCGCATCGCCTGCCATGTCGGCCCATCGGTCGGGATCGCCACGGCGCCGGCCATGCAGCCCTTGGCATAGAATCCGAAGGGGCTGGCGGCTGCGAGGCTCGGCAGCTTGACCTTGCCGAAAATCTGCTTGGCGGGGGTGGCGTCGGCCGCTGCCGCGTCGCCGGCGATGAGGCTGAAGCCACAGAGCGCGGCAAGCGCCATCGTTCCCAGATGCCGAATGAAACCTGCCTGCATTCCCGCCATTATCCGTCCATTCCCGATGATCAAAGCATGCCGGGCCTGCGGCAAAGCCGAAACACCGGGTACCCTCGGCATTGACACACTCTCTTTGTGTCAGCCTTGTGGGACACGCGACCGTGATTCAAAAAAAATGCCCGATTTGAGGCCGCTTCTGTCAATTGCCCGGATTTTGCCTATTCTGTCCGCCAAGCAAGACAAAAGCGAAAACGGTATGCGGGGTATTGGCATGAATTTCAGAAACGCGCTGGCCATGGCGACATTGGCGCTTGCGTCATTGTCTCCACTGCCGTCGATCGCACAGGAGCAACTGGTATGGCATCAGGGCACGGCAACGGTGGGCGAACTGAAATACAAGGACGGCTTTTCCCGCTTCGATTACGTCAATCCGGATGCGCCCAAGGGCGGCAATATCAATCTGACTGCATCCGGGACATTCGATACGCTTAACCCGCTCCTTGCCAAGGGAGAGCAGGGCGCAGGCGTGGCGGCATTGGCGTTCGAAACACTGATGAAACCGTCCATGGACGAGATCGCCTCCGATTACGGCCTCCTCGCCGAATCCATCGCCTATCCAGATGATTTTGCCTATGTCAAATTCCGGCTGCGGCCGGAGGCGAAATGGGAGGATGGCCAGCCTGTCACGCCAGAGGACGTCGTCTTCAGTTTCGACAAGGTGAAAGCCAACGATCCCCAGAAGGAATTCTATTACAAGCAAGTCACAAAGGCCGAGAAGACCGGTGATCGGGAGGTAACCTTTTCCTTCGACGAGAAGAACAATCGCGAACTCCCCAAGATCGTCGGAGAGCTGGTGATCGTCCCGAAGCATTGGTGGGAAGGCAAGGACCCCAAGGGCGTCCAGCGCGATATTTCGAAAACCTCGTTGGAAATTCCAATGGGATCAGGTCCCTACAAGATCACGTCCATGACGCCTGGCGCGACCATCCGTTATGAGTTGCGGGATGATTATTGGGGCAAGAACCTCAACGTAAACATCGGCCAGAACAATTTCGTGTCGATCAATTACGCCTATTATGCCGACCTCGGCGTGTCCTTCGAGGCGTTCCGTTCCGGCAATGCCGATTACTGGTGGGAGAATTCCGCCAAGCGCTGGGCGACGTCCTATGATTTCCCGGCGGTCAATGATGGCCGCATCAAGCGGGAAGTGCTCGACAACGACTATCGCAACAGCGGGATCCTGGTTGGCTTCATTCCCAACCTCCGACGCGAGAAATTTCAGGACGAGCGGGTCCGCGAAGCCCTGAATTATGCATTCGATTTCGAGGAGTTGAAGCGGACGATTTTCTACAATCAGTATGACCGCATCAACAGCTACTTCTTCGGGTCGGAGCTTGCTTCCAGCGGCTTGCCGCAGGGTCGAGAACTCGAAATCCTCAATGAACTGAAAGACCAGGTGCCGTCGGCGGTCTTTACCACCGAATACAAGAATCCGGTTGGCGGCGACCAGACGAAGCAGCGCGACAATTTGCGCAAGGCCATCGTCCTGTTCAAGGAAGCCGGTTACGAACTCAAGGGCAATCGCATGGTCAATTCGAAGACCGGCGAGCCGTTCAGCTTCGAAATCCTGCTGGATGGCCCGACGATCGAGATCGTTGCACTGCCCTTCGCGCAGAACCTGAAGAAGATCGGCGTCACCGCGACCGTGCGGACGGTCGATTCCTCGCAATACACCAACCGCTGGCGCTCGCGCGATTTCGACATGATCTACCTAGGCTGGGGGCAATCGCTCAATCCCGGCAACGAGCAGGCGGAATATTGGGGGTCGGATTCAGCTAAGCGTGACGGTTCGCAGAATTATGCGGGTATCAGCGATCCGGGCATTGACGCGCTTATTCGCCGGATCATCTTCGCCAAGGATCGGGACGAACTGATTGCGACCACCAAGGTGCTCGACCGAGTGCTTCTGGCGCATCATTATGTCATCCCTAGCTACACCGGCCGATATTCCAGAATTGCCTATTCGGCCAATCTCATCCGCCCTGCCGACTTGCCGAAATATGCGGTCGGTTTCCCAACCATCTGGTGGTCGAAAGACGCTGCGGCGCAATGAAAGCCTTGCACAGGGCTCACTGCGTACTCCAAATGCGGTTATGCGAATCAATGCGGGTGCCGGTTTCAGCTGGCGCCCTGAAGGAGATCAGCGGATTGACGACGATGAGGCGGGTTGCCGCTAACAGCGGATCGGATCGGATGACAGGGCAGACCGGGGAGCAAATCTGATGGGCGCCTATATCCTGCGCCGGCTGCTGCTGATGATCCCGACGATCGTCGGGATCATGGCCATTTCCTTCGCCGTCATCCAGTTCGCGCCCGGCGGCCCGGTCGAGCAGGTGATCGCCGATCTGACGGGCCAGAACCAGGGTGGCGACCGTCTCTCAGGCGGCGGCAGCGATCTGGCCGGACAGCAGTTCGGTGGCGAGGAATCGTCGGGAAAATATCGCGGTGCCCAGGGTCTCGATCCGGATTTCATCAAGAAGCTGGAAAAGCAGTTCGGCTTCGACAAGCCGCCGCTGGAGCGCTTCGGCCAGATGATGTGGAACTATATCCGCTTTGATTTCGGTGAAAGCTTCTTCCGTAATACCTCGGTCGTCGATCTCATCCTCGACAAGCTGCCGGTGTCGATTTCGCTCGGACTCTGGATACTATTGTTCTCCTACGCCATTTCCATTCCGCTCGGCATCAAGAAGGCCATATCGGACGGCTCGACCTTCGATGTCTGGACCTCGGGCATCATCATCGTCGGCTATGCAGTGCCGGGTTTCCTGTTCGGGATCCTCTTGATCGTGCTGTTCGCCGGCGGTTCCTTCTTCGACTGGTTTCCGTTGCGCGGCATCGTTTCCGACAATTTCTACCAGCTGAACTGGTGGCAGAAGATCCTCGATTATTTCTGGCACATGACGCTGCCGCTGATCACGCTGCTGTTGTCGGCCTTCGCGACCACGACGCTTTTGACCAAGAATTCCTTTATCGACGAGATCAAGAAGCAATATGTCACGACGGCAAGGGCCAAGGGCCTGAATGAACGGCAGGTGCTTTACGGCCATGTGTTCCGCAATGCCATGCTGATCATCATTGCCGGCTTTCCGGCAGCCTTCATTACCGCCTTCTTCACCGGGTCGCTGTTGACCGAATATATCTTCTCGCTCGATGGCCTCGGCCGGCTCGGTTATGACGCCATTGTCAAGCGGGACTATCCAATCGTGTTCGCGACCCTCTACATCTTTTCGCTGATGGGCCTGCTGGTCGGTCTCCTGTCGGATCTGATCTATACCTGGGTCGATCCGCGCATCGATTTCGACCGGAGGGATGTCTGATGGCCGACATGACCGCCAACCCGGCCATCGTCACCGGTACGCCCGGCCGTCTATCTCCGGTCAACCGCCGCCGCTGGGAAAACTTCAAGGCCAACCGCCGGGGCTACTGGTCCTTCTGGATCTTCCTGGTGCTGTTCGGCCTGAGCCTTTGCGCGGAATTCATCGCCAACGACAAGCCGGTTCTTGCGTCTTACAAGGGCGAAATCCTCGTGCCGGTGCTGATTGATTATCCGGAGGAAAAATTCGGCGGCTTCCTGGCCCAGACCGACTATAGGTCCGATTTCATCCGTGACGAGATCGAGGCCAATGGCTGGATGATCTGGCCACCGATCCGCTATTCCTACCAGACGGCCAATTCCAACATCCCGCATTCCGCGCCGACGGCGCCCTTCTGGCTGATGGACAGCCAGGAGCGCTGCTCCGGTTATCCGCAAGGGGCCGACGATCCCGCCTGTACACTGGGCAATCTCAACTGGCTGGGGACTGACGACCAAGCCCGCGACGTGACTGCGCGCATGATCTACGGTTTCCGTATCTCCGTCCTGTTCGGTCTGGCGCTCACCATCGCATCGGCGATCGTCGGTGTGAGCGCCGGCGCCGTTCAGGGTTATTTTGGTGGCTGGACGGATCTGCTTATGCAGCGCTTCATCGAAATCTGGTCATCCATGCCGGTTCTCTACATTCTGCTGATCATCGCGGCGATCCTGCCGCCGGGCTTCTTCGTGCTGCTCGGCATCATGCTTTTGTTCTCCTGGGTCGGCTTCGTCGGTATCGTGCGGGCCGAATTCCTGCGTGCCCGGAATTTCGAATATGTGCGCGCGGCCCGGGCTCTCGGCGTCAACAACCGGACGATCATGTTCCGCCATCTCCTGCCCAATGCCATGGTGGCGACGCTGACCTTCCTGCCATTCATCCTGTCGGGCTCGATCACCACGCTGACTTCGCTGGATTTTCTCGGCTTCGGCATGCCGCCGGGCTCCGCCTCGCTCGGCGAACTGATCGCCCAGGGCAAGTCCAACCTGCAGGCGCCCTGGCTCGGCCTCACCGCCTTCGTCGTCATGTCGGTCATGCTGTCCCTCCTGATCTTCATCGGCGAAGCGGCCCGCGACGCGTTCGATCCAAGGAAGACGTTCCGGTGAGGTGCGCTGAACTCGCAATTCGGGCCGGTCTGCATTACAGTCGCGGCGAAGGCGACCGTGAACAGGAACTGCGGCCATGAACAAGATCGTGCGCGAACATTATCCGGTCTCAAGTCTTCCAGATGATTTGCGGGAAGGCTTGTCCCTGGACGCCGAGGTTCGCATCGTCATTGAAGTGGCAGAACCGGAGCAGGACAAAGAGCACTTTTCGGGTTTCGTTGGTTTCGAGTTGCCGGAGCGGGTGCCTATGACCGCACAGGAAGCGGTCGAAGCAATACGGCGCTACAAGGCGCTGGGCCGCCCCTCCGTCGATCCCGATGAGGCCGTATCGCGAATTCGAAAATTGCGTGACGAATGGGACGATGAATGACGTCGTTTGCGAGGATTTATCTCGATACGAACATCTTCATCTATGCTTTTGAGGAGAAGGGGCCTCGAAGCGATCTCCTTTCGGCGATCTTCGCCGGCGCATCTGCTGCTAATTCATGGCTTGTTACCAGCGAACTCGTCCTTTCGGAGCTTCTTGTGAAGCCCTACAGGCATGCCGATGATATCGCCATCGAGCAATATGAAAGCTTCGTCGTGACGAGCGAGTGGCTCGACGTTCTGGCGATTTCGCGACTTGTCCTCTTGAATGCCGCCGAACTGCGGGCACGCTACAGGAACCTCAAGCTGCCGGACGCCATCCACCTTTCGGCAGCGATGGCGGCAGGATGTTCGCATTTTCTCACCGCAGACGAGGGATTGTCCGGCCAGATCGAGATCATTAATTGGCGACCCGCATCAGCAAGAAAAGCTCCATCCATTCACGTCATCCGGCCCGATGAGCCGACACTCACCTCTCTCCTACAAAGCCTGACCTCATGACAGACACACTCCTCTCCGTGCGCAACCTCTCCGTCGCCTTCCATCAGGGGGGCAAGACATCGATGGCGGTGGATAGTATCTCCTTCGATATCAAGCGCGGCGAGGTCGTCGCGCTGGTTGGCGAGTCCGGCTCGGGAAAATCGGTATCGGCCAATTCCATCCTGAAGCTCTTGCCCTATCCGGCCGCTAGTCATCCCGGCGGCGAGATCGTCTTCAACGGCAAGGACCTGATGAAGGCGTCGGACGCGGAACTGCGCCATGTGCGCGGCAACGACATCACGATGATCTTCCAGGAGCCGATGACATCGCTCAACCCGCTGCATTCGATCGAGCGGCAGATCGCCGAAATTCTCGATCTGCATCAGGGCATCACCGGGGCCGCTGCCCGAGCCCGTGTGCTCGAACTGCTCAATCAGGTCGGCATTCGCGAGCCGGAAAAGCGTCTCGCCGCCTATCCGCACGAACTGTCCGGCGGCCAGCGCCAGCGCGTGATGATCGCCATGGCGCTTGCCAACCGGCCGGAACTGCTCATCGCCGACGAACCGACGACGGCGCTCGACGTCACCGTCCAGGCGCAGATCCTCGAGCTTTTGAAGACGCTCAAGGACGAGCACGGCATGTCGATGCTGTTCATCACCCATGACCTCGGCATCGTCCGCAAGATCGCCGACAGGGTCTGCGTCATGACCAAAGGCAAGATCGTAGAGACCGGACCGACATCCGAGATTTTCGCCAATCCGCAGCACGAGTATACGCGTCATCTGCTGGCGTCCGAGCCCAGGGGCGCCCCACCCGTTTCCGATCCGTCGAAGCCGGTGGTGATCGAGGCCAAGGACATGAAGGTCTGGTTCCCGATCAAGGCGGGTTTCCTGCGCAAGGTCGTTGATCATGTCAAAGCCGTCGATGGCATCGACCTGACGCTCAGGGCTGGCCAGACGCTCGGCGTCGTCGGCGAGTCGGGCTCGGGCAAGACGACGCTCGGCCTGGCGCTCACCCGGCTGATCTCGTCCCAGGGCCGCGTCAGCTTCATCGGCAATCACATAGAGGACTATTCGTTCAAGCAGATGCGCCCGTTGCGCAACCGGATGCAGATCGTCTTCCAGGATCCGTTCGGCTCTCTCAGCCCCCGCATGGCCGTCAGCGACATCGTCGCGGAGGGATTGAAGGTTCACGAGCCGTCGCTGTCCGAAAAGGAACGCGATGCCCGCGTAGCGGCAGCGCTCGAGGAGGTCGGGCTGGATGCTTCTACCCGCTGGCGGTATCCGCATGAATTTTCCGGTGGCCAGCGCCAGCGCATCGCCATTGCGCGTGCCATGGTGCTGAAGCCGCAATTCGTCATGCTGGACGAGCCAACGTCCGCTCTGGATATGAGCGTGCAGGCGCAGGTGGTCGATCTGCTGCGTGACCTGCAGGCGAAACATGCGCTCGCCTATCTCTTCATCAGCCATGACCTCAAGGTTGTCCGGGCGCTTGCCAATGACATGATCGTCATGCGCCAGGGCAAGGTGGTGGAGCAGGGACCGTCGGAACGCATCTTCACCGCGCCGCAGCAAGATTATACCAAGGCGCTGATGGCTGCCGCTTTCGACATGAAGGCCGTCAACGTGCCCGCCGTTCACCAGTAGAGTTTCGATCATGCCCACCAAGAGCCCCGTCATCGTCGACCTGAAATTCATCCCGAAAGAAGTAGAGGACGGGCTGAAGGGGGCGTTCTCCGGCCGCGAAGTCATCAATCTCGCCGATCCCATTCACGAGGGCCGCGATCTCAGCGGCATCGATTATGCCGTCGTCTGGAAGTCCGATCCGGACCTGTTTTCGCGCGCCACCGACCTGAAGGTCGTGTTTTCCGGCGGCGCCGGTGTCGATCATGTGCTGAAGCTTCCGGGGTTGCCCAATGTGCCGCTGGTCCGTTTCGTCGATCGCAGTCTGACGACGCGGATGAGCGAATGGGTGGTGATGAACTGCCTCCTGCACCTGCGCCAGCACCATGCCTATGAGGCGCGTGCGAAAGCACATGTCTGGGAAGACCTCAGCCAGCCGGAAGCCGCCGAGATCACCGTCGGCGTCATGGGTCTCGGCGTGCTCGGCCAGGATGCGATCGCCAAGTTGCGCGTCATGGGCTTCAAGACGATCGGCTGGTCGCGCTCGAAGAAGGTGACCGACGGCGTCGAAACTTTCGATGAAGCTCAACTTGATGCCTTCCTCGGCAAGACCGATTTTCTGGTCGGCCTGCTACCGCTGACGCCGGAAACGAAGGGCATCTTCAATGCCTCTCTGTTTTCGAGGCTCAGCCGCAAAGGCGTGATCGGCGCGCCGGTCTTCATCAATGGCGGACGTGGCGGCAGCCAGGTCGAGGCCGATGTGCTGACGGCGCTTAGGTCCGGCACCCTCGGCGGCGCCTCGCTCGATGTGTTCGAGCAGGAGCCGCTCGCCAAGGACAGCCCGTTCTGGGGTATGGAAAACGTCTATGTGACGCCGCACGTGGCGGCATCCTCGGACGTCAAGGCCCTGTTCGTCGCTGTCGAACGCCAGATCGAACGCTTCGAAAACGGCCTGCCGCTTGAGCATACGGTCGATCGCACAGCCGGCTACTGATCAGGGCCGGCGATAGCCCGTCGGTCTGTTGTAGAGCCAGCCGATCCGTTGGATCGATTCTTCCAGCCCCTCGTGCGACACGGTCATCGTATGACCGTTGGCGTGCAACAGGGTCCTGTCGTCTTCCATGATCGCTACATGACCCTTCCAGAAGACGAGGTCGCCCCGGCGCAGCTCCTCGCGCGCGATCTCGGTGCCGAGCTGTTTCGCCTGCATGTCGGTATCACGCGGCGCGGTCCGACCGGTCATCATCATCGACAGTTGCACCAGGCCAGAGCAATCGATCCCGAACCCGGAGCGTCCGCCCCAGAGGTAGGGTGTTTCGAGAAACCGCGCGGCAATATCCACATAATCGCCGGAAAGCGGCTTTCCGACTTCGGCACAATGACCGGCAATGACGGCCTGTCCGCCCTCCAGCAGGAAATAGCGCGTTCCCCGTGTTTCGCGTTCGTCGATGACGGCGATACGGTTGCCCATCGATAGGGCCTGGACGGTCGGAAATTTCAGGTCGGGTCCGGTATAAATGAAGGTGCGCGGCGCGGTGACGATATGGGTCAGGCTGCGCAGCACCGGCGATACCGCATAGTCGGGGATATAACCTACATAGCCATCGAAATCCGCCTTCACCCAGGCCCAACCGCCGCTAGTGTCGAGCACGCGCACGGTCTCGCCCAAAAGAAGCTCGGTATCGGTGCCGCATTCGAGTTCGGGGCGCGCGCGCATCTGCACGACGGGCACGCAGATCACGCCCGCGGAGCCTGAGACATAATGCGGCGCTTCAACGAAGCCGCGCAGGCGCTCTTCGGCGAGATCGGGACGATAGGCATTCAGCCGGCGGTCGGGAAGATCAGACATCGGTTCTCAGATAGATAGTTTGCGCCCCTGATCAATGATCAGATCGCCAAGTTTTTCAAGATAAAGCGCACCCTCGACGGTGCGTTTGATGATCACGTTGCGCCGATCACGCTCGTCGCGCGTCCTGTTGACGAGGCCGATATCGCCCATCGTGTCCAGTGCGCGGGTGATGACGGGCTTTGTCACTCCGAGGATGGCGGCCAGTCCGCGCACGGTGTGCGGCGGAGGCACGAGGTAGATATGCAGCAGAATGGAAATCTGACGAAGCGTCAGGTCGCGGTTGTCGATCCGCACCTGTTCGAGCGAGACGCTGTGCCAGAGGCTCAAGGCTTGCGACGCTGATAGTTCGACCGGCATCGGAGGCCCTCGGTTCAATCCAAGCGCATTTTAGCGCCGAGATTGTTACGGAACCGTTTCTTTCGGTGCAGCCTCAAATCCTGGAGACAGCCTTTTTCACGCGCTCCAGATGTGCCGTGCGCCGGGTCGGTGTCGCACGGTCCATGTCGTGCAGGGACAGCATACGGAATTTGACGTCCTTGGCGCAGAAGGCGGCGATGCCGCGTTTGAGGAGGCGCTGGACTGGATTACCCATGTAAAGCCTGACGATCCACCAGGGCGAACCCGTTGTGGTCAGCGCCCAGAGGAGCTTGATATTCGTCAGGCGCGGGATGATGCGTCCGCCGGCCTTGTCGTGATCGAAGGCGACGCCGGGCGCGAAGACCCGGTCGAAGAAACCTTTGAGGATCGCCGGGAAATTGAACCACCATTGCGGAAAGACGAGGATCAGTCCGTCGGCGGCCCTGAGCCGCGCAACGATATCCTCGACGGCACTCGTGTCATAGGGCGTGTCGAAATAGCCGCGCCGCTCGGCTTCGCTCAGGCGAGGATCGAAATCCTCGTGGTAGAGGTCGAGCAGATCGACGGCATGGCCGTTCGCTTCCAGCGCGGCCTTGGCCGTGTCGGCGACGGCTGCCGCGAAACTGTCGGAAAGGGGATGGGCGAGAACGAGGAGGATGCGCATCCTAGAACAGACTGCCCTGTCGGGGCGGAGTTGCCGGAGCGGGTTTCTCGGGCCGTTTCTTCGCGGGCTGAGGAAGTGGGGAAGCCCCGCCCTCGGTCGTTACCGCATTGATCGACCCATCGGCGAATTCGAGCGCGATTGTCTGGTTTAGCGACAGGGCGGCGGCGGATTTGACCGGCAGGCCGGCATCGTCGCGAACCAGTGCATAGCCGCGCTTCAGCACATTGCGATAAGACAGCGATTGAAGAATACGATCCTGCGCTGCGACCGTACTGCGTCGACGCCTGAGATCGGCTATCAGCGCGCTATCGGCCCGGCCCGCAAGGCCGCTCAGCCGGTCCTGCGAACGGTGAATCTGGCTCAGCAATCGCGCCGGCAGCGTGCGCAGGGCGGCGTCGGCGGAAGAGACGCGAGATCCAGAGCGCTGGATCAACCGCTCGACGATGCGCTCGGCGCGGATCATGCGCTCGGAAAGCTTCTGCCGCCGCTCGTTGATGCGGTTCGATAGTACGTCCGGTCGAAGATGTGCCGCCGCGCGCTCGAATAGGCGGCGCTTGTTGGCGGTGTTCATCTGCAGTCCGCGTCCCAATCCGCCGGCCGCTTCGTCGAAACGGCGGCGTGGCAGTGCGAGAAGCTGGTCGAGCGAGGGCAAGGCGCGTGTGAGGGCGCGCACGCTCTGGCGCCGGTTGTCCATCTGCCGTCCCACCGCGGATTTCAACCGGGCGGAAAGGGTGGCAATGCTGGCTTCGAGATCGGCCTTCACCGGCACGGCCATTTCGGCGGCGCCGGTCGGGGTGGGTGCACGCTGGTCGCTGGCATGGTCGATCAGCGTCCAGTCGGTTTCATGGCCAACGGCGGAGATCAGCGGGATTTGTGAATTCGCGGCGGCCCGCACCACGGCCTCGTCGTTGAAGCTCCAGAGATCCTCCAGACTGCCGCCGCCGCGCGCAACGATCAGCACGTCCGGCCGGGCGATCGGCCCGCCGGCGGGAAACGCGTTGAAACCTTCGATGGCCGCCGCGACCTCGTTGCCTGATCCCTCGCCCTGCACCCGTACGGGCCAGACGATGACATGGACGGGGAAGCGATCGGAAATCCGGTGCAAAATATCGCGGATGACGGCGCCGGTCGGCGAGGTGACGACGCCAATCACGCGCGGCATGTAGGGCAGGGGGCGCTTGCGTGCCTGATCGAACAAGCCCTCGGCCGCCAGCTTGCGCTTGCGCTCCTCCATTAGCGCCATCAGCGCCCCGGCGCCGGCCGGTTCCAGCGTCTCGATGACGATCTGGTATTTGGAGGACCCGGGGAAAGTCGTCACCTTGCCGGTGGCGATGACCTCCATGCCTTCCTCAGGGCGAAACTTCAGCCTGCCCATCGTCCCCTTCCAGATGACCGCGTCGATCCGCGCCTTGTCGTCCTTGAGGGAAAAATAGGCATGGCCCGAGGAATGCGGGCCGCGATAACCGGAAATTTCACCGCGCACGCGCACCTGGTCGAAAGCCTGCTCGACCGTCCGCTTGATGGAGCCGGACAGTTCCGAGACCGAATATTCGGCGAGATTGGAAGGCGAATCGGATTCGAAGAACGAGCTCATGAGGTCATTTTGCAGCGCCGCGCCGCGAATGGCCAGACGTCGTATCGGCCCTCAACAGGCCTTTCATCATCCCCGTTCGTCCCCGCCACGCCAAACCGTGCGCATCATGTCGGCAACGTCAACCAACGCACAGGACAAGCCGATGCCCGACCGTTTCGCCAGCAACATTCCCTCCCTGACCAGCCCTGCCACGCATGGTTTTTCCGTCACGCCCAACGACACGCTCGATCTCTCCGAGGTAACACGGGCAATCTATGTCGGCGCGGGCGGGACGCTCGCCGTACGGCTGCTGTCCGGCCAGACGGTGACCTTCGCCGGCGTTTCGGCCGGCAGCATCCTGCCACTGCGCGCAGATCGGGTTCTGGCCACCGGCACCACCGCCGGCAGCATCGTGGGGCTCGTCTGATGGGATCGTTCGGCTTCAATTCCGGCATCGGTCTCGCGGCGTCCGCGAATGCGTGGTTCTCCGGCTCTGTCTTCACTATTGTGGATGCTACCGACAGCGTGTCGAAAGCGCCGGCCTTCATCGCGGATTTTCGCCGGGATCGGTATGCCCTGACCCCCGTCGCGCTGGGCAATATCGCGGCCGCAACGGTCGATGCCCTGATCGTGCCGCAGTCGGTGGCTTTCACCGACCTGTTTTCCTTCACGCGGGCTTCCGTGGCAGAATATCTCGACGCGGCGGGCATGGCGCAGCAGGCGGCAGTCGATACGCCGCGCTTCGACTATCGAAACGGCCAGCGGCAGCTTCTGCTGGAAGGCGCGGCGACGAACCTGTTTCTCAATTCCTTCGCTCCGGCAACCCAGACCGTCGCGGTCACCAATGGCAGCCAGTACACTGTCTCCTGCCGTGGCAGTGGTTCGCTGGCTTTGTCGGGTGCCGCGACGGGAACGGTGACGCAGGCCTCGGCATTGACCTTCACCGCATCGACGACCAGCCTGACGCTGACCGCCTCCGGCACGCTCAGCCGCGCGCAGGTGGAAACCGGCGCGGTCGCCAGTTCCTTCGTGCAGACAGCCGGGGCGGCGGCGACGCGAAGCGCCGACAGCTGCCGGCTTTCCGCCATCGGCGAGGCACTGGTCCAGCGCAGTGCCGCGACACTCGTCGTGAAGACGCAGGGGCTTTCAGGATCTCTTGGCCGTCTGGTCGGTGCCGGTTCCGGTGATGAGCTGATCCGGCTCAACACGGCGCAGACGAGCATTCTGAGCGGCAACACGCTGGTCCTGGCGGCGGTCACGACACCCTTACCGGCCTGCGGTACCGGTCTGGGATGGAGCGGCACGGGACGAAGCGGCAGTTATAACGGCGCGGCTGTCAATTCCGATGCGATTGTTCCGACCGTAACGGGGCAGGTCTATCTCGGGCGCAATCAGGCAGGCTTTGCCGCATCCGGCCGTTACGACAGCCTGGTGATCTGGCCGTTTCGTGCCACGAACGCATCGATCCAGGCGAGGGCGATCGTCTACACCTGACGGGCGGAGAACCAAGTTGATCTCATCTCACGCGAATGTGAGATCGATGCATGCAACTTTTCGCGGGTTGTCTCCATTTTAAATTTCCAGAGGATTAAACGAAATTTAGCGAGCCTGGTGCAATATTTCGGTATTAGGTTGATCACTGAAAGGGGTCGGATGATTATCTTGACCGCATTTGCAATCGGGCTTCTGTCGAGCGCCGCACGGTCGGTGGCGTGTTATGTCTTGGCGGGCTGCCTGATCATCGCAGCCTTTGCGCTGGCGGCGCTGGTCGGCTCGGTGTCGTTGACCGCACTTGGTCTGGCTTTGCTTGGTTATAATGCCGGCATCGCGGCGACCATGGTCGCGGCCCTCGCGACAACAGCGCGCCGATCCATGTAATCCGCTGGAGTTTTCCGCAGATTGCAACCCGCCGAGGTTAACCGGCGGGTTCCTTTGGCTTGAACCGGTTCAGACCGGTTCCCAGCCGTCCTTCTCGCTGGCGCGGTAGATCGCATCGATCAGTTTCTGGTTGTTCACCGAGCTTTCCAGCGTCACGACTTCTTCCGCCTCGCCCTTTGCCGCGCGTGAAAACGCCTCTGCCTCCAGCTTGTACTGGCGCGCGTCCTGGAAGCGGAAGAGTTGCGATTGTGAATGGTTCTGGTTGGTCAGTTCCAGTTCCTCCGCGCCATATCGATCGGCGTTGAACGGAGACTTGACCTCGATGAAGCCCTGTTCGCCGTGGAAGACCATAACCTGTCGGGCGGCAAGCTGGGTGGAGATATAGAAGCTCAGTTCGAAATCGCCGAAATCCGCGCGGACGCTCGAATAGATGTCGGTGCCGAATTCCGGGTCGCGATCAGTATTGGCCTGGACGCGGATCGGCTCCTTGCCGGTGACGAAACGGGTCGAGATCGTCGGATAGACGCCGATATCGGGCAGGCCGCCGCCGCCGAGTTCCGGCATGTTGCGCATATTGCCGGCGTCGCGGTTGTAATAGGTGAAGGCGCCCTGCACATGGCGCAGCTTGCCGATCGCGCCTTCCTGCAGCAGCGAGCGGACTTTCCGCCAGACAGGGCTGTAGGTGACCATATAGGCTTCCGACACCAGCACCTTGTTGCGATCGCGCGCCTCGATCAACGCTCCGATTTCCGACGCCTTCAACGCAATCGGTTTTTCGCAGAGCACATGCTTGCCGGCATTGGCGGCCTTGATGGTCCATTCCACATGCTGCGAGGTCGGCAGCGGAATATAGACGGCGTCGATGACGTCGGAGGCCAGCATGTCCTCGTAGGAGCCGAAGGCATGCGGTACCGAGAAACGGTCGGCCATGGCGCGGGCCTTGTCGAGATCGCGGCTGGCAATCGCCGTCACGACGCAGTTTTCCGCGTCCTGAATGGCGGGAACGACAAGTTCGCGGCCGATCTTGGCCGTCGACAGAATACCGAAACGCAACATGATGTGTCCTCCCGTTTTGCTGGCCGCACACTAGCGATGAGGTACGTGCCCATCAAGCCGCGGCTCGCGAATAAAGTTTCCGCGACCATGTAAAAACGCTGTACGGCGCCTATGTCGATGGGGCAGACTTTACCCTCCCTTTGCAGCAATCTCCCACCATCTTGGAGCGACCCCATGGAAAAGCGAACCCTCGGCCGCACCGGCCTGTCCATCGCGCCACTGGTTTTCGGCGGCAATGTCTTCGGCTGGACCGCGGATGAGAAGACCTCTTTCCAGTTGCTCGACGGTTTCGTCGGCGCGGGTTTCAATGCCATCGATACCGCGGATGTCTATTCTTCCTGGGCGCCGGACAATTCGGGCGGCGAATCCGAGACCATCGTCGGCAAATGGCTGAAACAGTCGGGCCGTGCCCGCGACGAGGTGGTCATCATCACCAAGGTCGGCTCGGACATGGGCGAGGGGCGCAAAGGCCTGTCGGAGCGCTGGATCCTGCAGGCGGTAGAGGATTCGCTGCGGCGGCTTGAGACCGATCACATCGATCTCTACCTGTCGCACTGGCCGGATGCGGACACGCCGTATGACGAGACGCTCGGTGCCTATGACAAGCTGCTGAGCCAGGGCAAGGTCCGCCATGTCGGCGCCTCCAACCTCAATGCATCGCAACTGCGCGCGGCACTGGATGTGTCGGCCGCCAACGGCCTGTCGCGCTACGACGTGCTGCAACCGGAATATAATCTCTACGACCGCGCCTCCTTCGACGGTGCGCTGCGCAATCTCTGCATCGCCGAGGAGATCGGCGTCATTACCTACTACAGCCTCGCCTCCGGCTTCCTGTCGGGCAAGTACCGGTCGCACAAGGATCTTGAGGGCTCGGTGCGTGGCGGTGGCGTCGGCAAGTATCTCGATGGGCGCGGCATGCGCATCCTCGGCGCGCTGGACGAGGTGGCGGCGGCGACCGGCAATACGCAGGCCGAGATCGCACTCGCTTGGGTCATGGCGCGCAAGGGCGTGACGGCGCCGATCGCCAGCGCCACCAGCCTCACCCAGCTTGAAAGCCTGGTGAAATCCGCCACTGTCAACCTGTCGGATGAGGCATGCCGGCTGCTCAACGAAGCCAGCGAATGAGTGGCGGGAGGATCGGGAATGACCGTTGAAATTCGTGACGCTCAGCCGGGAGACGAAGCAGACTGGCGGCGCCTCTGGGCCGGTTATGTCGCCTTCTACCGCGTGGCGGTGTCGCTCGAGGTGACATCGACCACCTGGGCGCGGATCATCGATCCAACCACGCCGTTGTTCATGCGCGTCGCGGTGCTCGATGGCGATGTCGTCGGCTTTGCCATCTGCCTGCTGCACGAGGCGACCTGGGTGAAGGAGCCGGTGTGCTACCTGGAAGACCTGTTCCTCGACGAGGCGGCGCGCGGCAGGGGTATCGGCAAGGCGCTGCTGGACGATCTCGTCGAGAAGGCCAGGACAAGCGGCTGGGCGCGGCTCTACTGGCATACCGACGAGGGCAACGAGACCGCCCGCAAGCTGTATGACCAATATACCGAGGCCGACGGTCACGTCCGCTACCGCATGAGCTTTTAAGGTTTCGGATCAGGAAGGCTCTGGTAAAATTCCGCATGGCTGCCGGTCTGGTTGGCCATGCCGGCCTTGGTCAGCACGCCGCCTGGCGCGACATAGCTGCTGATGCGCCGCAGCGGTCGCTCATGCCACTGGATGTTGAACGCCCAGAGTTTCGGAAAGAAGCAGAGCGAGGCATAGGGCAGGTGGTCATGAATCCACCAGGCAAGCGACTGCCAGCCCACAAGGGTCTCGCGCCGGTCCCAGATCCAGGGAACGACGATGCAGGCGGTCGCCCCCATGCAACCGTCGGCGTCGCGCATGTCCCAGATATGGTCGGCGGCGGTTGCCCCATTGGTCGAGCAGTTCAGTTTGTTCCTGTTGCCGAAATCGTTGACCGAGCGCGATCGATAGCCGGAGCGGATATGTAGCCGCCCGAACGTGCGCTGCAGGGGCTCCAGCAGTTCGCCGCAGAGCTTCGTGCCGGCCTCGATCGCAAGCTCCGGATCGTCGGGAATGTTCGGCATGCCGTAGAAGTCGGCGATTTCCGAATGCAGGAAATCGCGCAGGAAGAAACTCTCCGACAGCCGCGCCCGCCCCATATCCTCCAGCGCCCGCATCGATCCCGGCTTCTTCATCAGGCTCCTCCTTTTTCAGGAAGATTAGGTCCCGGCAGCCGTCCACGCCACCCGTTTCGTGAACATTCTTCGGGCGCTCGATCCTTGCTACCTCTCGCTACCATGATAGACTTCCCGGCACAGCAAGAGAGGTTCGCGAATGTCCGACATTCAGTCCATTGGCGCGGTCGTCCATCTCTATGTCGATGGCATGGCGTTCTGCAACGAGGCGGCGCTGCGCAAAGCCTTTCATCCCGATGCCAAGATCATCGGCAATTACGAGGGTGCCGTCGAATGGATGTCGCGCGACGATTTCATCGCTGCCATCCTCGCCGAACCGCCGGCACCGCCCGGAACCCAGCCGCTGATGGACATCGAAATCACCGACATCGAAGGCGACGCCGCCTTCGTGAAGGTCGCCGATGAGTTCGCCGGCATGCGGTTCACCGATTACCTGTCATTGCTCAAGATCGACGGCCGCTGGGTAATCGTCAACAAGCTATACCATTTGCATCGATAAGTGGTGAGGAGGCGCGGGTCTCCTTCGAAATTGTGCGCATTCTGGTATGGAAAATCACGGAAGCCCGTCATCCCGGACCTGTTTGTAGAGCCTTGAAACATACCTGACAGATATTCGGAGACATGCCAGCCTCTGAAAGTGCAGCAAACCGACACGCCCTCTTCATCTTCCTGCCGCAATCGTTAGTATGAAACGGAACAACACCATTGGGGACCTCTGATTCCATGATCAAGAAATTCGCCGTCCTGGCCATTGCCGCGGTTTATTTGTCCGGCTGCACCACCACCGACCCGTATACGGGCCAGCAGAAGATGTCGAACACCGCTGGCGGCGCGCTGATCGGCGCGGGCCTTGGCGCCGCGACCGGCCTTTTGGTTGGCGGCAGTGCGGCCGGCCGGCGTGATGCGGCGCTGGTTGGCGCCGGTATCGGCGCACTCGGCGGCGGCCTGATCGGCAATTACATGGACAGCCAGGAATCCGAACTGCGCGCCCAACTGCAGAGCACCGGCGTCTCGGTCACCCGCGTCGGCGATCGCATCGTCCTTAACATGCCGGAAAACATCACCTTCGGCACCGACCAGGACCAGTTGAATCCGAATGCCTATCCGACGCTCGATTCCGTCGCCATCGTCCTGCGCAAGTTCAACAAGACTCTGATCGACGTAGACGGCCACACCGATTCGACCGGCAGTGCCAGCCACAACCAGGGCCTTTCGGAACGCCGCGCCATCACGGTCGCCAACTATCTCGGTTCGCGCGGCGTCGACCAGCGTCGCATGTCCGCCGTTGGCTATGGCCCGGATCGTCCGATCGCATCGAATGCCAGCCCGGCTGGCCGCGCCCAGAACCGCCGCGTCGAAATCTCGATCGCCCCGATCAAGGAAGGCTGATCGCGGTTTTGAGTATGTAATGGCGCGACCCAGCGGCGCATTCCCTCTTCTCCCCAGCGGGGAGAAGGTGGCCCGAAGGGCCGGATGAGGGGGCCGAAGGCCACCATTTGAGTGTGCCGCTCGCGCCGGCTAACGCCGTCGCCCCCTCATCGCCTCGTATCCGCTCGGCACTTCTCCCCGCTGGGAAGAAGAGGCGGCCCAATCACTTCGACACGTAATCGTGTCCCTCGCCCCTGAAATCGGTCACGGAGAAGCACCCGCCGCCATTATCTTCGATTGTCGAGGCACTGATCACGGCCTTGCCGTGGCCGCCGGGGATGTCAAGGATATAGGTCGGCTGGCAAAGGCCGGAGACGCGGCCACGCAATGCTGCGACGAGCGCCTGGCCTTCTTCGATCGACAGGCGGAAATGGCTCGTGCCGGGCGCCAAATCCGGATGATGCAGGTAATAGGGCTTGATCCGGTTTTCGACAAAGGTCCGCATCAGTGAAGCCAACGTCTCGGCATCGTCGTTGACGCCCTTCAATAGCACCGACTGGCTGACCATCACCACGCCACTGTCCACCAGACGTGCGCAGGCGGCCTTCGCCGACGCTGTCAGTTCACGGGGATGATTGGCGTGCAGGGCGAGATAGGTCGTCTTGCTGCTGGCTTTCAATGCATCGATTAGCGCTGCATCGACCCGCTCCGGCTCGACCACCGGCACGCGGGTGTGGAAGCGAACGATCTTGACGTGATCGATCGACGCCAGCCGTTCCATGATCGCTGCCAGCCGCCGGGGTGAAAGCACCAGCGGGTCGCCACCCGTCAGGATGACTTCCCAGATTTCCGGATGGGCAGCGATATAGGCGAAGGCCGTATCCATCGCCTGCGATGCAAGTGTGCCGAGCCCTTGCGGACCGACCATTTCGCGGCGGAAGCAGAAGCGGCAATAGACCGGGCAGACATGCACGGCTTTCAGCAAAACGCGATCCGGATAACGATGCACGATGCCTTCGACCGGGCTGTGGGCCGCGTCGCCGATCGGGTCCTCGCGCTCTTCCGGCAGGCGCAGAAGTTCGGCGGCGTCGGGCACGAACTGGCGGGCGATGGGGTCGTTCTCATCGTTCCGATCGATCAGCGCGGCGATGGCCGGCGTCACGGCGACGGCATAGTGCTCGGCAACAGCCTCCAGCCCGGGCCGTTGTTCGGCGGAAACCAGTCCTGCCTCTTCCAGGTCGGCAATGGTTTTCAGCGAGCGAAGCGCCGTCATGCACGCCCTCCATCATGAGGGTCCGTCTCGGCGACCGGCGCCCAGATGACGTGGTCGATACGCGGTGCGCCCGTTGCCAGCATCACCAGCCGGTCGAAGCCCAGCGCACTGCCACTCGCCTGCGGCATGATGGCAAGTGCGGCGAGGAAATCCTCGTCGAGCGGATAGGTTTCGCCATAGACGCGGGTCTTCTCGGTCATTTCCATCTGAAAACGGCGGCGCTGCTCGGTGGGATCGGTGAGTTCGCCGAAGGCATTGGCAAGCTCGACACCGCAGGCATAGAGTTCGAACCGCTCGGCAACGCGCGGATCATGTCGTGTGGGGCGCGCCAGTGCTGCCTCGGCAATGGGATATTCATAGAGGATCGTCGCGCGGCCATGGCCGAGATTGGGCTCGACCTTTTCGACGATAACCCGGCTGAACAGATCCGCCCAGGTGTCGTCCTCCGCCACCCGCAACCCGGCGGAACGCAGTGCGTCGGCCAACCGGTCGCGGTCGGTGTCCCCCGTCCTGTCGATCGAGGCCAGAAGATCGATGCCGGCAAAGCGGTCGAAGGCTTCCGCGACCGTGATGCGCTCAGGCTCCGCGAACGGATCAGCCTGCCGGTCGCGATAAGTCAGCTGTTTCGCGCCGCCCGTCTCGGCCGCAAGCGCCAGGATCGCGGCGCAGTCGGCCATTAGTGTCTCGTAATTTTCGCCTGCCCGGTACCATTCGAGCATGGTGAATTCTGGATGGTGCAACGGTCCGCGTTCGCGGTTGCGGTAGACATGGGCGAAACAGGCAATGCGCTCTTCGCCGGCCGCCAGCAGCTTCTTGCAGGCAAATTCCGGCGAGGTGTGCAGATAGAGCGGCGCCGTGCTGCCATCATGATTGATGGCGGACGTGGCGAAGGCGTGTAGATGCGCCTCATTGCCGGGCGAGACCTGCAGGGTCGCCGTATCGACTTCGACGAAGTCGCGCGCGGCGAAAAATCCGCGCAACGCCGCCTGAATCCGGTTGCGGCCGAGAAGAAAGCCGCGCCGATCGGCATGAACATCGGGCGTCCACCAGGGGGATGCGGCTGGCATGGAGAGTGGTTCCATCTTCTCGGTCAGGCTTGATTTTTACGGCAATTGTACGGTTTCTTCCGGCTCGATCCACCGTCACACTGGCAATTTGCCCGGATATAGGATAGGTGCGGCCCGAAAACGCATTCTGGCGTCTTTGACGCGCATTTCCGCGCTCCTCTACGACGCATCAAGCTCAGTTACAAGGAAGACTTATGGTCAAGGTAATCGCCTCCTCCGTCCGCAAGGGCAACGTCCTCGAAGTCGACGGCAAGCTCTATGCCGTTCTGACCGCCGCGAACTTCCACCCCGGCAAGGGCACGCCTGTCACCCAGGTCGACATGCGCCGCATTTCCGACGGCGTCAAGGTGTCGGAGCGTTGGCGCACGACGGAACAGGTCGAGCGCGCTTTCGTTGAGGATCGCGACCATACCTTCCTCTACGAAGATGGCGAAGGCTTCCATTTCATGAACCCGGAAAGCTACGATCAGGTCGCGGTTTCGCCCGACGTCATCGGTGACGATAAGGCTTACCTCCAGGAAGGCATGTCCGTTCAGCTGAAGATGTTCGAGGGCATTTGCCTTGCCATCGAGCTTCCGACCCGCATGACGCTGGAAGTCGCCGAAACCGAGCCGGTCGTCAAGGGCCAGACGGCGTCGTCGTCCTACAAGCCGGCCATCTTGACGAATGGCGTGCGCACCATGGTACCGCCGCATATCGGCGCTGGTACCCGTATCGTCATCCTGACGGAAGACGCGTCCTACGTCGAACGCGCCAAGGATTGATTTCGTCCCTTGGGGATGGTTTCTCCGGATACATGAAAACGGGCGCGACCTCGCATCGCGCCCGTTTCCGTTTCCGCCGCAAACTTTAAAAGCTAGTGTTTCAATTCCGGGTAGGCGTCGGCCACGTCGTCCGCATCCAGACGGCTGTCGTCATATCCTTCCAGCGTCACCGCGACCGTGTCGTCAACACCGACCCCGCCTTCACGACGCACGGCGATCCTTGAACCATTGTTGCGTACCAGCACCGCTTCACCGTTGAAACCCTGCTTCATCAGCCAGTCGCGCGGCGCATGAAGACGAATGCGAACCTGCCGGCTGTCATCCTCCTCGCGCGCTTCAACCAACTCGTAGGACACCGGCTGCGACTGGCCGTTGATCTCCAACTGCCCCTGTCCATTGCCTTCGGCTGCGAATGTCAGCATCGGTTCTCTCCTTCAAGGGCTAACGGCGCACCGCGCGCCCGATGGCGATCAGGATACAGGCTCCGATGAAGCCGATGATCAGGTAGGCGAGCCAGCCGGTGAAGCCCATGCCGGCAAATGCGAGGATGGCATTGAGCACGACCGCGCCGATAATGCCGAGAATGATGTTCATGAACACGCCCATATTGGACTTCATGAACTGTTCCGCCAGCCATCCGGCTAACCCGCCGATGATGATCGCTGCAATCCAGCCAACGCCATTCACGTCCATGTCTTGTCCTCGCTTGAAATTTCACCTTTGTTGGCATGCATAACGAGCGGAAGGGCGGAATGTTCCCGGTGCCTGCTCCGGTCCACGAGCGTTCCAGCATCAAATGACCTTATGCTCACCCCATAAATATGAATTTGAACGGCTGGCCGCTGTTCGCTAGAGCCAAGGAAGCGACGCACATCGCTGCCCGGAGGACGACATCATGGATCAGTCAGCAAACACGACGGTGCCGGCGGCAACGGCGCCTTTGACGACGGGAACAGCTGCGGCGCTGAGCGGCGGCCTGATGTGTCTTCTGTCCATGTCCAGCGTGCAGTTCGGCTCAGCCTTCTCGGCGCCGGCGATCGCCGCCTATGGACCATCCGGCACCACCTGGTTGCGGCTGTTGTGGGCGGCGGCGCTGCTTGCCATCGTCGTGCGACCGCCGATCCTGCGCTATACGCGAGCGCAGTGGCAGACCGCCGGCGTGCTCGGGGCATCAATGGCCGGCATGACGCTGTGTTTTTTCGCGGCCATCGAGCGCATTCCGCTCGGCCTTGCCGTGGCCATCGATTTTCTCGGTCCGCTCACTGTTGCCACCTTCGCCTTCGGCCTCGGCTGGCGGCTCGTCTGGCCGCTGATCGCCGGGGCTGGCGTCCTGTTGCTCGCCCATGACGGCAATGGCTGGATCGGTGATCCCACCGGCATTCTCTTCGCCTTTGGCGCGGCGACCGGCTGGGGCCTCTATATCATCCTTATGAAGAAGGCTGGCAGCGCCTTCGAGGGGCTGCAGGGCCTGTCGATGTCACTGATCGTCGCCGCCATCGTCGCCACGCCCTTCGGGCTTTTCGACGTCCAACGCATGACGATCGAAGGCGTCTTCACCGTTGCCTGGCTGGCGCTGCTTGTGCCGCTCATTCCGTATGCCCTGGAGATGATCGCCCTGCGCCGCATGAGCACGTCCTCCTTCGGCATCCTGATGAGCCTCGAGCCCGCGCTCGGCGCCCTTGCCGGCTTCATTGTGCTCAGCCAGCCGATGACGGCGCTGCAGGTCGCCGGCACCCTGCTCGTGGTCGCGGCGAGTGCCGGAGCGACTGCCACCGGTCGTTGAACTTTCACGAAATTGGGACGCGCATTTTGAAAACCCGGTGATAGAGTGCCGCTTCGCAAGCGTCGCTTTTCAATTCGAGGTGTGCATGTTTCCACTGTCGCATATGATGAAAGCCTTCATCCGCAAGGGCCAACTGACGGTCATTGACGCGGATGGCAAATCGCATGTCTTCTCCGGCGAACCCGGCCCGGAAGTCACCATGCGGCTGACGGACCCTAAACTCTACCGCACGCTCGTCTTCAATTCCGAACTGGCCGCCGGAGAGGCCTATATGGACGGCACGCTGCTGTTCGAGAACGGCTCGACGCTCAAGGATTTCCTGACGCTGTTCTCGATCAACCGTCTGTCGCTCGGCTCCTATCCGATCCAGAAGGTGCTGCGCGCCATCAAGATGCGCTTTCGCAACCGCCAGCAGTCCAACGTCAAGGGCGAGGCGCAGCGCAACGTCGCCCACCACTACGATCTCGGCAACGAATTCTATAAGCTGTTTCTCGATGACAACATGCTCTATTCCTGCGCCTATTTCCGCGATCCGGACGAGACGCTGGAACAGGCGCAGCGCAACAAGCTACGGCTGCTGGCCTCCAAACTCTGCCTGCGCCCGGGCATGAAGGTGCTCGACATCGGCTGCGGCTGGGGCGATCTGGCGCTCTATCTCGCCCAGCTCGAAGATGTCGAGGTTCTCGGCGTCACGCTGTCGAAGGAGCAGCAGGCGCTTGCCACACAGCGCGCCAAGGATGCCGGGCTCGAGGGCCGGGTGCGTTTCGAGTTGCGTGATTATCGCGATGTCACCGAGACCTTCGACCGGATCGTCTCGGTCGGCATGTTCGAACATGTCGGCGTCAGCCATTACGACGAATTCTTCAAGAAGCTGAATGCGCTGATGCCGGACGATGGTGTCGCCGTGCTGCATTCGATCGGCCATATGAGCCCGCCCGGCATGGCGAGCGCCTGGCTGCGCAAGTATATCTTCCCCGGCGCCTATTCGCCGGCGCTGTCCGAGGTTTTCCAGGTAGTGGAGCAAAACCATCTCTGGGTCAGTGACCTCGAGTTCCTGCGCGTCCACTATGCGACGACGCTGGCGCACTGGGTCGAGCGCTTCGAAAAGAACCGCGACAAGGTCGTGGAGATGTATGACGAGCGCTTTGCCCGCATGTGGGAATTCTATCTGATCAGCTGCGAGATGATGTTCCGCACCGGTAGCCAGCTCGTGTTCCACATGCAGCTGTCTCGGACACGCGACGCCGCCCCGATCGTGCGCGACTACATCACGGACCGGCAGAAGGCCTATATCGTCCGGGAGCAGACGCTGAACATCACCCTGTAATCGGCGGCACCGCTCCCCATTCCAGCCGCTTGTAGTCGAAGCCGTATTCCAAGGTCGGCTTGACGACGGCGAAATAGGGCGAGAGGTCGAAGTCGCGCGGCGTATAGAGCGAGTGGTGGCGGATATGCAGGATCTCTGCCCGTGAAAAGGTCGAGGTCGCGGCAGCCCGCCCGGGCGCGCGGGTGATTTCCGGCAGGATGGGGTAGCGGATCTGTTCGAAGGCCTGCGCGATCAGCGTCGAGCAGATCGCCCGCGTTGGATCACCCGAGCCGAAGGCCAGCATGCGGCGGCGAAGGCGCACCGGAACGGGTGGCGTCGGCATGAAGTAGCGCAGCATGTCGAAAATGTTCTTCATGTCGTATTTCAGCCCGAGCCGCGACACCATGAAGGAGACGACCGCGTCGCGATCGTCGGGCGTCAGCCCGATCGGTCGGCAGATGCGGGTGTTGTAGGTGGAATATTTGCTGAGCGGCACCGCGACGCAGCCTTCGCCAAGATTGACCTCGACGAGTTGCGGACGATCGATGACCGAGCGCGCCGCCTGGTCGAGCGTCAGCGGGATTTCATCGCCGGCAAAGAAGGCCGCGTGAGACCAGGTCGATTGCGTCAGATACTTGATCGCCGCCGAAACCTTGTGATTGCCCTCGATCAGCAAGATGTCGCCGGGTCTCAGCGTCCGCGCCAAGGTTTCCGGATCCGACGGCGTATAGGGCTCGTAACCGGACGTCTGCGCGGTGAGACGTTCGGCAAGCCGCCTGCCGATGCGGTCGAGAATCGTATCCTTGCTGGTCAGGAACGGGTTCATGCGGGAAGGGCTTTCGCGGCGGTTCATCGTCCTATGCTTTTAGGAAGTTATCCAGCTTGCTGTCGAGTCGGCCGTTTCGCCTTGACCTTTCCGGCATGCAACCGTATTTTTAGAATTATTCTAAACTAGGTTATCGCATCATGTTTTCCCGCCTTCTCTCCCGCTTCAAGCGGCCGATCTCAGCTTTGTCCGAACAGGAGATTCTGGCGCTTGCAATCTCGTCCGAAGAGGATGACGGGCGCATCTACCTTGCCTATGCGCAGAAGCTGAAGGCCGATTTCCCGGATTCCGCTGAGGTGTTCGAGGACATGGCGCAGGTGGAAAACACCCACAAGACCATGCTGATCGACATGCATCGCCGCCGCTTCGGCGAGCATATCCCACTGATCCGCCGCGAGCATGTCAGCGGTTTTCTGACCCGCAAGCCGGACTGGCTGCGCCAGAACCAGACACTGGACGCCATGCGCCGTGAAGCGGTGATGATGGAGACGCAGGCCTACAATTTCTATGTCGAGGCGGCGAAGAACACATCGGATGCCTCGACCCGCCAGTTGCTGGGCGACTTGGCGCTGGCCGAGCAGGGGCATGAGGATATCGCCCGCATGCTGATCGATCGCCATGTGCCGGCGGATGTTCGCACCACTGAGGATGAAACGGCGCATCGTCAGTTGGTCCTCACCTATGTGCAGCCCGGTCTGGCCGGCCTGATGGACGGGTCCGTCTCGACGCTCGCCCCGATCTTTGCCGCCGCCTTCGCCACGCAGGACACCTGGCAGACCTTCCTCGTTGGTCTTTCGGCCTCTGTCGGCGCCGGCATTTCCATGGGCTTCACCGAGGCCGCCCATGACGACGGCAAGATTTCCGGCCGCGGCTCTCCGATCAAGCGCGGCCTTGCCTGCGGCATCATGACGACCGTTGGCGGGCTCGGGCACGCGCTGCCCTATCTCATCCCGCATTTCTGGACGGCCACCATCACCGCCGGCATCATCGTCTTCTTCGAACTCTGGGCCATTGCCTTCATCCAGAACAAATATATGGAAACCCCCTTCCTGCGCGCCGCCTTCCAGGTGGTGATCGGCGGCAGCCTGGTGCTGGCGGCGGGGGTTCTGATCGGGAATGCCTGAGGCGAGGGTGAAGCGCCCGACGGCTTCAGGTGCCCCTCAGGGGAGGCGTTGGCCGGTCCTTGCCACCAGACGTTGGCGTGGCGCGCCCTCGGCCGTCAGCGGCACGACGGTCCGGTTTGTCAAAGACCACGCCAAGGCGTCCGCGCCGATGATGCGGCACGGTTTGGAAAATCCGGAGGGCGCACGCAAATGCGAAACCTCGGGTAATTTTAGTATATGGCTCCGCATTTGCGTGGCCTTCGGCGTTCTTCGGGGTATCCAGCCCCTTCAAATGCCAACCCCGTCTCGCTGCACCGCCTTGTGGGGCGGCTTGCATGGCTCAACCAAACCGGGCTTGGACACCCGGGGGAGACGTTGTGACGGACCATTGACGATCCGCCCGGTGTGCATCACCCTGCCTTTTGCCGCACGTTACGACAGAAAGCACAGGGCGCCGGCCCCCACCTGCCCGCGACCGTCTCGCGCAACACTCCGGCGGTGGAAACGGGATCAGTATGCACCGTGATTTCGGGGCGGGGATGGACGGGGATGAGGTTTGCTGGGGGGATATCTTTGCAAGGTGACCAAATTAGCCGCAATAAAGCGGGAGGCGAAAGAGGCGTGATTCCCGATTGTCATCTTCCTGACCAAATCAGAGATTCCGTCACTCACCTAGAGGCAACTTTGCGCCTTCATATCGGCCATTGAAGGTGGTTGGTTGGATATCCGAAAGCAGTCGGTCCGCTGCCCGGTCAGCAAAGCGCCGCGAGCCCGCGTGGATATGTCGTTGTGCACTGGCTTTGAGCTGACGTGAACATGGCTCTAGAGCGGCAATTATTCCGAATTCACGCTAGCGCAGGAGTTTGGATCACGACGACAGATTTCGTTGATTGCTATAGCCGCCTCTCAGGTCAAAGAAATGCCACAGCAAGCCATCCCTTCGTTGAAGGCAGCCATTGAGAAGACTTTATGGCGGAGAGCGACGCGTGGCGCTGAACACATGATGACGGCGTCTCCGGTCACGCCCTATGGATGTTTTCGAGGGGGTCTTGCAAGTTTTGATAAGCGGGCCCATATTCATTGAAGTGGCAGCCATTGAACGGGCACTGCCACTTTCTGGGCGGCACGCACCCTGGCCCCAAAAAAGGAGGACATCATGTCTTCCGACCTTCATCAGCCGATTGGCAGCTTCGACATCAGCATCATCAGAAACGCACTCCGGCATGCCGGGTTTCGCTATGAAGAACCACTCTGCGAGCTGGACCGTGGCGCGGCGCGCCATGCGATGACGCTTTATCAGAAGGGCGTCCGCTGCTCCGGCGATCTGATTCCCGCCGTGAACCTCTGGGTAGACAAGGCTGTCCTCGCACGGCTGAAGAGCAGCAGTCGGGTCGCGAGCCTGTGACCCTTTCCTTCCCCAATCCGACCCGCACCTATGACGAGACCCGCGGTCTCATTCGTTTCATCGGGCATGACGGCTTGAACCAGGTTCTGTTTCTCTTGCCTGTCGCCGTGTTTGATCGCGAGGGCGCCCCCGGACGCCGGAAGGAACGCGACTATCTCTTGGCATTCGATCGCCTTCGGGAGCGCATCCTGACAACAGCGAGGCAAGCCTATCAGTCTCGGCGACGACAGACGATCGAACTCGATCTCAGTGCATTCGGGTCGTCCCTCCAGTCGGCGACCTGACGACACCAAACACAGCGCTTGGCGAACTCGGAAGAGGAACAGGTCATGATTGATCGTGAGCAATCCACTGCAGTGATCGTTGATGACGATCGCCTTGGGCAGACACCTGGCCTTCGACCATGCTGAAGAACGATCCTCCAGAGCGTGAGCGAAAGCTGGCTGATCAGGCGCTCCTGCGTGCGCTGCTCTGCCGCTCAAGCTACTCGAGCGCGGGTCTCGGGGCGCAGTCAGGTGGCAACTATGCAAGGGAAATCGCGATCATCGATCACCTTCGCAAGGGAATGGTCATGAGCGATATGCACGTAGCCGTCTGGGAGAAGGTCGCTTTCAGTCACGCTGCGGCGCTGTTGCGATGGGAAGGCGAGGGTGGAAGTCCGTCGGGTCGCGATCAGACCGTTGCGTCCGAGAAGCGGGGCATCTGATGGAGCCTTCGGACAAAGTGATCGTATTGGCCGACATTCGCAAGAAACGGATCGCTTCGGCGACATGCCGACCGAACGTCTTCGAGATCAGGAAAGGGGCTGGGAAGCGGCCGGATTGCAGTATCCATCCCTTCACAGCGCGGCCCGCTGTTCTGCCGAAGTTGGCCTGATCAACACTAAGGTCGCATCTCGATCTGACCTCTACACCGCCACCAAACAACACCGGTCCCCAGCAAAGGAGTCTCCCATGTTTTCGCGAACGAAGACGAGAACCGTGCATTTCGACGCGCCCTTCACCCTGACAGGTCTGGAGGGTGTCCATCCACCCGGCGACTATCAGGTGCAGGATGACGAGGAACAAATCACCGGAATTTCCTGGCTCGCCTATCGGCGCGTGGCAACCATGATCGAAGTCGTCGCCGGCCAGAAGAAGAGCCTGATCCATATCGATCCGTTGGAGCTGGATACCGCTCTGGACATGGATAGGAGCCTGTCCGGCCAGAAAAACCTCAACACAACGCACTGATGATTGGAGATACCCATGCCTTCTCACCGTTTTACCATCGGCCAGATGGTTCGACTTGTGTCCACCAAGGGTTTGTCGCCGGCTGCTGCCTTCACCTACACGATTGAGGCACCCATGCCGGCCTATCAGAACAGCCCGCAGTATCGGCTCTGGAATGCCGAACTCCGCCAAGGGCGCGTCGCTCTGGAGCGTGATCTGGAGGCTATCGGATCCGCGTGATCCGGATGCCTATTCTCATGAATCAACCATGCGGCCGCGCTGCGCGTCCCTGGCCAATTTGGCGAGACCTCGCCACCATGTTCTGGAGGGAACGCAGATGAGCAGACCGGCACGTATCGCATTCATCGGCAATTCTCTTCCGCGCCAATGCGGGATAGCGACCTTTACCGGCGACATCTCTCAGGCCCTGATGGACGGGGTCGAACCCGTCCAGACCAGCATCGTCGCCGTGACGGATGCCAGGCAGAGCTACGCCTATCCTGACGACGTGATCTTCGAGATCCGCGAGGAGGAAGTCGAAGACTATGTGACGGCCGCGCGGGTCCTGAATGAAGGCCGGTTCGATGTGGTTTCGCTGCAGCACGAATTCGGCATTTTCGGCGGTCCGGACGGCGAACATATCCTCGCGCTTTTGGAAAACCTGCGCATTCCGCTCGTTACCACCTGCCACACCATCCTTGCCGAACCGACACTGTCTCAACACCGGGTCCTTCAAAAGGTCGCGGCCCAGTCCAGCCGTGTCGTCGTCATGGCGGAGAAGGGACGCACGCTGCTGACGGAAATCTATGGCGTGGCTCCCCAGAAGATCGACGTCATCGCCCATGGCATACCCGATCGGCCCTTTCATGATCCGGACCTTGCCAAGATTGAGCGCGGTTACGCCGGCAGGCCCATCATCCTGACATTTGGTCTCCTCTCTCCCAACAAGGGTATCGAGGTGGTCATCGATGCCATGCCCGCCATTCTCAAGGAGAGCCCCGAGGCCCTTTATATCGTTCTCGGCGCCACGCACCCGACGCTTCTGCGTCAGCAGGGCGAGGCCTATCGTGACAGTCTGCGCCAGCGCACCGAGCGGCTGGGCGTCGATCATGCGGTGCAGTTTCTCAATCGTTTCGTCGATCTGCCGACGCTTCTCGACTTCATTGCCATGTGCGACGTCTATGTGACGCCCTATCTGGACGAGGCGCAGATGACGTCGGGAACGCTGTCCTACAGTTTCGGAATGGGCAGTGCTGTGGTTTCGACGCCTTACTGGCACGCCTGTGATCTCTTGGGCGACGGCCGCGGCGTGTTGGTCCCTTTTGGGGATGCGCCGGCGACGGCGAACGCAATCGCGACCTTGCTTGGCGATGACGAGGCCAGGATGGCGATGCGCAAGAGGGCCTACGAGGCCGGCCGCGCAATGATCTGGTCGCATGTCGCCACGCTCTATCTCGACAGCATGACGAAGGCGCGCACCGCCTATCGGCCCAAGCTCGTCAGCGACCTGATCTCCCTGCGGATCAAGCGCCCACCGCAGCAGACAGCTTTGAAGCTTGGCCATCTGCACACGATGTGCGACGACACGGGCATCATCCAGCATGCGGTGTTCTCCGTGCCGGACAGGTCGCATGGCTATTGCGTCGATGACAACGCGCGAGCCCTGCTTCTGTCCTCGCTCCTGTCGGCCGTCGGCGAGACGGGCATAGCGGACAGGATGACAGCCTCCTTCGCAGCCTTCGTCGAACACGCCTGGAACCCGGATACAGGCCGGTTCCGAAACTTCATGAGCTATGACCGCCGTTGGCTCGAAGACAAGGGCTCCGAAGACAGCCATGGGCGAACCCTCTGGGCGCTCGGTGCCTGCGCCCTGTCCGATACGGATGCACCACGCCGCCGATGGGCGAGTGCCCTCTTTACCCAGGCGATGTCCGTCACGCTCGACTTTCGTTCCCCGCGCGCCTGGGCTTTCACGCTTCTCGGCCTCAACGATTACTGCAAAGCCAATCCTCAAGACGCCCAAGCGCGCATGCTGCGCCTTCGTCATGCCGACAGTCTGATGGACCTGGACCGTCGTGTGTCGAAGAGCGGGCGCCGCTGGTTTGAGGAGGGACTATCCTATGAAAATGCCCGCCTGAGCCAGGCGTTGATCATGACCGGCATCGCGACGAAGGTGCCGGCCTTCGTCGAGACTGGCGTTGCAACGCTGGAATGGCTGATGACCCAGCAGACAGGGGAGAAGGGCAATTTCCGCGCTATCGGAACCGATGGCTTCTTCGAGGTCGGACAGCCACCCAGGCTCTTCGACCAACAGCCGGTCGAGGCGACGGCAACCGTGGCCGCCTGTCTTGCGGCTTACGAGGCGACCTCGGACAGGAGCTGGATCGAGGCCGCGCACAGGGCCTTCGACTGGTTCACGGGAAGCAATGATCACGGCGTCTCCCTCGTCGACCCGGAAACGGGCAGTTGCCGCGACGGCCTGCATGTGGATCGCCCCAACGAGAACCGGGGAGCCGAATCCGTGCTCTGCTACCTGATCTCCTGCGTGGAGCTTGGTCGCGTCAATCAGATGCTGCGACCGATACCTCCAAGGGTCAGCGCCCGGCAATTGTCATGAGCGGTCCCACCCCCAGTAAGAACTTCGAAAGATCAACATTGCCCCGGTCCAGCCTTCTCAATCGGCAGGCCCTCTATCTGAGGCCCGATCCGACGCGCGTTATCGTGCGACCTTTCAAGCCGTCGACCGAACCTCGACATCTCAATCCACGCGACAAGTCGCGGGCGAATGAAATCGTCGATCGCGTCTTGTCGCTGGACCCGACGGCGACGGCCAATCAACTGCGCGACATCCTCGCCAATTTCGATGGCAGGCACCGCAACCTGCTGCGCCAGTTCGAACTGCGGGCGGACGCGATGGAGGATGCTTTTCAGCACCACCAGCGCTTCAGCCAGCAGCAAAGACAGTTGGTCGGCGCCTATTTCATGAACGAGTATTCCTTCGAGTCCGCCGCTCTATTCAATCCGAGCATCGTGTCGCATCCGGATCAGTCCGGTGTAGCTGAAGGGAGCCGTCGGCTCATCATCAGCTTGAGGGCCGTGGGAGAGGGACACATCTCCTCGCTCACCTTCCGCTCGGGCGTGATCGACGCGGAGGGGGACGTCACCATTGATGCGCCGACGCAACTGGCAGGTCTGCCGGAAATCCATGCAAGTGACGGACTGGCGCCCGCCGGCTGCATCGGGATCAGTTTCAAGGACGAAAGCGATCTCAGCGAACGGGTCATCTTTCCAGTGACCGAGGCGCAATCGAACGGCATCGAAGATGCCCGTTTCGTCGCCTTCGACGACGACGGCAAAACGATCTACTTCGCCACCTACACCGCCTATAGCGGCTCATCCATCCGCTCGGAGCTTCTGGAGACGACGGACTTCCTGAACTTCACCCTGACGCCGCTGCGGGGACCCGCCGCCCGCAACAAGGGCATGGCGCTCTTTCCCCGTCGCATCGATGGCCGCTACGCGATGATCGCCCGGCAGGACAGCGAAAACCTCTTTCTGCTCTATTCCGACGACTTGCATCAATGGGAGGAAGGACGGCTCCTGATGAAGCCGGAATTCGCCTGGCAGTTCGTCCAGATTGGCAATTGCGGCTCGCCCGTTGAAATCGACGAGGGATGGCTGCTGTTCACCCATGGCGTCGGCCCGATGCGCCGATATGCGATCGGGGTGACGTTGCTCGACAAGCACGATCCGGGCATCATCCTATCGCGCACGGTCGAACCCTTGCTGCAGCCCGAACCAACGGAGCGCGCGGGCTATGTGCCGAACGTCGTTTATTCCTGCGGTGCCATGCGGCATGGCGATCTGATCGCGCTGCCATATGCCGTCTCGGATACATATTCCAACTTCACCACGATCAAGATCAGCAGGCTTCTCGAAACAATGCATCCCATCGGGGCAGCCTTGTGAATGCGGACAGTGGGTCGGTCGTCCCACCAGGCGATCAGCCATGAGCGTCCAGCAACTGAAACGCGTCTTCCTCGAGGAAATTCTGCCTACCTGGAGCAAATCGGGTTTCGACGACGGCTGCGGCCAATTCATTGAATACATGGAGCTGGATGGATCGCCTCAGAAGGCAGGTGAGGTGCGGACCAGAACTGTCGCCCGCCAGATTTATGTTCACGCCCATGCGGCCCATCTCGGCGTTGCCCCCGCGGGTTCGCTCGCCATGGCAGAGCGGGCCTTCGCCAACCTGCACCGCGTCGCCTGGGTCGGCGGGAGACGCGGCGGCTACGCGAGAAGTTTCCACCGTCATACCGAGCGCATTACTGATCCGGTTCGTGATCTCTACGACAATGCCTGCGTGCTCCTCGCTCTCTCCTGGCTGCTGACGGCGACCGGCAAGGACGGCTACAGGCATCAGATCGACCAGACGATCCTGGCGATCGACAGGACCCTTGCAGACCCCTTCGGCGGCTGGGCCGAAGACAGCGATGGCACCCTGCCTCGTCGCCAGAACCCGCACATGCATTACCTCGAAGCGACACTGGCCTTGTGCGAGAACAATCGGACCCCCAAGCATATGAGGTCGGAAAGCAATGCCTTCGCACTCTTGCGATCGCATTTTCTTGTCGCACCGAATGGGCCGCTTCACGAATTTTTCGGCCCCCACTGGGAACTAGCCGAGCGATACGGATCCGATCGGCTGGAGCCAGGCCATATGTGCGAGTGGGTCTGGTTGGCGACCCGTCATGATAATCTCGCGCGCAGCGATAATACCAAGATATGCTTGGACCTGTTCTCGACCGCGCTGGCCGTAGGGCGCACGCCGGGCTCGCTTTTCCTGGTCGATACCGTTTCGGCAGATAAGCCTATCAGCCCTTCGCGGCGTCTGTGGCCCCAGGTGGAGATGCTCAAGGCTTCCATGGCGCTCCATGAACGACTTGGCTTTCCGGGATATCGGACAGAGGCAGACGACGTCGCCTCCGCGATCCTTGCCGGGTACATGACAGGCGTGCCGCATGGCTGCTGGCATGACTGTCTTGACCTCAACGAGGTGCCGACGGCCCGCACGATCCCGGCTAGCTCCCTCTATCACCTCTGGACGGCGGTTGCGGATTCACTGTCAACGTGCTCCACCTGAAACGTAGAATGCTGAACAGTAGGTGGTGTGGTCTGACTTCTAGAGTCTGGATGGGCGAGCTCAACCGTGACGACGAAGAACCCTTCTGTCAGATTTAGGCCGAGATCGACCAAGCCGCCAGACTTTTAAATGTCGGCTCCAGCTTGCGGCACCCCAACTTCAGACAGTCCGCTTCCGGCGCCAAATCGGCCATTGTGATCCGGTGTAGGGCGTCCGCGTTTTCACAGCCGTATCAATCGCCAAAATACCAGAGGTTGATCTTGCAGCCACCGAGAGAGGCCAATCGCCCCTCCCGATGCTCACACCATTACGCCCGCAAGACCCCGCCCGTATTCTTCGTCACATTGGCGATGATCTTGGCGGTCAGGGCTTCGAAGTCCTCGTCGGTCAGGGTGCGGTCGGCGGGCTGGATGACGACTTCGATGGCGATGGATTTCTTGCCTTCGCCGAGTGCCACGCCTTCGAAAATGTCGAAGACGTTGACGCCGGTGACCAGTTTGCGGTCGGCGCTGCCGGCGGCTTTCAGGATGGCGCCGGCTTCGACCGACTTGTCGACCACGAAGGCGAAGTCGCGCTTGACGGCCTGGAAGGGGGAGAGGTCCAGCGCGGGTTTGGTGCGGGTGGCTTTCTTCTTCGGCTCGGGCATGGCGTCGAGATAGATTTCGAAGCCGGCCAATGCGCCGGAGACGTCGAGCGCTTCGAGCGTCTTTGGGTGGAATTCGCCGAAGGTGCCGAGAACGATCTTCGGGCCGAGCTTGATCGTGCCCGAGCGGCCGGGATGATACCAGGACGGGCCGCCGGCCTCGAACTGGACATTGCCCATCGGCACGCCGCAGGCTTCCAGAACCGCGATGGCGTCGGCCTTGGCGTCGAACACATCGACCGCCTTGCCGCCGCCCTTCACCGCATTCGACCAGGACCGGCCGGCGCCAGCCAGCGAGGCGGTGCCGCGGCGGATGCCGCCCGCCACGCGCCGCTGGCCGGCCGGCGTATCGTTTTCATAGGTGCCGGAGACCTCGAAGATCGCCACGTCGCCAAAACCCTTGTCGGCATTGCGCTGGGCGGCGGTCAAAAGGCCCGGCAGCAGCGAGGGGCGCATGTCGGACATGTCGGCGGCGATCGGGTTTGCCAGCGACAGGGACGGTGCGCCACCGCCGAACAGTTCGGCCTGCGCCTTCGAGATGAACGACCAGGTGACGGCTTCCAGCATGCCGCGCGAGGCGAGCGCACGCTTGGCAAGGCGGGTGCGGATCTGCAGCGTCGTCAGGATCTTGCCGTTGACGGCGCCGAGGTTTTCGATTGGCTGCGGCTTGATCTTGTCGACGCCATGGATGCGCATGACCTCTTCGACCAGATCGGCCTTGCCATCGACATCGGGACGCCAAGAGGGAACCGAGACGGAGACTTGGCTGCCGGAGCCCGCGACGCCGAAGCCGAGGCCCTTCAGGATCGCAACGCTTTCTTCCGGGCTGACCTCGAGGCCGGTGAGGCGCTTGACCTCGGAGATCGGGAAATCGACGGTCCTGGCAGAGTAGCCGGCATAGCCGACGACATCGGTTTTCGCTGCCGTGCCGCCGCAGATGTCGACGATCAGCTGGGTGGCGCGATCGAGGCCGGCGACCATGTATTCCGGATCGACGCCGCGCTCGAAGCGATAGCGCGCATCGGTGATGATGCCGAGCGTGCGGCCCGACTTGGCGATGTTCATCGGATCCCAGAGCGCTGATTCGACCAGCACGTCGACGGTGTTCTCGTCGCAACCGGAATGTTCGCCGCCCATGATGCCGCCGATCGACTCGATGCCGTTCTCATCGGAAATCACGACGTTAGCCGGCGAAAGCGTGTATTCGCGGGTATCGAGCGCCAGAACCTTTTCGCCCTCGACGGCGCGGCGGACAGTCAGGTTGCCCTTGACCTTGCCGGCGTCGAAGACGTGCAGCGGGCGGCCCTGGTCGAAGGTCATGTAATTGGTGACATCGACCAGTGCGTTGATCGGACGAAGGCCGATGGCGATGAGGCGCTGCTGCATCCATTTCGGGCTCGGGCCGTTCTTGACGCCGCGCACGAGGCGAAGGGCAAAACCCGGGCAGAGATGCGTGTCAGCGCCGAGGTCGAGCTTGACCTTGGTGGTCGTCTCGCCTTCGACCGTGAAGCTCGGTTGCGGCTGTGCCTTGAGCCGGCCGAGGCCGGAGGCGGCGAGATCGCGGGCAATGCCGTGGATCGAGGTGCAGTCCGGACGGTTCGGCGTCAGGTTGATCTCGATCATCGGATCGTCGAGGCCGGCATAGGAAGCGAAGCTGGCGCCGACGGGCGCATCGTCCGGCAGGTCGATAATGCCGTCGTGATTGTCCGACATCTGTAGCTCTTTTTCCGAGCACATCATGCCGCGGCTTTCGACGCCACGGATGGTGCCGACGGCGAGCGTCACGTCGATGCCGGGAACGTAGGAGCCGGGGGCGGCAAAGGCGCCGACGAGGCCGGCGCGCGCATTCGGCGCACCGCAGACAACCTGCACGGGGGCGCCGGCGCCGGTATCGACCATCAGCACCTTGAGCTTGTCGGCCTGCGGGTGCTTTTCGGCCGAGACGACCTTGGCGATGACGAACGGCTTGAACGCCGCCTTGTCGTCGACATCCTCGACCTCCAGCCCGATCGCCGTCAGGCGCTCGCAGATCTGTTCAAGGGTGGCATCCGTTTCCAGATGGTCTTTCAGCCAGGAGAGTGTGAATTTCATGATTTCTTCTCAAATTAAGCTATTTGGTACAAGCTTTGCAGCGTCGTCGATGGATAGGTTTTTGAGCCGCCGCCGGGAATCGTCAGGCAGCCTTCACAGGCGCACGTGCGCCGGGAGCCTTCCGGCCCTTCAGCATCCCATCGATTGAAAGATCCTCGTCAATTTCAGGCCAGTGAACACCGGCAAGCATCAATTCGACAGTATTTCGCTGGGCGGGGGTTGCGTTCAAAAGTCGGGGATACCACCAGATTGGTGTCGATACATGTCTGCCATCCGCCAGCCGAACATGCAGTTCATGCAAGTCACACCAGACTTCGACCGGGCGCTCGCTGTCGGGATATGCATCATCCGAAGTAGTCATGCCATGCCTCCAGCATCTGTTCTTTGTGTTCTTCTACGACCTGCAATATACGTGCGATGTCGCGTTGGCTGAAGCCCTTCGACTGTGCGAGCATCAAATTCGTCAACCAAACTTTAGCTTCGCCGCCACTCCCATCCACATGAATATGCGGCGGCTCGTGCCCGTCGCCCGAATAGAAGTGGAAGCGGTAGCCGTATTTGCGCAGGACCGTCGGCATATCGCTACGCGCTCAAACCGCCAAACAAGGTCGGCATGTCGAGCGGCCTGAAGCCGTAATGGCTCATCCAGCGCACATCGGCGTCGAAGAAGTTGCGCAGATCCGGCATGCCGTATTTCAGCATGGCGATGCGGTCCAGCCCCATGCCCCAGGCAAAGCCCTGGTAGACATCGGGATCGAGGCCGCCGGCGCGCAGAACGTTCGGATGCACCATGCCGCAGCCGAGGATTTCCATCCAGTCGGAGCCTTCACCGAACTTGACGATCGGACCGGACGAGCGGTCGCACTGGATATCGACCTCGAAAGATGGCTCGGTGAAGGGGAAGAAGGACGGGCGGAAACGCATCCTCACATGATCGACCTCGAAGAAGGTCTTGCAGAACTCTTCGAGGATCCAGCGCATGTTGGCGACGTTCGACTTGGTATCGACGACCAGGCCCTCGACCTGGTGGAACATCGGCGAGTGCGTGGCGTCCGAATCCTGGCGATAGGTCTTGCCGGGGATAATGATGCGGATCGGCGGCTTCTGGGCCTCCATTGTGCGCACCTGAACGGGCGACGTATGGGTGCGCAGAACCTTGCGCTCGCCGTTTGCGTCCGGATTGAAGAAGAACGTGTCGTGCATTTCGCGCGCCGGGTGGCCTTCGGGGAAGTTCAGCGCGGTGAAGTTATAATAGTCGGTCTCGATATCCGGGCCTTCGGCGATCGAGAAGCCCATGTCGGCGAAGATCGCGGTGATCTCGTCGATGATCTGGCTGATCGGATGGATGCGGCCGCGCTCGGCGGGCGAGGAACGCACCGGCAGCGAAATATCGACGGTCTCGCGGGCCAGGCGCTCGGCGATGGCGGCGTCCTTCAGGTCGGATTTGCGGGCGGTGATGGCGGCAAAGACATCGGTCTTCAGCGCGTTGATCGCAGCACCCCGTGTCTGGCGCTCCTCGGGCGACATGGTGCCGAGTGTTTTGAGGAGCTCGGAGATCGAGCCCTTCTTGCCGAGCGCATTGACGCGTACGGCTTCGATGGCGGCCTCGTCGTCGGCGCCGGTCACTTCGGCCAGCAGGGTTTCTTTTAGTGCTTCCAGATCGGACATCGCAATATTCCCGGTTCATTGCCGTGATCGGTCAAAGAAAAACCCGCGCCAGCCGTGCCAGCGCGGGTTTCCCAAGTGTTCAGATAGGTTTTGGGAAGCGCTGGTTTACTTGACCGCGCTTTCAAACTCGTTGGTGGTGCCGGCGGTCTTGAGGTATTCAAGCGCCTTCTTGGCAGCGGCGACGAGCGCGCCGAATGCTTCCGGCTCATGGATTGCCATGTCGGACAGAACCTTGCGGTCAACTTCGATGCCGGCCTTGGCCAGGCCATCGATGAAGCGGCCGTAGGTCAGGCCATGTTCGCGGACGGCGGCGTTGATGCGCTGGATCCACAGGGCGCGGAAATTGCGCTTGTTGACCTTGCGGTCGCGGTAGGCGAACTGCTTCGAACGATCCACGGCGGCCTTGGCGGCGCGGATGGTGTTCTTGCGGCGGCCGTAAAAGCCCTTGGCTGCCTTGAGTGTCTTTTTGTGCTTGGCGTGAGCTGCTACGCCGCGTTTTACACGTGCCATGTCATGATCTCCTTAAAATCCAAAAATGCCTAAGTCTCAGAGACCGTTGGGCAGGTAGTTCTTGATGACCTTCTTGCCATCAGGCTCTGCAAGCACCATCGTGCCACGTGCATCGCGAATGAACTTGTTGGAACGCTTGATCATGCCATGGCGCTTGCCGGCGGCAGCTGCCAGGACCTTGCCGGTCGCGGTGATCTTGAACCGCTTCTTGGCAGCAGATTTCGTCTTCATCTTGGGCATTTTGCTACTCCATTTTTCTTGATATCGAGATCGACTGACGAGGTCGTCTCCAGCGTAAAGAACGGCCACGGCATGCCCTGCCGGACCGTTCGGACGGGGGCTTGTAACCGAAGCGCCCCCAAAGCGCAATGGGATTCACGGCAAGGACCGATATTTCCGATTGCTCGGTCACGAAAACGAAAAAGCCGCCAGGCGGCGGCTCCATCGGGTTCCTGAAGCCGGTGCTTATCTCGGCGCCAGTACCATCATCATCTGACGGCCTTCGAGCTTGGGCTCGGCTTCAACCTTGGCGATCGCCACGGTGTCTTCCTTGACCTGGAGCAGGAGCTTCATGCCCAGTTCCTGGTGCGCCATTTCGCGACCGCGGAACTTCAGCGTCACCTTGACCTTGTCGCCCTCTTCAAAGAAGCGGTTCATCGCGCGCATCTTGACGTCATAGTCGTGCGTGTCGATGTTCGGACGCATCTTGATCTCCTTGATCTCGATGATCTTCTGCTTCTTGCGGGCTTCCGCCGCCTTCTTCTGGGTGGAGTATTTCAGCTTGCCCAAGTCAAGGATCTTGCACACCGGCGGTTCAGCGTTCGGCGAGATCTCGACGAGATCGAGACCCTGCTCTTCCGCCATGCGGAGTGCCTGATCGGTGGGAACGCTGCCGTGGTTGACACCTTCGGCGTCGATGAGCTGAACCCGGAGGGACCGGATTTCCTTGTTGGAGCGGGGCCCGTCTTTAACCGGGGCGTCCGTTTTGAACGGTCTGCGAATGGTCGTACTCTCCTCGAGCTGTTACGAATCTGTGCTGTTTGTTGATAGCGCGATTTTCCGGCGAAACGCCGTTCAAATGCCGCTTGATCGTCATGTGTGAATTGCTGCGCGAAAGTCAATAACACAGGTCTTTGTGGAAATCACCACCTGTCGGCCCTCTGGAGAATCTGTTTTAGAAAGAAAAATGGCAACGAACGGTGAAGAAATGGAGAAAAGCTGATGTCATTGTCCGATCCGGACGCGCAACTGGAATATATCGATGTCGGCAAAAGTGAGGAATCGCGGCGTATTGCCATGCGGATCCTGCCGGCCGCGGAAGGCAACACCATGCCAGCGCTCGTCTGGCTCGGCGGATACCGGTCGGACATGGCCGGCACCAAGGCGGTCGAGCTGGAGCGTCATGCGTTGTCAACCGGTGCCGCCTGCATCCGCTTCGACTATTCCGGTCACGGCATCTCCGATGGTGCTTTCGCAGACGGCACGATTTCCCGCTGGCTGGAGGAAAGCCTTGCGGTCATCGACCATACGTCGCCCAAACGCATGGTCCTCGTCGGCTCGTCGATGGGCGGCTGGGTGGCGCTCAGGCTGATCGCCGAATTGCGCGCCCGAGGCGAGGGTGGCCGCGTCGCCGGTCTGGTGCTGATCGCGCCGGCGCCCGACTTCACGTCCGATCTCATCGAGCCCAACCTGACGGATGCGGAGCGCGCCTCGCTTGCCGAACGCGGCTATTTCGAGGAGCCGACACCCTATGGGCCGGACCCGAACATCTTCACCGCCCGGCTGCTCGATGATGGGCGGCGCAACCGCGTGTTGGATGGAATTATCGAAACCGGCTGCCCGGTTCATATCTTGCAAGGTATGGAAGACCCGGACGTCCCCTATCGGCATGCGCTGAAACTGATGGAGCATTTGCCATCCGACGACGTGGTCATGACCCTCATCCGCGATGGCGATCACCGGCTGTCGCGGCCGGAGGATATCGAGCGCATCCTGGCTGCCGTGGCGGCCATGTCCGAAAGCTGAAAAGACAGCAAAATCAGCGGCAAATCACCACTGATGCTGATTTGCCGCGCATTTTAACCATATCTCGCAATCCCTAATTCTGCAGATTGACTTCGTTTCGGGTGCGCTGTTAACTCTTTGTTAACGATTAGAGCAGCGCGGGCAGGGACGGCCCATAAAAAGCTGACGGTCAGACTTCAGATTTTCGCGGGGGTTCGCCGGGAATGATTTCCGGGGAAAGACCGCGCCACAGGGGACGTGTATGGCGCAGTTGACTGGGATCAAGAAAGCGGCCGTTGCTTTGGCTGCTGTTTTCGTATCGGCAAGCGCGGCAATTCCGGCGCCGAATGCAACGGCCCTCTCGATGCAGACGGGCGCCATCACCTCCCAGCCGATCGGCCATTACGAATTCTGCCAGAAGTACCGCGCCGAATGCGAGATCAAGACCAAGTCGATGACCGCGCCGCGCGTCACCGATTTCGGCTGGTCGGTCATTCGCGAGGTCAACCTCGCCACCAACCGCGAAATCACGCCGATGATCGACATGGATCAGTTCGGCAAGGATGAAGTCTGGTCCTATCCGGTTGCTGCCGGCGATTGCGAGGACTTCGTCCTCCTCAAGCGCAAGCGCCTGATGGAAAAGGGCTTCTCGCCGGCCGACCTGCTCATTACCGTCGTACGCAAGCCCGATGGCGAAGGCCATGCCGTGCTGACCGTGCGCACCGCCCAGGGCGATTTCATCCTCGACAACCTCGACAACGAGATCAAGCTCTGGACCAAGACCTCCTATCGCTTCCTGAAGCGCCAGGCCTCGTTCAACACCGGCCGTTGGGTCACCATCGAAAACGGCGCGGAAGTCCTGGTCGGCTCGGTCGGGAACTGAGCAGAGGCGTTGCTTGCCAGTTTGGATGACTGGGCTCCAAATCCTTTGTCATTTCTCTCCGCGCCATGGGTGTTATTCATGCGCGTCCGAGTGAAAAATTGCCATGATGGATCGATTGGGCTCCGTCACCGCGCGGACGCGCGTTGAAAGCCGGCAGCAAAGCCGCCAGCCTCCACATTCCACTCCCCTCAGGCGGGCAAGTCTATTCTGTCAGGTCGATTTCTTCCGTGCTGCCGCCCTGGCAGGTGTAGCAGCAGTCGGAGCACGTTTCGGCATTGTCAGGACCCGTGCCCCAATAGGTCGATTTGTCGCCGGAAACCCAGGCGCCGTAGCAAATCTTCTCGCCTTCATCGCAGGAGAGCGGGATCTGCTTGGTCTCGCCGTCATCCAGCAGATAGACCTGGTTGTTGCCCGGCCAAACATGGTCGCGGTCCTGGCTGTAGAGTTCGAGTTCGACGGCGTTCGGGTGGCTGTTTTGCATCTGGAAGGTGACGTCCGCGGCGGAGGCGGTGGACATGCCGGCGAATGCGAGCAGCACGGAAAGCGCGGCAAGGCCCGCGCGGTGACGAATGGTTTTCATGAATTCCCCTCTGAACAATCGGCTTTGCAGCCGCACTCCAGCTAACACGAACATCCTGATCGCGGAACGGGTAGTAAGACTGGAAAGCATGAGTTCTTTCAGGAAAATCAAGCCATTTCTGGTCACAAGGACAGGTGGAATTATCGCTTGTGGGCGCACGCTGCCGCCGGCGGATCAGCTACGCGTCAGCGCTTTGTAGAAAAAGGTTGATCCGCAATAGCTGCCGTCGGGCATCAGCGCATATTGCGGGATGATGCCGACGCGTTGCCAGCCGAGCTTTTCATAGATGAATTCCGCTGGGCTTCCCGTCGCGGTATCGAGCACCAGGATATGGCGTCCATGTCTCGTCGCCTCGACATCGGCGGCATCCATCAGGGCGCGGGAAAGTCCGAGGCCGCGCGCCTTGCGATGGACGAGCAGTTTCTTCAGGTCGGCGCGGTGCGGCTGGTTCGGCATGGTGCCGATGCCGAGCTGGACCGTGCCCAGAATATCGCCATCCCGCTCCGCGACGATGAGCACCGTTGTTTCGTCCTTCACCGCCTGCGCCACACTTTCCCAGTAAGGCATGGCGTCCTGCGGCCCGTAGGGCGACATGAAGCCAACGGATGCGCCGCCCTCGACGCAATCCGACAGGATATCGGCCAGCGCCGGCAGTGCGGCGGCGGTTTCGGAAGGGGCAAGCGTGCGGATGGTGATATCGGACATTGCTCAAACTTTGCTGCGGTGGAGGATGACGGTATAGCGTGCCGGCTGGCTGTGGGGATTGTGAAAGGAATGGCCGTCGGCAAGCCGCATGAAGAGGCAATCGCCCGGCTCCAGAATGTGCGTCGCCTCGCCCGTCGTCATCGTCAGTCTGCCTTCGAACAGCCAGAGATGCTGTGTCTGGCCGTCGTCGAATTGCTGTGGTTCGAAGACGACGCTGGCGCCGGGCGGAAATTCCACCTCGACGATATCGACGGGCGATCCCATGCCGTCCGGGGATACCGAGCGGCGCAGATAGCCGGTTCCCGGATCACGCCAGACGCGCTGTTCGTCGCGGCGCAGCAGCGGATAACCGGCCTCTTCGTCGGGCGCGAAAAACCGCGACAGGGTCGTGTCGAGCGCGCTGCACAGCCGCGCCAGGAGCTGAGCCGTCGGGCTCGCCTCCCCACGCTCGATGCGGGAAATCATTGCGCGGCTGACGCCGGCACGCTGGGAGAGCTCGTTGAGCGTCATTGGCTGCGCCATTCGCAGCGCCTTCATGCGCTCACCGAGCGCCCTGTCTGAATTCTCTTGCGCAATTTCCATGATATAAGAATTAAATGATCTCATAGTGGAGTCAATTGGAGAGTGGCATCCTTCCAAAAAATCTGTCACATGCCGCTTTGACGACACCATTCGGGAGGCGATCCCTGTATCGTCGAAATGATCCGCAGGGTGCGAGAATTGCCCCGCGATCAATATGTTAGACAATGCTTGAACGGCAGACGCTGCCGGTTCGACTGCGAGGGCGGATGGCGGCGATAGCGGATGCGGGACCAGACCAGCCACGGGCTTCGGTGCTGTCGATCGCCAGTATCGTGCTCTCCATGGCCTGCGTCGGCATCGGCAACGGCATCATGTTCGCCTATGTGCCCTTCCTGCTGGCGAGCGGCGACAGTGCGTCCTGGGTTGCCGGCGCGGCGGTGACGGCGCTTGCCTTCGGCGGGCTTGCAGGCTGCGTGGTTGCCGGCCCGGTGATCCGCCGCGTCGGCCATGCCCGGGCCTTCTCCTGCTCCATGGCGCTGGTACTTCTCTCGGCCTTCCTGATCGCGCTCGGCTTCAATCCGCTGCTCTGGGTGTTCGCGCGCGGGCTCTATGGCGCGGCCGGCAATATCAACTTCATCATTTCGCTGAGCTGGCTCAATCACGCCAGCGCCAACAGTTGGCGCGGCAAGGCGATGTCGGTTTTCTACATGACCTATGTCATCGCGCTCGGTTTCGGCGCCTGGCTGTTCGGGCAGATTCCGACGGAGGGTAATCTCGCGCCGCTCCTGACAATCTTCTTTACCACTGTCGCGATCCTGCCGATCGGGCTGACACGGCTGCCCAATCCGCCGCCGCCGGCCAAGGTCAGCGTCGATGTACCGATGGTCTGGCGCAATTCGCCGGTCGCCTTCGTCGGCGTGCTTGCCGCCGGCGGGCTGTCCATGTCGGTTCAGGGCTTCACGCCGATCTATGCCGCCGCCAACCAGGTCAGCCAGGGCGACGTGGCGCTCTTGATGCTGGTCATGCAGTTCGGCCTGATCTTCATTCAATATCCGATGGGCGTACTGTCCGATCGCATCGACCGCCGCATCGTGCTCATTCTCGTCTGCCTGCTGATCTCGGCCGCCGCCGTCGCGTCGCTTGCCGTCTCCTTCGCCAATCTCATCCTGCTGATGCTGGTCTTTGCTGTCTTCGCCGGTGCGGTCGAAACCGTCTATTCGATCGCCAATGCGCATGCCAACGACCGCACGGCGCCGGCCGATTTCGTGCCGCTCGCCTCGACGCTGCTGATGTGCTGGTCGATCGCGGCGACGATCATTCCGCTGTCGATCACCGTCCTGACGCCGGTCTTCGGGCCGAAGACCTTCATCTATGCGGCAATGGGCACGGCGCTCGCCTATGCCGCCTTCGTCGCGGCCCGGCTGAAATTCCGCGAGACCGTGCCGCCGCACCTGCGGGAAAATTTCGAGATGAAGAGCGCGCAGATGCCCAATGCCGGCGCGCTGGTCGAGGGCGCGAAGGACGATCGCTGAGGGCATGCTTCGAAGGTTTCGGTGACCTTGCTTGCCGGTTGCGACGATCCGGACCCGGCGGAAATCACTTGCTTCCGCCGAAAATGACCGAAGAAACCTCCGTCGGCCCCGTTTTATGACAGAAACGAGGCTCAAATGTTTTTGCCGCGGGGCGATCGGTAAAATTCTTTGCAGTTTGGGAGGTTCCATTGTATGCGGGCGAATGAGCACAAATTCGACCCGCACCCCCCTGTCGCATATCCGCAATTTCTCGATCGTGGCGCATATCGACCACGGCAAATCGACCCTTGCCGATCGCCTGATCCAGTTGACCGGCGGCCTCGCCGACCGTGAGATGTCGGAACAGGTTCTCGACAATATGGAGATCGAGAAGGAGCGCGGCATCACCATCAAGGCGCAGACCGTGCGCCTGCACTATGTCGCCAACAATGGCGAGACCTATGTGTTGAACCTGATCGACACGCCCGGCCATGTGGACTTCGCCTATGAAGTCTCGCGCTCGCTGTCGGCCTGCGAAGGCTCGCTTTTGGTGGTGGATGCGTCCCAGGGTGTCGAAGCCCAGACGCTCGCCAATGTCTACCAGGCGATCGACAACAACCACGAGCTCGTCACGGTCCTCAACAAGATCGATCTGCCGGCGGCAGAACCCGACCGTATCCGCGACCAGATCGAGGAAGTCATCGGCATCGATGCATCGCAGGCCGTCCTGATCTCGGCCAAGACCGGGCTGGGCATCCCCGATGTGCTGGAAGCCATTGTTCACCAGTTGCCGGCGCCCAAGAGCGAAGGCGGCGAGACCGCGCCGCTGAAGGCGCTGCTGGTCGACAGCTGGTACGACACCTATCTCGGCGTCATCGTTCTCGTGCGCATTCTCGATGGCGTCCTGAAAAAGGGCCAGACCATCCGCATGATGGGTACGGACGCCAAATACCAGGTGGAGCGCGTCGGCGTCATCACGCCGAAGATGGTCAATGTCGATGCACTCGGCCCCGGCGAGATCGGCTTCATCACCGCCTCGATCAAGGAAGTGGCCGATACCCGCGTCGGCGACACCATCACCGAGGACAAGCGCCCGACCGCCACCATGCTGCCGGGCTTCAAGCCGGCCCAGCCGGTGGTGTTCTGCGGCCTTTTCCCGGTCGATGCCGCCGATTTCGAGGATCTGCGCGCCGCCATGGGCAAGCTGCGCCTCAACGACGCGTCCTTCTCGTTCGAAATGGAAAGCTCGGCGGCGCTCGGCTTCGGCTTCCGCTGTGGCTTCCTCGGCCTGCTGCATCTGGAAATCGTGCAGGAGCGCCTCGAGCGCGAGTTCGATCTCGATCTGATCGCCACGGCTCCGTCCGTCGTCTACAAGCTGTTCATGACGGATGGCACCGAGCGCGAACTGCACAATCCGGCCGACATGCCGGATGTCGTCAAGATTTCGGAAATCCACGAACCATGGATCCGCGCCACGATCCTGACACCGGACGATTATCTCGGCGGCATCCTGAAACTCTGCCAGGACCGCCGCGGCATTCAGGTCGAGCTCACCTATGTCGGCACCCGCGCCATGCTGACCTATGACCTGCCGCTCAACGAAGTCGTGTTCGACTTCTACGACCGGCTGAAGTCGATCTCGAAGGGCTATGCCTCTTTCGACTACAGCATCACAGATCATCAGGAAGGCCATCTGGTCAAGATGTCGATCCTCGTCAACGGCGAGCCGGTCGATGCGCTGTCGATGATGGTCCACCGCATGGCGGCCGAGAAGCGCGGCCGCGACATGTGCGAGAAGCTCAAGGAGCTGATCCCGAAGCACATGTTCAAGATCCCGATCCAGGCCGCCATCGGCGGCAACGTCATCGCCCGCGAAACCATCTCGGCGCTGCGCAAGGACGTCACCGCCAAGTGCTACGGCGGCGACGCCAGCCGAAAGCGCAAGCTGCTCGACAAGCAGAAGGCCGGCAAGAAGCGCATGCGCCAGTTCGGCAAGGTGGAAATCCCGCAGGAAGCGTTCATCGCAGCGCTGAAAATGGGCGACGAGTGATCTTTTCATCCAGAGATTGCGGGCGTATGGTTTGCCCGTAATCTCTGGAGATGCCCATGTCTCAGCCTGCCCGCGAATCTGTCAAACTTCGGCTGGACGGTGAACTCCTGTCTTTGGCGTGCGGCCTGAAGATCGACCTGACGCTGGCGGCGGAGGATGGGATCAAGCAGGCCGTCAAGGCAGAGCGTGAGCGGCTTTGGCGTATCGAGAATGCCGACGCGATCGCTGCTTGCAACGAATATATCGAAAAGAACGGTTTGCCCTTGGCGAAGTATCGGCTCTTCTGATTGGCCAGACAGCCCGCATCTTTCGAAAACCCGCCCTCAAATCAACCCCAGTGAACTCCCCGCCAAGCTTGCCGCAAACAGCAGCATGGCGCTGGCGGCGATGCGGGCGAGGAGGGGCGGGAACTGGCCATTGCGCCTGCGGTAGATGATGGCGGCGCCTGCGATGAGCCAGATGCAGGCGGCCGAGATTACCATGATGACGAAAAGGCCGAGCCAGGGCAGGACGGTGGTGAGCGTGCCGTGCGGTATCAGCACCAGACCAAAGATCAGGGCCTTGGGGTTCAGCACGGTGGTGATGAAGACCTGGCGGAAGGTGACGAGCGAAGGGGAGGTTCCGGCGGTGGCTGGTGGCGTGGTCCAGAGCCGGATGGCAAGCAGCAGGACCCAGGCGGCAGAGCAGAGCTTGATCGCCGATGCGGCGAGCGGATGGGCGACGAGATAAGGGCCGGCAAAGGTCACCAGCGGCGTGATCGTCAGGAGATAGCCGGAAACCTCCGCCAGAATGAGCGGCAGGGACCGGCGAAAGCCGGCCGATGCGCCACCAACGGCAAGCAGGGTGTTTGTCGGGCCGGGCGTCAGAAGCAGGGCGAGCACGGCGGCAATGAAGGTAGGAATGGTCACTCTGGTCTCCGAAGGGTGGCAATCATCCCTATGATCCGCTGACAATACCTGCCTTGATTTCGCTCAAACTCCGTCCGGTTCCGGCTTATCGCGCAGATTGCGCCGCGAATTCGTTCACCAGTCCCTCATACGCTTCCATCGGCGGAAAGGTCTCGTAGGAATGCACGGCCGCCGTCGTCGCCCAGGGCAGTTTTTCGCTGGTGAAGGTCTCGATGAAGGGCGAGAACCAGCTGGCGTCGTCCAGCATGGTCGGCCGCAGGTTGACGAACCAGTCCATGCCTTCGGGGCGGGTGAACATCCAGGTCAGGCAGTGCGGGCAGAAATAATGGCGGGTGGCGCCATGCAGGCCGCCGATCACCGGCTCGCCGGCGGTGACCTCGAAGCCATCGGCGGGAATGGCGGCGCTCAGCGAATAGGCGCTGGAGGACATTTTCTGGCAGCCGGTGCAATGGCAGGCCATGGTCAGGATCGGTGGCGCGCTGACCTTCAGCCGTACCTGGCCGCAACGGCAGCCGCCCTCCATGGGTGTGTTCAAAACGCTCATGATTCGATCCTCCACTTTTCCGCGGAGCCTAGCGAAGTCGCCACCGATATCCAATGCGGTGATTTATCGCTTGGTGGATCAACCGACCGAGCGGCAGGATTTTCGTGCGCTCAATCGGAGGCGCAGGGCCAGGTGGTCGGCGTCTTCAGGCCTTCCGGCAGCCTGGTGTTTTCATCACCGCAGGTGAGATCGATCTGGGTCTGGTGCAGGCCGGTGGCGGCGGAAAGATCGACGCCCTCGATATGGGTGAGAAACATGAAGGCCTCCTCGAAGTCGATCGGGCCTTCGAAGGTCACGCCGTTGAAATTGGCGCGAGAGAGGTTGGCAACGGAAAACTTGGCGCCCGTCAACACGGCACCCTTGAAATTGACGCGGCCGAGTTCCGCCTTCGAAAAATCGGCGCCTGCCAACTGCGCACCGCTCAAATCAGTCCGCTGAAGTTCGGCACCGACAAAGGAGGCGCCGTTGGCGATAATATTGGCAAAGCTCGAGCGATATGCCTCGACATGGCCGAAATTCGCCTTTTCCGCCTTGGCGCCGGCCAGCCATGCCCGCACCAGATTGGCCTTTTCAAAGTTGGCCGAAGCGAGATTGGAGCCGCTGAGATCGGTCAGCGAGAAGTCGGTGCCGGAGAGGTTGGCACCTTCCAGTTCGCTGGAAGAAAGCATCAAGTTCTTCTTGTTGCATTCGCTCCAGTCGAGGCCCGGCTCCGGCGTATTGCCGCAGGAGGCGGCCATGACCGGCGAGGCGACGGTGATGAAGGCGAGAGCCGAAAGCAGGCCGAGCGCAAGGGACCGACATGCGGTCGGGTGCCGTGGTGTCGATCGGCCGTCTTGCCTGTCAGAATGGATCGTCATCCGTTACTCCGCCTCCCGGCTGGCCCGCCTCAATGGGCAGGTTCCTCTTCGCGTTGTCTCTGTAACGCCCAGCTCTCTCGATACATAGGATGGCTGGCGCCGGACGCAAATGGCTCTGACACATTTATATGTCAGGCGATTGCCTCGGCGATCTCGCGGAAGCCGTTTTCTGCTGTTTTTTCACTGCGGATCGTGCCGACCCATGCGCGGGCCAGCGTCAGGCCGGTGGCATCCGCCTTTTCGGCGTGTTTCGCCGCATGTTCCGGATACCGCTCGAACCAGTGGGGATCGAGCCCGTTGATCTGGCCTTCGAAGATGCGGTTCCAGTCCTCGACCACTCGGGTGCCGGCCTCGAAGTGGAACTGCATGCCATAGGCTGCGCGGCCGATGCGGAAGGCCTGGTTGGTCACAGTGGAATTGGTGGCGAGGTGAACAGCACTGGGCGGCAGGGTAAAGCTGTCGGAATGCCACTCGAAGCTCGGGAAGGCTTCGCCGGCCGCGCTCAAGACAGGGTCGAGTCTGCCTTCCTCCGTCAGTTCGACGCCATGCCAGCCGAATTCGCGGGTACGGCCGAGGATATTGTCGCCACCATGCGCCCGCGCCAGAAGCTGGCTGCCGAGGCAGATGCCGAGCACCGATTTGTCCGCCTGCGTGAAGGCATGCATCAGCCTGGCGAGATCCGGCAGATAGGGATGGATATGGTCGTCCAGCGCACTTTGTTCACCTCCGAGCACGACCAGGGCATCATGGCCGCTGGGGTTGGCGGGCAGGGCGTCGCCGTTGAATGGCCGGCGCAGGTCGATCTCCGCCCCGGCCTCATCAAGCGCCACGCCAACCTGTCCGAGGTCGGAATGGATCATGTTTTCCACCACCAGAACCCGCATATTCTCTCCGTTCGCTGCATCGAATTGCGGGAATTGATCATGCTGGCGGGGCACTTTCAAGGGTTTTTCGGCATTTTCAGGCCGGGTTTTCCGCTCGAAAAGCCCGCAAGTCTTGACCTTTCGGCCTGAAAGTAGCATTGGACCGCCTTGGTCGCGTTCGATGAAACGCCAGACAGCGGAAAAACCATGAGCAAAGTGACATCCTCTGCCCCCTCGCAGCGTATGCTGAGGGTCGGCGAACAGGTACGTGCAGGCCTGACCCAGGTGCTGCAGCGCGGAGACGTGCGCGATCCCGTCATCGAGAAGACGGTAATCTCGATTTCCGAAGTGCGCATGTCGACGGACCTCAGGGTCGCCACGGCCTTCGTGACGCCGCTCGGCGTGGCGGATCATTCTGCGACGATCGAGGCGCTGAACCGCAACGCGAAATATATTCGCGGCCGGCTTGGAGCCCATCTGCGGCAGCTGAAATACATGCCGGAAGTGCGCTTCAAGGACGATACCAGCTTCGACAATTACAAGAAGATCGACGAGTTGCTGCGCTCGCCCGAGGTCATGCGCGACCTGAGGGATGAAGACGGCGACAAGTAATGGCCAAGCATATCTCTCTCGATGAAATGAACGGCTGGCCGTTCGAGCAGCGCCAGACCTTCTATCGCAACGGACTGGCGCGTTTCGACAATGCCGAGGCGGTGCGTCTCGTCGAGATGATGGTTGCCTCCGGCCTGCCGTTTCGCCGCGGCAAGGAGATCGCCCATGGCGACCGGGAGATGAAAGCGCTCGAAGCCATCGTCTATTCGCCCTACAATGAAAAGCTGCTGCTTGAGGCCGCGGCCTCCGGCAAGCCGCCGCTCGGGATCATCGAGCCCCTCATGGTCGAGGAACTCGGTGAGGATTATCGCATCGACAATGGCGCGACGATCGCTGCCGGATACCTGATCGCCCGCCGGCTCTATGCGCTGGGCTTCGAAAAGGGCAACAGCCAGAAAATGCCGGATGGCAGCGTTGCCAAGACTGCAGCGACGTTTCGCAAAAAAAGAGCCTGAAACATGTCAAAACCCCGCAAGCCCAAGGGCCGCCCGATTTCCGGCTGGCTGATCCTCGACAAGCCGCTGGATTTCGGCTCGACGGAGGCCGTGTCGAAGATCAAGTGGCTGTTCAAGGCGCAAAAGGCCGGGCATGCCGGCACGCTCGATCCGCTCGCCTCCGGCATGCTGCCGATCGCGCTGGGTGATGCGACCAAGACGGTTCCTTACGTGATGGACGGCCGCAAGATCTATGAATTCACCGTCGCCTGGGGCGAGGAGCGCTCGACCGACGACCTTGAAGGCGAGGTCGTGCAGTCCTCCGATACCCGTCCGACGGAAGAGGACATCCGCGCGCTCTTGCCAAGATATACCGGCGTGATCAGCCAGGTGCCGCCGCGGTTTTCGGCGATCAAGATCGACGGCAACCGGGCCTATGATCTCGCCCGTGAAGGCGAGACCGTCGACATCCCGGCCCGCGAGGTCGAAGTCTTCCGCCTGTCGCTGCTCGGCTGCACGCCCAACATGGCGCATTTCGAGATCGAATGCGGCAAGGGAACCTATGTGCGCTCGCTCGCCCGTGATTTCGGTCGCGACCTCGGCTGTTTCGGCCATATCGCCTCGCTGCGCCGCAGCTTTGTTGCGCCGTTTGCCGAAGAAGCGATGGTACCGCTCGCCGACCTCGTGGCGCTTGAAAAGATCGAGAGCGATGAGGAACGCCTGGAGGCGCTCGACGCTTTCCTGATCGATACCGGTGAGGCGCTGTCCAACCTGCCGCATATCGCCATCACCGAAGACCAGGCGCATCGCCTGAAGATGGGCAATCCGATCATCCTGCGTGGCCGCGATGCGCCGACCGCCGAGCCCGAGGCCTATGCGACCTCGCGCGGCAAGCTGATCGCCATCGGCGAGATCGGCGAAGGCGAGTTTCGCCCCAAGCGGGTCTTCGCCACCGGTTGAAATCCGGCCGGCGTCCTATAATTTCTCCCCACGGCATCGGTTGCCTTACCGAGATCGCTGGCGCATGTTCCGATCCATGATCGGGATTCGCGACGACGTCAGGACAGAAAGCGCGGCGGGCCAGGCCGCGTCGGCGCTGCCTGACGCACGGGTCGGGGGTGATGGATGAGGGACGTTTGAGCGACGGAAACGACAGAGAGACGAAGCCGGGCAAGCCGTGGAGGATGCGCCTGCGTGCACGGTTGCGGCGGCCGCTGTCTTTTTATCTGACGGCTTTGCTGTTTGCCGCCATCGTCCCATCCTTCGTCTTTTCAATGATCATCCTGAAGCGCAGCACCGATGAGCAGGAGCGCGTTGTCACGGCGCTGCTCAAGGCATCGACGGGCTCCGTCACGCGGGTGGTCGAGCGCGATATCGACAGTATGCTGACGACGCTGAAGGTCCTGTCAACGGACAGTACGGTGGACGAATCCCGTCTGGAAGCGTTTTACCAGCGGGCGTCTTCGGCTCTGGCGGGAACGGACTCCAACCTGCTTGTCATCGATCGCGGCCATAACCAGCTCTTCAACACGCGCGTCCCCTTCGGTTCGCCGCTCTCCAAGGCGTCGGATACGGAATCGATCGAGGCGGCTTTCGCGCAGGGGACACCGCTCGTATCGAACGTTTTCTTCGGCAAGACGGCGCAGCAGTGGGTTTATAACGTCTACCTGCCGATCCTGACGCCGCAGGGCAACAATGACTACCTGCTGACACTGACGCAGAATGCCGCCAGCATGGCGAAGGCCGTCAATCGCGACGTGCTGTCGCCGGGCTGGAACGCGACGCTCCTCGACGGTGCCGGCAATGTCATTGCGTCCTCCGTCGCCGACATGCCGGTTGGCAAGCCCTTTTTCATGAGCATCGTGCCTGCTCTCCGCGTCGGTATCGGCGAGGCGGTTCATGATGGTGTGGAATATCGCACTGTGACGGAATTCTCGCTCCTTACAGGCTGGAAGATCATCGCCTGGGCGAAGAGTTCGGATGTCGATGCGCCTGCGGTCTGGTCCTATGTCTGGCTATCGCTCGGTGGGCTGCTGTTCGCCGGTATCGCCGTTGCCGGCTCCGCGACCATCGCGCGCTTCCTCGCGCAGGGCGTCAAGCTTTTGGCCAAGGACGCGCATCTGCTCGGCCAGGGCCGGCCGATCGCGCCACGCAAGCATATCATCGCCGAGATCGAGACCGTCTCCACCGCGCTCGCCGAGGCGGCGCAGGCACGCCGGAAAGCCGAAAACGAGACCCGCTTCCTGATGCGCGAGGTGGCGCATCGCTCGAAGAACCAGTTGACGGTGATCCAGTCGATGCTCAACCAGTCGCTGGGGGCTGCGGAAAGCCGCGTTGATTTCGCCGAAGCGTTCCGCCGGCGCATCACCGGTCTCGCCCGCTCCACCGACCTGATGATCGCCAATGCCGCGCAGGGCGTGGATTTTCACGAGTTGGCGCAGAACCAGCTGCAGCCATTCATCCCTGACGATCCAAAGCGCGTGCGGCTGTCGGGACCGCCGGTGCGGCTGGACGCACAGGTGTCACAAACGCTCGGCATGGCACTGCACGAACTTGCCACCAATGCCACCAAATACGGCGCGCTGGCCAATGGGCGCGGCATGGTCGATCTGAACTGGTCCGTCGTCGATGGGACGTTCCTTCTGGTCTGGAAGGAAACCGGGGCGGATATCGCCGCGGATGCCCCCGTTCCGCCGCGCAAGGGGTTTGGCACCATGGTTCTGGAACGCATGCTCGGCATGGCGCTCGATGCGAAGCTGGAGAGGCTCCTGAATGCCGACGGGATCGAATGGCGGGTGAAGATCCTGGCGGAAAAGTTGAATGCGGACCTGTCGGCCTAGTTTCCTGATGACGATCATCCGGCTCGCTGGAATATGGAGGAGTGCGCATGCGTCCAGGCCTAGCGATTTTGGGTATCGGTCTTTTGGCGACCGCACTGACGGGCGGACGCGCGCTTTCCGCCGAATGTGTCGTGGCCGATCCGACGGGAACCCCGCTCAACGTGCGCGCCGAACCCAAGGGCCGGATCCTGTCCGCGCTTGAAAACGGCATCGCGGTCGAGGTGACCGACGAAACCTGGATCGGTGGCAAGCGTTGGGTCCGCATCGTGACTGATGAGGGGATGGGCGGTTGGGTCTTTGCCACCTATCTTGATTGCACCAAGGTGGAACACCAGCGGAAATCGGCGCCGATGCGTCCGCGTCTTGCCCCGGAATGACCGGAAAAGGCTGCCCAAGGGCGCACAAGACGGCCTCTTTCCTTTTGCTGATGGATGGTTTATAGGCAGCGCCAGCATCAGACCCTGCTTATCGCGGACTTTTGCCTTCATGGCCGCAGCTAGACGACATCCCGGCTGCTGGCGACCCGAAATCCTAACATTGAAAGGATGACACGATGTCGATCACTGCAGAGCGCAAGGCTGCGCTTATCAAGGAATACGCAACCGTCGAAGGCGACACCGGTTCTCCGGAAGTCCAGGTTGCGATCCTCACCGAGCGGATCAACAACCTGACCGAACACTTCAAGGGCCACAAGAAGGACAACCACTCGCGTCGTGGCCTTCTGGCAATGGTTTCCAGCCGCCGTTCGCTTCTTGACTATGTCAAGGGCAAGGACGAAGCCCGTTACACCAAGCTGATTGGTGCTCTCGGCATCCGCCGCTAAGCCTTATATCCGGCGGGACTCTTCAACGAGGGACCCGCCGGCTTGTTTTTGCGGGTCATACCGCGCTTCCGCGCGAGCCAGCCCGGCTCCCGCAAGCGAATACTCTAGCAGACCGGATGGGCCGGCTCTGCAGAACCAACCGATGGCCTGTCATGGGGCAGGATTGCAGGATGCTTCGGCGCTTGCGCGGTTACCACGCACCGAAAGCATACGGCTTTCAGGATGCGGAGCGACCGCAGCCGAATTCGGAAGCCTCCCGTTGTCTTGCCCGTGATGTGTCATATCCGCGGATATCGTGCCGCCCGCGCCACACTGGCTGCGGCGCGGCATTGCCGCACACGAAGGACAAAACATGTTCGATACCCACACAGTCGAAATTGAATGGGCAGGCCGTCCGCTCAAGCTCGAAACGGGCAAGATCGCCCGCCAGGCTGACGGCGCCGTTCTCGCCACCTACGGCGAAACCGTCGTTCTCGCCACCGTCGTTTCGGCCAAGTCGCCGAAGCCGGGCCAGGACTTCTTCCCGCTGACCGTCAACTATCAGGAAAAGACCTATGCCGCCGGCAAGATTCCGGGTGGCTATTTCAAGCGCGAAGGACGTCCGTCGGAAAAGGAAACGCTGGTTTCCCGCCTGATCGACCGTCCGATCCGCCCGCTGTTTCCGGAAGGCTACAAGAACGACACCCAGGTCGTCGTCACCGTCGTCCAGCACGACCTTGAAAACGATCCCGACGTCCTGTCGATGGTTGCCGCTTCCGCAGCTCTGACGATCTCCGGCGTTCCCTTCATGGGCCCCGTCGGTGCGGCCCGCGTCGGCTACATCAACGGCCAGTACGTCCTCAACCCGCATCATGACGAAATGCCGGAATCGGTTCTGGATCTGGTCGTCGCCGGCACGCAGGACGCCGTCCTGATGGTCGAATCCGAAGCCAAGGAACTCAACGAAGAGATCATGCTCGGCGCCGTCATGTTCGGCCACAAGGGTTTCCAGCCGGTCATCGACGCGATCATCAAGCTCGCCGAAGTGGCTGCCAAGGAGCCGCGCGATTTCTCCCCGGAAGATCATTCCGAGCTCGAAGCCGAAATGCTGAAGCATTTCGAAGCCGAACTGCGCACTGCCTACAAGAATACCCAGAAGGCTGAACGCTACGCTGCCGTCGACGCCGTCAAGGCAAAGGTCAAGGCCCACTTCTTCCCGGAAGGCGCCGAGCCGAAGTACACAGCCGAAGTCATCGGTGCGACCTTCAAACACCTGCAGGCCAAGATCGTTCGCTGGAACATCCTCGACACCAAGAGCCGCATCGACGGACGTGACCTTGAGACTGTCCGCAAGATCGTTTCGGAAGTCGGTATCCTGCCGCGCACCCATGGTTCGGCACTGTTTACCCGCGGCGAAACGCAGGCAATCGTCGTTGCGACGCTCGGCACCGGCGAAGACGAGCAGTATGTCGACAGCCTCACCGGCATGTACAAGGAACGCTTCCTGCTGCACTACAACTTCCCGCCCTACTCGGTCGGTGAAACCGGTCGCATGGGTTCTCCGGGCCGCCGCGAAATCGGTCACGGCAAGCTCGCTTGGCGCGCCATCCGTCCGATGCTGCCGTCGGCCGAACAGTTCCCCTACACGCTGCGTGTCGTCTCCGAGATCACCGAATCCAACGGTTCGTCCTCGATGGCAACCGTCTGCGGCACCTCGCTCGCTCTCATGGATGCTGGCGTTCCTTTGGCCAAGCCGGTTGCCGGTATCGCCATGGGCCTGATCCTCGAAGGTGACCGTTTCGCCGTTCTCTCCGACATCCTCGGCGACGAAGATCATCTCGGCGACATGGACTTCAAGGTTGCCGGCACCGCAGACGGCATCACCTCGCTGCAGATGGACATCAAGATCGCCGGTATCACCGAAGAGATCATGAAGGTCGCGCTCAGCCAGGCACAGGGTGGCCGCAAGCACATCCTCGGCGAGATGGCCAATGCCATCACCGAAGGCCGCTCGCAGCTCGGCGAATTCGCACCGCGCATCGAAGTCATGAACATCCCGGTCGACAAGATCCGTGAAGTCATCGGTTCGGGCGGCAAGGTCATTCGCGAAATCGTCGAAAAGACCGGCGCCAAGATCAACATCGAAGACGACGGCACGATCAAGATCGCTTCGTCCTCCGGCAAGGAGATCGAAGCGGCCCGCAAGTGGATCCACTCGATCGTTGCTGAACCGGAAGTCGGCCAGATTTACGAAGGCACCGTCGTCAAGACCGCCGACTTCGGCGCTTTCGTCAACTTCTTCGGCCCCCGCGATGGTCTCGTTCACATCTCGCAGCTCGCTTCCGAGCGCGTGGCCAAGACGTCTGATGTCGTCAAGGAAGGCGACAAGGTCTGGGTCAAGCTGATGGGCTTCGACGAGCGCGGCAAGGTTCGCCTCTCCATGAAGGTTGTCGACCAGGCAACCGGCAAGGAACTCGCCAAGGGCGAAGGCGAAGCTGCCGAGTAAGCGCTCGTCCGTTTAACCGAATACGGGCGCGGAGCGGATCGTTCCGCGCCCTTTCTTATTTCCCGCTAGGACCATGACGATGAGCCGCGACACGCTGAAGACCCTTTTCCATCCTTTCGAGACCGGCGTGGTACCTGCCCCCGCTGAAGGCGAGCGTGTTCTGTTCCTCGGCGCCGAGGCCGGCTACAGGCTGCCGGCCGAGTTTCTAGGCTCCATCATCGCCGTGCAGGCCGCAAGGCCGTTGCACAAGGCTCTGGAAGCCGCCAAGGCCCAGGTGTCACCGACAGTCGAAGGTGAAGATTATGACGCAGCACTGATCCTCTGCGGCAAGCACAAGGGCGAGAACGAAGACCGGATCGCCGAGGCGCTGAAGCGCGTCAAGATCGGCGGCCTCATCGTTGTCGCCGGCGGCAAGGACGACGGTATCCAGTCGCTGCGCAAGCGTGTCAACCAGCTTGGCTGGGGCTGCGACAGCATGCCGAAATATCACGGCATCGCCTTTTGGTTCGGTTGCCCTGAAGACGCGTCCGACGTCATTGCCAAGTTCTCGAAAAAACCTGTTCGTGTCGAGGGCCGGTTCGATGCGGCACCCGGCATGTTCTCGCATGACCGGATCGATGCCGGCTCGGAACTGCTCGCCTCGCGCCTTCCAGACGATTTCAGCGGCCATGCCGCCGATTTCGGCGCCGGCTGGGGGTATCTCTCCGTGATGCTGGCCGAGAAGGCGCCGCGCCTCAAGGGCATCGACCTTTTCGAGGCGGATTATCACGCCTTGGAAGCCGCCCGTGGCAACCTCAAGACCAATTGCCCAAATGTCCCGACCCGCTTCTTCTGGCAGGACCTGACATCGGAAGAAACCCGCGACAAATACGACCTGATCGTCATGAACCCACCCTTCCACGAGACCCAGGCCGCCGACCCGGCGCTGGGTGCCGCGATGATCAAGGCGGCGGCAAAGGCGTTGAAGATCGGCGGCCGTGTCATGCTCGTCGCCAATCGTGGCCTGCCCTATGAACCGGTCATGACCGACACCTTCAAGGAATGGGGCGAGACCTGCCGTAACGCCCGCTTCAAGGTGCTCTGGGGCAAGCGCTGAGCTTCCGTTTTTGCAATTGCTTTACAGTTGAAACAGGTACACCTTGAGGCTCCCGCAGCCGCGCGCCGTTGGGGCGCGTAAATGGAGTGTGCCGATGGTTTCGAGCTCTGGACACCGCCCGCCCGTGACCGAGGACGTCGCCGAGGCGATGATCAAGGATATCAAGAGCAGCGAGGGCAAGACGCCGACGTCGGAAGTGCCATTGGCCTTCCAGACCGGAACCGACCGGCCCCACGTCGATCCCGTTGTCATCAATAATACCCGCAAGCAGATGACCCTGTTCGGCACATTCGCGGTTGTGGTGCTGCTGATACTGGTCCTCGTCTGGTGGGTGGCTTAGGCGGCTTCGATTTCTTTACGGGCACAACTGGCTAGAAAAGCGGACCGTGTCAGGCCACGTTCGCGCGCAGCAGTGTCGATGGCGTCCAGCATGCCCTTTTCAAAGGTAACGTTTGCCCGCACGATCCGGGTATCGTCCTCGATGAAGGGAACCCGCATCAGAAAAGCGCCACTCGCCAGTTCCTCGCGAACATCCGCGCGTTGCATGACGATGTCATGGGAAGAGGGTACCGGCATGGGCTGATCCTCAGCCCAGAGGCGTATGGCTTCGACCGCATTGGCGGTCAAATCCTCTTCGACATCCGCAGCCGAGAAGACATCAGGAAGATCAGGGAAGGTGACGCCATAGGCGCTGTCGCTGTCCTTGTGAACGAGAGCGATAAAATGCTTCATGGTCAAATCCATCCTGCCTGCTTTGCGATAGCGCGCGCGGTTCCAGTCGGCAGATCCTTTTTTGGATGAGGCACGATGATTGTCTTTGTGCCCTTGCGCAGCTTGTGGTGAGAGCCGCTGATTGAGACAATCTCAAAGCCTTCAGACCTCAGCCGTTTGATGATCGCCTTGCTATCCCGCTCCATCGCATCATACCAGAACATGCAATGCGCAATATAATGCGCATCGCATGTTTGTACAACAGATTTGAATATAAAGGGTTAAGCGTTCAAAGCCCGCTCGAACAGCCGTGATAGCCGGTCGGCAAAGGCGCGGGGATCCTCCGGCTTGTCGCCGTCGAGGACGCGGGCCTGATCGAGGAGGAGCTGGACGGCGTCGGTGCGGAAAGGTTCGTTGCCGCCGGCGGCCAGCGCCGCGATCAGGCTGTGGCCAGGATTGATTTCCAGGACCGGTTTGGCGACCGTGTCCAGCCGGCCGGAACCCTGCAGCAGCTTTTCGAGCTGGCGGTCATAGCCCCGTTCGGGCGCGACTAGGCAGACCGCACTTTCGGTCAGGCGGTCGGAGGCGCGGACATCGGAGACGGCTTCGCCGAGCGTTGTCCTGGCGAAGGCAATGAAATCGCTGACCACCTGCGTTGTTTCCGGCGTCGCGGCGGTTTCGCCGTCGGTCTTCGGGACCTGGGCGAGGTCTGCGGAGCCTTGCGTGATCGACTTGAACGGCTTGCCCTCGAATTCCGGGGCTGCCGTGACCCAGAAGCTGTCGACGGAATCCGTCAGCAACAGGACTTCAATTCCGCGCGCGCGAAACCCTTCGAGCTGCGGCGAGGCCTTCAGCCGGTCGAGATCGTCGCCGGCCAGATAATAGATCGCCGCCTGCGCGTCCTTCATGTCCTTGACGTAATCGGAGAGCGTGCGGGTCGCGGTATCCGACGCGGTGGTGCGGAAGCGCGACAGCGCCATCAACTGCGCGCGGCGTTCGAAATCGTCGTAGATGCCTTCCTTCAGCACCGCGCCGAATGCGTCCCAGAGCTTGGCAAATGCGTCCGCGTCGCTGTCGGCGAGCTTCTCGACGGCGGTCAGGATACGGTTGGTCAGGCCCTTGCGGATGGCGGCAAGGATCGGGCTTTCCTGGATCATCTCGCGCGACACGTTGAGCGGCAGGTCGGACGTATCGACGAGGCCGCGCACGAAACGCAGGTAGCGCGGCAGAAGCTCGGCATCGTCGGTGATGAAGACGCGCTTGACGTAGAGCTTCATGCGGCCCTTGCCGCTCGGGTCGAACATATCGAGTGGCTTGGATTCCGGTACGAAGGCAAGGCCGGTATACTCGTGCCGCCCTTCGGCGCGGAAATGCACGGTCACCGCCGGCTCGTCATAGTGGCCGGAAACGCCGCGGTAGAAATCGGCATATTCTTCCTTTGTGATTTCGTTGCGGGATTTGGTCCAGAGCGCCGTCCCGTCGCCAATGCGCTCGGAATCCGCGCCAGGTTTCTCGATCAGGTTGATCGGTACGGGAACATGACCCGACTGGTCCTTGACGATGCGGGAGACGTCCCATTTCGACGTATAGTCCTTGGCGTCGTCCATCAGGTGCAGGGTGATGCGGGTGCCGCGCGCAGGGGCGTCCGCGAGTTCGGCCTCCGAGACAGTATAGCTGCCCTTGCCGTCCGAGGACCAGGTCCAGGCTTCCTGGCTGCCAGCCCGGCGCGAGACGACATCAACCTTCTCAGCCACCATGAAGGCGGAATAGAAGCCGACGCCGAACTGGCCGATCAGTTGCGCACCTTCCCCCGCTTTTGCCGCCTCGACGCGCTCCATGAAGGCGCGCGTGCCGGAGCGGGCGATCGTGCCGAGTGCTTCGACCATGTCCTCGCGGCTCATGCCGATGCCGTTATCGGCGATGACGAGCCGGTTGGCTTCCGCGTCAAGCGTCACGGTGATGTGCGGCGTCGGATCGTTGGAAAGAAGCTCGGGCGTCCCGATCGCCTCGTAGCGCAGCTTTTCGCAGGCATCCGCCGCGTTGGAGATCAGTTCGCGGAGGAACACGTCCTTGTCGGAATAGACCGAATGCACCATCAGGTGCAGCAGGCGTGCGACATCGGCTTCGAAAACATGATTTTCGACGGGTTTTTCAGCGGCATTGCTCATGCGGATCGGCCTCAGCTTGGATGGAAAGATTTGCGCGCTCTGAACTGGCAAGGACAGATGCAAAATTCAAGAGGAACGAAGGGGCAGAGCGCGTTTTGCACCCCTGCGGCGCCGTCAAGTCGGCCTCAGGATCGAAGGGGCAACCAGCCAGCTTCTCGGTCAGATTGAATGGACGTCAATGCAACGCGCATTGATCACATGTCCGAGCCAACGCGGGTAGCCGTCGCAATTATTGAGGAACGCTCTCTTTGAAGGGGGCGAGCTGAACGTCGCGCGATGGACGGATGTCTTCCACACCCACGATGCCGCGCACCTTGGCAACGACGCTGTCATTTTCAGCCCGGCCAAATATTGCGCCAATTTCGGGTACGACGTTTTCAACGACGAAGCCATTGGAAACAGCGGTGTTCGCGATCCGGCTCGTATCGGGTATGTGCCCGCTATCGACGACGATTGAATAACGCAAGCTACTCATGATCTTAAACCTCTCTGTCGCGGCAGCGCGCTGCCGAACGCGACGTTGTGCCTGGAATATAAGCCAGCCGGGCGTGATTTCAAACAATATTCGCCGCTAGGCCTTGCATCGGGGCTATGAGGAGACCGACTCCCACATCACGAGGAGGATGCGCCAGAGGACGTGCATTTTTCTTTAACGCACGCCAAAGTTCGGTTCCACGCAAGGCGGGATCGGATTCTGCCCACAGGGCCGCGATGCCAGCCGCATGCGGGCACGCCATGCTTGTGCCCGACATCGTTCGATAGAGCTGCGGCGCGGGCGATGTTGAAAATACACCCACGCCCGGACCGACGAGGTCTATCTCCCCGCCATCGCCATTGAGGCCGCCACAGGAAAAATAGGCCATGGCAAAATTGGGATCGACGGCGCCGACCGCCATGATTGTCGAAGCATTGGCCGGCGAGCTGACAGGGGCAATGAAGCCGAAGGACCGATTGCTATCGTTGCCTGCGGCGGCGATGATCAGGCAGCCATTATCGAGCGCGCGTTGTCCAATTCTTTCGTATAGAACACTCGGTTTTTCACCCTCGCGCACAGTGCTGCCAAGTGACATCGAAATCACCTCGCAACGATTGTCGATCGCCCAGCTCATGCCGCGAAGAATGTCGCCTTCGGCGCCGAAACCGCGATTGTTCAGCACTTTGCCGACATACAGACTGGCATCGGGGGCGACGCCGTAGCGCGGCACGCCCACCCGCACCGGATGACCACAGGCGGTGCCCGCGCAGTGGGTGCCATGCCCCTGCAGATCGTCGGTATCCTCGTCCTCGACGAAGCTTCTGTCGACTATAGCGCGATTGACAAAGTCAGGGTGGTTCCGGTCAATCCCGGTATCAAGAATACAAAGCTTGATGTTCCTTCCGGTGAACGGACTTTCGAGTGCCCGGGTCGCTGCGACACCCCAAGTCGCATCGCTGGTATCGGTGAACTCCTGTTGCTTGAACAGATAAAATTCCGGCCGCACCTCAACCACGGTCTCGTCCGCGGACAGCGTCTGCATCATCGTCGAATTGGCGGCTCTCACCTGCTGCGGGATAAAGGCAACGTTGATCTCTTCGAGAAAGATCACAGGCGCATCCGCCGCGAGGCCCGAAAGATGGGCCTCGGCAAGCGAACTGGTGAGGACACGCGTCTGGGTCTGATTTTGCAACGATCGAACCGCATCGCGTGCATCGACGTCCCGCCGAATTGCCACGATCAAGGCGCCTGTTGGCCTTGGTCTTTGATTTTCCAGAATTGGGCTTACACGCGGTGAATCGACCATCTTCTTCCATGCTCCCCTTGGATGGAGGCAGGAAAATCACACATTCAACCTATAAATGCAAACACAAAGTAAAATGCAACCTTTTGCGTCTCTTGCGTGCTTATTCCGAATCCGCCGAGCGCAGCGTATCGAGTGCTGGCATGGAGGTGATGTTGTAGCCGGAATCGACATAGTGGATTTCGCCGGTGACACCGCGCGACAGGCCGGAGAGCAGGTAGAGGGCCGAGCTTCCGACATCCTCGATCGTCACGGTGCGGCGCATCGGCGAGTTCTTCTGCTGCCACGACAGCATGGCGCGGGCATCGGAAATGCCGGCGCCGGCGAGCGTGCGGATCGGACCGGCCGAAATCGCGTTGACGCGGATGCCACGCTGGCCGTAATCGGCGGCCAAATAGCGAACCGAAGCCTCGAGTGCCGCCTTGGCGACGCCCATGACATTGTAATTCGGCATGACGCGAACGGAGCCACCATAGGTCAGCGTCAGCATCGTGCCGCCGTCCGTCATCAGTTCGGCCGCCCGCTTGGCGATCTCGGTGAAGGAGAAGCAGGAAATGACCATCGTGCGGCTGAAATTGTCACGCGACGTGTCAGCGTAGAGGCCCTTCAGCTCGTTCTTGTCGGAAAAGCCGATGGCATGGACGATGAAATCGAGCTTGCCCCATTTTTCCTTGAGCGTCTCGATGACCGCGTCGACAGAGGCGATATCCTCGACGTCGCACGGCAGGAGGATGTCGGAATTCACTTCGGCCGCCAGCGGCTTGACGCGCTTGCCGAGTGCTTCGCCTTGGTAGGTGAATGCCAGCTCGGCGCCTTCCGCGGCAACCGCCTGGGCGATGCCCCATGCGATCGAGTGGCTGTTGGCGACCCCCATGATGAGGCCGCGCTTTCCGTTCATGATACCGGTCATGGTGTTATCCGTTGTAGCGCTGGAACACGAGCGTCGCGTTGGTGCCGCCGAAGCCGAACGAGTTGGAGAGCGCGGTATTGATCGTGGCGTTGTCGATACGCTTGCGCACGATCGGAACGCCGTCGAATTCCGGGTCGAGTTCGGTGATGTGGGCGCTTTCGCCGATGAAGCCGGCCTGCATCATCAGAAGCGAGTAGATCGATTCCTGCACGCCGGCAGCACCCAGAGAGTGGCCGGTAAGCGACTTGGTCGACTGAATGTGCGGGATCTTGTCGCCGAAGACTTCGCGGATCGCGCCGATTTCCTTCGAATCGCCAACCGGCGTCGAGGTGCCGTGCGTGTTGACGTAATCAACCTCGCCCTTCACCGTCGAGAGTGCCTGGCGCATGCAGCGGATGGCGCCTTCGCCCGACGGAGCAACCATGTCGTAACCGTCGGAAGTCGCGCCGTAGCCGGTGATTTCCGCGTAGATCTTGGCGCCGCGCGCCTTGGCATGTTCCAGCTCTTCCAGAACCAGAACGCCGGCGCCGCCGGCAATGACGAAGCCGTCACGCGACACGTCATAGGCGCGCGAGGCGGTCGAGGGCGTGTCGTTGTACTTGGAAGACATGGCGCCCATGGCGTCGAACAGGTTCGACATGGTCCAGTCGAGGTCTTCGTGGCCGCCGGCGAACATCACGTCCTGCTTGCCCCACTGGATCATTTCCATGGCGTTGCCGATGCAGTGCGCCGAGGTGGAGCAGGCCGACGAGATGGAGTAGTTGACGCCGTGGATCTTGAACCAGGTGGCGAGCGTCGCCGATGCTGTCGAGGACATCGCCTTCGGAACGGCGAACGGGCCGATGCGCTTGGGCGAGTTGTTCTTGATGGTGATCTCGGCCGCGTCGATCAGCGTGCGGGTCGAGGGGCCGCCCGAACCCATGATGATGCCGGTGCGCTCGTTGCCGCCGACATCCTTGTCTTCAAGGCCGGAATCGGCGATCGCCTGCTTCATCGCGACATGGTTCCACATGCCGCCCTGCGACAGGAAACGTGCGGCGCGGCGATCGACAAGCTCGGTCGTGTCGATGTTCGGAGCGCCCCAGACCTGGCACTTGAAGCCATGTTCGGCAAAATCGTTGGAAAACGAGATGCCGGACTTCGCCTCGCGCAGCGAGGCGGTGACTTCCTGTGCGTCATTTCCGATTGAGGAAACAATACCCAGACCCGTGACAACAACCCGTCTCATGTCGATGACCTCTTCTCTTGTCTCTGAATGCAGTTTCAAACTGTCGTTCAGGCCGTTTTTTCCTTCGACAAGCCGACGCGCAGGTCGGTTGCCTGGTAAATGGTCTCGCCGTCAGCTTTCAGCCAGCCATCGGCCGTGCCGAGCACGAGGCGTCCGCGCATGACGCGCTTGAAGTCGATACCGTATTCGAGAAGTTTGGTCTCGGGGCGGACCATGCCCTTGAACTTCACTTCGCCGGTGGACAACGCCATGCCACGGCCGGGCTCGCCGAGCCAGCCGAGGAAGAAGCCTGTCAACTGCCACATACCGTCGAGGCCGAGGCAGCCCGGCATGATCGGGTTGCCCTGGAAGTGGCAAGGGAAATACCAGTCGTCCGGCTTCACGTCGTATTCCGCACGGATATAGCCCTTGTCGAAGGCGCCGCCCGTTTCGGAAATGTCGGTGATGCGATGAACCATCAGCATCGGGGGAAGGGGGAGCTGGGCATTGCCCGGGCCAAACAGTTCGCCGCGACCGCAGGTCAGGATCTCTTCATAGTTGAAGCTGGATTGTCTGGTGGTCATGGAACTGTCGTTTCCCCGCTACACTGTTTTCGTTGTCTTGGTTTAGAGCAAGATTGCCACGATTTGAAGCGCCGGGATGGCGCATTAGGGTCGTTGCATGTATTGACGTCTGACCAAACACAAGGTTTATTTCCGCCGTCGCATACATGATGGAGACTGCAACAGCCAGTGATAATTGGCTTTTGTCCCAGGAATCGGACCGTTTTTCATGGCTTGGCCGCCTGGAACCGGCTGGTTACTATTGAAAGCATTCTCGGCAAAAGTTATATCGGCACTGGAAATCTATTCTGCAATAGCTTGAAAGTCTGGATCCGTCGCATGACGACTGCCATCGAGATTCGTTCTGAAGAACGCCTGCGCCGCTCCGGCCTTCGGCCGACGCGTCAGCGCATGGCGCTTGCCGACCTGATCTTCGCCAAGGGCGATCGCCATTTGACGGTGGAGGAATTGCACGAGGAAGCGGTATCGGCCGGCGTGCCGGTCTCGCTCGCGACGGTCTACAACACGCTGCACCAGTTCACCGAAGCCGGCATGATCCGGGTTCTGGCTGTCGAAAGTGCCAAGACCTATTTCGATACGAACGTATCCGACCACCATCATTTCTTTGTCGAAGGCCACAATGAAGTCCTCGACATTCCCGTGAGCAGCCTGACGATCGACAATCTGCCGGAGCCGCCGGAAGGCATGGAAATCGCCCATGTCGACGTGATCATCCGCCTGCGCCCCAAACGCGGCTGACAGTCGTTTCAAGCTTTACATGACATCGTTGGGGTGACGGCCGGGCCTCGGGTCTCCCGTCGGCAATGTCCAACCGTATTTCAGCGCCCCGCCGCGCACGGCAAAGGCCGTGACGACACCGAGCGTTGAGGCAACGAGCAAGGGTGCTGCGAAATACGTCGCGGCCGTAAAGACACCGGCGCCGGCAAGGGCTGCGGTCACGTAGATTTCCGGCCGCAACAGCACCGATGGCTCACCCGCCAACATATCGCGCAGGATGCCGCCGAAGGTTGCCGTCAGCATGCCGGTGACGAGCGCGACGATCGGTGATCCCGTTGCCGCAAGCCCCTTGGCCGCGCCCATGACGCTATAGGAGGCAAGCCCGATCGCATCCAGCCAGAGCAGATATCTGTATCGCGATTCCATCAGATGGGCGGAGAAGAAGACGAGCAGGCCGGCGCAACCGCAGACGACCAAATAAATCGGATTGACCACCCAGAATACCGGCGTTGCGCCGAGGATGACGTCGCGCAACGTGCCGCCGCCGATGCCGGTGATGGAGGCCAGGAAGATATAACCGATGATGTCGAGTTGCTTGCGCGAGGCGGACAAGGCGCCGGTGGCTGCAAAGACCGCTACCCCGGCATAGTCGAGAATTTCCAGGATCGGCATGTTGTCTCCTCCGCCAGAGGCCCGAGAAGGACCACACCCGCGCCGCCGCGTCAACGGCCGAGGATGAGAGGCTATCGCGGAAACAGCGCATGGGTCCGGCCGCTGATATAATAGCTGATCAGTCCCGTCCATTCGCGTAGCGCGGTTGTTGTCAGTTGCGCGTTCAGCGATGGCTGGCTGAAATCGAGGCCAAGGAAAAGCTTGCCGCTGGTGCGGTAGTCCACCGGCCAAGGTGTAACGGCGATGCCCAGCTTGCGAAACAGGCCGACGGATCGCGGCATGTGGAAGGCCGATGTGACAAGAGCGCAATCCGAGAGCCCGTTTTCCTCCAGCAACTCTTTCGTGTTGGTCGCGTTCTCGAAGGTGGTGCGCGATTTGTCCTCGCGGATCAGCCGGTCGGGCGCAACACCGAAAGTCGAGAAGAAGGCCACCGAAGTCTGCGCGTCGCCGTCATATTGACCGCTGAAGGAGCCATCGCCGCCGGAGATGAGGATGCGCGCCGCCGGATGCGCCTGCGCGAGTTTCACGCCTTCGACAAACCGGTCGGCAGCCTGGTTGAACTCGATCCCGCCACGGGTGGCGATGACCTCGTTCTCGAAAGCGCCGCCGAGAATGATGATGCAGGAGAGATCGGCGGGCAGGCTCGCTGGCCTTGCAATACGGTTTTCCAGCCCCTGCAGCATGACCGCGCCGGTGCTGGTGAAAAGCGTGAAGAAGAACAGGGTGGCGGCAAGCCCGGACAGGAAGCCATAGACCCTCTGGAAACCGGAGGCACCGAAGATGAAGCTGACGATCAGAAGGATGAAGATCAGCGACAGCGGCTGAGCCAGCAGCCAGAGCAGTTTTGACGCGAGAAACATGAGGTCCTGTTACCGAATCTTCCAGCAGTGAGAACAAGAAACCGAAAGGCGACCGTAACAGTCAAAGGCCGGGGTGGCAAAGGGGGGCAGTCCGTTCACAACGAGCCGATCAAAGGAAGGAAGCGCGCCCTTGCGAGCGCGCTTCCGTCACATTATGCCGGGCGGCCGAGGTTCGGCTGTGCCTGGACCGCAGGCGTCTTGTTCCGCTTGAGGTAGATCACCCCGGCCGCCAGCAACACCCCGATGGCGATGATGGCAATGGCCAGCACCGGCCGGTAGGCGATCCAGGCGATCGCGATCACCAGCGGCCCGATGAGCAAGGTCAGGATGATGGCGATGATGGTCGTGCCAAAGCCGACGATCGAGCCAACGAACGGAATGACATCGGCGATAATGCCGAGGATCGACAGGAGCATAACGAAGCCGATGAACATGCCGAACAGGCCGCCGAAGCGGATGAGCCAGGTGATCAGCGTGTTTTCGCTCTGCGCCGCGTCGAACATTTCCGCAGCCGTTTCGCGACCGGCGGCGCTCAGGAGGATTTCACGGCCGTTGGATGCCTTGTAGGCGGCGATGTTGGCACTCCTCTGCACGCCAACGAAGCTGGCTTCGGCGATGTCAGCACGGCTGAAGCTGATGCGCAGGTCGCCGACCAACGGGCTCTGGCGGCTATTGCCGACATAGAGCGTCGTTCCGTCGGCCTTGACCGGCTTTTCCGAACCGAGTGCAGATGCGACGCGTTCGGCAACATCCGGGGACAGCTTGACCGGGCTGGCGGTGCCGAGATTGGCGACGGTCTCGCCATCGACGGTGAAGGCGCCCAGCGTCGCGGTTGCGACCGTGAAGCGATCACCCAAGATCGGCATATCGGGGTTCTGGTGCTGGTCCTGCTGCTTGAAATCGGAGGAATCCACGCGCCTCGGCCGCCATTCCTTCTTGTAGGTGTAGGTTGTGACGGTTTCCTCGCCGCCGCCGAGCGTCTTCTTGGTCTCGCTGCTCGAATCTTCCACCCACTGGTACATTTCGACCTTGCGGCTGAGGCCGGCAGCCCCTTCCGCGGAAACGCCGAGCGTCGCATCCTCCGGTGTTCCATCCGGCTTCACCGGTCCTGAAACATGGATGAGCTTGCCCTCATTGACGGCATCGATACTGCCGTTTTCGACGGAAACAACGAGACCGGCGCCTTCGACCAGCGCACGATAGGTCTGCACCGAGCGGCCCTCGTTCCAGGAGAGCAGCCAGATTATGCCCAGCACGAGGAGAGGGCCAAAGACCAAGCCGACAAGACCGCCCTTCAGGCGTGAAAACCACGAGGTCGTTGTTGTTTCGGTAAAGCTCATGCCCCTATCCCCCTGCTGATGCCCACCCGCCTGACGGCCGGTCCGGCACACTTATTCGCTGATACAGGTGCTATCAGAAAATCAGCAAAATTAAATATACCTGTCGCCGTTTCGGGTGAACACTCTTTGGGGCGTTCCGCACTGCCTCACGTGTTCTTTCTCTTCTCTTATCCCTTGCTTTTCCGTTTTCACATCTTGCTCGCAATCCGCCGCTAGTTATCTTGCGGCAGCGATTTCGATTAGGGAGAGGCGAACATGGAAGCAGGCAATAAAGCATTCGAGACGGGAACCTTCGTGGGGCGCGTCTGGCGGCCGGATGTGGGTGGCCCGGCTTTGGTCGTCCTGCGGGATGGCGACCTGTTCGACATCACCTCGAAAGAGGTGCCGACCATGCGCGACCTCCTCGAGCTGGACGACCCCGTCGGATTCCTGTCGGCGCAGGCTGGTGAGCGCCTGCAGACGTTGGAAGCGGTGATGACCGGCTCGGTGGAGGCGGCAGGCGATCTGTCGACGGTCCATCTGCTTGCGCCCTGCGACCTGCAGGCGGTCAAGGCCTGTGGCGTCACCTTCGCCCGCTCGATGATCGAGCGGGTCATCGAGGAGAAAGCCGCCGGCAATCCGGCGTTGGCGGAAAAGATGCGCCAGCGGGTGACAGGCATTATCGGTGACAGTCTGCGCGACCTGAAAGCCGGTTCCCCGGAGGCGGCAAAGGTCAAGGCGGCACTGATCGAAGAGGGTGTTTGGTCGCAATATCTCGAGGTCGGCATCGGCCCGGATGCGGAAGTGTTTTCCAAGGCCCAGGTGCTCGCCTCGGTCGGCTGGGGCGCGTCGGTCGGGTTGCATCCGATTTCGAAATGGAACAATCCGGAGCCGGAGATCGTACTGGCGGTCGATAGCAAGGGACGGGTCAAGGGCGCGACGCTCGGCAATGACGTCAACCTGCGCGATGTCGAGGGACGCTCGGCCTTGCTGCTCGGCAAGGCGAAGGACAACAATGCCTCCTCGTCCATCGGCCCGTTCATCCGCCTGTTCGACGCGACCTATTCGATCGACGACGTGCGCAATGCCGATCTGTCGTTGACGATCAGCGGTCAGGACGGTTTCATGCTGAAAGGTGCGAGCACGATGCGCGAGATCAGCCGCGATCCGCTCGATCTCGTCTCGCAGACGATCGGCCGGCATCATCAATATCCCGACGGCTTCATGCTGTTCATGGGAACGCTGTTCGCGCCGGTCGAGGATCGCGATGCGCCGGGGCAGGGGTTCACCCACAAGATCGGCGATGTCGTGACGATCGCCAATGCGCAGCTCGGTTCGCTCAGCAACACCGTGCGCCTGTCGACCGAATGCCCGCCCTGGACGTTCGGCCCCTCGGCACTGATGCGCAATCTCGCCGCGCGCGGCCTGATCTGACCTTTCCTGAAATGCAGGCGGGGAGCCACTGGCTCCCCCGGTCGTTAATTCCGTGCTTGGATTTATGGCTTAGCGCGACCAACGGCTCGGATCGGCCGATGCGACCGTCACGAAGCGGTAGCCGGTCTGGTTGCGCTTGACGATCGTCTTGCGCAGGTTGTCCAGGGCGAATTCGCCGGCGGAGGTCTTGACCAGCAGGATGGCATGGCCTTCGCCGCGCGGCGTGCGGACGACCGCGACACGGAGCGCGCTGGTCGGGATGCCGGCGCGAATCAGACGGCTGCGCTTGGTCATAACGTAATCATCGCAATCGCCATAGGCCGGGTTGAGCGACCAGACATCGCGGCGCTCGTTCAGCGGGCGGATGCTGCGGTTGACGGCACGATTGACCGAGGCGAGCAGGTTGCGAGTCTTCGAGGTATAGGCAACTTCCGACTTGGCGCTCTTGGTGCATTCCGCGATGTGGTCGAGGCAATAGAGCGAAAATGCGATCGGCGCGACCGAGGTCTGGCGATGCGCCTTGTAGGCGCCGCGGGCCGAGCCGAGATTGATGGCGTTGGCAGTCGAGATGCTGGTGACGCCGAGCGCCGCGATGGTCGCCAGTGCGATGATGACCTTTTTAAACATGATCCGTGTCCCTGTTGTCCGTGCCTTCTGTCCAAGGCCTTTTCTTGTTGACCGAATTCATTTCGGATCAGGTTGGGAGCATCATGCCGCGAAGCGGAGCGCATCCGTTTCGTCCACCTGTATCATCACGATACACAGGGCGATTTTCGACCCGCTTAAATGGAAAGATACAATTTTACGGGAATTGGATTTTTGTGCGCCAGCCCTTCTGGCATAGCGCCTTGCCGGTTTTGGACATGAAAAAGGGGGCACGGCGGCCCCCTCTGTTCTTCGTATCCGACAAGGCTATTCGGTGTAGTAACCGGAATAGCTGTAGTTGCCGGACATCTTGGCGCGGTCCTGCTGGTTGAGCAGGGTGACGATGCCGGCATCCGGGCTCTTGTTTTCCTTGAGCGCCGCGACGGCGCGCTTGGCGCTGGATTGCGGCGTGCTCGCCCATTTGATGACGAAGACGATCATGTCGGCATGACGGGCCAGATAAAGACCATCGACAACCGGCTCGACCGGTGGCGTGTCGAGAATGACGTAGTCGAAATGCTTGCGGGCGCTGGAGAGGATCCGTCCCATCTTCTCGCTCATCACCAGTTCGTCCGTGGCGATATCGCTGCGGCGACCGCCGAGCAGCACCGTCAGGTTCGACAGCGGATCGCGCATGATCAGCGAAGTCAGCGTCGCGGAATTGCGGTCCTGGCGCAGGTAATCGATGAAGTCATGGTTGGGCTCGAGGTTGAGCTGCTTGTTGACGCTCGGCTTGCGCAGATCGCAGTCGATCAGCAGCGTCCGCTTGCCGGTCAGCGCATAGGCGCGGGCAAGGGAGAGCGCCATGGTCGACTTGCCCTCGTTCGGAAGAGCCGAGGAAACCATGATGATCGCGCCTTCGTCCGGATCATGCGATTTCGGCACCGTGCGCTTGCGTTCCTGCTGGTCGAGCGTCAGGCGCAGGCGGCGCACACTTTCGCTGAACAGCGACAGGGGGGCCGTCACCATCAGGTCGGCGAGGCTGGATGTGGGGTTGGCGAGCTTGTGATGCTCGTCGCCGGTGGTCTGGCGTGGCGCAATGGCCGACAGCGGAACCTTCAGGACGGCTTCGATCTGGTTTTCACTGATGAAACCGCCGATGAAATATTCACGCAGGACAGCCAGTCCGACACCCAGGCCGATGGCGACCAGCAGCGACAGGCCAAGGATGACCTTGTTGTTCGGGAAGGACGGTGATGTCGGAACAAGTGCTGCCGAGACGACGCGGCTGTCGGGCAGCTGCAGCGAGGCCTGAGAATCCAGCTCCTTCTGGCGCGACAGAAGTGTCTGATACTGTTCGCGGGCGATTTCCGACGATTTCTGGATGCTGAAAATCTTGGTCAGCACTTCCGTCGGAAGATTGCTCTGCAGAACGGTGGTACGAATTTTCTGGCGGACATCGTCGGCCTGCTGTGCGTAGCCGGAAACGGTCTGCTGCAGGGTGTTGACTTCCTGCGTCGCGGCGCTTGCCAGCGAGGTGTCGACCTTTGCCAGTTCGGCGCGTAGATTGATGGCTTCGGGACTGTCCGACGTTGTCGAGGCGATCCGCCTGGCAAGGTCCTCGCGCTGGCTCTGCAGTTCAGCCAAGGCCTGCGAGCTGAGTTCGCTCACCAGAGCGGAGAAGTCCTGCGCCTGCAACGATGCCTGCAGGGTATTGACGCGGCCGAGTTCGGCCAGGCGATCATTGTTGATCTTGAGCAATTCGGCCTTGAGATTCGTCAGGCCGACGGCATTGGACTGCTTTTCCAGGCGCTCGATATTCTTGGTAATGTAGGAATCGAACTCGCTTTCGCTGGCGACGATCGCCGCATCGGCCGCTTCGACCTGCTTCTGGATCGTGTCGCGGTTGGTCAGGGTCGACTGGACTTTCGCGTTGAGCTGTTCCTTGATGTAGACTTCGCTCAACGAGTTCGCGAGTTTCGCGGCCTTGGCCGGATCGGTGGACGTGACACCGACCCCGATCAGATAGGTCAGTCCTTCGCGAGAGACTTTGACCGACGACTTGAAGGAATTGAGCACCTTGGCGAGAGCCTGTTCCCCGGTGGGCGGCGCCGGCAGCGGAATTCGCAGCAGGGACAGGATCCTGTCCTTCATCGATACCTTGATGCCGAATTCGCTATCGGAAACAAGATCATTGTCGCGGACGACATTGAGCAGCACGCTGTCGGAGTTGAGAATCGCGACTTCGCTCTCGACGCGGAAATTATCGGCATTGGGATTGGCAAGCGTGCTGCCGGAATTCAGCAGATTCTTGGTGCTCGTATCGACGAAAACAAGAGATTCGGCGGTATACCTTGGGGTCAAGGAATAGGTAAATATTAAAGTGACAACCAAGATTGTGGCGATAGTGGAGAAAATCAACCAAAGCTGCCGGCGGATCAATCCAAGAATGCTTTTGAGATCAATTTCATCCATTAGTGCATAACCATTATTTGTACAGCACTTGCTGTTATTGTAAAAATGTATTTATTTTGATTGCTGCTGTGCAGCATGGCCGATCCGAGTTCTACCAGATTGACGACGCCCCACAATTGCGAAATTCAAACATTATTAACCGCACTGGATGATCTCCGGCTCGTTGCGGCCTGAAAGACGCACCGCGGACAAAATTCCGCTCATGAACGCGCCTGTGTCGAGATTGATACGCCTCGTTCCGATCTCGACATCGCCCACCGGCGTATGGCCGTGCACGGTGACGAAGCCACTTGTGGCTACATCCTTTTCATCCTCTCCTGGGCGTAGCCACAACAGATCCGCATCATTCTGATCGGCAAGCACTACTCCGTCGCGAATCCCGGCATGGACGAAACAGTAGCCGGGAACGCTGAGCAGCGAGGGCAGCGTTTCCAGGAAGGTCAGATGCTCGTCCGGAAAGCGTGACAACAGAGCATTTTTCAAGGCTTGGCGGTTGGACGGAATCTTGTGTAGGCCATAGGAATAGAGCGTCTCCAGCCCGCCGAAATTCAGCCAGCGATGATCGGCTGACGGATTGCGGAAGAAGTCGAGCATGACGTCCTCGTGGTTCCCGGCAAGGCAGATGCGTTTGATATCCGCGCGCGGCCGGCTTGTCAGCCGGTCCATCACGGACGCGGATTTCGGGCCCCTGTCGATATAGTCGCCGAGCATGACCAGCCACTTTGTTCCGTCCCGCTTGCGGCTGTCCTCGAAGATCAGATCTTCCAGCCTGCCCAGCGTGTCATCGCAGCCGTGAACATCGCCAATGGCGTAGATATGATCCGGGGCTTCGTCGAAGAACAGCTTCTGCCGTTGCGGAACCACCGGCAGCGCGCGACCGCCACGCAGGAAATCGAGGATGCTGCGGATCATGGCACCGTCCCGTAGCCAGTGTTACCGAGTTCGAACCGGCGCGCCCAGGCGGTTGCGACAATGACGACGAATGCGAAGGTCACCGCCTCGATCTCGAGGCTGAAATCCACCAGCGAATGGACGGCGCCGACAAGGATGACGCCGATACCCGAGCGTAGCAGCATGTCCTGCCCCGGAACCTTCAGATAGGCCGCGCTCAGTTGAAACAGGATGGTCGCGACGATCAGCATTGGAATGGAGCCGAAGACCAGACCATATTCCGCCCAGAGCGCCAGATAGGTGGAGTGCGCCTTATCCCAGACCAGATCGACGCTCACCGGCGCCTGGTGGAAAAGCGGATAGGCATATTCGAAACTGTTGCCGCCGAACCCAAGAAAGGGCCTTGCTTCGATCATGGTCACGACCTGTTGATACAGCTGCATCCGGACATCGGCCGCGGCATCGACGTCGCCAACCCGCTCGATGAACGTCGTACCGTATCCGATGATGCCGAGGCCGACAATCGCGGGAATGAGGAGGAGAAAGGTCCAGATCGCGATGCGGTTCGTGCCGGCGGTTCTCTTCGCGAGCGCCATGAGAACCGATGCGATCATACCGCAACAGGCGGCAAACACGCCCATGCGTGAGTTCGTCGCAATCAGCGTCATGACGAGGACAACCCAGCCCAAGCCGATGATGACAACACCGCCCTTGCCGAGATATCGGCCGAAGAGCGAGCTATCGCCTTTGCCAAGATTGGTTTCTGTCATCCGTTCGATCATCAGGTTGATACCGATAACGCTGCCAAAGGCGAGGAATGTCGCATAGGAATTTCGGTTGATGAAACCGCCCATGGCGGAGCCGAAATACTTCCATTTCGGGATGCCGAGAATGGTATCGCCGAATTGCAGCAGGAACAGCAGACCGACGACCGCATGAATGACGATCGCCCAATAGACCAGATTGATGAAGACACGGGCGCGCTGCGGATTGCTGGTCATCTGCAGCACCAGGAAAAACAGCAGCCCGTAATTCGCCCATCGCATTAGCGCGAGGATCGTATCATGCGGCGTGAGGCTGATCGTATTGAGCGCGATCCGCGTCGTCGGATCCGCGACCGTGGATACCGAAGGCGCGAGGCTGCCCAAGGGCAGGACCTGGAAAGCCATATAGGCGCCAAGCACGGAAAACAGCCCGAACAGGACCATCAGATTTCGTGGTGCGATCCGGAACCTGGCGCCGGACAGCGCCATGCGCGCAAACAGGATGGTGCCGCAGAGAGAGAGCAGAGCCGACCACAGGAGCCAGAAGGACGGCTTGGTGCTGCCGAAGGCGAAGGGCGACAGGAAAACAACGCCGAGCACCGGCCACATGAGCTGGTTGTTGAGCCGAAAGCGGTCCGAATGATAGCGGGTGGTTTTTCTCATTTGGCTCAAGCCTGCCGTGCTGGCGTCGAAAGGGAAAGCGGATGCATGTGTGGTGTCGTTCTGTGCCGGCTGTGCGTCATGACGGCCGCGTCATCCCTTGTTCATCGCTTGCTTGACGACCTTCAGGAAAACCGCCTGCCGCCTTGGCGGCATCGTCTCGACGACCGCTGTAATTCTCGCCCGGAAATCAGGGTTGGAAATGTAGCGTTTCGCAATGAGCTTAATGCCCTTTTCGCTGCTGACGAGCAGCCGCAGATCAGCTTCCTCCGATTTCAGGGAGCGGGGGTTCAGCGCGGAGAAGTAGTTTTCCGCCAGGTTGACGCGAAAACGGGCGATCCATTGTTCGTTCGGCCCCGTCAGCTGCGAGTTTTGCAAGGCAATATTAAAGTCCTCATTCGCCGCCAGTCGCACCGAAGCCGCCGCGCGAACGAGCCAGGCAAACGAATCCGTCGGGGTCGTCTCGACTATGTCGGCGGCGCGGTCGGCGCATCGCGAAACCACGCCCCGGACGGTTTCGTCGACCATGTCGATGTCGCCGTAACTGAGGACGAGGCGAAAGCAATCGGACATCACGGTCAGCTTGGAATAGGAGGAGAGGCCGAAAACGAAGTCCTCGCCAGCCAGATCGTCGGCGGAGACCACCTCCTTGATCGGTTTCGTCAAGAACGGCGCCATTTCAAGCCACAAGCCGTAGCCGCTCGCTATTGAAAGCAATAGGCAAGACAGCATTGCGATCCATTTCCGCTGCCTGATCATGCTGCGCCACTACCAGTAAATGCTGTCTCGTCCGCCGATTTCCATGGGAACTGGAACCGGATTTTATTGGAAAGGCTCATTTCTACCGCTCAAATTCAGATTTCGTCCATGCAGGGGAACGAGCAATTGGCACGCAGTATTTCTTGGTCTCGAAGTATCAGACGTAAGTTAAATTCACCATAATCCCAGACCATCTGTTTCCGCATGCAAATGATCTGCGGACGTACGAGCACTCAGCGGTTGATATGCAAACGCAAAAAAAGCGCCCGTTTGAAGGGGCGCTTTCAATGGGGGAAAAGGGCGATCAGCTCGCGGAGCTGTTGCCGAGACCATCGTCATTGCCACCATCGTCACCAGGGCCGTCCAGACCCGGACCGTCAACAGCGGCCGTGGCTTCGCCCGGAGTGCCAGCCCGCAGGGCGGCAACAACCTGAGCAACGATCGCAGCTGCTGGAGCGGCCGCCGCGCTGAGGCCGTTCTGGGCGCCAGCGGCAACGTTACCGAGCGAGACCGAAAGCTCCGGGTTCGCGATGGCGACAGCGCCGATCGACTTGACGAGAGCGAGCAACAGCTTGTCCTTGGCAGGGCCTGCCGGCATTGTGTTGATGTCAGCAAGAAGAGCTTGGGCCTGTGCGACGCAAGCACTGCCGGAGCAGCTGGCAAGACCCGAAACCGAAGCTGCGGAAGGAGCAGCGAAAGAAGGCGTGAAAGAAAGCGATGCGCCGATCACAAGGGCGGAAATCAACAAAGTCCGTTTAAACATAATATACCCCTTTTGAAATGGGAGCGGACGTCGAGACCCCTCCTTATTAAACTTATGGTAACCACGTTAGAATTTACTAATAGCTTCTGTCAAGTCTGAATCCGGGTAAGGACCGGATTTGCCTAGCGAAACGCCGTTGAAATCCGGCATTTGGTGCGTCGCAACAATGTCTTTTGTTGCAATGAACCTTTAAATGGCATGTCCTAACCACTGTCACGGCCATGGAACAGCGTCAATTGAAGATGCCGGGTATGATTAGCATGTATGCTTAAAGATGAAACCAGACGATGCTCTAGATTAGGCGGACGTCATCTCGGCGCGATACCAGTCGACGAAGCGTTTCACGCCCTCCTGGACGGAAATGGAGGGCTTGAAGCCGGTCAGGGCATTGAGGAGATCGGGTGCGGCGAAGGTGCGCGGCACGTCGCCCTGTTGCATCGGCAGCATCTTGCGGATCGCCGGCTTGCCGATCGCCGCCTCGACCGTTTCCACGAACGCCATCAGTTCGACCGGCTGGCCGCCGCCGAGATTGACGACACGGAACGGAGCGTGACGGGAGAGGGTGTCGATCCCTTCGACACGGTTTGTCTCGGAAGGCGCGGCCGCCATCAGCCGGACGATGCCTTCGACGAGATCGTCGATATAGGTGAAGTCCCGGCTCATGCGGCCCTCGCCATAGATTTCGATCGGCCGGTCGTTGAGAATGCTATCGACGAACTTGAACAGCGCCATGTCCGGGCGGCCCCAGGGGCCGTAAACCGTGAAGAAGCGGAAGGCGGTGGTCGGAATACCGTAGAGATGGGCATAACTGTGCGCCATCAGCTCGCCGGATTTCTTGGTCGCCGCGTAGAGCGTCATCGGCTCGTCGGCCCGGTCGGTCTCGGCGAAGGGGATCTTCTCGTTGGCGCCGTAGATCGACGAGGTCGAAGCCAGCAACAGGTGCTTCGGCTGCACGGCCTTTGCCAGCTCCAGCATGTTCCAGGAGCCGATCAAGTTCGAATCGACATAGGCCTTGGGGTTTTCGAGGCTGTAGCGGACGCCGGCCTGGGCGGCGAGATGGACGATCACATCGGGTTCGCCGAGCTCGGCCGCCTTCTCCAGCGCAGCATGGTCCTCCAGCATTCCGATAACGGGGCGAAAGCCGTTGGAGCGCGACAGGATGGCGTGGCGGCGCTCCTTCAGGCGGACATCGTAATAGGGGGTCATGCCATCGAAGCCGGTGACGAAATGGCCGTCATCGAGCAGTCTTTTGGCGAGATGAAACCCGATGAAACCTGCCGTTCCCGTGATCAGATAGCGCATGCCCGTTCCCTCAATCCGTCTTCATTCGAAAGGCGGCTACCCGTTATTCCGGCCGCCCGACACTGGTATAGCTGAACCCGTGTTTCGTCACTTCGTTCGCCTGGTAGATGTTCCTGAGATCGACGAGGACGGGCGTGTTCATCAGGGTCTTCAGCTTCGGAAGGTTCAGCGCGCGGAATTCGTTCCATTCGGTGACGATCACCAACACGTCGGCGCCTTCGGCCGCCGCATAGGGGCTGTCGGCATAGGCGATGCCGTCGATCACCTGGCGCGCATTGTCCATGCCTTCCGGATCATAACCGGTGACGACAGCGCCAGCATCGGTCAGCGCCTGGATGACGGCAATGGCCGGGCTGTCGCGCATGTCGTCGGTGTTCGGCTTGAAGGTGAGTCCGAGCACGGCGACCTTCTTGCCGCGCACGTCGCCGCCGGCCGCCGCGATCACCTTGCGGCCCATGGCGCGCTTGCGGTTGTCATTGACGGAGACGACGGTTTCGATCAGCCTCACCGGGCTGTCATGGTCCTGCGCGGTCTTGACCAGCGCCAGCGTGTCCTTGGGAAAACAGGAGCCACCGTAACCCGGCCCGGCATGCAGGAATTTGCCGCCGATGCGGCCATCGAGCCCGATGCCGCGCGCCACTTCCTGCACATCGGCGCCGACCTTTTCGCAGAGATCCGCCATTTCATTGATAAAGGTGATCTTCATCGCGAGGAAGGCATTGCCGGCATATTTGATGAGTTCGGACGTGCGCCGGGTGGTAAACAGCAGCGGCGACTGGTTGAGATAGAGCGGCCGGTAGACTTCGGTCATCACTGCGCGGGCGCGTTCGTCGTCAAGGCCGATGACGATGCGGTCGGGTCGCTTGAAATCGTCGATCGCGGCGCCTTCGCGCAAAAATTCCGGGTTGGAAACGACGGCGATATCGGCGTTCGGATTGGTCTCGCGCATGATCCGCTCGACCTCGTCGCCGGTGCCGACCGGTACGGTCGACTTGGTGACGATGACGGTGAAGCCACTCACATGGGTGGCGATCTCGCGGGCGGCATCATAGACATAGGAAAGGTCGGCATGACCGTCGCCGCGTCGCGACGGGGTGCCGACGGCGATGAAGATCACGTCGCTCTGCGCGACGCTTGTCGCCAGATCGGTCGTAAAGCTCAGGCGGCCGTCCTTGACATTGTCGGCCACCAGTTGCTCGAGCCCCGGCTCGAAGATCGGGATGCGTCCGGCCAGAAGCGCGTCGATCTTGGCCGCATCCTTGTCCAGGCAGGTGACCTCGTGGCCGAAATCGGCAAAGCAGACGCCGGAAACAAGCCCGACATATCCGGCACCGATCATCGTGATTTTCATGGCAGACTCCAGAATGGCTTCGCGGACACGCGATCCTGTTTCGAAAGCGGTACTCAGGCACGCGTGGCGGCATCCATAGTCAAACAGACACGCCTTGCCAATGGCCATGTCAACGTGCCTCGACCGAGGGCTTGCCACCCAGCCGGTCATGGCTCACCTTTCGGTTGGATCTGAAGTGGATGGCGGGAAGGGATCACGCGTGGACGAGGTGTTTCGCTGGCATAACGAGCCGTCCGAATGGAGCGGCGATGCGACGTCGCTGACGCTGAAGACGGACGCCAGGACGGATTTCTGGCGCGAGACCTTCTATGGCTTCATCCGTGACAGCGGCCACGCCTACCTGCGCCGGGTGTCCGGCGATTTCACCGCCTCCGCGACGATCACCGGGCGGTATGAGACCCTTTACGATCAGGCAGGGCTGATGCTTCGGCTGGACGAAAACAATTGGATCAAGTGCGGCATCGAATATACCGATGGCCTCATGCATTTCAGCGTGGTGACGACCCGCGACGTTTCCGACTGGTCGGTCATTCCATTACTTGGCATTGCGCCATCCGCTCCGCTGTTCGTCCGGTTGACCCGGCATGACGCAGCCGTGCGTGTACAGTTCCGCTTCGATGCCGGCGGACCATGGCAGATGGCGCGGCTCTGTCCGTTTCCATCCGCCGATGCGGAGATCGGCGTGACCGCCTGTTCGCCGGAACGGGAAGGTTTCGAGGCGACGTTTCGCGATATTGCCATCGGCGAACCGATCAGCCGGTCTCTTCACGACGGGGATTAGGCAGCTAATCCGAGATCTTGAGGGAAAAATCCGCGCCGCCGCGCAGCGTGTTGTTGACCGTGCAGATTTCTTCCGCCGCCCCGGCGATCATCTGGCGCGCCGCGTCATCGATATCGCCACGGATTGTCAGCGTGATATCGAAGCGCATGACTCGCGACAGGCCATCGTTGGCCTTTTCGCCGCTCACCTCGGCACGGATGTCGGTCAGTCGGTCGAGAAGTCCCATCTGATTTGCGGCGATACGGGCGCTCATGGCCATGCATGCCGAGAGCGAGGCATAGAGCAGGTCGATCGGGTTGAAACCGGCTTGTGACGGCCCGGTGACGATCTGGATTTCGCCGCCGGTCGCGGAGGTGACGAGTGGAAATCCATGCCGGCCGAGAACAGCGCTGGCGCCGGTTGGTCTTGTCTTCGTCATCAGTTCCGCCATTCGATCCCCATATCCGGCTTTAAAGCCAAAACATGAAGCGTTCAGCGACCGGATGCAATGTCTAGCGGGGTTCGACGGTCTGGCTGAGATAGGTCGGGTCGAATTGCGCCAGTTCCTGCAGGCGCGTCCAGTCCAGGATAGTGATCATCTGGCCGATCCAGGTCAACAGTTCCGCCTTGCGGAGAATCTGCAGGGTCTTGTTGAGGTGAACCAGGGAAATGCCCAGCACATCGGCGAGTTCGACCTGGGTCAGCGGAAAGTGAAAACTGTAGCCGCTTGTGCGGCCGACGACCTGCAGCCGCATATATAGTTCGCAGACGAGATGGGCGAGATGCGCTTTCTTCGATCGACGGCCCATGGCGACGATCCATTCGCGGTGAATGGCACCGTCTACCAAGGTATCCAGCCAGAGCAGCCGACTGAGATGCGGCTGGGTTTCGGTGATGGCTTTCAGATCGCTGTGCTCGACGAAAGCGACGTGGCAGGGCGACATGGCGACGATGCCGTGATCCATGGTTTTCAGCAGAAAGGCATGCAGATCGACGAAATCGCCAGCGATATGAAGGGCGGTGATCTGCCTTGTGCCGTCCGCCAGGAACTTGTAGCGCGCCGCGAAACCGTCGATCAGCAGGGTGCTGTAACCCGGCCGCGAACCCTCGACCACGATTTCCTCGTCTACCTTGAATCGGCGGTCGCGCCAGATCAAGTTTCTGAGCAACGACACCTCGTGCGGCGTCACCACGTCATGACTCTGGAGATTGAGGAGCAGGGAATCGATCAATGTACGGCATGCCATCAGAAGTTTAGAAGGCTTCCAACTATCGCACAAATGGCCGCGGCTCATTTAACATTGACACATGGATGTCGAATCTCTTGTTTTCAGGAACAATTTTCACGGCGGCGAATTCCTTGATCATTCAACAGGATCAATGCACATGGGCCGATATTTTTTCGATTTGCAGAATGGAGACGGACCGGTTCGCGACAATGACGGGATGGAACTCGATTCGCGGGCGGGAGTTGCACGGGAGATAAGCCGTATCCTGCTGGATATAGCGCAAGACGAAATTCCGGAGCGGATGCGCGGAGCCATTTCAATCGTCGTCAGGGATGACAACGGCAAGGCCGTTTCGGTCGCCAACCTCACCTTCAGCAATTTGTGGCTCGACGATATAGCTCGTCGATAGATCGCCGCCGCCGATCCGGCAACGGCGTCGGCGCTCAGGCCATCTGGTTCAGGCCATGTGGTTACAGCATCGACCGGCTGAAGCCGCCGTCGATCGGCAGCGCCACGCCGGTGATATAGCCAGCCTGACGGCTCGCCAGGAAGGTCGCCGCCGCGCCGAATTCGGCCGGTGTGCCGTAGCGCTTGAGGGGTATGTCCGATTGGCTGCGGGCCGCCACCGTTTCGATGCTCAGCCCTTCCGCTTCGGCGTCCATGCGATCGAAACTCAACGTCCGGTCCGTTGCCAGCCGGCCGGGCAGCAGCATGTTCACGGTGACGCCGTCAGCCGCCACCTCGCCGGCCAGCGTCTTCATCCAACCGGCAACAGCGCTTCGAAGCGCATTGGAGGCAGTGAGGCCCGGAATGGGCTCGCGAATGCTGGTGGAAGCCACTGCCATGATCCGGCCCCAGCCGCGCTGCCGCATGGATGGCAGCAGCCGGCCGGTGATTCGCATGCCCGAAAGCACCATCGTGTCGAACTGTTTGCGCCAGACGGCCGGATCGATCTCCGCCGCAACACTCGGCGGCGGTCCGCCGCCATTCAGCACGAGGATGTCGATATCACCGAACTCCGTAGTCAGCCGATCGAGGAAGGGATCGATGGCATCCGGATCGGAAAGATCGAGACCGAACCCGCGCGCCGAATCGCGAAGTTCCGCCGCCACGCTTGCCGTCCTGCCCTCATCGCGTCCCGTCAATGCAACCGAAACACCTTCACCGGCCAGCGCCTCGGCAATCCCCCGTCCAAGCCCCTTGCTGCCGCCGAGCACGAGGGCGCGTTTGTCGCTGATGCCGAAATCCATGGTTTGTCCTATTCTTAGGCGAAGGCGTAGCGTGGAGATGTTCTATAACGGGTATGGATTGCGCTACCGGCTCAGATGCTTCTCGCAGAAGAATAAACCCGTCAATAGCAAAGAATACCGGCCGCTAAGCAGCTTCGTTCAAGGGCTTATCAGGTTGATCTCGAGCCTGGCACCCGTCGCTTCTGCATACCGGCGCAAGGTGGAGACGGAAGGGGATATCCCACCGCCTTCAAGTCTGGCGATGGCTGATTGTGTCGTCCCGATGCGCTTCGCAATCTCGGCCTGGGAAAGCTTTGCCTTGGTCCTGGCCGCGATGAGGGTTTCGATAAGCCGGAATTCCGCATCGGCTTTCTCATACTCCTGTTGGAATTCCAGGTTGTCCATCAACTTTTTTTTCAAATCTGAAATCTTTGTCATGGCTTTACCTCTTTCATTCGCGCTCTGGCAATCTCAAGGGCGGTCTGTGGGGTTTTCTGCGACTTCTTCACGAAAACATGCAGAACGATCAATCGTCGCCCCGTAACAGTTACGTAAATCCCGCGCGCGATGCCTTCGGAAGCCTTGGCGCGCAATTCCCAAAGTTTGCCTTCGAGATGTTTCACATGCGGTTCCCGCAATTGATCGAGGCCAACGTTCTCGACCGCTTCCATGAGGCGAATAAGCCGAGCCTGTAGCTTGGGCGGTAAGGCCTCGATTTCTGAATCCACAATATCGAGGGTTTCAACCGTCCATCGCATAAAGACTATATAGCAGATATGCGATAATCGCACAATGACGGCAGATCATGAGGAGCGTGTTATTTCAGGCCCTGTCATGTCGCCGCGTGATGAAAAACAGGCAACGCAAGGTTCAGCGAAGTCGTCCATCTGCAATGCTCTGTGTTCAGGAAAGATTTGGTGGAGCTAAGCGGGATCGAACCGCTGACCTCTTGCATGCCATGCAAGCGCTCTCCCAGCTGAGCTATAGCCCCATTATGGGTCCGGCGATGCCGGTTCCGGGTACCCCGTCGAACCGTTTGTCCGGTGGGGTGGCGGCTTCATACTTCTGCTTTTTGAAGATGGCAAGCCGAAAAAGACAAAGGGGTGAGATTTTCTGATATGAGCCCCGACCCCCGGCGTCCGCGTGCCGGTCGAAACCCCGCGCGGACGCATTTCTGTGCGATATGAGAGGTTTAGACCTCGTCGTCGTCGTCGGAGACGCCAATCAGGTCGGAAAGGCCGTCTTCGTCTTCGTCGTCGGCTTCCAGGAAGGTGTCGTCGTCATCGCCTTCGATTTCGACATCGTCGTCGCCCATGTCCGGAATGTCGTCGCCGCCGGCGGCTTCGCTGTCGGCATCCTCGAGCGAGACCAGTTCGACTTCCGTGCTCTCGGTATCGACTTCCTGGATTTCGTCTTCCTCGGCAGCCTTCTCCATCACCTTGGCGACCGATGTCTCCTCGAAGAAGGACAACGGATAGGATTTGCCGGTGTAGGGAGAAACGATCGGATCCTTGTTCAGGTCGTAGAACTTACGGCCTGTTTCCGGATCGATGCGCTTTGTTCCAAGTTCCGCTTTTGCCACAGTCAAAGCCTCTTGAATGGCCGGACGAACCGGCTTTTGCCGGAAAACCGGCGTTGAACGTGAAATGAATTAGCCGGTCCCCATAATGGTCTTGGCCTGTTCTGTCAAAGCCTAACTTCTGGGGATGCCCGGCTGGCTTTTGTTTGCGAGAGAGGCAGTCTGCGACTCTGGCGAACCATAGGGCGGGCAGCATCCTGATACGAGGCGTTGAGATCAGTCTTTATTATCTCGCAAAAAAGCTTGCCGACGAGAACGATAGTGTGAGATTTCATGGCTGTCGTGCGGCCCGCCACGACGATCATACCCACTTTCAGGTAGTTCCATGACTTTCATCATCGCCATCGACGGACCGGCCGCTGCCGGCAAGGGGACTCTCTCGCGCCAGATCGCCGAGATCTATGGCTTCCACCATCTCGATACCGGCCTGACCTACCGTGCCACAGCCAAGGCGCTTCTCGATGCCGGCCAGCCGCTTGATGATGAGACGTTGGCGGAAGGTATTGCCCGCAATGTCGAGCTTGCCGGGCTTGATCGTTCGGTGCTCTCGGCCCATGCGATCGGCGAGGCGGCGTCCTCGATCGCCGTGATGCCTTTGGTGCGCCAGGCGCTGGTCGAGGCGCAGCGCGCCTTTTCCGTGCGCGAACCGGGCACCGTGCTCGACGGACGCGATATCGGCACGGTCGTCTGCCCGGATGCGCCGGTAAAGCTCTACGTGACGGCTTCGGCCGAGGTTCGGGCCCGCCGCCGGTTCGATGAGATCGTCGGCAATGGCGTTCCCGCCGATTTCCTGGAGATTCTGGCTGATATCACCAAGCGCGATGAGCGCGACATGGGTCGGGCCGACAGCCCGCTGCGGCCGGCTGCGGATGCGCACTTGCTAGATACGTCCGAAATGAGTATAGAGGCCGCTTTCCAGGCGGCCAAGAGCATCATCGACGCTGCCCTGAACAAATAGTCCGAGCAACCATCCCGCGCCGGATTTGCTCTCCCTGAGAGAGCGGATGGTTTTCGGACGTGTCAACGCTAACCCCCGGCGCCTGTGCCTCATCCGTGGCACTTCAGGAGTATTCATGTCTCAAGCTAACCCCACCCGCGACGATTTTGCCGCGCTGTTGCAGGAATCCTTTGCCTCGCAGGATCTTGCCGAAGGCTACGTCACCAAGGGTATTGTAACGGCTATCGAGAAAGACGTCGCCATTGTTGACGTCGGCCTCAAGGTCGAAGGCCGCATCGCTCTCAAGGAATTCGGCGCCAAGGCCAAGGACGGCACGCTGAAGGTCGGCGACGAAGTCGAAGTCTATGTCGAGCGCATCGAAAATGCGATGGGCGAAGCTGTTCTGTCGCGCGAAAAGGCTCGCCGCGAAGAGAGCTGGGTCCGCCTCGAAGTCAAGTTCGAAGCCGGTGAACGCGTCGAAGGCGTCATCTTCAACCAGGTCAAGGGTGGTTTCACCGTCGATCTGGATGGTGCCGTTGCCTTCCTGCCGCGCTCCCAGGTCGACATCCGTCCGATCCGCGACGTCACCCCGCTGATGCACAACCCGCAGCCCTTCGAAATCCTGAAGATGGACAAGCGTCGCGGCAACATCGTCGTGTCGCGTCGTACGGTTCTTGAAGAATCGCGTGCCGAGCAGCGTTCGGAAATCGTCCAGAACCTCGAAGAAGGCCAGGTTGTTGACGGCGTCGTCAAGAACATCACCGATTACGGTGCGTTCGTTGACCTCGGCGGCATCGACGGCCTGCTGCACGTCACCGACATGGCATGGCGCCGCGTCAACCATCCGTCGGAAATCCTGAACATCGGCCAGCAGGTCAAGGTTCAGATCATCCGCATCAACCAGGAAACCCACCGCATCTCGCTCGGCATGAAGCAGCTCGAGTCGGATCCGTGGGATGGCATTGGTGCCAAGTACCCGGTCGGCAAGAAGATCTCCGGTACCGTCACCAACATCACCGACTACGGTGCATTCGTAGAGCTGGAGCCGGGCATCGAAGGCCTGATCCACATCTCCGAAATGTCCTGGACCAAGAAGAACGTCCATCCCGGCAAGATCCTGTCCACGACGCAGGAAGTCGACGTTGTCGTTCTCGAAGTCGATCCGACCAAGCGCCGCATCTCGCTCGGCCTCAAGCAGACGCTCGAGAACCCGTGGCAGGCCTTTGCGCACAGCCATCCGGCTGGCACCGAAGTTGAAGGCGAAGTCAAGAACAAGACCGAATTCGGCCTGTTCATCGGTCTCGACGGCGACGTCGACGGCATGGTGCACCTGTCGGATCTCGACTGGAACCGTCCGGGCGAGCAGGTCATCGAGGAATACAACAAGGGCGACGTCGTCAAGGCTGTCGTTCTCGATGTAGACGTCGAAAAGGAACGCATCTCGCTCGGCATCAAGCAGCTCGGCAAGGATGCGGTCGGCGACGCCGCTGCTTCCGGCGACCTGCGCAAGAACGCCGTTGTCTCGTGCGAAGTCCTGGCCGTCAACGACGGTGGCATCGAAGTGAAGCTCGTCAACCACGAAGACCTCACCTCGTTCATCCGCCGTGCCGATCTGTCGCGTGACCGCGACGAACAGCGTCCGGAGCGTTTCTCCGTTGGTCAGGTTGTCGACGCCCGCGTCACCAACTTCTCCAAGAAGGACCGCAAGGTCATGCTGTCGATCAAGGCGCTTGAAATCGCTGAAGAGAAGGAAGCCGTCGCACAGTTCGGTTCGTCCGACAGTGGCGCTTCGCTCGGCGACATCCTCGGCGCAGCCCTGAAGAACCGTAGCGGCGAATAAGCCTCTGCCTTTGGAATGAAATAACCCGCGGAAAGTGATTTCCGCGGGTTTTTTGTTGTCATCAAATCGGGTGGTTGTGGATCAGCCCAGTCCACCCATGCGGCGATAGAGATCATAGGCGTCGCCGGCCTCGTCCGTGGCGTCTTCTTCACCCACGGTGGGAGCAGCGTTCGAGCCGTTTTCCTGATCCTCGGGTGATTCGCGGTTGTCGCCGTGCTCGTCATGAGCGGCAGAGGGCGATTGTTCCTCGTCTTCTTCTTTCTTCGCCTTGATACCTTCGGTCTTGGCCGGCAGGTAAGGAATCATGGTGAAGGGAACGGCGTCCCGGGCGATGCCGGTTTCGGGCTGTCGTGGCGTCTGGGCGTCGCGCGTCGGCTCGTCCATGGGTGATGCGTGGTTGAGAGGCGAACGAGCGGTGTTGCCGTCCTCCGGTGGCTCAAGCAGCGCACTCAACGTATCGGCTTCGAAGGTGGAGGTCCCGGCAGTTTCGCCGATGTCTCCGGTCAGCAGCGTCGTGTCCGGCAGGATCGCGTCATCGGCCGCTTTGAGTTCCGCAAAAAGAACGTCTGCCTCCATGTCGGCCGCCTCGCCAGCAAGGGCGCCAAACAGCGTTTCGGGGGCATTCCAGTCGATCTTACCGTCTGGCAGGGGAAGGCTTGCCTCGACCAGCGCCTTCAGCGTCTGGGAAAAGACTTTCTCGTCGTCGCTTGGCTCGAACCGACCTGTCTCAGCTTCCTCGGTCGCGACCTGCGTCTGGGGCGTTGACCCGTGTTCCAATTCCCATTCGCCGAGATCATGGCCCGTGAAGCCCGCAACGTCGTCCCGGGCAAGGGCCTGCCGGATCTGAGCTACCGCGTTTTGCAGAACCGGTTCCGGCCTGGTGATGGAGGGGGCGGTCTGTTGCGGCTCCGCCCGTGATGGCTTCGCGGCAGTCTCGGAGGCGATTGTGGCGGCCGGTCTTTCCTTGACCGGTTCAACTGGCCGGTCGCTCCGGGTTTCGACCGTGGCGCGGGTCGCCGGCTTTTCCTCGTTCTCACGAGGGCGCTGCGGCATTTGTTCCGTCGAATCTTCACCGTCCGGCAGTTCGATCGTTTCCGGCAAGACAGCGGGTTCCGCCACGTCCACAGGCTCGGAAAGATCGAGTCCCAGTTCCTCTGCAACAGAGGTCGTGAGCCGGCTATCGATATCGCCGCCAGCGAGCGCGGTAACCAGCGACAGTGCCTCAGGATCGGCTGCGAGGAAAGCGGCGGCCGCGCGCAGGAGCGGGATAGTCTCCGAATTCGCCTTGGCCGGCATCCTGGCCGAAGCGCCGGCCGCGGTGGCATCGCCGCTGCGGGGCATTTCGCGCTTTGCCCCGTCATCCTGTCGAGAGACCGTGGCCACCGCGTCCTGTCCGGCCTCGTGCTCTTCAGTCGCAATCACAGGAACGGAGACCGGCTCGTCATCATTGCCGAAGGCCTTTTTCAGGACGGCTTGCAGGATGCCGGGATCGGGGACAAAGGTCGCGCTCGCGAGAATGGAGCTCGAAACAGTCTGCTGCAGGGGCTGCGCCGCCGGCAAGGCTTGCTGTTGGCCAGCAGATCTGCCTTGACCCGGCTGTTGCAGAGCCGATTGTTGCTGGGTTGGCTGTTGCTGGACCAACCCTTGCTGGTTAGGTTTTTGCTGGATCGACGAGATCGTTGCCGGCCGGATCTCGGGTTGCGTGAGCAGCGGACGGCCGGGTGTCAGGGGCGTGAAAGCCCGCTCCGGCAGACGCGATGCGTCGAGGATCGACGGCATCTTCAGCGCTTCGGTCAGGATCCGGATGGATACGGCGAGATTGCGCTGCCCCAACTGCCTTTCGACCGCCTGGCGCACGGCCGGCGGTAGGGTTTCGAGGAAGACGGCCAGGCGCTTGCTGAAATCGCGCAGGCTTTCCTGCGGTAACGGCGGGAATTTCAGAACCTTCGCCAACGTTTCGAGCAGTCGGACCAGCGCTTCGCGTGGTAAGGGCTCGCTGCCGACCAGATGCCGGTTCAGCGTCTCCAGGATTTTCAGCATGACGTCCGATTGCCTGCCGGAAACCCGTATGGGGGGCAGGGGGGCACGGTCCTTCGGGGTCTCGACCACGGCTGCTGCGTGCGCCGTCGGGGCAGTAACCGTCTTGACTGTGAGAATGGGCATCAGCATCGCAATCTCCGTCAGATCAGGGTTGAAACGAGAAACAGGGTTCGGTTCGCGGCCCGCCTTTCATGAAAGAGGCCCGGCCAAGCAAATGCCTTGGATGAGTGAAGGCGCTTCATGCGCATGCCCGACGGCTCGTTCATGGCCAAACCAGACTGCGAAGGCTGCTGCGGAGCCATGGGGTGGGCCGAGCATTTACATCCCAATATTAGGCCGGAAAGATTGACAGAATATTAACCATACATCCGGTGCGGAGGGTGGCTTTGCGAGACCTTGGCGCCTGCCTTTGCACTTGCTGCTTTTTTGCCGGTCGCGTACATCATGGCCACGGTGTTGCCGCCATTCCATGTGGCGGAATTGGAATGCTTTCGGGGGAATGCGATGAATCCAGCCAATCTGATCCTCAACACCGACAGCTACAAATTCAGCCATTTTCTCCAGTATCCGCCGGGCACCCGGGCCATTTCGGCCTATATCGAAACCCGTGGCCATCAGGACCAGCCCGACGTGGTCTTCTTCGGCCTGCAGATGTTTCTCAAGGAATATCTCGGTAAGCCGGTGACGCGTGCCGATGTCGATGAGGCCGAGGCGATCGTTCTTGCCCATGGCCTGCCGTTCAACCGCGCCGGCTGGATGCGGGTCGTCGAGCATTTCGGCGGTTATCTGCCGCTCGAAATCCAGGCGCTGCCGGAAGGCACGCTGCTGCGGCGCGGCGTGCCGATTGTGCAGGTGGTCAATACGGATTCGCAATGCTTCTGGCTGACCTCCTATATCGAGACCGCCCTGTTGCGCGCCGTGTGGTATCCGTCCTCGGTCGCCAGCAACGCCCGCAAGATTCGCGAGATCATCCGGCCAATCCTTGAAAAGACCTGCGATGATCCGGCGGCGGTACTGCCCTTCCGCCTGCATGATTTTGGCGCGCGCGGTGTCGGCGCTTTTGAGCAGGCCGGCATCGGCGGTGCGGCTCATCTTGTCCATTTCATGGGAACCGACACGGTAACCGGCATTCTCCATGCGCGCCGTTACTACGGCGCCGACATGGCCGGATTCTCCATCCCGGCGTCCGAACATTCGACCATGACTGCCTGGGGTGTCGAGCGCGAGGCGGAAGCCTATGCCAATATGATCGACCGTTTCGCCGGCGGCGGCATGTTCGCTGTTGTCTCCGACAGCTACGACATCAACTATGCCGTCTCTGAAATCTGGGGCGGACAATTGCGCGACAAGATCAAGGCCAGTGGCGGCACGGTGGTCATCCGTCCCGATAGCGGCGATCCGATCGAGACGCCGGTGCATGTCGTCAAGCAGCTCGACTATCATTTCGGCTCGACGCTGAACGGCAAGGGCTACAAGGTGCTCGACAAGTCCGTCCGCGTCATCCAGGGCGATGGCCTGTCCAATGCGGACATCAGCCAGATCCTCGGCCGGCTGGAGGCTTTCGGCTTTTCGGCCGAAAATATCGCCTTCGGCGTCGGCGGTGGCCTGCTTCAGAAGGTCAACCGCGATACCTATTCCTTCGCCATGAAAGCCAATGCCCGCCAGGACGACAGTGGCCGCTGGCACGATGTCTTCAAGCGACCCGCGACCATGAACGTGAAGGCCTCGAAGGCCGGACGGCAGGCCGTTGTTGACGGTCTCGGTGGACTTGAAGCCGCACGCCTCGACGAATTGAAGGATCGCCACAACCATCTGGAGACGATCTGGAAAAACGGCGACCTTCTCAAGGACTGGAGTTTCGAGGAAATTCGCGGCCGCGCCAAATAGGATATTGTCGCGACGCGATGGCGACCCCATCTTGGGCTTGGTTGTCGTTGGAGCAAAACATGACGGTTCGTCCGCCCCAAGCCCTCGCCCCGGCCTTCACCAGGGATACCGGCCTGAACCTGCTCGAATATGAGTTGATGTCGGAGCGGGCAGATTCACTCGGCCGTCACGGCCTGAAAGTGGAGAAGGCGATCGGGGCCTTGTCCGCGCTCAAGGATCCAGCCATCTCGCCGGAGCGGCGCGAGCAGTTGCTCGATGATGCCGCCGATGTGGTCTGGGCTTTCTTCATACAGCGGGAAATCTGCGGCTTGCGGTCGAATCGCGATGCCGTCCAGCGATATGGTATCCCGAAGGAAGTCATGGCGCGACTGGGAATCGTCCGGCGCAAGGGCTGATCAGGCCGCTTCCTTCTTTGCCAACAGATCGTAAATGCCGTTCTCGTCGATGGTGACCGAGAGAATGCCCTTCTGGGCTTCCTCGTCGCGCTTAGTCGCGTCGGCCTGTCCGGCGCGCGCCAGCATGACCGCCTGCTCCGTGTCGCTTGGCGGCTCGACCTCGCCGGTGCTTTCGTCGTTCTGCGACAGCGCCGATGTCTTGGCGTCACCCTTCGGCGCCTCGGCCTGCGTCTGCGCGATTTCGGCGCCGGCGGCGAGAACCTGGATCGCCTCGATGGCGATCGTCTCGGCCGTCTCGCCGGTCACGGTGTCCTTGGCACCGCCGTTCTTCGTGGCCGCCTCGTTCCCTTTCCGGATGGCTTCGTGCAGGTCCTGCACGTCTTCCAGCTTTTCGCCGGCCTCCAGCGCGTCGATCGTTTCCTCGCGCTCCTTGCGGGTTTCGGCGTCCTCGACCTTGGTCGGGTCCTTCGCCAGCCGTTCGGCCTTCAACTCCTCGATCGTCTTCGGATCGGCAATGTCTTCCAGCCGCTGCAGCACCTTGCTGACATCGGCGGTCAGTGTCTTTTCTTCCGTCGCCTTGTCGTCGAGGATCGCCTCGATCGCTTCGGCCTGCGCGCCATAAGGGCGGCGGATGGCCTCGATCATCTGCTCGGCGGTGATGCCGAGTTCCGTCAGTCCGGTCTTCTTCTCGATCGCCGGGATGCTTTCCGCCAGCGTCTTGCGATAGGCGGTGAGGGAAGCGCCGATACGGCTGCTGAACGCATCATCCGTTTCGTCGCTGGCTTGTTCCAGGCCATTCTCTTTGGCGAACCGCGCCAGCGTCAGCGCCATGTCGCTCGGGTTTTCCGCCGTGCCGGCGTTGATCTCGGCGATTTCCGTGGCGGACACGCCGAAACGCGCCAGGGACACGGGCTCTACCATCTTGCCCGAGACAGCATCCTTGTCGATCATCTGGACGAAGACCAGCGCATCCTGCAGCCGGGTGGCGAAGTCGTCGCTGCTCTCGCCGGTTTCCTGCGACAGGCCCACCGCGCCGGTAAAGCGGGCAATCAGCGTCGCCAGCGGGTTTTCGTCGCGCTTCAGGGCGCCGAAGAAATGCTCGTTGATCTTGGCATTGGCGGCTTTGGAGACATCGTCGGAGCGCACCTGCGCCTTGACGACCTTGTCTTCCTTGCCGCTGAGTTTTTCTTCTTCCTCGACGCGGCGCTTCTCGATGTCATCGACAATCGATTGCACCATCGAGGTGACAAGCGTCGCGGAGGCTTGTTGGGTCGGGAGCAGCATCATCGGTCTATCGGGTCCATGATCGTCGGGGCTGTGGCCCAACGATAGGGCGCAACCGTTAACCTGACCTTAACCGTGTGCCATTTTCAGGCGCGGCTGCCATCCGATGACATCAGCTATGAGCGAAAATGTCGGTTTCTTCCCAGCCCAACAGGTCCAGCTTGGCGCGGGTCGGCAGGAAGGCGAAGCAGGCATCGGCATGGTCGGCGCGGCCATCGCGTAGCAGTCGATCGGTCAGCCGGTCGCGCAGGGCATGCAGGTGCAGAACATCGGAAGCGGCATATTCGATCTGCGCCTGGGACAGCTTTTCCGCTGCCCAGTCGGAGGATTGCTGGTGCTTGGAAATATCGACGTCCAGCAGTTCCTTCAGATTGTCCTTCAGGCCATGACGATCGGTATAGGTCCGCGTCAACCGCGAGGCGATCTTGGTGCAGAACACCGGCGTCGTCGTCACGCCGAAGGCGTGGAACAGCACGGCGATATCGAAGCGACCGTAATGGAAAATTTTCTGGCGGGCCGGGTCTTCGAGCATGGCAACGAGGTTCGGCGCCTGCGTTTGGCCCTTGCCGATGCGAATGACATCGGCCGTGCCGTCGCCGGGCGAAAGCTGGACGACGCAGAGCCGGTCGCGACGCGGGACGAGGCCCAGCGTCTCGGTATCGACGGCGATCGCACCCCGGTAGCGGGCCGCGTCTTCACGCGAGATATCGCCTTCGTGAACCCGTATTGTATTCGCCATCGAAATCCCCACATCAACCGGGCAGGCGCCGCGTTTCCTCAGTGCGTTGGGCTATAGCGCATGTTTGCCGGAAGCGATACCGTCTCCTGACGCCCGACGGTGCGTGACGATCTGAGCGAGGGGCGATGAATGGAATGCAGATGCTGATCGCCAAGTCTCTTCTCCTGGCCGTGGTCGTTGTCACATCGTGTATGATCGCCAATGCCCCTGCAGCGTCGGCGCAGCAAGTGCAGCCGTCGCAACCCTATTTCGACCTGCCGGGTGTAAAGACGCCGGAAGAGGCGGAGCAGGCCAAGGTCGTGGTCTGCGAACAGACCGTCGTCCATCATGAGAACCATCCGACTCACGGCGAGGAATACGAAACGATCAACAATTGCCGCAAGGGCAATGGTCCCGTGTTCCAGTCGCGTAATTCCCCGCGCTCTATCGAGCGTCAACTGCGCGGGTTCAATTACTGATCCCATCCTTGCAAATTGCTGTATGATCAATACAACTTCGCTCCACGAGGAAGCGGGCCGCCATGGCCTGGTATGGGAGTGAAAATTATGTCCGTTTCGCAACGACCCCTGGTCATCAGCGCGCCGGAGCCGCGCACGCTGGATCTGATTTTCACGCCCGAGGCGCTCGACGAACTGAAGACCAAGTATCGCATCATCGAAGCCGATCCGGAGGACGTTGCCGGGCTCGGCGATGACGTCCTCGGCGAGGCGCGCTACATCATCGGCCAGCCGCCGCTCAGCGCCGAGACGCTGGCGCGCATGCCGCAGTTGCGCTCAATTCTTAATGTCGAGAGCAATCTGATCAACAACATGCCCTACGACATCCTGTTCGCCCGTGGCATTCACGTGGTGACGACGGGTCAGGTCTTTGCCGAGCCGGTTGCCGAGCTGGGGCTTGCCATGGCGCTCAACATCGCGCGCGGCATTGTCGATGCCGATCTCGATTTCCGCGAGGGCAAGGAATTGTGGGGTGGCGAAGGCAATGCGAAGGCCCGGCTTCTCTCGGGCGCCGATGTCGGTATTATCGGTTTCGGCGATCTCGGCAAGGCGCTGAACCGGGTACTGACCGGCTTTCGCACCAACACGCGGGTCTACGATCCCTGGATGCCGGCATCGATCCTCATCGACAATGGCGTCAAGCCGGCAAGCCTGGAGGATGTCCTGACAAAGAGCGATTTCGTCTTCGTCGTCGCGGCCGTGACCAGCGAGAACCAGCATTTCCTTGGCGCGGATGCTTTCGCGAAGATGCGGCCGGGCGCCGCTTTCATCCTGCTCAGCCGCGCCAATGTCGTGGATTTCGATGCGCTGATGGCGTCGGTGGCAAGCGGCCATATCGTGGCCGCCAGCGATGTCTTTCCCGACGAGCCGCTTGCGCTTGATCATCCCGTCCGCGGCCTCAAAGGCTTCCTGCGCTCCGCCCACCGGGCCGGCGCGCTCGACAGCGCCTTCAAGAAGATGGGCGACATGGTTCTGGAAGACATGGACCTGATGGACCGCAGTCTGCCGCCGATGCGCTGCAAACGGGCGGAGCGCGAAACGGTCTCCCGCATGCGCTCCAAGCCCGTCAGCGTCAACTGATCCGCGCCCAGCCAAACACCATACTGGCCTTTTTCCGGCCGAGATGCTGGGACGTAGAACCGGTCGAGGGTGCGGGCGATGGGGCAGTTCATCTCGTCAAAATTCTTGCGCTGCATGGCTCAAGGATAAGGCCTGTACTTGCACCATGCAAATCACCAGAAGCAGATTGCGTGTGACCCCTGTTCGTCGGATCAGTTGCCGTTGACTCGGCGCATGGCTTCGAGAATCGACGTTTTCGTTTCGTGGCCGGTCTTGTAGAGGCCCAGCATCACCGTGGCTGCGTCGCGGCCATCATCGCTGTCCAGCGTCGTGCGGGTCTCTTCGCACCATTCTTCCAGCGCGCCGCACACGACTTCGATTTCGCCCTGTTCAAGGGCCATATCGGATAGAAATGACATTTTTCACCCCATTCGCGAGAAGGCATCTGTTCATCTGAATCGGCAGTCTAAGGCCGTTCGATACGGGTGCAACTCCCAAATCTAGGGGGGCGAGCAGGTACTGTTGCCCACACAGGCTGTCCCTGGTCGCCGTCTCGTCTTAGTCCGCCCGGACGGCGGAAGCCTCGACCAGAGACGCGGCAATCGCCATGGCGAGCTGCTTGCCCTTGGCGCGGACCATTCCGCTGTCAAACTCACGTGCGGAAAGAGCGAGATCCATCCCCTCACGCATCAGAATTTGTTGTGCCCTGTTGACTGCCCAGTTTTCGACTTCGTCGCGCTTCCGCATGGCGCTTCCCCCATAGCTAAATCATTTAGCATCGCGCTCTCAATTCGGCCTGAACTTCGGCACACGGGGCGAATCACCTGAGCACGACATCAGAATGCGACAATTCCGCTATTTAGGAACCACAACTTTTCCACGATGACTTTTAGGGGTGGTGCAGCTGTGAGTATTTGCTCAGGCGTTGCGCAACTTCCCTTCAAGCAGATCGAGCACCGCGCGGCCCGCTTCCATGACATTGGTGCCGGGGCCGAAGACCGCCGCGACGCCATTGTCGAGCAGGAACTGGTAATCCTGTCGCGGCACGACGCCGCCGCAGACGACGACGACATCACCGCCGCCCTTTTGCTTCAGCGACCGGACGAGTTGCGGCAGAAGCGTCTTGTGACCGGCCGCCAGGGACGAGACACCGACGACATGGACATTGGCCGCCAACGCCGTGTCGGCCGCCTCATCCGGGGTCTGGAACAAGGGGCCGGCGAGCACGTCGAAACCCATGTCGCCGAAGGCCGATGCGATGATCTTGGCGCCGCGGTCATGGCCGTCCTGGCCGAGCTTGGCGACCATGATCTTCGGCTTGCGGCCGATCGTTTTGGCGACGCCGGAGAGGCGCGCGGCCAGCGTTACGAGCTCAGGCTCGTCCCTGTAGGCATCACCATAGATGTCGCTCACCACGTCCGGAACGGCGGTGTGATCGCCGAAGACGGCGCGCAAAGCGTCGGAAATTTCGCCGACCGTGGCGCGGGCCCGGGCGGCGGTGACGGCGGCCTCGAGAATATTGCCCTGGCCGTTGCGGGCGACCTCTTGGAGCGCTTCAAGGGCCCTTGCGACCTCGGCGCTGTCGCGGCGGCGTTTGGCCTCATCGATGCGCCTGATCTGGGCGATGCGGACGGCGGCATTGTCGATATCAAGGATGTCGAGTTCGTCCTCCGTCTCAAGGCGGTACTTGTTGACGCCGACGATGACCTCCTCGCCCTTGTCGACCGCAGCCTGTCGGCGTGTGGCTGCCTCCTCGATCAGGCGTTTCGGCAGACCCTCGGCAACGGCCTTGGTCATTCCGCCCAATGCCTCGACCTCCTCCATCAGCGCCCAGGCCTTGTCGGCCAGTTCCGCCGTCAGGCTCTCGACATAATATGAGCCGGCCAAGGGATCGACGACCTTGGTCACGCCCGTCTCGTGCTGAAGAATGAGCTGGGTGTTGCGAGCGATCCGGGCGGAGAACTCGGTCGGCAGCGCAATCGCCTCGTCGAAGGAGTTGGTGTGCAGCGACTGCGTGCCGCCGAGCACGGCCGACATCGCCTCGAAAGCGGTGCGAACGATGTTGTTGTAGGGATCCTGTTCCTGGAGCGAAACGCCGGAGGTCTGGCAATGGGTGCGCAGCATCAGCGAGGATTGTTTCTTCGGCGCAAAACCTTCCATGATCCGCGTCCAGAGCAGACGGGCGGCCCTGAGCTTGGCCGCCTCCATGAAGAAATTCATGCCGATGGCGAAGAAGAACGACAGGCGGCCGGCGAAATCGTCGACGTTCAAACCCTTGGCGATGGCCGCGCGGACATATTCGCGGCCGTCTGCGAGCGTGAAGGCCAGTTCCTGCACCAGCGTCGCGCCGGCCTCCTGCATGTGGTAGCCGGAAATCGAGATCGAATTGAATTTCGGCATTTCGCGCGCCGTATAGTCGATGATGTCGGCGACGATCCGCATCGAGGGGTCCGGCGGATAGATATAGGTGTTGCGGACCATGAACTCCTTGAGGATGTCGTTCTGGATGGTGCCGGACAGATCGGCCCGCGATACGCCCTGTTCCTCGCCGGCGACGATGAAGGAGGCGAGGATCGGGATGACCGCGCCATTCATGGTCATCGACACGGAGATTTTTTCGAGCGGGATGCCGTCGAACAGGATCTTCATGTCCTCGACCGAATCGATCGCCACGCCCGCCTTGCCCACATCGCCCTCGACGCGGGGGTGATCGCTGTCATAGCCGCGATGAGTGGCGAGGTCGAAGGCGACGGAGACACCCTGCTGGCCGCTCGCGAGCGCCTTGCGATAAAAGGCATTCGACGCTTCGGCGGTGGAGAAGCCCGCATATTGGCGGATGGTCCAGGGTCGGCCGGCATACATGGTGGCACGCGGCCCGCGTGTGAACGGCGCAAGGCCGGGCAGCGAGTCGAGATGTTCGACCGTCTCAAGATCGGCCTCGGTATAGAGCGGCTTGACCGCAATGCCCTCCGGCGTCTGCCAGGTGAGGCTGTCGGGCGAGGATTTGATCTCGCGTTCGGCGAGGGCCTGCCAGTCGGCGCGGGGGTTTTTATCGGACATGGCGCAGCATCCGTTGAATCCTGTGTTTGCGTTTGCGCCGTTGCGCGGGGAAAGTCACCCCCCTCTGTCCCTCCGGGACATCTCCCCCACAAGGGGGGAGATCACCGCCAACCTTCGTGTCAACCTTACCGTGCTGAATGAACGCAGGTAAGGGAAATGAATAATCTCCCCACCTGTGGGGGAGATGTCGGCGTAGCCGACAGAGGGGGGCCGGCACGGGGGTAATCTCCATCCGGCACAGCATCACTCGAACTCCATGATCAATTCGTCCACCGCCAGGCTCGACCCGGCTAGGACGGCGATGCGCTTGACCACGCCCCGCCGTTCGGCGCGCAAAATGTTTTCCATCTTCATCGCTTCGACCGTTGCCAAGGCCTGGCCGGCTTCCACGGTTTCGCCGGCCTCGACCGTGACCATGGTGATGACGCCGGGCATCGGGCAGAGCAGCATCTTCGATGTATCCGGCGGCAACTTGACCGGCATCAGGCGGGCAAGCTCGGCGACGCGCGGGCTGCGGACATGGGCTTTTACGTCCATGCCGCGCCAGCGCAGGCGGATCGCCGTTCCGACCAAGTCGATCTTCACGCCCATGGCGGTGCCGTCGATGTTGAACGTTGCGTGGCTTCGGCCCGGCGTCCAGTCGCTGGCAACCGTGATCGGCTCGGCGTCGCCGAAGCGAATATAGCCGCCGTCCGCCGAAGCATCGAGCGTGGCAGCAAAGGTCCGATCACCGAAGCTGACGACCCAATCCTTGCCGATGACGCGGCGATGATTGCCGATCGTGCCGGAAATCTGCACGGCCCGGTTCTGCAGCGCCTGATGGACGAGCACGGCGACGGACGCCAGCTTGATCGCGGAAGCCATATCCGGTTCGACCCCCTGGAAGCCATCGGGAAATTCCTCGGCGATGAAGGCCGTCGTCAGCCGTCCGGCGCGGAACCGGTCGTGCTGCATGACGGCGGAGAGGAACGGCAGGTTATGGCCGATGCCTTCGACCTCGAAATCGTCCAGTGCCCGGCTCATCGCATCGATGGCGGCTAGTCGATCTGGCGCCCAGGTGCAGAGCTTGGCGACCATCGGATCGTAATACATCGAGATTTCGCCGCCCTCGAACACGCCGGTATCGTTGCGCACGATGGTGCCATCCGCGCCCGTGCCTTCGACAGGCGGACGGTAGCGAGTCAGGCGACCGATCGACGGCAGGAAGTTGCGATAGGGATCCTCGGCATAGAGCCGGCTTTCGATCGCCCAGCCATTGAGCCGGATATCCTCCTGGCCGAAGGAGAGCCTTTCCCCGGCCGCGACCCGGATCATCTGCTCGACGAGGTCGATGCCGGTGATCAGTTCCGTGACGGGATGCTCGACCTGCAGGCGGGTGTTCATTTCGAGGAAATAGAAATTCTTGGTTCCATCGACGATGAACTCGACGGTGCCGGCGGAATGGTAGCCGACCGCCTTCGACAGCGCGACGGCCTGCTCGCCCATGGCGCGGCGGGTTTTTTCGTCGAGGAAGGGCGAGGGCGCCTCCTCGATGACCTTCTGGTTTCGCCGCTGGATCGAGCATTCGCGCTCGCCGAGATAGAGCACTGTGCCGTAGCTGTCGCCGAGCACCTGGATTTCGATATGGCGCGGCTGCGTTACGAATTTCTCGATGAAGATGCGGTCGTCGCCGAAGGAGTTCTTCGCCTCGTTCTTCGAGGACTGGAAGCCTTCGCGCGCCTCCGCGTCGTTCCAGGCGATGCGCATGCCCTTGCCGCCGCCGCCGGCAGAGGCCTTGATCATCACGGGATAGCCGATCTCGCCGGCGATCTTCACCGCCTCGTCGGCATCCGCGATCAGGCCCATATGGCCGGGCACGGTGGAAACGCCGGCTTCCGCCGCAAGCTTCTTCGACGTGATCTTGTCGCCCATCGCCTCGATGGCGCCAACCGGGGGGCCGATGAAGGCGATGCCTTCCTTTTCCAGCGCCTGCGCAAAGGCTGCGTTTTCCGACAGGAAGCCGTAGCCCGGATGCACCGCATCGGCCCCGGTCTTGCGGATCGCATCGAGGATTTTCTCGATGACGATATAGGACTGCGACGACGGCGCCGGCCCGATATGCACCGCTTCATCCGCGAGCGTCACATGCAGCGCGTCAGCATCGGCATCGGAATAGACGGCGACCGTGGCGATGCCCATCTTCTTCGCCGTACGAATGACCCGGCAGGCGATTTCGCCACGATTGGCAATGAGGATTTTGGAGAGCATCACGATTATTTTCCCAGACAGGTGCAGCGCTTCGTGAATGCGCCATCACGGCGCAAAGATTGTCTGATCCAATTGGACAAGTCTGCTTCGGAGAGGGCGCAGACCTTGCGATAACTTCGCTCTGTAAACGCGCCGGGGACTACGGTGCCTCTCGTAATGGACTTGCATCCGGCGGAATGGACGACCGCATAATCAGGTGAGAAGCCACTTGTTATGTTAAGCACAAAACCTGACGGATTTGCCTCGATCCATTCGCGATACCTGTCGTCCTTGTCAAAAACCGCTGCCATCTGCCGATCCTCACACCTCAAACACATCATCGAACGATTCCGGAAAGTTCTTGCGCGCCACCGTCTCATCGATGACCAGCATGGCCTCATAGGACAAGGGGTCGAACTCCTTTTCGGCGGCGATGACTTCGCGGCCGAAAAGCAGGCTGAGGCGGGCAGCATCGAGATTGCCGCGCTCGAAGGGCTCCGGCCCGAAATGGTGCCAGAGCGCATGCAGAAAGGCTGCGTCGATGCGGTGTTCGGCGGTGCCGGGCCGGCCGCGGCGGGGAATAGCCTTGATCGGCGTCACGCCGCGCGGATTGGCGCGGCGGATGGTGAACTGGATGCCGGTGCCCGGCATGCCGCCGGGAAATCCGCGGTGTTTGGTCATGTCGGGCAGATTGGCCATTACCGTCTCCTTACGCCTTTGCCGGATCGGCCGGGGCGATCTTGTCCTGCGTCTTCGTGTCGAAGTCGGAGGCGTCGTGGCGTTCGTGCAGTTGCTCCGACAGATCGCCGCTCATCCTGTTGACCATGCGGCCGCGCTTGACGGCCGGACGGTCGGCGATCTCCGCCGTCCAGCGTTGAACATTCTTGTAGCTCTGCACGTCGAGGAAGGCACCGGAATCACCGTATTGCTTGCCCTGCGCAAGGCCGCCATACCAGGGCCAGATCGCCATATCGGCGATCGTGTAGCCGGCGCCGGCCATGTAGCGGCTATCAGCGAGATGGCGGTCGAGCACGTCGAGCTGGCGCTTGACCTCCATGGCATAACGATCGATCGCATATTGGATCTTCATCGGTGCATAGGCATAGAAATGCCCGAAGCCGCCGCCGAGGAAGGGGGCCGAACCCATCTGCCAGAACAGCCAGTTCATTGTCTCCGTGCGGGCGCGAAGATCGGTCGGCAGAAAGGCGCCGAATTTCTCCGCGAGATAGACGAGGATCGAGGCGGATTCGAACACCCGCACCGGTTCGCCGCCATCCTTCGGGGCGTGGTCGGAAAGTGCCGGAATTTTAGAGTTCGGATTGACGCCGACAAAACCCGATCCGAACTGGTCACCATCGCCGATCCTGATCAGCCAGGCATCGTATTCCGCGTCCGTGTGGCCGGCGGCCAGAAGCTCCTCCAGCATGATCGTCACCTTGACGCCATTCGGTGTTCCCAGCGAATAGAGCTGCAGCGGATGTTTGCCGACCGGCAATTCCTTGTCATGCGTCGGACCGGCGATCGGCCGGTTGATATTGGCGAAGGCGCCGCCATTGCCCTTGTCCCAGGTCCAGACCTTGGGCGGTTCGTAACCGGTGGGAAAATTGTCGGCGGGGGATTTTTCGGTCATGAGGGTGGTCCTGTCTATGCGGGTTGGTCAGTGCGGGAACGAACGTGACGATGGAAAAGATTTCATCTTTCACTCCGCGGCCTCCGCCGGCGGTTTGGCATCGGGATACTTCCGGCCCCGCAGCATGCCTTCGATGCTCAAATCTTCGTCGAGACCCGGCCAGTGGATTCCATAAGGCGAAAGTTCGATTTTGTTTCGCTGTTCCGAAGACGCGGCAAGAAGCGGCGGGTACCACCATAGCGGCGTGACCAAGCTGGCGCCGTCCGCGAGCTGCACGACGAGGGTCGTCTCGGTGCAATGGGCAGCCGTCGGCTCAAGCAGGTCCTCGTCAATTTCCAAAGTGCTCATTCCATTTCTCCAGAAAGGCGTGCTGGTGATGTTTTACCACATCGAGAAGTTCGTTGAGTTCTTTGTCCGTGCAGCGCTTGTTGCGTGCCACTTCAAGACGTTCAAGCCAGATTTTTGTTTCCTTGCGGTCTTTGCGAATATGCACGTGCGGCGGCTCGACGCGATCAAGGCTATAGAATTCGAACCGCCAGCCTTTCCATTCGAAAACCTTGGGCACCGGCCATCCTCACAACGGGATCGTGTCGTGCTTGCGCCACAGCTGTTCCTTGCGCTTGTTGCGGAGCGATGCAAAGGCGCGGGCGATGCGGCGGCGGGAGGAATGCGGCATGATCACCTCGTCGATGAAGCCGCGCTCGGCGGCGACGAAGGGATTGGCGAAACGGGTCTCGTATTCCTTCGTCCGGGCGGCAATCTTTTCCGGGTCGCCGAGTTCCGAACGGTAGAGGATTTCGGTGGCGCCCTTGGCGCCCATCACGGCGATTTCGGCCGTCGGCCAGGCATAGTTGATGTCGGCGCCGATATGTTTGGAGGCCATGACGTCATAGGCGCCGCCATAGGCCTTTCGCGTGATCAGCGTGACCATCGGCACGGTTGCCTGGCTGTAGGCGAACAGAAGCTTGGCGCCATGCTTGATGACGCCGCCATATTCCTGCGCCACGCCCGGCAGGAAGCCGGGCACATCGACCAGCGTCAGGATCGGGATCGAGAAGGCGTCGCAAAATCGGACGAAGCGGGCTGCTTTGCGGGACGAGTCGATATCAAGACAGCCGGCCAGCACCATCGGCTGGTTGGCAACGACGCCGACAGTCTGGCCTTCGATCCTGATGAAGCCGGTGATGATGTTCCTGGCGAAGGCTTCCTGAAGCTCGAAGAAATCGCCCTCATCGGCGATGGCGAGGATCAGTTCCTTCATGTCGTAGGGTTTGGCGGAGCTGTCGGGTATCAGCGTGTCCAGCCGGTTTTCGATGCGGGCGGGCTCGTCGTGGAACGGCCGAACCGGCGGCTTTTCGCGATTGTTGAGGGGCAGGAAGTCGAACAGCAGGCGCACCTGCTCCAGCGTCTCGATATCGTTCTCATAGGCCGCGTCGGCAACCGAGGACTTGCGGGTATGGGTCCCCGCGCCGCCGAGTTCTTCCGCAGTGACGATTTCGTTGGTCACCGTCTTCACCACGTCGGGGCCGGTGACGAACATGTAGGACGAGTCGCGGACCATGAAGATGAAGTCGGTCATGGCAGGCGAATAGACCGCGCCGCCGGCGCAAGGCCCCATGATGACGGAAATCTGCGGGATGACGCCGGACGCTTCGGCATTGCGGCGAAAGACTTCGGCATAGCCGGCCAGCGAGGCGACGCCTTCCTGGATGCGCGCGCCGCCCGAATCGTTGAGGCCGATCAGTGGCGCGCCGTTGCGCACCGCCATGTCCATGACCTTGCAAATCTTCTGTGCATGCGTCTCGGAGAGGGAGCCGCCGAGCACGGTGAAATCCTGGGAGAAGACGTAAACCTGCCGGCCGTTGATCGTGCCCCAGCCGGTGACGACGCCGTCGCCAGCCACCTTCTGCCCGGCCATGCCGAAATCGACGGCGCGGTGCGTGACATACATATCGTATTCTTCAAACGAGCCTTCGTCGAGCAGCACCTCGATGCGCTCACGCGCCGTCAGCTTGCCCTTGGCATGCTGGGCGTCGATGCGCTTCTGGCCGCCACCAAGACGGGCCTCGGCGCGCCTGGTTTCCACGGTCTCGATAATGTCGCGCATGCCGCCTCCCGTCGTCTTTGCATCTTGCTTAGCCGGAAACGGGATTGAAGGAAATCGCCGATCGCGCGCGCAAGCGTGATCAGCGAAAACTTTGGTATGAGGGCGAGGCGCGGCGAGCGCCGGTCAGGTCCCGCCGCAGACCCGGTTTCGGGGCGGTTAGGCCGGATCCGCGCCCATGACGAGGCCTTCGATATCGTGCTTCTGCACGATCGGCTCGAGTTTTTCGACAACGCGGCAGACGAGGTGCTTGCGCGCCTTTTCCGGCAGGGCATTATAATAATCCTGCGTCACCATCATGTCGTGCAGCTCGGCATGGCCGGCGCCGGGCGCATCGACGCCGAGAACCATGACCGGCCGGGCGATCGGGGACAAGTGTTCTGTTCCGCGATGCATGGTGAGCGCCGAACGGCAGGAAATGTCGCCGCGTTGCGGAAATTTGCGCACCGCCCGCTCCTGGTAGCGGCCCCAAAGTGCCTTGTCGGGAAACATTTCATGTTTCCATTCCCGCCCGTCGTCCCACTGCGTGCCCGGGGCGACCTCGAACGGTCCCATGTCGGGGGTGACATCGACTCCGGTGAGGTTGAAGGCGAGCGAGGTGATGCGGTGATCGACATATGTGTCTGACGGCGAAGGAAAGTCGCGATGCCAGGGCTGGTAACGCGCGCCTTCAAACGGCACGTCGAGACCGATCTCGACAATCTGGTAATCCGGTCCCAGCGCATTCTCGCACATGGCGATCACCCAGGGATGCATGATGAGGTCGACGAAGCCGCGAAAATCCTGCGGATGGATTTCCACATACCATCGACGCGGCCCGCGTCCGACAGCACTTCCCGGCCGCTGGATGGCCGACCAGAAGGCATTCATCATGTCCTCCTTCATCGCATCCGCCCATTCGGTGGTGAACGCGCCCTTCAAACCGGTAATACCGTCCGCCTGTAGGGTCTTCAGATTGGCCTCTATGTCGAACTGCACCGGTGCATTGATGTTCATGACCTGTCCTCCTTGATGAGGTGAGGATAGTTCAACTAATAATTATTAGTCAATATGCTTATGAGAATTAATAAAGTAGCCTGAGGCGGAATTCAGGAGCAACCCGTGACGAAAACGAAACATGAAAAACCACCACGTCGCGTGACAATGACCGATGTGGCGCGGCTCGCAGGATGCTCGCAGGCGACCGTGTCCTTCGTGCTGAACAATGCGACCGGCGTGAAGATTTCCGCCGAAACGCGCGGCAAGGTGATCGAGGCCGCCCGCGGTCTCGGATATGGTGCCGCCTCGCTCATCCATCGTCCGCTCCTGAAGAATATCCGCAGCGGCTCGATCGGCTTCCTGTGTGACCAGCTCGCCACCAGTCCCGAAGCGGTCAACGCGATCGAGGGCGCGCGGCAGGCCTGCTGGGAGGAGGGCGTGACCATCCTCGTCGCGCAGAGCATGGGCAATGCGGAGATGGAGAAAAAGGCGGTCGAGACCATGCTGCGCAGCGGCATCGACGGGCTGATCTACATGACCATCTTCACCCGTCAGGTCACGCCGCCGGAGTTTCTCCACGATCTGCCGGTGCCGATCGTCCTGCTCAACTGCTTCTCGGCCGATCATGCGTTTGCCTCCGTCGTGCCCGATGAAACGGCCGGTGGCTTCGATGCGACCAATGCCCTGATCCGGCTTGGCCATCGCCGCATTGCCACCATCATCGGCGAACCCTTCATGTCGGCGGCGCAGGACCGGTTAAAGGGGTACAGGAAAGCGCTCGCCAAGGCCGGCATCGCCTATGACGCGGATCTGGTGGCGGAAGGAAACTGGTCGCCGACATCCGGCTTCGAGGCAACGCAGCGATTCTTGGCGCTGAAGGAGCGGCCGACGGCGTTCTTCTGCCAGAACGACAAGATGGCGTCCGGTTGCTACAACGCCTTGCGGGATGCGGGCTTGCGTATTCCGCTGGATGTCTCGGTGATCGGGTATGACGATGACGAACTCTGCCGCCATGTTCGGCCGCAGCTTTCCACGCTGATATTGCCGCATCGGGCGATGGGCGCATGGGCGATCGGACAATTGGAAACGATGACGCCGCTGATGGCGCAGACCTATCCGCTGACCAAGATGGATTGCAATCTCATCGAACGGGGGTCGCTGGCCGGAACCGTCTATGCGGTTCCGGCCAGGTAAGAAGCAGTTTATCCGAGGATGGTCTTCAGCGCCGAAATGACCGTGTTTTGGTCGGCTTCGCTGAGTTGCGCATACATCGGGATGGAAATCGTTCGGCTGTAGTAGTCTTCCGCGTTCGGGAAAGCCGCGCGGTCGAAACCCATGCGGACATAATACGGCTGGCGATAGACGGGGATGTAATGCACGTTGACGCCGATGCCGGCGGCGCGCAGCGCGTTGAAGGCTTCGAGACGATTGACTGGCGCCTCGTCCGTCAAGAGGATCGGATAGAGATGCAGGCCCGACCGCTGGAAATCCGGCTCATGCGGCAGGGTCAGCGGCAGGTCGGCCAGCGCGCGGTCATAAATCACACGGCGCTCGTGGCGGGCATCGATGAACGAATCCAGCCGGGCAAACTGGCTGGTCCCAAGGGCCGCCTGCAGGTCGGTCATCCGGTAGTTATAACCGAGTTCCAGTTGCTCGTAGTACCAAGGCCCCTCCGATCCGTTTTCCATGCGGGACGCATCGCGAGTGATGCCGTGCGTGCGCAGGGTGAACAGGCGGTGCGCCAGTTCCGGATCGTTGGTGGTGGCAAGGCCGCCTTCCGCCGTGGTGATGATCTTCACCGGATGGAAGGAGAACACGCAGATGTCACTATAGGCGCAATTGCCGACAGGCGCATTGTGATAGCTGCCACCGATCGCGTGGCTGGCATCCTCGATGATGCGGAAGCCATATTTGTCGCGCAGCTTGCCGAGCCGGATCATGTCACAGGACTGTCCGGCGAAATGAACGGGAACGACGATCTTCGGCAGCTTGCCGTCGCGCTCGGCCACTTGCAGCTTGGCTTCCAGCGTATCGAGGCACATGTTGTAGGTGATCTTGTCGATATCGACGAAATCGACCTGAGCGCCGCAATAGAGCGCGGCGTTCGAGGAGGCGACGAAGGTGATCGGCGACGTCCAGAGCCAGTCACCTGGCCCCAGGTCAAGCGCCAAGCACGCCACATGCAATGCGGCCGTCGCAGAACTCATGGCAACGCCGAAGGCGCTGCCGCAATAGCCCGAGATCGCGGCTTCGAAAGCCGCGATCGCCGGTCCCTGAGTGATGAAATCGCTCAGAAGGGCGGTGCGGACGGCTTCGACGTCCGCTTCGCTGATATCCTGACGGCCGTAAGGGATCATTGCTGGGCGATCTTGTTGAATTCGCGGATTTCTTCGACGGTCAGGAAGTGCGGGTTGCTGCCCGACTCGTAGCCATGGCCGCGCTCGACCGGAACGCCCTTTTCGCCCAGCGCGTTGACGTTGAACTTGACGTCGCGGTCGTGGAACTTGATCGTCGGCTGGATGACGAAGTGATCGGCAAATTCCAGCGTCAGGTGGCTGTCGTCGGCCGGGCACATGACTTCATGCAGCTTTTCGCCCGGGCGGATGCCGATGATTTCGTGCTCAAGATCCGGTGCCATTGCGGTGGCGAGATCGGTGACGCGAACCGACGGGATCTTCGGAACGAAGATTTCACCGCCATGCATGCGCTCGAAGTTCTTCAGAACGAAATCGACGCCCTGCTGCAGCGAAATCCAGAAGCGGGTCATGTCGGCATCGGTGATCGGCAGGCTCTTGGCACCCTGGGCAACCAGGTTTTCAAAGAACGGAACGACCGAACCGCGCGAACCGACGACGTTACCGTAGCGCACGACGCCGAAGCGGGTCTTCTTCGAGCCGGTCATGTTGTTGGCGGCGACGAAGAGCTTGTCCGAGGCAAGCTTGCTGGCCCCGTAGAGGTTGATCGGGTTCGCTGCCTTGTCGGTCGATAGCGCGATGACCTTGGTGACATTGTTGTGCAATGCCGCGGTGATGACGTTCTGCGCACCGTCGACATTGGTCTTGATGCATTCGAGCGGATTGTATTCTGCAGCCGGAACCTGCTTGAGAGCAGCTGCGTGAATGACGTAGTCGACACCTTCCATGGCAACCGCCAGGCGCTGGCCGTCACGAACGTCGCCGATCAGATAACGCATCTGCGGCGCATTGTAGGTCTGCGCCATTTCGTACTGCTTCAGTTCATCGCGCGAATAGACGATGATCTTGCGGGGGGTGTAACGGGAAAGAAGTGTGCTGACATATTTCTTGCCAAAGCTTCCGGTGCCACCGGTAATCAGGATATTCTTATCGTTAAACATCGTTCTCACTCTTTTGATTTATTGCATAACCCGTCACATGGGTTGTCCGCATGAGCGATTGCCCTATAGCGTCCCTGTTATCCATCTGGGTGTAAAAACGGAAACAATACCCCTGAAGTGCGTAAGTCCTGTGAGGTGGATCGCGATCGCGATCTCGAGCTTTCCTCAGGTTTTACTGTAGCTGAACAGAACGCCCTCCGCCTGTCCGGCATCGATGACCGATTTTACGGCCTTGAAGAGTTCGGATGTCCTGGCAACGCGCAGGCCGTTCCCTTCCTTCGGCTTGTCTCCACTATATATCTTTTCTTCCCACAACCGCTTCTCCATGCCTTCGACATCCGTCAAAACGCCTTTTTCGAGGTTGCGGACGAAGATCGAGAAGGTCCTGGTATCCGTCTTGCCATCCCACCCCGTGTAGTTCCCGGTGAAATCCTTGTGATAGCGGTAGGGTACGTCGCATATTTCCTCGACGTGGTGGTAAAACGTCATGCTGTTCTGGCCAGGCATATCCAGAACGGCAACCTTGCCGTCCAGGTCGATGATTTTTGCGAACGGAGAATCCTTGCCATAGGCGCTCTTGTTGACGATCCCAGCAAACTGGTCCTTCGCCGCGCCGATGACCGCAAAGGAGTAGACGGGATGACCTGTCCGCACGGCACCGGGATAGGCGCGCGCGGCTTCGGTCAGCGTGCCCATGTGGGATGGCGTTTCGCGGATGTCGAAATCGGCGCCCTTGCAGAAGTCGAAGTTGAACAACGGAAAGATCACCGTGCCGCCGGGCCCGACGGCATCGATGAACGACTGGAGAATCTGGGCCGGCGTATAACCGAGGCCACATGTTCTTTTGATGCTGCTGTGGATGAGAACGATGTCGTTCTCATTGATTCCGGCGTCCCGCCAATGGCGCGTCAAATTTTCCGTCACGGCAATTTCCCCCTTTTGCCTTTAAACCTTCGCCACCGTCTTGATCATGTCCATCTTCTGCAGTTCCCGCAAAATGGGCATCAGTTGATCGGCACCGCAGCCGATTTTCGCGGCAATTTCCAGAAGGCCGCGTTTTCCATCGGCGAGCGACAACATCATCAGAAGACGATTCAGCGTCGTGCGATGATCGGTAAAGCCATCGCTGGAACTTCCCCGGTTCATCGGTGAGTTGATGGTCGGATAGAGTCCACGCCGGCCGAGTTGAGGCTCGCCGTGAGGGTGGGTGTTTTCCAGATGGCTGTCGTGGAGATCGAACACTTCGATGAATTCGGCAAGCGCATCGGCGGCGCGCTCGACCTGTTCGATGCGCATGAACCGCTTGTCATCGGCGGAGGTATGATATTCGACAAACTGGCCGTAGACCGTGCGGGCCGCCTGGATAACCGGAAGGTTGAAGCCCGGAGAGCAGAACTGTCGTTCATCCGAACCGGATATCGGCGTGAATTCGCGAATCTCGAATTTCTTCGGATACCAGTCTGCAAAGGTTCTTGCGAGCGAGTCGATGGGACCCGGCGTGCCCACCCAGTCCTGTCGCGACATCTTGAAGCTCAGCGTATCGCGGTGACCGCCAAGGCATGTCAACACCAGGCCGCCGACGAGCCGCTTGCCGATCTCCTCGCCGAAACGGCTGAGATAGCAGATCGATCCGATTGTTTCCGGGCAGAGCAGGAAGAGATAGGTGTGACGCCGATACGGCATCGCCTTGATCCGCTCGTACATGCGCAGCAGGCCCAGCGGTCCGGACAGTTCGTTGTTCGCCATGCTCGGATGGCAGAGATAGGACGATATCAGGATCGTCTCGTCGGATTCGCCCGGCAGCACGGATGTGGCGAAATTCACCGCTCCCGGCTGCAGTTTCGTGCGGATGTCGACCACATATTGCCCTTCCTGCAGCTTTTCGCGCTCGCGATGGGTGAGGCAGAAACCCCAGCGAGGGCTGTAATAGCTGGTGACATAGGGAATGGCATCCGGCAGATGCGGCAGGGAATGCAGATGTGGCTGCAGATCGGCCAAGGACAGGGTGGCCGAGTGCGGGATCGAATAGTTCACGAGATGGAGATTGTTTTGCGCAAAATCGCAAACGACGTTTCCATCCGGTCCAATCAGTCTCGCGCTTTCGACAGACCACTCGTCGGGAACCGTCCAGTCCAGGACGGTTTCGCCGCTGGCAACGCCATGCATTTCCAGCGGCATGTATTCACCAAGAATTTCAAGGCTTTCCCGTAGGCCAGGCCCCGTTATGCTTCGGCAAATCGGAAATAACCTGTCGAAAATGGAAGAAAGATCAAACATCGGTTCAAAACTTCTCGTTATCGCCTAAGCGCTCAATTGCATCGGAGGAACAAATATATTGCTATTTTCGGCGCCGGGTTCCTTTCCGGTTCCAAGCGCACGCGCGGTCAATTCCATTACGGCCGGATCGTCCTTTTTCTTCAAATCTTCGCTGTACCATGTTGGTGGATACAGCGTTTTATTGGTCACAGGACGCGTGTGGTAGCGGTATGGCAAGGTGAAGTTGTCGCTGGCCATGTAGTTCAGCCAGCAGGCTGCCCGCTCGCGAATGTCTTCCGCCATCACGATCGGCTTCTCGAAGCGAAGCATGCACTCGAAATCCGCACGGTCCTTGGGGACGGGATGTCCTATCGGGTAGTCGATCGGGGCAAAATGTCCGGCAAGAATACAGGGAATGCCCATGATGCCAAGCTCGATCGTCGTCGTGCCGTTATAGATGAGGCCGATATCGATCAGTTGCTCCATGTCATGCATATCAAACCAGCGGTGGCCCAGGATCATGACGTTTTCGCTCGACGGATTCTTGATGAGATCCGTAAAAAGCTCATTCGGGAAGGTCGCGATCTCGTTGTTCATCTCATGCGGATGCGGTTTGATCAGCAGAAGCGTATTGCTGCCATCGACGGCATCGACGCAATGGTTAATCCAGTCCTGCATGTTGGCATGAGCCGGGCCGCCGTCGAACGGCAGGCCTGAATCGCAGACCACCTTGCCGAAGGCGCAGGCAACCTTGCCCCCATTCGCGCGCCATGCGGCGATTTTCTCCCTGGCTTCCAGCGCCTCCGGCGGCGGTATTTTGACGCCGCTTGTCGAACGCTTCACCCGCGTGACGTTTTCGAAGCGTTCCAGCATTTCCGGCGCCTCGAGGCGGCGCTCCTCATAATAGCGCTCGAAATTCTCCGGCACGGGAAAGCTTGCGGAGCGAACGTTTTTGTAGCGCGTCATGTTTCGCAGCACGAGGCGCTGGGACACGTTGGTGGAAAAGTTCGTGAAGTAGTTCTGATAACCATTGGCGGCATGCAGGAAGAAGAAGGTCTCGGAATTGCCCCTCCGGTCGCAGAAGAAACGATGCAGGGAGTCCGGCAGGCGATTGTTGTAAAGGGACATGGTCGCAAAACGCAGGCCCGTCTGCTGCTGGACGCCCAGAGCATAGTCCAGAACCCGGGCCGTACATCGTGTCCAGCTCGCCAGTCCGCTGATATAGCGCTGCAGGGATGGGCAGCCGTAATCGACATTGTAGCAACGACGGTTGATCGCCGCGTCCTCCCAGATCGGATGCGACAGATCCAGATCACCCCACCGCAGGCGGCCAGTCGCCGGCTCGAACGTAAAGTCGGCGACATCCGGCAGGATTTTCGCACGGCTGGGGTGAATGGAACTCATGCGCATGACGGCGCCGTTCATGGCGTCGATCGCGGCAATCCCGGTCTTTTCGATTGGAAGAAGCCCCTCGACCGTCGGGACGACGGCCCAGCCCTGCCGCTTCATCTCCATCAGGACTTGGATAGGATAAAGCCGCAACTGGCTGATATTGCGGGGCGATACCAGAACGACGCCCTTGGGGTTCCTGGGCTGCGGGACGCTTGAAAAGATCGTCGCCGTCTTCTCGAGGAATTTCAGTTCGCCGATACGATTGATGAGCTGATAGCTCAATGTCGGCGAGAAACGGCCAGGTTCGGACAGCAACTGGCCATAGATGTTATAAACGATCTTGACGGCGTCCTTGAACCTGCCCTGCCGCTCGACGATATTGACGTATTCGAGCGAGCACGGCATCAGTCGGAACCGCTGGGGCAATGCGTTGAACATCGCGACCGCGTCCTTGTAGCGGCCTGAGCTTTTTGCCCAGCGGAAGTAGCTTTTCACGTCCAGCGCCCTGGTCGGCTGCAGGTGAGCCACATGAGCGATGATCGTGTTGGCATGCTTGATATCAGCCATTTCGGACGAAATTTCCGCGGCGGCAGCCCAGATCGATGGCTGATACATGACTTTGCGGGAGAGGCTGACGCATCTGCGGATAATCTGCTCGCTCTCGTGCGTGAGCCCCAGCTTCCGGGTGAGATTGAGCATCGCGCAGAGTTCGGAAACAACCTGTCTCGGCCCGCCGGCTTTCTTGTCGCTACGCTGGAAAATGTCGGGGTTTTCCTCGATAAGCTCAAGCACCCGCTTTCTCGCAAGATCATATGCGTCGGCATAGCTGGCGACGCGTCGCACGCCTTGACGGAGCATTTCTCCGATCACGTTCAGCTTCGCCTGCAATGTCGGCGCTTCATGGAAGTCGCGGTCACACGCATCGAGATATTCTGCGTGCAGACGTCCCTGGAGATAATGCTCCTTGAACCGAAGGAGCTGTTGGGTCACTTCTGGAAGCGCCTGCTGCTCGACATCCTGCGTCGTCGCGGCCTCCTGTTCGAGCACCTCCTTGTCGACGAGCGCTTCTTTGTAATTCGTGGAATCGAGCTGCTGGCCGTTCTCGACGGAATCGGCGGTTAATTGTTCCGCCTTGAGCTCGCCCTTATCGACGATATTGCCGTAATTCATTGAATCATCGACGAAATCCATTTGATCGCGTGCGATCTGATCGACGGTTCGCCAGCAGTTGCGCAGGGCGGTGAAACGGCGCTTTTCTTTCGGGTTATCCGCCAGATGAGGTCTCTTCAATTCACGGGCAACCGTCTGGCTTGCCTTGCGGTATTCCCCTTTCATCGCCTCACACATGGTGACGATGTGAATGAGATAGACGCTGCGCGGATATTTTTTCCGAACCGCCAGCGCGGCCTTCAGCAGCCGGCGCCGTCCGCTTTCCTGTACGATTTCCCGGGAGATCAGCCGACCCACTTCGAATGGCGCGGTCTTTTCCATTTTCTCCAGTTGAGCGAGACGGACGAAAATCCTGTGAAAGTCCTTGAGCCTGATACGCTTCAGCAGTTTGCCGTTGGCCAGCCGCACCTTGTAATCTTCAGCCGCGTCAAAATTTCCGGTGATCCGGCTCATCCTTTCAAGTTGGCGGAGCATCCGAAGTGTAGCCGGGCCGTTCTTGTCCGCGATCTTGAGCGCGGGTAGGGCAAGGCGAGACATTTTCAGGTCGGCAAGCCACCCACCCACCACGCGGGGCGTGTGGTAGAGAAGATCGTGTGTGATGCGCGAAAGGAGGCCGGTTTTGGCGTGTGCTATTTTCTGTGTCAAACGTCGTTCCTCTCCAGCAGGTCCCAGCTCATCGGCGTACCACGGCTGACATCACGGCCGATGCGGCGGCCGAGCAGCATTTCGTAGTATTTCGGCGCAAGGCCCGAGCCCGGGCGGATACGGCGCAGCGACGTCTCCGTCAGGACGTCGCCGGCCTTCAGGTCCTCGCCGATATAGAGCGAGCGGCGTTTCTTGCGACCGGCCATTTCGGACGCGGTGCCGCCGAAATGGATGTGGCCGAGCGCCAGGTAGGCACGTTCGGTTTCGTCGACCAGGCTCTTGAATTCGTCCGGCTCCAGCGAGAAGGCGGAATCGACGCCGCCTTCGCTGCGGTCGATGATGAAATGCTTCTCGATGACGCTGGCGCCGAGCGCGATCGCGGCAACCGACGCGCCGATGCCGAGCGTATGATCCGAGAGGCCGACATTGACGCCGAACGTCTTCTGGATCTGCGGGATCGTCACGAGGTTGGTGTTCTCGGGTGATGCCGGATAGCTCGAGGTACACTTGAGCAGCGTCAGGTTGGTGCAGCCATTGGAAAGCGCCGCTTCGACAGCTTCCTCGATTTCGGCGATCGTCGCCATGCCGGTGGACATGATCATCGGCTTCTTGGTACGCGCGACGGTCTTGATCAGCGGAATGTCGGTCAATTCGAAGGATGCAATCTTGTAGCAGGGTGCATCGAGGGATTCGAGCAGTTCGACCGCATCATCGCTGAAAGGGGTCGAGAAGCAGAGAATGCCCTTTTCCTTTGCGCGATCGAAGATCGGCTTGTGCCATTCTGCAGGCGTCTTGGCTTCCTCATAGAGGTCATAGAGACGGCGTCCGGCCCAGAGCGACTTCGGATCCTTGATGGAGAATTCGCCCTCGTCCATGTCGAGCGTCATGCTGTCGGCTGTGAAGGTCTGGATCTTCAGCGCATGCGCCCCGGTGGCGGCTGCCGCATCGACGATCTCCAGGGCGCGCTGCAGGGAAGCGTTATGATTGCCCGACATTTCGGCGATGATGAAGGGTGATCCATCCACCTTGAAGCCATGCGCAGCGCCAAGTTCGTCCTTCAATGTGAGCATGCGAAAATACCTTTCAAATGAAATATCGCGGCTTTTCAGCCTGTCAGGCCGCGCGATGGCGCGTATTGCGAAAATCTTCGAGACCACTGCGCAAGGAGTAGCGCGGTTCCCATCCCAGTTCTGCGCGGGCAGCTTCCAGATCCATGACGGTTCGGGGCGCCTGTTTGTTCACTTCATCTTCGACAGAAAGATTGCCGGCATTGTCGAAGACGGTATTGACGGTTTCAGCGATTTCCAGCACCGGCATAGCCCGGCCGCCGCCGATATTGAAAACTCCCGCCGCGCAAGGTGCACGTAGGGATGACAAAATTGCGGCAGTCGCATCACGGATGTAAACCTGATCGATGCGGTAGTCCATATTGCCCTTGAGCACGAGAGTTTCGCGCCGGCTCGCCTGATCGACGAATTTCATCAGCGCGGGCGTGCCTTTTTCGCCGTGGCCGTAAACGGCGGCAAAGCGCAGCGACAGGGCGGCGAGGCCATGAATCCGTCCCATCATCTCGACGCAGGATTCGCCCATCAGTTTCGACAGGGCATAGGCATTGATCGGCCGCGTGGGCGAAGTCTCGCGATAGGGCAGGCCGCTCGACGGAGAATAGACGGCGATCGTCGAGGCGTAGACGACCTTCTTGACGCCCACCGCCCTGCAGGTGGTCATCAGATCGGCAACGGCCTCGACATTGGGACTGAGAAACGGCGTGACGTCGTTCGGGTCGTCCTCGCGGGTCATGCGGCGGCCGGCGAGATGCACGACGGCATCGACACCCTGAAGTGCTGCCTTCAGGCTGTCGCGGCTGTAATCCGTCTGGCGACGGTCGCCACCGTCCACTCCATCGCGGCCCAGCACAATGGGCTTGTAACCGGCCGCCTTCAGGTCATCGACGAGATATCGGCCGATGAAGCCTGAACCGCCGGTGACCGCGATGGTGCCGGTTTCGATCTTCATGCGGACTCCCGCACATAATAGCCGACGACTTCCAGCGTGCCGTTTACGGCGCGCACGGCCTCGCCGTCATCGTAGCGATACTCGTGATAGACCGCGTTGGCAGGCTTGGGGAACCTGCCTCTGTCCAGACCACCGCCCGGCGGCATCTGCTGGAACATCAGTTCCATGTTCGGGCCGGAATATTCGGGCGAGACATGGTGGACGGGCTTGCCCGTCAGGGTGTCCACGGCCATTTCAATCAGATCGGCGCCATAGGAAGCCTTAATCAGTCGCCACATATGGCAGCCGTCGAGGCGAGGCGCGATTTCGACGACACGCGGGCCTTCCCTGGTGATGATCATCTGGAAATAGAGCACGCCGGCCTTGTGGTTCATCCTGGCCAGGATCGCGTCGACCAGCGCCAGCGCTTCCCGCTGCTGCTTTTCGGTGATGTGGATCGGTGGGATGAGATGGCCGGCCGGCAGGCCGAGCGCCAGATCCTTGTGCACGAGACGCTCCGACAGGACCTTCATTTCGGTCTTGCCGTTGTTGATCAACACGTTGCAGGAGACTTCGACGCCGTCCAGATAGGCTTCGACGATCGCCTTCTTCGACCGGGAAATTTCCAGTCCCTGGGCGATGGCAGCATTGAGTTCGGCCGCATTGGAAACCTTGAGGACGCCGCGCTGACCTTGGCCGTCGACGGGTTTGACGACGCAAGGGAAATCGGTCCAGCCGGCGGCTTCCTCGACCGACGACACCTGCATGAAGGGGACAGGGCTCAGGTCATGCTGTTTCAGGAACGCGCGAAGGGCTGCCTTGTTGTCGAGCAGGTCGATAAAGGCGCTATCGAAGAAGTGCGGCAGGCCCAAACGTTCGCTCAGCGCCACGACCGACTTGATCGCCACGTCGGAGGAGATCGAATAGATGATATCGACCTTGTGCTTGCGCGCCACGGCCTCGAGCGCATCGATATCGACGATATTGACGTGTTCGACGACGTCACAGAACCGCTGGCCGACTTCGCCGATGATCGGCGAGCAGCCGATCACCGTCCAGCCGATCGACTTCAGATGGCGGATCAGATCCGCCTGACCTGCATTGGTACCGAGAACAAGAGCCGTCTTCGTCATATTCCATCTCTCTCAAGGAGGGCCGAGACCAGGCGCAACCCGCCGGACTTATCTACCATCGCCTGCCCGCGAAGCGCCATGTCCGTCCGCCGCGCCGTGTCGGACAGCAAGGGCTCCAGGGTGTCGCGAATCATCTCCACCGTAACCGTATCGACCGTGCCGAGCATCTCGGCTCCGGCCTGCTCCGCCCAGCCGCGGCATGGGCGCAACTGGTTGGGCGCCAGCGCGATCAACACCATCGGCAAGGTGCACAGAGCGGCCTCATAGCTCATGGTTCCGCCCGCAATTATGACAAGATCGCAACAATTCATGAGCTCGGCGACATTTTTTGGGTGGATATGAAATTCCGCTCTGCCCGGCGGCAGCGTCGCGATATGTGCCGCGTGCTCTGCATTGCGGGGATTGCTGTTGCCGGAAACGATCACGGCGGTCACGCCCTCGGCGCCCGGCGTTTCGGCGATCGCATCCAGCGTCAGTCGAATTGCGCCGAGGTCATCGCCACCGCCGAAGGAGACGAGGATACGCCGCACCGGCCGGCCGGCAGGACGGATGTCCAGTTCGCTGAATTCAGGACGCAGGACTGCGTATTTCGGCCCGAGAAGCAGTTGCGCGTTCGGATTCTTGACATAGCCGGCATAGTCCTCGGCCCGCTCGTAGGGGCTCGAATTGACGATGATGTCGGCATGAAAGTCCCAGGGCTTGCTCGCGTCGAACTGCTGCATGAAGCGGATGCCGTGCGCCTTCAGGCTGGCCTGGTAGCCGGGATCGACTCTGTAGTCGTCCATGACCGCGTGCACGGCGCCGGCCTCACGGCAGATGGCGAGGAAATCCCTGGCGTCCTGCTCGGGGCCTTGCTCGCCCGACATCGGGATCCAGCGCACGAAAAGAAGGTCGTCGTTGGGTTCACGCAGATCCTCGGACGGTCCGACGATGGTGCAGGCATGGCCCGCTTCCGTCAAAAGGCGCGCCATTTCCCGGCATCGCATCAGATGCCCCAGACCAACACGCGAACTGGCGTTGCAACGAAATACGACAGGCAAGGTCATCCGGTGTGCGCTGCCCCATTCTTGACGGCAAACAGCAGTTCGGCGAACTCCCAATCCTCTGGCGTATCGATATCCTGAACGCGGCTGCGCGGCAGGAGGTAGGGGCGCGATAGCGGCGAAAACATCGGGTGCCGGTCCATGAAGGCATCGCGCCAGCCCCAATAGAACTGACCGGCATCGTGAAACGCCTCGGGCAGATCCTGGCTGCGGGTCTTCTGGTGCTCAGGGTGCAGCATGGTGACACCCAGCGCGCCATCGCGCAGCATGGCGCGCTGTACCGGATGTGGATAGGTCGCGGCGGCAAAGACGAAATTCGGGACCGGCGGCTCGTCGAGAAGGGCGCGGGCCGCGACCAGGTCTTCAGCCTCGATCAGCGGGCTGGTGGCGTAGATGCAGCAAGCCGAGACGACCCGTTTACCGTAGAACGATTCGGCTTGCGAAATCGTGTCGTTGATCGCGTCGCGGGCAGGACTGTGATCGTTGGAGAACTCGGCCGGGCGCCGGAAAGGTACGCTTGCGCCTGCGGCGACTGCAACTTCCGCGATCTCGTCATCATCGGTCGAGACGATGACATGGTCGAAGAGCCGGCTCGACAAGGCGGCGCGAATGGGCCAGGCGATCATCGGTTGATCGCCGAACAGCTTGATGTTTTTTCGCGGGATGCGTTTGCTTCCACCACGCGCCGGAATGATAGCTATCTGCATGCAATCGTCCGCCCTGGCCTCCTGCCGGAGCGTGGTTAATGATAGAAAAGAATCGCGCTGTAAAGTCTTGCGTTGTAAAAATCCTCGATGCGGAAGGTATTTCCGTCCCTCGGCAAAGGCTGTTTCAGGATTTTCTGCCCCGGAAAAACCGGCTGAAGACTGAAGGTGAGCTGCCTGAAAATTGGCCGGAATGCACCAAAAAAACGGCTATCACCGACCGACGCCGCATGCTTGCTCGCCAGAAGGCCAACGACTAGAGCATCGTTGCCTTAATACGATCCATTCTGTTGGCTCAAAACGGCCGATCCACAAGAAGGATGGCGCAGAGCGATGCGACATCCATCGGTCCAGCCATCCGCCGCAGTGGGCGACCGTTTTCAGCCAACCCAAAGGGCTGGATGAATTTTGGCCACTACCGGCGGTGGCCGTCTCAACCGCAGCTTTTGCTGCGCTTTTCGCCAGCCGCCTTGGTTCTGGCCAAAATTCCTTCCAGCAGAATGGGTCGTATTAAGGCAACGATGCTCTAGAGTGCCGCTCGGTATGCTGCCATGGATTGCACGGGAGAGATGAAATGGCGGACACCGCGGTCCGGGCTCCGATGAGGATACCCGCTGGCTGCGCACCGAAGTTTATGGCAAGGGCCTTGTCGAAAAGCTTGGCCTCGCCGGACCCGTTGCCGATGCGGATATTGTCGGGCGTGTGACGCTTGGTCAACACGCCGGTGACGGAGCAAATCAGCGTTCGCGGCCCGCATGTGGATTCGCCGCGCAAGGCCTAAGGCGGCGTTCTCTAATGTTCGGCATCCCGGTGACGATTCGCAAGGTGGTGACCTTGCCACCTATCGCTGGAAGGACGGGGCAGCGCCGGACCCCATGGATCGCCAAGGCGGATCAGAACGATGCCGAGCAGGTGGGCCTGATCAAGTGCGCACCAATACATTCGTGGTCATGCTCAGCGCCCATCATCCGCTGCACGGTGTCACCGCGCGCCCCGACGCCTCATCTGCGCCGCCTTGCCATCTGCTCGGGCTGGTTCTCCCGGGGTCGATCAGTCCAATTTCGTCCGTGCGACCTGGCAAAGATGCAGTAAATGTAAGGCAGGCGATTTATTTCTGGGGAACAATCAGCTCAAAAGTGTGTTGTATAACCCCCCGGCATGTTCAAGCGGCGTGCCGGAACATATGATTTCAATTGAACGTGACACAGGCCTGATTTACCGGTGCTTTGGTGTGATTGGTCGAAGCAGCGCGGCGGTCGGACAGTCAGGACGGGAAGACCCAAGTAAAGGCAAGTTTGGTTGATGAAGGTTCCGACGCGAATTCGTTTTTTGGGCGACCACAGCGAGGAACATTGCGGCTGCGAGGCTGTCACGGATGTCATCCAGACCCTCATCGCCGAGCGGGGTGTCATCGTCGGCCCGAAGGATGACTTCGATGCGCTCGTCGTCAACGGCGAAGGCTCGATGCATCATGGCCGCAAGACCTTCCTCAGCAAGATGCATGAAATCCGCTTGGCGCAGGAACGCGGCAAGCAGACTTATCTGATCAATGCGGTCTGGGATACCAATCCGCGTGGTTACGATGATTGCCTCGCCAATCTCGACGGCTTCTGGGTACGCGGCGTGGCAAGTTCGCGCGATCTCCTGGAGCGGCACAATCTCGAGGTCCCCCATTTCATCGACTTGAGCTATTTCGCCGAGATCGACGAGTCGGTCGCCGCCGCCGATCTCAAGCAGTCCATTGTCGTGACCGATGTCTATGCGCCGCAGTTCGGCTTCGTGTGGCTTCCCAAGTCGAAGACCAAGGGCTGGATCAATATCGACATGCGCAAGCATTCGTGGTCGTCATTCGTCCGCAGCCTGCGTACGGCAAAGCTGCTGGTTACCGGGCGGCACCACGGAATGTATGCGGCCTGCCGCGCCCGCATCCCCTTTGTTCCCATCGCCGGAAATTGCCACAAATTCGAGGACCTCTTGGAAAGCGCCGGGGTGGAAATCCCGATCGCGCAGGATCTGGCCGACGTGAACACGCTCGTCAAATGGGCACTGACCAATCGGGGCGAGTATGAGAAACTGTTCGCCTGGATGGACGAGCAGCCGCACTGGACTTTCAACGATACGGACGTCATGCCGCCGGCCTCGACGTACACCATTCCGCCGCGTCGTACTTTGCTGCAGCGTGCGAACGATGCAACGACACGGCGCAATTGTGCCGAGGCCTCCCTTCTCTGGAAGGAACTGCTTGCTCAGCACGGCGACCGCCTGCCTTATGCCCGCAATGCCTGCATCGCCTTTTTCGGAAATGGCGATGTCGAGGTCGGCATGGAAATCCTTGCCAGGACGCGGTTGAACAAGCCTGCTTCCATCATCTTTGCCAAGCTCCTGATGCAGGTTGCGCGCCAGCAGCATATCTGGAGCGGGCGCGAGGAAACCGAAGGCTGGTGGCCATGGCTGAAGGAAGCCGCCTACCAGGCTCAGTGGGGAGAGATGGAAACCTCTCACACCCTTGCCGCGCACGCCTTGCAAAAAGTGCTGGAGGACCATGGTCCGGTGATGGCCTCGAGCGTCAGCTTCTTCTTCGCCTGCAAGCTCGTCCATCTCAATCATCATAGCCATGCCTTCGAATTTCGTGATCGGAATGCGATCGAAGGGGTTCCGGACTGGATTCGGGATCAGGAAGATGTCCTCCTCAACGCGCTCTGCCGCCAGTTCGACCAAGATGCCTTGCGACTTCTCGATGCGGTGCAGGCCCAGGAATGCTGGAGCGATCCGGCTTTCCGCGCCATCGTCATCCGCTATCGTACGCTTTTTTCCGGCCCGACCATCGAGCTGGTGCGGGAACTGAACCAGCACTGCCGGGAGTTCCCCAAGCACGCGGAATTGCGGGAACTGTTCTATTCCGTTGCCGGTGAACTCGGCAAACTGGATTTCGTCAAGAAGCGCTTTGCCAAGGAAAAGGCCATGATCGAGCGCGATGCGCTCGGGCTTCTGCCGCTGGCGTATTTTCTGGTGCGCAACGGCCTGTCGACATCGCCCAGGCTCAAGGCGCGCGCCAACCTGTTCACGGCGTTCCAGCGCGGGCGCAAGGAGTTGGCGGAGCTTCTCGCCGATACCAGCAAGAGTGTCGCTGTCGTCGGCAATTCACCGGTCGAACTGGGCAGCCGGAATGGAGAACAGATCGACACGCATGATATCGTGATCCGCTTCAACGATTTCGTCGTCGATCCGCCGTTCGACGAGGATTACGGATCAAGGACGGATATCCTGTTCCAGACCTATGCGATTTCGTCCGAATCCAACGACCAAATTCAGGCGAACAATGGCCTTCTGGTTCAACGCCATGCGTTTCACGTGTTCGAATCGCGGGATTGGGAGCCGGTCCTGAAAATGGCGGAGGCGGGGCAGCGCTTCGCTTATTTCCCGCGTGACGCCTATATTCTCGCGGCAAAGATTCTGGAGGCGACGCCGAGTGCGGGATTTGCGGTTGCCAATTACATGAAACATCTGCGCGGTTTCCTCGATCGTTCCGACTTTTTCGGCTTTTCCTTCGTCGATCAGTTGTCCGGCAGTCAGAAGGCGCATTATTTCAGCGACGAGCGCCCGTCCTTCATTCATGACTGGCAGCGGGAAGCCATGGAGTTCGAAAAACTCTTTCGGACCGATAGTGAGATGGCCAGCGCGGCCGCCTGAGGCGCGAGGTTGGCGAGAGCTGCGGGCGACGGATATGCTGGCGCGTGGCGGCCCCGACCATTCCGCCGCGCGTTCCTCGCCATTCGAATGGTCAATGGTGAGGTGCGTTCGGGCTGCGGTTATGGCGGGGCGACAGAAGCAGGGTTTTGCTGGCGGGCAGGACCGTTCCTTATCGGTAATCTCGAACCGGTTCTGGAGATCGTGTCCGGTTCGACGATCCTCGATGAAAACTTCGACATGCCGAAATATCTAGCCACCGTCCGTCAGGACAGTCAGCTGGCGGCGGGTGATTTTACCTCGACCTGCTGTGTATCGCGATGCTGAAAAGCGTCTTCCGGGCTTGGATACTGATACCACCGTGACGCCGGCCTTGTTCACGCTAAAGTTTTGACTGTATCTCGCCGAGCCACATTAAGGATATCGGTAATTAAGCACGCCGGAAGGCCGGGAATTGTTGATTTCTTCCGAAACCTGCCTCAAGATTTGCACGGACACAGCTATCGGGACTGATGACGTGACGCCCTTTTACTTTTTTGAAATAATATACGTTTCGATAACGATAGGTTTTCTGACCGCAACCTGTATCGAAGGTTATCGCAGTCCGTGGAATTCCGCTCGTTTTGCCGGCCTTGCCGGCTGTCTCTTGTGGCCGGTGCTGCTCGTCACTTTCCTCGTGCGGCGGTCACGGCAGCGTTTGTCCAAGCATCAATCACCTCGTGCATTCGGTCCGTAAGATCGCAGCCGAGGCTATTGCGAGCGATGACGGGGCCACATTTGTTTTGAGGACTGCTTTGCCGACGAGGCGGTGACGACACGCGCTGGCCTTCTGCCAATGCACGAGTCTCCAAGGATGTGTTGGATGTATGCACGCTGTAATCCAAACAGCATTCGCGCGGCCATGTTCACGTTGGCCGCTGGGTCCTTTCTCCTTAAGTGATCCCAGCCAGCCGGATCGCGTCACAAAAACTTGCGCGCGCCCATCTTGCGCTTCGTTCGCGTTCTCCCTATTTCAACGTCCTATGTTACCGGTCACACCCTGTCCCCGTATCTGACGGTTCGATGACGTGGTTGAGGCGGCCCGATGGGCCGCAACCCTGCACCCCCCCGTCGTTGCGTTTCAGCAACAGTCAAAATCCCAACCTCAAAAATCGACAATGAGAACTGTAATTTTGATTGTTACAGTTTGGTTCGCGTGTCATTTCGGGATGCGGTTTCGACCGCTGCCATTGGGGCTTGAATCGACATTTTGGGCTTGGAATGCTGACGAGACAGCCACGCGAACCTGTGCCCAGTCGAAACTTGATTGGATCCGAAATGACTATCAAAGCTTTTCTTTTTGCATCTGCCGCGGCCTTGAGCACGGCAAGCGGCGCATTTGCCGCCGATGCCATCGTCGCCGCAGAGCCGGAGCCGATGGAATATGTGCGCGTCTGCGACGCGTTCGGTACCGGCTACTTCTACATCCCGGGCACGGAAACCTGCCTGAAGATCGGCGGTTATATCCGCACCGAATACCGTTTCGGCCGCGATCTGTCCGGTACGTCGGATTGGAACTTCCACACCCGTGCGCAGCTCGAGTTCGAAGCGAAGAACGACACTGAATTCGGCACGCTGTCGAGCAAGATCTCTCTGCGGACGAATGCCGATGATTCGTCCGATGATGTCGGCAACAAGACATTCCTCGACGAAGGCTATTTCGACATCGCCGGCTTCCGCGTCGGCATGCAGTACAGCTGGTGGGATGACGATCTGAGCGGCGAAACCGATGCGATCGCCAGCAACGAGACCCGTCACAACGCGATCCGCTACCAGTATGAAGCCGATACCTTCAAGGCCGGCATCGCTGTCGAAGAGCTGGAAGACGCCTATGCCACGAAGCCGGGCGAGCACGCGAACAATGTCGGCATCACCGGCCAGATTTCCGGCACGGCTGGCGTGTTCTCCGCCTATCTGCTCGGCGGCTATGACGTCGATACGGAAGAAGGCGCTGTCCGCGCCATCGTCTATGCCGATCTCGGCCCGGGTCAGCTCGGCGTTTATGGCGCCTACGCTTCTGGTGCCAACTACTATTATGAAGAGTCCGAATGGACTGTTGGCGCTCAGTACGAACTGAAGATCAATGACAAGTGGGCGATCACTCCCGGTGCCCAGTATTTCGACAACATCGCGCTCAGCCGTAATGGCGAAGGCTTTGGCGGAGGCGATGCCTGGACCGCCGGCGTGACCGTTGACTACGCCATCACGGAAGGTCTCAGGAGCAAGCTGAGCGTCCAGTACCACGACGAAGACGGTTCCGACGACGAAGTCTTCGGCTTCCTCCGTCTGCAGCGCGATTTCTAAGTCACGTCGCAATGCGCCGGCTGGCCGCGGACATGCGCGGCCGGCCAAAGGTTCGTCACGGATTTGATTGACCTCCGATCAGTGACGGGGGCGGCCGTTTCCCACCGGCCGTCCCACACGACAGGCAAGCCGGATCAGCCCGGAAACGGCGTCAGGACGCCATTGTCCTTCCTACCGGACATTTGCCGCCATCGATGGTCACCAATTCCGAGATTGCGTCCTCGACGGATTTTTCGCCCAGCAGGCCAAGCAGAGCCTGCTCTGCCTCCTTGCCGAGCTTCGTCGACCATTCGCTCATATTGCTGGAGATGAAGCATTCGGCGGGAATATCCCCGCGCGTCGCCCAGATCTTCTTGTCCGGCATCACCGCAAGATAGATTTCGCTCAGATAGATCGCCTTGGCGGGCCGGCCAAGCCTGTATCCGCCCTGATATCCTTCCGACGAGACGAGGATGTTCTTCTGCATCAGCGGCGCAACCAATTTGCGCACGAGGCTGGGCCTGGCATCGAGCTTCGCTGCCAGCGCATCACTCGTCGAGCGAGTATTGTTCCTTTCATTGACGGCCACTGTAATAATAATTTGCAGGGCCGACGAGAAGCGCGTGTCCATCATGATAGGACATACTAATGCAGACTTTTGAAAACACCAGATGGTCAATGCAGACATGACGAAACTCTCCAGCATTTTTCCGCCAGAGATGACAATCGTCGATAGAGCAAGGTCCACTTTATTCGCTGACCAGGTTTTGCTGCATTGCATCGCGGCGAAACTGATCCGAATATGAGGGTTTCCACGTCCTGTTTCAATAAGGCAAATCCTCATATTGAGGGCCCGTTTGTAATTTTATGTTTCTCAGTTGACGATATCGACTGAAATTGGTGCCGGACTATGTGGTATGGGAGAAAAGCTGCTGTGCGGCTCAGAATCGAAAGCGAATGAAGATCGCGCTACGCTGCCTCAGGCGCGCCGTCTGGGCCGAACGCCACGTCGGGACCAGAAACGAAAAAGCTCCGCATCCTTTTGGGATTGCAGAGCTTTTTAGGAATTTGGTGCCCAGAAGAGGACTCGAACCTCCACACCCTTTCGAGTACCAGCACCTGAAGCTGGCGCGTCTACCAATTCCGCCATCTGGGCGACGGAGGGGGATGTACGGGGCTCACGCGCAGGTGTCAACAGGGTTTTCGAACTTTTCTTGAAGATGCCGTCGAAAGTGGCGTTAAGCACTGTATGGAAAGGATATTTTCAAGAAATCATTTCCGCTGGAAAGGCCCTGTACACTGTTATCCCCGCTGCGATTCGAATGCGCGGATCCGGGCGAGGCCTTGCTCAAGCAATGACTCGGCCTTGCCGGCGGTTTCGGCCTCCACATAGCAACGCATTTCCGGCGCGTTGCCGGACGGTCGGAAGTGGATGATGCTGAGATCCGACAGCGTCACGCGCAATCCGTCGATGTCGCTCACCGATTGCGGCGTACCGATCGGCTTCAGGAAAGCGGAAAGATTGTCCATGCCTGCACGCAGATGGGCCATCAACGCTGCGCTCGTTTCCAGCGGGAAATTTTCGATACGGTCGCTGAGCGCCACCGGCAGGGCAATGTCTGCCACGATTGACGAGAGAGGTCGCTGGCGATGTGCGGCGCGCGAAAGCACCGCCAGCACCGGCAGGAAGCTGTCGCGCGTCGGCAGGGCCTTCAGCATCGTACCGTTGAGTATGAAGTCCGTCGCCGTCAGCGTGCCGCCATTGGCCTCGAACCCGACGACACCCGTCTTGCCGTCGCGTACGGCCTCCTGCATCGCCTCGATGACGAACGGGGAACCAACACGGGTGCGCAGCACCGAAAGCCCCTCCTGGCGCTCCAGGCCGGAATTGGAGGTGATCGGCGTCACGGCCACCATTGCTCCGACGAATTGCGCGGCGATCAGTCCGAGCAGGTCGCCGCGCAGGGGCAGGCCGGTCTCGTCGCTGACGAGCGGCCGGTCACCGTCACCATCGGCCGAAACGATCGCGTCGAGCTTGTATTCGCTGGCCCAGCCCTTGAGCAGGTCGATGGTCGCGGGCGAGACCGCTTCCGTGTCGACGGGGATGAACTCTGCGGAGCGCCCGAGCGGAACGACGTCGGCGCCGTAATGGGCGAGAACCTCGACGAACATGTCGCGGGCCACCGTGCTATGCTGGTAGACGCCGACCTTGAGGCCGGACAGGGCGCCTTCCGCCAGGATCGCCTTGTTGCGGGCAAGGAACAGGCTTTCGGCCTGCGCCGCATGATCCTCGGCCTCTCCCGGCGTCGCATCGATCGCGGATGCCTGCGCCTTGAGCGCGTCGGCGGCAGCGCCGATCGCTTGTTCGTCGATCTTGGCGATCTCGCCGTCTGGGCGGTAGAATTTTATGCCGTTGCGGTCGGCGGGGATGTGCGAGCCGGTGATCATCAGGCCGGCCGCCCCTTTTTCAAGACCATAGAGCGCCAACGCCGGGGTCGGAACTGTGCCGCAATCCAGAACCGTCAGGCCGGCGCGGGCGAGCGCACCGGCGCAGATTGCCGAGATCGATGGGCTGGAATCACGAAAGTCGCGGCCGAGCAGAATGGGATCGCCGGGGCTGGCTTGGCCGGAGGACAAAAGATATTGCGCGAAGGCGGTTGCGTAGAGGGCGGCGGCCGGACCATTCAGGTCCGTGGACAGGCCGCGCAGGCCGCTTGTTCCGAATTTCAAGCTCAATGGATTCTCCGTCAGGCTGACAGTTTTTAGGTGTGGATTTGCGTGACTCAATCGAAATAGTGGAGCATTCTGGATTTTCAGCAAGGATTGGACGTCATCAGACGCGAAAATGCGCAGTCGGGAAAAATCACGAATAAAACAAAAACACTGATCGTCATATGAAGCAGGGACAGCAGCCGAAGCAAACCCTTTTGGGAGAAATGAGGACACAAATGGCGGGATTCAGAGGTTTCGTTATTGGTTGCGTGCTCAGCGCGGCCTCCATCATGATGCCTGTGGTGCAGAGCCACGCGGTGCCACTTGCCGCCGCCGGCGTGAAGATCGAGCGGCAAGCGGATGTTCAGACGGTTGCCCGTCGCGGTGGCGGGGTTCCCGAATATCGCGGCGGATACAATCGCCACTATCGACCCGGTTATAATTATCGGCCGAGCAACCGGCCTTATTACGGCTATCGTCCAGGCCATGGATATCGGCCCTACTACAACCGCCCCTATTATGGCGGGTATCGGCCCTATCGACCGTATTATGGCTACCGCCCGTATTATCGTCCGGGCGTCAATGTTTATGTCACGCCACGGCGCTACTACGATGACACCTATTATGCCGATCAATCCTACGGCAATTCACATGTGGACTGGTGCCTTGCCCGGTACCGCTCCTACAATCCGGCGACCGACCGCTTCGTTACCTATGGCGGTGTCGCGAAAGTCTGCATTTCGCCGTATCGCTGAACCGTGCGCCACGTGCAAACGGCGGGGCTTCCCCGCTGTTTGTCATGTAAATGCGGTATCCCAGATCCAGAGTATCACGGCGTAACGCGCCGCTTTGCCGGCTGTTACAAAGAGCAGAAAAACGGCAAAGGGCGTGCGCAGGAGACCCGCCGCCAGTGTCAGCGGGTCGCCGACCACAGGGAGCCAGGAGAACAGCAGCACGGGCCGGCCGAAGCGTGCAAACAGCGTTTGCGCCTTTCGCCTGTTCGCAGGGCTGACCGGAAACCAGCGACGGTTTTCGAAGCGGGTGAGGGAACGGCCGAGCGCGTAGTTGACGACGGCGCCGAGCACATTGCCGGCCGTGGCTGCGAGGAACAAGGCCAGGAGAGGCGCGTCCGGAAGGCTGGCGGCTGCAAGTAGGGCGGCCTCCGATACGCCGACGAGCAGGGTTGCCGACAGGAAGGCGGCGCTGAAGACGCCGAACAACAGGCTTGGGGTCAAGGCGTCAGGTCCGGTCCGTGTGGCCGAGATCGCGATCCGGCTCAATGATGTCGCGTACGCGCTGCTTCAGTTCCTTCGGCCCGGGGAAGCCGCCGTCGCGCTTGCGCTCCCAGATCAACGTGGCATCCACATGGATCTCGAAATTGCCACCGGTACCGGGAATGAGCGCCACTTCGCCGAGGCTATCACCAAATGTCGAGAGCAGTTCCTGGGCCATCCAGGCGGCGCGCAGCAGCCAGTTGCACTGGGTGCAGTAGAGGATCGTGATGCGCGGCTTTTCGCTCATGGTCTGTTTCCGTGGTTTCGAACGGGCGGACGTTAACGACCGGGGAAAGGAGCCGCAACCCCACGAATCCCTCACGAGAATGTCAATTAAGTTTATCGGGTTCCAGCCCGCCGTGCCTTGTCCCTCGCTGGTTTCGCGGCAAGAACGCTGCATTGCAAACGCTCAGAGGACGCACCATGACCGACATTACATCCACCCGCCCGCCGGCGATGATTCCCGCCCTGCAACGGCTCTATCTGCCGTTCGACACGACCGCCGAGACACTGCTGCGCGTGATCGCCGGCGCCCTGCTCGTCACGCATGGCTATGGCAAGATCGTCAATCCGTTCGGCGCGGTCGGCATGGTGGAAGGTCTCGGCTTCTATCCCGGCGTCTTCTGGTCGCCGCTGCTGGCGGCCACGGAGTTCTTCGGCGGCATCCTCGTCGCCATCGGCCTGTTCACCCGCCCCGCATCCTTCGCAGCGATGATCGTGCTGCTGGTGACCGTCTATTTCCACGGCATCGTGCAGGGCGAGGGTCTCGGCGGCGCCGAAAAATCCATCCTCTGGGCGGCGATCTTCCTGTTCTTCGCCATTCGCGGCTCGAATTCGCAGTCGGTGGACGCCAAGCTCGGCCGGCAGATCTGAGTTTTTCGGCGCCGCGGCGATGTCGCTTCGCTATTGCCGATCGAGAGTTTCAACGGCTTGTAACAACAATTCCGTCGCGGCGTTGACCGGCGCGAGATCGCCATACTCAAAGCCATAGAACTTGTCGCAAACCTCGGCCGAGGCCGTCCGAACACCACATAGCAAAATGGCGGCCGAAGCCGCCATTCTGAAAATTGTGAGTTTCAACCCGGAGGCCATTACAGCGTGCGGGTGATATGCTCGACGCGGAAGCACTCGATCGTGTCGCCGGCGCGGATGTCTTCGTAGTTCTCGAAGGCCATACCGCATTCCTGGCCCATCGGCACTTCGGAGACTTCGTCCTTGAAGCGCTTGAGGGTCTTGAGCTTGCCTTCGTGAATGACGACGTTGTCGCGCACGAGGCGAACGCCCGCGCCACGCTCGACCTTGCCTTCGATGACGCGGCAACCCGCGACCTTGCCGGTCTTGGTGATGTTGAACACTTCCAGGATTTCGGCATTGCCGAGGAAGGTTTCGCGACGCTCTGGGGAGAGCAGGCCCGACATCGCCGCCTTCACGTCATCCACCAGATCGTAGATGATGTTGTAGTAGCGGATCTCGATGCCAGCGCGTTCGGCCGCTGTGCGCGCCTGCACGTTTGCGCGGACGTTGAAGCCGATGATCGCCGCATTCGAGGCTTCCGCCAGCGAGATGTCGGATTCGGTGATGCCACCGGCGCCCGAATGCACGATGCGGGCCCGAACTTCGTCGGTTCCCAGCTTGTCGAGTGCGCCGGCAATGGCTTCGATCGAGCCCTGCACGTCGCCCTTGATCACCAGCGGGAATTCCTTGAGGCCGGTATTCTGCAGCGTCATCATCATCTGTTCGAGCGAACCGCGCTGGCCCGATGCACGGGCAACGGCCTTGTCGCGGGTCAGGCGCTGACGATATTCCGAGATTTCGCGGGCACGGCTTTCGTTCTCGACGACAGTGAACCGGTCACCCGCCTGCGGCGTTCCGGAAAGACCGAGGATCTCGACCGGGGTCGCAGGACCGGCGGATTTCACATGCTCGCCCTTATCGTTGACCAGCGCACGCACGCGGCCCCACTGGTCGCCGGCAACGATGATCTGTCCGGGAGACAGCGTGCCCTTCTGGACGAGTACGGTTGCGACCGAGCCGCGACCGCGGTCGAGCTGGGCTTCGACGACGGTGCCTTCGGCGGAGCGGTCCGGATCGGCCTTGAGATCAAGAATTTCCGCCTGCAGCAGGATGGCCTCGAGCAGTTTGTCGAGGTTCATGCGGGTCTTGGCCGAAACTTCGACGTCGAGCACTTCACCGCCCATGGATTCCACGAAGACTTCGTGCTGGAGCAGCTGCTGGCGCACCTTGTCCGGGTTTGCTTCGTGCTTGTCGATCTTGTTGATCGCGACGATGATCGGAACGCCGGCAGCCTTGGCGTGGCTGATGGATTCGATCGTCTGCGGCATGACGCTGTCGTCGGCCGCGACGACGAGGACGGCAATGTCGGTCGCCTGCGCACCACGGGCACGCATCGCGGTAAACGCCGCGTGGCCGGGGGTGTCGATGAAGGTGATCTTGTTGCCGTTCTGCTCGACCTGGTAGGCGCCGATATGCTGCGTGATGCCGCCGGCCTCGCCCGAGACGACGCTCGTCTGGCGGATGGCGTCGAGCAGCGAGGTCTTGCCGTGGTCGACGTGACCCATGATCGTGACGATCGGCGGACGCGATACCATAGCGTTGTCGTTGTCGGCATTGTTGAAGAGACCTTCTTCAACATCCGATTCCGAAACGCGCTTGACCGTGTGGCCGAATTCGCTGGCGATGAGTTCCGCGAGGTCGGCGTCGATGACGTCGCCCGGCTTCATCATCTGGCCTTCCTTCATCAGGTACTTGATCACATCGACGGCCCGTTCGGCCATGCGCTGCGACAGTTCCTGAATGGTGATGGTTTCCGGCAGGATGACTTCGCGGACAACCTTTTCACGGGTTTCCTGCATCTGGCTGCGCCGAAACTTTTCTTGCCGGCGACGCATGGCAGCCATGGAGCGGCCACGCGGATTGCCGTCATCGTCGAGGGCAGCCGTCAATGTCAGCTTGCCCTTGCGGCGTTCCTCTTCCGTCTTCGGACGTGCCGGAACCTTGGCCGGTTCCGGACGAACGACCTTGCCACGTGCCGGAGCCGCGGCGCCACCACGGTTTGGACGCGCGTCGTCATCTTCCGTTTCCGACTTGCGGCGGACACCAGCCGGCGGTACCGCGGTCGTCGTGGTCGCAGGCTTTGCAGTCTGCTGTGCGCGGGCCTGATCTTCGGCCTTGCGGGCCGCGACGGCGGCAGCCTGTGCTTCAGCGGCCTGTGCTGCTTCCGCTGCGGCCTTTTCGGCTTCGCGTTCAGCCGGCGTACGGGCTGCTTCCTCGGCTGCGAGGCGTGCGGCCTCTGCCTGCTCGGCCTTCAGGCGCTCGGCCTCTTCGGCCTGGCGGCGTGCTTCTTCGGCGGCGCGGCGCTTGGCGTCTTCAGCATCGCGGATCTGGGCTTCGGCCAGCGCACGGCGGCGGGCGTCGATCTCACCGGCCGAAAGCTGGTTGAGAACCACGCCGACACGCGGGCGATTGCTGTTGTCCTGGCGGTTGTCCTGCTGGCGCGGCTGTTGCTGCTGCGGAGCAGGGCGCGACGGCTGATGCTGCTGCGCGGGCGCCGGCCGAGGCTCGGGAGCGCGTGCGACGGGCGCAGGCGTTGCGGCGATCGGTGTGACCGGCTTTTCGTCTTCCGGCCGCATCGGGCGCCGTTTGCGTGTTTCGACCACGACTGCCTTCGTCCGGCCGCGACCCATGTCCTGCCGAACAGTTCCCTGACTGACCCCGGAGGGCTTCAGGGTCAGCGTCTTCTTGGCTCCGCCGAATGTCTTGTCGTCGTTGTTGTCGGTCATTCCGTTCCGTTCCTAAGATCAGGGCCGGATGCGTATCACCAGACCCCGCCGTTCGATTTCTTTTCTGCAATCGCGGTATTGCCGGCCTGCGCCGGTGACCCGCGTCATTGTGTCGGCAAGCCAGATTCGGCGCCAACGGCTCGAGCGGGGACGGTTCCCCGATATCGTTCGAGCATGTTTGCGCGCTTCACTACACCCTCACCCGCCTGCCCTGCAAGCGCGCAAGCATGGATAAAAGCATTCTGGCCCAAAAGCCCTTCCATTTCAGCCTCGGTGAAGAAGCGGAAGGAGGGTATTTCCTGTCCATCATCGGCGACAAAGCTCATGGCCTTGCGCGCCTGGTCTATTTTCCGCACCCCGTCGGGGGCGGCATCCACCGCGTGGAAGGTGGCAAGTGCTGCCATTCCCCGTACGGCCTGTTCCACTTTCGAGGCACCGCTGACGAACTGGGCCGCCTTGCGCGCCATGTTCATCATGCCGGCGAGTTGCATCGCCAGCAGACGGTCGACCTCGTCGGCAAGCTCCGGTCCCGCTGTCACGTCGGCCCTCTTCAGGCCGCGCGTGAACAGCTTCTTGGCGATCGCCTTTTCCAGCACCGTCCTTTCGGCGCTCACCCAGCAACCGCGACCCGGCAATTGCTTTTTCAGGTCTGCGACCACCCGCCCATCAGGCCCGGCGACAAAGCGGATCAGCGTTTCCGGCGTCCCGCCCTGCCGTGTCACGATGCACATGCGGCCGTTCACTGCTTCACCATCGATGTCCCCGACAGGGTCCTTGTCCTCAACCAGCATGGCGGTTTTCAAGCAGCATCATCAGCCCGATCACGGTCAGCAACGCCTTTTCAGGCGTCCTGTTCCGCGCCTTCCACGACTTCGAGAGCCTCTTCCTCGCGCGCCAGATCCTCTTCGGTAATCCAGCCGGCGGCAAGGCGCGCCTGCAGGACCATGCGTTCGGCTTCGACGCGCGAAACCTCAAGCTTGGAAAACAGGCCTTCGAATTTCTTGGTTTCGCCGTCCTTGCGCTCCGACCAGCCGACCAGATCGTCGGCGGCGCAGCCCGCGAAGTCTTCCATCGTCTTGATGCCGTCTTCACCCAGCGCAACCAGCATCTGGCCGGTCATGCCGTTGATCGAACGCAGCTCGTCGGAAACGCCGAGCGCGACGCGCTTGGCATCCATTTCCGCTTCCAGGCGCTCAAGATATTCGCGCGCGCGAGTCTGCAGTTCGTTGGCGGTGTCCTCATCGAAGCCTTCGATCGAGGCGATTTCGTCGAGTTCGACATAGGCAAGCTCTTCGACCGCGGCAAAGCCTTCCGATGCGAGAACCTGACCGACCATTTCGTCGACGTCGAGCGCTTCCATGAACAGGTTGGTGCGCTCGTTGAATTCCTTCTGGCGGCGTTCCGATTCCTCGGCTTCCGTCATGATGTCGATGTCCCAGCCGGTCAGCTGTGACGCGAGGCGGACGTTCTGGCCGCGGCGGCCGATGGCCAGCGACAGCTGTTCGTCGGGAACCACGACTTCGATGCGCTCGGCATCCTCGTCGAGAACCACCTTGGTGACCTCAGCCGGCTGCAGCGCGTTGACGATGAACGACGCCGGGTTCTCGTTCCAGGGAATGATGTCGATCTTCTCGCCCTGCAACTCGCCGACAACGGCCTGGACGCGCGAGCCGCGCATGCCGACACAGGCGCCGACCGGATCGATTGAACTATCGTTCGAGATCACGGCGATCTTGGCGCGCGAACCCGGATCACGGGCAACCGAGCGGATCTGGATGATGCCATCGTAGATTTCCGGGACTTCCATGGTGAACAGCTTCACCATGAACTGCGGATGGGTACGCGACAGGAAAATCTGCGGGCCGCGCTGTTCGCGACGGACGTCATAGACATACGAGCGGACGCGATCGCCGTAGCGCATGTTCTCGCGCGGGATCATTTCGTCGCGGCGGATGATGCCTTCGCCACGGCCGAGGTCGACGATGACGTTACCGTATTCGACACGCTTGACCGTGCCGTTGACGATTTCGCCGATGCGATCCTTGAACTCGTCGAACTGGCGGTCACGCTCGGCTTCGCGAACCTTCTGGACGATGACCTGCTTGGCCGACTGGGCGGCGATGCGGCCGAAATCCATCGGCGGCAGCGGATCGGCGATGAAGTCGCCGAGCACAGCGTCGGGGTTGCGGTCACGGGCCAGTTCGAGTGGGATCTGCGTCGAGTAATCCTCGGCGTGCTCGACCACTTCGAGAAGGCGCTGCAGCCGGATTTCGCCGGTCTTGGAATTGATGTCGGCGCGGATATTGCTTTCCGAACCGTAGCGCGAGCGGGCCGCCTTCTGGATCGCATCGGCCATGGCGGCCAGAACGATTTCGCGGTCGATCACCTTTTCGCGCGCGACGGCATCCGCGATCTGCAGAAGTTCGAGCCGGTTAGCACTCACTGCCATATTAAAGTCTCCGTCTGATTGCCGGGGCCTTCATCGAGGCTTCCCGCGCCCATGAACTCAATTGATCGGCGAATCTTCGTCTTCGAAGTTTTCGTTGGCAGCTTGGGCTGCCTTCGCCTTCTTGTCTGCCGTCAGCGCATCGCGGATCAGGTCGTCCGTCAGGATCAGCCTGCCTTCGGCGAATGCCGTGAACGGGATAACCACGCGGGGCTCTTCGCCATAGGCCGGCTGATCGCGCTCGATCGTGAAACCTTCGCCGTCGGCCGACAGGATCTTGCCGCGAAACCGCTTGCGACCATCGACCAGAACCGACGTCTCGCACTTGATAAGATGACCGGCCCAGCGGCTGAAATCCGACTTTCGCACCATCGGACGGTCGATGCCGGGCGACGATACTTCGAGATGATACTCCCGATCGACCGGATCTTCCACATCGAGAACCGGCGAAATGGCCGTCGAGATCGTCTCGCAATCTTCGACGGTCATCGTCCCGTCAAGGCGTTCCGCCATGATCTGCAGCGTGGCGCCATTCTGCGAGGACAGGCGGACGCGAACCAGCTGATATCCCATCGGAACGAGCACAGGCTCGATGATGTCGGCGATACGCTGGTCAATCCCCGTCTCGGTGACCAGGCGCGGTTCCTGCGTATTTTCTGCCGTTGTCGTATCGGACAAACGATGCTCTCCCAAAACATCGGTAATAAAAAAGAGCGGGTCCTGACGGGCCCACTCTTCATCAACCGATCAAGAATTTGAGGGTCATATACGCTCGATTATCCGCAAATGCAAGATATCACCGCTTGGCATTCAAAATGGCGAACGATGCGGCCAATTGGCAAAATCCCGCCGGGCGGTCGCTTTTGCTTGCCCGGCGGATCATCTGGCCTAGATTGGACCGACAAGAACAATCCAACACAGACAGGGTGGGACAGCGTTGCCGCATCGACTATCGCCATTGGCGCCGTTCAAGCATGACACATTCCGCGTCATCTGGGTGGCAAGCCTCGCGTCCAATTTCGGCGGCCTTATCCAGGCGGTCGGTGCGGCCTGGATGATGACGTCTATCACGTCCTCGGCCAACATGGTGGCGCTGGTGCAGGCTTCCACCTCGCTGCCGATCATGCTTTTTTCGCTGGTGTCCGGCGCGCTCGCCGACAATTTCGACCGGCGGCGGATCATGCTGGTGGCGCAGTGTTTCATGCTGCTGGTGTCGGGTCTTTTGACCGTCTTTGCCTATTACGGGCTGATCACGCCTTGGCTTCTCCTGTTGTTCACCTTCCTGATTGGCTGCGGCACGGCGCTCAACAATCCGTCCTGGCAGGCTTCCGTCGGAGACATGGTGCCGCGTGATGTGCTGCCGGCCGCCGTGGCGCTGAACAGCATGGGCTTCAACATCACCCGTTCGGTCGGTCCTGCCATCGGTGGCGTCATCGTTGCCGCGGCCGGAGCGGCGGCCGCCTTTGCCGCCAATACGCTCAGCTATTTTGCCATTCTTTTCGCACTGGTGCGCTGGCGCCGGGAGGAGACGCTGTCGGCGCTGCCGCGCGAATCGATGGGACGGGCGATTTCCGCCGGCCTTCGCTACGTCGCGATGTCGCCGAACATCGGCAAGGTGCTGGTTCGCGGCTTCGTCTTCGGCCTGTCTGCCAGCGCAATTCTTGCCCTGCTGCCATTGGTCGCCCGCGATCTCGTTGCCGGCGGGCCGCTGACTTATGGCATCATGCTCGGCGCGTTCGGGCTCGGGGCAATCGGCGGCGCGCTGCTCAGCGCCCGGTTGCGCGAGCATATGTCGAGCGAATGGGTCGTGCGGATCGCCTTTGCCGGCTTTGCCATCAGCGCGCTGGTGACCGCCTTCAGCCCGTACGGTTGGCTGACCAGCCTTGCGCTGCTCCTGTCCGGCGCCGGCTGGGTCCTCGCCCTGTCGCTGTTCAATACCACCGTGCAGCTTTCGACCCCGCGCTGGGTCGTCGGCCGGGCGCTGTCGCTCTACCAGACGACGACCTTCGGTGGGATCGCCGCCGGCAGCTGGATATGGGGCCAATTGGCGGATTTGCATGGTCCCGCCGCTGCGTTGATTATATCAGCGCTTTTGATGGTCGTTGGCGCCGCCATCGGGCTTCGCCTGCCACTGCCGGAATTCCAGTCGCTCAACCTCGATCCGCTGAACCGCTTCTCCGAGCCGCTGCTGAAACTGGACCTGAAGCCGCGCAGCGGTCCGATCGTCGTCATGATCGATTACGAGATCGCCGACGAGGATGTGCAGGAGTTTCTCACCGCCATGGCCGAGCGCCGGCGCATCCGTATCCGTGACGGCGCGGGCCAATGGGGCCTGATGCGCGATCTGGAAAACCCGACGGTCTGGACCGAGACCTATCACGTGCCGACCTGGGTGGAATATGTCCGCCACAACCAGCGCCGCACGCAGGCCGACGCCGCGATCGGCGACCGGCTGCTGGCGCTGCATCGAGGGAGCGTCGCGCCCCGCGTGCACCGGATGATCGAACGCCAGACCATCCTTCCCTATGATTACGAACGCTACAAGCAGCAGGTGGACATGCACTGAGTGCCCGCCGTGTCGATCCCGAAAGGGATCTCCATCTCTGAATGACCAAGTTTCAGGGGAGGACGGTTTTTCCGCGTTTGAAAATACTCACCCGCATGGTTGACTAATTTCCAATATTTCTATATTCAACCATTAAGGTGAATAAATGGACGATGATGCTCTGTCAAGGGTGCTGAAGGCCGCGGGCGACACCACGCGTCGCCGTATCCTGACGCTGCTGGTGCAGGAAGGGGCGCTCCGGGTAACCGCGCTGGCCGCTCATTTCGACATGTCGCTGAATTCCGTTTCCAAGCACATCAAGGTGCTGGAGGAGGCAGGACTCGTCACCCGCCGGACAACGGGCCGCGAACATTTCATCGCGGCCGAGCTTGAACCGTTGAAGCTGACAGAGGATTGGTTCGCGCAGCTGAAGTCCATCTGGGAATTGCGTCTGACAGCGCTGGAAAGCCTACTCGTTTCAAAGGAAGAGAACGATGAATGAGCTTGAACTGACACTGAACCGCACGATCGCCGCGCCGCGCGAAAAGGTGTTCAACGCCTGGCTCTCGCCCGTGATGCTGTCCAAATTCATGGCGCCGCCGTTCGGAAGCTCAGAGCCGACCCGGGTTACGAACGATCCGGTCAAGGGCGGTCGTTTCTCGATCGTCATGATTACGCCGGACAAGGACATTCCGCATGCCGGCACCTATCTGGAGATCGATCCCTTCTCGCGCCTTGCCTTCACCTGGGAATCGCCCTACTCGCTCGACGACAGTGTCGTGACGATCGACCTTGCTGAGGTCGATCCAAAGACGACCCAGATCACGCTGAAGCAGGTGAAATTCAAGAGCGAGGAAGCACGCGAAGGCCATGAAAAGGGCTGGAACGCTATCCTGACGCTGCTGGAAGAAAATCTCGCCTGAGCCGGGCATCGCGCCGGACGGGCAAACGGCTTCGTCCGGCGGCTACAGTTTGCCCAGCATGTTTTCTTCGGGGTAGCAGGTCGGCGTCATGCCATTGTCGGCCTGCCAGCGGCCGATCGAGCGGCGGGTCTTGAAGCCGGGCAGGCCATCAGCCTTGCCGACATCGTGCCCCTGCGCTTCCAGTGATTTCTGCATGCGCAGGACATCGGACCGCAGCATCCTGCCGACATTGCCGAATTCGCCCTTGAATGCGCCGCCGCCCGCTGAAATCCGGTCGGCGAGGTTGCCGATGAAGAGCGCGTAGAGGTCGGAGTTGTTGTATTCCTTGATGACGTAGAAATTCGGCGTAACGATGAATTCCGGTCCATGCCGGCCGGCCGGCACCAGCATCATACCATCGGCCTTTGATTCGCCCGACGGAAAAGCCTTGCCGGAAATCCGCGTGATGCCGCTCGCCGCCCATTGCGCGATCGGCTTGGCAAGGTCCGGTCCTTCCTGCGCGCAGGACACGTTTTTCGGGATTTTGACCTCGAAGCCCCAGTCGCGGCCGCGTTGCCAGCCTTTCTTCGCCAGGTAGTTGGCAATGGAAGCCAGCGTGTCCGGCGTCGATTTCCAGATGTCACGGCGCCCGTCCCCATCGAAATCGACGGCATATTTGAGAAAACTCGTCGGCAGAAACTGCGGCTGGCCCATGGCCCCGGCCCAGGAGCCCTTCATGTCCGCCTCGCGCACATCGCCGCTGTCGAGAATATGCAGTGCCGCGATCAACTCGCGCCGGAACAGGTCGCCACGCGTCGACATGAAGGCCTTGGTCGCCAGAACATCCATGATCGGATGGGGGATCTTGGCCCTGCCAAACCCGGATTCGCGGCCCCAGATGGCAACGACGACAGGCCCGGGAACACCATAGGTCTTCTCGATCCGCTTGAGCGTCGCGGCATTCTCCTTAGCCAGGCTGCGACCGGTGGCGGCCAGTCCCTGCAGCCGCTTTTCGGAAAAATAGGCGCCCGGCGAGGCAAATTCCGCCTGGTTCTGCTTCTGCGTGCTCGGCGGCTTGGTGCCGGGGGGCACAAGATCCGGCAGGTCCCAGTCGAGCTTCACATCGGCAAAGGCAGCCTTGAAGGATTTTTCCGAGATCCCCGACTTCTGCGCTTCAGGCCAGAGGTCGGTCTGCAGCCATTGGCGAAACTGCGCCTCGGTGTCGGCCTTGGAGGCGGCGAGGGCGGGCAGGGAGGTGAGGGCGAGGAGGGTGCCTACGAGGAGGGGTAGAATGCGCCGCCCTTTACCCGACGGTGTATCTATACACTCCGTCATCCTCGCCCTTGTGGCGGGGATCCAGCGGCGCCATGTCCATGGTGCCAAAGACTCTTTCACGCGACGGACGTCGCGTGACTGGATTCCTGTGACAAGCACAGGAATGACGGAAGATAGTGTAGTGGCTTCGCCAGCCAATTCCGTATTTGCCGCGAGAGAGGCGGCGGTAGCGAGATGCGTTGTCTTCCTCAAATCGCCGTCCTCGCCCTCAGCGCCGCCGTCAGCGTACCCTCATCCAGATAATCCAGTTCACCACCAACAGGCACGCCATGCGCAAGGCGAGTGATCTTGACGCCAAGGCCGTCGAGTTGGTCTGTAATGTAATGCGCCGTCGTCTGGCCCTCGACAGTGGCGTTGACGGCGATAATCAGTTCGCGCACGCCACCCTTGGTCACGCGCTCCACCAGGCCCTTGATGTTGAGATCGTCCGGCCCGACGCCATCGAGCGGTGACAGCGTGCCGCCGAGGACATGGTAGGCCGTATTCATCGCGCTTGCCCGTTCCAGGGCCCAGAGGTCGGACACATCTTCCACGACGATGATGACGGAATTGTCGCGCCGGTCGTCGGAGCAGACGCTGCAGGGATCGATCGTATCGACATTGCCGCAGCAGGAGCAGATGCGCACCTTCGCATGCGCCTGGCCCATCGCATCGGCCAGCGGGCCAAGCAGTTGGTCCTTCTTCTTGACCAGGTGCAGTGCGGCGCGCCGTGCCGAGCGTGGCCCAAGCCCGGGCACTTTTGCCAGGAGCTGGATGAGTTTTTCGATTTCGGGGCCGGTGACTCGCTTTGCCATGCGGCGGTTCTACCCCATATCCACCGGGAACGGAATCGCTGAAAAGAGGGTGTTGCCCATGAAAATCCTGGCCGTCTGCACCGGCAATGCCGAAGTCCTGGCGGGAAAATCCTACAAGACCGGCATTTTCAAGCATCCGGTCGAAGCCGGCGTGATGGTCGATCGCGAAGGCCTGATTGGCGACAGGATTTGCAACCGCAAGCATCATGGCGGTGTCGATCAAGCGGTCTATGCTTTGGGCTCGGTCGATCTCGACTGGTGGTCCAAGGAACTGGGGTGCTATCTGGAGCCCGGCACATTCGGGGAAAACCTGGTGATCGAAGGCGCCGACAGCCGCAGGGTTTCCGTCGGCGACCGGTTCGAGACGGAAACGGTCGAACTGGAGGTAACCTCCACGCGCATCCCTTGCGCAACGCTGTCGGCTCGCATGGAAGATTCGGGTTTCGCAAGGCGATTCAACCGGGCGGGACGACCGGGCTTCTATTGCCGCGTGCTAAAGGAAGGCGTCGTGCAGGCGGGCGATGCGGTGAAATATCATGCCTATTCCGGTCCGCCGGTCACCATGCCTGAACTGCTCGAAACCTACGGCAAGAACCTCTCCGACGAAGACAGGTCCCGCTATCTCGCCGCCCCTATCCATTACAAGCTTCGCGCCAAACTCACCAGCGCATGAGCTTGGCCGGAATTGCCGAAATTTTCCGGGTGCGGTTTTAACCATCTGTTTAACTTCCGCTTTATTTCGCGCTCCCCACAAGCTATCTGACGGATGTCGCTAGGCCTTCATTTCATTTCGGCCTTCGGCGATACATCGATCATCATGCGGATACAGCGAAAACCGAAGCGAACTTGCGAGCGCAAGAATGCCGCCGGTTGCGCATCTGTCCGCACAACGGCGGCAGGGTCTGATCATGTTCGGATTGAAGCAATTTGCAGACTGGAGCCGCCGGCTTGGCATGCTGGCGCTCGCCACGCTCCTTGGCGTCTCGATCCACGACAATGCCGCCCTGGCTGGCGGAAAAGCGACAAGCAGCCCGGAAATCATGCGCCTGCAGCGCCAGATCGCCGCCAACCGGGCCTTTGAAACGAAATACAGCTGCGCAGCCCGCTCCACCTTCGCCTGCCGGGAAATCGCAAAACGCATCGCCCAGACCAGCGCCCGTCTCGCAAGCCTTTCAGCCGCCCCGCGCCAAAACGATCGGCAGCAACCGATCGTCGCCGAGCGCGCGCCGGTCAAGCGCCGGAACAGCGACCACATCAGCGCCCGCGCCATGGCCGCCGCCTATTCCCTGCCGCGCAGCAAGGCGAAGATCGAGACGCGCTGCGTCCGTCTTTCCGACGGTTATTATTTCCCGACCCCGAACTCGGGCTACAACACGGCCGACGACATGCAAGCGATCGCCGGGCAGTGCAAGTTCATCTGCGACGACCCGTCGATGGACGTCTTCCGGATGACCGGTTCGGATCGCAACACCGATGAGATGGTGTCCGTCACGACCGGCCTGCGCTATGCCGATCTGCCCAATGCCGGTGCCTATCGCGCCGTATCGCCGCTCAAGACCTGCGACATGACGAAGTTCTACAAGACAGTGCTGGCAAGGACGCCGGTTGCAACCACGCTCAATGTGAACACGGCCATTACGGGTGCGATCGCCGAAGAGCCGGCAGCGGTAACGGCCATAAACGTGGCATTGCTCGGCGACGTCAATTTGCGTGGAACCACTAGCTTCGTTCCGCCACCGGCCCGCAGGATCCGTATCGTCGGCGCAGCTTACCTGCCGGTCAACTGACGCTGATCAGAACGGGAATTTCATGCCGGGCGGGATCGGCAGGCCGGCGGTCAGCGCCTTGGTCTTCTCGGCGGTGATGGCTTCGGCCTTGTCCTTGCCGTCCTTGTGGGCGGCGACGATCAGGTCCTCGAGGATTTCGACATCGTCTTCCTTGAACAGGGACGGGTCGATCTTGATGCCCTTGAGGTTGCCCTTGCCGTCCATGCGGACGGTAACGAGACCGCCGCCGGAGGAGCCGTCGACTTCGAGCGCGGAAATCTCTTCCTGCATCTTCTCCATCTTGGCCTGCATTTCCTTGACCTTGCCCATCATGCCCATGATGTCACGCATCGCCCTGTCCTCTTCTGAATGTCTCGATAAATCTTAAACTAGTGCTCGATATCATCGCCGGGAAGGATGTCGCCGTCTTCGGATTCGGCAGCGGCAACCACAAGGGTTTCGTTTTCCTCTTCCGGCTCCGGTCCCTTGATCCGGACGTCGGTGATCTTGGCGCCGGGAAAGCGGGCGAGGATGGCGGCGACATCCGGATCTTGACGTGCATCGCTGACGCGCTTTTCCTGCGCCCGCGTTTCCGCCTCGATCAGGGTCGGCTGACCGGGTTCGCGGCTGAGAATGACCATCCAGCGAATGCCGGTCCAATCCTCCAACTTCTTCTGCAGTTCCGCCACCAGCGTCTTCGGCGCGTCGTCCGGCAGGTTGAGTTCCAGCCGTCCTGGTTCGAGGCTGACCAGCCGGACGAAACCGCGCACTAGTGTCTTCAGCTTGATGTCGCGATTGGTGGCGCAGAGTTCGGCGATATCGCTGACCGAGCGCACCGGCGCCTTGGGTTCCGGCTTGACGGCGGGCTTTTCGACCGGCCGCGCTTCCGCCATTCCGACAGCAACCGATTGCGGTGGGACAATGTCCGGCACCGCGCGCAGCATGGTCGCGCCGTTTCCGGTTGTGCGCTGGGCCGGCTGCATGTCGCTGCCGCGCGCCTGGATGGACGCGCCGCCCATCCAGGCCTGCGCGCCTCCGCCATTGCCGCCGTTCGGAGCGGGGGAGGATCGCTGGCCGTCGCCGTTGGAAAGTTCGAGCAGCCGGCGCGCCGCGTCTTCCGGCGAGGGAAGATGGGCCGCATGCGCCAGCCGGATCAGCACCATCTCGGCAGCACCGGCCGGGCGCGACGAGCTTTCGGTTTCCGGAATGCCCTTCAGCAGCATCTGCCAGATGCGCGACAGGGTCGTCACTGCGACCGACGAGGCGAATTCCGCGCCGCGTGAACGTTCGATCTCGCTCAGCGACTGATCGTTGGCTGCGTCGGGAACATATTTCAGTCGGGTGACCAAGTGGGTAAAATCGGCCAGATCCGTCAGTACGACCGAGGGGCTGGCGCCGGCCTCGTATTGTCCGGCGAATTCCTCGAGCGCGGCTGCCACGTCGCCTTTGACGATATGCTGGAAGAGATCAACGATGCGGGCGCGATCGGCAAGGCCGAGCATCGAGCGCACGGCTTCCACCTCGACCACGCCGCCGCCATGGGCAATCGCCTGGTCGAGCAGCGACAGGCCGTCGCGCGCCGAGCCTTCGGCGGCGCGGGCAATCATCGCCATGGCATCCGGATCGGCCGAAATGCCTTCCTTGCCGAGAATAGTGGTGAACAGGCCGACGAGATCGGACGCGCCGATGCGGCGCAGGTCGAAGCGCTGGCAGCGCGACAGGACGGTAATCGGCACCTTGCGGATTTCGGTCGTCGCGAAAATGAACTTCACATGTTCCGGCGGCTCTTCTAGCGTCTTCAACAGGCCGTTGAAGGCCTGCGTCGAAAGCATGTGCACTTCGTCGATGATATAGACCTTGTAGCGCGCCGAAACCGGGCGGTAACGCACCTGCTCGATGATCTCGCGGATATCGTCGATGCCGGTATGGGAAGCGGCGTCCATCTCGATGACATCGACATGACGGCCTTCCATGATCGCCTGGCAATGTTCGCCGGGCACGCGAAGGTCGATCGTCGGCTTGTCGATTTCGGGCGTCTTGTAGTTCAGCGCGCGGGCCAGAATGCGGGCGGTGGTGGTCTTGCCGACTCCGCGAACGCCGGTCAGCATGTAAGCCTGCGCGATGCGGCCGGTCTCGAACGCGTTGGTGAGCGTGCGCACCATCGGTTCTTGGCCGACCATCAGGTCGGAGAAATCCTTCGGCCGGTATTTGCGCGCAAGGACGCGGTAGGCGGCGGGCTTTTCGGATGTCGGGATCAACGTGTCTTCGCTCATCGCCCTTTTTCCCCAAACGGGGCCGCTCGGCTGCAAATCATGTCCGGGTGGACAGAAGAAAAAGGGTGGGAGGCTGGCACGATGACCCGTGCCTGGCTCGTTGGGGCTGCTTCCTTCCGGACCTGACCCGGTTGGCGAGTGGCTCGTCCACCACCAACCTCCCGGCTCTCATATCGGCAATATCCAAACCAAATGCAAGCCAAGCCTTCAAAAAACTGCTATCGATGTTGAAACAAAAGACAAATCACCGCTCAGGGAGAGCCGCTTGCCTGCCTTTACTATCGACGAACGCCTTCAGCGCGATGGGTTGCTTATCGCCACACTCGGTCTTTGCCAGTTGCGTGTTAACAACGATCGTCGCTGGCCTTGGCTGGTGCTCATTCCGCAGCGCAACGGCATGTCGGAAGTGTTCGACCTCACGCCGCTCGACCAGGCGATGCTGACATTCGAGACGAATATGGTCGGCCTGGCATTGAAAAAGGTGACGGGGGCGACGAAGATCAATGTCGGCGCGCTTGGCAACATCGTCCGCCAGCTCCATGTCCATGTGATCGCCCGCAACGAGGGTGATGCCAACTGGCCGGGGCCGGTCTGGGGTTTCGGCACGGCTGAACCCTGGGAGGATGACGAGCGTAAGGCATTCGCAGCACGGATACTGGAACATCTCTGACATGACGAAATCGATCTTCGACCTGCACAGTCCGCATCCCGAACCCAGCACCCTCGTCGCTTTTGCGGAAAATCATCTGGACAGGCAGTCCGAGCATCGGGCCGACGATTGTCTGGAGGCGGCGTTTCGCAAGGAGGGCGCGCATGTCTTCGCCTTTTCGGCCGGCAAGCTGGTCGTCAAGCATGACGAGAAGATCATCGATCCGCTGTTTGCGCCCTACGAGTTGGCGGGCTTGGAGCCCGACCTCGACGAAGCCATCCTGCTCGGCTTCCGGCCCAATGGCGAGCCGCGCCTGGCGGTGCCGATCGGGCTGACGGAGGAGACGCTGCCTGAGCCCTTCAAGCTCGCCGATGGCCGCACGCTCTATCGCCAGCAGATGTTGACGGACGAACTGCTTGGCCAGTTCGCCCAGGCTTCCAGCCTGATGACCTGGAACGCGACGAACCGCTTCTGCGGCAAGTGCGGATCGGCGATGGAAGGCAAGGCCGGCGGCTATCGCCGCGTCTGCTCCGCCTGCGGCCACATGATCTTTCCGCGCACTGATCCGGTGGTGATCATGTTGACGATCGATCTGGAACACGATCTCTGCCTGCTCGGCCGCAGCCCGCATTTTCCCGAAGGCATGTATTCCTGCCTCGCAGGCTTCGTGGAGCCGGGCGAGACGATCGAAAACGCCGTGCGGCGTGAGACGGCGGAGGAATCCGGTATTCGTATCGGCCGCGTGCGTTATCACGCGTCCCAGCCCTGGCCGATGCCGCATACGCTGATGATCGGCTGCTATGCCGAGGCGAAATCTCGGGACATTCACCGCGACGATCTGGAGCTGGAAGATTGCCGCTGGTTCAACCGTGAGGAAACAGCGGCCATGCTGGCGCGCAATACCGGCGTGTCTCTCGCTGCCGGCGAGTTGGGCTCTCCCCCGAAGGGCGCCATCGCGCATCAACTGATGCGCGACTGGCTGGACTGGCCGCGCTGAAAATGAGATCGGCGCCCGCCATTAGGCGGACGCCGATGATTCAAGCACTGAAATTCAGACGGTTCGCGCCGGATCAGAAATTCCGCTGGAAGCGGATCGTGCCGCCGATCGCGTCGCCCGTTCCACGCAAACCGTCGAATTCGGTGTAGTTGAGTTCCGGCTGGAACTTCAAGCCGTCGACGACAGCATAGTCGAGGTTGAGCGCGGCAGCGAACGTGCCGTCTTCCTCGTAAGCCGCCTGAGCGTTGATCGAGGCCTTTTCATTGACCTGGATGGCGATGCCGCCCCAGGCGGCCCAGTCGCCGAACCACGGGCCGTAGTAGCTCAGCCGGCGCGTGCCGCCGGGGCCCTTGCTGTTATCCCAGTCCGACTGGTAGCCGCCCATGATCCAGGCGGAAAACACGCTGTTGAAGATCACGTCGAGGCGTGCCTTGCCGCCGAAGGCTTCGGCTTCCGTGTCGTAGGCGCCGACGGCGCCGATGCTGCCCCAGTCGCCGGCATATTTCACGCCGCCGATGATATGTGGAACGTCGGCGCCGTCGTACCGGACCGTCGGGACGGGGGCAAAGCCGGTGTCATAGCTGCCCGACCCCTCCTCAAGGCCGATCAGGGCCGAAAAGCCCTTTTCCTCGTCGCCAAAGGTGTAGCTGATCTGGTTGGTCCGGTCGCCGGTATAGTCGATCACATCGTCATTGATGATGTTGCCGGCCGAATTCAGCCAGATATCGAAACGGGAATCGCCGTAGCCGGCGCGAAATCCGGACAAGGTGATGAAGGCGGCGTTCAGATAGGTGTTGGTATCGTTGATGTTGTTGGCGTCGCTGCGCAGTTCGATGAAGCTGCCGAGCGTGCCGAATTCCGTGTCGTTTCTCGCGTCGAAAGTCAGCGCGCCGCGCGTGAAGGCGTCCCAGCCGTTGCTGGTGCCGTCATAGGGGCTCTCACCGTAATTCGAATCGAAGCGGACGTAACCGCCGATCTTCAGGCAGGTCTCGGTCCCCGGAATATAGAAGAAGCCTTCGCCATAGGCGTCGCAGACGCGCACATATTCCATCGGTTCCGGCTCGGCAGCCACGATCGCGTCCGCCGCGTGGGTTGCGCTCGCGGCCATGAGCGCCGCGGTCGAGCTGAAAAGAAAAATTCTGATGGCCATGATCACCCTCGCTTGCGCCGGCTTCCATGAGGCCCGCTCGCGCCTGTCGTTGCCGAAAGCATTGGGTCTTGCCCCCGCGGCAAGACGCAATGCGCTGGGCAATCAAACTGCCCAAGCGTCAAGCAATCACTTTTTTCCGTCGATTTCCACCCTTTTTCGAGAGTCTTCCCTCCCCAATTCTAGTGAGAGTTGGCGTGGCTGGCTTCTTTACAACACGAGCCGCATCGGGTGCGCGGCATAGGAGCCAAGGATGCGGACCTTCTCGGAAAAGTATCGCAATTCGTCGAGGGCCTGGCGCACATGGGCGTCGTCCGGATGGCCCTCGATATCGGCATAGAACTGGGTGGCGATGAACTTGCCGCCGAGCTGGTAACTCTCCAGCTTGGTCATGTTGATGCCGTTGGTGGCGAAGCCGCCGAGCGCCTTGTAGAGAGCCGCCGGGATGTTGCGGACGTTGAACACGAAGGTGGTAACGATGACATCGGTCTCCGCCGCGCGCCGGATGATCTTCGGATCGCGCGAGAGCACGACGAAGCGCGTGACATTGTTTTCGGTATCCTCGACATTCTCGGCGACGATCTCGAGATTGTAGAGATCGGCGGCAAGGCGCGGGGCGAGCGCTGCCATCGACCGGTCGCCCATTTCCGAAACGAGCTTGGCAGCACCTGCGGTGTCGCCGGCCACGATCGGCTTCCATCCACTGGCGCGGACGATCTTGCGGCACTGGCCGAGCGCATGGATATGGCTGTGGACGGTGCGGATCTCGTCGCGCGTCACGCCCGGCAGAACCATCAGTTGGAACCGGATCGGCATGAAATATTCGCCGATGATATGCAGCCGCGATTCGGGCAGGAGATGATGGATATCGGCGACGCGACCGGCGATCGTGTTTTCGATCGGGATCATCGCCAGGTCGGCCTCACCGTTTTCGACGGCGAGGAACGCATCCTCGAAGGTCTGGCATGGCAGCGGTTCCATCTCCGGGAACATGTCGCGGCAGGCCATGTCGGAATTGGCGCCATAGTCTCCCTGGAAGGAGATCCTGTTGGTCTTGGTGATCATTTTGGCTTCCGATCAGGCTTTCGCGGCGAGCACACGGCGCGCCTTTTCAAGGTCGGCCGGGGTGTCGACGCCCAGCGGAATGGATTTGACGATTTCCACGTCGATGCGCATGCCGGCTTCAAGCGCGCGCAGTTGTTCCAGCGATTCGCGCTTTTCCAGCACGGACGGGGACAATGAGACGAATTTCTCGAGGGCGGCGCGCCGGTAGGCGTAGAGCCCGATGTGATGATAGAGCGGTCCCTTGCCGTGCGGCGCGGTGGCGCGGGTGAAATAGAGCGCCTTCAGGCGCGTGTCGGAAAGCGGCGAACCGACGACCTTGACGATGTTCGGATTGGTCTTTTCCTCTTCGTCCTCGATCTCCACGGTCAGCGTGGCGATATCGACCTGCGGGTTTTCCAGCGGCCTGAGAGCCGCGCGGATGGTCTCCGGCTCGATGGTCGGCAGGTCCCCCTGCACGTTGATGATGATTTGGGCCTTGCCCTCGGGGTCGCTCTTCTGCAGCGCTTCATAGATGCGGTCGGAGCCGGACTGGTGGTCGATGCGAGTCATGACGGCTTCGAAGCCGGCATTGACGATCGCATCGAACGTGTCCTGGTGATCGACGGCGACGACGATCCGGCCGGCCTGTGCGTCGCGGGCCCGGAGCGCCACCTGAACGATCATCGGCAGGCCGCAGATGTCGGCGAGCGGCTTGCCGGGCAGGCGCGTTGACGCCATGCGCGCGGGAATGAGGATGAGGGTTTTGTCGAAATCGTCGCTATTCATGCCTAGGCCTTCAAAAGACGCGGGAAAAGTGTCAAAAGGTCTCAGCCCAGCGCGTATAATGTCTGTTGCAACACAAAGCCAAAAGACATAGGTTCCGCGCGATTTCAAGATAGGCTGGCGTTTTGTTTGCGCCGGTTGCAAGGGGAGCATTGGCGGATGAACTCGTATGTGAACATGGGCGTAGGTGCCTTCCTGGGTACGGTCTTTGTTTTGATGTCCGTATCGATCGCATCGGAAGGCATTTTCCATTCGGAAACGCCCGAGAAGGAAGGCTTCGCCATCATCGCCGAAGAAGGCTCCTCGGAAGCCGCCGGCGGCGCCGCTGAAGAAGCGGAAGTCGATATCAAGCCGCTCCTGGCAGGTGCCGACGCAGCGGCCGGTGCGACCGTCTTCAAGAAATGCGCAAGCTGTCACACCTCCGAGAAGGGCGGCCCGAACAAGGTCGGCCCGAATCTGTGGGGCGTCGTCGATCGCCCGATCGCTTCGCATGAAGGATTTTCCTATTCGGCCGGCATGAAGACCTTTGCCGAAGCCAACAAGACCTGGACTTACGATCACCTGAGCTTCTTCATCGAAGCGCCGAAGAAGCACGTTCCGGGCACCGCGATGGGCTTTGCCGGCGTCAAGAAGCCGGATGAGCGCGCCAACCTGATCGCCTGGATGCGTGAACAGGCCGATTCGCCGGTGGCCCTGCCCGACGCATCGGCCGCCGCAACGCCGGCCACCGAAGGTGACGCTGCAAAGCCGGCAACCGAAACGGCTCCGGCACAATAATTCGACGCCGTTTCAACCGGCGTGTAGAAGACGGACAAGCCCGGTCAATCGTACCGGGCTTTTTCATGCCTGGATTCCGGGATCCGATCGTTACAGCAGGATATAGGCCCAGGCGGAAACAGAGATGACGCCGAGCGCGGTGGTGATGGTAATGGTCGAGGAGGCCAGCCCATGGCCGACATTGAAATGATTGGCGATCAGCCAGGCATTGACGCCGGTCGGCACGGATGAGGTCAGAACCAGCGCCGCCGTCCAATCGCTGTTGAGGCCAAGCATCTGGCAGGCCCCGTAGACGGTCGCAGGCAGGACGATCAGCTTTAGCGCGCTGGTGACGGAGGCGAGGCCGGTATTGCCGGTAAGGCCATATTTGTCGAGCGCCATGCCGATGGAAATGAGTGCAGCGGGGGCCGCCACCCCGGCAAGCTGATCGACAATGATCTTGACCGGGCCACCGAGCGGCATGCCGACAAGATGGACCAGCGCACCGAGCACGAGGCCGATGACGAGCGGATTACGTACAAGATTGCGCAGGATTCCCTTAAGCAGCCGCAGCGGGCTCTGTCCCGGCTTGCCGCTGGTCCTGCGCTCGGCGCGCTCCATCAGGATCGTACCGGCAATCATCATCACCGGCAGATGGACGGAAAGGAGGATGGAGAGGGCCACTACGCCTTCCTCGCCGACGCTGCGCGAAACGAGTGGCAGGCCGATGAAGACCGTATTGGCAAAAGCTGACGAGACGCCAGCGAGAACGCCGATCCGCGCATCCTTGCGAAACAGCAGCGTGGCTGCGAAATGCCCGATCGTCCAGGTAACGGCGACACCGGAGAAATAAGCGACCCAGAGCGGCCAGGGCGAGCCATCCTTGAAATCCGCCTCGGCAATGGTGCGAAACAGCAGGACCGGAACCGCGACGCGGAAGACGAAATCCCCCAGCGCATCGCCGACCGCCGCCTTCAGATAGTCCATCTTCACGATCAGCCAGCCCAGAAGGATGAGGACGAAAATCGGGACGACATTCAGGAAGACATCAGACATCAGGCGCGGCCTCGTGGCGATTGGGCTTCCGCCATAGACCCATTGCGCGCCATGCCGCAACCCGAAGACGCGCCGAACGCCCCGGTGCATACATTTCACGCAAGGCTCATATGACAAGATGATAATAGGAGGTTGCCCTATGATCGAAAAATGGTGGCAGGAACCCGTTGTCCTGGAACTCGACGGGATCGGACGATACCGGATCATCCGCAATACGCGCGAGGCGGCGGAATGTCTGCTCGACAAGTGGCCGGTTCATGACGGCACGGCTTACAAGGCGGCGATCCGCATGTGCGGACATGTGTTGCGCGGCGAGCAGCCGGTCGATTATGCGCGACAGGATTTCATCGCCGCCGCCGTCGAAGCCTATATCCATATCCAGCCCGGCACGTCGCTCAACGCCTGATCTCGAACAAGCCTTCGTGCTCCGGTTTGTGCACCGGTACAGCGATGTCGGTAGGCCCGAAGACATTGACGGAATTGCGGAACATTCAAGAATAGCTCGCGTTGTCTCCATGAAGGACACCACTGCGATGCACAAACAGATCTACATTCGTCACGACGACCATCCGGATCTCACGGACGATGATCTAGCCGGCAAGGTCCTCCGCTATATCCAGTATGTTTCGCTCATCGACACGTCCCAACTCTCGGTTACGGCCTATGGCCGCACTGTGGTGCTGGGCGGATATGTGTCCTGCGAGGCAGAGATCGGCTGCGTCGAGCAGGCGGCCGCAGCGGTCATCGGCGTGCATCTTGTCGAAAACAATGTTGAGGTCATACGACATTGAAATACTACAGGCTGCAAACCTTTATGCGCTTGGTTAAATCGCGCAGGGATTTTCCGATGATTGCTTGTTTGAAAGTATTGGGCACCCGTTAAGGTACCCTCATGAAGTCAAAATATAAACAGCGCGATTACCAGAAGGATCGGCAGGGGTACGCCAATCAGCCACATCAGCAACTGGCGAAACATTAGCTGACGATATTCCCGATGTGCCGCCATTCTTTGAGTTTCGGAGACGATCATCTCTGGTCTCCTTTAAAGCGCACCGCCGGTGACAGGGTTCACCACCGGCCGTTCGCTTTCGTCCTTCTGGCCAATTGGCTGAACCATCGGCGGCGCTTTCGACTTTTCATCGGCATGCGACGGCTGGCCGGGCGCTCTGTGGACATCCTTCGGCTTTTTTTGTTCAGGCGTGGCGTTGGTATCGTCGGTCACCATCTCTCGCTCCTTACGCCATCCCGGCGGGATCGCCGATCGGCAGCAACGCCGGGTCGAGAACGGGGTCGTTCGGGTTCTTGTTATCGCCCTTGTCGATGACCGGAGGCTTTGCAGGCTTGTCCTGCGACCGGTCCGGCAGGCCGGGTGTCGACTGCGGGCCGCGCGGGCTTTCGTCGTCTGGGACTGGAATGGTGGTCGGCATGATCTTGCTCCTTCGTTTGGAGCAAAACGACGCGCATGGCCGGATGGTTCCGCGGAGTTTTTACGGATGTTCAGCGAGATCGGCTGAAATCCCCCGGGCAGCGGGCGCTTGAGAGGGTAAGGACCTTCTCCACCTCGGCCTAGTTGAACAGCGCCCGTTCGTCCTGCAGCGAATCGTCGAAATCCGTCGGCTTTTTCTTCGGCAACTGCTTCAGGTTGCCCGAAACAAGATCGACCGGGGTCGAGACCGTGGTTGCCGCGACCTTGCCGACGGTATTCACGGTTCCCGCCACCAGTGCGGTGATACCATCGCCGACGCCGATCGTGGAATCGGTCAGGGTCTGGCCGGTGACGAGCCGCTGGCCGATCAACTGGACGATCGCCGGGCTCTCGGCAAACTTGCCGTGGTTCAGGCGGTCCGTGGATTTCACCTTGGTCAGATCGACAACGGTGATCCCGGCTGCTTCCAGCTTGGTTTTATACGGCTCCTCCGCCGGATTGATCTGTCCAAGCCGCTGGACGTCGCCGGAAATATAACGCGACAGCGCCAGAGCCCGGTCGTCCTGCGAAACGAATATGGTGAAGTTCGGCTTGTCCGGGCCAAGCTCGGTCCACTGGCGGGCAAACACATCGACATCGATATCGGGCGAAGCGAGGATGACGTTCTCGATCTTCTTTGGCAGGCCCCCTTCGCGAATTGCCATTTGCCGGATCGATTCCATCGCCAGCCAGGTTCCCATCGAATGGGCGAGGATGGTGATGTCCTTGATATTCTTGTCCTCGACCAGCGCCTTCAGCGTCCGCTCCAGCGTCGTGCGCGAATAGTTGGTGCTTTCCTTGTCGTAGTTATAGTCAAACACCTTGGCGCGGGAGGGCCATGTGAAAAGGACGGGGGTCACGTCGGCGCCGGAATCATGGACGATCTGGGCGAAGCGGAAAACCGAATCCTCATAGGTATTGTTGAAGCCATGAATGAAGACCATGGCATGACCGCCCTTCGAATGGCGACGCACCCAGTCATGACCTTGCTGGACGGTCGAGAGCGGCTGGACACGGACGACGGTAAAATCCGTCGCCGGATCAGGCGGCAGCTTCTTCGGCCATTGAACGGTGCCGGACGCGCGAACCTTGCCGGACGGAATGGACACCGCGACATCGGTAATCGAGGGCTGGACGCTGCGCTCTCCGGAAAACAGGGTCGCCGGATCGTCGGAGGGACGGCGGCTGGTCGCCACCAGCATGTCCACCACGGCGCCGCCTTGCGGCTCGGCCATCAGGGCAACCGGCTGCATGACGCCCTTCGCGTGGCCGCCACAGCCGCTGAGCGCGATGACGAGCGGAAGCACCAGAGCCACGTGCCCAAAGAATCGCGCCATGGGTGACGGACTGCGGACGATATTCGACATTGAGGTCATGACGGCACTTCCGACGAAAACGCGAAAACACGAGAACTGCAAACTGCCCAATTTGCGGAAAGAGTCCGCCCACAGTCAGCGGTACACGTCAAGTCCGCTGCACGCAACTGGCTGGAGCCGGACCATTCATTGCACAGCTTCATATTGTATTTTTGACACAGAAGCGCGACGACAAACATATGCCCCGCGCCCCGTGTTTATTGCAACGCAGCGACAATTCCCGATTCATTTGGCCAGTGTCGGAGATGTCGTTCGGCAGGTCATCAGAGCAAATGACCGGCGCCTTCGTCGATTCGTCCGCGCGGTGGCCGCAATGCCAGGGATGCCGGGGAGTTGCCGCGGAAAGCCTATCTCCCAACCATGCGGCGAATTCATATTGATTATGCCACCGCCCGCGCGCTAAACGTCCGGCAAGGCGGGTCTGACAGGACGCTCGCCAGCAAAGAGCCTGAGGCGACCGTGCGAAGATTTGTTGCTATCCTGAACCATCGGTTCCGCTTATTTCTGTCTCGGAACAGCAATAAGGGCGGTGCGGATTCGATCCTTGAACGATACCGAACGAGGAAAATCGAGCGTCCGCGCGTTCGTGAATCCGGCGAGCAGCGTCCCGTTGAAAGATCAAGCGCGTTTGACGGGATTGATTGTCTGGTTTCCGATAAAGCCATCAAGGATATGATGGTCGTAGACAAGACGGACGTAATGTCTCGCCCGGTGAAAACCAGATTGGGAAAACTGGCGCATGTAAGCAAGAGCCGGTTCGATGTGGTCTTCGACCATTGCGCAATCGAATGCTACCAGACGAGATCATCCAGCAAGAAGCTGTATGTCTTTTTCTCCGGGGCCGGACGGAAGGGAAAGACCGCGACGAAATTCGACAGGCTGACATGGTCCCGGATTTTTGACGGTATCTGTCTTTATATCGAAGACCCGATGTACAAGAATTTCCCGACAATCGACGTAGGGTGGTACTATGGGACAAGGACTGTTTGTTACCTCGACCATATCGTCGAACTCGTGTCCGAGTTTGCCAGGGTCAATGCGATCGATAGCAAGGATATCTATCTGATCGGCTCTTCCTGCGCGGGATACGCGGCAATCTATGCGGCGGATAAGATCGTCGGATCAACGTCGATATCGTTCAATCCGCAGATTGTTCCGGCCGCCTGGGACAAGAACAGACGCTTTTTCAATGCCACGGGCATCGACCTGGAGGGTGATGACAGCTTCGGCCGAAACAACATCGCGGAATCATTCGACAATGCGTTATCCCGTTTTGTGATCGTCTCGAATGTGCGATCGCAAAGAGATTACGCTGCGCAGATTCTCCCGGTCTTTGCCGCGCGCGGGATCGAGCCGCATTACGGGCTCAATGTCATCAACAATGCATATATCATTCTTGCGGACATGCTGCATCCGTTCGACCATGGTGCTTTTCCAGGCCCAATGGAAACCAAGGTTCTGCTTTCTCTCCTGAATGACGGGGGAGGAAATGACGCTCTTGTTCCCTATGCGGAAATGTTGAAGTCCGCCTTCGGCACCGCGACGCGGCTGAGCTATATGACGCTCTGGTCGGAATTCCTGACCAGCGATTTCCCGGATTTCATAACGGTTCCGGCTTCCTGCGACAAGAAAAGCTGCCGACTGCCGGTCAAGGGTCTTCCCATGACCTGTTATTACCAAGCCTATATAGACTTCACCAAGGAAAAATGCGTCGTGTCTTTTTATGTTTCGGATAAAAAGATATTGAAAAATAATAATTATATCAAATTGATGCAGGATCTGGCGGAAGCGTCGGGCGGGGTGATGAAAAGCAACAAGGATAGCCTTTTCGTTCACTCGGCCAATGTAAGCCATGCCGATCTGGATCTTGCAATGGCCGGGTTTATCGCAAAGACGAGCAGGCGCATCTTCCGTCATTTTCGAGTTTCAGAAAAGTGACGGCCTTTGTCGGATATCCAATACCAAGGACCGATGTTAGGCTATCCTATGGGTTCCTATCATCGGTCCTTGGTATAAACCGTCTATCGATCAACCGGGATTGAGTGTTCGATCAGGTGGCGTTTGACCCTGTTTGCGATCCAGGACTTGGTGTTGTCGGGATTCGTCAAGTCGATCGCGTAATCCTTGCGGTACAGATACCAGAATTTATGCAGGTCGGCATTGCTCAGCTTTGATTTGCCGACTTCAAACTGCCGTTCGAAGTCGCCACGGTGCTCGCAGACGAAACACGCGCTCATATAGTCGGCGCGGCCGAAAACATATACCGGCTTCTCATAAGTGAGAGCCTCCGCACCAACGCCGGAATTTACGACGCAGACCGCGAGCGAAGAGGCGATGATGTCGTGAATATTGCCGTTCGTGACGGTGATTCTTCCTGCCTCGACCTGTTCATTGAGATAGGCCTTAATCTCACTGGACTTGCATGCCGGGTGCCGCTTGACGACGACTGCTATCCCCTTGTCTTCGCAAGTCTTGATGACTTCCTCCACCATTTCGAAGGGCGTGGCGTAAGCCAGGCTTTGAACAGAATCGCCGATAACCTGCAGGCCGACAAAAACGAATTTTTCCGGAAGCGCTTCCGTCGTTTCCGGCTGGACGTATTTTGAAAGACGCTGCGTCGTCATCGCGATTTTGTCGTCGGCGAAAAAGCCATCGGCTTCCGTCTGTGACACCTTGCCGAGGCGTTCTTCGTTCAATTCGGAAAATGAGGACCAGCCCGCATATCCCCGGTCATCGAAACTGAACACGGATCTCCGATCGGTTTCCTTGAAATGAAGCCCTCGCGTATTGTCAGACACGGTGTGATACGAGAAATACGGTTGATTGAGGTCAATTTCACTGTGTGTGTGAATTTGGCTCCGCACCATGTAGGGGACACCTTCGTCCTCCAGCGTCTGCACTACATTTTCGAGCGCAATGCGAATGTCTGAACGGAAGCCTGGATAATCGATGACATTGCTTCTCATCATGGCCGAAGGAACGATGAGAGTAACCTCGCCGTGCCGGCTGATCGGCTTCTGGCGACCTGCCCGTTCCAGGATATTGCGGCGCGCTTCGTCGACGACGTGAGCTATGTGGTCAAGGGAAGCCTTGAGCTCGAGCGCTTGCGCAAGAAAGCTCCTGGCTTTTATGCCATGGGCAATCGCCAGCCGAGCAATGCTGATCGCGCCTGCGACGTCAAACACCGCGAGGCTGCCGACCGCGGCCTCGCGCCAGTGATTGCGCAACAACTTCTTGTTCAATCTCACCGCATCGATGTCGGATATGGCCCGATTGATTGCGCGAATGAAAAGATCTTCGCGCAAGGCTGTCTCAGCGGATCGGGCGGCATTGATCGCCATGTCAATGATGATGCGTTTCGGCTCGCTATCCAGGAAATCCAATGATGAAGATGCCAGGGCTGCATGATTCTGAAGCTGATAATAGATGCCGCGACGCTCAATCGCGCACTGGCGCCGTGTCTGGAACGTCTTGAATGTGCCCTCGAGCACGTTCAAGGCCTCCTCCAGGTTTCCTTCCGAACGCAGAATGGCGGATTGAAGAAGGCTTTTCAGATCTGGGTGCAGCAGGTGGCATTCCAGTAGTTTTCGTGTGCTGGAACTTGGCGACATCCGCAACGCGCGGCGATGCATGTTCCGGATCATCGCATAGGTCGGCGGGTAGCGACGGGCATAGGCGACAAGCAGTTCCTCTGCCCGCTCGACCTTCCCGGCGCGCTCGGCGGCCATGATTCTGCCCTGCAGGATCAATCGATTGAGTTTCCTCGCCCGTAGAATTGATGTCGCCGCCGCTCCCGCGCCAAGAGCAAGATCGATCGACTTGGCATGCTTGCCGGCTTTAATGGACCGTTCGACGTAACCAATGACTTTTTTCATACTCACTCACAAACATTCTCGATTCCTGACGGCATTGCCGGTCCGGTCGATTGGCGGTTTACGCGGTAATGGTTTGGCAGAAAGATGGCCGAGCTTTCAAAAGCGCGATATGCGCACTCCAATTAGCCGGCTATCTGCCTGCAGGAGTGCCTTTGGCACATCGATAAGACGATTTGATGAACCCCGTTTCATCGCGTTCATACAATTCCCTATACTCCAATTGTCTTCGAAAAAGCTGGCTGGCAGCTCGGAATATCATTTGATGCGGCAATATCGTCGATGATTAAACTACGCGTTGGTCGGAAATCCTTGACTGCTCTACTACGGATTGTGTCGGAGGGCAGCAATAACGGCATTTTGGCGATATCGCAAGTCAACCTGACGTCATTGCTCTAAGATAAATGCAGCCTAAACGTTCATTTCTGCCAACGCAGCTGATGAGTTCTGGGGAAATGGCGGACAGAGCGGGATTCGAACCCGCGATACGCTCTCACGTATACACACTTTCCAGGCGTGCGCCTTCAACCACTCGGCCACCTGTCCGTTTTCAATCGCACCGGCGGTTGGGTCCGGTGGATCAGAGACAAGCGTTTGCTTTCTCCTCAGGTCCGGTCGGCTAGGCCGATCGGATATTCGCGGGCGCAAACCAGCGAACCGCCGCCGTATATACCGATGCGCTCCCCCGGATCAACTGCTTTCTGATAGTTTTTTGACTTCTTGTGCGCCGCCGCCGCCAACGCGTGCATTGCGCTTGCGCAATGACATGGCTATTTCTTGTTGGAGCCGGCCGAAAGGCGCGCCTGCCGGCGGCAATCGGGAGAGGTCCTATGCGGTTCATGCTGCGGTTTGCGAGCTTTCTGGCCTTGGTCGCCGGGGTCCTGGTGGCGTCGGTGGATGCTATCCAGTCCGTCTCGGCGTCGCAGCCGGTGCTGACGCCGCTCGCAACGGCGCTGGCTGCCGGCGGTCCATCGACGACGGCGCTGGTGCAATCGCTGGAGCGGCCGCATGCCGGCATTGCCATGCTCGATCCGCTGATCCGATGGTCGTTGCAGCAGCCTGCCTTCGTCTTCCTTTTCCTGATTGCGCTGATGCTGTGGATGATCGGCTACAAGCGGCCGCCGGTCGCGGGCCGGTTTTCGGTCTGAAACCTAAGGCAGGCATAACTTAAGAACGTATTGCGATCTCATCTGGCCCGCCAATATCGCGCTGCGACGGGAGGCGGAATTCTTGCGCGCGGAAACTGCAGATGGCCTCTGGCTGCGCGGCCTAGCTGAAAATGGCATGGCGAAAAGGTCACAATGACCGGAAACGGGCTTTTGCGCCATGTTTGAGCAATTGCAAAGAGTTGGTTTCTGGATTAGGCGAAAACATGACTAATAAAGCAGGTTTTGCCAGCGCCTGCACCCTTGAGACCTCGATGACCTTTCAACCGCGCATGAACAACAGGATTTCCGGCTTTTCCGTCATCGGCGGCCTGAACCGGCGCGAGTGGAACGGCGTGGTCGCTGATCTGTGGGATGTCGAATGCGCGCCGGCGGCCGGCGGCTTCTATGTCGCGGATGACCTCCGGCTGTTCATCGTGCTCGATGCCAAGGGCGGTGGGCGGCGTAATATCCGCTTGCGCCAGACGCATCAGGCGGTCGCCGAGGATAGCCGCCGGCAGATGATTTCCTATATTCCGGCCGGCATGGAGCTCTGGGCGGAAATGGTCGATGTCGACTATGTCCGCCATCTCGACCTTCATTTCAACGTCGATATCCTGAGCCGCCGTTTGGGCGAGGATCTTGATCGTGGCCAGCTGGATATTCCGCGACTGATGTTTTCGGAACCACGCTTCCTCGCGCTTGCCGAGCTGATCGCGGCCGAATGCATCAATCCACAGCCGCTGCACGATCTTTATGGCGACGGCCTCTCGGTGGCGCTGTTCATCGATGTGATGAAGCTCGCCCCGGTGAAAACCCGCAAGCGCAGCGAACTGGCCTCCTGGCAGTTGCGCCGCTCGATCGATTATATCGAGGACAATTGCCTGCGCGGCATCCGGCTGGAGGAACTGGCGGCGCTCACGGGCCTGTCGCAATCCTATTTCAGCCACGCTTTCAAGGCCTCCACCGGCCTGCCACCACACCAATGGCAGATGAAGGCCCGCGTCGGGCGCGCCAAGCAGTTGATGCTCAACGATGGTCTGCCCATGAGTGTGATCGCCGCTGAAACCGGCTTTGCCGATCAGGCGCACTTCACCCGTGTCTTCCGCAAGGTCGTTGGCGTCACGCCGGCGAGTTGGGCGAAAAGCCAGAGGGCCTGACTGCATTCCACCGGGTGCAAAGCGGAATATGGACCAGAATCGTTCAATTACCGCAGCCAGAGACAATCCGACCTTTCATAGTTGAGCTAAAAACTCATCTTATATTCATGACATTGCCGGATTTCGCTGCGCCGATGGGGGCCAAGGGCGGGGCCGGTTTCCAACTGGGGTAATTGACATATGCAGATCAAGGGGACTGGTCTTTATCGCGTGCTGATGGCAAGCGCGGCAATCGCCGTCGTAGCCCTGCCGCAGGCCGCCGTGGCGCAGGATGCGGCGGGTGGCGCGACGCAACTCGAGCGCCTGACGGTCGAGGGCGGGCAGGGTGCCACCGACCAGGAAGCAACCGGCCCGGTCGACGGCTACGTCGCCAAGGCCACCGGCACGGGCTCCAAGACAGCGACGCCGATTTCCGAAATCCCGCAGTCCGTCTCGGTTGTCGGTCGCGAGGAACTGGCCGACCGCGGCGTCGTGACGAAAATCGACGAGGCGCTGCGCTACACGGCGGGCGTCGCCGCCGAACCCTTCGGCACCGACCCCGATACGGACTGGTTCTACATCCGCGGCTTCGACGCCTCGCAGACCGGCGTCTTCCTCGATGGCCTGAACCTGTTCACCACAGGTTTCGGCGGGTTCCAGACGGACGCCTTCATGCTCGAACGGGTCGAGGTTCTGAAGGGGCCGGCTTCGGTGCTCTATGGAGGCTCCAACCCCGGCGGCATCATCAATCTCGTCAGCAAGCGGCCGCTGGACGATCCCTACTACTACACGGAAATCGGCATCAATAATTTCGGCAACGCTTTCTTTGGCTTCGACGTCAACGACAAGCTGACGCAGGACGGCGCTGCAGACTACCGTGTCACCGGAAAGGTCTCGGGCGGAAACAATTACAGCGATTTTTCCGAGGATCTGCGCGGCTTCATCCTGCCTCAGGTCACCTATTCGCCAGACGACGCAACGACGCTGACGGTCTACGCCAACGTCTCTTCGTTCGATCAGACGCATATCGGCAACGGCTTCCTGCCCTATGTGGGGACAGTGGTCGATGCGCCTTTCGGAAGGATCGATCGCGACGCTTTCTTCGGCGAGCCGGACAAGGACACCGGTCGCTACGATCAGCAGGCCATTGGCTACGAAGTCAAGCATGAGTTCGACAATGGGTTGAAGCTGTCGCAAAACCTGCGCTACGGACACCTCGACAAGCACGAACTGCTGTTCTATCCGAACGGCTACGTCAACACGACCGATCCGGCCGACCCCGGCTATTTCCAACTGGCCCGCATCGGCTTCGAGCACGACACGACGGTCGATACGTTTGCCGTCGACAATCGCGCGGAAATGGAGTTCGACACCGGTCCAGTGAACCATCAGGTTCTCGCCGGCCTCGACTACAAGCACTTCAAGATCGATCAGGTGCAAGCGGTGCCGGCCTGGCCGGCGACTGCGACCCCGATTGATCCTGTCAATCCGGTCTACGGTCTGCCGCAGCCGCCCATCGACGGCGTCTACATCAACCAGAAAACCACGCAGCAGCAGATCGGTCTATACGTGCAGGATCAGCTCCGCTTCGGCGATGGCTGGATCGCGACCCTCAACGGGCGCTATGACTATGTCGATACCGAGACCCACAGCGGTCCGACCTACTGGGCTCCCACGCAGTCGTCCACCTATCAATACAGCGACGCGGCGTTCAGCGGTCGCGCCGGTCTCGCCTATGAGTTTGACAATGGCCTGACGCCTTACATCAGCGTTGCCACCTTCTTCAGCCCGGTCATTGTCGCCTCGGTGACGCCGAACAACAAGCCGGAAGAGGGTGAGCAGTACGAAGCGGGCATCAAGTATGAACCCACTTTCATCGACGGCTTGCTGACGGCGTCCGTGTTCCAGTTGACCAAGCGCAACGTGGTCGTGACGGACACGCTGGGTATCTCCACCCAACTGGGTGAGGTGACCTCCACCGGTGTCGAACTGGAGGGCAAGGTCAACCTCAACGAGAACTGGAAGATTTTGGCCGCGTACAGTTATACCGACCTGGAAATCACCGAGGACACCAATCCGGCGCTTGTCGGCAAGCGTCCCTATGTCGTGCCGGAACAGCAGGCCGCGCTCTGGCTGGACTACGTCGTCACCGAGGGCGCGCTTGAAGGTGTCAGCATCGGGGGTGGTCTGCGTTATCAGGGCAAATCCGCCGCCGACAAGGAAAACACCGCCTTCGTTCCCGACGCGCTGGTAGCCGACGCGGCGATCCGTTACCAGAAGAACGACTGGGCAGCTTCGCTCAACGTCTCCAACCTGTTCGACAAGGAGTATGTCAAGGGTTGCCAGGGCTTGACTGTCTGCGGCTACGGCGAGCAGCGGACGATCACGCTGAAGCTCAGCAAGAAGTGGTAAGCTCTTCGACCGGATTTCGAACGGCCGCCGCGCGAAAGCGCGGCGGCCTTTTGTTCGTTTGAGGATCGGCTTGTCAACGATAACAGGAACCGTCACCGGCGGTTTTCGTGGGCATGACCTCCCCAAAATCACTGATTTCGCACCCTTTTGGGCAATTTACCTTTTTTTACCAATTGAAAAATTTCGGGTGAATTTTGATTTGAGGCATGCAAGGATGCGCCCCAGCCAGACATACCCTTGAACGGGAGTGGTGGTTCCGCAGACATGCTCCCGAAGAGGAGCTTGCGGGAGGACCCAACAAGATCAATAGCAACAACAGGGCTGCACAATGAAAAAAACCCTCCTCGGTCTCCTTGCTTTCTCGATGATGTCCGCAACGGCGCTCGCCGCCGACATCAAGCCGGCGATCATCTATGATCTCGGCGGCAAGTTCGACAAATCCTTCAACGAAGCGGCCTTCAACGGCGCCGAGAAGTTCAAGGCCGAAACCGGCATCGAATATCGCGAATTCGAAATTGCCAACGATGCGCAGCGCGAGCAGGCGCTCCGCCGCTTTGCCGGCGACGGCAACAACCCGATCGTCATGGCCGGTTTTTCCTGGGCCGCCGCCCTCGAAAAGGTTTCCGCCGAATATCCGGACATCAAGTTTGCCATCATCGACATGGTCGTCGACAAGCCGAACGTGAAATCGGTCGTCTTCAAGGAGCAGGAAGGCTCGTATCTCGTCGGCGTTCTCGCTGGTCTCGCTTCGAAGTCCAAGACCGTCAGCTTCATCGGCGGCATGGACATCCCGCTGATCCACAAGTTCGCCTGTGGTTATGTCGGCGGCGCCAAGTCCACCGGCGCTGACGTCAAGGTTCTGGAAGCTTACACCGGCACCACGCCGGACGCCTGGAACGACCCGGTCAAGGGCGGCGAAATCGCCAAGTCGCAGTTCGACCAGGGGTCGGACGTCGTTTATCACGCGGCCGGCGGCACCGGCGTCGGCGTTCTGCAGGCTGCCGCCGATGCCGGCAAGCTCGGCATCGGCGTCGATTCGAACCAGAACGGCATGCAGCCGGGCAAGGTTCTGACCTCGATGCTCAAGCGCGTCGACGTCGCCGTCTATGACGCCTTCACCTCGGCCAAGGACGACAAGTTCGCGTTCGGCATTTCCAACCTCGGCCTCAAGGAAGACGGCGTCGGCTATGCAGTCGACGACAACAACAAGGCCCTGATCACCCCGGAAATGCAGGCCGCCGTCGACAAGGCGAAGGCCGACATCATTGCCGGCACGGTTCAGGTTCACGACTACATGTCGGACGAAGCCTGCCCTTATTGATCGTCTGATTTTTGAATGAAAAAAGCCGCCGGTCTCCGCAGATCGGCGGCTTTTTGTTGGGGTGCCTGAAAGGCGGCGGCTCCTCTTCTCCCCTGCGGGGAGAAGGTGGCGCGTAGCGCCGGATGAGGGGGCGGCTGGCTCTGAATTTGCGGAACGTCCCCCTCATCTGTCCTTCGGACATCTTCTCCCCGCTGGGGAGAAGAGGAAGCCAGGGTCAATAATGCGGCGGACGCGTGATCGCCGGCGCTTCGAGGCTCTGTTCTTCCAGATTGAGGAACCGTTCGGTCAGCCGGTCGAGCTTGGCGCGGACCTGCTCGACCACGGTCCACTGTTCCGCCAGTTGATCCGACAGTTCCTCGATCGTCTTGGCCTGGTGGGCGATCGTCTCTTCGAGCTTTGTGATGCGTGCTTCGCTCATGTCTGTCTCCCGTGGCCAAGCCTGCGTTCGGCGCTCGCGCTGTCCTCCAGTATCACATAGATTGCGGTTGTGCAGGGACGCAGCGGCATTTCCGTCTCATGCTTGTGCAGGCGATGCAAATCGCGCTGGACTCTCCTCAATGAACTGGGAAGAGTAAGCCAGTTGTCGATTTTTGGGCTACCCTGCGCGGAATTCGATGCTAAACTTATACCAATTGGTAAAAAAATCGATGCCTGGGCCACCGCCGTCAATGCGGATGAAACCGGGCCGACTTGGGGAACGTGGGTCAATATGAGCGATATTGCCATCGAATTGCGTGGCATCGACAAGAGTTTCGGCCTTGTCCATGCCAACAGGAACATCAACCTGACTGTCCGCAAGGGCACCATCCACGGCATCATCGGTGAAAATGGCGCCGGCAAGTCAACCCTGATGTCGATCCTCTATGGCTTTTACCAGGCCGACAGCGGCGACATCGTCGTCGATGGCAATGTGGTCACGATCAAGGATCCGAACACGGCGATTTCGCATGGCATCGGCATGGTTCACCAGCATTTCATGCTGGTCGAGAATTTCACCGTGCTCGAAAATGTCATGCTCGGCGCCGAAGATAGCCAGATTCTCAACACCAGCATTTCCAAGGCGCGCGTCGAGCTCAAGCAGCTCGAAAAGGAATATGCGCTGGAGGTCAATCCGGACGCGCTGATCGAGGAATTGCCTGTCGGCCTGCAACAGCGCGTCGAAATCCTCAAAGCGCTCTATCGCAAGGCCGATATCCTCATTCTCGACGAACCGACCGGCGTTCTGACACCACCGGAGGCGGATCATCTGTTCCGCATCCTTGGTCAGCTGAAGGACCAGGGCAAGACGATCATCTTCATCACGCACAAGCTGCGCGAGATCATGGCGATCACCGACAAGGTCTCGGTCATGCGCCGTGGCGAAATGGTTGCAACGCGCAAGACGAGCGAAACCTCGGTCGAGGAACTGGCCGAACTGATGGTGGGTCGCCGCGTTCTCCTGCGCGTCGACAAGGGCGAGGCCAATCCCGGCGACGTCAAGCTGTCGGTCGAAAACCTGACGGTGCGAGACAGCCGCGGCGTCACCATGGTCGACAATGTCTCCTTCAACCTGCGCGCCGGCGAAATACTCGGCATCGCCGGCGTTGCCGGCAATGGCCAGTCCGAATTGCTGGAAGCGATCTCGGGCATTCGCAAGGCGGTCGGCGGCTCGGTCCTGCTCAACGGCAAGCCGATCGACGTGACCGGCCACGTCGATCCGCGCGAACTGCGCGATCGCGGCCTCGCGCATGTGCCGGAAGACCGCCATCATGTCGGTCTGGTGCTGAAATTCGAGGAGGCCGAAAACGGCATCTTGGGTTACCACCACGACAAGCGCTACCTGAACGGCGTCTTCTTGAACACCAAGGCGATCCAGGCCGACGCCGAGGAAAAGATCAAGAAATACGATATCAGGCCGCCCAATCCGCGGCTGAAAACGGCCAATTTCTCCGGCGGCAACCAGCAGAAGATCGTGCTGGCGCGCGAGATGGAGCGTGGGCCGGACGTGCTGATCATCGGCCAGCCGACACGCGGCGTCGATGTCGGCGCCATCGAATTCATCCACAAGCGGATCATCGAGATGCGTGACCAGGGCAAGGCGGTTCTGCTCGTCTCGGTCGAACTCGATGAAATCCGTGCCCTTTCCGATCGCATCATCGTCATGTTCGCCGGCCGCGTCGTCGGCGAGCGGGAGCCGGACGCGACCGAAGGGGAACTCGGCCTGCTGATGGCCGGGGTCGAAGGCCGCAAGGAGGCCGCCGAATGAAGGATGTGGGCGATTTGCCCGAAGCAATTCAACGCAAATATGAGGTGCTGAATTGGAGAAATGCTCTGGCGGTTCTCTCTACCGTCCATGAGGAGCATTTTCTGGAAATCCTGGATGTGTTAGGAGGCTTCCGCTTGCTTCATGGGCAATTGGCTGTCGGCGGCGGAAACAAGTCTCTTATGGCTCGTTTTATCGATGTTGAGCTTACAAGCAGAGGCTGGGTGGAGAAGTCTTTTGATACGCGCATCGTTGTTGATGGCCATGAGAGGCTTTCACCGACCCATAAGGTAGATTGCTTTAAGGGAAAGATTGCCCTTGAGATGGAATGGAATAACAAAGATCCGTTTTTCGATAGGGATCTGAATAACTTCAGGTTATTGTTCGATCTGCACGTTATTGACGTCGGAGTGATCGTAACGCGCACGACTGCTCTGCAAAGAGTGCTTGAAGGTGTAGGTCGAGCCAAAACAACGTTTGGCATGGCGACTACGCATACCGATAAATTATATCCGAAAATCGCAGGCGGTGGAGCTGGTGGCTGCCCGGTCTTAGTGTTTGGAATAAAGCCAGAGGCTTATGAAGATGACCGATGAAACACTCGATACAATTGTGGATTTTGCCCGGCAGTTGCGGGGTCAGCGGTTCAAGACCGTGCTGGCAGATCCTCCTTGGCGTTTTGCCAACAGAACGGGAAAGATGGCACCTGAGCACAAGCGGCTAAATCGATATAGCACGATGACGACCGAGGAAATCTGCGAGTTACCAGTATCCGAAGTCGTAGCTAAGACTGCACATCTTTATCTTTGGACGCCGAATGCTCTTTTGCCCGACGCTTTGAAAGTAATGTCGGCCTGGGGGTTCGAATATAAAACCAATCTTGTTTGGCATAAGATTCGAAAAGACGGAGGATCCGACGGAAGAGGAGTCGGATTTTATTTCAGAAACGTCACCGAGCTTGTCCTTTTCGGTGTTCGGGGGCCGGGCGCGCGTACATTGGATGCAGGTCGAAGGCAGGTCAATTTTCTGGCGTCGCGAAAACGTGAGCATTCCAGAAAGCCGGATGAGCAATATGATCTTATTGAGTCCTGCTCGCCAGGTCCCTTTCTTGAGATGTTTGCACGCGGTACGAGGGAGGGGTGGAACTATTGGGGTAATCAAGCAAATGATGCTTACGAGCCGTCTTGGGATACCTATTCTTTTAACTCTGCGTCGGAGAAGAAAGCGGCATTGCTGAAGAATGGGGTCAAAGAGGCCGCCGAATGAGCAATCCCTATGCAAAACTGCCGGTCTGGGCCGAATATGGCCTGATCCCGCTGGTCAACCTCGTCGTCGCCTTTCTCGTTGCCGGTCTTGTCGTGCTGCTGGTCGGTGAAAATCCGCTGAACGCGGCCTATCATATGATCAACGGCGCCTTCGGTCGCGGCGAGTATATCGGCTTCACGCTCTATTACGCGACGACCTTCATCTTCACCGGCCTGTCGGTCGCCGTCGCCTTCCATGCCGGCCTGTTCAATATCGGTAGCGAGGGCCAGGCCTATATCGGCGGCATCGGCGTGGCGCTTGCCTGCCTTTGGCTCGACAAGACCATGCCCTGGTTCGTGGTCTTTCCGGTGGCCATCATCGGCTCGGCTGCCTTCGGTGCGCTCTGGGCCTTCCTGCCCGGCTGGCTGCAGGCCAAGCGCGGCAGCCATATCGTCATCACCACCATCATGTTCAATTTCATCGCCTCCAGCATCATGGTCTATCTCCTGACCAAGGTGATGAAGCCGCTCGGCTCGATGGCGACGCAGACCCGGACTTTCGAAGCCGGTGGTCAGCTTCCGAAGCTCGACTGGCTTCTGGCCATCTTCGGGCACGATGTCGGCAATGCTCCGTTCAACGTCTCTTTCCTGCTGGCTCTCTTCGCCGCCTTCGCCGTCTGGGTGCTGATCTGGCGCACAAAGTTCGGCTTCGAGATGCGCACCATGGGCCATAGCCCCTCGGCGGCGCGTTACGCCGGCATCAGCGAAACCCGCATCACCATCATCGTGATGATGATTTCGGGTGGTCTGGCAGGCCTGATGGCGCTCAATCCGATCATGGGCGAGCAGTTTCGCATGCAGCTGGATTTCGTGCAGGGCGCGGGTTTCGTCGGCATCGCGGTGGCGCTGATGGGCCGCTCGCATCCGGCCGGCATCATTCCGGCGGCGATCCTGTTCGGCATGCTCTATCAGGGCGGCGCTGAAATCGCCTTCGAAATGCCGTCCATTTCGCGCGACATGATCGTCATCATCCAGGGTCTCGTCATCCTGTTTGCCGGTGCTTTGGAAAACATGTTTCGCCCGGCGATCGGCCGTGCGTTCGCGGCGATCGGCAGCCGCTCCTCCGCAGCCGCGCAGACACGGGGAGCCTGATCCATGGACTTTTTCCACATCATCATCGCGCTCCTGGAATCGACCATCCGCGTGTCCGTCCCGCTGATTTTCGCGGCGCTCGCCGGTCTCTTCACGGAGCGGGCAGGGGTGTTCGACATCGGCCTTGAGGGCAAGATGCTCGGCGCCGCCTTTGCCGCCGGCGCCGTGGCCGCGGTCTCCGGCTCCGTCGTCGTCGGGTTGCTCGCCGCTATCCTGATCTCGGTGCTTCTGGCGCTGGTGCATGGCTATGCGTCGATCACCCAGCGCGGCAGCCAGATCGTCTCTGGCGTCGCCATCAACTTCGTCGTGGCCGGCTCGACCGTCATCCTCGGCGAAGCCTGGTTCCGCCAGGGCGGCCGCACGCCGGCACTGGCCGGTGACGCGCGCTTCCAGACTGTCACGTTCCCGTTTGCCGATGCGGTCAAGGACGTACCGATCCTAGGGCCGATCTATTCCAATCTGCTGTCGGGCCATTTCGTTCTGACCTATCTCGCCTTCGCCATGGTGCCGATCAGCTGGTGGATCCTCTACCGTACACGCTTCGGCCTGCGGCTGCGGGCCGTCGGTGAAAATCCTGGTGCCGTCGATACGGCCGGCATCTCGGTTATCTGGCTGCGCTATCGCGCGGTGATCTGTGCCGGCATTCTCTGCGGTTTTGCCGGCGCCTATCTGTCGCTCGCCATGAATGCCGGCTTCGTCAAGGGCATGACGGCGGGCAAGGGCTATATCGCGCTTGCTGCGCTGATCTTCGCCAAATGGCGCCCGTTCAACATCATGCTGGCCTGTCTGCTGTTCGGCTTCCTCGACGCCTTCGCGATCCGCATGCAGGGCAATCCGCTGCCTTTGATCGGACAGGTGCCGGTCCAACTGATGCAGGCCTTGCCCTATATCCTGACCGTCGTCCTGCTCGCCGGCTTCATCGGCAAGGCGATCCCGCCCAAGGCCGGCGGCATACCCTATGTGAAGGAGCGTTGATCATGGCAAATGATCTGTTCGAGGCGGCCCGCGAGGCGATGGCCAAGGCGCATGCGCCCTATTCCAAGTTCCCGGTCGGGGCCGCCATCCGCGCCGAGGACGGCAAGATCTACACCGGCGCCAATATCGAGAACCTGTCCTTCCCGGAAGGCTGGTGCGCCGAGACGACCGCGATCAGCCACATGGTCATGGCCGGGCAACGCAAGATCCTCGAAGTCGCCGTCATCGCCGAAAAGCTGGCGCTCTGCCCACCCTGCGGCGGCTGCCGCCAGCGCCTCGCCGAATTCTCCGGCGCCTCGACGCAAATCTATCTCTGCGACGAGGCCGGCGTGAAGAAGACACTGTCGATGTCCGATCTCCTGCCGCATTCCTTCGAAACCGAGATCCTCGGATGACCGCCGCTGCGGACATGCTGAAGGCGAAGCTCGCCGGTCTGTCGCCCCGCTATGGCATCGTGCTCGGTTCGGGCCTCGGCTCGCTGGTCGAGGCGGTCGCGGATCCCGTGCGGATTTCCTATGCGGATATTCCCGGCTTTCCGGTCAGCGCCGTCTCCGGCCATGCCGGCGAACTGGTGGGGGGAACGATCGGTGGCGTGCCGGTGATCGTGCTCTCCGGCCGCGTGCATTTCTACGAGCGCGGTGATGCCAATGCAATGCGCGGACCCATCGAGACCCTGAAAGCGCTCGGCGTCGAAACGCTGATCCTGACCAATTCGGCGGGCTCGCTGCGCGAAGACCTGCCGCCGGGTTCGGTGATGCAGATCACCGACCATATCAATTATTCCGGCATCAGCCCGCTGATCGGCGTCGATAGCGACGATCGTTTCGTCGGCCTGACGTCGGCTTATGACGCGGAATTGGCAGAGCGCATGCGCGCCGCCGCGATCAAGCTCGATATTCCCTTGGGCGCCGGCGTCTATATGTGGTTCTCCGGCCCCAATTTCGAAACCCCTGCCGAAATCCGCATGGCCCGTGTTCTCGGTGCCGATGCGGTGGGCATGTCGACCGTACCCGAAGTCATCCTCGCCCGCTTCTTCGGCCTGAAGGTCGCCGCTGCCTCCGCCATCACCAATTTCGGGGCCGGCATGACGGGCGGCGAACTCAGCCATCACGAGACCAAGGACATGGCTCCGATCGGCGGCCGTCGGCTGGCGTCCATCCTGACGCAAATGATTGCCGGGTGAAGCCGGAACGGCATTTCATGCCGGCCGCGCCATGCAGGACGGTTTGCGCGCGGCGCGCAAGCGTATAGAACATCCGCTCGTGACCGTTGCTTCGGTCGTGAATCATCGTCATCCCAGGAAACGGACGGAACCCATGATGCTCGAAGCCAACAACCGCCAGATCGCGTCGCTTGCCCTGTCGCTGCTGGACCTGACGGACCTCACGGACAATTGCACGCCGGAAGCCATCGAGAAGCTCTGCGCCCAGGCGCGTACCCCGTTCGGCCACACCGCCGCCATCTGCATCTGGCCGCGTTTCGTCGCCCAGGCACGGGGCATCCTCGGTCCCAACAGCGCGGTGAAGATCGCGACTGTCGTCAATTTCCCGTCCGGTGAACTTCCGGTGGAGACGGTCGTCGAAGAAACCCGCCAGGCAATCGCCGATGGCGCCGACGAGATCGACCTGGTCATTCCCTACCGTGCCTTCATGGCCGGCGACGAACAGGCGGTCCGCACGATGATCTCGGCCGTTCGGGAGGCATGCCCGGCGCCGATCCTGCTGAAGACCATCCTCGAAACTGGGGAGTTGAAGGATCGCGACCTGATCCGCAGCGCTTCGCATATCGCCATTCAGGAAGGCGCCGACTTCATCAAGACATCCACCGGCAAGGTCACGGTCAACGCAACGCTCGAAGCCGCCGACATCATGCTCACCTGCATCCGCGAAAGCGGCCGCAAGGTCGGTTTCAAGCCCGCCGGCGGTGTTCGCACGGTCGGCGACGCCCGGCTTTATCTCAATCTCGCGGCGACCATCCACAGCCCCGACTGGCCGATGTCCTCGACCTTCCGCTTCGGCGCCTCCGGTCTGCTCGGCGATATCCTGTCGGTCCTCGAAGGCCGTGAGCCGGTGGCCGGCGCGACGGCCTATTGACGATGATCCCGCAGGAAATCATCCGCCGCAAGCGGGATGGCGAGGCGCTGGACAAGGCGGATATCGCCGCCTTCATCCGCGGCCTCTCCGACGGATCGATTTCCGAGGGACAGGTGGCGGCCTTTGCCATGGCCGTCTGGTTCTCCGGCATGAGCCTGGAAGAAACCGTGGCACTGACGCTGGCCATGCGCGACAGCGGCGAAGTGCTCTCCTGGGCGGATATCGGACGGCCGGTGGCGGACAAGCATTCGACCGGCGGCGTCGGCGACAATGTTTCCCTGATGCTTGCCCCGATCGTCGCAGCCTGCGGTCTCGCCGTGCCGATGATTTCCGGGCGCGGACTGGGCCATACCGGCGGCACGCTCGATAAGCTGGAATCGATTCCCGGCTATGACATCATGCCCTCGGAGGCGCTGTTCCGGCAAACGGTGGCGGAGGCCGGCTGCGCCATCATCGGCCAGACCGCCGAACTCGCCCCCGCCGACCGGCGGCTCTATGCTATCCGTGACGTGACGGCGACGGTTGATTCCGTGCCCCTGATCACCGCGTCGATCCTGTCTAAGAAGCTCGCTGCCGGGCTTCAATCGCTGGTGCTCGACGTCAAGATCGGCAATGGCGCCTTCATGATCGGACTGGACGAGGCCGAGACGCTCGCCCGCTCCCTGGTCGGCGTCGCCAATGGGGCAGGGGTCAAAACCACCGCTCTCATCACCGACATGAACGAACCCTTGGCAGATGCCGCCGGCAATGCGCTGGAGATCGTCAACTGCATGGCCTTCCTGCGGGGCGAAAAGTCAGGAACGCGGCTGGAAACCGTGGTCATGTCCTTCGCCGCGGAAATGCTGATGACATCCGGCACCGCGACGAACCCGGCGGAGGCGACCGACCTTGCCATCCGTACCCTGAAGAGCGGTGCCGCCCTAGAACGCTTCGGCCGCATGGTCCATCACCTGGGCGGACCAGCCGATTTTGCCGAGCGCCCGCAGGATTATCTGCCGAAGGCAGCTGTGATCCTGCCGGTCGAGGCGCCGCGCGGCGGTTATCTCCACTCTTGCAACGCCCGTGACATCGGCATGGAAGTCATCGCGCTTGGCGGCGGCCGCACCCGCCCGAACGAGCCGATCGACCACAGTGTCGGGTTCAGCGGATTGAAGCCGCTGGGCACGAAGGTCGAAAAGGGAGAGCCTTTTGCTTTCGTTCACGCATCCAGCGAGGACAAGGCTTTGGCGTCTCGGGCGCGATTGCTGGAGATTTATGAGATCGCAGACGAAGCGCCCGCAGAGCGTCCGGTCGTCGTATCCCGGATCAGCGAATAAGGCGCAAGGCCCCGGCCTCGACACTGTAAGACGAAAGCTTGCCGAGGAAGCTCATGCCGACCAGCATGCCGGACAGGGATTTGTCGGGCAACACTAGCGCGTCCACGTGCTTGACCGATATCGTGCCGATCTCCATCCGGTCGAGCGAGACGCGGGCCGCCTTGACCGTGCCGTTCGCCGTGCCGACCGGTACGTTGAAGGAGAGGGACCCGGTTGAAATCCCGAGGCGCCTGGCGGTGGAGACATTGATCGCCACCGTGCTTGCGCCGGTATCGACAAGCCCGTTTTCCTTGCGTCCGTTGATCGAAAACATCCCGAAGAAATGTCCCCCAGCGCCCGGCTGCAGCAGGACGCCGCGTCCGCCCGCATATTTCGCGGTGCTCACTGGCTGTGGCTTGGCCTGGGTCTCCTTGGGTGCCGGGTGGTCGAGATAGGACGTCGCAAGCCCCGGCAGCACCATCGCCGCCACGACCATGCCCCCGGCAAAAACAGCCATCCGTACCAGCATTCGAGCCACACTCCGCGATGTCAGAAACAGAGGCGAGCTAAGCACGATCCTGTCTAACAGGGTGCAAAAAGCCGCCTGGTTTTATCCGCGGCGGCTTTCCAAGTGAAAATCTGGTTAAGAAATCTGGAAGATTCGAAAGGTTACTTCGTGCCGTACATCCGGTCGCCGGCATCGCCGAGACCGGGAACGATATAGCCTTGCTCATTGAGATGACTGTCGATCGAGGCGGTGAAGATCGGCACGTCGGGATGAGCGGCCTGAAAATTCTTGATGCCTTCCGGTGCTGCCAAAAGGCAGACGAAACGCAGATTTGCCGCACCGCGTTCCTTGAGCTTGTCGATGGCGGCGATCGAGGAATTGCCGGTGGCCAGCATCGGATCGACGACGATGACCAGCCGCTCGGACATGCTTTCCGGTGCCTTGAAGTAATATTCGACGGCTTCCAGCGTTTCATGATCGCGGTAGACGCCGACATGCGAGACGCGGGCCGAGGGCACCAGTTCCAGCATGCCTTCGAGCAGGCCGTTGCCAGCGCGCAGGATCGAGGCGAAAACCAGCTTCTTGCCCTCGAGCACCGGCGCCTGGATGGTCTGCATCGGCGTCTCGATGGTTTCTTCCGTCAGTTCGAGATCGCGGGTGACCTCGTAGCAGAGCAGGGTGGAAATCTCGCGCAGCAGCCGGCGGAAACCTGCCGTCGAGGTCTCCTTCTTGCGCATGATGGTGAGCTTGTGCTGAACAAGCGGATGATTGATGACTGTAACGCCGTCCATGGCCAAGCCCTCCTGCGGAAACCCGAATTCACACTCTTTTTTCACGGAAAGACGAGGCGCCGCAAGGCCTGAAGGCCGCTTTGCCCCGTCATCAACAGCCCACCGGCTGTCAAAGCGCTGAAAGCAGCCGCTGGCGTGTCGGTTCGTCGACGAAGGCAGCCTCGATCGCCGTGCGCGTCATGCCGTTGATCTCCGCATCCGAGAAGCCCGTTACCTGCGAGGCGATCTCGTATTCCTGTTTCAAAGATGTGTGGAAGAACGGTGGATCGTCGGAATTGAGCGTCACGCGGCAACCTGCCTCATAAAGGGCGCGCAGCGGATGCGAGGCGAAATCCGGAAAGACCTGCAAAGAGACGTTGGAGCCCGGGCAGGTTTCCAAAACCACGCCCTCGGCTGCGATGCGGCTGACGAGATCGGCATCCTCGATGGCGCGGACGCCGTGGCTGACGCGCGAGGGGCGGACATGATCGAGCGCATCGCGCACGCTGAAGGCGCCGGCCATCTCGCCAGCATGGATGGTGGTGCCGAGCCCGCAATCGCGGGCAATGTCGAAAGCGCGGGTGAAGTCGGCGACCCGGTGCATGCGTTCCTCGCCGGCCAGGTTGAAGCCGGTCACCAGCGGATGCCCGCGCTTGGCGGCATAGAGCGCGGTGCGAACGGCCGCTTCCGGTCCCATATGGCGGATGATGGTAATGATCATCCGGCCTTCGATGCCGGTCTTCGCCTTCGCCGCCTCGATCCCGGCCGCCAGCCCGCGAATATAGGCGTCGCTGCCGATGCCGATCGTGTTGCCGTGGTCGGGCGAAACGATGATCTCGCTGTATATGGTGCCGGCTTCCGCAAGTTCCGTCAGATAGGTCTCAGCCAGCAGCGCATAGTCTTCCTCGGTGCGGAAAAGTTCGGCGACGGCATCATAGCATTTCAGGAATTGGCTGAAATCGGCCCAGACATAGGCGCCGTCCTGGATGATGCCGCTGACATCGACATTGTATTTGCGGGCCATTTCAAGCGCGAGGGCCGGCGGGGCCGCGCCTTCGATATGGCAGTGCAACTCGGCCTTCTTCAGATGTGCGGTCACAGAAAACTTCTCCCATGCAGGCCCGGCGGAAGGCCCAGATGTTTGGCAACGCTTTCGCCGATCCCGGCAAAGCCCGGCAGGACACCGATCGAGCGGGTGCGCACACCCGGTCCGAAAGCGAGGATCGGCACGCGTTCGCGCGTATGGTCGGTGCCGCGCCATGTCGGGTCGCAGCCATGGTCGGCGGTGAGGATGACGATGTCGCCGGGCTTAAGCTTGCGGTCGAGGTCAGGCAGGCGCTGGTCGAACGCCTCGAGAGCGGCGGCATAACCCGCAACATCGCGGCGGTGGCCGTACAGCATGTCGAAATCGACGAAATTGGTGAAGACGAGATCACCGTCCTCGGCTTCGTCCACAGCCTTCAGCGTCGCGTCGAACAGGTCCATGTTGCCGTTCGCCTTGATCACGCGGCCGATGCCCTGATGGGCGAAGATATCGGCGATCTTGCCGACGGCATGAACGGTGCGCCCGGCCTCGGTCAGCCGGTCGAGCAGAGTCGGTTCGGGCGGCAGCACCGAATAGTCGCGGCGGTTGCCGGTACGGGCGAAATCCTTTGCCGTTGTACCGACGAAGGGTCGGGCGATGACACGGCCGATATTGTAGTCGTCAAGCAGCCGGCGCACCGTCTGGCAGAAGGCGAGCAGCCGTTCGAGGCCGAAGGAATGCTCGTGCGCGGCAATTTGGAAGACGGAATCGGACGAGGTGTAGCAGATCGGCTTGCCGGTCCGCATGTGCTCCTCGCCGTGGCGGGCGATGATGTCGGTACCGGACGCATGGCAATTGCCGAGAATGCCCGGAACGTCGCCTTCACGGCAGATGGCCTCGACGAGTTCGGGGGGAAACGCATCGTCCTCGGCGGAGAAATAGCCCCAGTCGAATTGGACCGGCGTTCCGGCGATCTCCCAATGGCCAGACGGTGTATCCTTGCCGCGCGAGACTTCGCTTGCCGCGCCATAGAGGCCGAAGACGCGTTCGGGCAGCGGCATGCCGGCCGGCGTGCGCCCGTTGGCGAGTTTGGCCGCGTGCAACAGGCCGAGCGCCGACATGTTCGGCAGCATCAGCGGTCCTTCGCGCAGGCCCTTGCGATCGCCGGCGCCCGCCGCGCAGAATTCGGCGATATGGCCGAGTGTGTCGGCGCCGAGATCGCCGAAATCGTCCGCATCCGGAGCTCCGCCGATGCCGAAGGAATCAAGAACGAAAAGAAAGGCACGCGCCATGGATCACCCGAAGGCTGCTTCAAGGCCGGCCTCCCCCTCTGGGACGTCGGCTTGCGGCAGAACAGTTGTGTTCGCCCCCGAATGTCTGTCAGGCAGCGGGATTGAAAGGGCGAAGAAATACTCCGGGGCCGGGCGGATTGCAAATCGCCCCGGGCGCCTGCCTGACGGGACTGCGGATCAGCAGTCGCTGCAGGTGATCTTGTCGCCGACGCGCTGGCGGAAATAATAGGTCTTGGAAAGGTTGATGGTCTTCAGCGTATTGTCGGCCAGGCCCGGTGCGAACAGCAGGAGTTCGTGCGGGACGACGAGTTCCGAGCGGACGATGAAGGCGTTCACGGCCGAGATGTCCTTCGGCAGCGTCACGGTCGCACCTGCCTTATAGGGCGTGCCTCCGTCCTGATCGCGCGACCAGGCGACGGTGCCGGTGCCGGTGGCCGTGACCGTGATGCCGGTCATCTTCAGCGTGTAATTGCCCATCCCGTAAGGCGACATGACGCTCTTGGCGACGTCCTTCATGCTGTCGAGCGTCGCCTTGGACACGTCCGTCTGCTGCGTCAGCACGTCGGCGACGGTGCTGGCGGCACGGGCGACCTTGCGCGAGATGCTGAAGCCGATCGAAATTTCGAAGGAGCCGATATAGGCCATGATGAGCAGCGGCGCGATGATTGCGAACTCGATGGCTCCGGTGCCTTTCCTGTCGCGCCAGAATGCGCGGAAGGTCTCGGCTTTGTCGGACAGCACGGCCATGTGATAGCGGATGGCGTTTTTCATCGCGTGCTCCTTAGAAGTTCTCGTTGCGGAAGGCAGACGTCGATACCATCAGATAGTCTTTCGGCATGCTGCTTCCGGCGGGGCGCAGGTTGGTCACATAGGGGCGGACAAGATCGGTGATCACTTCCCACCGATAGTAGGCGCGCACGATGTTGATCGTCGTTGGGCCGCCCGGTGCGAACTTGAAGCTGCTGGTGTCCAGATCGCCATTGCTGCCGCCCTTTCGCGGGATCGCGGCGGGAATTTTCGAGAAATCGGCAAAGCTGCGGACGTCGATGAACAGTCTGGAGGGCGTCTTGGCCTCGGTGGCCGAGCAGGTCATGATGATCGAAATTTCGCCGCAGAAGGCTTTGCGAAAATCCTCTTCAGACATGTAGGCCGGTGAAGTCTTGTCGGTGACGGTGATCTCGCCGGTGCGGATCTTGCGCGCCATCGTTTCCGTCGCGTTGGCGAGCAGCTGTTCGGCGGTGAAGGCCGTGAACGTTTCGAGCGATGCGAAGACGACGATCAGGAACGGCAGCGCCAGAAGGGCGAATTCGATCGACGACGTGCCGGACTTCTCCTTGAAGAACCGTCGCAACAGGCCACGACCACGCTTGGGTCGATCATCGCCGGCCAGGCCGGGCATCGGATATTTGTTCTGGTCGTTCAACATTTGTCATTCCGCCAAGCCGCAACACGATGACGTACATTAGGAAATGACCGTTGATATTTCGTATGCAAGAACCGGGGCATTTTGAGACGAATGACTTACCGGATGTTAACGATGTTCCGGCTTGCAAGCGTCCTTGACCCCGTCATGCGGGGCGCGCCTCCAGGAATGAGGTGTTCCTAGTTCGCAGCCGCTGCCTTCTGCTCGGCGTGAATTTCACAGTTTGGCGTGCAGGACAGGACGGAGCGCGATGTCTGGCGATAGACGCGCAAGGTGTTGCCTTCATCGATCGAGACCAGGATGCGTTCATCGACGATCGCATTGCCGGCGCTGTCGAGAACGACGAGATTGGTCGTGCCGAAGGCCCGGCCTGTCAGGACGATTGTCCTGGCGTCGGCGACCGTCGCATCGGCCACATCCGAATTGCCGATGATGACCTTGCTCACCGGGCGATCGAGTTTCAAGACGCGCGCGTGGTCCATGTAGACGCGCAACATGTCCTCGGCAGCACTGGCCGGGGAGGCAAGCACTGCGGCGGCCAGCGCCAGGCTTGCGAAGGCGGGCGCCAGCAACCGTGCGCCGATGGCTGTATTGAGCAAATTCATGGCCGTGTCCTGATGATGCAGATGATCCACCATGCGCGGTTTTGGTGAATGAAGCGTTAAATCCGGCGCTATGTCGGGGTTTCCTGTGTGTATGGAGGGCGGTCGGCGTCCCTTTATTGTCGTTCGCGGCCAATTGTTAGATTTTTATACTTTCGGTTACCCCTCTTTTTACCAAGAAATACGGCGTTGGTCGTTAACATCTCGGTAACTGTTTTCCTTAAGCCAATTGCAATTCACCCTGTGTAGGTTTGCCTCATCCGATCAACGGAAACAGTTGGCGGAAGTGCTGAACAACAAGTGAAGTAGGAGAATTGACATGACCAAGATTTTCGCACGTTTCATGAAGGACGAATCTGGTGCAACCGCGATCGAATATGGCCTCATCGCCGCGCTCATCTCCGTCGCCCTGATCACCGGCGCAACGGCGCTGGGTAGCAGCCTGGATCAGAAGTTCACCGATCTTTCGACGACGATGGACACCGGTAAGGCTCCCTGAGGCCGACATATACACGACGTCAAAGCCGCCTTCTTGGGCGGCTTTTTCACGTTTCGACGTAGGTTTGACCGCCGGATTTTCAAATCTTTAAACGCTTTGCTGTATGACATGACCTAGAGTTGTGCTGCCACCTGTTGGAGAGTGTCGAAACGTGACCCAAGCCGCGATTTTTGTGATTTTTCCGCTTTGCCTTGCGGTTGCGGCTTTCTCCGACCTCTTCACCATGACCATTCCGAATCGGGTCTCCGCCATCCTGCTCGGTTCCTTCTTCCTCGTCGCGCCGCTCGCGGGCCTCGCCCTGCCGATGATCGGTATGCATGTGGTCGCCGGCCTGATCGTCTTTACCGGATGCTTCACGCTCTTTGCGCTCAATGTCATGGGGGGCGGTGACGCCAAGCTGTTGACGGCCGGCGCCGTCTGGTTCGGCTTCAACAATTCGCTGTTCGAGTTCCTGCTCTATGTCTCGATCTTCGGCGGCCTGCTGACGCTGGTGATCCTCCTCATGCGCAAGCAGGAGAACGCGATCCTCGCTTCCGGCATCCCGGTGCCGCCGCTTCTGTTCACCGCCAAGAAGATTCCCTACGGAATCGCCATCGGCCTGGGCGGCTTCATTGCCTATCCCTCTTCGCCGCTGATGCAGGCGGCATTGGCCCAGCTGCATTAATTTTCGCGTCCCAAGCTGAACCAGACATCCCGGATGCGGCACACATGCCGCATTTTTTATGTGCCTTTGCGGCGCAAATCATTTGTTAACCACGAATGTAAGCGGTCCGTTAACTATAATTACACCAATTGCTGATCATTCTGCTCCAGGCATAGTCTCGGACTGCAGGGAAAGATCATGAAACCGGTGCGCGTTATTATTTTGGCAGTCGCCGTCGTCTCGGCAGGATTGGCCGGATTTCTGGCACTCAAGCTGACCGGTGGCAGCACGCCGATCAGTTCGGCCGAACCGGTTATCGAGCGCGAGCCGACCGTGAATGTCCTGGTCGCCAGCAAGAGCCTGCCGGTCGGATCCCGCCTCGACCCCGATGCGATCCGCTGGATGTCCTGGCCGAAAGATGGCGTGGTCGAGGGGCTCATCACCGAGGAGCTTCGCCCCAACGCGGTTACCGATCTCCAGGGCGTTGTCGTCCGCCTGCCGATCTTCAACGGCGAACCGGTCCGGGCTGAAAAGATCGCCGATTCGTCGAGCCGGATCATGTCCGCGCTGCTGCCGGCCGGCAAACGCGCCGTCGCCACCGAAATCACCGTTGCGACCGGAGCAGGCGGCTTCATCCTGCCGAACGACCGCGTCGATGTGATCATGGTGCGCAAGACGCCCGAAGGGTCTTTCCTCACCGAAACGGTTCTCAGCAACGTCCGCGTTCTCGCGATCGACCAGCAGATCGAGGAGAAGGAAGACGGCAGCAAGTCGGTGGTCGGAACGACCGCGACGCTGGAGCTGACCCCGGACCAGACGAAGGTCATGACGGTCGCCCAGCAGATGGCCGAACGCCTGTCTCTCGCCCTGCGCAGCGTCGCGGATGCACAGGAGCCGGATACCGCTTCGGCGGATTACCTGCTGAGCGGCGATGGCCGTCCGGCAATCCAGATCATCAAGTCGGGTTCCATCGTGAAGAGCGAAGAAGGCTCTTCCACGATGGAAGCGCAATAAAGTTTGAGCGGGAGCGGAACGTGAACCGGATCGGCAAGAAATTTCGTAGCTCTGTCGCAGGCAGCCTGGCCTTTTGCCTCGCCTTCTCCGGCATGCCCGCGCTGACATCCACCGCGGATGCGGCCTCCACATCGGTGGTGCGCATCGTCGATAGCGGGCCCGGCGTCAAGAAGACGGTCAAGCTGGGGCTGAACAAGGCTATCGTGGTCGATTTGCCGACCGATGCCCACGACATCCTTGTCGCCGACCCGACCCTCGCCGACGCGGTGACCCGCACCTCGCGGCGCATCTATTTGTTCGGCAAGTCGGTCGGCCAGACCAATATCTTCGTCTTCGGTCCGAACGGCGAGGAAATCGTCAGCCTGGATCTGGAAATCGAGCGCGATATTTCCGGCCTCGAAGCCAACCTGCGGCGCTTCCTGCCCGATTCGGACATCAATGTTGAAATCGTTTCTGACAACATCGTGCTCACCGGCACGGTACGCACACCGCTCGACTCGACTCGTGTTGTGGATCTCGCCAGGGCCTTCCTCCAGGGCGGTGAAGCGACGACCCGTAACATCACGGCGCAGGGCAACAATGGCGACGCGGATATCTTCGCGGAAGACCGCCAGCAGTCGCAGATCGTCAACCTGCTGAAGATCGACGGCGAAGACCAGGTCATGCTCAAGGTGACCGTCGCGGAAGTGTCACGTCAGGTCCTCAAGCAACTCGGCTTCAGCGGCTTCATCGGCAGCACCAGCGGCGAGGGCATCTCCTTCAGAAATCCGAGCAACCTCGGCAATGCCGTCAATGCCTTCTCCTCGAAGATAACGGCATCCCTCGGCAGCGGCTCGGGCATGTTCGCCAGCTATTTCAACGCCATGGAGCAGGCGGGCGTCATGCGCACGCTCGCCGAGCCCAGCCTGACGGCAATCTCCGGCAAGAAGGCAAGCTTCTCCGTCGGCGGCGAGTATCGGCTGCCGACGGAGCAGGAGGTCAACGACGAGGGCTTGCAGCGCACGGTCGAGACGGTCGAATATGGGATCGGACTGGATTTCACCCCGGTTGTGCTCGGTCCGGGCCGCATCGCGCTCGAAATTTCAACCGAGGTTTCCGAGCCGACATTCGAAGGCTCGGTTGTCAACGCCAATGCGATCGATGCACCCGGCCAGACCTATATGTCGATCCGTCGGCGCAAGGCGTCCACCAGCGTCGAACTTCCCTCGGGCGGTTCCATCGTGATCGGCGGTCTTGTGCAGGACAATATTCGCCAGGCGCTGTCGGGCCTTCCCGGCGCATCGAAGATTCCGGTTCTCGGCACGCTCTTCCGCTCCAAGGATTTCATCCGCAACGAAACGGAACTCGTCATCATCGCGACGCCGTACCTCGTCAAGCCGGTGGCACGCAGCGAGCTCTCCCGCCCGGATGACAATTTCAATCCGACCGACGATCTGTCCAGCGCATTTCTCGGCGAAGTCAATCGCATCTACGGCAACCGCCAGGCCGCCCCCGTCGGGCAGTACCATGGCAGTGTCGGCTTCATCTACAAATAGGCGGAACGGACATGACACATCAGCTCATCCTGAACCGCAATCCGGAAAGGCACTCGATCATGCGGCCAAACACCTTCAACGGTCCGGTTCGTCTCGCACGCATGCTGGCCATCGGTGCCGTCCTCGTCGCCGGCACGACGCTTGCCAGCTGCGCCCGTGACCCCAACACCACCGGTGCTCTTCCGGACGATTACCGCACCCGTCATCCGATCGTCATCGCCGAGGCGGAGCGGTCGATCGACGTGCCGGTCGCGTCCGGCGATCGGCATCTGACCAAGGGGGCCCGCGACGTCATTCGCGGCTTCGCATCGAGCTACAAGAACGATGCGTCCGGCGCGGTGCAGATCATGCTGCCGCAGGGCTCGGTCAACGCCCAGGCGGCCCAGGCCGTCCGCAAGGATATTCGAGGTGCCCTGGTCGGTGCCGGCATTCCCGCGACACGTCTGATCGAGGTCAGCTACCAGGCCGATCCGAACGGTGATGCAGCCCCGATCCGGCTGACCTACAGCGCCATTACCGCCCAGACGGCACCCTGCGGCAATTGGCCATCGGATCTCGTCGTGAATACGGTCCAGAACAAAAACTACGAGAACTTCGGCTGCGCCAGCCAGGCCAATCTCGCGGCCCAGATCGCCAGCCCGATGGATCTCATCGGCCCGCGCGAAATGTCGCCGATCGATGCTGTCCAGCGCGGTCAGGTCATCAGCGATTATCGCGGGATCCCGACTGGGACGGAAACCACCATCAACATCAACAATTGACGAATCCGGACGGTTTGACGGGATAGCACCATGAGCGCGATTGACTACAAGATCGAGACCGGAGCAAGGGACGCCGACGGCATCCATGATACCGTTCGGCCGAGCGACATCGATCATCTGCGGCCGCTGCCGCGGATATCGGTGCACGCGTTCTGCGAAACGGAAGGCTTGCAGCGGGTGATGGAGCGCTGCGGCCAGGACCGGCGGATGAGCAAGGTCAGCCTGCGCGTCAACAGCGGCACGATCGCCGCTGCCGCCAACATGTTCGCGACCGCGCCGACGCCCAACCTGATCATCCTGGAAACGTCGACCGAGCCGCATCTTCTCATGGAAGAGCTGGCGCCGCTGGCTGCCGTCTGCGATCCCTCGACCAAGGTTGTGATCATCGGCCGCTACAACGATATCCCGCTTTACCGTGATCTCATCCGCAACGGCATCTCCGAATATATCGTCGCGCCGGTCGCAATGCCGGACATTCTTTCCGCCATCGCCTCGATCTTCGTCGATCCGGAAGCCGAGCCGCTTGGTCGCAGCATCGCCTTCATCGGTGCCAAGGGCGGCGTCGGCTCCTCGACGCTCGCCCACAACTGCGCCTGGGGCATTTCCAACCTGTTCTCGACCGAAGTCGTGCTCGCCGACCTCGATTTGCCTTACGGAACGGCCAACATCAATTTCGACCAGGATCCGCCGCAGGGCATTTCCGAAGCCGTGTTCTCGCCGGAGCGGCTTGATGAGGTCTTTCTCGATCGTCTTCTGACCAAGTGCTCGGAGCGTCTGTCGCTGCTTGCCGCACCGTCCATGCTCGACCGTCCCTACGATTTCGACGCCACGGCCTTCCAGCCGCTGATGGAAATCCTGCAGCGCAACGCACCGGTTTCCGTGCTCGACGTGCCGCATCTCTGGAACGACTGGACGCGCTCGGTCCTTGCTGATGCGGACGAGGTGGTGATCACCGCCGTGCCGGATCTCGCCAATCTCCGCAACGCCAAAAACCTGCTGGATTCGCTAAGGAAAATTCGTCCGAACGACAAGACCCCGCATCTCGTCCTGAACCAGGTCGGCATGCCCAAGCGTCCTGAAATTTCTCCGGGTGACTTCTGCGATTCCCTGGAAATCGAGCCTGTCGCGATCATTCCGTTCGACACCGTCCTTTTCGGAAACGCGGCCAATAGCGGCCGGATGATTGCCGAAATCGACAAGAAGGCGCCGACGGCCGAAATCCTGTCGCAGCTCGCCCACCTGGTCACGGGCCGCGCGACGGCCAAGAAGGCCAAGAAGGGCGGCCTTGGCAAAGTTCTCGGAATGCTCGGACGCAAGTAACTGATATCGAAGCAAAGACCGGATTGAGCGCATGTTTGGTAAAAAAGGAAACGAAGGCTTCGGAAAGAGCGGCTCCATCAGCCCTCCCGTGCAGCAGCCCGTGCCTGCCAGCGTGGCCGTTGCCGAGCGGCCGGCCACGCCCGTGCTTGCCGAACCCGTGCGTGAAGCGACGCCGGTCACCCGCGCCCAGCCGTCGCCACCGCCGGTCCGCAAGAAGGCGGCCCGTACCGAGGATTATTACGATACGAAAAGCCAGGTCTTCTCGGCGCTGATCGATACGATCGACCTGTCGCAGCTCGCCAAGCTGGATACGGAGAGCGCGCGCGAGGAAATCCGCGATATCGTCAACGATATCATCACCATCAAGAATTTCGCGATGTCGATCTCCGAGCAGGAAGAGCTGCTCGAGGACATCTGCAACGATGTTCTCGGCTATGGTCCGCTCGAACCGCTTCTGGCGCGCGACGACATCGCCGATATCATGGTCAACGGTGCCGGACAGACCTTCATCGAAGTGGGCGGCAAGACCATCGAGTCGGAGGTTCGTTTCCGCGACAATGCCCAACTCCTGTCGATCTGCCAGCGCATCGTCAGCCAAGTCGGCCGTCGCGTCGATGAAAGTTCACCGATCTGCGACGCCCGTCTTCCAGACGGTTCGCGTGTCAACGTCATCGCGCCGCCGCTCGCCATCGACGGCACCGCGCTCACCATTCGTAAGTTCAAGAAGGACAAGCTGAAGCTCGACCAGTTGGTCAAGTTCGGCTCGATCACGCCGGAAGGTGCGGTGCTTTTGCAGATCATCGGCCGCGTCCGCTGCAATCTTGTCATCTCCGGCGGTACAGGCTCCGGCAAGACGACGCTTTTGAACTGCCTCACCGGCTATATCGATGAACAGGAACGTGTCATCACCTGCGAGGATACGGCCGAACTGCAGCTTCAGCAGCCGCATGTGGTACGTCTCGAAACCCGTCCGCCGAACATCGAGGGCGAAGGAGAGATCACCATGCGCGATCTCATCAAGAACTGCCTGCGTATGCGGCCCGAACGCATCATCGTCGGCGAAGTGCGCGGTCCGGAAGTCTTCGACCTGTTGCAGGCGATGAACACCGGTCACGACGGCTCGATGGGCACGATCCACGCCAATACCCCGCGCGAATGCCTGTCGCGTATGGAATCGATGATCGCCATGGGCGGTTTCACGTTGCCGGCCAAGACCGTGCGCGAAATCATTGCGGGCTCGATCGACATCATCGTCCAGGCTTCGCGCCTTCGCGACGGTTCACGCCGCATCACCCACATCACCGAGGTGATCGGCATGGAAGGCGATGTGATCATCACCCAGGATCTTATGCGTTACGAGATCGAGGGCGAAGACGCGAACGGCCGGATCATCGGCCGCCACAAGTCGACCGGTATCGGCCGTCCGCATTTCTGGGACCGCGCCCGTTATTTCAACGAAGACAAGCGGCTGGCCGCGACCCTCGACGCGATGGAAAAGGACTGATCACCTTGTTGTTCGGGATCGATATCACCATTCTGGCCATTGCCGGCCTTGTCGCTCTCGCCACGGCCGGCCTTGCCTATGGCATTCTGTTTACCCGCATCGAGACCGAAAAGAAGGCAGAGAGCCGGGTTCGAAAGGTCAAGTCGGCGGAAACCGACCGCGTCCAGGTCAAGGCGGCGCGCGACCGCATGAACGAAATGTCGAAGCGGCGCAAATCCGTGGCCGACTCGCTGAAGGATCTTGAGAAGAAGCAGCAGGAAAAGACCGCCAAGGCAAAGCCGACGATGAAAATCCGGCTGATGCAGGCCGGGTTGAAAATCTCCATCGCGCAATTCTATATCTTCAGCGTGATCTTTGGTCTTGTCGCCGGCCTGATGGCGCTGATCGCCGGCGCCATGCTGCCCATCGTCGCGGGCATCGTTCTGATCGGCATCGCCGGTTTCCCGCGCTGGTTCGTCGGTTTCATGGTCAAGCGGCGCTGCAAGGCTTTCCTCACTGAATTTCCGAACGCGCTCGACGTCATGGTGCGCTCCATCAAGTCCGGTCTGCCGCTCAACGATGCCATCCGGCTGATCGCCAATGACGGTCAGGAGCCGGTCAAGACGGAATTCAAGCGGATCATCGAGGCGCAGCAGGTCGGTCTCGGCATTCCCGAAGCCTGTGCCCGCATGATCAACAGCATTCCGTTGCCGGAAGTGAATTTCTTCGCCATCGTCATCGCCATTCAGGCGCAGGCCGGCGGCAACCTGTCGGAAGCGCTCGGCAATCTCGGCAAGGTTCTGCGCGAACGCAAGAAGATGAAAGCCAAGGTGCAGGCGTTGTCGATGGAAGCCAAGGCATCGGCCTGCATCATCGGCGCCTTGCCCTTCATCGTCGCTTTCATGGTCTATATGACCTCGCCGGAATACATGATGATCCTGTTCACCGACCCGCGCGGCCATCTCATCATGGGCTGCTCTGCCGTGTGGATGAGCATCGGCATCTGGGTGATGCGCAACATGATCAATTTCGATATCTAGGAGAGGGTCCTGCATGAGCGAGGGCATGATCAATACCCTGACCGATCCGAACGTCATCGTGGCCTTTCTGGTCGCCGTGGCGGTTCTGGCGACATTCTATTCGCTCGCCGTCCCCTTCTTCGAACGCGGCAACCTCGACAAGCGCATGAAGTCGGTCGCCACCGAGCGCGAGCAGATCCGCGCGCGCGAAAGGGCGCGTCTCAATGCCGAGGCTTCCGCCAGCAAGGCGTCGCTGCGCGCGCAGAACAATACGTCGGTCCGCCAGATCGTCGAACGCCTCAACCTGCGCAAGGCCCTGGTCGACGACAACACCGTCAACCGGCTGAAATCGGCGGGTTACCGCTCGCAGAACGCGCTCAACATGTTCCTCATCGCACGTTTCTGCCTGCCGTTCCTGTTCCTTGCCGTTGGCGCCTTCTATATCTTCTTCCTCGGCTATCTCGGCGAAAAGCCGCTGCCGATGCGGATCCTGGCAGTGATCGGGATCGGCTATGCCGGTTTCTACGCGCCGAACATCTTCATATCCAACGCCGTCTCCAAGCGTCAATTTTCGATCCGCCGGGCCTGGCCGGATTCGCTCGACCTGCTGCTGATCTGCGTGGAATCGGGCATCTCGATGGAACTCGCATTGCGGCGCGTGGCCGATGAAATCGCCGCGCAATCGCCCGCACTCGCCGAGGAACTGGTATTGACGGTGGCGGAACTCTCCTTCCTGCCCGACCGCCGCGTCGCGCTTGAAAATCTCGGCACGAGAACTGGACTGGATGAGGTGAAGTCGGTGATGCAGGCGCTGATCCAGGCGGACCGTTACGGGACGCCGATCGCGCAGGCGCTGCGCGTTCTCGCCCAGGAAAGCCGCGACCAGCGCATGAACGAGGCGGAAAAGAAAGCGGCCGCCCTGCCGCCGAAATTGACCGTGCCGATGATCCTGTTCTTCCTGCCGGTGCTGATCGCCGTCATTCTCGGCCCGGCCGGCATCCAGGTATCGGACAAATTTTGATGTGATTGCCCGCGGCGCCCGACGGGTCACCGGCTGGGCTTGTCCATCGTTGTTGAGCGGCATAAGGCGCCCGTCTCGGGCCTTATGAACTGAAGGATCATCCCTTCCTCCATTTCCGGTTCGCTCTATCTTTGGGAGCGAGCGCGGCGGCCTCGAATTGGGTTGATGTGCAGAGCCGCTGACACAGGGGGCAAGACATGCTACTGCAGGCGCCGCTCGACGGGGGCGGGGCTGGTCTTATGTCTTCAAAGCCAGGGGACGCATGCGGACGGCAGGCTCGCTGGCCTGCTTCAGGTTGATGCCCGTACTATCCGGGTTTCTTCCTGTGTTATCCAAATCGACGGTAGCTGCCCGGTCGACTGCGAGCCTCGATTTCGTCGGGGCGAAGCACTGACCACAAAGGACTCAGTTCGTTCCCTTGTCCTTGTCTTCCTTGGAGAGCTTCTGCCAAGCATTCTGCTGCGCCATGATCGAGCGGAGATATTTGACATTGGCCTCCGCCTGATCGGGCGAGAGTTCGGCGCTGGCGATCTTTTCCGCTTCCTGGAAGCGTCCCTGCAGGCCGACGGCAAGCGCCAGGTTCTGGCGCACGCTGCTGTTGGCGGCAGGCTGTTCCACGGCCGAGCGCAGATAGGTCTCCGCCGTCTTCAGGTCCTTGTTGAGCAGGTAGGACATGCCGAGATTGGAGAGCACGGTCGGCTCGTTCGGCTGGATGTCGAGAGCGTCGCGGTAACGTTGACGGGCTTCGCCGGCACGGCCGAGCTGGTCGAGGATCGCGCCCTCGGCCGATTTCAGGCGCCAGTCGGGACGGTCGGGCGTCTGCGCCCGCGTGATCGTGTTCAGCGCCTGCTCAAGCTGGCCGGCGGCGGCCTGCGACTTACCATAGGCGGCCAGAACTTCGCGGTCATTGGGGAAGTTGATCGCAACCTGCTGCATGACGGCGAGCGCCTGTTCGTTGCGGCCGGTCATGCGCAGCATGTTGGCGTAGTTCAGGCCCGCGGCGCGATCCTTGGGATTGCGTTCGTAAGCCTTGCCGATGCTTTCGGCTGCGGCTGCAAGTTCGCTGGAGTTCATCGACTGCACGGGCTTGGAGAACTGCGGCTGCGGGATCGATCCGGTCGTCAGTTCCTTCTTCTGCGAGGCGCAGCCGGCCATCGCCAGGATGATGATCGCGAGTGAAGCGCCCTTGAGGAGCCGCCGTGTCGAGACGGACAAGTGTCTGCGTGCAGTCATGGCCAATGCCCCTAAGCATTCGTTCCGAGCGCCACCCGCATTCCCCGGCGGATTCGGCGCAACCTTCACTCCAGCAATAATCTGTTAACCCTAACAGAGCGTTAATCGGGTGATTCTACACCGCTTCTTTCCAAGGATTTCCATGGCCCCGTATCAATTCATCGATCGTCCGTCTCCGTTCAACACCAGCGGCGGCAAGACGCTACCGATCTTTGCGGTGACGCCAGCCCATATCGAGCTCGGCACCATCGATCCGATCGCGCTGGATTGGGCGCGCAAGGCCGGTTTCAAGGCGGAATCCGGCGCCGTCCTGCTGGTGCCGTCCGAGGATGGTCAGCTCGGTGGGGCGCTGTTCGGGCTTGGGGCCAATCCGTCGGACGCGCCGTTCCTGACCGGTAAGCTGGCACGCACGCTGCCGGCCGGAAAGTGGCATGTCGAAACCGCGCCACTGACGGCTAATCGTCTTGCCCTTGGATATGGCCTCGGCTCCTACAGTTTCGAGCGCTACAAGGCGGCGGGTAAGGAGGCGCCGACGCTGATGATCCCGGCCGACGCGGATGCCGCTGATATCAAACGGCAGATCGCCGGCGTCTTCCTCGCCCGCGATCTCATCAATACGCCGACCAACGACATGGGACCGAACGCGCTGGAACAGGCTTTTCGCGCACTCGGGGAGCACTACAAGGCAACCGTCTCCGTCGTCACTGGCGACGATCTGCTGAAGCAGAATTTTCCGCTTGTCCATACGGTCGGGCGCGCCAGCGCCGAGGCGCCGCGCCTGCTCGAAATGCGCTGGGGCAAGAAGGGTCACCGCAAGGTGACGCTGGTCGGCAAGGGCGTCTGCTTCGATACCGGCGGCCTCGACATCAAGCCGTCGGCTTCCATGCTGCTGATGAAGAAGGACATGGGTGGCGCGGCCAATGTCATGGGCCTCGCGCTGATGATCATGGATGCCAAGCTGAAGGTGGACCTGCGCGTGCTGGTGCCGGTCGTCGAGAATTCGATTTCGGCCAATGCCTTCCGCCCGGGCGACATCTACCGCAGCCGCAAGGGCCTGACGGTGCAGATCGACAATACCGATGCGGAAGGCCGGCTGATCCTCGCCGATGCGCTTGCCTATGCCGACGAGGAGGAGACCGATCTCCTGATCGACATGGCGACGCTGACGGGTGCTGCCCGCGTCGCGCTCGGTCCCGACCTGCCACCGTTCTATACCGACGACGAGGAGCTGGCGCATGATCTCGGCGAAGCGAGCCTGACGGTCGACGACCCGATGTGGCGCATGCCGCTCTACAAGGGTTATGAAAAGGACGTCATCGCCCGCATCGCCGACCTCACCAACGCGCCGTCAGGCGGCATGGCCGGCTCGATCACGGCAGCACTTTTCCTGAAGCGCTTCGTCACCAAGGCGAAAAGCTGGGCCCATTTCGACATTTTCGGCTGGACGCCCTCCGAGCGCCCGCACTCGCCGCTGGGGGGAGAGGCGCAGGCGATCCGCGCGCTCTATCACCTGATCGCAAAGGGCAGGAAGTAGGGGTGGGGCGTCGCCCCGAATCTAAAAAAGAGCCCCTCCCCAACCCTCCCCACAAGGGGGAGGGGGCTAACGGAGGGCGCCGAACCTGCCGGGATAGAGCCGCGAAACGGCGATCTTGCTCGGTAAACTCCCTCCCCCCTGTGGGGAGGGTCGGGGAGGGGTCTTAAACCCGCCCCGATTATTCGTTGATCAGCCGCTTCAGAAGTTCGATCTCGTGGCTGAGCTTGGTGTCGCCGGTGATCAGGTCCTCGATCTTGCGCACGGCATGCAGCACCGTAGTGTGGTCGCGTCCGCCGAACCGGCGGCCGATTTCCGGGAAGGAGCGCGGCGTCAGGGTCTTGGCCAGATACATGGCGATCTGGCGCGGTTTGACGATGACGCGGGTGCGGCGGTTGGACACCAGTTCCTGGCGCGAGACGTTGTAATGCTTGGCAACGACCCGCTGGATGTCCTCGATGCGCACGCGGCGCGGCTCGCCGGCATTGACCAGATGGCCGAGCAGTTCATCGACGCGTTCGATCGACAGTTGCGGTTCGAAGGAAAGCCGGAACAAGAGCTGGTTGAAGGCGCCTTCGAGTTCGCGGCCGCTGGCGGTGATGTTGCGGGCGACATGGCTGAGGATATTGGCGGGAATATCGAGCGAGGGATCGTCCTGGCGGGCGACGTCGAGCCGGCGCTTGAGGATTTCGAGGCGCATCTCGTAATCTGGGCCTTCCATCTCGATGGCGACGCCGCCCTGCAGGCGCGAACGCACCCGCGGATCGAGCGATTCCAGTTCCCACGGCGCCCGGTCGGCGGCTACGACGACCTGCTTGGCGCTATCGAGCAGCATGTTGAGAAGATGACAGAATTCATGCTGGATCGACTTGCCCTGCAGGAACTGCATGTCGTCGATCACCAGCAGGTCGATATTGCGCAGCGTTTCCTTCAGCGACAGCGCGTCATTGTCGCGAATGGCGGTGGCAAAGCGCCACATGAAATATTCGGCCGTCAGATAAACAACGCGCGGCGCGCGCGGGCTCTGGATTGCCGCCGTGGCGATCGCCTGCAGCAGATGCGTCTTGCCGAGACCGACGGTCGAATGAATGAACAGCGGATTGAAGCGCACGGCGCCGGCGCCGGCTTCGGCGATCGTCTTGGCAGCAGCAAGTGCCACCCGGTTCGATGATCCTTCGACGAAGCTTTCGAATGTGTAGCGCTGGTCGAGCGGCGAGCCGAACAGAGGACCAGCCACCGGCTGTGTCTTCTGGAGGTGACCAACAGTCGCGGCGGCATGATGGGCGAGCGTCTGCGGCGCCGACTTGCGCGCCGAGGCGGGCGATGCCGTGTCGCCGGCATGACTGATCTGCGGCGCGTCGTCCTGAAGGCCGGGACGGGCATTGCGCGTGGCGGTGCGAACCAGGATCTCGACCTTCAAAACCTCTGGATCTTCCTGCTGGACGATGCTGGTGATCAGGTCGAGATAACGGTTGTTGATCCAGGACTTCAGAAAAGTCGTCGGCACGGAGAGCCGCACGACGCTCTTGGAAACCGAATGAAGCTTCAGCCGGCCGAACCAGCTGGCGAAGACATCGGGACCGACTTGGGCTTTCAGACGCGCACTGACCCGTTCGAAAAGCGCGTTCTGCTTCAT